>CAVRVR010000011.1:0-31383 GCA_963724595.1 uncultured Alphaproteobacteria bacterium | reverse complement strand
CGACAGACTGCTCGCTGACTTGCGGCTTGTTCCAGATCTTCATGGGATTCCTCCAACTTTGGAAAGACGCTTTTGCGCCGTTCTCTTTTCCAGATGTGGGTATCCCAGCCCATCACTACCAATCACGTTAGCGTTTATTTGCAAGTGCTCGGATCAAGGCGCTGCAATATCGGCGACCTCAGGACGACGAGGCAAATAGGAGCCGAGCATATCCTGCTCCTCGCTCGCCAGAAGTTCGCCACCGTTCACGATGAGCCGCGAAAGGAGTGCGGCCGCATCGCCGGTTTCCGCGGGGGTTAAGGGCCGTAGAGTTATCTTGGCCGCACGCTCCCAAACTCAGGACGCTTCCGAGCACCAAGACGAGCGCCATTTTTTTCATCGTTATTCTCCGACTTGTAAGCCGCACTGATCAGCGTTGCCGGACGTTACTTGGGCATCGGACACGAAAGAAGAGGACATGCCGACGCGAAACTCGCAGCATGCCCCGAGGCCGTGGCTCTAATGGACCGCCGAGGGACGACGGGGGTGGGTCGTGGCGGTCCGATGCTGCGGTAACGGGCGACATCGGTTCAGGGTTCCCCCTCGCCACGCGACGCCCGTGGACAACAGTGCTTGGCGAAACGGACAGGCAGCCATATTGGTTAGCCGCCAGTCGAAGAACGGCGGGTTCGCTTTGGGCGCCACCGCCTTCGACCCGCCTGCCTTGCGCTGCGTCTTTCGCTTCCCGCTTGCGGGGCGAACGCCAAGGCGTGTCGCGGCCAATTCGTTGACGTATTGGCCGGGGCTGACACCTTGATCATTAAGGCCCCATCCTCCCGGCGGTAGTGATCAGGCATGGGTGGTCTTCCCGCGGCAGCTTATTTCGCGCTGCTCTTGCGCTTCTTGCCGCGCTTCGTTGTTGAAAGCCATCGCTGAGCGGTTCGACAGTCGGATCGTCGGCCTTCACTTCAACCAAGTGGCGCGCTGAACTCGGCGAGCTCCTGCCGCTCGCTCGTGAGGCGGTCCGAATACGATCGCAGCCGAAAATCCTCCCAGACCGGATGTGTTCGACATCGTGTAAGCCATCGTTTTCCTGCGTGCGGTGTGCGGAACACAATCGAGATCGCACTCAGGATCGCTTTCGTCGAGGCCGAGTGTCGGGGGCGTTAGTCCCGTCTCCATCGCCTTGATGCAGGCGATGGCTTCGTGGCTGCGGCGGCACCCAATAGATGGCCGTGCATCGACTTTGTCGAGGAAAGGCTCAATTCATAGGCGTGGTTGCCAAAGGCCGCCTTGACTGCCTTTGTCTCGAGAGCGTCCTCGATAACCGATCCAGTGCCATGCGCGTTAACGTAGTCGATGTCGTTCGGTGCGAGCTGCGCATCCTCAAGTGCGCGGCGCATGGCCTCAACGGATGTTTCGATCTCAGGGACGACCATCTCGTTCGCGCCGGATGCCATGCCAAGCCCACACATCTCGGCAATGATAGTCGCGCCACGATCGCGCGCATGGTGCTCCGCCTCCAGGATCAACACGCCGGCGCCTTCTGCAATCACAATTCCTGTGCGCTTTTTTGCAAACGGAAAGCAGCCCTCGCGAGAGAGCACGTGCATCTGCTGGCACGCCATCAAGGCGCCGTAGGTGATCGCGCTCTCCGAGCCTCCAACAAGGGCCACATCGACAAGGCCACTGCGAATGTAGTCGCTGCCGATACTGATTGCATGCGCTGCACTCGCGCCCGCACTGCAAACGGCATAAGTCGGACCTTTAATCCCGTACTCGATGCCGATGTGGGCTGGAGCAGAAGAGCAGACGATGCGCGCAAGCAGCATGGGATGTACGGCGCGTTTGCCGGAAATGAAGCGATTGTGCGCCGCAAGCTCGCCACTGATCTGGCCGCCCGCAGCGGACCCAATGATGCAGGCGACGCGGGATGCATTTTCAAAGGGGACCTCTAGGCCCGATTGCTTGATCGCTTCATCGGCGGCAGCTGCGGCAAACCAGGAGAAACGTTCGGAGTGCATAATGCTCTTATCGCGTTGCCAGGTCCCAAGGCGAGCGCCGTGATCAAAACCCACGACTTGCGCGGCAATACGAACACCGAGACAATGGAGTTCAACGCCCTCGATGGGGTGAATTCCGCAACGGCCCGCTGCTAACCCCAACCAGAATTCCTCGACGTTTTGACCAATGGGCGTGATTGCCCC
The DNA here is from genome assembly GCA_963724595.1 of uncultured Alphaproteobacteria bacterium. Lineage (GTDB taxonomy): Bacteria > Pseudomonadota > Alphaproteobacteria > Rhizobiales > Hyphomicrobiaceae > Hyphomicrobium_A. Next base: position 29,197 of record CAVRVR010000011.1, on the reverse strand, counting down.
CATGCCGGTTACAACAACGCGTGGTCTCGCTTGACGGCCTATCATTTAGATTTGCTGCCGCGATTGAATTCGGAGCGGGCACTCGATCATTTAGCGTTTGTCATTATAGGCGTCGCCTTCGCGAAGCGGAATGCGCAAACCTTTCCCTTATCCATGATCATTGAGCTTGTACGCTGCGCCTGCTCTCCCGTACCCGAGTTCGTGCGCGCTTTGATGAACGCTTTATGTTGCGGGCCGGAATGTCCGACGGCGGCATGTAGCCGTTGCCGATTGATCTTCCAGACTAGCGATATTAACGTGCGCGAATGCGGGACTTCTGTCGCTATCGCCAACGCGATGGTTAGCATGCTGATCTAGGCTCTCAGCGAGATGCCGAAGTCGCGCCCGCAGGTGAGACAGCGCATGATGTCCTCGTCCGGGCGAATAAGCGCGCGCGAGCCCCGCATTATCCCTGCGTTTGTCGTCAAGGAGCATTCACCGGCTTCGGACCAAGTCAAGAAAAGACTGGCACGCGCTGGATCTCTATTGGGATCATACGCGTATAAAAAGACGACGCCGGATCATCGAACACAAGGAAGGAAACAGAATGCTTAGGTGGATTGTCGCGGCGGGTCTTGCGCTCGCTCTGCCGACGGTCGCGTCGGCGCAAGATAAGGAAGCCGGCAAGAAGGTCTTCGCCAAATGTACGGCGTGCCATTCGATCGGTCCCGGGGCCAAAAACAAGGTGGGGCCTGAGCTCAACGGCCTCATGGGCCGCAAGGCCGGCTCGGTCGAAGGGTTCACCTACTCCGAGGCCATGAAGAGTTCCGGCATCACATGGGACGACACGGCATTCCACGAGTACGTCACCGATCCCAAGAAGAAGGTGCCCGGCAATAAGATGCTGTTTCCCGGCATCAAGGACGAAGTCGAGCGCGATGATCTCGCTGCTTACATAGAGTCCTTCAACGCCGACGGCAGCAGCAAGTAGCGCAAGAATGCGTTTTCGAGAAGCGCCGCGGCGTTCATTACCGGTCGACGCGGCTGTGGGTTGCAGGAGATGAGCATCACGGGTGTCGGCCCGTACGTGTGCGGCGCCCGAACTAGATTTGCGCGATTTCCGTTGCCGCGAACAATTCCAGCATGGCCAAGAAGATCACGCTCAAGGAAATCGGCGACATGCTCACGCACGTCGTGAAAAGCCCCGGCGCAGAGGCCGGGGCCTAAATTTTCTGTTGGGCAAACCTCAATAATCCATTCCGCCCATGCCGCCCATACCGCCACCGCCCGACGGATGCGCGGAACTCTTTCTTGGGCAGTTCGGCGACCATTACTTCGGTGGTGACCAGGAGGGCGGCCACTGACGCCGCGTCCTGCAAGGCGCAGCGCACGACCTTGGCCGGGTCGATCACGCCCTCGGCGACGAGGTCGCCGTAGGCATGCGTCTGAGCGTTGTAGCCGAAGCTGTGCTTGCCGTTCTCCAGGATCTTGCCGACGATCACCGAGCCGTCCTCGCCGGCGTTGGTGAAGATCTGCCGAGCCGGCGTCTGCAATGCCTTCTTGACGATGGAAATGCCAACCTTCTGATCGTCGTTCTCGACCTTCAAGCCGTCGAGCGTCTTGATAGCGCGCAGCAGCGCCACGCCGCCGCCCGGGACGATGCCTTCCTCGACAGCGGCACGGGTTGCGTGCAGCGCGTCCTCGACGCGCTCCAGGGACTGACCGCGCGTGTCTCGTCGAACCAGATGTATTCGCCGAACAGCTTTGATAGAACGGCCTGAAAATAGTGGCTCGCGAGCTCTGTCTCGGGCCTATAGATGACGCCGATGGCGCGTTCGAGCCGCGGTCGCTTTAGCACCTCTTGCAACGAAACTTTGCCTCTCATCGGGACGAAGAACTTTGGTTCGGCGATGTCTTGTGTGACGGCATGGAACCGGCGCTCATAACTCTTCTCGATCGCCGGGCGCACCGACATGATGCGCATGGGGCCGTTCCAGTCGGACGCCGCCGCTACCGTACCGCGGTCCGTCCCGAAGCCGAGCAGGTAAGCACCATCCTTGAACTCGCGACGACAGAGTTGGCCAATGTTGTGCTCACGTCGACGCACTGTTTGCACAGAGGGCAAAAGTAGGTGCGCATGTCGCGTCCCGATGACGTGCTGTAGCTGGGACGCCTGCTGGCTGGTCCTCGGGGGCGTAAAAGCGGAAAAAACGCTGGCCTATGATCTCGTCGGGCGCGTAGCCCTTAATCCTTTCAGTACGAGATCCACGCCGCCGCCACGCCGACAAAGCATCGATCCGCTTGATAAGCGGCGCGCTTGAATGGCTCGAGCGTCCGCTTTGGGTCAGTTCGAGTCGGGGGCGATCTTGTTCCATATTGCGGAGAGTTCATGAAAATGCTCGCGGGGCCCTTCAAGTGCAGTTCCGACGGTGTTGGCACCTCGGAACCCATTGTCCTGACGCCTTTAACCTTTTTGCCAATCGTGCCCAGCTTTCGCCGCACTCAGCACTAGCGTTGTCCTCCAAGCAGCGGAGGGACCACGCATGGACAAGCCCTTACTTGCGGAACGTGATCGAATCGCCGCGGAAGTCACGGCCATCAGAACTGGAGCCGCCGAGCTTAGCCAGCTGCTTGCCGACGACGCCCTTGGCGCCGACGAATGGGAGCGGGCGGCTCTTGTCCTGGCCGAGTGCAGAGCAGAGCGAAAGCGGCTCGACGAGCGCCTCCATCATATCGATGAAAAACTCGCGCTCATGTGGGATTGCGATTTGTAACTGTCCGTACAAAGATAGCGCCGTGGGTTTGCCCAGGCTCGACCTCCAAGCGCCAGACAGGCATGCGCTATTCGCGTACGAGCGTCCTGCCAAGTCCCCACGGCGGATTTCAGCCCGATCTCGTTTTGACGACGGCACTTGTCTGGTCGTCGGAAATCTTGGTTATCACCGCTGACCCAGCTTCCAACGTGCGGTGGACGGGACACTTGCCCGCAATCTCGATCAGCTTGTCGGCCATATTGGTGTCGACGCCACCTTCGACGCTGATGACGCGCTCAAAGCGATCGATTTTACCGATTCTGCCTTCTGCAGCTCCGCCGCAATCGGCGCAGTGCTCTACCGGCAGCTTTCCATGCTTCACGCGGACGGTAAGGCGCCCCAGAGCAAGCTGCTTGTGTTCGGCGTAGGACCGAAGGGTGATCGACGTGCATGCTCCCAGAGCTGCGGCTAGAAGATCGTAGGGGCTGGGCCCACTATCGAGGCCGCCCGTCGCCTTGGGCTCGTCGGCAAGGAGACGGTGGCGGCCAGCCATGATTGCATTCTGAAATTTTCCTGCGCCCGTTTCCGCCACGACAACGCCGTCATGGGGTTCCTCGACGACGACCGCCTGATCCTGTGAGATGTCACTTTGCAGATGCGCAAGGGCGCGTTTGAGTTTTCCGCCCACTCGGGCGGCAGCCTCTTTAAGACGCTGATTATCAACAACCTGCATGGAGGCCACGGGATCGATCGCCGCCACCTCGACGCCACCGCCTTCAAGTTCCTGCACGACGACGTTACAGGGTAACATCGTCCCGATCTTATCCTCCAACTGCAGCGCCTCGTACGCGAGCTGCGGATTGCAGGCGCCGAGAATTCTGTAGCTGCGAAACCTCACCCCGATCTTCTGCTCAGCGTTTTCTGCACATCGATATCGGTGATGATCCCGAAGCCTTCCGCCCTTCAGGGCGTCCACCGTACGGGCGACAGCATCAGCGAACGATGCGGCCAGCGTCGTACTGACGTAGTAGGACATCCTCAGCCTCCCGCGATGTCGTGTTTCCGCCTCATGTATTCCTCGCGATCTATTTCCCCACGAGCGTAACGATCGTCGAGAATGTCGCTTGCACGTCGCGCTGACCTGTCCGCCGCCGGCCAGGACCAAAGAATGCGAGGTTGGCTACTGTTAGATTTGCCCCGAGAAGGTTCGCGCTCGCGAGGTTGCTCCGCTTGAAGTCGAGGTCGCTGAGATCGAGGGAACTGAGATCCCTGTGAGAAAGGTCCAATGGCTTTGAGGGGTCGACATCTCGCAGGGCTATCACGAGATTGCGAAGAGTAAGGTCCGTTGTCCTCAATGGGCCAACGGCGAGGCAAGTAGAGGCGAGCAGCAGAGCACAGCAACAATAGCGACGGGAACTCGCGCCAAGCGAGCTCATAGCGATTGGATCACCTTTTCCAGTTTGCCGCGCACGACCCTCGCCTTCTCAATCAGCGCCGGATTGTCGATCGCCGTCATCGACGCCACCGGATCAATTGCCGCGACTTCGACCCGCCCCGGCGCAAGCTCCTGAACGATAACGTTGCACGGCGGCATGGTGCCGACCTTGTCCTCGAGCTTCAGCGCCTCATGGGCGAGGGCGGGATAGCACGCGCCAAGAATGCGGTAGGGGCGAAACTCCACATCAATCTTGCTCTTGAGCGTTTTCGTCACGTCGATTTCAGTGATGATGCCGAAGCCCTCATCTTTGAGCTTTTGGCTCACCGCCGCCACCGCCGCGTCGAAGCCCAGCACCAGAACTTTGCTGAAGTAGTAACTCACAGGCGCTCACATCATGCAGCAACCGCTCCCAAGCAGCAGATCTGCCTTCTTCTTCTGGTCATCGGTCAAGACCTTGTAGAGTGCTTCGGTTGCTGGCTTTATCGCTTTCATGCTTTCAAGAATGTTCTGCATCACCTGAGTGTGTGCTTCCATGCGTTCCAAGGCGGTGCCCGTCTGCATGGACTGCATCATCGCGGCATGCATGCCCTGCATCGTCGTGGCCCGAGCTTCGACCGCGCTCACGTAGTCATTCCAGGCTTTCGTCTGCGCGTCGGTGATGCCAAGCTCCGCCTTCAAGTAGGCGAGCTGACCCTGCATCATCGGCCCGTAGCCCATCATCATGCCGGGACCCATCATCCCCTGCATGCCCCCACCCATCATTCCGTTCGGCCTCATCATGCCGGGACTCATCATCCCCCAGCCCATCATTCGATTTTGCCCCATCATGCCTGGGCCCATCATCGGCGTCTGTTGTCCCTGGTCTTGGGCCATCGCGAACGAAGCCGTTGTCGCCGTCGCCAGCAGCGCACCCACGATCAACTGTTTACATCTGCTCATTGCATATTCCCGGCCATGCAGGCGGTTGCGAACCATCCCAGCACGCGCTGCGCAAGCGGGGCGACGAAATCGCCCATTTCGTCTTTGCGGGAGACTACAATCATCATCGCCGCCATCAACGCTGTCGCCTTGGCGCTATTTTCGCGTCTGGGCTGGGGCCCACTAATTTCACGACAATTAATCCGCGATCGCCATTCCGTTGGGACTTTCTTTCACGACGCGCCTCTGTCGCTTCGTTTCGCGTTGCTCCGCAGCTCGAGCGAACTCAAAGGGGATCGTCGCGCATCCTTGCTGGTTGGCAGTAGGATAAATGATGACGCCTTCTTGTTGGCATCGCTGCATCGACTCCTCTAGATGTCTCACTTTTTGTGAGCGGTTCATGATCGTCACCTCTTGCCGGATCGGCTCCGTTTCGACGCAATAAGAACAGAGCTGCGTGAGCGCGGCGTGTCAGGGTTGTTACCGTTTGTAATATTGTGTGCTTCTGTGCCGTTTTCGCGCATTGCACCGCGAAACAGGGCTGTTCCCTCTTTCATCGCCCCCCCCGCAGCCTCCAGCTCCGTCCGTTTGTTCTCAATGGCTGCCTCAGGTCAAAATTCGACGGCTGCGGGTGCCGGGAATTGCGTTGTCGTGTTCAGCCGCATGGCCATGGCATGCCGCGGCACTTCGCCATGACCCGCGATGACCTGGGCCCCGAAGGGTTGAGAAACCAGCCTTTCAGCTCAGGGAAGAACCTGGCTCGCGCGTGTGGCGCGCGGCGGACGCGAACACCCGGCCCGGCCAGCTCCCGGAGCTGCCAATAGAGCGTGGATGGCTGCAGCGTTGGGACAGTAGCCTTCCCATCCCGGCGGGTTGCGATAGTCCATCATGCCTTCCAGACAGCGCCGCTTATGCTCGCACAACGCGCACCTGCTTCGTAGCTGGTCCATTACGAGAGGTGAATGCCGCTCGATATCCTTAGGATTCAGTCCCAAACCCGTCAGCCGCCACCCAAGCAATGCATGCAAGTGTGCGGGCAAGGCAGTCTGGTCGGGCGTCCCAGTGCGTCGAGGCCAGCCAGTAGCTCGCCTCAAGGTCCTGACGATGCGCTTCGCAAGCATTGTGTCCGCCTCCGCTGCCGCTCTTGAACTCCTGCAACGGTGAATGGATTCGAGCGTGCGCTTCTTTGCGCTGAATCAATCTTTGACGGAGACGAGGACACCGAGGCTGACGCACCAGCTTCGGAGTTGGGCCGGAGAAGGTGCTTTGGGAGAAGCTTAATCAGCGGATTTTGTGTCAGCCGCCACAGAACGAAGCGTCGCCAAGCGGTAAATGGCGATGCCAGCTAGCCCCTGGGTTGTGGCGAGCATATCGGGATCTGTCGATGCTTCCGCAAAGCGCAGGTATGCCTCGGCCAGGTATTCGGACATGGCGATCGGATCATCTTGCGAGCCGGACGGGATATTCGGGAGGGAAAGCACGAGGCTCTCGCCAGGCGCGATCTTGCCCAGGGTGGCGGCAGCGCGCCGAGCGTCGGCCGCGATCGTGGGCGCAAACTCTTGGCCCGCCGCCGCGGACGGATGTTGCTCGACGAAGCTGGCCAAACGTTTTTCAAGAGAAGCGAGCGAGCTCAAGGCGACGGGTTGGTCTGGCGGGACCGATGACTTGCGCTCGGTATGGAACGCCTTGCGCCGTTCGCGGCGCAGGACGGAAACATGCTCCAGTTCTTCGAGCGCCATGCGCTCCGCCGCTTCCTTCACGTCGGCGTTGGGAGCATGCGCCGACACGTAGGTCCAGAAGGCGAACGAGCGCTCTTCGTGACGAACCGCCGAGGCCAGGGCACGGTAAGGCGTGAGCAACCTCGACTGCGCCATTTCCGCCGGCGGCGCGTCGTGCGTATCTGGGACAGCCCATGGCAGCGCCGTTGTTGTCGGCAGAGGGGCGTCACGATGTGCAGCCCAGGTATTGACCTTGTCGACATGGCCACGTTCTGTTTGGGCAAGACCCTCGAAGACAGTAGCCAGGGCGTCGGCATGCTGTTGGCGCAAGAGCCGTGCGGTATCGCAATAGCGGGCCACCGCATCGCTCTCCATCGCGTGCGCGACAGCAAAGAATTCATCGAGCGAGCGAACAGGTCCTGGCGGTTCCGCTTTTAATGAGGTCATGCTCTACTCCGGTCCGGTCTCGAACGGTCGGTTGCGCTCTCGGTTCACATGGTCCAACCTAAAGGCAAAGCATCAGAGACCTTCTCATGGTGTGCCGCCACCTGCGCCATAGCAAGCCCTCGATCATGAGGTACTGCGCCGGCACTCTTCTGGTTGCGCTGTTCATCCTTTGCCATACCGGCATGGCATCTGCGGACTCAAGGCTGGCCGAGTTCGCCGCGCGTGTCACACCGCAGGAGGTCTTCCCTGGCGCGACGCGCTTCGGAGATCCGCAGGGCGAGCCGCCGATTCTCCCGGCGTATGCCGCCGACAAGTTGCTGGGCTACGTCTATCTGAATTCCGATTTCACCGCCTCCATCGGCTATTCGGGCAAGCCGGTGCGCATGCTCGTTGGTATTGACACTGCGGGCGCCATCACCGGCCTCAAGCTTGTGGAGCACAAGGAGCCCATCGTGCTGGTCGGAGTTCCCGAGCGGCGCGTCGTGGAAGCCGTCAACAAGCTGATCGGCACGCGCATAGGGCCAATCGCGGCTGGCAAGGAGCGTGCCCCGCAGCCGGACATCATCAGCGGCGCCACGGTCACCGTGCTCGTGATGGCCGACAGCGTTGTGCGCTCGGCGGTGCGGCTGTTGCGAAGTGGGCGCATCACGCCGGGCCAGGCGACTTCGGGCCCTGCCGCGCCCGGCATGGCCAAAGCGATTGACGCCAATCAAGGTGAGGTTCGGGACTGGCAGAGCCTCCTCGCGGACGGTTCGGTCGGTCATCTGCGCCTCACCGTCGCCGACATCAATCGCGCCTTCGATCGTTCGGGCAACGCCGCGGCGGCGGCCACTCCGCAGATCGGAAATCCGGACGCCACCTTCATCGACCTTTACGCTGCGCTCGTCAGCGTGCCGTCGATCGGCAAGAGCCTCCTGGGCCAAGGCGGCTACGATCAACTCGTCGGACGTTTGAAGCAAGGCCAGCAGGCCCTCCTCGTCGCCGGAGATGGGCTGTACTCCTTCAAGGGCTCCGGTTACGTGCGAGGAGGCATCTTCGACCGGATCGAGCTCCTGCAGGCAGGCTCTGGCACCCGCTTCAGGGATCGCAACCACGAGCGCGTAGGCTCCCTGGCGGCGGCGGGCGCGCCGACACTACGCGAAATCGGCGTTTTTATAGTTCCCGATGACTTCGATTTTGATCCCACCGAGCCGTGGGAGCTGCAGCTGCTGGTGCAGCGGGCAACGGGTGCGCGCGAGAAGGCGTTCCTCACCTTTGACCTCGAGTATAAGCTGCCCGAGCGTTACATCCGGAAAGAGCAGCGCGCCCCGCCGCCGCCCGCTGACACGCAGGCGAAGACGGTGCAGTCGGGCGAAGCAACACCCGCCGCCGCGGCCTCCGCCGCAGAGGACGAGCCGCTGTGGAAGCAGATGTGGCGGCGGAACGCGGTCTCGGTCGCCATCACCGGCATCGCCATTGCCATTCTGACGGTGATCTTCTTCTTCCAGAACCAGCTCGTTCGCCGGCCACGGCTTTACACGTGGGTGCGCCGCGGCTTTCTCCTGTTCACGCTCGTCTGGCTCGGCTGGTACGCCAACGCGCAGCTCTCCGTCGTCAACGTGCTGACCTTCTCGAGCTCGCTGATCACCGGATTCAGCTGGGAGTATTTCCTCACCTCACCGCTGATCTTCATTCTGTGGTCTTCGGTGGCGGCGGCGCTGCTGTTCTGGGGCCGGGGCCCGTTCTGCGGATGGCTTTGTCCCTTCGGCGCGCTGCAGGAACTCACCAACACCGTCGCCAAAGCTTTGCGCGTTCCTCAGATCCGCGTGCCCTGGGACCTGCACGAGCGGCTGTGGCCCATCAAGTACATCATCTTCCTGTTCCTGTTCGGGATGTCGCTCTATTCGATCGCCTTCGCCGAGCAGCTTTCCGAGGTTGAGCCGTTCAAGACAGCGATCGTCCTGAAGTTCGTTCGCGAGTGGCCCTTCGTCCTCTACGCCGCGGCCCTGCTTGGCGCCGGCCTGTTCATCGAGCGGTTCTTCTGCCGCTACCTCTGCCCCCTGGGGGCCGCCCTCGCCATTCCCGGACGCGTCCGCATGTTCGAATGGCTGCGGCGGTGGCCCGAATGCGGCAAACCCTGCCAGCGCTGTGCGAACGAGTGCCCGGTGCAGGCGATCCACCCGGAAGGACATATCAACGTTAACGAGTGCATCTACTGCATGCACTGCCAGGAGCTGTATTGGGACGATCACCGCTGTCCGCACATGATCCAGGTGCGGCTTAAACGCGCCAAGCGCGAGGCTCTGTCCTCCCCCTCGATGCGCGCCGATCTGCCGGCACCCAAGCAATCCGCGCTTCGGAGTTTGATCCAGCGCATACCGCAGACCGTGGGAAGGCTTAGAATACAAGAGGCAGCGGACGCGCTGCGGAGGAAGTTGTCATGACAGATCAATCGAACAAGGCCGGCCTGAATCGGCGCACCCTACTTGGCACGACCGCAGCCGCAACGGCGGCGGGTGCTGCCGGCATTGTCGGAGGCATGGGACTCAGCCGGTCGCAGGCACAGCCGGCACCGGCCCAACCGACGGGAAGCCCGCACGCCAAGACCGAGGTCGCGCCAGGCGAGCTTGACGAGTATTACGTGTTCTCCTCGAGCGGTCAGTGCGGCGAGGTGCGCATCCTGGGGCTCCCGTCTATGCGCGAGCTGATGCGCGTGCCGGTGTTCAACCGCTGCAGCGCGACCGGCTGGGGACAAACCAATGAGAGCCTGAAGGTGCTGACCGAAGGTTTGACGCCGGAGGCCCGCGAATTCCTGAAGAGCCGCGGCGGCACGTACATGAATGGCGACCTCCACCATCCCCACCCGTCGTTCACCGACGGGACCTACGACGGGCGCTACTTGTTCGTGAACGACAAGTCGAACACGCGCGTCGGCCGCATCCGGCTCGACGTCATGAAGTGCGACAAGATCATCCAGCTGCCGAACCAGGCAACGGTGCACGGATTGCGCGTCCAGAAATATCCCAGGACCGGCTATGTCTACTGCAATGGCGAGGACCGCGTTCCCCTCCCCAATGACGGCAAGATCCTCGATGATCCCAAGCAGTATGCGTCACTGTTCACGGCCATCGACGGCGACACAATGAAGGTCGCTTGGCAGATCCGCGTCGATGGCAATCTCGACAACGTCGACTCCGACTACCAGGGCAAGTACGCGTGGTCGACCTGCTACAATTCCGAGGAGGGGGTTACGCTCGCGGAAATGATGGCGAAGGAGCAGGACTGGGTCGTCATCTTCAACCTGAAGCGCATCGAAGAGGCGGTGAAGAAGGGCGACTTCAAGGAGATGGGCGGCGTGCCAGTCCTCGACGGTCGGCACGGCTCGCCCTATACCCGCTACGTGCCCGTGGGAAACAGTCCACACGGCATCAACACGGCGCCGGACGGCATCCACTTCGTGGCAAACGGCAAGCTGTCACCCACCGTCACGGTGTTCGATGCGCGCAAGCTCGACGACCTCTTCAATGACAAGATCAAGCCACGCGACGTCGTGGTGGCTGAACCCGAGCTTGGCCTCGGGCCGCTGCACACCGCTTACGACGGCAAAGGCAATGCCTTTACGACGCTGTTCCTCGACAGCCAGGTGGTAAAGTGGAACATCGACGCGGCCATACGCGCGTTCAAGGGCGAGAAGGTGAACCCCATCATCCAGAAGCTCGACGTGCACTACCAGCCCGGCCACAATCACACCTCCATGGGCCAGACCAAAGAGGCCGACGGAAAGTGGCTCATCTCCCTGAACAAGTTCTCAAAGGATCGCTTCCTGAACGTCGGCCCGCTCAAGCCGGAGAACGATCAGCTCATCGATATTTCTGGAGATGAGATGGTGCTGGTGCACGACGGTCCGACCTTTGCCGAGCCGCACGATGCCACCATCGTACATCGATCGAAGATCAACCCGCTGCATGTGTGGAAAAGGGACGATCCGTTCTTCGCCGATGCGGTCAAGCAGGCCAAGGCCGACGGCGTTACGCTCGAAGCGGATTCGAAGGTGATTCGCGACGGCAACAAGGCGCGGGTCTACATGACCTCCTCGGCGCCCTCCTATGGTCTGGAGAGCTTCACGGTCAAACAGGGAGAAGAAGTGACCGTGTATGTGACCAACGTCGACGACGTGGAAGATCTCACGCACGGCTTCTGCATCAACAACTACGGCGTCAACATGGAAATCGGCCCGCAGCAGACGTCCTCCGTCACCTTCATGGCCGACCGGCCGGGAGTTTACTGGTACTACTGCAGCTGGTTCTGCCACGCGATGCACATGGAGATGCAGGGGCGCATGCTGGTCGAGCCGCGGAATGTCTGAGCGATGCTCGTCCGCCTTTGGCCTTGCCTGAGCGCGCTGGTCGTCGCGGGTTGGTTGACATGCCCCGTCGCGGCAGAGCGCATTGTCGTGCCGCGCGGCGGCGATCTGCAAGCGGCGGTGGACAAAGCGGTCGACGGTGACACGATCGTCCTTGAGGGCGAGCACCGCGGCACCCTTATTCTGTCACGGACGCTGGCCGTCGAGGGCGCGCCTGGCGCGGCTCTCCTCGGCCCCGGAACTGGAAGCGTCATCAGGGTCACAGCCCCCGGCGCCGTGGTCCGCGGCCTTACCATCCGCGGCTCGGGCAACGATCTCGAGGCGATGGACGCCGGGGTGTTCGTCGAGAAGAGTGCGACGGGCGCCAACATCGAGAATAACCGCATCGAGGGTAACCTCTACGGCATCTATCTGCACGGCGCGCCCAACGCGGTTGCGCGCAACAACCAGATCGTCGGGATCCGGGAGGGGCGGGTCAACGAGGCCGGTAACGGCATCTCGGTGTGGAACGCGCCCGGCGCCAAGGTTCTCGACAACGCGGTGCGTTTCGGCCGCGACGGCATCTTTGTGATCGCTAGCAAAAACAACCTGTTCAAGGGCAACCGCTTCCGCGATCTCAGATTCGCGGTGCATTACATGTACACCAACGACAGCGAGGTCAGCGACAACGTCTCGACCAACAACACGGCCGGATTTGCGATCATGTATTCCCATCGGCTGACGGTGAAGGGAAACATTTCGGATGGGGATCGCGACCGGGGGCTGATGTTCAATTTTGCCAACGGCTCCGAGATCACCGGCAACGAAGTGCGCGGGCGTCTGCAAGCGGCAGAACGGTGGGCGAGTCCCGGTATGCGTGGCAGGGAGGCGCGCGAGCATGGATTGCCCGCGCCGGAGGACAGGGAGCCGCCGGCGCTTGCAAATGGCGCGCGCATCGGACCTGAGAAATGCGTGTTCATCTACAATGCCAACAAGAACAGGTTTCGCGACAACATGTTCGAAGGCTGTGAGATCGGCGTGCATTTCACTGCCGGTTCGGAAGGCAACGAGATTGCCGGCAACGCCTTCATCGGCAACCGCAACCAGGTGAAGTATGTCGGCACGCGCTACCTCGACTGGTCGAAGGATGGCCGCGGAAATTATTGGAGCGACAATCCCTCCTTCGACCTCAATGGCGATGGCATCGCCGATAGCCCCTACCGGCCGAACGATCTCATCGACAGGGTGCTGTGGACCGCGCCGCTGGCAAAGGTGCTGATCAACAGCCCCGCCGTGCAGATCATCCGCTGGGCGCAGAGCCAGTTTCCGGCCATCCTCCCGGGAGGCGTTGTCGACAGCCATCCGCTCATGACGCCGCCGCAAAGGCCCGAAGGCGTTGCACCATGACGCCGACGATTGCCACCGAGAATTTGACCAAGCGATACGGCCAAGTCGAAGCGGTGCGCGACGTTTCTTTCGACCTCGAGCCGGGCGAGATCGTCGCGCTCGTCGGCCATAACGGGGCCGGGAAGACGACGCTCTTGAAACTCATGCTCGGCCTTGCTCATCCCACCGCCGGGACGGTCCGGGTGCTCGGCGAGGATCCGGCGGCCGGCGAGTTTGCAGCAAGGCGCAGGCTTGGATATCTGCCGGAGAACGTCTCCTTCAATCCGGCGCTGACCGCGCGCGAGGTGCTCGCCTTCTACACGCGGCTCAAGGATCAGCCCATCGCGCAAGCGTTTGAGCTGCTCGACCGTGTCGGCCTCAGGGCCGCATCAGACCGGCGCATTGGCACATACTCGAAGGGCATGCGCCAGCGGCTCGGTCTGGCCCAGGCGCTGATCGGCGAACCAAAAGTTCTGCTGCTCGACGAGCCAACCAGCGGCCTCGACCCGGCGCTGCGACTCGATTTCTACGACCTCGTCGAGGCCCGGCGCGCCGCAGGCGCGACGGTGGTTCTGTCCTCGCACGCGCTGGCCGAGCTTGGCGACCGAGCCGGGCGTATCATCATCATGAACCGGGGGGCGATGGTCGCCAACGGCTCAATCGACCAGCTGCGCCACGTGGCCCACCTGCCCGCAAAGATCCGCTGCAGGGTCGCCGGTGACAACGCCGAGATCCTTTCCAACCGCCTGTCAGCGGCGGCGAGCTGGCGACGGGTCAACCAACACACGATCGAAATCGACGCCGCGCCCGAGCAGAAGGTCGCCTTGCTGCAACTGATCGCCGGCTCGCCGGTCGTCGATGTCGATGTGGTGCCACCCTCATTGGACGAGCTCTACGCGCACTTTCTGCGAGCGGAGGCAGCTCAATGACCAACGTGCTCTTGATCGCCGGCAAGGAGATTCAGGAGAGCCTGCGCAACCGCTGGGTGCTGGCCACGACGTTGCTTCTGGCGGCGCTCGCCCTGACGCTCACGCTGGTGGGCAGCGCGCCGACAGGGTCCGTCGGCGTGCGACCGCTCGACGTGGTGATCGTCAGCCTTTCGAGCCTCAGTGTTTTTCTTTTGCCCCTGATCGCCCTCCTAATCTCCCACGATGCCATTGTCGGGGAGATCGAGCGGGGCACCATGCTGCTGCTTCTGAGTTATCCCGTGGGCCGGTGGCAAGTCTTGCTCGGAAAATTTGCCGGGCACCTCGCCGTTCTCGCGTTTGCGACGGTCCTCGGCTATGGCGCTGCCGCTCTTGTGCTCGCCATGACCGGACCGGCGATCGATTCCGGCAGCTTGGCGGCTTTCGGTATGATGGTGGTCTCGTCGGTCCTGCTCGGCGCCGTGTTTATCGCCATCGGCTACCTCATCAGCGCGCTTGTGCGCGAGCGAGCAACGGCGGCCGGTATCGCCATCGGCGTTTGGCTTGCCTTCGTCGTTCTCTACGACATGGGTTTGCTGGGATTGCTGGTGCTTGATCAGGGGCGCACCATCTCGGCGTCGATGCTCAACGTGCTGCTGCTGGCAAACCCGACCGACGTCTATCGCATGCTCAATCTCGCCGGAACGGGCGGCGTGAGCGCGTTTGCCGGCATGGCCGCACTCGGCAACACAATGACGTTGGCTCCGATGGTGCTTGTGGCCGCCCTGCTGGTGTGGATGCTGGCGCCGCTTGCGCTGGCCGCGCAGGTCTTCTCGCGGAGAGAGCTATGATGCGGCTTGCGTTCCTCCTTCTAACAGCCGTCGTCCTTGCCAGCTGCGGCCCCCAAGACGCAGGCCCGCCCCCGCCGCCGTTCGCGCTCACCGCAGAAGCCACAGGGCATTACTGCGGCATGAGCCTCCTCGAGCACAAAGGGCCAAAGGGGCAGATCATTCTCGCCAGCGGGTCGGAGCCGATATGGTTCTCCTCGGCCCGCGACGCGTTGTCGTTCACGATGCTCCCGGACGAAGCCAAGGACATACGCGCGGTTTATGTGTCCGACATGGCAAGGGCGCAGAGTTGGGATGATCCGGGAGCAACCAACTGGATCGACGCGCATAAGGCTTTCTTTGTCGTCGGCAGCACCAAACAGGGCGGCATGGGTGCACCGGAAACAGTGCCCTTCTCGGATCGAGCCGCCGCAGATAAGTTTGCGGCAACATACGGCGGTCAAGTCGTCACGTTCGACGAGGTTCCACGCGACTATGTCCTTGGCTCTCAGCAAGGTGCACCAGAAAAATAACTCGGCGGCATGCGCACTAAGGGATCGCGAAGGAGGCCAAGATGACTGCTGCCATCGACCGACGCAAATTCATCGCCATCAGCGCGGGAGCGGCGGGTCTAAGTGCGTTGCCGTTTGGCGTTCGCAATAGCGCGGCCCGCCCCCTGGTCGAGTGGCGCGGCACCTGCCTTGGCAGTGTCGCCACGCTTCGCCTTCACCATCCCGACGTGTCCGCGGCGAAGGAACTTGTCCGCCAGGTCGTGGCCGAGGCGCGCCGACTCGAGGCTCTCTTCACTCTTTACCGCGAAGAATCCGCGCTGTGCCAGCTCAACCGGCACGGTGTCCTGGCCAATCCCCCTAGCGAGCTGTCGGACCTGTTGGCCGCCTGCAGCCATTACTGGGAGATCACCGGCGGCGTGTTCGACCCCACCGTGCAGGCCCTCTGGCGCTGCTACGCGGAGAGCTTTTCAACGCAAAAGCGTGCCCCCACTCCTGCGGAGCGGACAGCCGCACTGGAGCTGGTCGGCTGGTCAAAGGTGCGCTTCGACCGCGACCGGGTCGTCCTCGCGCGCCCGGGCATGGGCCTGACATTTAACGGCATCGCTCAGGGCTACATCACCGATTGCGTTATCGAGCGATTGCGGGCGCGGGGAATCGACAGCTGCATTGTGGACATGGGCGAGGTACGCACTCTCGGTGAGAATGCTGACGGTGATCCTTGGAGCGTCGCCATCGAGGATGCATCAGGGAACAGATCCGCTCCGATCTCCGTGCTCAACAAGGCGGTTGCGACATCAGGCGCTTATGGCTTCCGTTTTGACGAGCAAGGCGCCTGCAACCATCTGTTCGACCCCAGGACGGGTGAATGCGCCAAGCCATTGCGAACGATAACCGTCGTGGCGCATACCGCCACGACGGCTGATGCGCTCTCGACGGCCTTCACGCTCATGAACATTGAAGCGATCGGCTCCGTGCTGGCGCGGGCAGGACGAGCGCAGGCTTACAGTGTCGAGGCGGGGGAGATAAAGCAGATCGTAGCTCATCGCAGCGCGTGACCGTCGTTGCGGCCAACCGACAAGAGCAATTCCGATAGTCACCATGTCCGACGTGGCTTCCGTACAAAAACAACGTGCCAGCCTGCGGGCGCTCTTCTCCTACGGCTTCCGGCCGTTCTTCCTGGGCGCCGGCGTCTTTGCTGTCATCACCATGAGCATTTGGATTGCGTGGATCTCTTTGCAGGGACCGCCCTGGGCGATGTTCGGCAGCTCGCCGTTTGCCTGGCACGCGCACGAAATGATCTTCGGGTTTGCCGCCGCCGCGGTGGCGGGCTTTCTTTTGACGGCGGTGCCCAACTGGACGGGCGCGTTGCCGCTTTCCGGACCACCGCTGGTGCTGCTGTTCGGCGTGTGGCTGGCAGGTCGGATCGCGATGCTCGCTGCGGGCGTGATCGGCGCGGTGTTCGCCGCAGGAATCGATTTGTGTTTCCTGCCCCTGCTCGGGGTCTCCGTCGCCCGCCAGCTCTTCATCAAGCCGGCAGCCAGAAATTTACTGTTGCTCGCCATCCTCGCCGCGATGCTGGGAGCAAACGTCGCCTATCACTTGGCCAACACCGGCCTGTGGCCTGGACAGGAGCTGGGCAGCATTCGGTTTGCCTTGATGCTGCTCGTGCTCATGATCGCAATCGTCGGAGGGCGGGTCATTCCGGCCTTTACCCACAACTGGCTGCACCTCAACACAACGTCCGTGCGCATGCCGGAACGCTTCGCCTGGCTGGACGCCGCGGCGATCATCGGCATCGCCGTCGTCGCAGCGCTCCAGCTCGTGGCAGCACCCGACTGGCTTCAGGGCTGTGTGGCGCTCGTCGCAGCGCTGTCCAACGGGGCCCGTCTCTTTCTATGGCGCGGCACAGGAACCTGGCGCGCTCCAATCGTCTTCATTCTGCACATCGGCTACGCCTGGCTCGTCGTCGGACTGCTGATGATGAGCGCAGCCGCCTTCGGAGCGGGCTTGCCCAGTGTTCCTGCCGAACATGCCTTGGGAGCGGGCGCCGTCGCCACAATGATCATGGCGATCATGACGCGTGCCTCGCTCGGGCACACAGGCCGGGAAATCACCGCGCCTAACGCCGTAGTGCTGGCCTATTGTCTGCTGACGTTCGCCGCGCTTCTACGCGTTTTCGGCGTGCATCTCGCTCCTGCTCACAATGTGGATCTGCTGCTCACCGCGGCCGTGGCGTGGGTCGGCGCGTTCGGGCTGTTTGTCATCGCCTATGTGCCCATTCTCACGATGCCGAGGACTGGAGCGCGTACGACGCGATGATTGCCAAAACGTATGCGAAGGTGCTCAGTCTTGCTCGCTGCGGTAGGCGTCGAAGAACCGGGCATTTGGACAGAAATCTGGGGTCCATCGTCCCTGTCGGCTCGTCGCGAGCCATTCCCGACATTCCTGTTCGTGCGGGCACAAACGACACTTCGATCGCGCGTCCAAAAAAGCCTGGCCCCTGTCGGTGTGCACAGCCGCGACCACATCAACGACCGTCGTCTGCATCATACAGTCCATGAGCTCTTGCCGGCGCCACACTTGCCGGAACATTGGCCACTGTCGCGCTGTCTCTGACATGCGCTTCTCCTTTTCCTCCTGTGGGATAGATCCCGCCACGATAAACTTGAGTGGCCAAACGGCTGCGTGTCGTTGATCCGCATCAAACACGACGGTGCGATTTTGCTCCGGGTCGGTGGGAGGAGGCATTGTGTAAAAGTCCCCCCGCGCAGGAACCATCCCGTCACGGTGACACCTGAACAACGCGCCATCGATACGCTCCGGGCGATGAGCGACGGCGGTTTTCGTCACGTGAGGGCGCTTGTACTGCGGCCGTCACCGGGCGCGCTTCATTCCGGTTACCATAGCGCGCACGAGATTCTCGCTGTGTTCGATACCGGCGAAAATCACGCCGCCTATATGCAGTCCGATCAGGATGAGAGCAAACGTGCTGGCCGTCGCGTGAAGATTGTCAACCCATTGCACGCCCCAGTAAGCGTCGGTGGTCATCATCACGCCGGTGATACAGATGACGAGGAGCGTTGCCAGCAGGGTAATTACCATGGCACCGCCAACGGGATTGTGGCCGAGGTAACGCGGCGCCCGCATGCGCAGCATATCGGTTGAATAGCGAAGCATCACGCGTGGGCTATACATGAAGTCGGAGAACCGGGCATATCGGGATCCGATAAAGCCCCACACAATGCGTGCACCGATTAGAGCCAACACAACGTAGCCGGCCACGAGGTGCTGATTGTCCCAGATCCCGCCTGAATACCACGCCGTTGCGAACGCTACGACGAGTGCCCAGTGAAAGATTCGCACGAAGGGATCCCACACCTTGACCGAAGCCGGCGGCATCTCAAGGCAGCCTTTAGGATTCGTGGAAGACATATCGATCACTGCGAGTGGATGATCTTTGCTGTGGTCGGATCAAGAAACAGCTCCATTTTGGTTCCGGCCTTGTCGGTGACATATGCTTCGAAGCAGTTGCCGGCCCGTGTCACCTTGATGCTTTTTACCGTGTAGCCGGCCTCTGTAATCTTGGCTTGCACGGCGGCTTCGGTCATCCATTGCTCCTTAGGGGCACTGGTGCAGGTGCCGGAATAGCTGGCTGCAAGTGCGGGACTCCCGGCGACAACGACGGCGGCTAACGTGATCATCATTTTGTTCATTGTCGATCTCCTTGGTCACTTGGCGCCAGCCGGCGCGATTGGGATTCAGCGGCATGAAGGCATTCTGCGGGTACCCTCGTGACGGCGCGCTGACGCGGGACGTCATTTCGCCTCCGCAGGAGCACAGGTTTTCTCTCGCTCATCGACAAGGCCGGACTCCTGCTCGGCGCAGAATTCCTGGCATGCGAACCTCTTTGCTGCAGGTAAGCAGGGTCGCCACTGCACCGAATTGATATGCATCAAATATTACTCGCAGCGACGTGGTAAAGTTCGCCGCTATCTCCAGCGCTGCTCGCTTACATGATCAGGCCCATCGCGGTGGACAATATCTGCAAGACTGAATGCGAAGGGGATGCAGTTCGGCACGGAAATGGTCCAACTGTCGGCGGAGCATTTGACCAAACGGAGCGCGTCGATTGGAAGACAAACAAACTTTTGTTGAGGGGTACATTGAAGGCTGGAAGGTTGTAATGGGGAGTGGTGCTGCTGTGCCCGGCATCCCATCCCACGCCATCCCGGCGGGTCAGTCACCCTATCGAGAAGGGCTAGCGCGGGGGATGGCAGACGCTCGGCAAAAGAAAACTATCAAGGTCCTAACCCCAGTTGATGGCTCTCAGGCCTCTCTTCGTGCCGTCGATTTTGCCCTTGAGATGCTCGGGCAAACTCCCGGCGGTTCCCTTGTGTTGCTCCACGTTCAAAATGTCGGATCCGTGGATCCTGTAGGCGTAGCGGCAATGGCTCCTCCCGACTGGTTCGAGGAGGTGGCCTCGCGGGGCTCCGAGGAAGCCCTAAAGAGCGCCCTTAGCAAATGCAAAGGTGCCAACATTGCGTTCAAACCCCTAGTCCGCGCGGGGCAAGTCGCTAAGTCCATCGCAGAGGTCGCGAGGGAGGAGGGCGTAGGACAAATCGTTATGGGAACTCGCGGGCTTGGCGGCCTTCAAGGTTTGCTGCTCGGCTCTGTTGCCACCCAAGTAATCCATCTGGCGGAAGTCCCCCTCACGCTCGTGAGATAAACGGCCGCGACGCGGCGGCGGGGGACCAAGCGCCGCGGCCCATGAACACCAGGATCTGCAGTGATTGAACATTGAGGTGCTGACATGCTTGGCATGGATGCGTTTGATACCTTAAATCGGCCGACAATCAACCTGGCACGGAATTCATTGCCGAGATTCCGATAGAGCAGAATGGGCCGCGCGGCTAGCGCGGCCACTTATTGACCGGATCTCAGGGTCGGCGACAAGCCAAAATGCGCGACTACTGCCCCCGCAGCACAAGGAGAATGAGGCGGGAAATGAGTAAGCGGCGCAAAGGGCACTGTCTTGAGCAGGGACGCTGACGATGGCTTTCGGCAATCCATGCCGGAGTAATTTGCCAAACGCAGAGGCTTGCCGTCTCTCGACGCATCAGGGCGTAGAAGTCCGGCTTGCCTTTGACATCGCCAACGACGCAGTCGCTTCATACCCAAGGCTCGCCGCCGGGACCTTGTTTACAGCCACATTCCAAACCGCCGCATAGGACCGACCACCGTCGGTCGTATTTCTCATATCGGTCTACTAGGCGATCATAAGTGCGCCAATGCATGCCCTTGGACTTGGGCGGCAGGTCATTGCAATCCTCTTCAGGATCGAGGCGCCGAACGATCTTGAACATGGCGCGGGTGGCGCGATCGGCGCGCGTCTCGGCTTGTGAGCTGTAGCTGAGGTGATAGCAATGCCGGCAGCGGAACCGGCTGCCGCCGTAGAGGATCCGGCATCGGCGACCGCATTTGAGACAGAGGAACCACTGGCGGCGGCCGCCGAAGCGGGTTGGCTTCCATACGGTCCGGATGAGCTCGTCGACGTCGTACCAGTCGCCATCATTGCTGACCGGGCGTTCAGATCGAAACGAACGTTTCAGGAGAGCCCAATGAAGGCCTTTATCGTCGATCGTTACAAAGGCAAGCTCCGGCTTGGCGATATGCCAGATCCTGAGCTTCGGAACCATGACGTGTTGGTCCAGATCTATGCCGCTGGTGTAAACCCTCTGGATTCCAAAATAAGAGACGGCGAACTCAAGCTCATCTTGCCATATCGATTGCCGCTCATTCTGGGAAATGAACTTGCTGGTGTCGTGATCCGCGTCGGGTCCAAGGTCCGGGGGTTCAAACCAGGCGACGAGGTCTACGCGCGGCCGAACCAGGACCGGATCGGGACGTTTGCGGAATTCATCGCCATGAATGAAGCTGACGTGGCGTTAAAGCCGAAAAACCTCACCATGGAAGAGGCGGCGTCCATTCCTCTTGTGGCTCTGGCCGCTTGGCAAGTCTTGATAGACCGCGCGAACTTGAAGAAGGGCGAGAAGGTTCTGATCCATGCAGGTTCAGGCGGGTTCGGCACATTAACCATCCAACTGGCAAAGTACATCGGCGCAACAGTCGCGACGACGACGAGTGCGGCGAATGTCGATCTGGTGAAAAGCCTCGGTGCGGATGTCGTCGTCGACTACAGACAAGAGGACTTCGAGAAGGTCCTGAGCGGCTACGATGTCGTCGTGAACAGTCTTGGCAAGGACACGCTCGAAAAGTCCCTCAGCGTGCTGAAGCCCGGCGGCAAGCTCATCTCAATCTCCGGTCCGCCGGATGCAGCCTTCGCCAAGGCGAGCGGGTTGAACTGGTACTTGCAGCAAGTCATGCGCCTTTTGAGCTTCGGTATCCGCAAGAAAGCCAAGAAGCGCGGCATCAGCTACTCGTTTGTATTCATGCGGGCGAACGGCGCGCAGTTGAGCAAGATTACGTCACTCATCGATGATGGGATCATACGCCCAGTTCTCGATCGGGTATTTCCGTTCGCGGCGACATCAGAGGCTTTGGCGTACCTCGAGAAAGGACGGGCTAAAGGCAAGGTCGTTGTCGGGCTGCGAATGTCTGCTTAGGGGCCATTAGCGGACGTTCACATCGAGCGATCTCATCGTCCGCCCAACCGGAGCAACAATTGCCAAATTCGGCCAGATGTGCGCGGATCGTGTTGATGATCGCCGTCTGCTGCCGGATGAAGAGATGCCGCGTACGATGCAGCATCAGGCAGCTCTGCTGTTCGGGCGTTTTGGTCGGTACGAAGCGCATGCTTGGCCGCTGCACTGCCTCACAGATGGCCTCGGCATCGGCGGCGTCATTCTTCTGGCGTTTGACATAGGGCTTCACGTAGGCCGGAGGGATGAGACGCACGGTATTAGTACAATTGGTTCGTCTATCAGTTCTGGCGCTTTCAGTTCGTGCAGCAGCAGGTTGCGAAACTGGCCAAGACGGCGATCGAGTTCCCGCCCATGCAAGAGGGTGCGAGCTTCAACCTAGCGGCCCTGAAAGCCCAAATCGACAAAGCCATAGCGGCTCAGCCCGCCAAGTGAGGTGTTTCAGTCGGGCGCTCGGGAGGGGGGCGCCCATCCACACCATGTCCGCTAAGGGTCAGAAGCGGACATGGAGCATGTCGCAGCGAATGTCCGCTTTGGGCCAAGAGGCGACGTTGTTAGTCGCCGTCGCCGCCATCGGGTGCCTCGGACGACGTGGCATCGTCATTTCCACCGACGGAGCCGTCATCTTTCGGCGACGCCCTGCGCCATCATGCGGAGGGCCCATGTCCCTACCGCGGAGAGAACCCTGGACCCGGCAAGGTTGTTCACGGAGAGCCAGGCCCGGAGTTAGAGAACAACCAAGACCCTAAGCAGTCACCACAACGATGGCGGCGGCGTCGGTGCGCCCGGCGCAGCGGTAGCTGTGGGACGCGGATGGGTCGAAATAGATGGAGTCGGATGCATCGAGCGTGTGGTCCTCGCCGTCGATGGTGATGACGAGCCTGCCTTTCAGCATGTAAACGAGCTCGGCGCCGTCGTGGTCGTGCGGATCGGACGGCCCGGCCCCGGCTGGAAACTCGGCATAGTAGCTTTCCAGCTTGCGGTCGTTGACGGGGAAATCGAGGCTCTCGAAGAAGTAGGCCGGGTTTTTCTGATCCGGCCGGTCGGGCAGACGCAGGCGATCCTTTGCCCGCACGATGGCTGCGACGCGTCTGTCCGCACTGTCTGTGAAGAAATGCTCCAACCCGACGCCGAACACCAGCGCGATGCGCAAGAGGGTGGGTAGCGTCGGAAAAACTTGGCCGCGCTCGATCTTCGACAGCATGGCGGGCGAAAGGCCAGTGTGCGCCCCTAGCTGCACTAGGCCGAGCTTCTTCCTCTGCCTAAGCGCTCGCATCTTGGGGCCGATGGCGTACTGCTCAAGCCCTGCGACGAGTGTGTCACTCAACATTCCTGCGCTCGTTTTTCGTCTCGCTCAAATCGTCCCAGCAATCTTTTACTATGCGTAAAATTGTCTTTCACGTCACGATAATATGACTAGCATTCAAACGATTTTTCTTCATATGAAAGCGCTGTCAACCAGCACGGTTGGCGGGCACGGGCCAATCGCTCGGAGTCCAAGCCCTCGAAGCAAGAGTTGAAGGAGGCTAGTTATGAAGTCGCTGAAGACGGTGATGATCGCTGCCGTGGCGGCCATGGGCATGGCCCTAGGCGCACCAGACGTGCGCGCTATGGAGAAAAACATCGTCGAGACGGCGGTCGACGCCGGCAAGTTCGCCACGCTCACCAAGGCGCTCGGCGCCGCCGAGCTGGTCGATACGCTCAAGGGCAAAGGTCCGTTCACAGTCTTCGCGCCGACGGACGAGGCGTTCGCCAAGCTGCCAGCGGGAACCTTGGAGTCTCTGCTCAAGCCTGAGAACAAAGACCAACTGACGGCGATCCTCACCTATCACGTGGTGCCTGGCACGGTTAGGGCGGTAGACGTCGTGAAGCTCGACGAAGCGAAGACGGTGAACGGTCAGAAAGTCACCGTGAAGACGAGCGGCGACACCGTGATGATTAACGACGCCAAGGTCACCGCCACCGACATAGCCGCGTCGAACGGCGTAATCCACGTCATCGACACGGTCATCATGCCGCCGAAGAGCTAGGCCGGCGGCTCAACCGCAACTCGCCGGGCCGCTGCTAGAGGCAGCCCGGCCCCTTTACTAAAGAGAGAAACTTATGAAACCGTGTGCGGAGGTTGATCCATGAACGTCGATATAGACCGGCGGATCACGTCGAGCGACACACTAAGTGACCCGAACGATCGGCTTTCTCGGCTTAGCTACCCGAGCCGAATAGCTCCGCGCGCGACCTACAATGCTGTGCAATTCGACCCACGAAATTCAGGCACACTCAATCAAACGATCATCGCAGTACTCGACCGGGACAGTAGCCTGCGCCGCGAACACCTTCGCAAGCGCTGGCAACATGAAGGTGGGCATTGCAGCCTCGTGTTCAATGCTCAAATACGCCACGGCTTCCATCCCTCGGAAGATGCTCCTCCCCCCCGGAGCGCGCGTGGCCGGGACGCTGATCCGCTGACCCCCGTCTTCGCGGATCAAGCGTCCCACTCTTTTAGGTGACACGTTATGTAGGGCATGGGAGCGGCGTAGGAACATGGACATGGTTGACCTAATTCGCGATGAGTACGCTCAGCATCGGCGACTCACGCAACGAGAAATTGCCATCGTCTCGCTTATCTCTGCGGGACACTCAAACAAAGCGATTGCCATCCAACTCGGGGTCGCACCGGAAACAATCAAAACGCATCTCAAGCGAATATTCTTAAAACTATCGGCCCGCACCCGCGCGGAGGCGGTCGTTCGCGCACAGAGCCCGGGTCTTAATGCACTTGCCCAAGCGTATTCACCGTGACTTTGAAGCTAGTTCTGGCCATGGCGATGCGGTCGCAGTAGCGGATCTCGGCATCACGGGATGAGCCGCAGCCGTACGGCTTGCGCGACAGCGTTTATTGAGTTTCGTGCACCGAGCTTCACCTGGGCCTTCTTGATGTGGCTCCGCACGGTCTCCTCGCCTAGCCCCAAGTCTTCACCGACCTCAGCAATGCGATGGCCCAGAGATAGCCAGCGCAGCACCGACAGTTCGCGCGGCGTCAGGCTGGCACCCTTGCCAATCCGGCCGGCAAACGGCGGGGCGAGCTTTTGCAGCTGAGTGGTTGCGAAAGAGGCACCTATGTAGAGCAGTGCGCGTTGATGCGGCTGGAGCTGCATCGCCTTTGGCGACCAATAGGCAAAGATCCAGCGGCCTCCGATTGGGCAACCGAAAAGATCGCGGATGCCGTGTTTCAAATTTAGCTCGACCGCCCACCGATCAATGCCAATGGGCTCGAGCGACTTCATGAGCTCTGTGAGCGTGAAGGGCGCGAGCGCAAGACGCGCTGCCACATCACTTGGTGCCGGTGACCCTGTGGCCAGCTCCGTGCGGTCCTCCCACCATCCCTTAGGGACGCTCTCGTGTAGGAAAACTGTCTTGCCCATAACGAGCGAGTGAGAAGCCCCAAAATTTAGCGGAAGCAGAGCTGCCCCTAGAACGTGGGCATGACAGTCGGACCATGTAATCCTATCGAGGGCGCCCAGGACTGCCTCAGGCGTGTCGAGATGGTGAACCGCCTCTGTGAATTTGAGGAGGTCGGCGGAGAGTTGGGTGGGCATTCCTGCACCTGCTCTCTTCAACCGGACTGAGCTTGTCCCCTGACTAGCTTGCTCGGGGATCGCACTTCAAAAAGAGCGACCGATCAGAACGAGGAATGCGACGAAGACTACTGCCACCATGAGGATGCCGAGAGCTTCGAGCATTGCGTCCTCCCGCAGAACGAGAACGAACATGCCTGCCGCGCACACCGAGCGAAGGGGGACACCTTCCCTTCGCTCGGTGGGACCGCATCCGCGGTCGGCGCTTCCCTCCCGAGGCTTTAAGCAAATTCGCCATCAGGAGACTGCCGAGAAAGGGATAGGCTCACAATCCCCGATTAGGGGGAGATCTCGGGACTAAAGAACAATGCGGCGCAATGCTTCACCCGAGCGAGGCAGTTTATGGACTGCGGATTTGGCCCGGACTTCCAACACATTGGTCCAGTTGAATTAAAGCGCGTTATCCGGCGCGCGAGCTGTTCGTCTCTGCATCAGTGAACCATGCCAAACGAGAAACGTAGCTCCCTTGAGGAAGCTATTGCCTTGCGGCACATGAAGGCGGGCATTGCGGCCTCGTGCTCAAAGCTCAACTGCCACGGCTTCCGTCCCTCGGAAGATGCTCCTCCCCCCGGAGCGCACGTGGCCGGGACGCTGACCCGCCTGACCCCCGTCGTCGCGGATCAGCGTCCCATTTTTTCGGTCAAGCTGGGGCGTGGATCCGGCGAGAGGTGTATCAGCGTGAGTTTCATGTTCGTCGAAAGGCTCGACAAAGAACGGATCTTGGTGCTGCGCAAAGTATTTCCCCGTGCCTGCATCGAACTCGGCATTGGTGCACAAGAGGACGACGAGGAGCGCCGCGAGCAACTGGCCAATATAATTCTCGCAATCGCTCAAGGTGAAGCCGATCTCGACCTCGTTCTAGCTCGCGCCGTGTATCAGATGCGGCGATGACGAGCAGGCCGACGAGGCGCGCGAGCAATGTCGATTTCAGGCCGGCCCGCACATAGGTGGCCTCACCGGCACTCAGCGGCATGCGCGAGGCGAGCTCGGCGAACGATGCCGCCGATGGCGCCATAACGAGCGCGGCGAGAATGAAGGCGAGCGGAGCCTGCGTACCGGCGCGCGCTACGGCAGGCGCGATTAGCACGTAAATGCCGGCTCCGATCGTCACGCCGAGGCCGTAGAGCACGCTCAGCCACAGCCCGAGGGAGCGCCGCAGCTTGACCTCGGCTGCAACCGCGACGTCGGGTATGGCGTCGGTCACGGTCTGTCCCTCGCTCACTGCTTCCCTGGACAACTATATTGGACTGAAAACCAGGCTGGGGAGTCCGCTTGCTTCGATCCAGGACGACAATGGCGTTGATTTGGCCGTGCGATTCATCGAGCGCATGATAGCCAGCCGGGCGACCTAGGTCGTCGCGCCCCATTGCAGCATGGTAGCGAGGTAAGCGGCGTAGATGCCGAGCAGAAGTATGCCTCGCCACCGCCCGATCACGCCCGTGGCCGGCGGATATGTCAGGGCTAAAGCGGCGAGGCCCAGAACCAGAGCAGGCGCGACTTCCTGAATGCCGATGGTGATCGGCGCAATGCTCGATGCCAAACCGACGATGAGCAAGCCATTGAGATGCGGAGCATCGCCCGCATGCCTTGGTAGAGGTTTGCCGCGCTCAATGGGGATACCCCGCACCGCGAGCTGTCGGCTTTCTCAGCCTCGCTTGAGATACCTACTCGAGCTGTCGTTGGGTCTGGCGTGCGCGTAGATGCTCGATGGCCGACATCGGACGGTCGTCTGCAGGTACCGCTAGCTCAACTGCAAGACTCCCTCGGGTCAGCAGGCTTGCGGACGATGCTCTCGCAACGCTTGTCGCCGCACGCCACGCAGGCATCACCCTCGACGATGCGATCGACCGCTTCGATATATCGAAGCGCACGGCGCAACGCATGCTGCGAACACTGGAAGCACAGTTTCCAGATACGGATGTCAGCATCGATGGCGAAGGACGCAAGCGCTGGCACCTACCGTCGGGCGCACTCCGCGATCTGATGTCGCTTTTTCCAGAGGAGCTGGCGGCCCTCGACCTCGCCATCGAGACCCTGAAGCGCTCAGGAGTCACTGTCGAGGCCGAGCATCTCCTGAACCTGCGCGAGAAGATCTTAGCGCTGGTGCCGCGCTCCAAAGTCGCGCGCCTTGAGACCGATCACGAGGCACTCCTCGAGGCGCAAGGCTTGGCGGCGCGCCCAGGGCCACGCCAGCGTATTGATCGCAAGATCGCTGCCTCGATCGCCGAGGCCATCAAGGCTTGCCACATCCTCGAGGTCGAGTACCAGTCGCGTGGCGAAGCCGCGCCGCGGCACAGGCGCGTCGCCCCCTACGGTCTGCTCACCGGCTTGCGCCGCTACCTCGTTGCGCGCCCCGAGGAAGCCCCTTCAGGTCCCGTACGGCTCTACGTCGTTGAAAACATTCGCGCGGCGAAGGCGTCGAAGGACCCCTTCGAGCGCGATGCTGACTTCAATCTGCAGGCCTTCGCCAATCGCGCGTTTGGCGTGTTTCAGAACGAGGAAGAGTTCGGCGAGGTCGTCTGGCGGTTCAGTCCGCAGGCCGCGGCGCATGCGCGGGGCTTTGAGTTCCACCCCGGGCAAGTGCTCGAGGATCAGCCCGACGGCTCGCTCATTGTGCGCTTTTCGGCCGATGGATCTCCCTACATGGCAACCGGACGTCGAAATCCTGCAATGCAAGGCTCATTGACGTCCGCTCTTGCTCCCAAACGCGGACTTTACGCCGGAAGCTTGGCATGCCCGCTTAGGGTCAGGAGCGGACCTCAGCGCGCGACTGCCGCGACATCAGCTTCGGGTCAGCAGCAGACTTCGAAGCTGAGCGGCGCGCACGTCCGCTTTGCACTCGATATCGGACGTCGGCGCTGACCGATGGGACGGCTGCTTAGGGCTAGAAGCGGACGTGCCCGGACGAACCCTCAGGGCAGTTTCGGGCCAGCACGGACGTCCGGGCTGCACATTGCCGATGTCAGCACAGCATCCGGGCGTCGAAAATCTGGGCGCCGCGCGCCTCTGTTCACGCATTGCGCGATGGGGTTGAAGGCGGCCCGAAGACTGTATCAGCTTGCTGACCGGATGCGTGTTCAGAGTTTCTTATCTCCGTTGACGAGCGGCACGAAATTGACGGGAATAATGTCGGTTGTTGTCGTCGTTCCATCGGGGTTTTTGGTGATGAGCCTGAGCGCCTGCCCCCGCGCCCCACCCACGGGAATGACCATTCGACCATGAGGCTTTAGCTGATCAACCAGGGCCGCAGGAATGTGGTCCGGGGCTGCGGTGACGATGATGGCGTCGAAGGGTGCATCCGTTGGCCAGCCCTGATACCCGTCGCCCACTTTGCTTTTGACGTTAGCGTAGCCAAGCCGCCGTAGAGTTGCGGCCGCTGCGTTGCCGAGCGCGGGTATAATTTCTATCGTGTAAACCTCGCGGGCCAACAGCGATAAAACGGCGGCCTGATAGCCTGATCCGGTGCCCACCTCCAACACCCTGTCTGTGGGCTTTAGACTTAGAAGCTCGGTCATCAAGGCGACAATGAAAGGCTGAGAGATCGTCTGGCCGTGCCCGATGGAGAGCGGTCGGCTCTGGTAGGCCGAGGCGGCTTGCTTCGGCGGCACAAACGCCTCTCGCGGTATCTTCGCCATCGCATCGAGGATGCGCGGATCGAGCGTCTTGCGGCCGGTCTCGGCAGCGGTAGCAGCCGTCAGC
>CAVRVR010000010.1:0-22024 GCA_963724595.1 uncultured Alphaproteobacteria bacterium | reverse complement strand
GAGACTCGGGGGCAATTGGGCTCCTGAAACCGCCAGCCAGAGACCGAGGCTTGGGGGCGGTCGGATGCGCAGTCGCTATAACGCGCGGAATTGCGTGCGTTCTTCCGGGGTATCGCTCAGTAGCCTGGAGACCGCCGAGAGCACGTGACTTGTTGGCTGTGCAGGCAGTCTTCTGCGAACTCGTCTCCAAGCCGAATTCCCTGTTTGCCGGGAAAAAACAGGGAATTTCAGCGAAAACAGGGGTTTCGAGCGAGGGACGTTTGCGAGAAACAGCGATAGCTCAGCGTGTTAGCGGTCAAATTCCCTACGCGCAGTAACAGGGAATTTTTCCGACCGGAACAGGGATTATCAGGGAAGATCAGGGGATCGAACGGGATTCGAACCGACGAGCGATACAAGAGTGAAATGAGCCCGCGTCTCCTGCATCCGGAGAGTCACCTCGTCTAGCGCATCGCTTGGCTGCGGGCGGCGGTACTCGGCGCCAATGATGGGATCGTATCGACGGCCAGCTTGATCGTCGGCGTCGCGGCCGCATCGGCTGCAACGTCTGACGTGCTAATTGCCGGTGTGGCCGGTCTCGTCGCCGGGGCGATGTCAATGGCCGCGGGCGAGTATGTATCAGTCAGCTCTCAGTCCGACCTCGAGCAAGCTTTTCACGCGCGAACGCGCGGAGCTAGCGACCCAGCCGAAATTTGAACCGTATCAGGTCATCAACACGTCAGCTGATTTCTATTGTTCGAGCGGACGTGCTTAGTTAAGCTTAGTGATGCGACCAATCAAACTTTCTTAGCTCAGCAAAGAGAGACATTCATGTCGCTTGGTCTGATACTCATCATCATACTTGTAATCTTTCTCCTCGGCGGCTTCAGCGGTCGCTTTGGCGGTCCGGGCTATGGCTACGGCCATCGCGGCAATGGTTTGATCGGGATAATTCTCATCATCGTCGTTATACTGCTCCTCACAAATCGTCTGTGACGGGCCGAGCCCGGGCGTGACATTCAATTTGAGTGCCTGCGGACATGGTAACGCAGCAGGAGACCCAGAACGCCGACATTAGGGAGACCTTCGCCCTGCATGTCGCGCCGCTTCCATCCGACACCAGGATCATCAGCCATTCCAATATTTTCTACTGGTGGCCTGCCTGGATGGCCGGCTTTGCGGTGGCTCTGATCAGCTACATGCAGGGGCGCGACGTTGCGGTCGTGCCCGAGGTCGTTGAGCGCGTTCATCCCAGCAATAATCCGGGGATTTTCTTTATCGCGGTTCTCGTCTTGCTTGTCGTTCTGACCAACACCAGACTTCGCGGCATCTATTCGGTCGTCACCGTTGTCACAGTCGCGTTCTTCGTGGTTCTCTTCGCGTGGTTTGGGTGGTGGGACAACATTCTGAGCTTTATCCCTCATCTCTCCGCGCGCGCGAATGTGGGCTTTTACCTCTTGTTCTCGACGGCGCTGCTAACAGTCTGGTTGCTTGCGTTCTTTGTTTTCGATCGATTGATTATCTGGCGGGTGCGCCCGGGGCAAATGATTGAGGAACGCCTGATCGGCGGCCAGGCACGTAGTTACGACACCAATGGGCTCGTCTTCGAGAGGCGTGGGCAGGACCTTTTCCACGACGTCATTCTGGGATTAGGAGCCGGCGACCTCACGCTCACTATCGGCGGCGCCAACGAAGAGACGATCCAAATTCCGAATGTCTTGTTCGTGGATCGCAAGGTGAAGGCGATCGAGAGGTTGATCGCTGTCAAACCTGAAGACGTTCAGGGCAGCCATGCGTAGCTCCACGCGTGTGTTTCCGCGCCGCTCGGGTTGCCATCCGCGGTGAGCTGGCCGATCGCGAGCCCAAGGTCAGCGGAGGAAGTGACCGGCTCTGGACTAGCGCAGGAATAACACCGTCGATACGCTACTCATCGTCATTAATCTGGCGACCACGTCGGCCTGGCTGGGGGATAGCGTCGGACACGTTTGGCGTGTTGCGGGTCTCGCATTTTTGGAATGTTGGCGTTCAGCAAAGATAAAAAAGATCCGAGATCCAACCAACCGCCCGTCTCGAACGTTGTAAATCTGACCGAAATCTCGGTCGACGTTGTAGGAGGAAAAGTCAATGTTCAGAGTCCCCGTCGTCGCCGTATTTGTACTGATGGCATCGGCTTCCGCTTTTGCTCAGGACAACAAGGAGTGGTGCACCGATGCTCACATGAAGCAGATGGATGACCAAGTGAGTAAAATGACCGACGCGGCCAAGAAAAAGACGGCCATGAAGCAGCTGGAGAAGTCAAAGGCTGAGATGAAAAAGGGCGACGTGAAGGGGTGCGTTAAGCACATGGAAAAAGCCCATAAAGCTATGGGACTCTGATGCTTTGGGGCGCTCGTTAGCTAACGGCCCGTTTGCACCTCCAGTGTCCAACGCGCGAGGTCACGAATTGCACGAGGTCACGAGTATTGAACGGAAAACATCAGGGATTTTGGAAGGGAGAGGCGGGTCGTGCCGCTTCGTAGAGCGGCAACTAGGCAACCGGCTGCGTGCTCTTGTCGTTAGCCGAGGCATGAGGCTGGGGGAACGGAGCGCAATAGGGATTAACTGGCAACCGCTGCTACTTTCTTTTCGGCTTCTTGCCGATCGGGCGGTGCTCGGTCTCGGTGCTCTCGGGGTGCTTTTTGACGTTCGCCTTGGACGTGAACTCACCGGACTTGGAGTTGCGGAAGACGGTCTTCGTGCCCGACTTCTTGGCTGCCATAGGGAGCGTCTCCTTGGGGTTGAGCGCGCCGGCATTGTATTGCGGCCAGGGCGGGCGCGCTAGCCGGCACGCAGGCGGCCAAACGACGGCTCGCCAGCGGAGCGGACCGACTACTCGGACGCGGACGACAGGCTGAAAAGTGAACGAAAGATCCCCACTTCGAGAGTGGTGTGGTCCCCACCGCATCAGCGGCTTTGATTTTAGGGCTGCGCCTTCTACTAGCGGTAGGACGGCACGCGGTCCAACTAACAGTCGTTGTTTGTACTACGCACGATCTCAGGCGCGGCTCTTCGGTCCGGGAGATCGGGCCACTCGAGGCCGAGTGCTTCGCAACTTGGCGAACCGAATGCGGGGGGTCGAGCTCGTGGCGAACCAACTTTGCGGCCGCGGGATTCAGCTTCTGGGCTGAGCACTCTGCGCGGCTTCCGCCATCAGCCGGGCGAACTCCTGCGCCTGAAGAGCGTAAGCCTGCATCTGGGTTAGTCCGAACCGCGACGTTCCTGGACTCCAACGCACTGCACATTTGGCCTGCCAGAATCCGCATCTGCAGCGAGAGAATTGGTAGATGCGCTCAACCGAGCACCACGTGTATGTGGCGACACGGCTGCTGGGGGCCGCCTCTCCCGCCGTCGCCTCTCCCGCCGAAGTGACCCCGAGAGGTGAGGCTGCGCAACGTAGTCGACGTCACGCTACGTCTCGCTCGATCCTAGGTTCTTCTCCAGAGAAGAGAAAGCCGGCGTCGCTGTAACTCGGCCCCGAACTCAGTCTGGGAGCCGCTCAAGGGACACTAGGCCGTCACAGGCGCGGGACTGATCGGTTCTGCTCACCGGCAAGCGGAGAATTGCCATGGACGAGAGATTGACCACGGCGGTGATGTGCAACAACTGCGGGAAGTTGTTCGGCTACATCGTCAGCGCCATAAAGCCTAAGACGACACCGCTGCAGGCTGTCGCGCGCAATTCGGTGAAATCACGCGCCGTGAGGGGCAGCGAGAAGAAGGAGCATTCGGTTGTTCACGCGCGCCTACTAGTTTTGACGCGATGCGCACGACCGTAGAACAAGCTAACGCCGCCCGCATCGCATCGCTGTGAGGCCGTCTGCTTATAGCTCAGGCGTGGCGTTTATCGTGTGCGAGCCGGCGGCCTGCTGTGTCAGTTACTCGTTGCCCTCATATTTGAAGGATACTCTGACCTTGGTCCGGTAGGCTTCCACCTTGCCATCCGTGATCACCATGTCCTGCTTGATGACTTCCGCGATGCGGAGTTCGCGCAAGGAATGCGATGCCGCGTCTACGGCCGCCTTGGCCGCCTTCTCCCAGGATTCTGTGCTAGTCCCGACCAGCGTGACGACCTTGTAAACGCTATCCGTCATTTGAGCCTCCATCGAAAAGAAACTAAATTTAGCACGTCTCGGGCGCACCGGCAGGTTGACTGATGGAGACATTTCAATCTTCGAGAGTGGCGCGATCCTGCTTCATCTAGGCGAGCGCAGTGACGCGCTGATAATGGCCGCGCCGACCGAAAACGAAGGCTGCGGCGCTTCTCGAAAACGCATTCTTGCGCTACTTGCTGCTGCCGTCGGCGTTGAAGGACTCTATGTAAGCAGCGAGATCATCGCGCTCGACTTCGTCCTTGATGCCGGGGAACAGCATCTTATTGCCGGGCACCTTCTTCTTGGGATCGGCGATGTACTCGTGGAATGCCGTGTCGTCCCATGTGATGCCGG
Source organism: uncultured Alphaproteobacteria bacterium (assembly GCA_963724595.1). Classification (GTDB taxonomy): domain Bacteria; phylum Pseudomonadota; class Alphaproteobacteria; order Rhizobiales; family Hyphomicrobiaceae; genus Hyphomicrobium_A. The sequence continues at coordinate 17,562 of CAVRVR010000010.1, read as the reverse complement.
AACTCTTCATGGCCTCGGAGTAGGTGAACCCTTCGACCGAGCCGGCCTTGCGGCCCATGAGGCCGTTGAGCTCAGGCCCCACCTTGTTTTTGGCCCCGGGACCGATCGAATGGCACGCCGTACATTTGGCGAAGACCTTCTTGCCGGCTTCCTTATCTTGCGCCGACGCGACCGTCGGCAGAGCGAGCGCAAGACCCGCCGCGACAATCCACCTAAGCATTCTGTTTCCTTCCTTGTGTTCGATGATCCGGCGTCGTCTTTTTGATACGCGTATCAAAGAGCCAGCGCGCGCCAGTATTTTGGATCTGGTCCGAACCCTGCGAATGCTCCTTGACTGGCTACTTGCTAGCCACCTGAAGGACCCACGCTCCGGGATCTGTATCTTAACCGCCCGCTGGACTAGCGTCACCGCATTACTTGGCGACTGCAGGTTCCTTCCAAGTTCAGGCGAGGTGAGCCATGCGCTTCGTATGCCGCTAACTTTGATCGCGGCAGCTCGCGCGTAAACATCGGCAGCTGCCGACGTGTGAGCTTTTGCTCCGGGGAACCTTTGTGCAGGTCGCGCATCTAATGCTGTGACTGGGCGCTTACACTGTTCATGTCGTCGACCCGCGCACACTAACCCGCGTCTGATGAGCTGGATTCTTCGAATCGAGGCCATGTCATGACCAATCCGCACAGCACAGCAAGCATTGCCGGCCATCCCATTTACCCGATGCTTATCCCCTTCCCCATCGCGTTTTTCGTCTCGACCTTTCTGGCGGACCTGGCCTTTTGGCAGACCGGCGACGAATTCTGGGCTACCGCCGGGATGTGGCTCTTGGGGGCGGGGTTGGTGATGGCCGCCCTAGCGGCGATTGTGGGCCTCATCGATGTAATGGGAGAAGCCCGCATCCGCGCACTTAACGACGCGTGGTTACACGCCGGCGGCAACGTGATCGCTGTGCTCCTCGAGCTCTACAATTTCTACCTCCGCTATGAACAGGGCAGCGCAGCAATCATCCCCACCGGCGCGGCCTTGTCTGCCCTCGTCGTCCTCATCCTGCTTTTCACCGGCTGGAAGGGATCGAATCTCGTCTATCGCTACGGGGTCGGCGTCGCCGATGCCGGGCGAAATGACCCCGTGTAAAAGGAGCCAATCCTCGAGAGGAGGCTCAACCCACAGGCACGATCATGCTGACCCGTCGGCAGTTCATGGGCACGGCGTCATCAGTTGCAGCGCTGTCCCTGTTCGACAAAAGCGGCATCGCGCAAACGGTCAAACCTGTAAGCGATGTGGTGATCGAGCCCTACGAAGGGCGCGGCCGGCGGTGGGCAGCCCTCCGGGCCGTCGCGACCCATCTGGCGCGGGAAGATGTCGAGGTCAGCGGCAGTGAGCTGTTGTGGGTGCAGAATAAGCCCGAGGGCTTCAAGTGCGTTTCCTGCGCCTGGGCGAAGCCCGCCGATCATCATCCCTTTGAATTTTGCGAGAACGGCGCCAAGGCGACGCTTTGGGAGGCGACCAGTCACCGGATCGGCCCGGAGTTTTTTGCCAAGCATACCTGTACGAAGCTTGAAACCTGGGCCGACCACGATCTCGAAAAGCAAGGCCGTCTCACCCATCCGCTGCGATGGGATGAAGCCAGCGATAAGTACGTGCCGGTGGATGGGACCAGGCCTTCGCCGAAATTGGCCGGAGCTAAAAGCAGCCGACCCCAAGCAGGCCGTCTTTTATACGTCTGGGCGCGCAGCACTAGAAACGTCCTACATGTTCCAGCTGTTCGCGCGCATGTACGGGCACAACAATCTGCCCGACAGTTCGAACATGTGCCACGAAGGCACCTCCGTCGGTCTGCCGGAGAGCATCGGCGCGCCAGTGGGCACGGGCACTCTTGAGGATTTCCAGCACTGCGACCTGATCTTTACCATCGGCCAGAACGCTGGCGTCAATAGCCCGAGGATCCTGCACGGGTATCAGCGCGTGCGCGATCGTGGCGCGCCGTTCATTGTCTTCAACCCGTTGCGCGAGCGCGGCCTGGAGCGCTTCACCAACCCGCAGCGGCTCCTCCAGATGCTGACGCTGTCGGAGACGAAAATCGCTACCCAGTATTGCCTCATGAAAGTGGGTGGCGACATTCCGCCCTCACGGGCGTGTGCAAGGCAGTCATCGCACTGGATGATCTGGCAAGGGCGGCAGGGACCGAGCGCGCGCTCGATACCAAGTTCATTGAAGAGCATACGCATGGCTTCGAGGCGTTTGCCGCACATTGCCGCGCGCAGAGCTGGGACAGCATCGAAAGGGGCTCGGGCCTGTCGCGCGCAGACCTCGAAGAAGCTGCGGCCAGCTACGTGAAGAGCACGGCGTGCCTCGGCATCTACGGCATGGGCGTGACGCAGCAAGTGACCGGCGTGCAGAACGTTCAGATGGTCGCGAACCTTCTTCTTTTGCGGGGCAACATCGGTAAACCCGGGGGCAACATCGTCCCCGTGCGCGGGCATTCCAACGTCCAGGGGCAACGCACCGTGGGCATCACGGAAAAGCCGGAGCTCGCGCCGCTCGATAAGTTCGCGGAGCAGTACGGCTTCGCGCCGCCGCGCGACAAAGGCATGGACACGGCGGAAGTCTGCGAGGCGGTCCTCGCCGGAAAGCTACGGGCGTTTGTCGCACTCGGCGGTAACTTTATTCGGGCCGTTCCCGATACTGTTGCGATGGAGGAAGCCTGGCGCAAGATACCGCTGACGGTGCAGATAGCCACCAAGCTCAATCGCAGTCACCTCATTCACGGAGAGACCGCCTACCTACTCCCGTGCCTCGGACGCACCGAGATTGACAAACAAGCCTCAGGTCCGCAGTCCGTCACGGTGGAAGACTCGACCGCGTACTTCCATGGCTCAAAGGGTTACGCCGACCCGGCGAGCCCGCATCTCCTGTCGGAGCCGAAGATCGTCGCCGAGCTCGCGAAAGCGACGCTCGCTCCCAATGCTAAAGTTCCCTGGGACGACTGGGTGGGTGACTATGCGAAAGTGCGGCACGCGATGGAAGAAACCTGGCCGGAGGTGTTCAAGGATTTCAACGAGCGCATCTGGACGCCGGGCGGGGTCGAGCGGCCGATCGCGGCGCGCCAGCGGAAATGGGAGACAAAAACCGGCCGCGCGAACTTCCTGGTTCCTGTGGGGCCTCGCGCCGACCCGCGCAGTGCCGTCAGAGAAGGCGGCGATGTCCTGCGGCTCACCACGCTACGCAGCAACGGGCAGTTCAACACGACAGTGTATGAATACGCTGACCGGTATCGCGGGGTCGAAGGCACGCGAAGGGTGGTGTTCATGAATGTTGACGATGTCGGTCGGCTCGGACTGAAGAAAGGAGACACCGTCGACCTGACGACCGCGTTTGCGGATAATGTGCAGCGGGCGGTGAAGGGATTCGAAGTTGTCCCCTATCCCATCGCGGCAGGCTGTATCGCGGCATACTTCCCCGAGGCCACGCCGCTCATCCCGCTATGGCATCGCGACGAAAACAGCCATACGCCGAGCTACAAAATCCTCCCGGTCAGGGTAAGCAAATCCGGCAAATCAGCGTGATAACCATCCGGTCGGCCCCTGACGTCGACGCAAGCCCGCGCAAGACGGCTTTCGGTCAACGGGCGGCGCGCAGAGCCTCCATCTCTTCAGCAAATTCATCAAGCGGTAGCCGCTCGGCGGATGTCCGCTTTAGCCGCAACCGCGCTACGTCCGCTTTGGGTCAGAAGCGGACACCGACCGCGTCACTGCGAATGTCCGCTTTGGGCCAAAAGCCGACATTCAGGACCACTCCCTCACGACCGCGCACCTAGCGGCGCTGATTGGTCCCCATGCGCTCCTATCGCATCTCACTTGCCAAGCATTCGATCGCTGATGATACGTCGCTGGATCTCGCTTGTGCCTTCGAAGATCGTGGTCAGGCGGGCGTCACGCCAATAACGCTCGACGCGTCGCTCGGTCGTGTAACCATTACCGCCGTGGAGCTGCATGGCCTGATTGGTTACGCGCACGGCCATCTCCGTTGCCAGAAGCTTCACCTGCGCGCTCTCGCTTTCGGCTGCCTCCCCCGCATCGAGCAAATGCGCCACCTGTTGCCAGTAGGCGCGGGCCTGCGCCACGTCTGCCGCCATGTCGGCTAGAGCAAAACGCAACGCTTGGAATTCGGCGAGCAGCTGGCCGAATTGCTCGCGCTCCTGGAGATATGCCCAGGTATCCTCCAGCGCGCCCTGGGCCACGCCAACGGCGCGTGCCGCCGTGTGAACGCGTGCGATGTTGAGGCCACGCTGCACGGACGCGAAGCCGCCCGCGTCCGCATCCGCCCCTTGGTCGCCGTAGAGCCCTGTGAGGCGGTCGCTTTCCGGCACGCGCACGCCGTCGAGCACGAGGTCGTAGGTCATGAAGCCGTGGTAGCCGACCTTGTCGATTGCCTGTCCCTTCATACCTGTCGGGAAGGTCCCCGGCTTCTTGACGACGAGAAATGGCTCAAGCCCCGCCGAGCGCGGCTCGCCTTCCTTTGCATCGCGCGTACGCGCGAGCACTTCGATGAAATCGGCATTGAGCGCGAAACCGGCCCACCGCTTCGTGCCGGTGAGCAGCCAGTCGTCGCCCTCCCGCACGGCGCGCGTTTCGATACCGGCGAGGTCGGAGCCGGCGCCGGGCTCGCTCAAGGCGATGGAGCCGATCCACTTGCCACGAGCGGACTTCTTCAGCAGTTCGTTCCGGCGCGCTGCCTCGAGGGTCTGCGTGCCGAGGCCTTGACCGCGCGCAATAATGCTTCCGACCGACAACCAAGCGCGCGCCAGCTCCTCCGAGACGAGGCAGTATTCGAAGACGCCGAGGCCCAAGCCCCCGCTCTCGGCAGGAATGGTGATTCCGAACCAGCCTCTCGCTCCCATCTCATCGATCAAGGAGCGGGGCATCTCTCCTTTCTTGCGATCCAGCTCATCGGCGATCGGCAGCACTACGTCCCGCGCGAAGGCGCGAGCCTCGGCCTGCAGCGCGAGGCGCTTTTCAGTACGCCAAGGTGAAAGCAACTCAACTGGGTTGGGCTGCCTGCGTTCAGACATCGTGGGGAACCAGTTCCTCGGAGCGCAGAAACGCAGAGATGAGGTTCTTTTTGGGCCGCGACGGGATCCAAACGAATGCGGATCTTCTACTCACACCGCTTCGTTTGGCGCTACTCATGACCTGTGTCTCCAAGTCGAACCAGGATCTCCGCCCTGACTTCCTGCAGAGCCGCTTCCCGCCTGAGCAACCGCGCCAACGAGCGTCAGAATGACCAGTGCGCCCGAGCACCGTCCCATGACAGATGTCTTCACCTGCGTTTCCCCTATGCGGCGCGCACGAGCTTGATGACCTCCGGCTCGCGGCTTGCGCATAACATCCTCCTTCACCGGTAAGGCAAGCGAGAACGGCGGCCATCATTGCGGGCGTGTACGCCTTCGATGCGGCCTACCGGGTGATTACCGGGCGCGGCGCATAACAGGAGAAACGGCTCGTGTACCGATGGCGTCGCTAGTGTCCGCCACCGCCACCGCCGCCGCGCCCACCTCCGCCACCGCCAATGCCGATGCTGATGCTAAATCCGGGCATCGGGTTGCTGTATTTTTTGGGATAGACCTTACGACGCGGCCGTACAGAGGCCTGCCGCGACTTGCGCGACTTTTGCGCTTTTTGAACCTTGCGCTTGGCCGGCTGAGCGTCGTCGTCCTCGATCTTGGCCTTGCGGATCTTGGGTTCCGGGCAGCGACCAAGCTCGATATCTGCGCGCGTGAAGATCGGGTTCAGATCGAAGCCCGGCGGCTTGACCACGAATGGGAACGCCGTGTCGAAATTCACCTCGCGGGTCTCGGGTACCGCGTTCCAGGTGCCAGGATCTTGGAGTTCGCCACCGGCGCCGATGCGCAGCACGCGGCAGGGATCGTCCAGCGTCTGGCACTGGCCGCGCTCGTTGCAGGCGCGGATCGATCCCTCGTGCAGCAAGAGCCAAACACCGCCCGGCTCGACGTAGACGTCGAATATCGTGCCGCGTACCGTGATCGCGGCGACAGGCGTGCGGATCACATAAAAAGGTTTGGCGGCGACGCCGGTGATGAAGCGGAAGCTGCCCTTGATCAGATTGAGAACAATGGCGCCGCTCGTCTTGTCGGGATTGTAGACGAACCGGTCGAGCGTGAGCCGTGCTCCCGGCCCGACCGCTACCTTCGTCTGGTCACGCAGCATCAGCTCGCCGGTCGAATCAAGCCCGGCGGCAATGACTTCCTCGGCGCGTACGTCGTCGCCCGTTGCCAGCGTGCGCAGGTCCTGACGGAACTCGCCGGTGACGTCGTTGACGATGGTGATTGCCGAGCCAATTGCGTCACCAGGATCTGCGAGTGCCGCGCCCGTAGGTGCCGGCAATTAGGCAGAGGCAGACGATCAAGCGCTCGATGGACATGGGCCTAGGGCATGCGATGCCCGGCAACTGTGCTGGAGCACACTAGGCCTCATAACGCCTTTCCACAACGCTGGCGCCGCGCGAGTTGCTTAACAGCGAAGCTTTGTCGCTTGGCTCCTCAGGCCTGCCGCGTGGCGCATTCTCAGAGCTGCGCCAGAATAAGACCGCCTAGGACTGCGAGTGAAAGCAGCGTCAAGTCGTTAACGTCGCCGAACTCGCCGCCTCGCACCAGCCGAACGCATGGCTTAACCTTTCACGCCCCATTCGAGGATGAACGTTCCGAACCAGGAGACTACGGCGACCACGGAGATGCCGACTCACACAGCTATTGCGAGTGCGAAAGCGCCGTCGAGGCCCGGCGTCCAATTAGGAATTAGCTTTCTGTGCAGCACATGTCCGATCAAAAACCCGCCCAGAAATCCGACGACCCCGGCAGCAATGCCAGCCCCCTGTCCGATTTGCGTGTGGCCGATCTGAGCTGCAATCACGATCATCAGAGCAAGAAAGGCGATAAAACCCGCTGTCCACAAACGGAACGACGACCTCGTCATCCCGCTCAATCAGCGAAAGACCCTGAATACCCTCCTGCCAGACGACTGCCGTTGGCCGATTGGGGACCCCCAGCATCACGATTTCCACTTCTGCGGTAAGCCAAAGGCGGCAGGTCATCCCTACTGCGACTTCCACATGCGCCGTGGCTTTCAGCCCGCGCGGCCTCGCACAGTGGTCTACCGACCTGGCTAAGCTTTAGCTATGCGCCAATGGCGCACGATCGTGAGGGCCGATACGTAAACGTTCTCTAAGGCGCTGCACAGCTACTTGAATGCCGCGCAAGCGATACGCGCGCCGCCGCCACCGAGCGGTGCTGGCTGGTCGGAGTAATTGTCTCCGCCTGCATGGATCATAATACTGTGACCTTCCAAATCATCGACCTTGAGATGCGGCGCGACCACCGCTGCCTGCGCCGACCCCTTATCGTCCACCGTCAGCACCGGAAGATCTCCCAAATGACCCTCGTTGCTCTTGGGTCCCAAATGTTTGTCGGTCTTCTTCGGGTCTAAATGACCGCCCGCAGCCATGCCTGCGGTCTGCTTGCCTTTGTCATCAGCAGGGCCGCAATCGGGGTTGCTGTGAACGTGAAAGCCGTGTTGGCCCGGTGGTAGTCCATTGAGGCTGGGTATAATCCGCAACCCCGCGTTTGAGTCCTCGAGTTGGATTGTTCCGATCAAACTGCCGACACCAGTGTCGTCGATTTTGTTGACCGTCATCGTTGCCGTCTTGGCCTGAGCAGCAATAGAAGCCGTCAGGACCATTCCAATCCCAAGGATTATAGCCTGCTTCATGACGCTCCCCTGATCGTTGCATTCAACAAAGATCATAGCACTGCTTAGCGCGAGCCGAGTTGGCACTCGAGAGAACGAAGGATGCGCGCAACGCTGGGGTGAGGCCGCGCCGCCGATGGTCTGGCGGTGATCGATCGGACGGAACGGTTCCTAAACGGGGTCGTGACGGGCGAGCCAGGAGATCTTGTCTTCAGCCTGGCGTTTCTCCGTAATGTCCTCCTGCAGATCGACCCAGCCGCCATCGGGCAGAGGTTGATTACTGACCAGGATGGTGCGGCCGTCCTGCAAGAGACGCGTGCCGGAAAATGACTTCCCCCGCGCCATCTCGGCCACGTGGCTCTCGATCCAAGCGACCTGTCCCGCCAACTCCTCCGGGCCATTGCGACCGGTCTCCCGCTCGACGTGATAACGCACGATGTCGGCGACGTGACAACACCGTCTGAGCTCATGAAGGCGGTGCTTGAGAGCGTGGCCCGTTTTCCGGAAGTTATGCTGCGGCTGTCCAAGCGCTTAATCCGACCTCGACAATCAATCTGGGCAGGCAGCTTGAACGGTCTGTCGAGTCCTTGTGTCACGCGGGCTTGGCTTGCCCTACCCGTAACTTGAGGGCGGCAATCTCGCTCGAAGATAGAGCGCGAACGACGTGCATCGGCGCATTGTTGGGCGCGCCGGCGCTCTTGCGCCCCCCTCAATGGCCGGTCAGCCGACCCGACTGCGACGTTGAAAATTGAAAGGTCGACCCCGGAGTCGCGGCCGACTTCGTGCCCACGACCGCAACTCCAGGGATCGTCAGCTGAACCACCCAACCAGCGGCCGCTCTTCTTGGGGTCATTAGTTAAGCAGCCGCTAGGCCAAATTTCATACGGTTTACTTCTTCACACAGGTCTTGGTCGCTGCATCCCACTTCATGTCTGCCATCTTCTTGCAAGCGGCTTTTGTCACCGGTGCATCGGCAGCGAACGCTGGTACCGTGAAAGCGAGCAGCACCGCAGTGGCGAGCGCGGTGCTTAAAATCTTGACTGACATGGCGCTTTCCTCCTTCGGATTTTCCTGGGCAGTTTACCCACGTAGTCCCTAGCCTGAGCAACCTTCCTGGTGTTTGGGAATACCTCGCAACTTTACAAATTCGTAAAGTCCACCCAGATCGATGGTCAACTGCCGAGAAGTTGTCATCCTGCGCGAGGAGGGCAATCTTTCGACACCGGCACGAAGCCGTCCGTGGTCGCGTGTTTGCCGCAGGGACAGTGCCGCATCGCCGCGAGGCATCGTCGAAAGGCCGCAACTTCACAGTCAACTCACGTCTCAATCATCAGGCGAGGTGCGTCATGATCTCTGCCGTCAGGGCAACGTCGCGTTGGCCCCTCATCGTTCAGTTAGCGTGCGCGGTGCTTGGCACGTTGGCGTGCTTTATCATCCAGCTACCGACCGAAGCGCGCAGCATCGGCGATCCGTTCGCGGTGTTCCTCGCGTGGGCGTTCATCGTCGCCTTGCTGTTCGGCCGCATCCCGGGCGGCACAGCGGTGCTGCTGTCATCCGTCTTATCTGGCATGTTTTTCGAGCCCGCGGGATTACCCGTCACAAGGGCGATCGACCTGGTACAGATCGAGATCTTCGCCCTCCTGGCCATCGCAGCGGTATTTCTCGCAGATGAGATTCGCAGGGCGCTCATTGCCGTCTCAGACGCGAACCAGGTCCTCGCGGCAGAGGACACGCGCAAGACGGTCCGGCTGCAGGAGGTAGCGCATCGCGTTGCCAATACTTTCTCGTCCCTCGATGCATTGATCCGCCAGCGCGCCAAAATGTCCGATGATCCGACGATGACCTTTGCATTCGACCAGGCGAGCGAGTTGATCCACATCGTGGCGCGGCTGAGCAATCGTCTGAACGGGAGTGATAACTACAGCACGGTGGACAGTCAGGTGTTCGTGCGCGACGTATGCGAAGACCTTAAGGCCTGCGCTCCGCCGTCGATCGCATTTGAGTGCAATACGGAAGGGCACGAGCTCCCGCTCGGTATTGCCGTACCCTTAGGGCTCGTCATCAATGAGTTGGTCACCAACGCTCTTAAGTACGCCTTTCCGGACGGTCGCGCCGGTCGGATTCGCATTGGCTTTACTCGACGGCAGAGATTCACTGGTGCTTGCGGTCGAAGACGACGGCGGTGGGATGCATGGCGAAGTCCAAGGGACCGGGATGGGGATGCAGCTCCTCAACGGGCTCGCACGCTCCTTGGAAGGTAATGTCGAGCTCAATTCGAGCGCGACGGGCACGCGAGCGCGCTTTACATTTCCGGCCCCACGCAGGACCGCCCAGGAAGCCACCGCCGAACACCCCGTTCTGCACTAGCCGCCTGAATTTACTTCGGTGTGGTCCGATGGGTCATGCGAGGCGCGCCGATGACCGCAAACGACCAATAGTGCTCCTCCCGCCATCCGCAATGCTCTCTCAATCCGATAGCGTTGCGAAACTGCGCGACCAGCATCGGTGCTGGTGGAGGGGATTGCATGGACCTTGCGACGATGCTCGTGATGTTGCTCTTCACCGACGGCACAACGGAGCACTACGTCCAGGCGGAGCGGAATATGGGTGCCTGCGTGGGGTCTCTTGGTGGAAAAACGAGGTTACGCTCGGCGGGATCTGGCGCCAATAGTGGGAACTCTGGTGCCGACGAGAGGTTATAATCCTTGGGACGAACCCAAGGAGAAGAACCTTGACCGAAGTTGAGCACGCCCTGCTACATAGCCTTGCCGCCGCCGGCAAACCCACGGAGCTAAGTGGCGCAAACTCAGTTGTTGGCAAAGTCTTGGAGCAAATGGGCTTGGTGTTTTTTGTCCGCAACAGCGCATCGGCCGTGATCACGCCCAAGGGCCGTCATCTGATTTTTCAGCAGCCGGACAGACCGATAGGTAAAGAGCAGCCGTCCGGCTTTCTTGTCTAAACTTGGCAGGTTCGCAGCCGTACCACGCGCAAAAAAGCCCGGCGCTTGGAGCGATGCGGGGCGGCACGCCCCTCGTCGTCCGCGATGAGCGCGATGGCACGAAACAGGTCGTCTGGGCGCCAGGTGACGAGGGTTAGAGTAGCCCGCGTCTGAAGCCGTCAGATTTTTGCGGAACCGTTTTCGCGCATGCGCGTTGGTTCGCTCGGAAGCGCCGTTCCGGCTGAGTGTCGCTTCCCGCCCTCACTCCAGGGGCGGCCCTTGAGCAACTGAGCCTCGCTGTCGTGCAGGACAGTGGGGCTCATGCTTTGTGTGGTTGGGAGCCTCTGAATCCTTACAAATCGCAGTCCCACATGAGCGAGACCGTTTCATCGATTTGATGAAGGCGCTCGTCAAGGCGCTTTCGCTCCGCTCGACACTCGGCCAAAACGCCGGCGGCCCGCTCCCACTCGTCGGCGCCGAGGACATCTTGAGCGAGCAGCTGGCAAAGTTCAGCAGCTCCCGTTTTGATCGCTCTGACCTCCGCGGCGATCCGATCACGCTCCGCAAGCAAGGGGTTGTTCATGCGTGGTCCCTCCGTTGCCCTGGAGACAACGCTAGGCTCGACTGCGGCGATATCAGGGCAGGTGTGGCCCGATGATTAACGGCAGTGTCTGCCGTAAGCCCACCCTGATGCGATTTTCCGCGGTAGCGGAACAGGTTGGCCAGTCATCGAGGTGGGGCCTCTTGATTAGAGGTTATTGAAAAGCGGGAGCTCCGACGGCCTAGCAGAGGAAGCCCAGCGGTGGCTTCTTCTTGGCGGGCTTAGATTCTTCCTCGGCAGCCAGCCCATGCCGGCCTTTCGGCAAGATCACGGCTAACGCCGTGTCACGAACAAAGAGCATCAGCCCACGGTGTTCCAAGGTCTTGCCGAGCGCCAGATCTTCTCCGCGGAGCTCCGTCGGCTTGCCGGCTTCGGCAAGGATGCGGAGCAACTGACGTTATACACGGGGGGAACGTCCCAGGCAGAGGGGAACCTGAGATAATCGCTGACGTTTTCCGCCCCGATGCAGCGATATTTCTTCAAGGTCCACTTCGATGGTGACGTCGCACGAGACGTAATCGGTATCGAGATGGCCGACCTGGACGATGCCATCGCCGAGGCAATAGAAGCTCGGGCTGAGCTCATCGACGAAGAAGCCCTCGATGAGCTCTGGCTCGAAATCATCGATGAGAGCGGGCGGGTCTTGGCGAAGGTCGGCTAACGCGCGTTGCTAAGCCACTCTCAGCAAGTCCTCGCGCTCCGCCCCGAACTGCACGATGCGCATTTGCTCAGCCGCATAGCTGCGCACCAGCTTGAACGCGTCCTCGGTCGAGCCAGAGAGCCACGTCTCGAAGTCAGCCGGATCCGACATGAGCACTGGCATTCGCTCGTGGTTGATGCTTTGCGTGAGCTCGTTCGGCTCCGTTGTCATGAACGCAAACACTTCCTGATCGACGTTGTCGCCATTCTTTTTCAGCGGACCCCGATAGCGCGTCCACACGCCAGGGAAGGCGAACAGCGGACGCTCCTCCTCGCCGTTGAGCGCAAACCAGTGCCACGTGGCCGGCATCTCGCCCTTAGGCTCGCAGTAGGACGACGCGGGCACCAGGCAGCGGCGCTGCTGAAACGACGGAGTCCAGAACCGGCTCGTCAGGATCTTGTCGTCGCGCACGTTGGTCACGCGTCGCGGGGCGAGCCCCTTCTGCAACAAGACAAACCCCCAGTTCAAATTGACGAGCTCGCGCTCGCCGTCGGTCGCCTTGCGCACGATCGGCGCGACATAGCCGGGAAAGATCGCCGGCTTTGGGTTCGACGAACGCCGCTCGGTTGTCACCGACACGGAACAGGCGAAGCATCGCCTCGCGTGAGCGCGTCATCGAGTACAGATTGCACATGCCGTCACATCCGGCGCTGGCCGATCAGGGCGTCGATGGCGCGCAAGACGGCGGCTTGGCCACGATGATCGCTGAGCATGGCGAGGCTCCAGCCAGGCTCATCCTCGTCGACAATAGACAGGTTCGCCGCCCTCGCGACCTGGCCCGCTACCTGCCACCCGATGCGGTGGGCTCTCTCACCGTCGCCTGTGAGTTGAAAGGCTGAGCGTATGAGCGCACCGATGGCACAGAACCGCTCGGCGGCGTCATCGCACGGATCACACTCACCACCATGCGCTGTGACGGCCTCGGCGCCACGCAAACGGCGGCGTCGATCGGCGATGATGATGCGCGCATCTTTGAGCACCTGGTCGATGATCGGCTGAGCCATACTGTGCCTCCCCTGCTGGAGACGGCACGCTAGCATTCGACGCCGCGACAGCTCAACGTCCGATAAGTAGACTTAGCGGTCGTTGAAATCTTGATCCGTCCGGCAGTCGCGATTTCTGTTGGCCCTATCGGAAACCCAATAGCGCGCGCAATAGATACGGGTTTGTGAGCGGCAAGCTAGAACTTGACGGTTGTCGCGAACGTCGTGACGTTCCCTTCGAACCAATTCTCTGCCTCGAACTCTTGATAGTTGCGAAAATTGAAAATCACCGGTCGGCTCATCAACACCGTGTTGTAAACGAGATGGGGACCTACGGCAAAAACGCGGCCCTTGAATGGACCAAGCCTGGCACCTGAGCCTGAGTCGCCTGTGAGCTGTTGATAGGCATAGCCGGCAACTCCGATTTGCAGTCCACTGCTAAACTTCTTGCCGACGGCCCACTCCCAAATAAAGGCATCGCCATTCTTGTATTCCGTCGCGGGATTGGGAGTGCTGAAGGTCACGCCGATCGCAGAATCGAACTCAAGACTAGTGTTGGGCTCGGTGTAGGTGACTCCCCAACCGAGATTCACGCCGTAGCGGTTCTTGCCCGTGTTGGGCTCAAACCCGCGCTGGTAGCGTCCGGTCGGAAGCCAACCCGTCAGGTAAAACGTGTTGGACCAGGCCCCAGATGTCCATCCAATCTGTGCACGCGGTATAGTGTCGCCCAGCCCCCATCCGTCCACTGTCTTTTCAGCGTCGATTGGCCCCGTGACCACGCCATGGGCCCATGCGAAACTATAGGAGGAGCCGAGCGATAATCCGATCCGGCCACCCAAGATCTTTGTCTCAGGAACCCATAGGGCTGCGAAGACTGCGGAGAACGGTCGCTTATCGACATCGAGCACAATCCTGCCGCCCTCGATGTAAACTTTGATATCGCCGTCGTAGTAGCCAATTCCTGAGCTGAGATACAGGCCGGGGTCGGGGGTGACACCGGCGCCAAAGCCGAAGTTGCCTGGAACATAGAGACCGGAAGCCCCTTCGTCCGCGAGCGCTGGGGACACACTCATGATCAAAAGGAGTGGGGTCGGCAACTTTCGTATAGCGCGCCATCTTCCGTCTCCTAGGCCGCGCAGCACGAGGGGTAATTCGAGTCCAGTTTAACCACGCGTGAGCGTTCCCACTGTCGTAGGAGCGCAACAGGTGGTCTATTTGTCATCAACCCCGGGGTTCCATGCGGTGGGCTCTCTCACCGTTGCCTGTGATCTCGAAAGCTGAGCGTATGAGCGCACCGATGGCACAGAAGCGCTCGGCGGCGTCGGCACATCGTGCATGGCCGCGTAGGCTACTTCAGCCCGGGGGCGGTGTGATAGTGGTTCTCGAACTCCTCCGGCTTGAACGTGCCGGACTTGCGCTCAATGAGTTCGACGCGGGATTCCAGTTCGAACCGAGCGTGGCGCGCGCAGTCGGGGCCGAGCTGATCGCCGAGGCTGATAAACTGCAGAGCCCGCCCAAGCCGTCGGCACATTGACGAGCGAACACCTCCACGTCCCATAACCTTTGTTAGCGGACATCGATGGGTGGCTTTTGTTCCGCTCCTAGATCTGCTTGATCTCGCCGGGCTGCAGCGCTGCGACCTCCGCCGCTTTGTCCGATAGCTGAGTGCTAGATGTCACCACGATATCGGGTCCAACCAAAAGCAAGACGGCCTTGATGGCGCTGTCGCGGTCAGAAGCTCCCACGAGATAACGTCGGTGTCGCTCCCCGGTCCCATCGCCGAGCACCTCGACCATCCACACGTTACCCGCATCGTTCATGACAGAGGCTGAGCCGCCATCTCCCCGTCCTCGCCAAAGACGCGCGTGAGCTCCATAGCTTCTTCAGCCGTGATCTCGCTGCGGCCAACGGGTAGCAGGCGGAAGTATGTGTCATCGACCTGGTCAGGGGTAAGCCACTCCACCTCTGCGAAGATGCCCACGTCAGCGCGTCGGAGACGCTGCATCGCCGCCAGCCGCTCGTGGTGGGAAACGCCGACGACCAGCAGCGCCTCGTCACCCGAGCGCGTCACCTTCGGCCCCAGCCAGGTCTCGACCGTGAGGACGAAGCTCGTGGCCATCTTCCAGGCCATGAAGCGAGAGATCAGAAGCAGCGCACGCTCATGCTCCTCCTGTTTGTCGGTATCGAACCGCGTCAGGACGAGATAGGAGCCCTCGGGCGTCGTGATGCGCCACGCGGGCACCACCTCGTGGCCATCCTCGACAATGCGGCGGGCTGCGGCGAGCTGCTCGAGCATAATCGTAGCGAGTGACATGCAGAGCGGCCCCGGCTAGCGTCCCACATAGCGGAATTGATGATTGTAAACGGCTTCGATATCTTTGCCACGGTTCGTGAGCCGCGCCACCTCACTGGTTAGGCCAGAATCCATCGCGATCCGGATCGCCTGCGCCAGGCAGGAACACGCGTCTTCATAGTGGTCTTTCACGTTGTGCGGTGCGGCGTCGTACATGGCCGCGTAGGCTGCCTCAGCCCGGGCCTCGAAGGTTGCCATCTCGGCTTTGACATTCACCGAAACCTCCCGTTCAACACCCCGCCGCCTGACAAGGTCTTAACCCGCCGGGTAGTTCTCCCCCGTCCTACCGAGACAGCAGGTCCCTCGACCTTGCACCAGCGCGTAAAAGCTACTCATGTGCCCCCTGTTTGGGGACTTTACGCACCACGGAACGCACCTCGGATGTTGCGCAGACGAAGCTCGATAGGCGCAAATCCGCGACCCCGCAAATGGTACGGGTCAAAGAGGTCGTGTGGGCGGTTGTATGGCTGGGACGGGATGAGGGAGGCGGCTTCGTGGTTCACCTGTAGGACAGGGTCTGAGGCGTTTCAGCGGTGATATTGCCCGAGCCCGGCCTCGAGTTCAGTTTCGTTTCGCCGGAACGCGGGGAAAGCCGTGTCGCGCCGAAGAAAAAATGGATCAAAGACTTCCTTCACTTGCGTTTGTACCCGGTAAACATCGACCGAATTCAGGTTCTCTCGATGAGCAAAGCTCGTGAACACGACGGCGGCGATATGCGCAGAATAACGCAAAGGTTACGTTGGCGATAAGCTCATGCACCTCCTCAAGTGCCTCGGCGGTTTGGTGGGTTACGATGCCCGCAGCGGTCCCCCCTGTTGGTCCCCGCCATAGACGGCCAGTCCGGTTGCCACGGTGGCAGCCAGGAGGATCAAGAGCAACACGATCATTGCACCTCCGCCGGGGCTGTGTCGCAGGTAACGCTCTGAGCGGAACCTTAACGACTTCGCCGATGTAGCGAATTGAATTCGGAGGGCTTGTATACGAAATCGGAAAAGCGCGCGTGGCCGGGTCCGGCTAGTCCCCGAGCACGCGAGCGATGACTAAAATGCCCACCACATAACCGGCCCAAACGTGAAGCGTGAGCGAGTCGTCGTCGGTCAGGAACGCAGCCGTGAAGGCGACGACCAAGCTCCAATGAAAGATCCTGACAAACGGATCCCAAACATAGACCTGGCTCTCACCCGCGGTGCTCATTGACTTCCTACCTGAAGTATTCCTGGCTCACCGAAATCGTGCACACAGTCCCTCCCCTTCCCTACCAGTTCCCGGTCACTTACTGCAGCAGAAGTCGTGAGGACAAGCAGGCTACCGTTGCGTAATGTAGTTTAGGAACAGCTCCGCCAATAAAAGCCGCCAATTTCGCATAGCTCCATATTACGTCGCTGCCCTCCCCGTGCTCAACGTGAACCAAACAGCAATGACGGCGAGGGCGCTGTCACACTAACTCTCGGCGTTGGGCCTTGCTATCAATCGCCGATGCGCCATCTCTCATATCACCGCCACCGCTTTCCAGCCGAGGTCATCCAGTATGCCGTCTGGCTGTATTTCCGATTTCCTCTGAGCTTTCGGGATGTCGAGGATCTGCTGGCCCAACGTGGCATCGATGTCTCCTATGAAACCGTCCGCCGCTGGTCAGTAAAATTTGGCCTTGCCTACGCCAGAAAGCTCAGAAGATCGCATCCACCCGCAGACACACGCTGGCATCTCGATGAGGTATTCGTCTCGATCAATGGCAGGAATATGTATCTGTGGCGCGCCGTAGATTGTGAAGGGGAGGTTTTGGATCTCCTGGTCCAATCCCGAAGAAACAAGAGGGCCGCACTGAAACTGATGCGGAAACTGCTCAAGACGCAGGGCTTCGCTCCAACCGCAGTCGTGACGGACAAACTGCCATCCTATGGTGCCGCGCTGAGCGATCTCGGAATGAAAGGCAAACACATCACGGGCGGACGAAGCAATAACCGGGCAGAGAACTCTCACCTGCCGATTCGGCAGAGAGAACGACGAATGCAACGCTTCAAGTCAGCCGGTTCAGCCCAGAGATTTCTTTCAACACACGCCGCCGTCTACAACACCTTCAACGTCCAGCGTCACCTGATCTGCCGTAAGACACTTCGCCAGTTTCGCGGCGAAGCGATGAGGACATGGCGAGCAGTGACCGCTGCGGCTTGAAAGGAGCGCTCGTTGCAAACATCCGCGGCCGTCAACTAGCAACGTGACAACACCCCT
>CAVRVR010000009.1:0-386221 GCA_963724595.1 uncultured Alphaproteobacteria bacterium | reverse complement strand
TAAATCGGAGGTGCCGGCCAACCCGCAGCGCAAGGGGGCGGGCGGTCACGGCATCGGACTACCCCTGGCGCGCAATCTCGCGGAAGCCAATGGTGCCCGCCTCGAGATCGACAGCACGCCGAACGAGGGCACGGCGGTCGCACTGATCTTCCCGCGCGATCGCGTTGTGGCGCGCGCCGAGCCCGCGCCGGCCATCGCCGTTTCAAATTAGACGATTTCTAATCTATTGGACTCGCACGCGCTTTTGTTGACTGTGGCCGCACGCACACGTTAGGGATGATGCCGTGCGGGGCGCGCTACTCACGCCCCATCAACATTCGCCGATACCGGGGCCTTGAACCCCGACTATTGGAGCAAAGATGCGGTCAATCAGCGCTTTGTCGCGCCATGCGGCCTGTGCCGCCGTGCTCGCCGTCGCGAGCTATGCCTCTGCTCCTTCCGCGTACGCCGCGGGCGAGGTCAACATCTACTCCTATCGCGAGCCGGGCCTCATCAATCCGCTGCTTGCCGCCTTCACCAAAGAGACCGGTATCAAGACCAACGTGGTGTTTGCCTCGAACGGTCTCATCGAGCGCCTCGCCGCGGAAGGCAAGAACAGCCCAGCCGATCTGCTGCTGACACACGAATCTGGTCTGCTGTTGCAGGCCGTCGCCGCCGGCGTAACGCAGCCGATGCATTCGGATGCCATCGACAAGGCGATCCCGGAGGGCCTGCGCGATGACAAGGACCAGTGGTTCGGTCTGACGCGGCGCGCCCGCGTCGTCTATGCCTCAAAGGACCGCGTCAAGCAGGATGCCATTACTTACGAGGAACTCGCCGACCCCAAGTGGCGCGGCAAGATCTGCATCCGCTCCGGTCAGCATACCTACAACGTCGCGCTCGTCGCTTCGATGATCGCCCACAACGGCGAGGAAGCGACCGAGAAGTGGCTCAACGGATTGAGAGCAAACTTGGCGCGCCGTCCCGCCGGCGGCGACCGCGAGGCGCGTGCGCGACGTGCAGGCCGGCCTCTGCGACATCGCTATCGGCAATACCTACTACATGGCAGCGATGCTGAAGAACCCGGACCAAAAGGCCTGGGCCGACGCCGTGCGCATCATCTTCCCCAATGCCAACGATCGCGGCACGCACGTCAATGTCTCGGGCATGGCGCTAACGGCGAACGCGCCGAACAAAGAGAATGCGGTGAAGCTGATGGAATTCCTCGCCTCGCCGGAAGCGCAGCGAATCTATGCCGAAGCCAACGGTGAGTATCCGGTGGTCGATGGCGTGCCCGCCTCCCCGCTCGTGCAGAACTGGGGGCCGCTGAAGGCCGATCCGCTACCGTTGTCCAAGATTGCAGCATTGCGCAAACAGGCTTCCGAACTTATCGACCGCGTTCAATTCGATCAGGGGCCCACCAACTGATGTCTGAGATCGATCTCCAAAGAGGCCGTCCGTATCGCGATTCCGCAATCCCGGCGGCTGCCATGTTCCCTGCCGCCGAGCGTCTCGTAGGCGTGGGCTTCCGCTGCTGGCTGCAGGGCTTCCAGACGAGCGACATCGGTTGCTGGGAAGTCGCCTGGCACGAGTTCTCGCGCGCGGTGGGCCCGCGCGCCGCCAAGCCATTGATGACCGAGCTCGCCTGCTGGGTGCGCGCGGTGCAGGATTCTGCCGAGCGCCGCATCGAGGTCTACCCAGCACAATGTCGCCGCTTCTGCCGCGATGAGTGTCTCGCCATTTCCATGGTCGCCGCCTGCCAGCACAGCACCTGCCCCGCGTTCCGGGCATGCGCCGTGGCGCTACTCGGCTCCGACGAGGTCGACGAGGCCATCGAGGGGGCCGAGAGCTTTGCGCGCTGCCTCAAGGACGCCGGTCAGATCCTGTCACCCGGCACAGTGTTCATGGGCGCGGGTCTCGTAGCGCCGGGCGTGCGCGGCCGCTGCTGATAGTTCGGCTCGCACGCCAGCAACAAGCGGACGGAAAGCGCCGTGGCCGATGTCTGTGCGAGGGCCTGAACCGGTTCCCCCAGCCCCGCTGCTGCCACGCCTGAGCGAGGGTCTGGCGGGCATCCTCAATCTTCCTTCGGCAATTTCGAGTTGGCGGCAGAAACGCCGCGTCTCGCCCGCGTGGACGGCCGTCGTCGCAGTGATCCTGCTCGTCGTCGCGCTGCCGATCGCTACCGTGCTGTTGCTCGCGCTGACGCCGGTCGACAACATCTGGCCGCATCTCGTCTCAACCGTCCTGCCTGGCTCTCTGTCGCGCACGCTACTGCTCTCGGGCGGCGTCGCAGCAGTGACCTTCGCCATTGGCACCGCGACGGCGTGGCTCGTCACCATGTACCGTTTCCCGGGACGCGAGGTGCTCGACCGTCTCTTGGTGCTTCCGCTGGCAGTGCCGACCTACATCATCGCCTACTGCTACGTGGAGCTCTTCGACTATGCGGGGCCTGTGCAGACGCACCTACGCACCGCCTTCGGATTCATCAGCGCGGCTGACTACTGGTTTCCACACGTGCGCTCACTCGGTGGCGCCATCTTTGTGCTTTCGGCGGTGCTCTATCCGTATGTGTACCTGACGGCCCGAGCGAGCTTTGCCCAGCAGTCCGTGTGCGTGCTGGAGGTGGCGCGCACACTCGGCCGCTCGCCGTTCGCGACCTTTACCGGCGTGGCGCTGCCCCTGGCGCGCCCCGCCATCGCTGCGGGCGTCGCGCTCGTCATCATGGAGTGTCTCAACGAGCTCGGCGCCGTGCAGTACCTTGGCGTCGACACGCTGTCGGCCAGCATCTTCGCCACCTGGATGCAACGCTCGAATCTCGGCGGCGCGGCGCAGCTGGCGGCCGTTATGCTGGTGCTGATCGCCGGACTGTTTGCGGCCGAGCGCGCGGCGCGCGGCGGGGCGCGCAGCCACCACACGACCGGCCGCTACCGCGCGATCCCGTTTCAAGAGATTGCCGGCTGGCGAGGAATTTTTGCCACGGGCCTCGCCTCGTTGCCCTTCCTATTCGGCTTCGTGGTTCCGGTGCTGGTGATCGCGCGGGACGCTGCGACACACACTGAGGGGGCGCTGTCGAGCGGCTTCTTGCCAGCAGCAGGAAACACCCTGGTCCTGGCCATCATAGCGGCCGCCGTAGCCGTCGCCGTCGCGCTGACGCTCGGCTACGCGCGCCGCGTAGCCGGAACCCGCTTCATACGCTCGGCGGGACGCGTCGCGGCGCTCGGCTATGCGGTTCCGGGTACAGTGCTGGCTATTGGCCTGCTGATTCCACTCGCCGGCATAGACAATCACGTCGACGGCTTCATGCGCGCAACATTCGGCGTATCGACTGGCCTGTTGCTGTCCGGCTCGTTGTTCGCCGTCGCGCTGGCCTATGTGATCCGCTTCCTTGCCGTGGCGCTGGCCCCCATCGAGGCCGGACTTCGATCGCGTGTCACCCAGCCTCGATGCCGCCGCGCGCACGCTGGGGGAAAGCGCGCTGTCCGTCCTGTGGCGGGTGCACCTGCCGCTGCTTATGGCGCCGCTCGGCGCTGCGGCGCTGCTCGTCTTCGTCGACTGCATGAAGGAGCTGCCGGCCACGCTGCTGCTGCGCCCATTCAACTTCGAGACACTGGCGACGCACGTCTACAGCCTCGCCTCCATCGAGCAGCTCGAAGAGGCTTCGCTTGGAGCGCTGACGATCGTGCTCGCCGGCCTCGTGCCGGTGCTGCTGCTGCACGAAGCGATCGCCGGCGGACGTCCTGGCGAGAGCAAGCGCTGAGCGCGCTAGTCGACGATCTCGTCCTCGTCGACCGGCTCGTCGAGCACCTCGCGCTCGGGTGAAGCGTGATCGGCGACCTCTTCCGACCAACCGATATTCAAAAGCGCGTCGCCCATGTTGACGATGGGCAGCGTCGTGCGCCCGATGATGATGCCGCGCCGGGGCGAGCGCACTTCGACGGCGACGTCCTCAAAAGGATTGGCGACGTGGCCGACCACCTCGCCGACGCTGACGCCATCGCCGATGCGCTTTGTTGTGCGGAACACGCCGCCTTCGGGCGAGCGCAGCCAGCTCGAGGCATTGATAAGAACGGGCGAGCGCCGTTCGGTAGCGGGCGCCTCGACGCCCTCGCCAAGCTCGAGCATGTCCATCTTGAGCATTACGCCGGTGATGCCATCGACGCCGGCGCGAATGGCGAACTCGTCAAAGCGCAGCCCCTCGCCGCCCTCGTAGCTCAGAACATCGACTCCCGCTTCCCGCGCCGCTTCACGCAACGAACCGGGACGCTCCGGACTTTCCAACATCACGTCCGCGCCGAAGGCCCGCCCCAGCTCCTGCACGCGCGGACGTTTGCGGAATACGCAGCGAATCTGCGGCAGATTGATGCGGTGGATGGCGGCGGTGTGCAGGTCTAGTCCAACCTGCGAGCGCTTGACGATCTCGGTCAGGAAAAGATGCGCGAGGCGGGCGGCCAATGATCCGGTTGCTGAGCCCGGAAACGAGCGGTTGAGATCGCGCCGATCGGGGAGATAGCGCGAGCGGCTGATGAAGCCGAACACGTTGACGACGGGCACGCATAGAAGCGTGCCGCTGATGCTCTGCGGATCGAGCGTGCGCAACAGACGGCGGATAATCTCGACGCCATTGAGCTCGTCGCCGTGGATGGCGGCGGAGACGAACATGGTCGGCCCTGGCTGCGCCCCGTGCAGCACGTGGACCGGCAGCGTCACTGGTGCGTGATTGGACAGCTTCGAAATCGGCAAATCGACCAGCCGACGCTCGCCCGGCTTGACAGCCAAACCTCCGATTACGAACGGCTGCCTCACGGCGAAGCTCCGCTGTTCTGATGCGTTCTATATGCGGCGCGAAGGTGCACGAGGCACCTAGTGCACGCAAGCCGCGGCGTGCGGCACGTGCAGCGTCGCGCGCCTCTTCGTCGCGATGGGGGTCCGCACATAATTCGTGTCCACACGAAACTGGTGCGGAGCTTCCGAAAAGAGTGGGCAGGCTGGCTTGCATACGTCGCCTTCGCTCCGCAAGAGGTATAAAAAACCGTTGGACGTTAAGAAAAAGAGCCGCTTGTCGGCCGCGAAGACAGCTCGCTGCTTGCACCCCGGCGGAGCCACCTTTAAGACTTACGACGTCCGCTAAGCTACCAAGGTCGCCTGCTATGCCGGGACCTGTGGCGGTAGCTTGCGACTTGACACTGGGTGGCGCGCTTAAGGCGGCAGGGGTTCATGAAACGCCCGAGGCATACGATGCGACGCTACACGTGGGCGCTTGCCATCCTGTGCTTCCTCGTCATCTTGCTCGCCGCACCTCTCCTCATCAGCGATCGTTACAGCCGCATCGCCCTGCAAAGCGGCGCAGTATTCGCTGCCTCGACCAACAGCTACAGCCTCAGCTCGCCCGTTCGCTTAATGACCGGGCCGACCATCGATCTCGAAAGTGGCACGCTGTCGGTCCCGCCGAGCCGCACGGGTCTTGCACGCGGTGGTCAGATGATCGCCATGCTCATCACGGGCAACGGGCCGCAGATGACGCTGGAGAAGGCGACGTTCACCGCCGACTTCTCGACGCGGGAGCCGACCTTCTCGCAGGGCGCCGGTGCCGGCGACGTGGCACCTCTCGTGAAGGCGCTGCAGAGAATGCAGTTCGACGGACTCGTGGTGCGCGACAGCACGATACGCATCAAGATGTCGGACGGCTCGGTCGTCGAACTCGAGCACGTTAACGCAACGATCGCCTCGAAGCCCAATGGCGCCATTCACGCGGGAGGTGCATTCGATTTCCGCGGGGAAACGATCAAATTCGAAACGACGCTCGGCGCGAGCCTCGACCCGCAGGGCATGTCGCGACCGATCAACGCCTTGTTTTCCGGAGCACCGCTTACCGCGGCGCTCGAAGGCGATCTGATGCTTGGCGAAAATCCGCAGCTGCTGTCGCCGCAAGCCGAGCTCACCGCCGCAGACCTGCGGGCGACCGCACGCTGGCTCGGCGTGAACTGGCCGGCAGGCCGCGGCTTCGGCGTATTCCACGCCAAGGGGCAATTGGAATGGCTCGACCGCACGGTCGCCTTCCAGAACGCCGCGATCGAGCTGGACGATAATGATGCCAACGGCACGCTGTCGATCAACTTCAGCGGCGCGCGGCCAACCGTCGAAGGCACCCTCGGCCTCAAGACGCTGGACCTGACGCGGTACTTGAAGAGCGCCGACGCCGAGGCAAAGACTGACAGCTTCCTGACCAAGGTCCGCGGGGCGAGCGGGCTCGAATTTCCGCTCATTCAGGCAATCGACGCCGACTTCCGGATTTCCTCCGACAGCATTACGTTACCGACGTTCACCATCGGCCGCAGTGCGGCGACAGTGTCGCTCCGCAGCGGCAAGATGCTCGCCGACATCGCAGAGTTGGAGATCGACGACGGCACGCGCGGCGGCGGCCAGATCCGCATCGATATGAGCGGCGCCAATCCGAATTACGGGGTGCAGGCCAAGTTTGAGGCCGCCGACGTCGGCCGCTCTGTACAGGCAGTATTCGGCCATCCGACCGTGCAGGGCCGCGGCGCGATCACGGTGGACCTGACAGCCACCGGAAATACTGGCGAGAGCCTGCTGCGCTCGCTCGGCGGCAAGTTGTGCGTGACCCTCGCGGAGGGCGGGCGTGTCGGTCTCGACATCAACCAGCTCGCGTCGGCGGCAAGCGAACCGCTGCCCGACGGCGCCTGGCAGGACGTCAGCGCGCGGGCTATCTCCGTCGACAAGCTCGACGCGCGCTTCATCGTCGCCAACGGCATCATCCGCACGCAATCGGCGGAGGCCGTGTCGGGCGAGCGTGCCTTGACGGCCGACGGCGCCATCAGCCTACTCGACCGCCGCCTCGACATGGAGCTGGCCGTCGGCGACGTCGCCAAGCCGAAGACAGAGAACGCTGACGTTCCCACCGTCGGCACGCTGAAAATGCTCAAGCGCGAGATCATCAGCGTGCACGGCCCTTGGTCGGCACCAGCAATTCACTCCGGCCAAGCGCTCGATGACCCGCTCAAGTTCGGCCCGCCGAAGCCCGGCTAATGCTACCGAGTTGATCTGCTTCAGAGCAGTCGCGCGATAGTGTCTGCAGCAGCGCTGCGTTGCTCGGCGCTCATGTGCAAGCCGCATTTGGTGCGCCGCCAGAGGACATCGTCCGGCTCCCGCGCCCACTCGTGCTCGCGCTGGTAGATGACCTCGCGCTCAGAGAGGCCGCAGCCCAGCGGCGGGCCTAACTCGCTTTCGCGCTGCGCGTCACCCAACACATCGTCTGTCAGCGTGCCGTAGCGGCGCGCCAGGCGCCCGAGGAACGCAGCCTCGAAGCCACGTTGGCGGCGGCAAAGGTTTTTGATGAAGCCCGCAAGGCCGCCCTCACCGAGGTCCCCGCCCGGCAAGGGGCACGATGCGGTCCATGCCGGCTTCATGCCAGGGAAGTACGGCGCGAGCCTTGCCAGCGCGGCTTCGGAAAGGCGGCGGTAGGTGGTGAGCTTGCCGCCGAGCACGGTGAGTAAGGGTGCGCCTCGCGCATCACTCAGCTCGAAGCGGTAGTCGCGCGTCACTGAAGACGCATCGCCGCTGGCATCGTCATCGTAGAGTGGACGCACGCCGGCGTAGCTCCACACGATATCCGTGCGCGCGGGCGGGCTGGCGAAGAACTGCCGCGCCAGCGCCAGCAGGTATTCTTCTTCCTCGCCGTTGATGGCCGCACCTGCGGGATCGCCCGAGTAGGCAATCTCCGTGGTGCCGATCAGGGTGAAGCGCTCCTCGTAGGGAATGGCGAACACGACGCGGCCATCGGCGCTCTGACAAAGGTAGGCATCGTTGGCGCCGGCGATGCGCGGCACGACAATGTGGCTGCCTTTGACGAGACGCAGATTTGCCGGTTGCGCGGCGACCCCGATCTCACCGTCGACATCACGCACCCACGGTCCGGCGGCGTTGACAAGGGCGCGCCCGCGCACCTCGCGCGCGGCTCCGCCGTGTTCGATCAGAACGCGCCAGACGCCATCTTCTGTTCGAGCCGAGATAAGCCCCGTGCGCGTTTCGATGACCGCGCCTCTTTGCGCCGCAGCGCGTGCGTTGAGCACGACGAGCCGCGAGTCGTCGACGCGGCAGTCCCAGTAGGCAAAACCGTGCGTCAGCTCGCGGCGCAGCGCGTGGCCGGCACGGTCGCGCCGCAAATCGAGCGACTGCGAAGCCGGGAGGCGCTGCCGCTGCCCGAGATGGTCATAGAGAAACAGCCCGGCGCGCAGCATCAATCTCGGCCGTCCGCCCGGCACCTGCGGCAGCACGAAGCGCTGTGGCCAAATGATGTGTCCGGCGTTGGCAAGCAGCACCTCGCGCTCCTGCAGCGCCTCGCGCACCAGACGGAACTCGAAATGCTCGAGATAGCGCAGGCCGCCGTGGATGAGCTTGGAACTCGCCGACGAGGTGGCGCCGCCAGGTCGCCCTTCTCGACGAGCAGCACTGAAAGGCCGCGCCCGGCAGCATCCGCGCGCGATGCCGGCGCCGTTGATGCCGCCGCCGGCAACGACGAGGTCGTAGATCATGGCGGCGAGACTGGCACGCGAGGGCTTACGGCGACGTTTCCGGGCTCCGCGGCGCGCGGCGTCACCAGCGATACGAGAATGAGGGCGAGGAAGCCGGCAGGCAATGCGAGCAGCGCTACGGCAAGCCCCTTGATGCCCCACCAGTCGGCGATGGTCTGAGCGTGGGCATCAAGTGCCACCCAAGCAGCATCCTTGGCAGCACCGGGCTCGGCGGCCACCCAAGCGTCCTTCAACTCGGTGAAGACCTCTTGCCCCGCCAGGCCGCCGCTCGACAAGGCCGAGGTCGCCTCGAAGAACGGCACGGCGAAATCAGCGGGTGCCAACGAGGTAAATCAGCGCCACAGCGAGACCCGCCATGCATCGCGGCAGTGCGCCCCGTACGCGTTGGCGCGCTTCCACCAAAGCGCCGCGAACAGTGCTGGAAATAGCCCTGCGGCGGCGAGGACGAAGCCATAGGCGGCAACTTCGAGGATACTCGCGGGCCGCGCAGAGCGGCGAGCGTGGCGGCACCAATAAGGACCGCGGCGACTGCATAGGAGGTGAGCCGCGAGCTGCGCGGCGGTACGTCGGAGCCGTCACGTCGGTATCAAAGCCCAGCGCGTGAATGATCGCGCTCAAGGGGCCATTCGCCGTCGCCAGGGCAGCGGCAAGGGCCACTGCGGCGATGAGCCCGAGCGTGGAGTGATTGAGTTCTGCGATGTCCGGCAACGCCAGCACGATCATGTCGGGGCTGAGTGAAACGTCTTGCAGACGCAGCACAGGGCTCGCATCTGGCAGCGCCGCACAGGCCTGCGCAATGGTTGCCGCATTGGTTGCTGCACGGCCGCACGCTTCGATAAGCCCCAGCTTGCCATAGGTGAAGATCCATGCCGGTAGCTCGGCGAGCGGCGTCCGGTCGGCGAGCAGCTTGACGAATGAGAGCCTGGCATAGGCAGCGATGGCTGGAGCCAACGTCAAGAACAGCGCCACGAAGGCAAGACCCCACACGGCGGACCAACGCGCCTGTCGCCCCCCGCGGCGAGGTCATCTGCGCCGCCAGCAGGCTCGGCAGCGCGGCAACACCCGCTGCGAGGCCGAGGATAATGCCGAGGAAATTCGTCGGGCTCAGCGTCACGAACGCTGTCAGCATCGGCTTCATGAAGGCGGGATCGCCGAGATCCTGCTCGAGCAACGTCTCCTCGATACCCTGGATTTGCCAAAGCGCGTTGGCGTAGGCGAGCTGCGGCACCGGCAGCCCGTACCATGCGGCCGAGAGCTGCAACGAGCGGCACAAGCACGGCCACCAGCATAACGGGAAAGAAGCACGCCATTCACCCACGATGCGCCGCTCATGCCACGCAGGACGAAGCACGCGAACACTGCGCAGGCGGCGACGATTGCGGCCGTGGAGAAATCGACCTCGAGCAGTCGCGCGCCGGCGAGGCCGGCCGCCATCAACTCGGCGACAATCAACGCCAGCATCGAAAGAGTGACAACGACGGCGCCAAGAAAACGCGTGGCGCGGCCGGGGTATCGCCGAGCGAAATACGCGGGCAGCGAGTGGGCACCGGATTGCGGCAGACGCGGCGCTACGACGAGCTGCAGCAGCAGGCAGCCGGCGCCGAGACCGAGGGCAAAGGCGAGGCCATCGTGGCCCCAGGCGAAGATTGCTCCGGCGAGCGCCAGAAAGAACGCGGCTGAGATCGTGTCCGTGGCCATCGCCAAGCCGCCGAACAAGGGAGAAACGGTGGTGTTGGGGTGCATCCCCGCGGCGAGCGCGATGGCGGCGGCCATCGCGATGCCGAGCGCCCAATAGCCGCCGTCGATCCAGGTTGTTGAGGCACCATGGCCGGCCAGAACCGCGAGCGCGACGGCGCCGAAAGCAAAGGCTAGCACGAGTCCTACGAGAACCAGCGTGCCGTGTGAGCGAGACGGCGCCGAGCTGTGCCCGTCGAGCGGCATGTTAAACGTCCGCCCCGTGGCGAGCGTCGCGGCGATCCTGCGCACCGCGCCGACAGCACACTGACGATCACGAAGGCGATCAACACGCCTTGTGCGGCCATGAAGTAGCCTAGCGGAAACGCGAACACATCGATGAGATTGAGGGCCTGCACGAAACTCGTCACAACGAACGCGAACAGCCCCCATAGGAGCAGCGCTACGATGGGCAGCCGCCCAGCCGGGAGCGCAGCACTCGATGCCTGTGGATCCTCGCGCACCGAGCCCCCGTTTGTTTTCGCCGCAAGCGCGGCGGCGTGCGCCCCACCTTGGCGCTCCTGCGACGTTCGCCGGGCTTTGCGACAGCCTCGTGGCACGTGCAAGCCCGGTAGTGCGCGATCGTGGACAAAAAGGCGAAGCCGAAACGTAAAAGGCGGGGCGACGCTCCCGCATCCCCCGCCCTGGGATCCTCTCCCTAGACTTGGACCTTATTGAATTCTTCAAGGCCGACAGAGCGGTCCGCGATTCGCCGACCCCGCACCATGTGCGAGAGTCTGGGATGCGTCAAGATGTTCTGAACAGGCAAATTTCTGATGCAGTGCAGCGATTTGCGGTCGGTGCATCGAGGCGGTCGTGAACCGCTTAGGAGACCTCTGGCCGACACTCGGAATCGGACGGGAGGGGATCGCAATGGCGATTACCGGTGCAAGTGCGGAGGGCTTGGCGCACTGAGGCAGAATAGACCCCGTCGACCGCGCCGAAGTAGACCCCCTGCGAGCGAAGGCCGCACTGGTACATCTTCACGATACGCTCGCCGCCGACCTGCATGGCGAGCTCGTAGTCCTCGAGCGCCGCCTGTGTATCGCCTAGCGCCTGGTGGATGTGGGCGCGGGTATCGAGTGCGTAGGGGCTGCCCGGGGAGAGCTCGAGTGCTTTTTGCACGTCACCCAGCCCGTCACTAGCTCGCCCGAGCTTGTAGTAGGCCCACGCCCGATTGTTTAGCGCCAAAGGGAAGTCGGGCTTGATCGTGAGCGCCTCATCGTAATCGGCGAGCGCCTTGTCGAACATGCCGAGCAGCGAGTAGGCGAGCGCCCGCATGCCATAGGCGAGACTGCGCTGATCGTCGGGCAGGCCGGGCGTATCGATCATGGCCGAGCAGCCACTGATACGGCGCTCATTGTCCTCGCTCAGGCAATCGAGCGTCGGATCGTTGACGGTCGCCAGGGCGGCCGCGCCGAAGGCAAGCACCGCGGCCATAGTGGAAAGGATCATGGCGTAGGCCATATTTCTCCCCTTAGCGACGCCCAACCGGCCCGCCCGGCCTTTGAAACCATAGGAACCAGGGCCTTATAGAGGCAAACGGTAAGCGCCGCGCCAGACGCATGGCCGCGCCCGAGAAGTGCAGCGCTTAACCCCTTGCGGCCGGCAGTTATGCTAGTTTGCCGGGAACCAAGACTTCGAGCGTCCCACGTGAAACAACAGCGTATTCTACTCATCATCGGCGGCGGCATTGCCGCCTACAAGTGCCTCGAATTGATCCGCCTCTTGCGCGAGACGGGTGCGTCCGTGCGCGCCGTCATGACGCGCGCTGCAACCGAATTCGTGACGCCGCTTTCCGTCGGCGCGCTGACCTCCGAGCGCGTGTTCACCGACCTGTTCAATCTCAACGACGAGCAGGAGATCGGGCACATCCGCCTGTCGCGCGAAGCCGATCTGTTGATCGTCGCCCCGGCCACCGCCGATCTCATCGCCAAGATGGCCGGTGGGCACGCAAGCGACCTTGCCACCGCCGTGCTGATGGCTACCGACAAGCCGGTGTTGGTGGCTCCGGCGATGAACCCGCGCATGTGGCTGCACGCGGCGACGCAGCGCAATGTCGCGCTGCTGAAGAAGGATGGCATTCGCTTCGTCGGGCCCAACACCGGCGAGATGGCTGAGCGCGACGAGGCTGGACCCGGACGCCTTGCCGAGGTACCAGAAATCATCGAAGCCGCGAACGCGATCCTCGCCGAGCGACGCAATCGCCCCGTGGCGCGACTTGTCACGCGCCCGCTCGCCGGCCGCCATGTGCTCGTCACCAGCGGCCCGACACACGAGCCGATCGATCCGGTGCGCTACATCGCCAACCGCTCATCCGGCAAGCAAGGGCACGCGATTGCACGCGCCGCCGCGGCGCTTGGGGCGCGAGTCACCTTGATCACGGGCCCCGTGTCGCTCGCCGACCCGCCGGGCGCCGATGTCGTGCGCGTCGAAACGGCCGATGAAATGCTGCGTGCGGTGCGGAACAGCTTGCCGGCCGACATCGCGATATTTGCCGCGGCTGTTGCCGACTGGCGCTCAGCGTCGGCGCCGCGCGAAAAGATCAAGAAATCGGGCGAAAAGCCGAGCCTTGATCTCGTCGAGAACGCCGACATCCTGGCGACCGTCGGCAAGGCACGGGCACAGCGGCCGACGCTGGTCATCGGCTTTGCGGCCGAGACGGGCAACGTCACGAGCGAAGCTACGAAGAAGCGCAAGTCGAAGGGCGCAGACTGGATTGTCGCCAACGACGTCTCGCCTGCGCGTGGCGTGTTCGGGGGCGACGGCAATACCGTGCATCTCATCACCGCCGATGGCGCCGAGGACTGGCCGACGATGAGCAAGGACGAAGTTGCGCAGCGTCTCATGCAGCGCGCCGCCGAGCACCTCGGGCGCAATGTGGCGGCGGCGGAATGACGGCCAAGCGCGTGCCGGCCAAACCCAACGCAAGCGTGTGGGTGCGTGTCGTTCGCCTCGCACACGGGGCGGGACTCCCGCTTCCGGCATATCAGACCCAGGGCTCCGCAGGGCTTGACCTGCTCGCCGCGCTCGACGTGCAGAGCCCGATGATCGTGGCGCCCGGCGCGCGGGCGCTCCTGCCGACGGGGCTCATCATAGAGCTGCCGCTAGGCTACGAGGCACAGGTGCGCCCCCGCTCGGGCCTAGCGCTCAATTCGGGTGTCACCGTCCTCAATAGCCCGGGCACCATCGACAGCGACTATCGCGGCGAAGTGCGCGTCATCCTTGCTAACCTTGGGCAGGCCCCGTTCGAGATCCGCCGCGGTGAGCGCATCGCGCAACTCGTCATCAGTCCAGTCACGCACGCAGAGCTGATAGAGGTTGGCGAGGTTTCCGGCACCGCGCGCGGCGAAGGCGGCTTTGGGTCTACCCGGAAAACGGCGCACAATGAAAACGCCCGATCCCGCAAAACGCCACTGAAAAAGAAATCCATCCCACCGCCCGCGGCAGCGCGAAAAAAAACGCGTTCAGCAAAGCCGCCCGCCCGCAATCGCTGATCGCAACCGCGCCCTTGACAGCATCCTGCTTTCGCCCAACGTGCCGTGGCGGCGTCCGATTTCAATATCGGCCGCGACGCCCGACCCTGCTCGGCCGCATGACAAGAGGCACCCCGCGATGAACGACATCCCCGAGATCAAAACCCTTGCCGCCACCAAGACGTGGGGTCGCGGCCGCGTCTACGATTTCATCGCCGAGACCATCGGGCACACGCCGCTGGTACGGCTATCGAAGATCACCGCCGCCGCCAAAGTACGAGCCGACATCCTGTTGAAGCTCGAGTTCTTCAACCCGTTGTCGTCGGTAAAGGACCGCATCGGCGTCGCGATGATCGATACGCTTGAGGCGCAGGGTCGCATTACGCCCGGCCGCACGGTGTTGATCGAGCCCACCTCCGGCAACACCGGCATCGGCCTTGCGTTCGTTGCTGCTTCGCGCGGCTACCGGCTCATCCTCGTGATGCCGGAGACCATGTCGATCGAGCGCCGCAAGATCCTGACGCACCTCGGCGCCGAGCTGGAACTGACCCCCGGCCCAGGCGGCATGCCGGCTGCGGTGGAGCGCGCAAACGAGCTCGCCAAGACTATCCCCGGCGCCGTCATTCCCGGGCAGTTCGACAATCCCGCCAATCCGCTTGTGCACGAGAAGACGACAGCGGAAGAGATCTGGAACGACACCGGTGGCAAGGTCGATGCCATCGTCATCGGCGTTGGTACCGGCGGCACGTTGACGGGTGTCGCCCGCGCGCTGAAGCCGCGTAAGCCGAGCCTCAAGATCATCGCCGTCGAGCCAACCACGAGCCCAGTTCTGTCAGGCAAACCACGTGGGCCACACAAGATTCAGGGCATCGGTGCCGGCTTCATCCCGTCGATCCTCGAAACCAAGTACATCGACGAGATTATCACCGTGTCGAGCGAGCAGGCATTCGAGGTGTCACGCCTCGTCGCCAAGGTGGAAGGCATACCCGGCGGCATCTCGACGGGCGCCAACGTCGCTGCGGCATTGTCCGTTGGCGAGAGACCCGAGTACGCGGGCAAGACGATCGTCACCTTCGCACCCTCGGCCGCCGAGCGCTATTACACGAGCGATCTCTTCCTCGATCCGAGCAAGCCCACGTGAAACCAGATCGCCGGCTCTCGGATAAGTCTCCGAGCCGGCGACAAACTCAACCAACGTCGCAATTCGAATTCACATCGCCGTGATTTAATTCGGGTCCCGCGTATGCGTTTAAAATATCGAACGATCGAGGCGTACTAATCTTTCAGTCGCATAATTCGTCATAGCGAACGAAAGCGTTGGGTGCGACTTTATTTTGCTTGCGCGACAGGTACGGCAGAATATAGATCCGGACCCAGCGAGCCAATCGCAAACTAATTCCAATCATGCGGGCGGGACTATAACGCTCGACGAACAGTTTGCGCAGCCAAAGAGGGCCGCGCATGACCCAAACGTTTTGAAAGGGATCGGGCATGGCCGAAGAAGGCGAAGGTCGCGGCACACTAGCCGAGGGCGCAGCAAGACAATTAGCCAACGCGACGAAAACGAGAGCGCAATGGGGCGGCATCACCCCGCGCTGGCTCATTCCCTTCCTGCCGTGGACGCCGGTCGAAGCCGGCATCTATCGTCTCAACAAGGTGAAAGAGACGCGCGGCGCGACCTCCGCCTCCTCTGCCGACGTCGAGTGCAGCCCGCCGCGCGACCGCGACGCCGACCTGCCGGAGACATTCGTCGACTATGAGGAGAACCCGCGCGAGTACTTCCTCAACGCGGTGACCACCGTGCTCGACGTGCAGACGCGCGTCTCCGACCTCTACAGCCATCCCTTCGATCAGATCCAAGAGCAACTCCGCCTGCTCATCGAGAAGGTGAAGGAGCGCCAGGAGAGCGAGCTGATCAACAATAAAGAATACGGCCTACTCGCCAACACGGCCTCGTCCATGCGCATCTCGACACGCGGCGGCGCACCGACGCCGGACGATCTCGACGAGCTCATCGCCAAGGTATGGAAGGAGCCGTCGTTCTTCCTCGCGCATCCGCGCGCCATCGCCGCCTTCGGCCGCGAATGCACGCGGCGCGGCGTGCCGCCGCCGACCGTGACGCTGTTCGGCTCGCCGTTCCTCACCTGGCGCGGCCTGCCGCTGGTGCCGTCCGACAAGGTGCCGCTGACCGCCAAGGGCAACTCGAAGATCCTGCTGCTGCGCACTGGCGAGAAGAAGCAGGGCGTTGTCGGCCTGTTCCAGCCGGGCGTTCCGGGCGAGGTTTCGCCCAGCCTGTCGGTGCGCTTCATGGGTATCGATCGGCGCGCTATCGCCTCCTACCTGATCTCGCTCTACTGCTCGCTCGCGGTTCATACGGAAGACGCGCTCGGCGTGCTCGATGATGTCGAAGTAGGTAAGTATCATGACTACCCCGCCGCCAAGTGATCTGACGGACGGCGCCGGCGCGGCTGCGGATGCGGCGACGCCCGGCGCGGGCGAGACGGTGCGTTATGCGCCGCCGTCGCACCGCCCGATGCCGCCGCCATCGCGCGCATGGCGAATGCGTTCTACGCCACCCCGCCGTCGCACCCGATTCCGGGGCCGGGCGCCGCATTGCCGTCGGCGCCGGTGTTCGCGGCCGAGCCGATCTACAATTCGCTGCCCGGCGTGCCGGCGCTGCAGCCGCCGCTGTCGCCGAACCTCAATCCCGGCCTGCCGCCGATGCCGATCCCGGCGTCGGGCGCCGCGCAGCCGTCGGCGCCGGTGTTCGCCATCGAGCCGATGCTCGGACAGGCGCAATCCTCGCCCTCGCCGAGCTTCATCCAGCCTCAGGGCGGCAAGGGCGGCCCCAGCGGCGCCGCTCGTGCCGCCGGTGCCGACGCCGGCGGCTTCGCTGCCTGTCGCCGGCGCGCCCAGCAGCGCCGCGCGGCATCCCGAGCGACGCCGACTTCGCGACGCTTCCCTATTCGCTTGGCGGCGTGATGTCGCTCATCCCAAGTTTCGATGATGCACCCTCACCCTATGGTCCGAGCGGACTGCAGGGGCCGGCGATGGGGTCGGCCGTTCCCGGCGAACACCTACTCGTTCCTCGACCGCAGCGCGGCGCCAGCCTACGACCCGTCGCCACGCTCCGGTAACGGCGCGACGCCGACCGCTGCGGCACCTGTGCCATCGAGCGCGGCCGCTGCCGTTTGCCCTTAATGTCTCGGTGCTCGACCTCAGCGGGCTGGCCTTCCAGCACAGCCGGCGCTCGGCGCGCCGGCGACCGGCATCGCCGGCGTGCGTCCGTTCGATCCCTACGCCATCAAGCGCGACTTCCCGATCCTGCATCAGAACGTCAACGGCCGCCCGCTCGTCTGGCTCGACAACGGCGCGACGACGCAGAAGCCGCAGAGCGTGATCGATCGCATCTCGTACTTCTACGAGAACGAGAACTCCAACATCCACCGCGGCGCCCACACGCTGGCCGCGCGCTCGACCGACGCCTACGAGGCGGCGCGCGCCAAGGTGCGTGCCTTCATCAATGCGCCGTCGCCGGAGAGCATCATCTTCGTGCGCGGCACGACCGAGGGCATCAACCTCATCGCCAAGGCGTGGGGCGGCCGCAACGTCAAGGAAGGCGACGAGATCGTCATCACGCATCTCGAGCACCACGCCAACATCGTGCCCTGGCAGCAGCTCGCCGCCGAGAAGGGCGCCGTGCTGAAGGTGGCGCCGGTCGACAACAGCGGCCAGATCATCCTCGAGGAGTACGAGAAGCTGTTCACCCCGCGGACGCGCATCGCCTCGATGAGCCAGGTCTCGAACGCGCTCGGCACCATCACGCCGGTCGCGGACATGGTGGCCATCGCGCACCGCCACGGGGCC
The DNA here is from genome assembly GCA_963724595.1 of uncultured Alphaproteobacteria bacterium. GTDB lineage: Bacteria > Pseudomonadota > Alphaproteobacteria > Rhizobiales > Hyphomicrobiaceae > Hyphomicrobium_A. The sequence goes on along the minus strand of CAVRVR010000009.1, from coordinate 368,613 downwards.
ATCGCCGTCGTCGACGGCGCCCAGTCGGTCTCGCACATGCCGATCGACGTGCAGGCGCTGGATGCCGACTTCTTCGTGTTCTCCGGGCACAAGATGTTCGCCCCGACCGGCATCGGCGCCGTCTACGGCCGCCCGAGCGTCCTCGAATCCATGCCGCCGTGGCAGGGCGGCGGCAACATGATCCAGGACGTCACGTTCGAGAAGACGACGTTCCACGGACCGCCGGGGCGGTTCGAGGCCGGCACCGGCAACATCGCCGACGCCGTCGGGCTTGGCGCGGCGATCGACTACCTGATGACCATCGGCATGAGCAACATCGCCGCCTACGAGCACGAGCTGCTCGGCTACCTGACGCAGGGCCTGCTCAGCGTCCCGGGGCTGCGCCTCATCGGCACGGCGCACGAGAAGGCGGGCGTCGCCTCGTTCGTGCTCGACGAGTGCCGCGTCCGAGGACGTCGGCAAGGCGCTCGCCCAGGAAGGCATCGCCGTGCGCGCCGGCCACCACTGCGCGCAGCCGATCCTGCGCCGCTTCGGCCTCGAGGCGACGGTGCGGCCGTCGCTGGCGCTTTACAATACGACCGACGACGTCGATGTGCTGATCGCCACCCTGCAGCGCATCCAGACCGGGCGCGGCAAGCGCGGCCTGTAGATACGGCGCGGGCGCGCCATCGCCCGCGTCCCATCCCACCAAATAAGCAAAGCTGATTTTCTTCGTTCCCGCTGCCCTGGTGCGCTGGCTAATTTTCGCGCCGGTCTGGGATGGAGGGAACCGAATGACATTTGCCCGCACGCTCGCCCGCACAATCGCGCCGCGGCGCCTCGTGCTCGCCACGCTCACGCTCGCCGCCGGCTTGCACTGCCGGCGCGCCGCCGAGCGCCGACGACGCTGCTCAACGCGTCGTACGACGTGTCGCGCGAGCTCTACAAGGACATCAACGACGGCCTTCATCGCCGACTGGAAGAAGAAGACCGGCGAGACCGTCGACGATCAACCAGTCGCACGGCGGCTCGACCAAGCAGGCGCACGCCGTCGCCAACGGCCTCGAAGCCGACGTCGTCACCTTCAACCAGGCGCCCGACATCGACGTTCTGGTCAAGACCGGCGGCATCGTCTCGGCCGACTGGCGCAAGAAGTTCCCCAACGGCGCCTCGCCCTACACGACGACCTCGATCTTCCTCGTCCGCAAGGGCAACCCGAAGGGCATCAAGGATTGGGACGATCTCGCCAAGCCCGGCATCGAGGTGATCGTTCCCAACCCGAAGACCTCCGGCAACGGCCGCTACACCTACCTCGCCGCCTGGGGCTACGCCCTGCAAGAAGACCGGCAACGAGGCGGGCGCCAAGGAGTTCGTCGGCAAGCTGTTCGCCAACGTGCCGGTGCTCGACGGCGGCGGCCGCGGCGCCACCACGACCTTCACCCAGCGCGACAAGGGCGACGTGCTCGTCACCTTCGAGAACGAGGCCGGCGCTGATCGGCAAGGAGTTCGGAGCCGACAAGTTCGAGGTCGTCTATCCCGAAGTCAGCATCCTCGCCGAGCCGCCGGTCGCCATCGTCGACAAGGTCGTCGACAAGCGCGGCACGCCGCAAGCTGGCCGAGGCCTACCTCAACTTCCTCTATTCGCCGGAAGGTCAGGCGATCATCGCCAAGCACGACCTGCGTCCGCGCGACGCAGGCCGTGCTGAAGGCGAACGCCGCCAAGTTCCCGGCGATCGAGACGTTCTCGGTCGAAGAGCTGCTGGGCGGCTGGCCGAAGCGTGCAGAAGCAGCACTTCGCCGATGGTGCCAACTACGATCAGATTGCGATCAAGCAGTAGCATCTGTCCGGCGATGAGAGGGCCCGGGGTCTTGTCCTCCCCGGGCCCTACCTTTCTGTGTCCGCCATGATCCCGCCATGGCGCACGCCTGCCCCCGCCACACGGGCATCGACCTCGGGCCGCAAACTTCGCATATGAGAACAACCCTCTCTGGCTTATTCCGGAAAGGGAGTTGTTATGCAGATCGTTGCGTTTACTGCGGCGAGCCTAGCCGCCCTCGGAATTGCTTTCATAGCCCCGCGCGCTGCTTGGGCCGATTCCGCGCCGGTCATTTCCGGCCCGCACGTCCATGAAAATCTAGCCGTCTACTTCGTGCATGGCCCCAGCGCGCCAGGACCCGTGCCTCTGACGCTGCAGGAAGCGCTGGCTAAGGGCAGCGTACGTGTGGTCGAGACGGGTGAGGTCAACGAGCTGAAGGTCGAGAACACGGGCGACGAGGACGTGTTCATCCAATCGGGCGACATCGTGAAGGGCGGCCAGCAGGACCGCGTCCTGACCATGAGCTTCGTGCTGCCGCCGAAATCCGGCGAGGTGGGGCTCGCCGCCTTCTGCGTCGAGCACGGCCGCTGGTCGGCGCGCGGCGCCGAGAACGTCAAAGCCTTCGCCAGCGCGACCGAGGCGATGCCCTCGCGTACGGCGAAGCTGGCTATGCGCGCGCCACGCGAGGCGGCGGCGGTGAGTGCTGCTGGCGACAGCGCATCTTCCGACACCTACACACGCCAGCAGGAGGTATGGGCCTCCGTCGCCTCTACGCAGGGCAAGCTATCGGAGAACCTGAGCGCCGCGGTGGCTGCGCCCAGCTCCGCGACCAGCCTGCAATTGTCTCTCGAGAACGAGAAGCTGCAGAAGGCGCGTGCCGCGTACACTGGCGCCCTGCAGGCGGCGGGCGAGAGCAAGGAAGACATCATTGGCTACGTATTCGCCGTCAACGGCCGCATCGTCAGCGCCGACGTCTATCCGTCCAACGCCCTGTACCGGAAGATGTGGGGCAAGCAGCTCGCCGCCGGCGTCACGGAGGCGATCGGCGAAGCGAACGGCACACGCGGCCAGGTCCCAGCCCAGCAGGCCGCAGCCGAATTCCTAAAAACGGCCGAGGGCTCGGCCGCGCGCGAGGAAACCGTCAACGGCTTTTCCCGCCAAGCGGTGCACGACGCCGATAAGGCGCTGTACGTCGAAGCCCAGCGCGGCGACGGGAGCTGGGTGCACCGCAGCTACTTGGCGAAGTGACCGTGTCTACGGCCGCGCCGCTTTCTTTCCCGCGGGACGGCGCGGCTTGTCGGGCTCGCCCAGATCTAGCAGATCGGCCGTCAGCGTTCCCTTGGGCCGCAACCGCCAGTCGGAAGGACGGTCGTGGACAACAATCAGCTTCCCCTTGTCGACAACCCCTATTCCTTCCGGCCGCTCGCAAGGATGTACGCGGCCCGCCTGCGCGAGGCGCTTTGTCGGTGCGAAATCGAACAGAAATTCCAGATGCCCTGTTCCTGGTTTGACCTTCTCGTCCTTCGACGACGCGCGGCCGAATGCGCCATGCCATCGGTAAAGCGCGAACGGCGCATCGAGATCCATGCTCGGTCCAGCGAGCACAAGCACGTCTTCGCCCTGCCGGACAAGATCGCGGATGCCGAGACCGTTGAGATGCAGAAAGCTCAGCCGGTAGCGCTGTCCGTTCCGTTTGCGCAGCGCAAGGCATTTGTCGCCGATCTCGACCGAAAGGCGCATGACGATCGCGAAGCCGCCGGCGGAAGGTCCACGTAGCCCGAGCAGGATCTCGGTGTCGTTGACGGCTATGCCTTCGATATCCAAACCGTTCTCTTTGGCCGGCCACTTGAGCGCATCGGCGAGGTAACCGCCCTCACTCTCGATGGCGGTGCGAAGGCTGCCCTTCTCTTCGCCCAGCGGCAAAGAAACCCCGCTGTTCGACACTGGCCGGCCGTCATCGCGCAGAGGCACGAATCCTGAAAAGGGTGCGCAGGGGCGCCGTATCCAATGTCCGGCGAACGCGTTTGCGCAGCTGCGCGGGCTTGACGTTGTCCAAGTTTCCTCGGCTGCGGCAGTGCGAGCCGACCAGCCACAGGCGCCGCCTTTCCTCATCCCAGGCAAGCCCCTCCAGATCTGCTTCGGGCTTTTTGGCGCCTCGGCCTCCGCGAATTGTCTCGTTTGCTGCTTTGAAGGTGGGGAACAGCTTGACCAGATCGAAGTTCTCGGCACGGGAAAATCTCGCCGGCCCGTGGGTCAATCGCTCAATTGACGCGCCTTCGTCGGATGCGGTCCATAAATCACTGTCGACAGCCGCGACCGCCGAAATGTTGGCAATCCGCGACCCATCCTTCGCCCCCTCCCTGGCCGGTCGATCGTCAACCATCTTCGCGGCGATGGCCGCGTAGTCGAGTACAAGGCGATTCTTCGCGCTCGCCCACATCGTCCCCTCCCCCGTCGAACCCTGAGCTTGCCGATCCTACATCCTTCAGTTGGTCAATTTTCGAGGCTTTGGCAGGTACCCGCCGGCCGGCTCGGCCAACCCGGTATCCTGGACGACAGGTAGTGCGCCACGGTAAACTTGAGGCCAAATGCACGAAAAGCCCACACCCAAATTGTCGGCTCAGGAGATCGAGCGCTACAAGCGCCACCTTGTGTTGAAGGAGGTCGGCGGTCAGGGTCAGCAGAAGCTGAAGAGCGCCAACGTGTTGGTTGTCGGCGCCGGAGGCCTTGGCTCACCGCTCGTCCTCTATCTTGCCGCAGCTGGCGTCGGTACCATCGGCATCGTCGATGACGACCGGGTTTCGCTCGACAACCTGCAGCGCCAGATCGCGCACGACACGGACCACGTCGGCGCGGCGAAGGTCGTGAGCGCAGGCGATGCGGCGCAGCGGATCAACCCTCACGTCAACGTGGAGGCCATCGAGACGCGTCTCGATGCCGGCAACGCTGCTTCGATCATCGGTCGCTACGACATCGTTGCCGATGGCTCGGACAATGCCGAGACGCGCTACCTTGTTTCAGATGCCTGCTATTTCGCCAAGCGCACGCTGGTGTTCGGTGCCGTAGGCCCGTTCGACGGCTACGTCTCAACATTTAAGCCGCACGAGCGAGATGCCGAAGGCAATCCCTACCCGAGCTATCGTTGTCTGTTCCCGGAGGCGCCGCCCCCGGGCACCATCCCCAATTGTGCCGAGGTGGGTGTGCTTGGCGCCGTCGTCGGTGTCATCGGCACGCTGCAAGCAACGGAAGTCCTGAAGGAAATTCTTGGGATCGGGACGAGTCTGGCCGGACGCTTATTGATGTACGACGCGCTCGCGGCCCGCTTTGAGACGCTTTCGATCGCCTGGGATGCGGAAAATCCGATCAGTGGCCGCAACCCAACAATAACCGACCTTTCAATTCACATGACGAAGAGTCACAACTCGACATGCGCCGCGTGAGAGGATAGCGCTTCAATGCTGCTCGTTCGGATGTGGCTCGCCGTGCTCCTCACAATTGTCGCCGCCGTCTTGCTTCCGCTGCCCGGCTTCGACAACGAAGTCCACGCGCAGCCTGAGCAGCCTGTGATGTCGGTTGCTCCCGCTCAGCCCTCGCCGGATAAGGCGACGGAATTCGGCGCCATCGCTTTCACGCCGGATGGCTCGTTCTTCTCTGTGTGGAAGCTCGGCTCACGCACCGAGGCCGAGGAAAAGGTGCGCACCGAATGCGCAGCGCTCGGGCGCGGCACCTGCGAAGCGATGAGTTTTCGCGGCGAGATCTGCGCGGCTATCGCCTCGGCTAAGATCGCCAAGGAGCGCAAGATCACCTATTCGGGCGGTGGGCTCACTCCGGGCGACGCCGAGCGCCTGGCCCTCGGGCGCTGTAATGCCGACCGGCGTGCGCGCGGCAGCTGCCAGCTGCGCACGACAGTGTGCGGCGACGGCCGCTTGGATTCGGCCGCGCGCGCCACGGAGGCGGCGCCCTAGAACATCGCCGGGTGGACGCGGTCGGGCGGAGCGTGGCCGTCGAGGAACGCTTTGATGTTGATGATGACCTTCTCGCCCATGTCGATACGGCCCTCGACCGTCGCCGAGCTCATGTGCGGCAGTGCCACGACGCGCTCCGATCCGAGGATCTTCGGATTGACAGCCGGCTCGTGCTCGAAGACGTCGAGGCCCGCACCCGCGATGGCGCCCGCCTCGATCAACCGCGCCAGCTCGTTCTCGTCGATCACCTCACCGCGTGAGGTATTGACGATATAGGCCGATGGCTTCAACAGCCGCAGCCGCCGCGCGGAGAGCAGGTGATAAGTGCCGGGCGTGTGCGGGCAGTTGACGGAGACGATGTCGACCCGCGTCAGCATTTGATCGAGGCTCTCCCAGTACGTTGCCTCGAGCTCCTTCTCGACATCCAACGAAACACGGCGGCGATTGTGATAGTGGATCTGCAGGCCGAATGCCTTGGCGCGCCGCGCCACCGCCTGGCCGATGCGGCCCATGCCGATGATGCCAAGACGCTTGCCGTATATCCGGTGGCCGAGCATCCATGTGGGCGACCAGCCGCTCCAGGTGTTCTTCTGATCCTTCAGATAGGCGGCGCCCTCAACCAGCCGACGCGGGGCGGCGAGGATCAACGCCATGGTCATATCGGCTGTATCCTCGGTCAGGACGCCCGGCGTATTGGTGACCGTGATGCCACGATTGCGGGCGGTATCGAGGTCGATGTTGTCGACGCCGGTGCCGAAATTGGCGATTAGCCGAAGTTGCGGGCCAGCCTGGGAAATGACCGCGCGGTCGATGCGGTCAGTCACAGTCGGCACCAGCACGTCGGCGATTTTCAGGGATTCGGCGATTTGGCTCTGGGTCAGAGGCGCGTCATCGACGTTAAGCCGGGCGTCGAACAGCTCGCGCATGCGGGTCTCGACGACGTCTGGCAGCTTGCGCGTGACAATGACGATTGGCTTTCGGGCACTGTTCGGCATCGGGGGTAGCTGTCGCCTCTTCGATGGTGGGTGACGCTCTGGAGGGGGGCCAGGACGAAAGTTGCTTCTCGTTCTGGCAGGTCTAACAGAACGCCATTGCGATGACAAAGTGCGGGATTTTCTGTCCGCAGCAGCGAGGGCAGACTGGTCGGGGACTGGTAAGGATCGGGCCAGCGATTCTAAGTCAGCGACTGCGGCGAGGCGAGAGGAAGGCGAATGCGGGTAAAGGCGGCGGGCTTCTTCTTTCGAATGCTCCTGGCAGCGGTGGCGTCCGCTATCGCGACAGTTGCCGCAGCGCAACCAACGGACTCAGGCGCAAGCTTGCCCGGCGGCAGTGGCTTGCCGCTACCGCGCTTCGTCAGCCTCAAGTCTGATCGCGTCAACATGCGCAACGGACCCGGCACCGACTATCCAACGGCGTGGGTCTACCGCCGCGCCGGTTTGCCGCTGGAGGTGATCAAGGAATTCGAAGGCTGGCGGCAGGTGCGCGACGCGGACGGTGCCGCCGGGTGGGTATTGCAATCATTCCTCTCCGGACGGCGGACAGCCCTGGTATTGCCCTGGGAGATCAAACAGGGGGTGCCGGCGCCGAAGATCGCGCTGCGCCGCAACGATAGTGACCGAGCGCGTGCCGTCGCCATGATCGAGGCGGGTGTCATCGCCAACCTCTCGTCGTGCGACGGGCGTTGGTGCCGCGTCAGCATCGACAAGTTCCAGGGTTACATCGAGCAGAAGAAACTGTGGGGCGTCTACGAGGGCGAGGTCATCAACTAGACCGGCGCTCGCGCGCTCAGTCCTTCTTGGACGCCAGGCGCACTACGACGTCGATATGGGTGACACTCATTCCCTCGGGCGGCTCGGGCACGCCGTCGACGCGGATGGTGTGGCCGGGGATGTCCCGCAGCTCACCCTCGTCCTCGACAAAAAAGTGGTTGTGGTTCGAGGTGTTGGTGTCGAAATAGGCCTTGGCGCCGTTGATCGCCAGCTCGCGCAGCAGCCCCGCGCGCTTGAATTGGTGCAGCGTGTTGTAGACGGTCGCCAGCGAGACGTGATGGCCAACGGCGGTCGCCTCGGCGTGCAGCAATTCGGCCGTGACGTGCCGATCCTCGCCCTCGAATAGAAGTGCGCCCAGCGCCAGGCGTTGACGCGTTGGCCGCAGGCCAGCCTTGCGCAGGAGCTGAGCGACGCCCCGAGTCTTACCGTCCTTGTGAGAACCAGGTGTGCTGTCAGTCATCCGCGTGGTGCGCGCCATGTTGTTGGGGTGGCCGCTTGGCCCAGCCAAAACCCACGCTAGGGCGGCCCAATCAAGCTGACACCAAGCGTATAGTATAGGCAGCAAGCTGACGGCCCGCAACTCGGGGCAAACCCTGCTGGAGCCGGGCACATCATCGCTTTATAGCTGGCCCCTCACCCTTTTGAAGGCCAAGTGACTGTGTTAGGAAGCGCCCGGCTGCGCCCGAAGCCGCCAGGCGTTTGCCACCGAGGATTGAGCGAAGAGATCATGACAGAACGCCGCACGAGCTTCGAATACGAGGATCTTCTCACGTGCGGCCGCGGAGAGCTCTTTGGCGCAGGCAATGCCCAGTTGCCGCTGCCGCCGATGCTGATGTTCGACCGTATATCCCTCGTTTCCGAAACTGGTGGCCAGCACGGCAAGGGCCAGATCGCGGCCGAGCTTGCGGTAGCGGGCAACAGCCGTCTCGAGTGGTTCTTCAAATGCCATTTCCAGGGAGACCCCGTCATGCCGGGCTGCCTCGGGCTTGACGCCCTGTGGCAGATGACTGGCTTCTTCCTCGGCTGGCTGGGCGCCCCCGGGCGGGGTCGCGCGCTCGGCGTCGGGGAGGTCAAATTCACCGGCATGGTGGTGCCGACCACCGGCCGCGTCGAGTACATCGTCGATATGAAGCGGGTCATCCTGCGCAAACTCAAACTCGCCATCGCCGACGGCGTCATGAAAGCCGATGGCCAGGTGATCTATACGGCGAGCGACCTGCGCGTCGGCCTCTTCGAAAGTGGCGACACGGCGGCGGCGCTCAGTCCTTGATCTTGATGGTTTTTCGTGCTCGCTTCCGCCGGTGCCGAACTGCGAGAGAAGCTCTAAGCTTCCGGGACCGGGCGAAGAGGATGGACGGATGAGACGTGTGGTCGTCACGGGCATGGGCATTGTTTCCTCGATCGGAAACAGCTGCCAGGAAGTGCTCGCGTCTCTCCGCGAGGCAAAGTCGGGCATCGTGCGCGCCGACAAGTACGCCGAGCTCGGCTTCCGCTGCCAAGTTCACGGCGCCCCCAACATCGACTGGGAATCGCAAGTTCCTCGCAAGCCACGCCGCTTCATGGGCGACGGCGTCGGCTGGAACTACGTGGCTATGGACCAGGCAATCCGTGACGCCGGCCTCGAAGAAAAAGACGTCATCAACGAGCGTACCGGCATCATCATGGGCTCCGGCGGCCCGTCGACGCGCGCCATTGTCGCCGCCGCCGACGTGACACGCGAGAAGGACCCGCGCAAGGTCGGCCCCTTCGAGGTCCCAAAGGCGATGTGCTCCGGGCCTTCCGCCGCCCTCGCCACCAGCTTTCAGATCAAGGGCGTCAACTATTCGATCGCCTCCGCCTGCTCCACGTCGGCGCACTGCATCGGCAATGCCGCCGAGCTCATTCAGTGGGGCAAGCAGGACGTGATGTTCGCCGGCGGCTGCGAGGAGCTCGACTGGACGCTGTCGGTGCTGTTCGACGCTATGGGCGCCATGTCCTCCAAGTTCAACGACACGCCGGCCAAGGCCAGCCGCGCCTACGACAAGAACCGTGATGGCTTCGTCATCGCCGGTGGGGCCGGTGTCGTCGTGCTCGAGGAACTCGAGCACGCCAAGGCACGCGGGGCGCGCATATACGGTGAGGTCGCCGGATACGGCGCCACCTCGGACGGCTACGACATGGTTGCGCCGTCGGGCGAAGGGGCGGTGCGTTGCATGCAGCTGGCCCTCAAGGGCCTCGACGGCAAGGGCATTGGCCAGAAGGTCGACTACATCAACCCACACGGCACCGGCACACCTATCGGCGACCTGCGCGAGATCGAGGCCATCCGCAAAGTGTTCGACGGCGACGTGCCGAAGATCGCCGCCACCAAATCGCTTACCGGCCATTCGCTCGGCGCCGTCGGCGTCCAAGAGGCGATCTTCTCGCTGCTGATGATGAACAACGGCTTCATCTGCGAGAGTGCCAACATCGAAGAGATCGATCCTGATCTTGGCCGATATGCCTATCGTGCGCGAACGGATTGATAATGTTAGCCTTAACTGTGTGATGTCGAACAGCTTCGGCTTCGGCGGCACCAATGCCACGCTCGTTTTTCGCCGTGTGACCAGCTAGAAACGGCTGTAGAACGGCTGTCCTTCTGGGAACAGCGGCCGAGCGCATAACGGTTATGAAACCGCGGCGGCTGCTTCCAGCCGTCCACATGTACTTCAGGAACGACAGGAACTCCCATGACCGAGATCGATCTAGCCAAACCTGGCCCGATCATGGCTGGCAAGCGCGGGCTCATCATGGGCGTTGCCAACGAGCGCTCAATCGCCTGGGGCATTGCCCGCATCACTCGCAGGCCAAGGCGCGCAGCTCGCCTTCACCTATCAGGATGGCGCCTTCGGGCGCCGCGCGCTGCCGCTCGCCCAGCAGCTCGGGTCGGAGATCATCGAACCGGCCAACGTACTCGACCTCGACAGCGTCGACCGCGTTTTCGCGCGCATCAAAGAAAGCTGGGGCAACCTCGACTTCGTTGTGCACGCGCTCGCCTTTTCCGATCCGCGTGAGCTCTCCGGCCGCTACGTCAACACCACGCGCGAGAACTTCACCAACACGATGGTCATCTCGTGCTTCTCGTTCACCGAGATCGCCAAGCGCGCTATTCCGTTGATGCAAAACGGCGGCTCGTTGCTGACGCTCAGCTACGGCGGCGCCACGAAGTCCGTGCCGTCCTATAACGTGATGGGTGTCGCCAAAGCCGCGCTCGAAGCTTCCGTGCGCTATCTCGCGGCCGACCTCGGTCCGCAAGGTATCCGCGTCAACGCGCTTTCTGCCGGCCCGATGCGCACCCTTTCTGGCGCCGGCGTCTCCGACGCGCGCGTCATCTTCAACTATCAGAAAGAACACGCCCCCCTGAAGCGTACGCCGACCCTGAACGAAGTCGGTGGCTCGGCACTTTACCTGCTCTCCGATTTGTCGGGAGCGGTGACCGGTGAAGTGCACTTCGTCGACTGCGGATACTCCACCGTCGCCATGCCCAGTCTAGATGCGCTGAAGCAGCTCGATCGCGAATCCACCACTACGCCAGGTGGACGGTCGCCATCGGAAGCTGCCGAGTGACGCTTCACACCTTGACGGGCTGACGATGGCGATCCACACACGCGCATGATCGGCGTCTTCGATTCAGGCCTCGGCGGACTGACGGTGCTGCGCGCGCTCGTCAACCGCTTCCCCGACAAGCCCTTTCTCTATCTGGGCGACCACGCTCACGTACCTTACGGCGACCGTTCGTCGGCGGAGGTAATCGATCTCACGCGGGCGTGCGTCGAGGCGCTGTTCGCGCGCGGCTGCAAACTCGTCCTGCTCGGCTGCAACACGGCCACCGCCGTAGCCGCCCGCCACCTGCAGCAGAAGTGGCTACCGGCGAGCCAGTGGCGCGGCCACAACGTGCTTGGCATCGTGGCGCCGACGGTCGAGGCCGCCACGCAGACCCCATGGGCCGTGTCCGGCCCGCAGTACCCGCAAAAGTACAATACCGACCTCATCGCCGTGTTCGGCACCACGCGGACGATCAGCTCGGGCGCCTACCCGGAGGAGATCCGCAAGCGCTGCCCGCGCGTGACAGTTGTGCAGCAGGTGTGTTCGCGGCTTGCCGGTGCCATTGAGGAAGAGGCGCCCGAGGCCGAACTCGACCGCCTGGTCGAGGAAGGCATCCGCGGTGCATTGGAACAGACGAACGGCACACCGCCGCACCGAGCGATCCTGGGTTGTACCCACTTCCCATTGGTCGAGCACCTGTTCCGACGGCACCTGCCGCCATTCACGCGCATCCTCTCGCAGCCGGAAGTCGTTGCCGACAGCCTGGAGGACTACCTCGCCCGCCACCAGCACTACGTGGACGGCCATCGCGGCCACTCGCTAACCCTGATGACGACCGGCGACCCGGCACAGGCCAGCGACCGGGCCCGGGTGTTCTGGCCGGAGGTTACCTCCTTCGAGCTCATCGCTGCCTAGCGGCCATCTCAGCCGCTGCTTACACCGAGGGTGTCACCGGTCGGCGCGGGCAAAGACCTCCATCAGCTCAGCCACCTTGCGGCGCTGCTCGTCGACGTTGCCGTTGGCAATGGCGTGCTCGACGCAATGTGCGACGTGATCGCCCAAGACTTCCTGCTCGACGCGCCGCAGCGCGGCGCGCACTGCAGAGAGTTGGGTGACGATATCGATGCAACAACGATCCTCGGCGACCATACGGGCGATGCCGCGTACCTGGCCCTCGATCCGGCCAAGCCGCTTCAGACATGACGATTTGGCTGTCGGCTGCATGATTGACATATACCCCTGGGGGGTATACTTGGTCAAGTAGCGTAGCACCTCCCTCTCGGCCGCAAATGGAGCTGTCCATGCCCGAGCACTCTCCCCACGGGCCCAGCCACGCCGCCCCTACGCCTGGCAGCTGCTGCTCGAAGGATTCCAAGCCTGCCGCGGCAAAGGTAGCCGGCGCCAAGGACCCGGTGTGTGGGATGGACGTCGATCCACATACCGCCAAGCACCGCGCCGAGCATGGCGGACGCACGTACTATTTTTGCTCTTCGGGCTGCCGCAGCAAGTTCACCGCCGATCCGCAAAAGTATCTCGCGCGCGATGAAGCGCCGCCGAAGGCTGTGGCGCCGGGCACGATCTACACCTGCCCAATGCATCCGCAGATCCGCCAGATCGGTCCTGGCTCGTGCCCGATTTGCGGCATGGCTTTGGAGCCGGTCGAGGTGACCGCCGACCAGGGGCCGAACCCCGAGCTTGTCGACATGCAGCACCGGTTTTGGGTCGCGCTGGCGTTGACCGTGCCCGTGTTCCTCCTGGAGATGGGCAACCATCTGCTCGGCTTCGATCATCTGATTGGCGGAGCGCGGTCGAACTGGGTGCAGCTCATCCTGGCAACGCCTGTCGTGTTGTGGGCCGGCGCGCCGTTCTTCGAGCGCGGCTATCGCTCGGTGCTGACGCGCAACCTCAACATGTTCACGCTGATCGCCCTCGGCACCGGCGCTGCCTACGCCTACAGCGTCGTTGCCACGCTGCTGCCCAATGCGTTTCCCGTCGCTTTACGGGCCCACGACGGCTCGGTGCCGGTGTACTTCGAGGCGGCGGCCGTGATAACCTTGCTGGTGCTGCTTGGCCAGGTGCTCGAGCTGAAGGCACGCGACAGCACGAGCGGTGCCATACGCGCGCTGCTCGACCTCGCTCCCAAGACGGCACGGCGAATCGCGACGGACGGAGTTGAGAACGAAATTCCCCTCGATGAGGTCGTGATCGGCGAGCGCCTGCGCGTCCGCCCAGGCGAGAAAATTCCCGTCGACGGCAAAGTCGTCGAGGGCCGCAGTGCCGTCGATGAATCGATGGTGACGGGCGAGTCGATGCCGGTGACCAAGTCGGTAGGCGACAGCGTTATCGGCGGCACGCTCAATCGCAGCGGCAGCCTGATCATCGAAGCCCAACGCGTCGGCCGCGACACGATGCTGGCGCGCATCGTGGCGCTGGTTTCGGAAGCGCAGCGCAGCCGCGCGCCGATCCAGAAGCTCGCCGACTCAGTCGCCGGCTGGTTCGTGCCCGCAGTAATTCTGACGGCGGTCCTCGCCTTCGCCGCCTGGATGATATGGGGGCCGGAGCCGCGCTTCTCATATGCGCTGATCGCCGCCGTCGCCGTGCTCATCATCGCCTGCCCGTGTGCACTTGGACTCGCGACGCCCATGTCGATCATGGTCGGCGTCGGGCGCGGCGCCGAGGCCGGCGTGCTGATCAAGAACGCCGAAGCGCTGGAACGTCTGGAGAAAGTCGACACGCTGGTCGTCGACAAGACCGGTACGCTGACCGAGGGCCGGCCGGCGGTAACTGCTGTCGTACCGGCGGCCGGCTTCGACGAGGCAAGCATCCTCCGGCTCGCCGCCAGCGTCGAACGGGCGAGCGAGCATCCACTGGCGGCGGCGATCGTCGCTGCGGCCGAGGCGCGCAAGATCGCGCTGAGTGCTGCAACGGACTTCGACTCGCCAACCGGCAAGGGCGCCTTCGGTACCGTCGAGGGCAAGCGCGTCGTGCTCGGCAACGCGGCCTTCCTCAAGCGAGCATGGCGTCAACGTTGCCTCGCTCGCCGGAGACGCCGAGAAACTGCGCGCCGATGGAGCCACGTCGATCTTTGTCGGCGTCGGCGGCAAGGCGGCCGGCGTCATCGCCATCTCCGATCCGATCAAAGCCTCGACGCAGGCGGCGCTGGAGGCCTTGCGCGCCGACGGCATTCGCATCGTCATGCTGACGGGCGACAACCGCACCACTGCGCAGGCCATCGCACGCCGCCTCGGCATCTCCGACATCGAATCCGAGGTGCTGCCGGATCAAAAGAGTGCTGTAGTCGATAGGCTTAAGCGCGAAGGGCGTGTCGTCGCCATGGCCGGCGACGGCGTCAACGACGCGCCGGCGCTGGCCGCCGCCGATGTCGGCATTGCCATGGGCACCGGTACGGATGTCGCCATCGAAAGCGCCGGCGTCACGCTGCTGCGTGGCGATCTGCAGGGCATCGTGCAAGGCGCGACGGCTGTCGGTCGCCACGATGAGCAATATCCGCCAGAACCTGTTCTTCGCATTCGTTTACAACGCCGCGGGCGTGCCGATCGCGGCCGGGCGTGCTCTATCCGGTGTTCGGCATCCTGTTGTCGCCGATCATCGCCGCGGCCGCTATGGCGCTGTCGTCCGTCAGCGTCATCGCCAACGCGCTGCGATTACGTTCCGTCGAGCTCGGCTAAGCGGGCTCGAAAATGCAAGGCCGGCGGCGCATCTTGCGCCCCCGGCCTTTTTGATTCGACAGTCGCGGATCTCAGTGGCCCGCCATCGTGTCGAAACGCGCCTTCTGCTCGTCCGACAGCAAGTCATAGAAGCCGACCAGTGCCGGGCGCACTTCGTTCATCGCCATCGTGGTCGCCTTCAAACGCTTGGCCATCGCCTCGAGCCGGCCCTCGGTAGTGTCCGGGATCTGCGATGGGCAGGTCGCCTGAAGCACGCTGGCAGCCTTGGCAGAGGCGTTGCCGCCACCGAAGTCGTGGCCGCCGCCAAAGTCCCGGAAGCCGCCGCCGAAATGGCCGCCGCCAAACCCGCCATCGAAACCGCCGCCGAAGTGACCGCCGCCGAAGCCGCCGCCGCGCGCGAGGGCGCCGG
Organism: uncultured Alphaproteobacteria bacterium; assembly: GCA_963724595.1. GTDB lineage: Bacteria > Pseudomonadota > Alphaproteobacteria > Rhizobiales > Hyphomicrobiaceae > Hyphomicrobium_A. The sequence continues at coordinate 353,421 of CAVRVR010000009.1, read as the reverse complement.
TTGTCAAACCAAGAGTGCCAAGCGAAATCGCTACGGCCAGTGCGATAGCTGAGCTGCGAACCATGATTGTCCCTCTGAGCGGCAAATGTCTGTCGCGGCAATGCGCCCGGCGACGTTGGCATAGGTACAGTCCAAGGTATGACGAGAGGCTCAGCTCCGACGGCTGACCTCCGCTCAGGGAAAACTAAGGGTTCATGCCCTCGCCGCAAATTCACCGGCGCCGGCAAGCTCTCGGCAGCCTTCGTGTACCGGCACCAAATGAAGGTCCGGGACGAAATTCGGACCCGTAGGGGCGACATGCCACTGTTCATTGCGACAGCAACGCACGATATGAGGCTCCCCAGCGGACGCTGCGCCCGCTATTGATCGCTGAACGACGCCAATCGAGAGCCGAGATGCTGCCCGACGTAACCGAAACGACCATCACTGTCCCGCCCGAGTGGGCGCTGCTCAAGGCTGTGTGGACGGCTTGGCCGGCCGACGCGGACGAGTGGAACGGCGACCTCGAAACGCCCCGCCGGGACGTGGCGGCGATGGTGCGCGCTTTGAGCGAGGCGACGACGGTCCGCCTGCTGCGTCAACGGAGCGGAGGCCGAGGCCTCGGCGCGGGCCGCCCTAGGCGGTGTCGCCGACTTCGCGCCGGCACGCTACGGCGATATCTGGCTGCGCGACACTGGGCCGATTTTTGCGCGCACCCACCTGGGGCGAGTTGCCCTGCGCTTTGCGACCAACAGCTGGGGCGGCAAATACGACCTGCCAGACGATGCGACCGTCGGCGATGACGTTGCGCGCTTCGCCGATACGGCCGTGCAGCGTTTCGACTTCGTGCTGGAGGGCGGTGCCGTCGACCATGACGGCGAAGGCACCATCCTGACGACGCGGCAGACGCTCCTCAACCCCAACCGCAACGGCTGGACGAAGGCGCAGGCGGAAGCCGCGCTGGCTGCCGCGTTCGGGGCTAAGAAGGTCATCTGGATCGACGAGGGCCTGAAGAACGACCACACGGACGGCCATATCGACAACATCGCGCGATTCGTCGGGCCGGGGCGCGTCGTGTGTCAGGCGCCAGCCGGTGACGACGACCCGAACAGGGTGACGCTCGATGCCATCGCGGCAACGCTGGAAGGAGCGACGGACTCCTCAGGGCGTAGGCTCCAGGTGACGCGCATCCCCGGCGTTGGCCTCTATCGCAACGCGCTCGGCGAAGTTTCACCGGCGTCGCACATGAACTTCGTCATCGCCAATGGCCTCGTCGTGGTGCCCGTTTACGGCACCCCGACAGAAGAGGCGGCGCTCGCCGGCCTGCGCGCCGTGTTTCCCGATCACAAGGTTATCGGTGTCTCGTCGCGCGGGCTGCTCGGCTGCGGCACGGCCGGTGGTGGCTCTTTCCACTGCATTACCCAGCAGGAACCCCGATAGATGAGCAACCGCACGCTCACCGTCGCCGCCATTCAGACTTCGTATGGCGACGACTTGGCGGAGAACATCGCCAAGACGGAAGCCTTCGTACGGCAAGCGGCCAAGCGCGGAGCGCAGGTCGTGCTGCCGTCGGAGCTATTCCAGGGCATCTACTTCCCGACGCGCCAGGATCCGAAGTGGTTCGCCACCGCGTTGCCGGTGACCGAGCATACGTGCGTGCTGGCCCTGCAGAAGCTCGCCGCCGAGCTGCGCGTCGTCATTCCTATCTCGTTCTTCGAGAAGGACGGCCCGCGCTACTATAACAGCGTCGCCATTGCCGATGTCGACGGCAATATCCTCGGCATCTATCGCAAGAGCCACATCCCCGACGGCCCGGGCTATCAGGAGAAGTACTACTTCCGTCCCGGCGACACCGGCTTCAAAGCATGGACGACGCGCACGGGCACCATCGGCGTCGGCATTTGCTGGGACCAATGGTTCCCCGAGTGCGCGCGGGCGATGGCGCTCGCCGGTGCAGAGGTGCTGTTCTATCCAACCGCCATCGGATCGGAGCCGTCCGACACGGCGCTCGACACACACGCGCAATGGCAGCGCGCGATGCAGGGCCACGCGGTGGCGAACGCCGTGCCTGTCGTTGCGGCCAATCGCATTGGTCTCGAAGAGAACGACGGCGCCGAGCAGAAATTTTATGGCCACTCGTTCATCACCGACCACCGCGGCGAGATCGTCGAGAGCTTCGGTGCAACGGACGAGGGTGTGCTCGTGCACACGTTCGATCTCACTGAACTCGAAAGCTATCGCGCCGACTGGGGCTTTTTCCGCGACCGCCGCGCCGATCTTTATGCCAAGAGCATCGTCTGATCAGGCCTTGTCGGCGCTCTTCAATAGCGTCGCGAAGTAGCTCGAGAGGAGGCGGTTGCCCGGATCGCGCGCGTGTCGTGCTTGCGCGAACTCGGCCCAGCGCTTGCCATAGGCTTTGGACACCTGCTCCGGCGTCAGATGCTTCGTCTGATTGAACAGCGGGTGCCCATTGTGGGCGCTTGAGAACTCGTTGAACGCCTTGAGGAACTCATCCCATCCGGGGCCGCCGGTGGAAACCGGGTCGATGCTCATCGCCGGCGCATCGTGCGCGAACGAAAGCAGCGCGTTCTTGTCTTGCACCATGCGGTAGCCGACCGCCGGCAGATCGCAGCGAAAGCCGGTGCGCTCTGCATAGTCGCGGCAGAAGCGGCAGTAGGCTTCGAGTGTCTCGAAAAACTGTGGTTCGTCGAACGACCACATGGAGAAGACGAACTTGTAGGGTCCAGGCTTTTCCTGATGGCGAATGATCTGCAGGTGCGGCGTGGTCGAATTTCCGCCGACGATCATGCAAGTCCACCGGCAGATAAGGTGATCGTAGATCGAGCGAACGTGGTGCTCGATGGTGCGGCTCGGCGCGCCACGCGCGATCAAGATTGTGAACATCGGACCGAGCCGACGCCAGAAGGCGTTGCGCAGCCACCAGCGCCCCGACGACGTAGGCTTCACGCCGTGCAGCTCGCGCCTCTCCTCCACCATCACCTTTTTGGAGAAAGGGTAGATGTACATCATCAGCGCGTTGCCCTGGGCGACGAGCTCCGGCATCGCGGCGCGGAACGCATCGATCGTGTAGACACGATGGCGCGCATAGACGGCGGTCGTTGGCTTGATGCGCAGCGTCACCTCGACGAGGACGCCGAGCAGGCCGTAGCTGGAGCGCAGCAGCCGCATTTCCTCGGGGTGCTCGCTCTCGTGGTAAGTGGCGATCGTGCTGTCGGGCTTGACGACCTTTACGCCCGATACGAATGAGCTCACCTGGCCCCAATGCGATGTGCCGATGAGCGAGCTGTCCTTCGTCGCAGCGCAGGCGACCGCGCCCAGCGTGACGTTGCCGATCTCGGTGTTGATGTGAAACTGCCTGTCATGACGCGCCAGCACCTCCGCGACGTCGATGTAGAGAGCGCCGGCCTCCGCCGTGACGAAGTCGTGGCCGATCTCGATGATGCGCGTCATGCCCGTCATGTCGAGCATGGTGCCGCCCACATCGGCGGAGCAGGGCGCCGGCGAATGCAACTTGCCGACCGGGCGCACCGGCGAAGGATACGTCGCGGTATCCGAGACGACGCGCACCACGTCGTCGACAGTCTGCGGGCGCACGATGACGGCAGGACGATAGGTGACGCCGCCCTCCCAATTGGTGATGGCGTCGGTGGACGCGGGAGGAGGCGCCGGCTGACGCTCGGCAACGAACGCGGCATGGGTCGCGAGCTTCAGCAGCGCCGCGACATGCGGCGCCATCGCCAATTGAGGCACAAAGGACTTCATACGCTACCCCCCGACCGCAATCTGGTGCGGTTTCAACGGGTACGCAGCTTAGCGTGACTGACAGATTACGCCCACATGCTCACGCGCCATGCTTAATCAAGGCGATAGAGGCGTGTCGAATTTGCCGTTGCTCAGGAAGCGGACTTGGGCATTCGCTGGCCGATGATGATAAGGCGCGCCGCGCGCTCCGCAGCATCTTGCAGATACTGCCGCGACTTCTTGATCGCGACGTCGAGCGGCATGGCGTTGGGCGTGGCCGATTCCAGGCCATCGATGCCGTGCGCGAACACGCCGCCTGCGTCATCGGCAAGACCGCCACCAATGGCAACGACCGGGACACCGTGCTTGCGCGCAGCCGCGGCCACACCCGAAGGCGTCTTGCCGAACGCGGTCTGGAAGTCGACGCGCCCCTCGCCGGTGATGGCGAGGTCGGCGCCTTGCATGATCTCCTCGAGGCGCGTTGCCGCGACGACGAGCTCGACACCGCGCTTCAGCGTCGCGTTGGTGAAGGCCATGAGGCCTGCACCGATGCCGCCGCCGGCACCGGCGCCCGGCCGATCGATGACGTCGGCCCCGATGCTGCGTTTGATGATGTGGGCGAAGTGCGCGAGGTTCTTGTCGAGGACCTCAACCATTTCCGGTGTGGCGCCCTTTTGCGGACCGTAGACGCGCGAGGCGCCCTTCTCTCCGCACAACGGATTGGTGACGTCGCAGGCGACGCTGATGTGAATCTTCGCAAGCCCCGGGTTTACCGTCGACATATCGACGGCCTGTACGTCATCGAGATCGCCGCCGGAGATGAGGTCGCGGATTGGGGCACCGCCAAAGTTGAGGAAGCGCACACCGAGCGCCTGCGCTAGGCCAGCGCCCGCGTCATTCGTGGCCGATCCGCCGATGCCGAGGATGATTTCTTCAACGCCGCGCTTGATGGCGTCGCCGATCAGCTCGCCAGTGCCATACGTGGTGGCGACCAGCGGGTTGCGCTGATCCTTGGGGACGAGCGGCAGCCCGGAGGCCTCCGCCATCTCGATCACCGCCGTCTTGCCGTCGCCAAGCAGCCCGTATGAGGCCATCACCTTGACGCCCATCGGGCCAGATACTTCGGTTTTGACGATCTGCCCGCCGGTCGCATCGACCAGAGACTGCACCGTACCCTCGCCGCCATCGGCCATAGGCACCTTGACGTAGACGGCGTCGGGCCAGACCCGCTTCAGTCCCGTCTCGATCTCGCTCGCCACTTCCAGGGAGGTCAGATTTTCTTTGAAGGAATCTGGGGCGATAACGATCTTCATCGGGCACTTCTTCTCGCGGAGGCTTGGCTGCCAACGGCTAATCGGCACGAGGATACGGGGAAAGACTGCACTGTGTCGCGCGGCTGCTTAAAGTTGCTTTCTTTTGGCGGGGTTGCCGGAAAGCCATCATCGGCCATGGTTAAGGATAGCCGAGAAATCGTTCGCGCCGGGGCTCTGTGCAAGGGGACCTCGCGACTAGGCGCCAATGTCCTGAATGACGTCGGACTCGACGATGTGAACCCCTGGCTCGGCGCGTTCAGAGCAAACCAGCATCGCCTGCGCCACCGTTTTCGTGTGCACCGCCCGGTACTTGCGCAACGGGCCGGCCATCAACGGGCCGATCACGGCAAGGACCCGGTTGCCGACACGCTCCGCTAGCCGGAACTCGTCGCGCCCACCCGCGAGCAATGAGGGCCGTAGAATATACGTGGAGCGTAGCCCGGCTCCGGCGACGCCGCCCTCCATCTGGCCCTTGGTCTTGAGATAGACACTCCCGGCCGTCGCCCGGGCGTCGACCGAGCTGATGCCGACATAGGTCGTGGCGTTGTTGGCGGCCGCCCAGCGTGCCAAAGCGATGGGCACGTCCCGGTCGACGCGCTGGAAAGCTTCGGTCGACCCGGCCTTCTTCTGCGTGGTGCCGACGCAGCAGAATACCCCCTCTAGGTCATCGCCTGCCGTCGGCATTGGTATGCTGGCGAAATCGATCACGCGCTCGTCGACTTTGGCCAGGCCAGCATACGGGGTCCGCCGGTGATGCAGAACCACCACCTTGTCGAAATGCGGCGAAGCGAGCAGCAAAGGCATAAGCTGCCGCCCGATCGCGCCGGTAGACCCGACGATGACCGCCGTGCGTTTCGCCATGCCAATCGCTCCCATCCACTCGCGCGGAGCCTAGTCGCGGCACCGCCTGTCGTCCACGGGGCCAAGAGGTCGGGGCATCATGCGGTACAAACCATTGGGAAATGCCGAAGGAGAAAGACATGGGGACCTTCACCGTACGCCATGGCCGGCGCTACCGTGCGACGATCTCTCTCGGACTGCTCGAGAGCCTGGCGGGAAACGACACGATCGCCGACCGGCTACGCGCCGCCGGCTTTGAGGACATCACCGTCAAAGGGTCGGGATCGACGCGTCACGCTGAAGCGCGATGGCCAAAGAACGATGCAACGGCCGAAATGCCCGTGCAGGTGAGCGCTGTAACCGAAATTGAAGCGGCTTGAGAATTAAGACTAAACCTCAACAGGCCCGGTCATTCCGTCTCTAAGTGCGCGTCTAAGTGCGCAGCGGGGATTTCGCAACGCTCCATATTTGGCAATCGAGCGACGAACGGGTTGGACAAATGCCTTTTCACCAGGCACTTCCGAGCACTGACTGGTTTGCACAATTCCCTGAATAAAACTGGAAATCCGGGTAAAGTCGATATCCAACCTAGTTACCGTCTCGTCGGCGCTCAGGTTGATGCCGTAGATGAATACGGCGAGCGCTTAATCATCACGATGGCCCCTCTGTCCCCTGACATTCAACATGCGCAAAGGCTTGCGTTGCTTGACTGACATGACACAATGGCCGCTCTGAGCAGGATCTCGCGTGTCAAATGCTGCCCCTCGCGCTCATCATTTCGGCTAACATCGTGCACCCGCGTGACCGATTCGATTTCTGGCACGAGTGCCGCGCTAACCAGCCAAATAGCTTCCGCGTTCAAATCAGCAGGGGCTTCTGAGAGGCTTCGCCTTTTTCGCGCGGCCGTTCTAGGCCGCCGTTGAAGTATCGCCGAGACTATCGGCGGAAGGGACATTGAAAATGGAGCTCGACGAACACAGAGCCCGGATGATCTTGGATCGGGCTCATGCTGCGTGGAGCCAGGGAGACGTCGAAGGCCTGCTCAGCAATTACGTCGACGATCTGACCTATTTCTGCAATACCGGCGGTGTCGATGGCGGTCCCCTCCTCATCGAGGGGAAGCAAGCAATGCGCGCGATGCTACAGCCGATTGCGGATGTCGCTGAAAGCGTTTCCGTCGCGGAGTATTTCCGCTTTGCCGATGGCGTGGGCCGCGCGAAAATCGAATGCTACATACGCCACAAGACGACGCGGCACATGCTTGTCGGTTCATATCGCCAGCTTGTCACCTACCGTGGCGACAAAATTGGGCGCATGGAAGAGTTCCATGACGGGGCCAAGATGATTGCTTTCTGGCAGATGGTTTCCGGCGAGGCCGCGATCGAAAAAGCGCTGCTGGCCGGATAGCCCGCGTCGCCGCCTACTCGACGGCGACAGATTGCGCGAGACGCTAGTTCTCAAGCAAAATAGGGAAGGCGCTTCTTTGGCGCCGCTCCCCTTTGCAAGAGCCGATCACCAACGGCGCCAGCGCCACCACCAATTGCGGTGGACGCGCCAAACGCGCCAGCCGGCCTTGTCGACCACCGTCGCCGAATGAGCCGCGTCGCCGGCTACGGCGCTGAGGCCAACAACAGGCGCCGCCTGCGCAGTGCCAAATGTGGCGGCGCCCAGCGCCAGCGCCCCGGCAATGGCACCAATGGGAAGATAACGAGTCATGCTATTTCTCCCGTTTTTGAACGTCCCCAAAGGGTAAACTAGGAGCAGCCAAAACCGGCTTAGCCAGTACGGCTAAAATTTCTTCAATCTCTAAGCATCAAAGCCGGCGCATCGATCTGCGACCCGGACCCATGTCTGAACGGGGCGCCCTATGAACACGAGCGACGCCGCCGCGCCCATCATAGGGCCGCGCGACAGCTCTTTGAGGCGAAAAGCTCGCAGGCAAGCCCGAGACTACTTGCAGGCCTGTCGACGCGCCGTGCAGGTCGTCGTCAGCGTGTCGTCGGTGCACTTCAGCTGCACCGGCCCCGCCGGACGTTCGCCATGATCGGCGATTGAGTTCTTCAAGGCGGCGTTGGCCATGAACACCGCGAGGTCATACGTCACCATCGTCGCGACGCCGCCGGCGCGGCGGCATCCGGCCTCGGCGCTGGAGACTATTGCGGCACCGGCGAGTGCAACGACGAGAGACAACCCGACAAAGCTCATACGCATCATGACGTGTCCTCCTGCCCAACTGCAGACATCGGATTCCTAGCGCAGCCTGTCCGCACGCGCAGTCGCGACCAAGACACATCCACCGGAAAGCTGAAGTTCGGCGCGCCTCCGCGACAGTTAACCACGTTAAGCGCACAACGCGGCTTTGCCACGCATCCCCGCTCGCAAGTCACGGCAATGCCGCTTTTGCAGCCGGGAATCCGCGGCGCGGCGAACTCGGATGGGTGACAAAACGTGAAATTCAAAATGGGCGCCGACTGGTGGGACGCATTCTTCAAGATGCTGTCGATCGTGCTCGTTCCGCTCACCGTCGCCGGCATGGGCTGGTACTGGACGCGCTGGCAGCAGAACGTCAACGACCTCAAGAGCATGATCGACCTCGTCACCGACAAGTCGCCGGAGAAGCAGAAGTACGGCATCGCGATGTTCGAGTACCTCGCCAAGAACGGCAAGGTGCCGATGGAATTCCTGGCGGCGCAGATCGACTACGCAACGACGGCGGAGAACCACGAGCTGCTCCCCATGCTCGAAGTTGCCATTCAGGCCGCCGCCAAGGAGAACTCCGACGTTGCCGAGGCGTACCGCGTGGCCCTCGAGCGCCGCCCCGCCCGCGTGTTCATCCACGTGCCGAATGACGAAATCTACAATTGCCTCGTGCGGTTGCGCGACGCGTTCAAGGATGCCGACAAGGCCGCCGTGCGTCTTCCCGGCGGTGCGCAAATTCCAGGGCTATGCCAACTCCAATCAGGAGCTGCGCTTCTTCCACGAGGAGGATGAGCCCCGCGCCAAGCAGATCGCCAATCTGTTCGGCACGCTGGGGTTGGAGCTCGCCGTGAAGGACATTTCGAAGACGTCATGGGCGCGCACCAACGCGCCGAACAGCTACGAGCTGTGGTTCAACGGAACGCCATTGCCACGCATCTGTCAGCGTGCAGCAGAGAGCGGGTAGAGCCGCGCCGAACGGTGCGGTGCGTGCATCAGCGTGAGACCGGTACTCGACCATCTCGCAAAAAGGCCGCCGGTTTGCGCCGGCGGCCTTTCTTAGCTCAGATCGGAAGGCTAGCTGGCCTCGCGATCGCGGCGCGGGGGCCGGCGATCGCGGCCACCGCCGCCCTCGCGGTCACGGCGCGGCGGACGCGCAGCGCTGAACTCCGCCTCGGGGTCGGGTTCACCCTCGGCGCGGGGGATCTCCTGACCGGTCGCCTGGTCGATGATCTTCATCGACAGGCGCGTCTTGCCGCGCTCGTCGAAGCCCAAGAGTTTGACGTAGACCTCCTGGCCTTCCTTGACGACCTCGCCGACGGTGGCGGGCCGGCCCGGGGCCAGCTGCGAGATGTGCACGAGGCCGTCCTTGGCGCCAAAGAAGTTCACGAAGGCGCCGAAGTCCATGATCTTGACGACCTTGCCCTTGTAGATCGTGCCGACCTCGGGCTCGGACGTGATTTCCCTGATGCGCCTCAAGGCGGCGTCGATCGATTCCCGCTTGGAGGCGGCAACCTTGACCGTGCCGTCGTCCTCGATGTCGATCTTGGCACCGGACTCGGCAACGATCTCACGGATCACCGAGCCACCCGAACCGATCACTTCACGGATCTTGTCGGTCGGGATCTTGATCGTCTCGATGCGCGGAGCGTGCTCACCGAGCTCGGTACGCGCGGTGCCCAGTGCCTTGGCCATCTCGCCGAGGATGTGCAAACGACCATCGCGCGCCTGATCGAGGGCAACGCGCATGATCTCCTCGGTGATGCCGGTGATCTTGATGTCCATCTGCAGCGACGTGACGCCCTTCTCGGTGCCGGCCACCTTGAAGTCCATGTCGCCGAGATGATCCTCGTCGCCGAGAATGTCCGACAGCACGGCGAAGTCGTCGCCTTCCTTGATGAGGCCCATGGCGATGCCGGCCACGGGAGCCTTCAAGGGCACGCCGGCGTCCATCAGTGCGAGCGAGCTGCCGCACACGGTGGCCATCGACGAGGAACCGTTCGAACTCGGTGATCTCCGAGACGAGACGAATGGTGTAGGGGAACTCTTCCTGTGTCGGCATCACGGGGCGCACGGCGCGCCAAGCGAGTTTGCCGTGACCGATCTCGCGGCGGCCGGGCGAGCCCATGCGGCCTGTCTCGCCCACCGAGTAGGGCGGGAAGTTGTAGTGCAGCATGAAACGCTCTTTACGGGTGCCTTCGAGCGCGTCGACGAATTGCTCGTCCTCGCCGGTACCGAGCGTGGCGACGACGATCGCCTGTGTCTCACCGCGCGTAAACAGCGCCGAGCCGTGGGTGCGCGGCAGGACGTGCACCTCGGAAACGATGGGACGAACGGTCTTCAGGTCGCGTCCGTCGATGCGGCGGCCGGTCTTGACGATGTCGCCCCGCACAATCTCGCTCTTCAGAGCTTTGAACGTGTCTGCGAGCAGCACCTTCTCGGTGGGATCATCGGGGATCTCGACGCCCGCCTTCACCTTGGCCTCGGCCTCTTTGACGAGGTCGTAGCGCTTCTGTTTCTCCTTGGTGGAGAAGGCAGCACGCAGCCCGGCTTCGGCGATCTGCTTCACCTGCGCGGAATATTTCTGCGCGTCGGGAAGCTGGATGTCCCACGGCTCCTTGGCGGCCTTCTCGGCGAGCTTGATGATCGCCTGGATGACCGGCTGGAAGTGCTGATGGCCGAACATCACGGCCTCTAGCATCAGCTTTTCAGGAAGCTCCTTGGCTTCCGACTCAACCATCATCACGGCGTCGTGGGTGCCAGCAATGACAAGGTCGAGGTCGCTGTTGGCCATCTCATCGAGCAGCGGGTTGAGCACGAGCTCGCCGCCAATGAGGCCGACGCGCGCGGCGCCGATGGGGCCGAGGAATGGCACGCCCGACAGGGTCAACGCTGCCGAGGACGCGACGAGGGCGAGGATGTCCGGGTCGTTCTCCATATCGTGCGAAAGCACGGTAACGACGACCTGCGTCTCGTTCTTGAAGCCTTCGACGAACAGCGGACGAATCGGCCGGTCGATGAGGCGGGAGGTGAGCGTCTCTTTCTCGGAGGGACGGCCTTCACGCTTGAAGAAGCCGCCGGGGATCTTGCCCGCGGCGTAGGTCTTCTCCTGGTAGTTCACGGTGAGGGGGAAGAAGTCGACGCCGGGCTTCGGGGCCTTCGCGGCAACGACGGTGGCGAGCACGCTGGTCTCGCCGTACTGGGCGTAAACGGCTGCGTCGGCCTGGCGGGCGATGCGCCCCGTCTCCAGCGTCAGCTTGCGTCCACCCCAGTCAATTTCCACACGATGGATGTCGAACATGTTCGTTCTTTCGTTCAATCAGGTTTCTCTCTCGTAGCGATACGCAATCAGCCGGAATGCCGGTTGCGCGAGCCTTCGGTCTTGGCCGAGGCGCGAGGCTGATGGCCTCGAAAGATGCGGGCGGATGGCCGTTATGGACGAAGCCGCCGGCCTTCCGCGCGCTTGTCGTCAGCGGCGGATGCCGAGCTTCTCGATGATGCCCTGGTAGCGCTGCTCGTTCTTGCGCTTCACGTAGTCGAGAAGCTGGCGGCGCTGGCTCACCATCTTCAGGAGGCCGCGGCGCGAATGGTTGTCTTTCTTGTGCGTCTTGAAGTGCTCGGTGAGGTGGTTGATGCGCTCGGTGAGGATGGCGATCTGCACTTCCGGCGAGCCGGTATCGTTGGCCTTGGTAGCATTGTCTTTGATGAGCGCAGTTTTGCGCTCAGCGGAAATCGACATCGGGCATCCTTTCTGTTGAGGTGAGAGGGCCTTAGCCCTCGAAGGGCGGCCACAGCCAGGATGTCGTCCAGCAGGGTCGCGGAAATGGGCGTCTTATACACGAGCCGGCCGCGGTCGCGAGCAGAAATCGGGCGCCACAGGGCACGATCGGCGTTAACCAACCGTTCCCGTTTTGTGCGGATGCACGCCTTCAGCCGAAATTGAACACCCGGGTGGGCCGGAAGGCGCCTTTCTCCAGTTCGCCAAGGGCGAGAATGCGGCCTTTGAAGTGCGCATACGCCGCACCGTTGAGGACGGGCGTGTCGCGCCCACGTACGAGCACAGCCTGGCCGCGGGCAAGGCTCGCAGCGTCTCCGGGACCCATGCTGAGACCGGGAAGGTCGTCGAGTGCTGCCTCGACCGGGCGCAGATGCCCCATGACATCGCCAGCCTCTGCAGCCTCCCGCAGCTCTGCGAGCGAAACTGCAACCGTCTCGTCAAAAGAGCCGACGCGCGTCCGCCTCAGAGCAATCACGTGCGCGGCGCTACCCAAGACCCGGCCCATGTCGCGGGCGAGGGCGCGCACGTACGTGCCCTTGCCGCACTCGGCTTCCAGTACGGCCGTCGCTTTGTCGGGCATTTCCACGAGCCGCAACTCATCGACCACGATCCAGCGCGGCTCGAGCACGACCTCCTCGCCGCTGCGGGCAAGGTCATAGGCGCGGTTGCCATCCACCTTGATCGCCGAGAAGCTTGGCGGCACCTGGCTGATCTCACCGGTGAAGTCAGCGAGGACGCTCTCGATATCCTGCGCCGACGGCAGCGCCTCCGATGTGCGCACGACCTGCCCCTCAGCGTCGTCCGTGTCCGTCTCGACGCCGAAGCGCACCGTGAATCTGTAGGCCTTCTCCCCGTCGACGGCGAACGGCACGGTCTTCGTGGCTTCGCCCAGCGCGATTGGCAAGATGCCCGTCGCCAGCGGATCGAGCGTGCCGGCATGACCGGCCTTCTGCGCCTCGAACAGCCGCCGCACGGCGCCGACCGCCTGCGTCGACGTCATGCCGACCGGCTTGTCGAGTACGACCCATCCGTGGACCGGATTGCCTTTCTTGCGGCGAACCATGATCAGGCCATTCCCGCGGAAGCATCAAGAGCAGGGCGTATGTGCTTTTCGCTCCGGCTCCGCGCCGCTGGTCCCATTCGTCCAAACACGTCCCGGACGAGAGCATTTCGCTCCGAAAGATCCACGAATGCGCTGTCTGGGATCAAGAAAAACAGGCCGCCGTGAGAGATCGCAACGCCGTCACGGTCCATCAGCATTTGGCTGATGCCCTGCCACTTCACGTAATATTCGATTTGGCTTGAGGCGAAGCGGAGGCCTCCCTCGTCCTTCCTAAATCGGACGGCATCGTCGAAGTTTGCCCTGCCCTTCATCAATCTGCCGTCCATGTCGGCGCAACGCCCAGACTGCGATCACAAAAAGAAGCACAATCAGTACGAAGGCCGAGTACGGCGGCAGCCGCAGAGCGTGTTGCCAACTCATGACAGTGTCGTCGAAGACGATGATGGCAACGAGTGCCGCGATGTACGCGGCAAACAGCGTCCAAAGCACGAGCCATGATGTCGAGAACGCCTTGCGACTCATCGACCGGCTCAGTTTCGTCAGCCGCTCGAAGGGCATTTGGTACGTGAGCTCGCGATCCACGGCCTATCCCTTCTCCACGTCCTGCCGGACCTTCGCGCTCGCCAGCAGCTGATCGATGCGGCTCGCCTCCTCGAACGTCTCGTCGCGCACGGAAGCGAATGTCGGGCGCGAACTTGAGGTTCACCGCCTGCGCGACCTGCGCGCGGATGTAACGCTTGTTGCGGTTGAAGCGCCTCGATCACCACCGTCCGTGTCGTCTCCGCCCAGCGTGACCACGTAGGCGCTGGCCAGCTTGAGGTCAGGCGACAGCCGCACCTCCGGCACGGTGATCACGTGCGAGGCTATGACATCATCGTGGATATCGCCGCGCGCCAGCATTTCCGCCAGCTTGTGACGGACGAGCTCGCCGATACGTAGCTGCCGCTGCGATGGCGGCGCCGATTGCGATTTCTTGGATCTGGTCACTGATATGTTCGTTCGCTGGAAGCCGCCGCGGGATTGGACCGCGGACGGCGCCTGAATGGGGTATCAGACCCCTGGGGGCCTGACACCGTTAGCTTAGAAACGATCGCCTACAGCGAGCGCGACACCGTCTCGACGTTGAAGCACTCGATGGCATCGCCGACGCGGATGTCCTGGTAATTGGCGAACGCCATGCCGCACTCCTGGCCGGCTGGAACTTCGCGCACTTCGTCCTTGAAGCGCTTCAAGGTCGACAGCGTGCCTTCGTGGATGACGACGTCGTCGCGGATCAGACGCACCTTGGCGCCGCGCTCGACCTTGCCTTCCGTCACGCGGCAGCCCGCGACCTTGCCAGTCTTCGAGATGTTGAACACCTCGAGGATCTCCGCCTTGCCTAGGTAGATCTCGCGGATGGTCGGCGCCAGCAGGCCCGACATCGCCGCTTTCACGTCGTCGACCAGGTCGTAGATGATATTGTAGTAGCGGATCTCGACGCCGTCGCGATCGGCCAAGGCCTTGGCCTGGACGTTGGCGCGGACGTTGAAGCCGACGACCACTGCCTTCGACGCATTGGCCAGCGCCACGTCGGACTCGGTGATGCCGCCGACGCCGGAGTGCACGATCTGCGCCGCGACCTCGTCGGTGTTCGAGCTTGCGCAATGAGCCGGCGATGGCTTCGACCGAGCCCTGCACGTCGCCCTTGACGAGCAGCGTGAAGTCCTTGCGGCCCGTCTCCTTCAACGACTGCATCATCTGCTCGAGCGTGCGCGGCGTGCCGGCCGAGCCCATCGTGTCGCGACGCTTGCGCACACGATAGTCGGTGATCTCGCGGGCACGGCCCTCGCTCTCGACGACGGCGAACTGGTCGCCGGCCTCTGGAGCTGAGTCGAAGCCGAGGATCTCGACCGGAATGGACGGGCCTGCCTCGGCCACGTTGGCGCCGAGCTCGTCGATGAGTGCGCGCACGCGCCCCCATGCCTTGCCGGCAACGACGATGTCACCGACGCGCAACGTGCCGCGCTGCACAAGCACCGTGCCGACGGGACCGCGGCCACGCTCGAGCTTCGCCTCGACGACGATGCCTTCGGCCGAGCGGCTGCGGCTGGCCTTCAGGTCGAGGATTTCGGCCTGCAGATGGATGGCTTCCAGAAGCTTGTCGAGGTTGGTGCGCTTCAACGCCGACACCGGCACCTCGAGCGTCTCGCCCGACATGCTCTCGACGACGATCTCGTGCTGCAACAGCTCGGTGCGCACGCGGTTCGGATCCGCCTGCGGCTTATCGATCTTGTTGATGGCCACGATGATCGGAACGCCGGCCGACTTGGCGTGATTGATGGCCTCGATCGTCTGCGGCATGACGCCGTCGTCGGCCGCGACAACGAGCACGACGATGTCCGTCACCTTGGCGCCGCGGGCGCGCATGGCGGTGAACGCCTCGTGGCCCGGCGTATCGATGAAGGTGATCTTATCGCCCAGCGGCGTCGTCACCTGATAGGCGCCGATGTGCTGGGTGATGCCGCCCGCCTCTCCGGCGACGACATTGGTCTGCCGGATGGCGTCGAGCAGCGACGTCTTGCCGTGGTCGACGTGGCCCATGATGGTGACGACCGGCGCGCGTGGCTCCAGCGTGCCCTCTTCGTCCTTCTCACCGATGAAGCCGGTCTCGACGTCCGCCTCGGACACGCGCTTGGGCGTGTGGCCGAACTCCTGCACGATGAGCTCGGCGGTATCGACGTCGACCACATCGTTGATCTTGTGCATCGCGCCTTCTTTCATCAAATACTTGATGACGTCGACGGCGCGCTCGGCCATGCGGTTGGCAAGCTCTTGGATCGTGATGACCTCGGGGATCACCACCTCGCGGACGATCTTCTCGCGCGCCTGGGAGATTCCCATCGCCTTGAGCTTCTCGCGCTCGCGCTTGCGCTTCAACGAGGCCAGCGAGCGTTCGCGCTGCTTCTCGTCGAAGGCGTTGTTGATCGTCAGCTTGACGCGCTCGCGCTTCTCGTCGGGCTTGGGCGTCGGTGTGCGCGCGGCGCCGGGCTTGCGAAGACCCTTGGGGCCGCCGCGGCTGTCTTCTTCCTCATTGACCTGGGGCGCGCGGCCGACACGCTTGGGAACTTCCACGTCGAGCTTAGCGCGTGGCGGCACCGGGATATCGATCTCGCGCGGCTTGCCACCTTCGCGCGGCTGCAGCGCAGGATTGTACGACGTGCGCGGACGCGGACCGGCGTCGCCGGTACGTGGACGTGCCGATGCGGGCGCACGCGCTTCCGGTGCGTGCGTCGGCGCCGGCACTTCGCTCACTGCAGGAGCTGCAGCGACAGGTGGTGGTGGAGCCGCAGCGGCGGCAACGGTTGCGCGCTCGGCACGATCCAGTTCCTCGACGCGCTCAACGTCGTTGCGTTCACGCGCGGCAGCGAGCGCGCGAGCGCGCGCATCGCGCTCCTCATTCGAGAGACCGCGCGGGCCGACGGGCGCGGACTTGTCGACGACCGGAGCAGCCTCGGGGCGCCCCGGCTTGCGCGGGGCTGGCGTTTCGACGACGGGCGCCTCGGCCACCACCTCGGTTTCCGTCCCGCCGGGCCCTGCGAGCTTTCGCGTCTTGCGCTTCTCGACGACAACCGACTTCGAGCGGCCGTGGCTGAAATTCTGCCGGACATGGCCGCTTTCAACCGTCCGCTGCAGCGACAGCGGCTTGCGCGCGCCCCCGCGGAGAGTTTTGTCGGTAGTGTCCTTGGTCTCTGTCATGCTCTTCTCGTTCAAACTCCGAAAATCCTCATGCTTCCTGCCATCAGGATGCACTTAAGCCCGACCGATAGCGCCTTAAGCGCTCGGCCTCGCTTAGTAACCGCTTAGTGGCTCCGCCTTGTATGAGGCCAGCATGTACCACATTTGACCGCCCCATGGCCAAGCTCAATTCTTCGATGGTGAGCCAATCAACAACGCGAGCCGGCTGGCCCTTATCTCGTTGAATTGCCGTGAACTTGCGGTCCAGCTTACGCCGTCCCTCCGAGGTGCCGTCAGAGCCATGCAGAAGCGCCACGGCACGTCCGCTTTCGAGCAGTTTCTCGACTTTCTCGGCTCCGGTGGAGACGAGACCGGCCTTGTTGGCGAGCGACAGCGCGTTGAGGAGGCGCCTTACAAATAGTGCGTCGATGATCTGCGGCAAGTCCGGTGGAACCATCACTTGCCGCTTGAGGCTCTTGGCGAACGCGTTGGCCTTGACGGCCGCCTCGATGGCCGAGCGTTCGCCCGTCACCCACACGCCGCGGCCCGGCAACTTGCGTGCGATATCGGGAACGATGCCGCCGGAAGGATCGGCGACGAAGCGGATCAGATCGTCGGGCGACAGCTCGGAGCGCGTGACGATGCAGCGGCGGAGCGAGCCCCGCACGTCTCCATCGTCTGCATCCTCCAGCGGCTGCTGCTCAGCGCCCAATCCGATGTTCCTCTCGCCCCGGCCATCACCGTCTAGCTTTCGACGGCGGCGTCTTTGCCACCTTCGGCCGGCTCGTCGGCGCTTTCTTCCACCGCTGGCTGCAGGTCCTCGGCCTTGATCCAGCCAGCAAGAACGCGCGCCGACATGATCATTTCCTCGGCTTCCTTGCGGCCGACGTCGAAGCCCTCGAGCACGCCCTTGTGGCGCACCGGCTCAGCGTCCTTTTCTTTCTTGCGCTCGGTCCAGCCGATGAGATCGTCGGTGGCGCAGTCGGCAAGGTCCTCCAGCGTCTTCACGCCGTTCTCGCCCATCGCCACCATCATCGTGGTGGTGACGCCCTGTACTTTGGCAATTTCGTCGGCAACTCCGAGCTCGCGCCGCTTGGCGTCGCGATCGGCTTCCTGCTTCTCGAGATATTCGCGCGCACGCGTCTGGATCTCGTTGGCGGTATGCTCGTCGAAGCCTTCGATATGCGCGATCTCGGACAGGTCGACATAGGCGACTTCTTCGATCGAGGCGAAGCCCTCGGTGACGAGTAGCTGCGCGATGACCTCGTCGACGTCCAGCGCTTCCATGAGCATGTTCGAGCGCTCGGAGAATTCCTTCTGGCGGCGCTCGGACTCTTCCTGCTCGGTGAGGATGTCGATATCCCAGCCGGTGAGCTGCGAAGCCAGACGCACATTCTGACCGCGGCGGCCGATGGCCAGCGACAGCTGGCTTTCCGGCACCACAACCTCGATACGGTTGGAATCTTCGTCGAGCACGACCTTGGTCACCTCAGCCGGTGCAAGGCCGTTGACGATGAAGCTTGCCGCATCCGGGTTCCACTGGATGATGTCGACCTTCTCGCCCTGCAGCTCGTTGACTACGGCCTGCACGCGCGAACCGCGCATGCCAACGCAGGCGCCGACGGGATCGATCGAGGAATCCTTGGAAATAACGGCGATCTTGGCGCGCGAGCCGGGGTCGCGGGCGACCGACTTGATCTCGACGACACCGTCGTAGATTTCCGGCACCTCCTGCGCAAACAGCTTCGACATGAACTCAGGGCGAGCGCGAGAAAGGAAAATCTGCGGGCCGCGCGGCTCGCGGCTGACATTGTAGATGTAGGCGCGGATGCGGTCGCCGTAGCGCACGTTCTCGCGCGGGATCATCTCGTCGCGGCGGATGATGCCCTCGGCGCGGCCGAGATCGACGATGACGTTGCCGTACTCAACGCGCTTCACGGTACCGTTGACGATCTCGCCGATGCGATCTTTGTACTCATTGTAGTGCCGCTCGCGCTCGGCCTCGCGCACCTTCTGCACGATGACCTGCTTGGCGTTCTGTGCGGCGACGCGGCCGAAATCCAGCGGCGGCAGCGGCTCGGCGATCAGATCGCCAATCTTGGCGTCGGCGTTGCGGCCCTGGGCGTCGGCGAGATTGATTTGCGTTGAGTCGTTCTCGACCGTCTCGACCACCGCCAGCACGCGCGACAGCCGCGCCTCGCCGGTCTTAGGATCGATCTCGCAGCGGATGTCGTTCTCGGCGCCGTAGCGCGATTTCGCCGCTTTCTGGATAGCGTCTTCCATCGCCTCGATGACGATCTTACGGTCGATCGACTTCTCGCGGGCCACCGCTTCGGCGATCTGCAGGAGCTCCAGCCTATTGGCACTGATGCCGGCCATTGCCATGTTTCTTATTCCTTCTCGCGGTCCGCGGTCGGCTCTGCGGCCTCGGCGGTGTCTGGTGCGTTGCTCTTCTTTGCGCGGCGCAGGGCCTCGCGGATCAATTCGTCGGTCAGCACGAGCCGGGCCTCTGCGACGAGCCCCATCGGAATGCCGACGACGTTCTTTCCTGCCTCGCCGAAATCCACCTCGATGCGGACCTCGCCGTCCTCGAAGCCATCGAGCATGCCGCGGAAACGCTTGCGGCCGTCGATCGGCTCCTTCACTTCAATCTTCGCCTCGTGGCCCGACCAATCCTCGAAGTCCGAGGGCCGCACCAACGGCCGGTCGATGCCGGGCGATGAAACCTCCAGCCGGTAGGCACCCGCGATCGGATCGTGCACGTCAAGCAGCGGCGATATCTCCTTTGAAACCACCTCGCAATCCTCGATGGTCATCGTGCCGTCGGCGCGTTCGGCCATAACTTGCAGGGTCTTGCCCTCGCGGCCCGAAACGGCCACGCGCACGAGGCGGAAGCCGCGATCGCTCAGCGCCGGCTCGATAAGCTCGGCAACCCGCGCGGCGGCGCCGCTCTCCACGATGAACCGGTCGCCTAAGGCGCCTTCGTCGCCAGCGTGCATATTCGAAAAGTTTCCGGCCAGCTTTGCCCGATCCCCTACGCCAATACAAAAAGAGCGGACCCAGAGGGCCCACTCCTGATAGTTGAGATGATCATGAGCAGCAGAATATTACGAGATCGTGACCGGGGTTGCAAGGGGGGCAGGCCGTTCACGGCCTTTCGCTTCGCGTAAATCGTAAAAAGTAGCAGCGGCGCCCCTCTTGCCCGGCCTTGGCCTCATAGCGGGTCGGCGGCCAGTCCGCCGGGCGCACCCGCCAGTCCGCAGGCCCATGCGCCTGCCAGACGAACGCCGGATGGGCGCGCATGGCGAGCAGAAGGGTGCGCAGATAATCGCCGATATCGGTGCCGATGCGCAGCTCGGCACCGCTGCGCATGACAAGGGCGAGTTGGTCCACCAAGGCGCGGTTGATCAGGCGCCGTTTGACGTGGCGCTTCTTCGGCCACGGATCGGGAAACAGGATGAAGACCCGATCGAGCGAGGCCGCAGGCAATCGCCGCAGGACCTCACGCGCATCCTCGGTGCTCAAGAGCACGTTGCCGAGCTTGGCTTCGTCGATGACCGACAGCACCTTGACGACGCCGTCCTCGAATACCTCGCACCCGATCAGGCCGACGTCCACATTGGCGCGCGCCTGCCACACGAGGTGCTCGCCGCCGCCGAAGCCGATCTCGAGCCACGCGCGCGACTTGGGTGGTGCGAACAACTGCGTTAATGACCTAGGCGCTACCTCGGGAAGCGATACGCGCGGCAGCATCTCATCGAGAAGATGCTGCTGGCGGGCACTCAACTTGCGCCCGCGCCGACGGCCGAACGAGCGCAATTCACGTCTACGTTCGATGTCCGGCGTCTCGGCGTCCAGGTCAGCCGGCGGCTTTCTTGATCGCATCGGCAAGGTCGGTCTTCTCCCAGGAGAAACCGCCGTCCGCATCGGGCGCGCGCCCGAAGTGGCCGTAGGCCGAGGTGCGCGCGTAGATCGGCTTGTTGAGGTCGAGGTGCTTGCGGATGCCGCGCGGCGACAGATCCATCACCTCGCTCAGCGCCTTCTCGAGTTTGCCCTCGTCGACTTTGCCCGTACCGTGCGTGTCGACGTAAATCGACAGCGGCTTGGCGACGCCGATGGCATATGAAAGCTGAATCGTACAGCGGTCGGCAAGACCGGCCGCGACGACGTTCTTTGCCAGATAGCGCGCCGCGTACGCGGCCGAGCGGTCGACCTTCGTTGAATCCTTGCCGGAAAACGCGCCACCGCCGTGCGGGGCCGCGCCGCCATAGGTGTCGACGATGATCTTGCGACCGGTGAGGCCGCAATCGCCGTCCGGGCCGCCGATGAAGAACTTGCCCGTCGGGTTGATGTGCCAGACGGTGTCCTTGCTGATCCAGCCGTCGGGCAGCGTCTTGCGGACGTACGGCTCGATGATGTCGCGGATCTGCTTCGACGACAGGTCTTCCTTGACGTGCTGGTGCGACACGACGATCTGCGTGACGCCGACCGCTTTGCCGTCCTCGTAGCTCACAGTTACCTGGCTCTTAGAGTCGGGTCCGAGCAGCGCCGCGCCGCCTTCCTTCTTGTGGCGGGCGATGGCGAGGTCGCGCAGGATGTTGTGCGCATAGTAGATCGGCGCCGGCATCAGCTCGGGCGTCTCGGTGCAGGCATAGCCGAACATGATGCCCTGGTCGCCCGCGCCTTCTTCCTTGTTGGTGCCCGGCTGCAGTGCGTCCACGCCAGCCGCAATGTCCGCCGACTGCGGATGCAGCAGGACCTCGATATCCGCCTTGTCCCAGTGGAAGCCATCCTGCTCGTAGCCGATGTCGCGGATGGCCATGCGCGCAACGTGCGCGATCCAATCCTTGGTCACCGTCTCCGGGCCGCGGTGTCTCACCGGCGATGACGACTTTGTTGGTCGTCGCCAGGGTTTCGCAGGCGGCGCGGATCGCCCAAGGGTCGATGCCGGCCTTGGGGCCCTCGCGGAAAAACAGATCGACTATCTCGTCAGAGATGCGATCGCACACCTTGTCCGGGTGACCTTCAGAAACGGATTCGCTCGTGAAAAGGTAGGATTTGCGTGCCACCCGGGCCCTCGTGTGCTTTCGGCATGTCTCGAAAAACGCCGGGTTGTCTCAAGCTTTGCGCACGGGGTCAAGGACAGTCCGGTCCCAACCGCCCTCGTCACGACCGCACTTCGCGGCGTTGGAACGCAATCCGCGATTGTGACAGTGGCGTCTATTCCGAAGCTGCCGCTTCGCCGGCAAAGGCGCGCACAAGGTCAACGATGGAACGGCGCACACGCGGATCGCTGATACGTGCAAACGCCTTGTTGAGTTCCAGGCCTTCACGGCTGCCCAGGAATTCGACGGCGTAACTTTCCGCCGGGCGTTCGCCGAAGCCGGCGGCCGCGCCAGCTCCGCCTACGGCCAATTCCTCGTAGAAGAACTGTACAGGAACGCCGAGTACCTGGGAAAGATCGAACAGGCGGCTCGCACCGATCCTGTTGATGCCTTTCTCGTACTTCTGGATTTGTTGGAAGGTTAGACCGAGATGCTCGCCGAGTTTTTCTTGGCTCATCCCAAGCAACATGCGGCGAAGGCGCACACGGGCGCCTACATGAACATCGATTGGATTGGCGCGCCTGGATCCGCGCTCTTCTGGTTCTGTTTGCAGCGCATTCTCTCTCGACATTCCTGCTTACCCTAATCCCCGCTTATGAGTTGTTGCACGCTTTGATTGCGGGTGGTCACCCATCCAACCTAGGGCTGGCGAAGTGCTTCACATTCCTCCCGAGCCCTGAATTTCGCTTTATGACGTGAGCTAACTAACAGAACAACACGCAAATTGCCTCTAATCGCTTCGCCGCTTGCTAATGACAGCTGCGGCAACGAGGAAGATGAGTGCAAGGACTACGAAAGTACTATCACCGGCTGTAGCGTAAACAGGCGCCGCAATAGAGGCCGGAATCCGGCCGTCTATCACACCGCGCGCGTTAAGGCTGAGCATTGCGGCAACTCGACCTTGGCCGTCCACAATCGCCGACACGCCATTATTTGCGGCCCGAATGATCGGCAGCCCTTCCTCAACCGCCCGTACGCGCGTCTGATGGAAATGCTGCCACGGGCCCGTCGTGTCGCCGAACCAGCCGTCGTTGGTGACATTGATCAGCAATCCCGGCCGCTGCTTCCCCTGCACGATCGCGGTGGGAAAAATCGCCTCGTAACAGATAAGCCCCGCCACCGGAGGCAGACCTGGAATGGTTAGCAGCGGTCGCGGAACCGGGCCCGTCGCGAACCCGCCGCGCCAGCGCGTCAGCTGCTCCAGGCCGATGCTTTCGAGCAGGGCCTGCATCGGCAGGTACTCGCCGAACGGCACGAGGTGGATCTTGTCGTAAGTCTGCTCGAGGTTTCCCTGGTCGCCGAAGACCATGAGGCTGTTGTAGCCCTCTCGAGTTCCCCCCAACCCGGCCGCGGGCTTGTGCTTGAGACGCAATGCTCCCGACAAAAGCTGGGTGCCCGTTGGCAATAGCGACCCGATGGCCGCCAGCGCCTCTGGATGCTCCAGCGGCAGGAACGGCATCGCCGCCTCCGGCCAGACGAGATGCGTGATGCCGGCAAGGTCGTCCTGCCGACCCGAGGCGTCGCGGCGTGACAACGCCAGCTGATCCTCGAAGATTTCCCGCTGCTTCTCGGGGCGCCACTTATCGCGCTGCGGAACGCTTGCCTGCACGATGCGGACGCGCGCGCCCTCGAGCATGGTCGTGGGATTATTCGACAGGCGCCAGGCGCCGAGGCCGTAGAGCATCAGCAGCGGAACGATCGCCAAGGCGACCGCGCGCGCCAGTACGCGCGCCCGCCCAGCCCCCGGCGCGACGTCGGCGATGAGAACGACCGGGCCGGCGAAGACTGCGACGCACAACAGCGTCAGGCCGTAGATGCCGAGCACCGAGGCCGACTGCATCATGGGCAGCGGCCACGTCAGCGCGTAACCCAGAACGTTCCAAGGAAATCCGGTGAGCACGTGGCCGCGCAGCCATTCTGCCAAGGCGAGGGCGACTGCGAGCACGAGAACACGCGCGATACCGGGCGGCCACGCGAGGCGCGCGGTGCCGGCGGCCAGGCCGGTGAACAACGCGAGGCCGGCCGGCAGCAGCAGCACCGCAAACGGCATCAGCCAGGCGAATACCTCCGCCTCGACGAGAAACGCCTCGCCGATCCAAAAGAGCCCAAGCAGGAAATAGCCAAAGCCGAACCACCAGCCGGCGCTCGCGGCGCGCACAAAGAGCGCGCGCCGCGATTTTCCGCTCGCCCCGTCAATCAGCCAGACCAAAATGGGCAGCGTGACGAACAGCACCGGCGAAATGAAGAACGGCGCCATAGCCGCCGCCGAGACCGCACCGGCGGTGAACGCCGTCAGCGCCCGGCGCCAACCGGACAGGTGCGCCACTGTGACCGAGAGCCCGGCCATGTAGTCGGAGGCGCGCGAAGCAACCGAAGCAAAGCCCGGGCTTTCCAGCCGCGCGGATGCCGAGGCGAGCTTCACGCCTTCCCATCTTCGGGCAACGGCGTGTCGACGACACGCGGTTGATGGATCTTCACCTTCTTCAAGCGGCGGGCGTCGGCATCGAGAACCTCAAGCTCCAATCCGCTCGGATGACGCACGAGCTCGCCACGCACCGGTACGCGGCCGAGAAGCGAAAACATCAGGCCACCCAGCGTATCGATGTCCTCTTCCTCCTCCGGCCTCAATAGCTTGATGCCAAGATGCTCCTCGAGCTGCTTGATGGGGGTGCGCGCCGACGCAACGAGACCGAGTTTGGGCTCGGTGATGATATGCGCCGCCTCGGCAACATCGTGCTCGTCCTCGATGTCGCCGACGATCTGCTCGACGAGGTCCTCAATGGTGACCAGTCCGTCGGTGCCGCCGTACTCGTCGACCACCAGCGCCATGTGAATGCGCGTCGACTGCATGCGGATCAAGAGGTTGGTCGCCGGCATCGACGGCGGGACGTACAGCACGGGCCGGCGAATCTTCGCCGATGAGATGGGCCGCGAGAGATCGACGCGGCCGAAGTCGAGCTGCTGCGGACCCGCCGGCGCCGAACTCGCCTCGCCGGTTTCGCCAGCCGGCGGCGCCACCGCGACGCGCGTGTTCACGGCGTCATCGGCGGCTTCGCGTGTTAGCCAACGGAACAGGTCCTTGACGTGTATCATGCCACGCGGATCATCGAGCGTTTCGCTGAAGAGGGGGATGCGCGAAACCCCGGCCTCGCCGAACGTACGCAAGAGCTCCGCCAGCGAGTCGCTCTCTTCCAGAGCGATGATATCGGCCCGCGGCACCATGATGTCGTCGACTCGCGAGCCACCGAAGCGCAAGAGCCGGCGCAGCATCTCGCGCTCTTCGTTCGAAAAGGCGGCGGCGGCATCGGCCTCGGCTTCGCCCTTGAGATCGGCCTCGAGCATCTCGCGCAGGCTCGGCGAACGCAGGCCGATACGGTTGAGTAGCGCGGTCAGCAGGCTTTGCGTGCCGCTGGCAAGCTGTTCGGCGCCGCTCGCGGGGCTCGGCTGATCGGCAGTGTCTTTGGGTAAGTGTGCGTTGCTCATGTTCTCGTGCGCTGACTAAAGGTGTTCGGGAGGATTGATGGGCTCGCCCGCCGCTGCATAGGGATCGGCGATGCCCAGGCGCTTGAGGATACGCACTTCAAGGCCCTCCATGGCCTGGGCCCCCACGTCCGTCCCATGATCATAGCCCAAAAGATGCAGCAGTCCGTGCACCACCAAGTGTTGCATATGATGCTCGACCGGCAACCCGAGGTCGCCGGCTTCACGTTGCAGCGTTTCAAAGGCGAGCACGACGTCGCCCAGAAAGCGCGCCTCGTTCTCATCGATCGGAATAGTGGGCCCGGCCGGAAAGGAGAGCACGTTGGTCGGTGCTGCTTTGCCCCGATAGCTCTTGTTGAGCTCGGCGACTTGCGCATCGTCAGAAAGCGCAACGCAAGCCTCACTGTGGGGAAGGTCCAGTTCGGCGGCGGCTGCCGCCGCGGCAGCGCGCACGAGTTCATCCGCGCCGGCGACTGATGCCCAATCGCCGCCATCGTGCACGACATCGATGTCAAGACTTAGCGGAGGCTCGGGGTCGGCGCCCGTCGGCGCGTCGCCACCGTCAACGGCCGGCATCGTGACTGGCACAGTGTGTGGCATCGTACGCGACTACTTCTGTCGATCGTAGGCTTCGACGATGCGCGCGACGAGGTCGCGGCGCACGACGTCGGCGCCGGTAAAGCGGATCGCCTCGATGCCGGGCACGCCGGCGAGCAACGCTATGGCCTCCTCGAGGCCCGACCGCATGCCGTTCGGCAAGTCGATCTGGCTCGGATCGCCCGTCACCGTCATCTTCGAGCCCTCACCGAGACGAGTGAGGAACATCTTCATCTGCATGCTGGTCGTATTTTGCGCCTCATCGAGAATGACGTAGGCGTTCGCCAACGTGCGTCCGCGCATGAAAGCGAGCGGCGCAATCTCGATGACGCCGGATTCAAGATCACGCTCGACCTTCTCGGGCGGCAGCACATCGTAGAGAGCGTCGTACAGCGGGCGCAGATAGGGATCGACCTTCTCGCGCATGTCGCCGGGCAGGAAGCCGAGGCGCTCACCCGCTTCGACCGCGGGGCGCGAAAGGATAATGCGCTCGACGACGCCGCGCTCAAGGCAGTGAGCAGCTTGCGCGACGGCGATGTAGGTCTTGCCGGTACCGGCCGGGCCGACTCCGAACACGAGGTCCGACTTATTCAGAGCGCGAATGTAGGTGCTCTGCATCGGCGTGCGCGCCTTGACGACGCGGCGGCGCGTGGCGATCTGCGCCTGCCCGTCCCCGGGGATGCTCTCCTCGCGTGCATGGCGAATGAGGCCGTCGAAGTCGCCAGCGCCGATCGGCTCGCCGGCCGATGCGCGCTTGTATAATAGCTCGAGCACGCCGCGCGCGATCTCGCAGGCGGCTTCCGGCCCGTTGAGGGTGACAACGTTGCCGTGCGCATGCGCCTCGATGCCGAGGCGATCTTCAATCAGCGCAAGATGACTGTCGTACTCACCGAGCAGCCGCGTCAGGTGGCGGTTGTCCTCGAACGGCACTACCAGGCGCTTATTTGCCGCCTGCGTTTTGGGCGATCTTCCCGGCCCAGCGACCGGATTCCCGCGAAATGCTGCCAATCGGTGCTCCAGACCTCGTTCGCTTCGAATCGTCACTCTAGTTGCTGAACTTATCATAACGCGCCGGGGCCCCGAACGGCCCCCGGCACCAAAGCCCCGCAATACCGTTACCGGATGGTCACTCCGGCCGTATGACACCGGCTAGACTATTGGGGCCAAAGCCAGAAATTTCAACGGGGACGACGCGGCCGAGCATGTCGGGCGAGGCTTCGGCGTGCACCGACTGCAGGTAGGGCGAGCGTCCGATAAGCTGCCCGGGGCGCCGACCGCCCTTCTCAAACAGCACCGGCAGGGTGCGACCGACGCAACGCTCGGCGAATGCCCGCTGCTGGCGCTCGATTAGCCGTTGCAGGCGTTCGAGGCGCGCGGACTTCACCTCTTCCGAAACCTGGTCACCGAGCTTCTCCGCCGGCGTCCCGGGGCGGGGGCTGAACTTAAACGAATAGGCCGCTGCGAAGCCCACCTCGGCGAAAACGTCGAGCGTCGCTTCGAACTCTGCTTCCGTCTCGCCCGGAAAACCGACAATGACGTCGGTCGACAGTGCGAGTTCGGGCTGCGCGGCTCGGATGCGGGCGACGAGGTCGAGATACTCGCGCGCCGTGTGCTTGCGGTTCATGGCAGCAAGAATGCGATCGGCGCCTGACTGAAACGGCAAATGCAGATACGGCATCAACTTCTTTTCGCTCGCGTGGGCGACGATCAAATCATCGCTCATGTCGCGCGGATGGCTCGTCGTGTAGCGCAGCCGCTCAAGACCATCGATCTGCGCTAGGTGGCGAACCAATTCCGCCAGCGAGTAGGTGCGGCCCTCCGGTCCATCGCCGTGATAGCCGTTGACGTTCTGCCCAAGCAACGTCACTTCGCGCACGCCGCTCACCACCAGCGCACGAGCCTCGCGCTCGACGTCGGCAACGCTACGCGAATACTCCATGCCTCGCGTATAAGGTACGACGCAAAACGTACAAAACTTGTCGCAACCTTCCTGCACGGTGAGGAACGCCGTCACCGCCCGAGCCGGAGCGCGTTGCGGCAGATGCGCGAATTTCTCCTCTTCGGGGAAGGCAGTCTCGACCAGCGAGCGGTTCTCGGAGCGCATGCGGGCGATGAGCTCCGGCAGACGATGATAGCTCTGCGGGCCGATGACGAGATCGACAATGGGGGCCCGCCGCACAACCTCCGCGCCCTCGGCCTGGGCGACGCAGCCGACCACGGCGACGACGGTATCGTTGCCGGCAACCGCGCGCTCCTCCTTCAGCGCGCGGATGCGTCCGAGATCCGAGTAGACCTTCTCAGCGGCCTTCTCGCGGATATGGCACGTATTGAGGATGACGAGATCGGCATCCTCGATGGCGTCGGTCGTGGCATAACCCTGCGCTGAGAGCGCCTCGGTCATGCGCTCGGAATCATAGACGTTCATCTGGCAGCCGAAGGTGCGGATGAAGACCTTCGGGCCGGAGGTCGGCGTGCGCGACGGGTCGGCCAGCGCGGCGAACGCCTCGCCGTGCTCAGACCCAATCGTTTCCGTTGTCAGCCGATCGTCCATCAACTCGCGCGCCTGTGGCGTTGCCGGGAGGCAACGACAGCCTTATCGGACACGCTTTGTCCAGCCCTTAAGACGGCGAAAACGACGGGGTGCTTACACCCACTTTTGGCTAGGCTCCGCCGCCACGCGCGCTCTGATGGCCGGCGGCGCATCCTCCGGCGCGGCGATTGCGATAGCCTCCTCAGCCGGGCGGCCGCGCAGGATGCGAACGACGTGCTCGCGCACTTGTGCTTCGCTATGCCGCGCCAGCTCCTTGCGGCTGGCAAAGCTCGTTAGCGGCACCGGCGCCCCGACGTGGATCTGCACGTCCAGGGGGCCCGCCTTGAGCAGCTCCCACGCGTGGCTCCGCATCTCCATGTCGCCGAACCATGCGACGCCCGGGCGATCCGCTCGGCCCAGCGGTATGCCGTGCAACCGGGTGTAGACGACCGAAAGCGTCTGCACGACGGCGTCCGGCGCGGCGGGGCTGTCCACCGACGACGGCGTGGCCGCGGCAAACAATGAAGTCATGAACGGGAGCACGCGGTTGCCGTCGCTCGACGTGCCTTCGGCGAACAGCACAATGGCATCGCCCTGCGCCAGGCGCGCGACAATCTCCCCGGCCGCCTGGCCCACCGTCGTGCGCCGCCTGCGATCGACGAATACCGACCGTTGCAGTCGCGCCAGCGAGGAGACGAACGGCCACGTCCCGACCTCCTTCTTGGCAACGAATGAAACCGGCGCGACGGCGGACAGCACGGGTATATCCAGCCATGTGGTGTGATTGGCGACGAGCAATACCGGGCGATCGCGTATGACCTCGCCGTCGAGGTAGATGCGCACGCCGAGCAAACGACAGACCTGGCGGTGGTACCAATTGGGGAAGGTACGGGCGCGCTTGGGATCGACGCGCAGAAACAGCGCTTGCAGCGGCATCAGCGGAATAGTGAGCGCGAAGAAGCTTGCCAGAATTGCTCCGCCACGCAACGCGCCCATTCGCTCTGCGGTAGCCCGGGTCACGCTTTCTTCGCCGGCTTTACGCGCACGCCGTAAAGCTCGAGCCGATGGCCGACGAGCTTGAAGCCGAGTTCGCGCGCGATCCGATCCTGCAGCGCCTCTATCGCCTCGTTGCGGAACTCGATGACGCGTCCGCTTTCCACATCGATGAGATGGTCGTGGTGGCCACGCGAAGCCTCCTCGTAGCGGCCCCGCTTGTGGCCGAAGTCGTGCCGCTCGAGGATGCCTTTCTCGGCAAACAGCTTCAGCGTGCGATAGACGGTTGACAGGGAGATATGCCGGTCGATCTCGTTCGCGCGCTGGTAGACTTCCTCGACGTCGGGATGGTCCTTGGCTGTGGACAATACGCGGGCGATGACGCGCCGCTGGCCTGTCATGCGCAACCCCTGCTCGGCGCAAAGGAGCTCGATGCGACTGAAGCCTGGATTTACTAGTTCGGCCATGCGGCGGCGATCGCTCCGCTTTCGCTCGGTGAGGAGTTTATATGAAAGTGGCCCGCGGCCGTCCACCGGAGCGAGACCGGGGGCCAACATCATCGAACTCATAAACCGAGGGCAAGGATGACGGCGTCGACGTTCACGCCGTCCGCGCGCTGGTAGTAGGCCTTGCGCGCACCCGCGATCTTGAAGCCGAGGCCCTCGTAAAGAGCGATTGCGGCATCATTGTCGGCTGCCACCTCGAGAAACAGCCGCTTCACCTCAGCGCGTCGCGCCGCACGCACCAACCCTTCCGCCATGTGCCGGCCGATGCCACGCCGCTGCCATTCGGGCGCGACCCCGATCGAGAGGATCTCTGCCTCATCAGCCGCGATGCGGCCGATCACGAAGCCGGCCAAGGCGCGCGGCTCGCGTATCAGGGCAATGAAAGAGGCGGACGCCGGATGCTCGATCGATTTAGTGATGCTTTCGGCATCCCAGGGCGGATCGAATAGACGAGCGTGAAGGGCAGCGATCTCGTCGGCCCGTTCCGGGCTCGCCCATAGGAGGCTCAGGTTCTTCGGATCGAGCGGAATCGCGGCGCGCGTCATTGCTCTAAGCTCTCGCTATCGCCTTGCCGTCCTGCGGTTTCGCGTCGGGCGGTCGCAGGTAGAAGGGAACGAGGGCAGCATCGGAGGTTTCCAGCACTCCCGCGATACGCGCCAGGGCGCTGGCATTGGGCAGGAGGTCGAGCAGACGCGCGGCCGCATTCCGACCTTCGCGCGTTGCCACTTCAGCAACGGCAGAGGCGCCCGAGCCGACGAAGACAATAGAACCGCCGCCACCCAGATGCGCCGCTTCCTCGATCGACAGCAACTGCGGCGGCGACCGCTCATCCAGGGCACCCCCGGCACCGAACACCTGCGCGTAGACCTCGCCGCGCCGCGCGTCGACCACCACAGCCAAGGCATCGGCATTTATCTCCCGCCCGGCAACCTCGGCCATCACGGCGAGGCTGGAGGCACCGACAGTCTTGGCATTCGAGGCCAGCGCCAAGGCGCGCGCTGCGGCGACGCCGATGCGCGTGCCCGTAAAAGTGCCTGGGCCAATCGTCACCGCGATGAGCGCGATCTGATGGAAACCGAGACGCGCTCTTTCCAGGGTTTCCCGGATCATCGGGACGAGGCGTTCGGCGTGGCCAGTCTCAAAGCGCTCCATGATGGTGCTGAGTTCGACGATGTCTTCTCCGCGCCGCTCGGCGACACACACCGAGCAGCCGTCAAAGCACGTGTCGAAGGCCAGAATGTTCATGGGCCGCAACCCTATACGCAGAGCCCGGCAAATTCACCATCCGAAAATGAAGGGCGTATTTCAGATGATCTTCGCCATTTCGTCGAAGCTCAGACGCGGTGACCGCGGTTTCAGCACGGATGGATCCCCCTAGCCAAGGTTGCACACGAAATTCGATCTGACGCTAGTGCCGGTGAAGAACTCCGCATCGACGCCAGCATTGTCGAAGCCGGACATCGGACCGCAACCGAGGCCTAAAAGGCGCGCGGCGATAATTAGATAGCCTCCTTGCAAGGAGCCGTTACGAAACGCCGTCTCCTCGATCTTGTCGGGCTTGCCGGCAAAGCTGCTCTTCATGTCCTTGTGCCGGAACAGCTTCGGCAGGTGCTCATAGAATTCGAGGTCATAGCCGACGATGGCGCACACCGGCGCCTGCATGGTTTTGCCCCGATTGCCTTCGCTCAGGAACGGCTTGACCTTTTCCTTGGCTCCCTTCGACTTCACGAACACGAAACGCGCCGGCTGACAGTTGGCGCTGGTCGGGCCCATCTTCACCGTATCGACGAGCTGCCGCAGCAGGCTATCGGGCACATCTTTTGGCTGCCAGGCGTTCTGCGTGCGCGCATCGAGAAAGGCTTGGTGCAGCGCTGCTGCATGGGCTTGTGGTCGTTTCTCGTTGCTTTCATATCTACTGAAAACAAAAACCCCGCCGTATCGGCGGGGTTTCGTTGAATGGTGCCTACTGGGTTCAAACCGCCTGCACCTCTTGCACTTCCGGGCAGAAGTGCCGCAGCAGGTTCTCAATGCCGTGGCGCAGGGTCGCCGTGGAGCTCGGGCAGCCCGAGCAGGCGCCGCGCATGTGCAAATAGACGACGCCATCGCGGAACGCCGAGAAAGTAATGTCGCCGCCGTCCTGAGCCACAGCGGGACGCACGCGCGTTTCGAGCAATTCCTTGATGGTGGCAACCACCGCCTCGTCCTTCGGGTCATAGGACGCCTTGCCGGTGTCGTCGTTGGCGGTCTCCGCCACGACCGGCGCACCCGACATGAAGTGCTCCATGATGGCACCGAGGATCATCGGCTTCAGGTGCTGCCACTCTTCCTCGCCCTTGGTCACCGAGATGAAGTCGGAGCCCAGGAACACGCCCCGCACCCCCTTGATGTCGAACAAGCGCGAAGCGAGCGGAGACGCCAGCGCCTCGCCCTTGTCGGTGAAGTCGGCAGTGCCGTCGGCGAGCACGGACTTTCCGGGGATGAACTTCAGCGTAGCTGGGTTGGGGGTCGCCTCGGTCTGAATAAACATCGGGGTGGCCTTTCCGTGTTGTCATCGCCGGTCCCTGAGAGCTGGCGGTCAGATCACTTTAGAATAGCTCTAAGATAGGCTATCCGGGACCGGAAATCGAGAGCCTGCTGGACCTATTAATCCAGGCTCCGAACTTCCTCCAGGGCGAGCGACCCAGGTACGATGGTTATTGGGATCGGGAAGCTGCCAATGTTGCCGCTGGTGGCCAGTGAAGAAACCAGCGGGCCGGGGCCCGCCGCGTCGGTCGAGGCGCCCAGCACCAGCACGGCGATATCCTCGTCCTCGTCAATAAGCTTGCGGATCTCCTCGCCCTTGGCGCCCTCGCGAATGATCTCCTCACAGGCGACGTTCTCGTATCCGGCGAGGTTCAGCTTGCGCCGCATGAGGCGGAACAGCGCCTTGGCCTTAGTCGTCTCTTCTTCGATCTGCTGCTGGCGCACGTTGATCCAGTGCTGGAATTCCTGCGGCACGATAACGTACAGCATGACCAGCGCGCCCGCCGAGCGCTGCATGCGGCTTGCCGCGTAATAGAGCGCGCTTTCCACCTCCGGGCTTTCGTCGATGACGAGTAGGAACTTGCGGAAGTGATCGGCTTCGAAGGACCGGCGCTTCTTTGTCGTGTTCATGGGCGCATGCTGCCACGGGAGCCGGACGCTAACAACACGCGAGCATCAAGAGCGCACGAAGCCCACGACGTCCTTCATCTCGGCGATGATCGGCTTAGCGATTGATCGAGCCCGTTCGGCGCCGTCGGCGAGAATACGGTCGATCTCGGCCGGGTCGGCCATCAAGCGTTTGGTCTCGGCGGCAATGGGGCCAAGCTTCGCGGCACACAGTTCGGCGAGCGCCTTCTTGAAGGCTGAGAACTGCGCACCGCCGACCTCTTGCAAAACCTCAGCCTTCGAGGTGCCCGACAGTGCCGCGTAAATGCCGACGAGATTCTCGGCTTCCGGCCGACCTTCGAGGCCTTTCAGCTCCGACGGCAGCGGCTCGGGATCGGTCTTTGCCTTCTGAATTTTCTTCGCGATCGTGTCCGCGTCGTCGGTGAGGTTGATGCGCGACAAATCCGAAGGGTCCGACTTCGACATTTTCTTGGTGCCGTCGCGCAAGCTCATCACGCGCGTCGCCGGTCCGGTAATCACCGGTTCGGGCAGCGGAAAAAAGTTGCCATCGGCGTGGCCAGCCTTCTCGATCCACGGTTTGAAGTCGTTATTGAACTTCTGCGCGATATCGCGGGCCAGCTCCAGGTGCTGCTTCTGATCGTCGCCGACGGGGACGTGCGTCGCGCGATAGGCGAGAATGTCGGCAGCCATCAGATTGGGATAGACGTAAAGACCCACCGATGCGTTCTCGCGATCCTTGCCGGCCTTCTCCTTGAACTGCGTCATGCGGTTGAGCCAGCCAAGGCGCGCCACGCAATTGAAGACCCAGGCGAGCTCGGCGTGCGCCGGCACCTGGCTCTGATTGAACAGGATGCTGCGTTTGGGATCGAGGCCGGAGGCAATGTACGCCGCCGTTACCTGGCGGATCGCCGACTTCAGCTCGTCGGGATCCTGCCACACGGTGATCGCGTGCATGTCGACGACGCAATAGATGCACTCGTGCGTCTTCTGCAGCTCGATCCACTGCAGCATGGCACCGAGGTAGTTCCCCAGATGCAGGCTGCCGGTCGGCTGCATGCCAGAAAACACGCGCTCTTTGAATGCCATTGGAGCCCCTTCAACGGTAGGCGCGGGTTTATGGCGCGACGGCGCGGCCCGCGCAAGGCTGCGATTTCCATCGCCGAGCCGGCAGTGTTCAGAGCGGCCCTGGCGGCGGGGTGCGGCGGGTCAGAAAGGCTCGCGCCTGGCGAAGATCGAGTGCCCCCGTTGCAAACACCGCAACGGCGTAGGCGAGGAAACCGGAGCCGATCAAGGTCATCAGCGCCAGGGCGCGGATCAGCTCCGAAGTCGGGGGCTTGAACATCCCGTCGAGCGCTTCGGCGACGAGCCACAGGACGAGGCCCATGATGGCGCTGGCCAGTATGATGCGGGGCAGCGCGCGTTTCAGCCGGCGGTCGGCAACGAAAAAGCCGCGCTTGGCTAGCGTTGCATAAAGCAGCCCTGCATTGAGGAAGCCGCCAAGCGTCGTCGCCACGGCAATACCGAGGTGCGGCATCCATCCGTAGGCGCGGAACAGGAAGAATAGCGCGATCGAACCGATCGTATTCGCCGTTAGGCTGATGGTCGCGTAGATCATCGGCGTGCGCGTATCCTCGCGCGCAAAATAAGCCGGCGAGAACACCTTAATCAGCACGAAGCTCGGCAGCCCGATCGCGAAGATCGCCAGCGCATAGGCGGTGGCCGGCGTGTCGGCGGCGGAGAACGCGCCACGCTCGAACAGGCCGGAGACGATGGCGGTCGGCACCACCGCCAGAGCGACGGCGGCCGGCAGCGTCAGCAGCGCGGCAAATTCCAGCGAACGGTTCTGACTGTCCATCACCGCTTCGTGGTTCTCGGCGCGCAGGTGTCGCGCCACGTCGGGCAGCAGCACGACGCCGATGGCTATGCCGACGATGGCCAGCGGTAGCTCATACAGCCGATCGGCGTAATAGAGATAAGACACTGCGCCGTTCTGCATCGACGCGATGACGGTGCCGATGACGATGTTGATCTGCGTCACGCCGCCGGCGATCACGCCCGGAATGCCGAGACGAATAAGCCGCCGCATGCCTTCGGTCATGCGTGGGCGGCGCAGCTTCAGCCAGATGTTGTTGCGGCGCAGGCCGTCCATCAGCAGCCACAGCTGCAATATACCGGCGGCGAACACACCCCAAGCCTGGATGACGCCGGCCATCGGCTCGTTCTGGTAGCCGAGCCACATGCCGATGAGCGTGGCGATCATCATGACGCCGTTGAGCACGATGGAAACCGACGAGCTCTCGACGAACTTGCCGAACGAATTGAGGACGCCCGACATCAGCGCGACCAGCGACATGCACAGCAGATACGGCATGGTGATGCGCGTCAGCAGCACCGCGAGGTCGAACTTCTCCGGGTTCTCACTGAAGCCCGGCGCAAGGCCGTACATCAGGAACGGCATGGTAATCTCTGCTATGATCGTGAGGATCAGCAGGATGAAGACGAGGCCGGCCATCGCCTCCTCGGCGAACTGGCGGGCCACTTCGCGTCCCTCGCCCTCCAGCCGCTTGGCGAACAGCGGCACAAAGGCTGCGTTGAACGCTCCCTCACCGAACAGCCGGCGGAACAGATTGGGGAAGCGGAAGGCGACGAAGAACGCGTCGGCCACGGCGCCGCTGCCCAGGATGGCAGCAATGAGGATATCGCGTAGAAAGCCGAACACGCGGCTCAGCAAGGTGAGGCCGCCGACGGTCGCAAAGGAGCGGTAAAGCTTCATGGGCGCTGAGCGGTAGCGGAGCCTTGGCCGGAGGGCAAGCGGCCAGATGGTGCATGCGGTGCAGCGAGGCGCCGCGCGTTGACATCGGAATGGCTATCGCCGAAGAGTCTGCAGGACAGGTGGAGGACAGACGAATGTTTCCGCTCGGCGATGACAACTCCATGCGGCGCACGACGCCGTACGTCACGTTCGTCCTCATCGCCATCAACGTGCTCGTCTTCCTCCTGGAACTGCAGAAGGGCGACGGGTTCATCCAAGAGTGGGCGTTCGTGCCTGGACGCTTCTCGGATAATCCGGGAGCCAACATGGCTACCGTTTTCACCGCCATGTTCATGCACGGCGGCTGGCTGCACCTCGGCGGCAACATGCTCTACCTGTGGATCTTCGGCGACAACGTCGAGGACCGCTTTGGGCACGTTAAGTTCCTGATCTTCTATCTGCTCTGCGGTATCGCAGCGACGTTTGCTCAATACTACGTCAGCCCCGGCTCCGACATCCCCAACGTCGGCGCCTCTGGCGCCATCGCCGGCGTGCTCGGCGCCTATATCCTGATGTTCCCGCAGGCGCGCGTGAACGTGCTTTTCGGCAACCAGATGGTCGCCATGCCAGCGCTTATCGTGCTGGGCTTCTGGATCGTTCTGCAGCTGTTCAGCGGTGTCGGATCCATCGCTTATACTGATGAATCGACCCGGGACATGGGCGGCGTCGCCTATATGGCGCACGTCGGCGGCTTCGTCGCCGGCTTCCTGATGACGTTCCTGTTCCGCGGTAGCGGCGGCAATCCGCGCCTTTCGGCTTAGCGGAAACCACGCCGAATGGCTGTCATGGGATGGCCTTGAACGGAGCGCTCATTTGCCCGAAAATGCGCTTCGTGCCGGGGGCCGGGGGGCCTAGATCGCAGGACGATTTGCATGCTCCGCCTGGCAGTGCCGTTCATCCTTTTGTTGCTCATGCTGTTCGCAGGGGCGGTGTGGCTTCTCGATTTGAAGCCGGGCCCGCTGACCCCCGCTGATAAGCAAGCGCAGAAACAGTCCGAAACGCAGCCTTCGAAGAGCGAAGCGCAGGAACTGCAGGAAGCGCTCTCTCCACACCCGAAAACAGTGGACGGCACGCCCGCCCTTGACGTCGCCCGCATCGACCCGAACGGCACATCCGTTTTCGCCGGCCGCGCGGAGCCCAACTCTGCCGTGACGATTACTGCAGATGGCAAGGAAATCGGTACTGTTCAGACCAATGAAAACGGCGAGTGGACGTTCACGACGGACGAGAAGATCCCGAACCCCGACGCCAAACTCGCCCTCTTCAAGGCAGCTCCGGGAGCCGCGCGCATTGCCGAGGCGCCGGGTGCGACCCAACCGCAACCGCAAACCGCGGCACCGATAAAACCGCGGTCGGCCGACGCTGTCACGTCGAACATGATCAAGAATCTTGAGGGCATGGTTGCCGAGGCGCGCACCGATCGGGACAAGCCGGTCGCCGCCGCGGTCCCGCCGCCGCCGGTTGCCGACGAAGCTCGCACTCCGAGCACCGTTTCGCCAGCAGTGTCCCCGCCTTCGGCACCAACCACGTCCGGGGCGAGAATCGAAGCCGCGGCAGTACCAGTACCGGTTACGTTCATCTTCAACGAGGCGACGCTCACCGGCGACGGACGGAAGGCTGCAGGACTGCTGCTCGAATATCTGCAGATCAAGCGTTTTGCAAAAGTGACGCTGACTGGGCATGCCGATGAGCGCGGCACCGACGAACTCAACATGAACCTATCCGCCGAGCGTTTGCAGACGGTCGCGCGTTTCCTGCGCGACGGCGGCTTCAGCGGCGAGCTCAAGTTGGTGCCCAAGGGCAAGACGGAGCCGTATACCGGCGTCGTGCGCGGCGATTTCAGCCAGGAAGACCTCTATCAGCTGGACCGGCGCGTCGAGATGGTCGTGTCGCGCTAAGCCGGCGCCGGATTGCGCGCGGACTTTTCGACGCTTCCGTCGAGGACCGCTTCGAGCCGCTTGCGGATCGTCTCCTGCCGCGACTCGCTGACGATCTTCTTACCCGTCAGATCCGTCACGTAGAACACGTCGACGGCCTTCTCGCCGAACGTCGTGATGTGCGCCGAGGTGATGTCGAGCAGCAGGTTTGAGAGCGTGCTCGTCAGCTCGTACAAGAGACCCGGTCGGTCGCGCCCCGCAACTTCGATCACGGTAAACTGATCCGACAGCACGTTGTTGATGATGACGTCGGGCTCGACCGTGAAGGCCATGAAGCGGCGCGGCGGCGGCCCGCGCTCCGCGAGAAGCGTGTCGAGCCACGCATCGCCGCGCAACAGGCGGCAGATGAGATCACCGATGCGCTTGCCGCGGCGCAGCTCGTCCTCGTCGTCCTTGAATGCGCGGTTCAAGAGAAATGTGTCGAGCGCGTATCCGTCGCGCGTCGTCATGATGTGAGCGCCGGCGATGTTGGCACCCGCCGCCGCGCAAGCTCCCGCGAAGAGCGACAACAGGCGCGGATGGTTCGGCGCTACGACAGTCAGCTCCGTGATGGCGGTGAAGGCATCCGTGCGCGTGTCTGTGGCGACATGCAGCCCTTCGTTCTCCGCTCGGCGCAAGAGCTTGGCGTGCTCGACGCGCCGCTCCGGGTCGGTGCGCAGCCAGTAGTCGGGATAGTGCCGGTCGATGTAGCGGTCCACGTCGGCCTGCTGCCAATCGCTGAGGTCGCGGCGTAGATCCTCCTGCGCCTCGGCAGTGCGCTGGCTGCGCTTCACTTGCGTGTGGCCGCCGGCGACCAGCGGCTCGGTCTCGTAGTAGAGCGTACGCAGGAGCTGGCCCTTCCAACCGTTCCATACGCCGGGACCGACGGCGCGAATGTCGGCAACGGTCAGCAGTAGCAGCAGCTTTAACCGCTCCGGGCTTTGCACCACGTCGGCGAAGTCGCGGATCGTCTTCGGGTCGGACAGATCGCGGCTTTGGGCGATGTTGCTCATCGTCAGGTGCTGCTCGATCAGCCACACCACGGTTTCAGTTTCGGCCGGGGTCAGACCGAGGCGAGGACATAGCTCGCGGGCAACACGCGCGCCGACGATCGAGTGATCCTCGATGCGGCCCTTGCCGATGTCATGCAGGAACGCGGCGACGTACAAGGCGCGGCGGTTCTTGATGGTGCTGATGATCTCGGACGAAAGCGGCAGCTCGTTGCTGACGCCGCCGCGCTCAATGTCGGTCAGCATGCCGACGGTGCGCACGAGGTGCTCGTCCACCGTATAGCTGTGGTACATATTGAACTGCGTCATGCCGACGACGCGCCCGAAATCGGGCACGAAGCGGCCGAGCACGCCCGCCTCGTTCATGCGCCGCAGCGACATCTCAGGGTTGGTGTCGCCGGTCAGCAGATCGACGAAAATACGGTTCGCCTCGGGGTTCTCGCGTAGCTGATCGTCGATCAGTCGCCT
The DNA here is from genome assembly GCA_963724595.1 of uncultured Alphaproteobacteria bacterium. Lineage (GTDB taxonomy): Bacteria > Pseudomonadota > Alphaproteobacteria > Rhizobiales > Hyphomicrobiaceae > Hyphomicrobium_A. Next base: position 314,209 of record CAVRVR010000009.1, on the reverse strand, counting down.
CGATTGGCGCAGCAGCCTGATCGCATCCGGGTGCAGGAACGAGTTGGTGTGATGCGCCTCGGCGAAAAAGCGGATGAGGTTCACCGGATCGCGCTTGAACACCTCGGCGTCGGCGACGTTGAGCCGGTCGTTATCGATGCGGAAGTCGGTGCGCGTACGCAGCTGCCGGCGCTGCTTCCAGTTCAGTGGCCGCAAGAAGCGGCTCAATCCCGGCGAGGCCTTGAGCTGCTTTATCTCCAGAGCCGAGCACAGGATGGTGGTTAGGTCGCCGACGTCCTTAGCGACGAGGAAATAGTGCTTCATGAAACGCTCGACGGCGATCAACCCGCCACGATCGTTGTAGCCGAGCTGTGCGGCCATCCACGGCTGCACGTCAAAGGTCAGCACCTCCTCCGACCGGCCGCTGATGAAGTGAAGAAAGCAGCGGATGGTCCACAGGAAGTCTTCGCAGCGCCGGAAGGTCGCGACCTCTTCCGGGCGGAAAATGCCGGCGGCAACCGTCGCTGCCCCCACGCCCTGCCCGTAGAGATACTTCGAAAGCCAGTGCAGCGTATGTAGGTCGCGCAGACCGCCCTTGCCGTCCTTGACGTTGGGCTCGACCTTGTAGCGGCTCTCGCCGGCGGAGCGGTGACGCGCATCGTGTTCGGCCATTTTTGCGTCGATGAAGGCGCGCGCCGTGCCTGCCACCACTTGCGTGCGGAAGCGCTCCTCGAACTCGCCGTAGAGCTGCCCGTCGCCGTGAATGAGCCGCGCATCGAGCAGCGCCGTCCGCACCGTGACGTCTGAGCTCATCTTGATGCACTGGTCGACAGTGCGCGTCGCGTGCCCCACCTTGAAGCCGAGATCCCACAGTATGTAGAGAATGTACTCGGCGACGCTCTCGCCCCACGCTGTCTTCTTGTAGGGAAGTAGAAAGAGGAGATCGATGTCGGAGCCCGGCGCCAGCAGCGCACGGCCGTAGCCGCCGGTGGCGACGATCGCCATGCGCTCGGCGTCTGACGGATTGGTCGCCCGATAAACATGCGCCAGCGTGTAGTCGTAGAGGACGCGTATCAGTTCGTCCTGGAAGTGCGAAAGTCCGGCGGCGCAACGGCGCCCGCTGTGATCGGCTTCGAGCCCGCTACGGGCAGCGGCGCGCGCATCGGCAACGAGTGTCTTCAGGCGTTCGATCATGGCGCTCCGCGCCTTGGCGGTATCGTCGCCATGTGCGCGGAAATTTGCTGTCAGCTCCGCGCGTAACTCGCGAGCGTCGAAGTAGGGCGCGGTATGTTGGATCGCTCTATCCATGCTGTGCTGTGAGGCTAACCGCAGTCCCTTGATTACCGTTTCGGCTCTGACCGGCTCTGGCGCAACGCCTTGAGGCGATAGACGGCATCGAGCGCGGCGCGCGGGCTCAAGTCGTCCGGCTTCAATTCGTCGATGGCTTTCTCGACCGGCGTCGGACCCGCCGGCTCGGAAGGCGCTAGCGTGCGGCTTACCGCAAACAGAGGCAGCTCGTCGAGGCCGCCGTTGCGAGCGTTCTTACGGCTTTCCGTTTTTTCGAGCAGCGCCAGCACCTCGCGCGCGCGGCCGACGACCTGATCAGGGAGCCCGGCCAGCTTAGCGACCTGGATACCATACGAACGGTCGGCAGCTCCCGGCTTCACCTTATGCAGGAACACAATCTCGTCGTGCCATTCGCGCACGTCGATTGTCACGTTGGCAACGCCGTCGAGACGGCGGGCGAGCGCCGTCAGCTCGTGGTAGTGGGTAGCGAAGAGGGCACGTGCTCCGAGCACGTCATGCAGGAACTCCACAGTCGCCCAGGCAATCGACAAGCCGTCAAACGTCGCCGTCCCGCGGCCGATCTCGTCGAGAATGACGAGCGAGCGCTCGCTTGCCTGATTGAGAATGGCTGCCGTCTCGACCATCTCAACCATGAAGGTCGAGCGCCCGCGCGCGAGATCGTCCGAAGCACCGACACGGCTGAACAGCCGGTCGAGCACGCCGATCGCCGCTGAGCGCGCCGGCACATACGATCCCATCTGCGCCAGCACGGCGATGAGCGCGTTCTGGCGCAGGAACGTCGACTTGCCCGCCATGTTGGGGCCGGTGACCAGCCAGATGCGCCCTTCAGCGATTTCGTCCGGCCCCCGATATCGCCGCGGCCCAGCACGCAATCATTGTCGATGAAGGCGCCGGCCCTGGCGGCCCTTAGCGCTTGCTCGACTACGGGATGGCGTCCGCCGCGAATTTCAAACACCTGGCTGTCGTCGATGATGGGGCGCGTGTAGCCCTCAGCGCGCGCCAACTCCGCGAGCCCCATGGTAGCGTCGAGCTCGGCGAGCGCGGCGGCGATGCGACCCAGCTCGCGGTGCTCACGCTCGATCGCCGACGCCAGTTCAGCGAATATTTCCTGTTCCAGGCTCAGCGCGCGCTCGGTAGCGGATGCTATGCGCCCTTCGATGTCGACGAGCTCCGCGGTAGAGAAACGCACTGCGTTAGCCATCGTCTGCCGGTGGCGGAATTCGCCCGACAGCGGCCCTTCAAGCAACGGCTTGGCGTTCCCCTGAGTTACCTCGATGTAGAACCCGAGGATGTTATTGTGGCGAACTTTGAGGGATTTGACGCCGGTACGCTCGACGTACTTCGCCTCGAGCCCGGCCATGACCCCGCGTCCGTCCTCCTTCAATCGGCGCGCCTCGTCGAGCTCCGCGCGGTAGCCTTCGCGCACGAAACCGCCGTCGCGCTTGAGGTGTGGCGGGTCGTCGACCAGTGCTGCGGCGAGCGCATCGCGCAGCTTGATGCCGACGGCGCGCAACTCGCCGGCGATACGGCCGAGTTCTTCGGGAAGGCCCATGCCTGCGCCTTCGCTGGCCAGTAGCTCGGCGCACTGCCGGGCGGCAGCAACGCCATCGCGTACGGCCGCGAGATCGCGTGGCGAACCGCGCCCAAAGCCGAGACGCGAAACCGCGCGCGCAACGTCGGGCGCCGACTTCAGCGCATGGCGCACGTCGCTGCGCAGCGCTTCTTGATCGATGAGGAAGCCGACGGCGTCGAGGCGACAGTTGATCCGCGTCACGTCGCGCAACGGGCTTGCCAGCCGCGCCGCCAGCTCGCGCGCGCCCGCGCCGGTCACGGTGCGATCGATAGCGGCGAGCAGGCTGCCCTGCTTCTCGCCTGACACGGAGCGCACCAGCTCCAAGCTCGCGCGACTCGCCGCATCGATCTGCAGGATGGCATCCGAGCCCGAACGCCGTGGCGCCCGCAGGACCGGCGCACGGCCCAATTGCGTCAGATCGATGTACTTCAATGCCGCGCCGATGGCCGCCAACTCCGGGCGCGTGAAACTTCCGAAGCCGCCTAACTCCGATACCTTCAGCTGTTTCTTGAGGTTCGTTTCGCCGGCGAGGCTGTCGAAGTACGCGCCGGGCACCGGCGTTGCCGCGGCACCGACGCGCTCGATCCACGCGCGCAGGGCTGCATCAGCGAGCAACGCGTCGGGCACGATCACCTCGCCCGGCGAAAGTCGTGCAAGCTCGCCTGGCAGATCCGCGCCCGCCACCTCGCCCACCTCGAACTCGCCGGTCGATATGTCGATCGAGGCCAGAGCGAGGACCGCGTCCGGTTGCAGCGCCGCGCCCGCGGCGTGTCCGCCCGTGCGAAACAGCGCGGTGAGATAATTGCGCACCTTGGAATCGAGCAGCGTATCCTCGGTGATCGTTCCGGGCGTGACGAGGCGCACGACGTCCCGGCGCACGACCGCTTTCGAGCCGCGTTTGCGCGCCTCGGCCGGATCCTCGAGCTGCTCGGCGACGGCGACGCGATGGCCGGCTTTGATCAACCGCTGCAGATATTCGTCGGCGCGGTGGATCGGCACGCCGCACATGGGGATGTCTTGACCCAGGTGCTTGCCGCGCTTGGTCAGCACGATGCCGAGCGATGCGGAGGCGGCGACGGCGTCGTCGAAGAACAGCTCGTAGAAATCGCCCATGCGATACCAGAGCAGGCTTTCGGGGTGGGCGGCCTTGATCTCCAAGAACTGCGCCATGGACGGGGACGCTTCGCCGGCCGGCACCGGTGAAGCCGGGTGATCCGGCACTGCCGCCGCCCAGAGACTCATCCGCCTGGCGCTCCTCGGCAGGCGCGCCCGTGGTCTCATGCACAGGTTGCGGCGCCGGCTTCGCTCGTGTCCGTTTGCCCGCCATTAGCGGTCGTCCCCCACTACAAATGCCCGCTGTCGACGGCCAGTAACGATAGTCGCCCCGACCCCGGGGTCAAATGCGCCACCGCGATCATTCACCAGCAAGCCGGCTTTGCGGCGTCAATCGATTGTTTCGCTGGCCTCAGACGCCTATGTTGCGCAGCATTTTCGGAGCGGACACGCACAGATGACGACGGCAAAAAGCTCGAAGGCAGCGCAAGCGCGCTTCACGGATCAGGAAGCGCTCCAATTCCACGCGCAGGGCAAGCCCGGCAAGCTCGAAATCACCCCGACCAAGCCGCTGACCACCCAGCGCGACCTGTCGCTCGCATATTCACCAGGCGTCGCCGGTGCCGGTGCGCGCGATCGCGCAAAATCCGGCAACCGCCTACGACTATACAAGCAAGGGTAACCTCGTCGCCGTCGTATCCAATGGCACCGCTATCCTCGGCCTCGGTAATCTCGGCGCCCTCGCGGCAAAGCCGGTCATGGAAGGCAAAGCCGCTCTGTTCAAACGCTTCGCCGACATCGATTCCATCGACCTGCTCGTCGACACCGAAGACTCCCGAGCAATTCATCAATTCGGTGCGTTACCTCGGCCCCTCGTTTGGCGGCATCAACCTCGAGGATATCCGTGCGCCTGACTGCTTCATCATCGAGCAGCGGTTGAAGGAACTACTCGACATCCCCGTCTTTCACGACGACCAGCACGGCACGGCAATTATCGCCGCCGCCGGCCTTATCAACGCCGCGGAACTAACCGGGCGCGATCTGAAGAATTGCAAACTCGTCGTCAACGGCGCTGGCGCCGCGGGCATCGCCTGCCTGGAGCTCGTCGTGGCGATGGGCATGCCCAAGCAGAACGTGATCTTGTGCGACACCAAAGGCGTCGTTTACCAGGGTCGCAAGGAGGGCATGAACCAGTGGAAGTCAGCGTACGCGGCCAAGACCAAGGCGCGCACGCTGGCCGACGCACTCGACGGCGCCGACGCGCTATTCGGCCTCTCGGTTAAAGGCGCGGTGACCCAGGACATGGTGCGCAAGATGGCGCCCAAGCCGATCATCTTCGCCATGGCCAATCCCGATCCGGAGATAACGCCCGAGGACGTGCACGCCGTGCGCGACGACGCCATCGTGGCGACGGGCCGCTCCGACTACCCGAACCAGATCAACAACGTGCTGGGCTTTCCGTTCATCTTTCGCGGAGCGCTCGATGTGCAGGCATCGACCATCAACGAAACGATGAAAATCGCTGCTGCCGAGGCGCTTGCGGAGCTTGCCCGTGCCGAGGTGCCGGACCAGGTCGCCGCCGCCTTCCACGGTCGTCGTCCAACGTTCGGGCCGGAGTACATCATTCCGGCGCCGTTCGATCCGCGCCTTATCGTCAACGTGCCGACGGCTGTCGCCAAGGCGGCGATGGATAGCGGGGTTGCGCGCAAGCCGATCGTCGATATGGACGCCTACGTCGCGCAGCTCGAAGGCCGCCTCGACCCGCTTGCCGGCTGGCTGCAGTCGACGTTCAGCGCCGTGCGATTAGACCCGAAACGCGTCGTCTTCGCTGAAGCGGAAGAGCCCGCGGTGATCCGCGCAGCGCACAGCTACTTCACGCAAGGCTTCGGCGTACCGATCCTCATCGGCTCGTCCGACGTGGTTCGCGAGCAGTTCCGCGCCCTCGGCATGGTGCTGCGGCCTGAGTACGAGCTGATCGACACGCGCAAATCTTCGCACCTTGAGGAATTTGCCGATTTCCTCTACGCGCGGTTGCAGCGCCGCGGCTACCTGAAGCGCGATTGCCAACGGCTCGTCGCCAACGAGCGCAACATCTTTGGCGCGCTAATGGTGGTACACGGGCACGCGGACGCGCTCGTCTCCGGTGTCACCCGCAACTGGACCAGCGTCTATGACGACGTCCAGCGCGTATTGGACGCCGAGCCAGGTCGCAATGTCATCGGCATTTCGTTGGCGCTGCTGCGCGGACGCGCGGTGCTCATAGCCGACACTAGCGTGCACGACATGCCGACGGCGGATCAGCTGGCCAATATCGCCACCGAGGCAGCGCGTGCGGCGCGCAACTTCGGCATGGAACCGCGCGTGGCGCTGCTCGCCTACTCGACCTTCGGACAGCCGCGTGGCGAACGCTCCGATCAGGTGCACGAAGCCGTGGCAATCCTCGATCAGCGCGGGGTCGATTTCGAATACGATGGCGACATGGCCGCCGACGTCGCGCTCAATCGTGATCTGATGCGGCACTATCCGTTCTGCCGGTTGTCGGACACGGCAAATGTGCTGGTCATGCCAGCGTTCCACGCCGCGTCGATCTCGACGAAGATGCTGAAGGAGCTGGGCGGAGCGACGGTCATCGGACCGATTCTCGTCGGGCTATCGCAGTCGGTGCAGATTTGCGGTTTCGGCGCCAAGGACAGCGATATCGTCAATATGGCGGCGATTGCCGCCTACGACGCCGGGCGCTAGTGCGCCGCTTCAGTCGCTGGCGAGAATAAGATTGCGCACGATCGGGTAGATCTGCCCGTCCCACTTGCGACCGCTGAACACGCCGTAGTGCCCGACGCCGGCCTGCATGTGATGGCGCTTCATGTGCGGCCGCAGGCCCGTGCACAAGTCGTGTGCCGCCGCCGTCTGGCCGAGCGCGCAGATGTCGTCGCGCTCGCCCTCCACCGTCAGCAGCGCCGTCTTGCGGATGGCCTTTAGCTCGACCGGCTGGCCCTGGAAGGTCAGCTCGCCCTTCGGCAGCCGCGATTCCTGGAACACCCAGCTCACCGTCTCGAGATAGAACTCGGCCGCCAGATCGAGCACGGCGAAATACTCGTCGTAGAACGCCTTGATGACCTGCGCCTTCTCGTGCTCGCCGTTGGCAGGTGCTCGTAGAGCTCCTGATGCGCGTTGTAGTGCCGATTGACGTTCATCGACACGAAGGCGGTGAGCTGCACGAAGCCCGGATAGACCATGCGGCCGCGCCTGGGTACTTCCACGGGACGCGCGCGATGAGATTGCGCTCGAACCAGCTCATCGGCTTGCTGGTGGCAAGCTTGTTGACCTTGGTCGGGTTGACGCGCGTGTCGATGGGTCCCGCCATCAGCGTCATGCTGCTCGGCTGCGCGGCGTTGCCGTTGGCCGCCATCACGGCGACGGCGGCCAGCGCCTGCACGCAAGGCTGGCACACAGCCACGAGGTGCGCGCCCGGACCCAGCTTCTCCAAGAATTTGATGAGGTAGTCGACATAGTCGTCGAAGCCGAAGGCACCTGCCTCCAAGCTCACGTCGCGCGCATTGTGCCAATCGGTGATGTAGACGTCATTATCGGGCAGCAGCGTGCGTACGGTATTGCGCAGGAGCGTCGCGAAGTGGCCCGACAACGGCGCCACGACGAGGACGCGCGGCTGCTCGATGTCGATGTCTTTCTTGAAGCGCAATAAGGTGCCGAACGGCAGCTTCAGAACCGGGACCTCGGTGACCTCAACCTCGCGGTTCCCGACCATGACGGCCGGAATGGCGTACTCGGGCCGCGCATGCGTCAGCCCGGCGCGGGCGATGAGCTCGTAGGCGGCCGAAAGGTTGCGAATGACCGGTATTTTGGCCTGGCTGCCCCAGGCGCCCGATCATGGCCAGCGATGTGCGTGCCATCGACTTGGCCGGCTCGACCATGTCGGAGTGGGCTTGATAGGCGAGATAGAGCATCTAGTCTCATTCTGCAGGCGCCTGCAGCAGGCCAAACTTTGCCTATTGTGCGGCGCACAAACGCTAGTGCATCCTCAAGCGGTGAGCGAGCGTTTTTTTGCAACACCGCCGGCCGGGCCATGAGCGGCCGGCGATCGAGGACATGCAGAATGGCAACAGCGGTACTTACCATCAGCAGCAAAAACTACTCCTCCTGGTCGCTGCGCGGCTGGCTGCTCTGCAAAATGGCCGGGCTCGACTTCCACGAGGAGGTCATGTCATCCGACGATCCCTCCACCCGTGCCGAGCTCCTCCTGCTGTCCCCGTCGTTCCTGGTGCCTTGCCTGGTGCACGAGGGCGTCAAGGTCTGGGATACCCTCGCCATCGCCGAGTACCTCGCCGAAATCCGCCCCGAGGCCGGCCTGCTGCCCAAGGAGCTGGCGGCGCGAGCACACTGCCGCGCCGTGGCCGGCGAGATGCACTCAGGGTTCCACAATCTGCGCTCTGCCCTGCCGATGAACCTCAAGGCCCATTTCCCGGGCTTCTCCGTGTGGTCGGGCGCCCAGGGCGATATCGAGCGGGTGTGCACCATCTGGCAGCGACTGTCTCGACACCTACGGCGGGCCGTATCTGTTCGGCGAACCGTCGCTGGCCGATGCGATGTATGCACCTGTATGCACCCGGTTCCTGACATACGATGTAAAGCTCGATAGCGACTGCGCCGGATATTGCGAGACAATTGCCAATTGGCCGCCGATGGTCGAATGGACTGAAGCCGCGAAACTCGAGCCCGAAGAGCTCGAGGAACTCGACGTCGAGTTCTGAGATTTCACGGGACGTAATTCCCGTACTTCGCGACCGGCGCGGCCGCAGCCGCCGCGCGTGCCACGCCCAAAGACGCCACTCTATCCGCTAACTGATTGGCGCTTTTCGCCGCAGCGACGCGCGGAGTCATTGCCACGTCGCATCCATTAATTATGTATTAACGACAGTCCCAATTCAGCTCGCTCGTCAGCCTAAGATGCAAATGCAAGCGGAACGAAGCGCGATAATTCGGCCTGATCCGCTGTCCGTTTAGCTGAATAGGATTGAAATTAACCTTTTCTTCCCGTTAATTAAGGTCTCATTAACTGTGGGGTCGTCAGTGCTGTTTCGAGTTCGCCGATAAGCACGTTGTTTCGAAGAAATTCGAGGTTGCAATTCCGGCTGAACCGGAATTCCTCCGTGCTCGCGTTGATGATTACCATATCCGCCGCAAAGTCGAGCTTTGGCAGGGCCGGCATCCCTTGCAGGGCCGCACGCCGCGCCCGGGCGACATCAAGGTCCGCAGCAACGACTATCTCTGCCTCGCCGGGCATCCCCACGTCATCGAGAGCGAGATCGCCGCGCTACGCGCCGGCGGCCACGGCGACGCCGTTTCGCGCGTCTGGGTGCATCACGAGCGCGACACAACGCGTGAATTCGAGCAGCGCGTCGCTACCCTGATGCAGGCCGAAGACTGCGTCGTCTGCGCGTCCGGCTACACGGCGAACGTCGGGCTGATCCAGTCGTTCGCGACGCGCGGCAGCCCCGTCTATCTCGACATGAAGGCGCACATCTCCCTGCATGAGGGCGTTGTGAGCGCCGGTGCGACTCCGGTGCCGTTCCGTCACAATGACCCACAATCCCTCGACCGCATGCTGGCGCAGCATGGTCCGGGCCTCGTCGCCGTTGACGCCCTCTACAGCACCGACGGCGACATGGCCCCGCTCGCCGAGCTCGTGGAGGTGTGCGAGCGCCACGGCGCGGCACTGATTGTCGACGAAACGCACTCTTTCGGCGCGCAGGGGCCCAATGGCGCAGGCCTTGTCGTCGCGGCCGGTCTCGCCGAGCGCGTTCACTTTCGTACCGTCGGGCTTTCGAAGGCCGTGGCAAGCCGTGGCGGCCTCGTCGTCTCCTCGCGTCGCAATATCGAATACTTCCGCTACGAGGCCCTGCCGACGATCTTCAGCACGTCCGTCATGCAGCACGAGGTGGCCGGCTTCGATGCCGTGCTCGACATTTTCGAGCGGGAGGATTGGCGGCGCGACAAGCTGCACGCCAACCATGCTTACCTGAAACAGGGCCTCGATGCGCTCGGCTACAACGTCTCTGCGTCGAAGGCGCAGATCATCGGGCTCGAGCCGGGCGACATACGCCAGGCGACGACGCTGCGCGATGCCCTGGAAAAACGCGGGGTGTTCGGCGCGATCTTTTTCCCGCCGGCAACGCCGGACAAGCGCTGCATCATCCGCTTCACCGTGAACTGCGGTCTCAGCCGCCGCGAGCTCGATCGCATCATCGAGGTGTGCGACGAGATCCGCGACGAGGTGGGAATGGCCGAATGGCGGTCCACGAAGCGCAAGGAGGCAGCCGTGCCGCAGGCTGCACAGCTCGCAGAAAGAAGGTTGCAAAGCCGGGCTCAGCGCTAGGCCGCGGCCGCATTCTCAACAACTGGCTGCACAACCGGAAGCTCGATCGTAAAGCTGGTGCCGACGCCCACCTTTGAGCGGCACGAGATCGTTCCCCCGGCGCCCTCAATAATCATCCGGCAGAATGACAGGCCGAGCCCGGTACCCACGCCGGGCCGCTGCGCCGACACGAACGGAATGAACACATAGTTTAAGATATCCGGCGGAATGCCTTCGCCGGTGTCGGTGATCGACGATGCTGTTTGAACCCGTACCCCGCCGCAGCTCAATCGACAGATAGTTGTCGGCGCCGTCGCGCGCCTCGATGGCACGCAGACCGTTCTTCAACAAATTGAAGAGCACGTGCGTCATCAGCAAATCTGAGCCGCGGAACTGGAAGTCCTCCTCGAGTTCCGTGCGCACGATGTCCCGCTGGTTGGGCTTGAAGCTGTAACGCTCGAGTGCCAACGACACGATCTTGCTCATGTTGTGCAGCTCGGCCGTTGGGGCGCTGCGATGATGTTGCGCCACGTTAGTGAGCAACAGATCGATGACCGAGTTGGCCGAAGTAATGTGCTGACGCACACGCCGGTGCGAGGCGGCGAGCTTGTCGCGGATTGGGGAGTCCGGCAGTCGCGCCAGCAGCCGTTCGCAGCCGTCGGCCTCGAAGCGAATTCCGGTCAGCGGCGTACGACATTCGTGTGCCACCTGACTGGCCAGCGAGGCGGCTGCCTTCGAGTTTCTCGCGCGCAATGACGTTGTCGCCGTAGGCCAGCCCCAAGAATCCGGTGAGCGCGAAAATCAGGATCGGCAGCGTCGTCCAATATCCGGCTGGGATGGGCGCCCCGCCCGTGATCAGCAGATAGGCCACGATGGCGGCGATCGAGCCGACGACCAGCACGACGATGGCATTGACCAGGTCGTAGAGCAGCACGACGTAGATAAGTGCCGCGAGCGTCGACATCTCCCACGTAGCGTTGCTGTTGTTCAGCAGCAGCAGCAGTGTGAAGAAGAACGGCAGACAATAGAGGAACGTGAAGTACGAGAACGGAACGGTGTAACGCCGCCATGACACCGGCCACCACTGGGTAAGCGCCAAAGCGAGGCAAAGACCCGTGCCAATTCCGCGCAGCACGAGGCTGTCGTACGGCTGCGGAAGTACGTAAGTCCACACCAGATAGAAGATCGGGAATCCCAATACGCCGATGACGGCGGCGGCTCGGATCTTCTGCTGCGCGTGCGCGTGATACTCGACATAACGCCGCGCCAGCTCATTCACCCATCGATTAACGATGAATGGCCGCGACTTCGCCTCCAGCCGCGTCGCCGTGACGTTCGCACGCGGCTTTAGCGTCAATCGATCTGACAATTGAAACATTTAAACTTTTAACCGTCGTCGTACCGGATCCGATACGAAAGCGTAGTACGAAAGGTCCTTACGGAAAGTGCATTCGGCCGGCCAGGGCTTAAGGTATCATGACCCCGTTTCACCACCCCACCTCGATCCTCGTTCTGGATGACGATCCGCTTTTTCTAGAAAGTCTGGACTTTCAGTTTAGCGAAGAAGTGTCGTGCCAGACGTTTACGCGTCCTGACGCTGCGCTCGAGCATCTGCGCGCTCAGGCCGAGCAGCATCCAAATTTCGCGCGCTATTTCAGAGACGTCTCGGACATGGATCTGGGGTCGGAAGTGCGCTTCGGCGACCGTCTCCTGCGTCTGCAGCTATCAGAGCTCCGTTCGGTCATCGAGGATCGCTCGCGCCAGCAGCGCGTCTCGGTTGCCGTCGTCGACTATGACATGCCGAAGATGACGGGCGTCGAATTCTGCCGCGCGATCCGCGACCTACCCGTCAAGACAATCCTGCTGACCGGCAAAGCCGGCCTCGAAACGGCGATCTCCGCCTTCAACGAGGGCGTCATCGATTGCTTCCTGCAGAAGCAGGATCAAAGCGTCACCCACGCCCTGCGGCGCGAGATAAAGCGGCTGCAGGACGAGTACTTCGCCGAGATCTCGGCCCCCATCAACAGCGCGCTCGCTCTGCAGAAGCCGTCTTTCTTCTCCGACCCGAGCTTCGTCGCGCTGTTCAAGGAGGTCGCTGAGAAGAATGGCGTCGTCGAGCACTACGTCTGCGCGTCGCCGCCCGGCGTCATGATGCGCGATGCCGAAGGCAACGAGTCATTCTTGCTCATTTCCGACGTCGACGACGTGAAGTCCCAATGCGAGGCGGCCGAAAGCTACAGCGCCCCCGCCGACATGGTGCAACTCTTGCGTACCCGTAAGGCACACGCTTGGTTCCCCACCCAGGAGGGTCTCTATCACCCCGACTACGAGGCCAGCTGGTCGCGATTCATCTGGCCTGCACAAGTGCTGCCGGGCTCGGGCGCGTGGAGCTACAGCTTCATCCGCCACGAGAGCCCTATGGAAGAGCCGCTTCGCAGCCAACGCGCCTAAGAACAAGGGCACCGGAATATCGCCGCCGAACGTGTTCGGCGGCGATTTCTGTTGATGTCCTGTTGGCGAACGGTGAACGGATGGAACAACGCCCGTCCCAGCACCACCGAACCTGCGTAGACTTCGCAAAGTGATTCGGGGGCGCGGGGGCATCAATGAACTCACCACGAACCTGGCAGGGTCGACTTGCTGCTGCCCTGCTGGGACTGGTGTTGCTGGGGCATCAAGCCCAGGCACTGGAGGGCTACTTCCAGCACGGATACGGCGCACGCCACACGGCTCTGGCCGGAGCCGGCGTCGCCGACGGCCGCGACGCGACGATCGCCATCATCAACCCCGCCGGTCTCGTGCACGCCGGCAACGAAATCGAACTCCGCATTCGGCCTGTTCAGTCCGACGCGTGAGATGGTCGGGTCGGGCGACCCCGGCCTAACGCCCATCGGCAAGTACGACAGCAACACGCTCGAGTTCTTCGTCCCCAACATGTCGGCGGCCTACCGCGTCTCCGGCAATCCGTTCGTCGATGTCGTTGGTGTCTCGGTTTGGGGCAACGGTGCCGGTACCAACTACCGCAACTTCGATCGCGGCGCCGGGTGCCTCAACGGCGGCAGTGGCATGTATTGCGGCGGCCCGGCGGGCGTCGACCTGCAGCAGATGTTTCTAACGCTGGCGCTCGCCAAGCAGATTACGCCGGACCTGTCGGTCGGCGTCGGCCCGACGCTTGCCCGTCAGCAGTTCCGCGCCAAGGGGCTATCCCTGTTCGCGCCGGTAGGTCGAACAGCATCGATGCCGAATGGGGCTACGGCGTCAGTGGCGGCGTCTTGAATGGAGCCTCGCGCCCGGCTTTCGCTTCGGTGCCGCGGATCGCCTCGCGCACCTACATGGGCTCGTTCGAGAAGTACGCGAGTCTACTGGCCGACCACGGCGACTGCGACGTGCCGGCATACGGCCAGGCCGGCATTGCCTACGACGTACATCCCAATCTGACCCTGATGCTCGACTACCAGCATATTGCCTACGGCTCCGTCCCCTGCGTCGCCAATCCGGCGACCAACATGCTGTTTGCGCCGTTCGGAGCACCAAACGGTCCGGCGTTCGGATGGAGGGATATCAACGCCGTGAAGCTCGGCATCGAGTGGCGCTATACCCCCGCTCTCGCCCTGCGCGCCGGCTACGCTTACAACACGCCGCTGTTCGGCTCGCGCGACGTGCAGCTCGACATTCTGGCGCCCGCCGCGACACAACATCACCTGACCGCCGGCGGGGAGTGGCGCTTCGATAAAGATTGGGCGCTGGAGTGGGCGGGCATGTACGCCCCAGAGAACACCGTGAGCGGCGTCGAGATAATCCCCGGTCCGGGGCACCCCGTGGACGTTTCCACGGAGCAGTACGAGATCACGCTCGGCGTTAAGTACTTTTACGACGACGCTCGCTAAGGTTGAACTACATAGCCAACCGAGCAACCGATGATCCGTTTAATGATCGCTAAACTCTTTAGCGAGTAAGCAGCAACTGGTTAGTAATGTAGAGACCAACCTAGGCTTAGAGTTGCCGAAAGGCTGCGGCGACTTCAGGGAAGGCCACACGTGAGTCAGAGTGCGCTCAAGCTTCCCCATGGCATGGGTAGGCAGCTAGACCCGCATGGTGAGATGGCTGCGGAGCCTTTCTCGACCGATGAGGTCGCGCATCTGCAAGGGGCCATCGAGCAACAACTCGGCGCCGTACTGCAACGCAACGAAAAACTCGAGCAACTCAACGCCTGCTTCGAAGCAGCGCTCAATCACATGGGCCGCGGCCTGTCGATGTTCGACAGCGAGCAGCGGCTCGTCGTCTGCAACAAGGCGTACGCCGATATCTATTTCCTCCCCGGCGAGCTGGCCCGCCCGGGCACGCCATTCCTCGACATTCTGCGCTACCACATGCGCCGCGCCACAGGCGAGGAGGCTTCCAAGGAAGCGGCATCCGGGTGGATCAAGGACCATGTCGCGCGGCTGCAGCAGACGGGCCACCGGGAGGAGATCCAAAACCTTACCGACGGCCGGATGATCCGCGTCACCTATCGAACCGCTTGCCGGCGGCGGATGGGTCGACATGCAGGAAGACATCACCGCCCAGCGACAGTCGGACGAGAAGATCGAATGGCTGGCGCGGCACGATACGCTGACTGAGATCCCCAATCGCTTCCATTTCCGCGAGCGTCTCGAGCATCAGTTCGAGACCTACGATCCGCGCCAGGGCTTCGCGCTACTGTGGCTCGATCTCGATCATTTCAAGGAAATCAACGACCGGTACGGACATCTCGTCGGCGACGGCCTTCTGAAGAGCGTCGCAGCTCGCCTGAAAGACAGCCTGCGTGCCGGCGACGTCGTCGGCCGTCTCGGCGGCGATGAGTTCGCCATCCTGCAGGTCGGCGTCGATCGCGAGGATCTCGCCGACAACTTGGCGCGCCGCATCCTGCAGAACATCCGTCGTCCGCACGATGTGCTCGGCCACTGCCTGCATACTGAAGCCAGCATCGGCGTGGCCCTGGCTCCGCACCATGGGCAGAACCCCGAGCAGCTGTTTGCCTGTGCCGACATGGCGCTCTATCGCGCCAAGTCGATGGGTCGCGGCGTGCATGCCGTTTATACGCCGGGGTCGGTCGATTCCGCGGCGGCTGCCAACCCGCTGCGCGCCGAGCTGCAGGAGGCGGTCGAGCGGGGCGAGCTCGTGCTGCACTATCAGCCGATCGTCGACCTGCAGGAAGGCAAGGTTTCGAGCTTCGAAGCGTTGATGCGCTGGAAGCATCCGAGCCGCGGCATGATCCCGCCCTCGGAGTTCATTCCTATAGCCGAGGAGACGCGCCTCATCGTGCGCATGGGCAGCTGGGCGCTGAAGCAGGCCTGCACGGACGCCATGGACTGGCCGGAAGACACCAAGGTCGCGGTCAACCTCTCCGCCGTGCAGATCGAGTGCTGCGACGTCTACGAGATTGTCATCGAGGCGCTGAAAGAAACCGGCCTCGAGCCGCAGCGGCTGCAGCTCGAGATTACCGAGACCGTTCTGATGCGCGACCAGGCGCGGACACAGGAGGTGCTGCGCAAGCTGCACGATCTCGGTGTTCTGATCACGCTCGACGACTTTGGAACCTGCTTTGCGACGCTCAACTACCTGCGCAGCTTCCCGTTCAAGAAGATCAAGATCGACCGCAGCTTCGTGCGCGACATTCCCGAGCACCACGACTGCGTCGCCATCGTCAAATCGGTCGCCGATCTCGCGCGCGAGCTAAACATGCGGTCGGTAGCCGAAGGCGTCGAGACATCGGCCAGCCTCGCGGCCGTGCGTGCCGCCGGCTACAGCGAAGCGCAGGGCTTCTATTTCAGCCCGCCCGTACGGGCCAGCGGCGTAAAGCGTGCCGTGAAACAGTGCACGCTGCGTCTTGCGGCATCCGAGACCGCCGGTACCCCTGACAAGGCCGCCAGGCGCAACGTGCGGCCGGAGTAGTTGAGGTCAAGCGTCGACGGCGACGCGGCTCTTCACCTCGTTCGGCGTGCCGAAATGCTCGAAGTAGCGCGGGTCGATCTTCTCGACCGGCAGGATGATCAGCACGTCGGTCGTTCCGAACTGACGGTCGATAACCGCGCCGTCGCCCACGAACGCGCCGAGCCGCAGATACCCTTTGATGAGCGGCGGTAGCGCTTTCAACGCGGCTCTGCCGTCGACCTTGTCCTTCGGCAGCCGGTCCATGCTGACGTACAGCCGCTCATGGGCGCGGCACCGCCACTCGACCGGCGCCAACGCGTTGTGATGCAGGAAGCTCAGCGCCATAGCGTGCTGGTCGGCGTCGGTGCCGGGGAGGCTCGCACAACCGATCATCACATCGACCTTGTGCTCGCGCACATACGTCCACAGTCCGTGCCACAGGAGCTCGACCGTCCGCTTGTTGCGGTAAGGCTCGAGCACGCACGAACGGCCGAGCTCCATGAAGCGATAGTGCGGCTTGGCGGCGATGAGCGGCGCGATGTCGTATTCGCTTTGCGTATAGAAGCCGAGCGTGCGCTCGGCGATGTCCTGGCGCAGCACGCGGTAGGTGCCGACAACCTTGTGCCGGCGAAGGCCTCCCCACGGTTCATTGGCCGGGGTCGCTGCTTCGTCGACGACGAGCAGGTGATCGCAAACGGCGTCGTAGGGATCCTCATCGCGACGGCGCAACTCGGCGCGCAAGGTGGGAACGGCCGACATCTCCTCGTAGAAGACTTTGTAGCGCAACCGCTGGGCGAGCTTGATGTCGCGGCGCCGGCGCGTCAGGCGCACCTCGAGGCTGCCGATCTTGCCGTAGACCTTGTCCGGCTTGCGGAGGGGGAAGGCGGCGCCGCCCGCATCGCGCAGCGCGCGCAGAGCCAACAAACCACCGGGGACTGCCTGCCACTTGGGGCTGCTCGCCAATCGGGTGGCCATCCGCCGCGCGGTATACTTCATAGTTCCGTCTCTCCCCTGCCTGCACCCAGGCTATCTTACGGTGCTCGCCGCTCCGGCTTGAAGCGCCAGTGCCGCCCGGACGCGCCCGCTGCGCTGATGCCATTTTTTCAATGGACGCGGGTGGATAGCACGATTCCATGACAGACTTTTTACCCGCGGCCAATGGGCGCCCGGCAAGTTACGCTCAGCAAATGCGCATGAAATTACGCGCTCTCAAGGGCACGGGCTAGGCAGCGCGTTGTCCAAACCAGCGCTTCAGCACGGCCTCAAGACCGGCCTTGTCGAACGGCTTGGCCAGGTAATCGTCCATGCCGGCCTCGAGATACCGCTGCCTATCCTCGGCAAATGCGTTCGCCGTCAGTGCGACGATCGGCGGCGGCAACATGGCCCGGACTATCGGCATAAAGCTCCTTGATCTCACGGGCGGCTTCTAGCCGTCGAGCTGCGGCATGAAAATGTCCATCAGCACGAGATCGACGCCGCGCGTTTCGCCTTGCAGAATCCGCCGGACCGCCGCGACCGCGTCCGCGCCGTTGGTGACCGCGACATAGTCGCAGCCGCACTTCTCGAGGACACGCTTGGCGAGCAGCGAGTTGATCTCGTTGTCCTCGGCAAGCAGGACGCGCCGCGAGGACTGCACGCCGATCGGCTGCGGCGCTGCATATTCGCGAGCCTCGGATGCGTGGCCAACGGTCCGGCTGCAGGTCGACGAAGCCCGAGGTGCATCATCATCGAGGCTGGACGCACGGGCCGGACGAGGTAGGCATCGAAACCGGCGGCGCGGAACTCCGACAGACTGGCGCGCGCCAGCACGTTGACGAGAACGATGCCGCGCACTTTGCCTTGACGGATTGAGATCTCGCGCCTTGGCTAGAAGGCTGCCGGCGGCCATTGGCCCTTCGGACGCCGTCGATGACAATGCGGTCGAACGGCGCCGCTTCGCGCAGCGGCTGTCTCCAGTGCCTGCGGCGCCGTGGCGAAATCCGCCTCCGCCACGGCAACACCGGCAGACGACAAGCGCGTAGCTCAACGCGCGACGTTCCAGCGGACGGTCGAAGGCGAGGAGCACCCGCCCGGTTTCGGTGAGCGGGGTCTGCTCGGCGCTGTCCGGTCGCGAAGGCAGATGCGCCGCAGGATGAGGCTTGCCGTGAACGTCGACCCTTTCCCCGGCGCGCTGACGACGCGAATCTCGCCGCCCATGGCGCGCGCGAGCTGCATCGAAATCGCGAGGCCGAGACCCGTGCCGCCATTGCGTCGGCGAATGGCGGTTTCCGCCTGCTCGAACTCGGTGAACAGCCCGCGCATGTCTTCGGGCGACAGGCCGATGCCGGTATCCTCGACCACGATCTCGATCCCTACGTTGTCCGGCGCGCCGCACGCCCTTCGGCGCCGGTCACCCTCACGCTCACGCCGCCGGTGTCGGTGAACTTCACCGCGTTCGACAAGCAGATTGAGCAGGATCTGGCGCACGCGCGCCTCATCGCCGAGCAACGAGGCTTGGGAGCTGCGGACTGACCGACCAGGCGATCTCGAGTCCCTTCTCGTGCGCGCGCGGGGCCAGCAGCTCCACCGCGCCCTGCACGCAGGTCTCGAGCGCGAACGGCGCCTCAGTCAGCTCCAGCTTGCCGGCCTCGATCTTGGAGAAATCGAGGATCTCGTCGATGAGCGCCAGCAGCGTGCGCGCCGACTGGTCGATGGCGCGCGCGTAAGTCTGCTGCTCCGGCGTCTGCGGCGTATCGAGCAGCAGGCTCGCCATGCCGAGAATACCGTTCATGGGCGTGCGGATCTCGTGGCTCATCGCAGCGAGAAAGCGGCTCTTGGCGCGATTGGCGGCCTCCGCCTGGTCGCGCGCCTCGGCCAGCTGCGCGTCGGCGCGGCGCTGCTCGGTAACGTCGCGGCCGATGCTCTGCACCTCGAAGCCATCGCCGCCGGCGCCGCGACAAGCTGTTCCTCCCATTCGATCCACCGCGGGCCGGTCGCGGTCAGCGCGTGCTGCACAAAGCGTTGATGGCGAATGTTGGCGGCAACGGAAAGCGGCTCGGTGTCGTTTTCCTCACACACCTCGACGGCGAATGGCTTGCCGAGGACTTCATCCCCTCTGGCGCCGAACATATCGAGGAACGCCTTATTGGCGAACGTCAGCTTGCCGGCTTCGTCGCGCCTGACGATCGCTTCGTCTTGCGAGTCGAGGAGCGCGCGATAGCGCATCTCGTTCTCGCTCAATTCCCACTGCGCATCCTGCAAGCGTTCCAGACGCCGCTCGATGCGAGCGCCCATGCGCTCGATACGATCAGCGCCAAGGTGCGTCGGGGCCGAGAGCGCGAAGTGAATGGAGACGAGGGTGAAACCAACTCCGAGCGCGAGGAAAACCTTCAATGCAATGAGAGGGCCCGGCAGCAGTAGCAAGGCAGCGAGCAGGCTTGCCAGCCCAGCGAGCAGCAGCACCGGATACGGCGCAAACCATGAGGACTGACCAACGCCGCGTGCTTCGTGCAGAACCGCGCGAAGCTTTCCGAGCCGTGCAGCGGCGGCTCGTTGGAATTTCGCACCTAAAGTCGTCGGCGCGGAGCCCGGCGTGATTGAGGAATGCAGCTTCTTTTCGTTCACGCCCACAACACCCGTTACGCGACACTCGTCACCGGTGGTGCGAGGCAATCATATGGGTGTTTCGAAACGCTGAAGCGGGTTGGTTAACGGTAACCATTCCACGCTATGTCCGGCGCGGACCGTCGTCGAGGCGCCGCGCGTCCTCGAGCCGCATGCGTGGAATACCCTCCAGGATCGGAAATGCCAGCCCAGCGGCGCGACTGATAAGTTCCTGTGCCGCAGCGTCGTATTCGAGCGTCGTCTTGGTCAGCGGACAGACGAGAACCTCGAGAAGTTTGGGATCAACTTTTTGGTCTGCAGCACCGGGCACGTGGCTATCTCCCTCGCCTATTGCAGGGTCGTGCCGCTGCTGCCGCTGGATGCGAGTTCCATCTCGGCGAGCGCGACAAGCACGTCGGCGCGGCACTTTAGATCTTCAGCCTCGAGCAGCGCCTGCTTCTCCTCCGGACCGTACGGGCACATGACGCACAGCGCGTTGATAAGGAACTCGCTCGATGCGCGCTGAATGGCGGCCCAATCGGCTTCGAGCTTGTTGGCGTCGAGATATGAGCGCAATACGCGCAACAGGTTGGGGCGGTCGACCTGCTCTTCGCCGAGCCCCTCGCTCAGATCGGTAGCGTAGCGATCGTAGCTGACGCTCATCACGCGATACGGTAGATCCGTCACCGCCTCGTCGAGCACGTCGTAGCGCATCACGCCGGTCAGCGTGATCATGCGTCGCGCATGATCGACCTCCTGATAGCTCGTCACGCGCCCGACACATCCGACGTTGCGTAGCCCGACGGGCGCGCGCGGACTTTCCTCGTCCTCACCTGCGTCACCTGTCGCCGGCTGAATGATCCCTATCAACCTGTCCCCGGCCATCACGGCGTCGAGCATCTCGAGATAGCGCGGTTCGAACACGTTGAGTGGCAGCGTTGCGCGCGGCAGGAGTATCGCGCCGCGTAGTGGGAATACGGGAATACGTGGCGGAAGGTCTGCCGGACGCCGGTAGCGATCGGTCGGGGACACTGGTCTTCAATCCTTCCGCCTAGGTGGGCCGAAACCTATGAAAAGAGCAAAGAAGAAAGCCTGCGCCGGCCGTCGATCGCCGCCGCGTCTTTGAAACCCCAGGCCTCGAACAACTGCACGAGCTGCTTGCGCGCGGCCTGGTCATTCCAATTGCGGTCGCGGCGCACGAGCTCCAGCAGGTGCTCGACGGCCTCCGTCTTCTGACCACGCGCCGCCAGGGCGACTGCAAGATCGAAGCGCGCCTGTTGATCTCCGGGATTGGCCGCGAGCTTCTTTTCAAGCTCGCCCTGCTGCTCCGCCTTCGGCGCCTTGCGTGCCAGCTCCAGCGCTGCCTTCACCTGCTCGACAGCGGCGATCTTTTTTTCCTCAGGGGGCACCAGGGCAATCATCTGCTCGGCGCGATCGAGATCGCCGGTCTTCAGATAGCAGCGGGCGAGGCCGGCGAGGGCCGCAGGATTTTGCTTGTGCTCCTGCAGGACGGCCGCAAAGATTTCCGCTGCCGCTTGCACGTCGCCTTCCTCCAACGCCTGTTCGGCGGAGGCGAGGACGGTAGCGACATCGGCTTCGGCTTCCTCACCGACGAGGCGATCGACGAACGCGCGGATAGCGCTCTCCGGCTGGGCACCCATGAACCCGTCGAGCGGGCGTCCGTCACGGAACGCATACACAGTGGGCAATGACTGCACGCGCAGCTGCCCGGCGATGCCGGGGTGCTCATCGACATTGATCTTAACGAGGCGCACCTTGCCGGCGTAGCTCTTGACGACCTTCTCGAGCACCGGCGTCAACTGCTTGCACGGCCCGCACCACGCGGCCCAGAAGTCGACGATCACCGGCACAGCGCGCGACGCCTCAATGACGTCCTTAGCGAAGCTAGCCGTCGTCGCGTCCTTGATGATGTCTGCATCGCTCGCGCCACCCGGCGATGCCTTCAACCCGATTTCCATATATCTCTCTCCTCGCGGCGAGACTTGAGCTTAGCGTCGGCGGCCCCTCAATAGCAAAAATGCATTTGGCGGCCTAATTTAGATCCGCAATGAAGGCATGGGGCCACCCCTTGAACCCGCACATCGTGATGACCGAAGCGAACTGCAAGTCAGGGTGCTAGCGGTGTTTTTCCGCAGGCCCGGCGCCAGTTACGGCCCGGTTGGGGCGGCGGCGCAGAGCATAGCAATGCTCGGTTCATGGCCGCAGGCGCGAATGAACCGCAAAAGGTCGTCCCGTGCAATGTTCGTCGTCGCTGTGTTCTCCAGCGGATGGCAATTGATCGTGTCGTGTTTCATCAACTCCTCATCGAAGACGAGACGCACGCGATGCGTCGTATCGTTGATGACTGCGAAGGCGGTGACCGACCCCGGCGGCACGCCGAGTGCCTCGAGCAGCAGGTCGGGCTTGCCGAAGCTAAAGCGGCCCGCCCGCAAGGTCTTGGACAGCGCCTTGAGATCGACCCGGTCGAAGCATGGCGACAACGAGAAACAGCGAGCCGTCCTCGTCCTTGAGGAAGAGGTTCTTGGTGTGGCTCCCGACAGCTCCCGTTCGAGCTGCTGCTTTCGGCCACAGTGAACAGCGGCTCATGCTCCACCGTCCTCGTTTCGATGCCGAGTTCGGCGAGCCGGTCGAACAGGTCTTGGCGGGATGCGGGCATTGGGCGGGATTCGAATAAAAATGCAGGTCGACCGTACTTAGTCGTCGGA
Source organism: uncultured Alphaproteobacteria bacterium (assembly GCA_963724595.1). Classification (GTDB taxonomy): domain Bacteria; phylum Pseudomonadota; class Alphaproteobacteria; order Rhizobiales; family Hyphomicrobiaceae; genus Hyphomicrobium_A. The sequence continues at coordinate 291,702 of CAVRVR010000009.1, read as the reverse complement.
CTGCGTGTCGCCAATTGGCTTCGCCCCCGAATTCCTTTCTTTCCCACCCGGGGGGCCCGCTTGCTGGCCGAAGTGGCCGGCGGTACCATCACAACGTCGTCACCGCAGGAGATCAGATGTTTGCTACAGCCTTTGTGCGCTTAGCGACCGCAGCCGTGGCATTGCTCGTGCTGAGCTTTCTTCCGGGTCAGGCCAACGCCCAGGATCGATGGGCGGCCATCGCACCCAACCTCGAGAATTCTTCGTCGGTCGTCTGGGCGACCAGCAAGGATCAGGCAAAGAAGCTCGCCGTGCTCGCCTGCAAACAGGTCTCGTCGACCTGCGCCGACACGCCGGCCAGCACCAACGGCATGGACCACATTTTCGCAGTCATGTGCTGCACCGACCCCAAAACGGGCTGCGCAGCCGCCGTCGGCCCCAGCCGCGAGGTCGCTCTGAAGGAGATCAAAAAGCTGTTCTCTGATGGCGGTTACTCGCAGTGCAGCTTGAAGAGCTACTTCAAGGCAGGGACGGGCGAGAAGGGCTAAATTGCGCGGCTCCGCGAGCAAAATTGCAAGGCCGCCTCGGGTGCCTTGCAAAGGCCGCGCAGTTGCGCCATAAGGCGGGTCCGCCGCTCTCCGCGGCGTCGTTACCCCAATGGATGCGGGCGTAGCTCAGGGGTAGAGCATCACGTTGCCAACGTGAGGGTCGACGGTTCAAATCCGTTCGCCCGCTCCAATTCTCAAGCAGGCTGCAGCAGAAATCGCGCTGACCGAATGGCGGCGCGGACGTCGTGACTGCCGAGTGCCCGGCGCGGCTCAGGACGCTGGCTGCGATTTGTCGGTAGACCGCGCATCCTTTTCGTTCGACGCCCGGATCTGCTCTATCAGTTTCAGCCGTTCTAGATGCAGCTTGATCTCCAGCGGAAGGACCGGCTGTATGGCGAGTTCGCCCCTCAGCACTGGCGCGATGCGCCGAACGAGCTCAGCGGCGAAAGCCTTGTCCATGGTTGGTCTAAGATTCCTCATACTTCTCAAGGAGAAGCGGGCCAGAAGCTGAAAGTTCCTGGTAGCTGAAATTAATTTCGAATTGCGCGCGTAAAACTAAAAAATCAGGACCGCAATCCATTCCCTTTCGGAAGCCGATTTACTCGGCGATCAGGGTGCCCTTCTCGACGTTGATCCGCAGCTTCATCGGTTCTCCGGGCGCGGAATTGGCCGCCTCATTGAACACACGCGTCGGTATCGTGATGAGCAAACCCTTAGTCGGATCGTCCTCGGTAGCCGCCTCGTCGAGCTGCACCGAAGCGACGCCCACGACGGCAAGGCATTTGTTGCCCCCGAGCTCGTCCTCGATATCGGGAATGACGACCGCAACACCCGCCGCGCAACACACCGGCTCCACGGTGTCGACCACGTAGACACTGATCTTGTCGTCCTTGTAGGTGCGGCTGTTCTTGCCGACAGGAGGGATGAGCTCGGTGAGGCCGATGTTGGCTTCATCGCAGCTCTTCACTTCGAGGGCGATTGCCGGCTCAGCGAGCAGGAGAAGGGCGGGCAGCAGAATGCAGGTTCGCAACATGGCAAACCCTTAGCATCCTGCAGAAATGCTGTCGCCCCTCAGGCCGTCGCGGCGGCCGGCGCCTGGGATGCCATCCTGGCGGCACCGCGGCCGACGCGAGACATGACCTCGTCGGTCAGTGCCCGTACGGCCGTTCCCACCTGACCGGGATACTTGGCGAGGTAGCTGCGCTCGTAGGTCTGGAAATTGGCGGCATCCTGCAACGCGGGCATACGGGGAATGGCCTGGGCGAAGCAGGCGTTTTCGGCATTGTCCTGCAACCAGCGGTGATATTCTTCGTCGGAGACCGAATTCGCCTCCTTCATGTTGACGATGACACCGAGGTTCTCGGCAAAGCCCATCTCGGGATTGAGTCCCTTGAAACGGCGGAACACCTCGAGCCCGCACACCGAAACGTAGTCGGCCTTGGTCGGCGAGATGTGGAAGTCGGCCTCGCGCAGCCAGCACTCGGTGAGTACGGAGAGGCCGGGCGGGCAGTCGATCAATATGATATCGAACACGCGGCGCACGCCGGTGAGCAACTCGCCGATCACCTCGCGCAGCTTGGCGTGGAGGTTCTCCTTCGACACCTCGCGCTCAAGCAACGTGAGTTGCATGTCACTCGGCAAAAGGAACAGCGAGCGCGCGTCGTCGACGTCAGAAACGTTGCGCACGATGAACTTGGGCCAGTCGATCACCTGGTTCTTGAGAACGCGGCCATGCAGGTAGTCGACGATGGTCGCGCCTTCGCTCTGCAGCTTGTAAAGGCTCGACACCGACATCAGCATGCTCGACACGCTGGCCTGGGCGTCGCTGTCGATCACCAGCACGTTCTTGCCGTGATAGGCCGATATCGTCTCGGCAAGCGCCAGCACCAGCGTTGACTTGCCGACGCCACCCTTGGTGTTCATCACCGCGATCGAATTTCGCATGCTGCCTGGACTTCCCCCACCGCGCCCTGCCCTGTCCTTCGATGCCTCGAAAGGACCCCATGCCACTGCATGACGCGCGAATATGGCAACCATGGGAACGCGCCTCAATCGTACGTGGCGACGCACACTTGAGGCCCGTGAAATAACGGCCCGTAAACCCTCAGCACACGCCGCCGACTTGCGCTGGCCGTGAACTGGTACCTTGCTCTGGCCTTGAACTGTAATTAGGACAAGGTCGCTGTTCCGGTTTCCTCTGGAGGCTCTTCCGTCATGGCTAACGCGTCGGCGCTTCGCCTCGCCCGCCCCCTCGCCGCGATTTTGCTGTCCGCAATGTGCCTTATGCTCGCCGGCTGCGGCATCAACACAATCCCCACCTACGAGCAGAACGCCAAGGCGGCCTGGTCCGAGGTGCTTAGCCAATACAAGCGACGCGCCGACCTCATTCCGAACCTCGTCGAGACGGTCAAAGGCTTCGCCCAGCAAGAGAAGTCGGTACTGACCGACGTCGTCGAGGCGCGGGCGAAGGCGACGCAAGCCCAGATCAATGTCCCACCGGACATCCTCACCAATCCGGAAGCGATGCAGAAATTCCAGGAGGCGCAGAACCAGCTCGGTGGCGCCCTAGGTCGGCTGCTCGCCGTAGTCGAGCGCTACCCGGACATCAAATCGGGACAGAACTTCCTCACCCTGCAGAGCCAGATCGAGGGCACCGAGAATCGCATCGCCATCGCGCGGCGCGACTACATCGAGGCAGTGCGCGTCTATAACACCGAGATCACGACCTTCCCTGGACGCATCTGGCGCTCCGTCATGTATCCTTCGGCCAAGGAGATGGCGACGTTCGATATCGCGGCGGAAGAGATGAAGACGCCCAAGGTCGACTTTGGCACGAAGCAATAGAGCCGCTCCCTAGAGGAGACAAACGATGTCCGCGGCTCGGTGCGCTTCGCCTTTGAGCTGGGCGCCTCGCGCGGCCGCAGCATTGCTCATTACCTTGGCGTGGCTCGCCACCATCGGCGCGGCGCAATCCGAGCCGACGTTCCCGGTCCTCACCAGCCGCATCACCGACCAGGCCGGCCTGCTGAGCGCCGACGACTACACTGCGATTCAAGCAGAACTCGCCGCGCTGGAGCAAAAGTCGACTGACCAAGTCGCCGTCGTCACACTCAAAAGCCTCGATGGCTACCCGATCGAGGACTACGGCTATCAGCTCGGCCGCAAGTGGGGCATCGGCCAAAAGGACAAGAACAACGGCATCCTGCTGATCGTGGCGCCGAATGAGCGCAAGGTGCGCATCGAGGTGGGCCGCGGCCTAGAGCCGGTGATGACCGACGCGATGTCGAGCCTCATCATCCAAAACGCCATCCTTCCCGAGTTCCGGCGCGGCAACTTTTCCGCCGGCATCCGTGCCGGCGTGCGCGACATCAAGGATGTCCTGCTCGGCGATGCTGAGGAAGTGAAGGAACGCGCGCGGCAGACGCGGGGCGACGCCCTCGACTTCTGGTCGATCGTCCTCATCGTGTTCTGGCTGTGCGTCGTGCTGTTCGTGCTTTACGCCGTCGTGCAATCCATCAACAACGCTCCGCAAGCGGTTGGCGGCCGTCGGCGCCGCAGCGGCGCAGACACCATCCCTGGAAGCTCAGGAGGCTGGGGCGGCGGCTGGTCGGGCGGCGACAGCGGCGGTGGCGGCGGATGGTCGGGCGGCGGCGGCGATTTCGGCGGCGGCGGCTCTTCGGGGAGCTGGTGATGCAGCAGCATGGCCCAACAGCGCGGGAGACATTCGCATGAGGCCGTTTTCAGCCGCGGACGAGCGCCGCATCTCCGAGGCGATCGCCGACGCCGAACGGCAAACGTCCGGTGAGATCGTCGTTGTCGTTGCCGTGCAGAGCGACGGCTACTACTACGTACCGCCGCTGGTCGCCGCGATCGTCGCGCTGTTCGTGCCTTGGGTGCTCATCCATTTCACCCTGCTCGACATGCGTTCGATCTATCTGATCCAGCTGGCCGTGTTCTTCGTGCTCACCGCGCTCCTGATGCCGGCCCCCATCCGCACCGCCCTAGTTCCAGGGCGTATCAAGCATCTGCATGCCCAACGCCGCGCCTTCGAGCAGTTCCTCGCCCAGAACCTGCACACAACGAGCGGGCGCACCGGTGTCCTGCTGTTCGTCTCGGTGGCCGAGCGTCACGCCCAGATCATCGCCGACAAGGGGATCGACGCAAAGGTGCCCCCGGGGACGTGGAAGCACATCGTTGACAACCTCACCACCGCCATCGGTGGCGGCCACCCGGCCGACGGCTTTGTCGCGGCCATCGCTGCCATCGGCGCCGTCCTCACGCAGCACTTTCCGCCGGGCCCTCAAGATCCCAACGAGTTGCCCGACCACCTGATTATCCTTTGGTAGGCCCGCGACGTCGGGGAGCCGCAAGCACGGTCATTTTTCCGTGCTATATGGCTGACGCGGGGGGCTCGTTATCGGGGGATCAAGATCGTGGAAATGGCTACGTCCGCTCAGTACGCCGCGCCGGTCGAGCGTGCACTCTTGCCGGCGCGCATCTCGTGGATGCTGTTCGACTGGTCGGTGCAGCCCTTCTATACGCTGATCCTCACGTTCCTGTTCGCGCCCTACTTTGCCAACGTCGTTGTCGGCGACGGTCCAAAGGGCCAATCGATGTGGGGGTTCGCCGCGGCGATCGCCGGCGTGTTCATTGCCCTCGGCAGTCCGTTTCTCGGCGCCTTTGCCGACGGGCGCGGGCAGCGCAAGCCGTGGATCGCGCTGTTCTCGGCCGTTCTCGCTGTTGCCATGGCTTCGCTATGGATTGCGACGCCGGCGGCACCACCCTCCACGATCTATCTCGTGCTCTTCGCCTTCGTGGTCGCGACGGCATGCGCCGAGTACACCGCGGTCTTCACCAACGCCATCATGCCCAGCCTCGTGCCGCAAAAGGAGCTCGGCAGGCTATCGGGGGCCGGCTGGGCGTGTGGCTATTTTGGTGGCCTCGCCAGCCTGTTTCTCGTCGCCGGCTTGATCGTGCCAATGGGCGACACGGGCAAGACGATGTTCGGTCTCGACCCGCTGTTCGCTCTCGACGCGGCGAGCCGCGAGGGTGACCGCATCGTCGGGCCGCTGTCGGCGGTCTGGTATCTCGTGTTCATGATCCCATTCTTCCTGTTCGTGCCCGACATTCGTCAGAAGCGCGCCCGCGATGGGCGCCACCCGACGGCAGAGCTGTGGGATACGGTGCGTTCACTGCCTCAGAACCGCGACATGCTGCTCTTCCTCATCGCGCGCATGATTTACACGGACGGCCTTACCGCCATTTTCACATTCGGCGGCATCTACGGCGCCTCGGTTTTCGGCTGGGGACCGCTAGAGCTCGGGCTGTTCGGCATCATGTTGACGCTGGTCGGGGCGTTCGGCGCCCTCATCGGTGGCTGGCTCGACGATCGGATCAGCGCCAAATTCGTCATCGTCTCGGCGCTGTTTATCCTGCTCATAGGCGCCTTCGGCATCCTCTCGGTCGACGCCTCGCACGTGTTTTATTTCGTTGATGTGGAGCCCAAGGCGCCGGGGTCGGCACCGTTCTCCTCGACCGGCGAACGGGTATTTCTCGCTTTCGCAATCGTCGTCGGGCTCGTATCGGCGCCGGTGCAGTCATCCAGCCGCTCGCTGCTCGCGAGATTGGCGCCGCGTGATAAGATCACCCAGTATTTTGGTCTATTTGCCTTCTCCGGGAAGGTCACCGCCTTCCTGGCGCCGCTGGCCGTGGCCCTCGTCACGACGGTGACGCAAAACCAGCGCCTCGGCATGTCGGCCATCGCGCTCTTCCTCATGGCGGGCATCGCACTCATGCTGCCGGTGCGCTCCCCCGCGCGCGAGGCCTAGTCCGGAAGCCCGCGGCTTCCCATGTTTGGTCGTCTGGGCGAGCGCAAGCTTTCGCCTTATTTGTCGAGGCTCGGGTCACAGAAGGAGTGATTTCCGATGAACCGCATCCTCCCGCTGCTCGTCGCGTCTCTGCTGCTGCCCACCGCCGCAATGGCCGGCGAGAAGGCGGCCGCGGCCACAGATCCACCGGCCATCGAGACACCTGTTGCCCCGGGCGAGGAAGCGGTGCCGCCCCGCACGGCGGGCGAAGCCATCGACGACGCCAAGGACGCGACCAACGCCGCTATCGAGGCCGCCAAGCAAGCGATCCTCAAGGCTATCGACGAAGCTAAAGAGAATGCCGGCGCCAAGCTCGAGCAGGGCAAGAAAGCGAGCGAGGACGCGCTCGACAAGGCGCACGACGCGACGAAGTTGCTCGACAAGGCGGCTGAGGCGGCACGCGACGTGCTCGACAAGGCCAAGCAAGCGACGTCGGAAGTGTTCGACAAGGCCAAGGATGCCGCCGACGAACTCAGCAAGCCGCCGGCAAAGTCGACGGATGCTTCACCGGCCCCGAACGGTTCGGCTCCAAATGACGGGGGCCCGCGCGATAAGCGCGAGCCCCAGCCTGAACCACAGAAGTGGCACTAACTACTTAGCTTCTCACGGTGCCGGAGCCGGCGTGGCCGGCGGCGTCTCGGCCGGAGGAGCCATGGGCTCGGCAGGAGCCGGAGCGGTCTCGGCCGCTGGCGGCGGCTCTGCAGCCGGAGCCGGAGCGGGCTCGGCGGCGGGCGGTGCTGCAGGCGCTTCAGCAGCCGGCGGCGGCGCTGCCGTCTGGGGAAGCGGGGTGTAGACGTAGACAATACCGGCCACGATTGCTGCCAGTATGATGATGAAGATGATCGCTCGGACGACGGTGTTCACAGCAGTTGTCCCCCAACTCAGGATTTTTCGAGCGCTTACCTTACGGCTTTTACACGAAAACGACAATAAATCGCCGCGCGGCACCACGCATCAGCGCCGCGGACGCTCGGCGACCATGAACCAAGACGGCCCCACGTGTGGGTCATTCCATATGCGTTTCCAACGAAATCCGGCCTTTTCGTAGGCCCGCACGGCACGCTCGTTCTTGACCGAGGGGAAGACGCAAACCGCCACGGCGAAGGTCGTCGAGAACACCTCGTCCCTCAGCAGCGCCAGGGCGGCCTGCCCGACGCCTTTGCCGCGATGCTCTTCTGAAGCGATGAACAGGTCCAGGTCCCAGGTGCCTGGCTCCAGGTCTTGGGGAAGCTCGTCGCCCCACATCGTGGCATCGACGGCATGGGCATAGCCGACGGGGGCGCCGCCGGCCTCGATGATGCGGCACAACGCGTGCTCGGAATTGAGGGCGATGTTGACCTCGGCTTCGGTCGCCGAGCGGGGGCCCCACCAGGCCTCGATGTCAGGGCGCCCCAGCCAGCCGCGGATCAGGTTCCAGTCGGCGCGGCTCGCCGGACGCAGACCGACGGCGCCGTCCTCAGCCATATTCAGTGCCGGAAGTGGCGCATGCCGGTGAAAACCATGGCAAGGCCCTTGTCGTCAGCGGCGGCAATCACCTCATCGTCGCGCATCGAGCCACCCGGCTGGATGACCGCCGTCGCACCGGCCTCGGCGGCTGCCAGCAACCCATCGGCGAAGGGGAAAAACGCGTCCGAGGCGACGACGGAACCGCGCGTCAGCGGCTCGGACTCGCCAAGCGCTTTACTGGCGTCGGCGCTTTTCAGCGCCGCGATGCGCACAGAATCGACGCGGCTCATCTGGCCCGCGCCGATGCCGACCGTCGCTCCATCTTTAGCGTAGACGATGGCGTTCGACTTGACGTGCTTGGCAACCTTGATGGCAAAGAGCAGATCGGCCAACTCGCGCTCGGTCGGCTTGCGTTTCGTGACAATCCGCAGATCGGCGACTGAGACAACTCCGTCGTCGCGCGACTGCACGAGGAATCCGCCTGTCAGCGAGCGTACCACGACGCCGGCCGCACGTGGATCTGGTAGCGCGCCCGTGGTCAGCAGCCGCAGGTTCTTCTTTGCCGCGAAGATCTTTTTCGCCTCGTCAGTTGCTGCAGGTGCGATCACCACCTCGGTAAAAATCTTGGCGATCTCCTCGGCCGCTTCCCCGTCGATGGTGCCGTTCAGGGCGATGATGCCGCCGAAGGCGCTGACGGAGTCGCAACGCAAGGCCTTGAGGTACGCGTCCTTGAGGGTTGCGCCGACGGCCGCCCCGCACGGATTGGCGTGCTTGATGATGGCGACGGCAGGCTTGTCCGTGCCAAGCTCGGCAACGAGCTCCAGCGCCGCGTCCGTGTCGTTGAGGTTGTTGTAGGACAGCTCCTTGCCCTGGTGCTGTACGGCCGTTGCCACGCCAGGGCGTGCGTCACCCGAGCCATAGAAAGCGGCGCGCTGGTGCGGATTCTCGCCGTAGCGCAGAGGCAGCTTGAGCTGTCCGCCGAACGCCCGCCATCCGGGCATCTCCTCGCCCAGCTTCGCTGCGAACCACTGGCTGATCGCCGCGTCGTAGGCTGCCGTGCGCGCGTACGCCTTGGCGGCAAGTTCTTTGCGCAGCTCGAGCGTCGTCCCGCCGCGCTCCGCCTTCACGGTGGCCAACACGCGCTCATAGTCGGCCGGATCAACGACGACCGTCACGCCGGCATGGTTCTTCGCCGCGCCGCGAATGAGTGCCGGGCCGCCAATGTCGATGTGCTCGATGCAGTCCTCGTAGCCAGCACCCTTGGCGACCGTCGCCTCGAACGGGTAGAGATTGACGACCAGGAGATCTATCGGCGCGATGCCCTGCTCGGCCGCTTGCGCGTCGTGGCGGGCGTTGCCGCGAATGGCGAGAAGGCCGCCATGCACCTTTGGATGCAGCGTCTTCACACGGCCGTCGAGCATTTCTGGAAATCCGGTGAGCTCGGCGACATCCCTTACTGCCAACCCCTCACCACGCAGCGCTTTAGACGTACCGCCGGTGGAGATCAACTCAACGCCCATGCTGGCAAGTTCGCGCGCGAACGCGATGAGGCCCGTCTTGTCGGACACGGATAGCAGCGCGCGACGGATGCGCGGGTCGCTCGTCATTCCGTAGTTTCCTCGACCATGCGTTCCGCCACCCAATTCACCTCGGTCTCGCCAAAGGTGACGCCGCGGAGCACGATCTGCAGCGCGCGGCGCGGGCCGGCGCTCTCGGCATAATAGGCGCTTTCGTCGATCATAAGGGTGGCGCCTTGCGCGCCAAAACGCCAACGCTGCCCGTCGGCGAGAGTGATGATTGCTTCGTTCGGTGCCGTTCCCAAGCCGCAGCTCGACCCCGGCAACAGATGAAAGTGAATGGCGAAGGGTAGGTCGACGCGCAGCCGAATCTTGGTGTTCAACCCATCGAGCCGGTCGCAGCCCTCGAGCCGCATGCCATCGGCAGACAACAGCAATCGCCGGCTGTGGATCAACTCGTAACGGCGATGATAGCCGTCGTGGCTGGCCTCCAGCACGACGCCACCTTCAGTTGCTTCAGTGCGCCAGTCGACGCGGTCGGGGTAGCGGATCGGCGGAGCGCCCATCAGCGCTTCGAGCTTGCGATGGGCGATGAGCCGCGAGGAAGACTTCTCGGCCAGCGCAAGTGCGTTGTGGCTCGCCGTAGCGCGTGCCGCTGGATACCAATCGGCGCTCGCAGCTGCGGGCAAGCCGCCGTTGACGAACAGCAACTGTTTGCCGACGCTCATTTCGAACGACAAACAACCGGCTTGCGCGCTTGCTGAATGCGCAAGCGGGGGCGGCCGCCCGACATCGGCAATGACGATGGAATCGCCCCGCTCGAGCCGCGCGTAACCGGAAGCACGCACCTCGCCGAGGGGGGCGGGAGATCCGTCGTCGTAGGCAAGTACGGTGGCAAGACCGGCCGCGGGCGCGCAGCTCACACCGTTGAAGCGCGCGATCAATCCGTTGCCGAGCCGCAAATGGCGCAGCATGGGCAGCATGTGCCGCAGCGCCTCCCCGAGCTGCGCTGGCAGCTTGCGGTCACGCGCATTGAAGCACTGGCTCAGCGGCAGCAGATCCAGCAGGAGCTCGACGAGCAGCCCTGGATTGCGCGTGACATGGCCGCCGTCGGCGAGCACCTGCCAGGCAAGCTCGGACGCGAGTTCGCTCTCGATATCCTTGATTTGCCGATCATGCCCGGCGAGCGACAGCGTCGCGAACGCCAGCGCCATCAATACAAGGAGCCGCGGATAGCCTGCAGGTGCCTCACGCCATGAGCCTGAAAGCAGCGCTAGCTGACGTCCGAGGCTGGCGGTGATCGCCCCATACGTCTCCTTATCGGTGTCTTCGAGCAGCAGGTTGGCGTGCGACAGCCATGAGATGAGGCGCCGCGCAAGCACCGCCGGCTCCGAAGACACCCCGCGCTCGGCGCCGAAACGGATCGTCCATTCGAGCGCCAATTGGCGCCCAGTCTCGCGCGCTTCGTCGCTACCGGCCGCATCGAGATTGCGCAGCCAGCCGAAGCCATGCAGCTCACGTGCCCAGGCGGCGCTCGGCGGCTCGACGACGAAGGGCGAGCGTCCGCGCAAGAAGGCGATGCTGCCGGCGAGGCCGAACTGTCCATGCTCCATCTCGTGCCAGAAGCTAGGGTCGGCGGTGCGCAGGTCAGGTGGCACGATCAACAAGTGATCGACGGGCGTCTTGGGTTCTGTCCACCGCTTGAGCGGTGCCGCAAGCGCGCCGACGATTGCCGATCGCTTGCCGGCATCGACCGTCAGCGCCGCCTTGCGCAGCCGTTCCTTGAGCGTCACTTCCGCCATGGGAGTTCCTCGACGGTCGCGGCCCGGGCGCGGGTCGGTGATGGGCCTTGCGCCATAAGTTCCGGACTACCCCCGGCGGCGGGCCAAGACAAGGCGGGGAGAGCGCTCGCCTGTGTGCAGACCCAATTGTACGGCGAATCAGGCGCGGCGGACGAGACGCGCCGCATAAAAGCCGTCCATTCCGGCCAGCTCCGGTCGTTCATTGGGGAGATGGTAGGGCAGAGTGCGGAGGTCGCCCTCTGCCGTCAGCCATTCCGCAGCGACCCCCCACTCGCCGGAGACAACCGGCGAGCGCGTAAATTCGACGTTGCGCTGAAGAAAGCGCTCGATCTGAAGACCACATTCCTCAGGCTCGAGCGAACACGTGCAGTAAAGCAGCGTACCGACCGGCGCAACGAGCCCGGCGGCGCTGTCAAGCAGACGCGACTGCACGGCGGCCAGCGCGGCGACGTCATCTGAACGTTTCAAACGCAGAATGTCCGGGTGGCGGCGGATCGTACCCGTCGACGTACACGGGGCATCGAGCAGCACCGCGTCGAAGGTACGGTCCGGCGCCCACTTCGACGCATCGGCTTCGACGAGCTGAGCCTTGAGTTGCAGGCGGTCGAGATTGGCGCTCAGGCGCTGCAGCCGCGCTCCCGAAAGGTCGACGGCCGTAACGTCGGCGCCGCTCGCAGCAAGCTGAGCCGTCTTGCCGCCCGGAGCCGCACACAGGTCGACGACCGACTTTCGCGCAACGGGTCCGAGTAGCCGCGCGGGCAGTGCGGCAGCGGCGTCTTGGACCCACCAAGCGCCTTCGCTATAGCCGGTCAAATCTTCGACGCGTCCGCCGGCGGCGAGCCGCACCGACCCGGTCGACAGAACAGCGCCGCCGAGGCGCTCTGCCCATGTCTGCGGCGAGTCCTTGACGGTGAGATCGAGCGGTGCCTCGGCAAGCGAAGCCGCCGCTATGCGCCGCGCCTCGTCGGCGCCGTAGGCTAGCGTCCAGCGCCGCAACAGCCACGCAGGAACATTGAGTGCTACGCCGTCCAAGCCCTGTAGCGTACTGGATCCCTCGCGCGCCACGCGACGTAGCAGAGCATTGACGAGCTTGTCGTAGTGGGCCGCGTGCCGGTCACGTCGGGCCTGATCGACGGCAAGGCCCACTGCAGCGTGCGGCGGCGTTTGGAGGAACAAAAGCTGCGCGGCTCCGGAAAGGAGAATCGGCCACACGGCGCCTTGCTTCTTCGGCAACGGCTTCTCGAGGTAGCTATTAGCACGGCTTCCAACTCACCGAGGCGCCGAAGCACCGTCGCGGCAATTAGGCGTGCCAAGGCGCGGTCTCGCGGCTCGAGCGAGCTGCCTTGGAATTCCTTGGCGACGGCCGCATCGAACGAGTGATGTTCGCTCAGCACCGCCGACAGTAGCCGAACGGCGGATTCGCGCGCCGGCAAGCCAGGCGGCAGTGCGACGCTCGATGGTTCGCGATTGCGAGGCGGACCACGCCGCGGCTTATGTGACGATCGCGCGTTAGGCTTCGCCACTTAGCTCTAGCCCCACGGGCCGCCGGAGGCGTCGCGCGGGCGCGGTGCCTGTTGCGACCACGGTCCGGCATCAGACTCGCGCGTGTCATCCGTCCCGCGGACCGGCAATCTGGCCCTTCTCCCGCGCCATCTCTTCGAGCTCGGCGATGCGGTTCTCGGTGTTGGGGTGCGTCGAGAACCAATTGTCGACGCCGCGGCCAGACAGCGGGTTGATGATAAAGATGTGCGCCGTGGCGGGAGCGGCTTCCGCCTCTTCGTTGGGAATCTGGTGCGCGTAGTTCTGGATCTTGGCCAGCGCCGACGCCAGCCACAGCGGACGGCCGGAGATATCGGCGCCCATGCGGTCGGCGGAGTATTCGCGCGAACGGCTGATCGCCATCTGCACGAGCATGGCGGCAAGCGGGGCGACGAGAATGGCGACGAGCGAACCAATGACGCCGACGCCGCTGCGGTCGTCGCGATGGCCGCCGAACATCATGCCGAACTGCATGTACTGCGCCAGCATTGAGATGGCACCGCCGATGCTGGCGGCGATCGTCATCGTCAGCGTGTCGTGGTTCTTGATGTGCGCCAGCTCGTGCGCCATGACGCCGGCGAGCTCATCGCGGTTCAACGCCTGCAGCAGCCCGGTCGAAGCGCATACGGCCGCGTGCGAAGGATTGCGGCCAGTGGCGAATGCGTTGGGCTGTGGACTGTCCATGACGTAGACGCGCGGCATCGGCAATCCGGCGCGCTGCGCCAGCTCGCGCACGAGGCCGTAGTACTCGGGCGAAGAACGCTCATCGACCTCGTGCGCGCCGTACATGCGCAGCACCATCTTGTCGGAATTCCAGTAGCTGAGGAAGTTCATGCCGAGGGCGACGACGAAGGCGACGACCATACCCGTCTGACCGCCGATCAACGCTCCGACCGCCACGAAGATCGCCGTGAGCACGGCGAGCAGCATGGCCGTTTTGACGTAATTCATGATTGTCGCAGCTCCGCCTCAAAACAACCGTGAGATGCTATATGGAGCCTTAGCTTGGCAACCACCAGTCTTGTTCTCAGACATGGATTCTAAACAGAAAAAGCGCCCGCTAACCCCCGCCGCTGAACGCGCGCTAGCCGAGGCCGAAGAGCGGCGTCGCGCCGAGAAGGCGAGGACCGGGAGCGCCGAAGGCGAGGTTGGTGGCCGCGAGGGGCCTGACCCGACCCGCTACGGTGATTGGGAGAAGGACGGCATCGCCTCCGACTTCTAACTCTCCGCCTCGCTTGCGATATCTGCTTCGAGGTGACAGCGCCGCCACGTATCCCTGACAATCGGTGGCGCTCGACCCGACGCGTGCTTGGCGCCGCGGACATCCAGCTATAATCCACAATCCATAGCCTTCCAGGATGCCCTCATGCGCCATCGCAGCCGGAACGTTCTGCGAGCCTTGCTCGCCCTGCTGCTGATCGGCGTCGTATTCGCGGCCTTCTGGTTCGGCCTCGTCCCGCAACGCTATTCGCCATTGGCGCCCATCTCGCTCGAGGATCCGCCCTCGTGGTTCATCGACCCGCGCCTCGCAGCCTTGCGCCACGACCCAGAGCTCTGCCGCGCCGTGCTGCGCACCCCGCACATTGTCGCCACGCCCATCACCGACAACGTGCAGCCCAACGGCTGCGGATGGACGAATGCGGTGCGCGTGCGTGAGGTCGGTGGTGCTGAGATCGGACTCGAGCAGCTCACCTGCGAGGCGGCTGCCGCGCTCGCCCTATGGGTCGAACAGGACGTGCAACCGCTGGCCGTCTCCATGTTCGGCAGCCGCGTCACCTGGATTGAGGATATGGGCACCTACTCGTGCCGCAACATGATCGGCAACAAGCGGTGGGTGAACATGCGCAGTCAGCATTCCCTGGCCAATGCCGTCGACATCGGTGGTTTCCGGCTCGAGAACGGCAAGCAGATCAGCATCCGCAGTGACTACAAAGGTAGCGGGCCTGAAGCGCGTTTCCTGCGCGAGGCACACATGCGTGCGTGCCGATACTTCCGCGTCGCCATCGGGCCGGAATTCAACGAGGCGCACTGGAACCACCTGCACTTCGATCGCGGCATCTTCACGCGCTGCAAGTGATCAAGCAAATAGCCGCCTACGTCTTCGCCTGGCGTAGCGCAAACTCCTCGATGGTCGTCGTCGGCTTGCCGAGATCGCTCCAAGTGTCGGCCGCCTTGAACTCCTCAGGGTAGCTCAGCACCGTGTGCATGATGTTGGCGTTGAAGTTGAGCCGGTCCGAGAACAGCCCACCGAGGCGCGCTGCGAGAATAGGCACGCGAACGACAAACGGCGATCGGTGCAAGGCGCGCGCATAGCGCACCGCCGCCCCGTCGTACGTCACCGGCTCGGGGCCCTGAATGTAATATTCGCGGTTTGCCGCCTGCGGCAGCGCGAACGACTTCGCGACCTGCCGGCCAAAGTCGCTGCCGGCGATCCAATAGTTAGAGAACCGCGCCCGGCCAAGCATCATGAACAGTCGGCCGGCGCTGTGGCGCTGCGCCAGCGTCTCCATGAAGTTGGTCGGATAGAAGATCGTATAGGGGATTCCGGACGACTTGATGCGCGCCAACGCGTTGCGCCACACGTCGAGCACCCACCAATTGTTATTCGGCGTATCGTGGACGAGAGCGGAAAGGTAAGCGACGCGGGCGATCTTGTTGTCGCGCGCGGCGGCAAGAATGAGCTCTAGGCCCTGCTGCTCGGTATGGTAGTCGCCGTTGCGATGGCCCGGCGCCACGGAGAGACTGAGATAGAGCCCATCCTGGCCGCGCAATCCTTGGCGCAAGCTTTCTTCGTCGCGCACATCCGCCTGCACCACCGAAATGGCGGCGGGCAAGGAGCGCCGTGCACTCTCCGGGCTGCGCGCCAGCGCCGTCACCTCGAAACCGGCTTCCAAGAGCGCGATGGCGACCGGGATGCCAAGCATGCCGGTGGCGCCGATCATGGCGATTTTCTTGATCGGTCTCATGTCGCGTTCGCCCCTCGATCGCACCACCAATCATCGAGCGCCATGGCCGCCGTGACGGTCTTAGCGCCAATCGAACGAAAAGGCTCGGGCGGCAGCGGCATCGACCGGCGATTGACGAACCACAGCTCGGTCAACTCGCTCGTGCGCCCGAGCACGAGATCGCGGATGATGCGGCCATTCATATGCGTCATGGCAACGCCGTGTCCGGTGCAGCCGATCGAGTAGACCGCTGCACCGTCATGCATGGTGCCGATCTGCGGGGTCGAGTTCGCCGTGACGGAAAATGCGCCTCCCCAGCGATAGGCAACGCGGATACCGTGTAGCGCCGGAAACGTCGTGCCGATGAACTCTTCGAGATGCTGCCAGGCGGCAGGATGCGCATCATGATCCATGCGACCACCGAAGGGCACGAAGCCCGGACCGCCGCCCATGAGGATCCGGTTGTCCGGCGTCAGCCGATAGAAGTGCATGAAGTTGCGCCCATCCTCGATGCCTTCGCGTCCTCCCCAACCGATGGCGGCGCGTTGCTCTGGGGTTAGCGGCTCCGTGACCACGATGAAGGCGAAGGCCGGCATCTGTTTTGAGCGCATGCCGGGCATCAGGTGAGTGTAGCCGTTGGTGGCGAAGACGACCTTATCCGCAGATACCGTGCCGCCGCTTGTCGTCAGCCGAAACTTTCCTCGCTCGCGCCGCACCTCGTCGACGCGTGTCTCTTCATAAAGCCGCGCGCCCTTGCCGACTGCGAGTCCAGCCAGCGCATCGACCCATTTGCGCGGGTTGATGGTGCCGCATACCGGCTCCAGGCAGCCGCCGAGGTAGGTCGGCGAGCGCACACGCTCAGCCAGCTCATCGGCGTCGAGCCACTTGTAGCCCGTAACGCCCAACTCCTCGAACAGGGCGATCTCATCGCGGATACGCGCGGCATAGCGCGGCGAGGTCGCCACCTTGAGAAAGCCGCTACGCTCGTAGTCGCAGTCCAATCCGTTCTCGGCAATCATGGCCTCGAGGCCGGCGATGGACTGCACCATGTACTCGTGCGCCTCGCGCACGCGCGCGCCGCCATGCAACGACTTCATCATGCCCACCGACGCGCCGAACAGTGTCATGACGAAGCCGGCGTTGCGCCCGCTGGCGCCGAAACCAACCGTCTCGCCTTCGAGGACCGCAACGTTGAGCGAGGGATCGGAGAGCTTCAGATGGTAGGCCGTGGCGAGTCCAGTATAGCCCGCTCCGATGATGGCGACGTCGACAGTGATATCGCCGCCGAGCGGGGACGAGACAACGCGCAGCTGCTTGCTGCGGTCCCAGTAGTTGCTCCACGCGCGCGTACGGCTCGGCGGTCATGTCATCGCTCGCGGGCTTCGGTTGGTAGGAGGGAGGCAGTTGACGCCGCCCCTTGTGGCGCGCCAACTAATAGCACACTGGATGCTTTACGAGCGATCACCGGGCGGGCCTTCGAGAGTTCAAGAAATCGCGAGAGACACGGCCCGGCTAATTTTCCGATTAGGCGGCGAGCGGGAGGGCTTCGCCAGCAACGTTGCGCAGGCCGTCGACGATCTTGTCGACGAAGGCGCGGGTGCTGTCGACAACCAGATGGCGCTGCTTGTCGAGGGTGACCATGTGGTAGCTGTCGTTGAGCACCACCATGTCGACGTTGCCGGCCAGCTCGCCCTTCAGGTAGTGGGCGTTATTGACGTTGGCGTAGTCGTCTTCCTGCGAGTGCACGATCAGCGTCGGCTGCTTCACGCGGTGCAGGAGGTTCATGGCGGCATCGACCATGCGGCGATGCTCGAGAACCATGGTGCCAGGTACGCCGGCCCGACCGTAGTCGACCTCGGTCTCAAGCGCCGTCTTCACGAACGAGCGAACGCGCGGGCACTTGATGCCGAGCGACTCCGCATCCGGGAAGCTAAAGAAGTTGGCGAACCAGCGCGAGCGGACCAGCTTGAAGAGGCGCATCGTCCAGGGCATCGCCCAGCCATTGATCCAGAGCGTCGGCGAGAACAGCGACACGCCCTGCACCTTACCCGGGTTACGGGCGGCGAGGTGCAGGCCGAGGATGGCGCCCATGCAGAGGCCGCCGACGATGACCGTGTCGCATTCCTTGCGGATCTCATTGAGGGCCTCGCGGGCGCTCAGGTACCAGTCCTGCCAGCGGCCGCTATTCTCGGCGCCGTGACCGGCGAGCTGGGGGGTGTGAACCGTATAGTCGGCGCGGGCGAGACCCATGGCCACGAAGCGCATCTCGGCGGGGGTGCCGCACAGACCGTGCAGAAGTAGGACGCCAACCTTGCCGCCGGCGAAGCGGATGGTGGTGTCTTTCTTGGCGGTGTTGGCCTGGGCGGTCATGACTAGGTGCTCCTTGTCTCTGGAGACCAACCTAGATTTCAGACCGAGTGGACGCTGTTCCGCGTGGGACAAGACGGTGTTCAAAATAATTCCGCGCCGCAGATTAAGCCATTGAAATATAGATGTTTAATTCGCAAAAAAGAAGCGCCGCCGGGTCCGGCAGCGCCTTTCTCGATGGTTGGGGCTTGGTAGCGCTACGGCCGGCTCAGCCAGTCAAATCCTGCGTCTCGGCTGCGACCTTGGCGTGGGCCGCCCAGATGAGGCGGCGGATGACCTCGACGCGGGAAGGCACATTGGGATGCGCCCGGCGCAGGTTGTCCAACTGCTTCAGGGTTTCGACGTCCATTCCGACGCTGACGATGTGTTCCATTGCGAATGCTCCTGGCTCTGTCTGGCTAATTGTGGCGTCGACATACGCCAGGGTTGTGGCGGCGGGCTGTTTCCTGCGTGACCTGTTGGCCGGATAGGCAGCTCACCCCGCGCGGCGGTTCTGCCGGTTGTCGATGAGATCCTGCACCACCGCTGGATCGGCGAGCGTCGAGATGTCGCCAAGGTTGGAGAACTCATCCTCGGCGATCTTGCGCAGGATGCGGCGCATGATCTTCCCCGACCGCGTCTTGGGCAGCCCTGGCGCAAATTGGATGAGGTCGGGCGAGGCAATCGGGCCGATCTCCTTCCTGACGTGGGCGGTGAGCTCCTTGACTAGCTCGTCGCTCCAAGTCTCGCCGGAGATCAGGGTGACGTAACAGTATATGCCCTGGCCCTTGAGGTGATGCGGATAACCGACGACGGCCGCCTCGGCAACCTTCGGATGCGATACGAGCGCGCTCTCGACCTCTGCCGTGCCGAGCCGGTGGCCCGACACGTTGATCACGTCATCGACGCGGCCGGTGATCCAGTAGTAGCCGTCCGCGTCGCGGCGGCAGCCATCGCCGGTGAAATAGGTGCCGGGGTAGGTCGAGAAATAGGTCTGCACGAAGCGCTCGTGATCGCCGTAGATAGTCCGCGCCTGCCCGGGCCAGCTGTCGAGGACGACGAGATTGCCGGCAGCTTCGCCTTCAAGCGTCTGCCCTTTCTCATCGACCAGCGCCGGCTGGACACCGAAGAAGGGAAGCGTCGCAGATCCCGGCTTTTGAGCGATGGCGCCCGGCAGCGGTGTGATGAGGATGCCGCCCGTCTCCGTCTGCCACCACGTATCAACGATGGGGCAGCGCTCCTCGCCGACCACCCGGTAGTACCACTCCCACGCTTCGGGATTGATCGGCTCGCCGACGCTGCCGAGCAGGCGCAGGGAGGAACGATCGCTGCCTTTAACGAAGTCGTCGCCGGCGCCCATCAACGCGCGAATGGCCGTTGGCGCCGTGTAGAAGATATTCACGCTCCACTTGTCGATGACGTTCCAGAAGCGCGACATGGTCGGGTAGTTCGGCACGCCCTCGAACATCAGCGTCGTCGCGCCGTTGGCGAGCGGCCCGTAGAGGATGTAGCTGTGGCCCGTGACCCAGCCGACGTCGGCCGTGCACCAGTAGATGTCGCCGTCGTGGTAGTCGAACACGTACTGATGCGTGACGGCTGCATAAACGAGGTAGCCGCCGGAGGTGTGCAGCACGCCCTTCGGCTTGCCGGTCGAGCCCGACGTGTAGAGGATGAACAGCGGATCCTCGGCGTTCATCTCGGTTGGCGGGCAATCGGCCGAGACTTTCTCCAGCTCCTCGTGCAGCCAGACGTCGCGCCCAGCGGTCCACGCCACGGGCCGGCCCGTGCGGCGCACGACCAGCACCGTCTCGCCGCCCTTGCCAGCCTTGGTCAGCGCATCGTCGGTGTTCTTCTTCAGCGGGATGTACTTGCCGCCGCGAACGCCCTCGTCGGCGGTGATGATGAACTTGGAATCGGCGTCCTCGATGCGGCCGGCGAGGCTTTCCGGCGAGAAGCCGCCGAACACCACGGAATGAATGGCGCCGATGCGCGCGCAGGCGAGCATCGCGTAGGCCGCCTCGGGGATCATCGGTAGGTAGATGGTAACGCGGTCGCCCTTCTTGACGCCGTGCGCTTTCAAGACGTTGGCGAACTTGCACACCCGCTCGTGCAACTGGCGATAGGTGATCTTGCTCGTCCTGGGCAGGATCGTCACCTTCCCAGATGATGGCGACCTGATCGCCGCGCGTCGCCAGATGCCGATCGATGCAATTGGCGCGACGTTGAGCGTTCCGTCCTCGAACCATCTTGATCGAGACGTCGGCCGGGCCAAACGACGTGTTCTTCACGTTGAGTGTAGGGCTTGATCCAGTCGATGCGGCGTCCGAGCTCGCCCCAAAAGCCCTGCGGGTCGGCGACCGATCGTTCATAGAGCGCGCGATAGGCCTTGTCGTCGATCCACGCGCGCTCAGACCCATTCGCCCGGCTACCGGATGGAGCTTCCCCGACATCGGCGTTCCTCCCACGATTGTTCGTTGTTGGCGCCGATTATGAGCGCCCTCGCGCGGCGACGGCAATTTGGCCCTTGGGCGGATGGGCCGCCCCTTGTGGGCCGCGTCAGCTACCGAACCAACCAATTACGGCACCTTGCAGCAGCAGCACGCCGAGCCAATGGCCGCCGTCGATCAAGGTCAGCGCTGGTTTGGCACCCGGAAGGCGTTGTTGACCGCCATCGTGGTGATGACGAAGCCCAGCCACATGAAGGCGCCGGTGATCATCCCGTTGCGGACGGTCACCTCGCCTGGCCCGAGGTGGCCGATGACGCCGGCGAGCACGCAAGCCATGACGACTAGCCCAACGAAAGCGATGACGAACGGCGTGGGGCTCGGGCGCCGTCGGCCTTCACCTCCTCCGAGTCTTGCCGGCAGGCCGCAAGCCATGCGTCGGGAATAGGATGCCGTACCACAGCCAGCCGAACATGAAGCTCGACGACGGCGGCGAGCACCGATGGCGAATAGGTTGAGGCCGGCGAATTCCATAGCGCTGCTCCGTCCCGCTGATGTGGGCGTGCGCGAGAGTATCAGAATCGGCTCCCGGTGTCGCGCGAGGGTCAGCCCAGCCGCCAAACGGCCGTGCGCTTGATCTCGGCATCTTCCAGCTCGCGCGTCACTGGAACGTGGTACTCGGCGACGGCGTCGAAGCGCCCTTTGGGAAAGTAGTTGCGCTGCGGATCGCCGATGAGCACAAGCGCTCCTTGCGCGGCCGCCGAGTCGATGTAGCGCGAGCACGTGATCGGCAAGAGCGCGCTCATAGAAAAGATCGCCGACGAGGACTAACGTCATGCGCTCGGGTGGCTTGCGCCAGCAGATCGTCCGCTGTCGTTGCGACCGCGACACCGTTCGCTGCGGCATTGAGGTGGATGGCGGCAAGCGCCATCCGGTCGATGTCGGCTGGCGAGCACGCGAGCGGCGCCGGCCTTCATCGCCGCGATGGCCGTCAGGCCCGAGCCCGAGCCAAGATCGAGCACGCGCTTGCCCGCCACGAAGCTCGGGATTGTCGAGCATGTAGCGCGCCAGCGCCTGGCCGCCGGCCCACGCAAACGCCCAGTAGGGCGGCGGCACGTTCATCTCGCCGAGCTCGTCCTCGGTC
This sequence comes from uncultured Alphaproteobacteria bacterium, assembly GCA_963724595.1. Taxonomy (GTDB): domain Bacteria; phylum Pseudomonadota; class Alphaproteobacteria; order Rhizobiales; family Hyphomicrobiaceae; genus Hyphomicrobium_A. The sequence goes on along the minus strand of CAVRVR010000009.1, from coordinate 270,125 downwards.
TTCTGCCAGATGGGCAGCGACTCCTCGGCGAGGTGCAACAGGATCTCCGGCAGCGAGCGGGCGGGGCGAGCGGCTTGGTGTTGGCGGGTATGAATGCCTCAGCCGATCGTCGCGACTTTGGATCGGGACGGCCGGGCTGCGCGCTCATTCAGTCGACTTCTTGGCCGACGCCTTGAGGCCGCCCATGCGGCAGACCTCGGCCCATTCCGCCGCCGTCACCGGCTGCACCGAAAGCCGCGAATTCCGCACCAGCACCATGCTCAGCGAGCTTCGGGTTGTCCTTGGCCGCGGCCAGCGACACCGGCTTCGGTATGTCCGCCACGGCGCGCACGTCCACGCACTGCCAGTTGCCGGTGTCGTCCTTGGGATCCGGATGGGCGAGCGCCGACACCTCCATGATGCCGACGACCTCCTTGCTTCGCCCGAGTGATAGAAGAAGGCGAGGTCGCCGAGCTGCATGGCGAGCATGTTGTTGCGAGCCTGAAAGTTGCGCACGCCATCCCAGGCCTCGCCGGCCTTGCCGCGCGACTTCAGCATCTCCCAGGAGAACACGTCGGGTTCGGTCTTCAACAGCCAATAGGCGGGCATCGGATGCGTCCTGCAATGAGCCGCTATCGAGCCCGAGCCTCGCGCACCGAGCCTACGCATGTCAAGCGAAGACGATGGTCCGTGCGGATGAGGAAAACGCCAATGAAGCTTGCGCCAGCGGCCATCACCTTGGCGGCGATGGGGCCAAGCCGAACGTCGCGGTCGCCACCGCGATGACCGCCGGCCGTCACGATAAGGCCGATGAGGCCGCTCGCCGCGAACTCCGCAAACAGGCGGTGCGCCGACTTCGCCGAGCGCGTGGCGTCGAACACGAAGCGGCGCGACAGGGAGTAGTGAAGCGACGATGCCGCACGCGTAGCCGACGACGCCTGACAGCGTCGGATGGCCGATGACGCCGTTGAGCGCCAGAAACACGGCGAAATCGAGCGCCAGTGCCAGCACCGCTGACGAGCAGCGTAGCGCGAGAGCTGCGGCAACATTTCGTGGCGTGACAACGGCTCGGCAAACCCGGGCCACGTCACTGCGCGGAGACTATGCGTGTGTCGCTCTCATGCCGCCGGCCGCACGCGGCTGCGGCACCTGCCGCACGCTGGAAAGCGCCTCCTGCTCGCCCCGAGACCCGCCCTCGTGATACTCGGCGTCCTCGTTGACGTCCCACACGTCGTAGAGCTGCTCGCCGGCGAGGATGTTGCGGACGGTCAGCATCGCCGTCATCATCGCGTGGTCCTGGTTGTTGTACTTGTGCATGCCGTTGCGGCCGACGAGATGCAGCGTCGGATAATGCCCGTCGATATCGGCGCGGATCGTATCGACGTGCGCGTGATACTCGTCGTCATAGACGGGATAGGCCTTCTTCTGGCGCACGACGCAGCCGTCCTTCACTTCGTCCTCGCGTGGCGAGACCGATCTGCTGCCAGCTCGCGCTTGGCGAGCGCGATTAGTTCGGCGTCGGGCATGGTCCACAGCCCGTCGCCTTCGAAGCAGAAGTACTCGAGCCCGAGGCACGACAGCTTCTCGTCGGGGACCATCTCCGGCGACCACGAGCGGAAATTCTGGACGCGGCCGACGCGCACGTTCGGATCGTGGATATAGATCCAGTTGTCGGGAAAGAGATCCGGCTTGTCGACGACGAGCGCGACGGTGATGAAGTCGCGGTAACGCAGCTTTTCCGCGTCGTCAGCCGAAGACAGGGCGGGGCTGATACTCGTCATCAGCTCGCGAATCGGCGCCGACGAGATGACGTGACGGGCGGTGAACATGCGCGCGCCTTCCGGGCTCTCGACAACGATGGTCCACAAGCCCTTGCGGTCGTCCCACGACATGCTTCTCGAGCGATGGCCCATGAGGATCTCGCCGCCCTGTGCCTTCACCTTGGCCGCAGCGGCATCCCACATCATGCCGGGACCCTTGCGCGGATACTCGAAGCTCTCGATCAGCGTCTTGATGACGGTGTCGCCCTGCTGTGGCGCATTGCGCTTGCCGATCGAGCGGCGCAGCGCCGTCGACATGGCGCTCCACAGGTCGAGCCCCTTGATGCGCTGCGCCGCCCAGTCGGCGGAGATCTCATCGCACGACATGCCCCACACCTTCTCGGTGTAGGTCTTGAAGAAGATCGAGAACAAGCGGTCGCCGAACTGGTTCGACACCCACTGCGGAAGGTCTCGCGGGTCGGCGTTGGGGAACGCCTTCTTGTAGGCGAACGACATCACGCACATGGCGCTCTCGACGATGCCGAGATTGCGCAACGCCTCGAAGGCCTTCAGCGGGTAGGCGTAATGCTTGCCGTCGTAGTAGATGCGCGACAGACGCGGGCGCTCGATGAAATCGTCGGGCAGCAGCTCGTGCCAGAGGTCGACGACCTCCTTCGACTTCGAGAAGAAGCGATGACCGCCGATGTCGAACAGAAAGCCGTTATAGTTAACCGTGCGGCTGATGCCGCCGACGTAGGTGGGATCGGCTTCGATCACGCGCGTCGACACGCCGGCCTTAGTCAACAGGTAAGCCGCAGTGAGGCCAGCCGGCCCAGCGCCGATGACAAAGACGTCCGAGTGTTCCAACGCAATGCTCCCACTGCGCCGTGGCGCGCCGATACGCGCCGCGAGACGCCCCCCGCGGCCAAAACGCTAGGCGTGAAGGTTGAACAAACAATTTCGCTAATTGCCGAGGATTTGGCGTTCTGCGGCCATTCTCAGCGGTTTACGGGCTCGCAAGTGGTTGCCGCTAATCTGCACCCAAGGTGGACAAAGGGTAAAAGCGATGGCCGCGGTGGCGGGAGGGCGCCGGCAGCACGTGTTCAACCCGCCGCAGGCCGGGCGCTTGTCGCTGCTCGTTTGGTGCATACTCGGCATCGTGCTCGTCGCGGGTACGTTCTTCGCGTTGCAGCCGACACGGCTGACAACCTCGCTGGGCGACACCGACGACGCGACGCGACTCGATCGAGGTGCGCGAGCTGATCGACGGCAGGTCGTGGTTCGACAAGACGCTGCCACGCCTTGGCGGCGACCAAGCGCTGCACTCGCATTGGTCGCGCCTGATCGACCTGCCGCTTGCTGGGCTTTTAACGACGTTCGACCGCGTGATGCCGCAGGCGGCGGCAGAGCTCGCCGTGCGCGCATTGTCTGGCCGCTGACGCTTCTTCTAGCGCTTCTCTATCTGCTCGGACGCGAGACCGAGATGCGCGGCGGACGGCTCGCGGCATTGTTGAGCATCGCGCTCGCCGTCACCTGCATCACCGCCATAGTGCAGTTTCTGCCGGGGCGCATCGATCATCACAACGCGATGATCCTCTGCGCCATCATTGGCATCTTGCGTCTGTCGCGCAGCTTCGATGATGCGGACGCGGGATGGAGTGCCGGCGTGTTTCTCGGGCTCGGCACCGCCGTCGGCTACGAAGCGCTGGCGCTGACAATCGCCAGCTTCGTCGCCGCCATGCTCTACGGACGGCTGCCAGCTCGTTCCCTGCTCGGCCCGTCGCGCGCTGCCGTAACGTTCGCTGCGACGCTTGCCGTTGCTCTCGCAGCCACCACCGCGCCCGTCAGCTTCCTCACCCAGCATTGCGACGCACTGTCCATGAATCTCGTCGTGCTGGCAATCGTTGCTGCTGTCGGCGTGTGCGCGGTGCAGGCGATAGAATTGCGCCTGTCGTTGGCGGCGAAGCTCGTCGCACTTCTCATGACGGGCGCTGCGGGACTCGCGCTATACGGCATCGGCGAGCCGGCGTGCTTCGCCGGGCCGTTCGGTCAGGTCGATCCGGCACTCTTTCCCATCTGGCTCGGGCACGTTTCCGAGACGCAGAGCCTGTTCTCACTTGGTGGCGGCGTTCCGCTGCTCGCCGTAGCCGCTTTCGCGTATTCGCTTGCCAGCGTCTACAGCGGCACCAAGCTGCTGCGCGACGACGGCAGCAATACCGTACGCTTCGATCTGATCATGTTGCTCGTCGCCATTCCGCTGAGCTGCTGGCAGATTAAGTTGCTGCCCTACGCGACGTATCTCGCCGTGCCGTTGATCGCCGTGTGGCTGGCGCGCCCCTCGGGCGCGGAGGATCGCCAGCCGGTCAGCCGCCGCACTGCCGCTATCGTTACCGCGGCTGTGCTGCTCATTGTTGGATTCGCGGCGTGGTTCGCACTGACGACCACGCCTGCCTCGACGAACCGCGTCAAGGAAGCTTTGGACAAAGTGCAGGATTGCACGGCCACCGCCGCGATCGAGCCCCTCGCCACGCTGCCCGCTGGCCTCGCCGTCGCCGACGTGAACCTCGGGCCATACCTCGTCGCGCTGACCCGCCTTAACGCGCTGTCGGCGCCTTATCACCGGCTTGGGGCTTCCATAATGGCGGCGCACGAGATCCTGCATTCGCCTCCCGCCGAGGCCGAGACGCTGCTGCACCAAACCGGCGCGAGCTACGTGATCACCTGCCTAGGGCTCGCCTCGACCACGCCCGCACGCGCCGACGCGCCCGAGTGCATTGCAAGAACTGTTGTTCGCCAACAGACCGCCGGCGTTCCTCGCGCCGGTGACCCTTGCAGAACCGACGCCGCTGCAGGTTTGGCGCGTCGTCCAATAAGAACTTAGTCCTCGGCCTTCAGAGGCCGCTGCATCAGCTGCTCGATGGCCTCCTTGACGCTGGCGCGCCCATCGATCACGTCGCAAACCGCGGCGCTGATCGGCATGTCGATGCCCTTCTCGTCGGCGATGCGTCGAACGGCGGCAGCCGTGTAGACTCCTTCCGTCACCGCGAGCTTGCCGGCCAATGCCTGTGACAAGCGTCTCGCCGCGCCCCAGCGCCCGACCGAGCGACATGTTGCGCGACTGCGGGCTACCGCAGGTGAGGATGAGGTCGCCAAGCCCCGAAAGGCCAATCAGCGTTTCGGGCCGGGCGCCGAGTGCTTTTCCGAAGCGGCGCATCTCGGCAAAGCCGCGCGTAACGAGCGCCGCATGCGCGCTGGCGCCGAGGCCCTGGCCGTCGACGATACCGGCAGCGATGGCGAGCACATTCTTCAGGGCACCACCGAGCTCGACGCCGACGAGGTCGCTCGTCCAATAGAGACGGAACGTCGGACCACCCAAGCGCTCGGCGAGCACACGACCCGCTGCCTCATCGGCGCACGCGATGGTCAGCGCGGTCGGCAAACCGCGCGCAACATCGGCGGCAAAGCTCGGTCCGGAAAGCGCCGCCTGCTTCGCGTCGGGCAGCTCGGCGGCGAGGACATCGCCCATCATCCGCCCAGACGACTGCTCGATGCCCTTGGCGCAGATCACAACGGGTTGCGCCTTGCGCATGGACGGCCGCAGGTCCCTGGCCACGGCGCGCACGTGTTGTGCGGGCGCGACCAGCAGCAGAGCATCGCACGCCGCCGTATCGGCCAGCTTGCTCGTGGCACGCACGCGCGCGTCGAGCGTCACGCCGGGGAGGAAGGTTTCATTAACGTGCCGCTCGTTGATGGAAGCAACGACGTCGCCTTCGCGCGCCCACAACACAACCTCGCGGCCCGCCTGGCGCATGGCCTGCGCAAGAGCGGTGCCCCAGGCGCCGCCGCCAACGATGCCGACGCTGTCGATGTTCACGCGCGTTCCCCGCCGCTCATCTTTCCGGAAGATATCTAGCACGAGCCGCCGTTCATGCCTTCACCCCTGCACCGATCGCCGGAGCCGCGTCGCGGTCGAGCGGCCAGCGCGGCAGCACCGGTGCATCGAGAGGGTCCGTCAAGCCAAGTGCTAGGCGCTCGGCTCCCGCCCAGGCAATCATCGCGGCGTTGTCGCCGCACAGGCTGACCGGCGGGACATGGAAGGAGAAGCCGCGCGCCTCCGCAAGACCCTGTAGGCTCGCGCGCAGCCGCTCGTTGGCGGCGACGCCGCCGGCAACCACGAAGCGGAGCGGGGCGAGGCGACCGAGGCGCGTCGCCGCAATGTCCATGGCTCGTGCGCAGCGATCCGCTACCACATCAGCCACTGCGGCTTGGAAGGCGGCAGCGATGTCGGCCACGTCTTGCTCATCCAGCGGGCTGAGCTTCTCCGCCGCGCGCCGCACAGCCGTCTTCAAGCCGGCAAACGAGAAATGGGGCTCATCGCGTCCCAGCATCGGCCGCGGCAGGTCGAAGCGGCCCGCATTCCCTTGCCGCGCGATCCGCTCCACCGCCGGGCCACCCGGGAAGTCGAGACCCAACAGCTTCGCCGTCTTGTCGAACGCTTCGCCCAACGCGTCATCGATGGTCGTACCTAGGCGTTCGTATTGGCCGACGCCGCGCACGATCAAGAGTTGCGTATGCCCGCCGGAAACCAGAAGCAGCAGATACGGCGGCGGCTACGCCTTCGGTGAGACCCACCGTGAGCGCGTGCGCCTCAAGGTGGTGCACGGCGACGAACGGCAGCCCACGCGCCAGCGCGATGGCCTTGCCGGTGATGGCCCCGACGATGAGCCCGCCGATCAACCCCGGCCCCGTCGTTGCGGCAACGCCGGCAAGATCGCCGAAGCCGGCGTCAGCCTCGCGCATCGCTTCGCGCACCAGAACGTCGAGGCACTCGACGTGCGCGCGGGCAGCGATCTCCGGAACCACTCCGCCATAAGCCCGATGCCGCTCCCACTGCGAGCGCACGATGTTGCACAGGATGCGGCCCGAGCCATCCGGCTCGCGGAGGACGACGGCTGCGGCCGTCTCGTCGCAGCTCGTCTCCAGCCCAAGCACGAGGCTTGGCTTGCCGCCTGTTTGCTCTGGATTTGCCATGGGTTGCGTTGGCGACACCGCGTTTGCGTTCGAAGGCCGGCGCGGGCATTAATGGCGCCTCATCAAGGCCAGCGGCAGTCGCCTAGCACCCGGAGAGAACGGCTTGCAAGCAGCGAAGATCCGCATCGGCACCCGCGGTTCTCCCTTGGCACTGGCCCAGGCGCGGCAGGTTGCGACTTGTTTGGGTGCGGCGCACGGCCTCTCGCCGGCGCAATGCGAGCTCGTCATCATAAAGACGACCGGCGACAAGATCACCGACCGGCCGCTGATCGAAACGGGCGGCAAGGGTCTATTCACCAAGGAACTGGAGGAGGCGCTGTTCGCCGACGACATCGACCTTGCCGTACATTCGATGAAGGACATGCCGGCGATCCTGCCGCAGGGCCTTGCTATCTCCGCCATCCTTAAGCGCGAAGATCCGCGCGACGCCTTCGTCAGCGTTACGTACGCTTCGTTTGACGAACTTCCTTCCTGTGCCGTAGTCGGGACCTCGTCTCCGCGCCGCCAGGCGCAAGCGCTACGGCTGCGCCCGGACCTACGCATCGTGCCCTTCAGGGGCAACGTTGAGACGCGCCTACGCAAGCTCGAGGAAGGCGTTGCCGACGCGACGTTCCTCGCTTGTGCAGGTCTCAATCGGCTTGGCCTATCGCAGCACATCACCGCCGCGATGAGCACCGAGGTCATGCTCCCCGCCGTGGCGCAGGGTGCCATAGGCATCGAGATCCGTGCCGACGACGATGCGACCGTGCGACTGGTCGCGCCGCTGAACGATGCGGCAACGGCATTGTGTGTCACCGCCGAACGAGCCTATCTGGCGCATCTAGAGGGCTCTTGCAGGACCCCGATCGCGGGTCTCGCCGAGCTAAGCGGCGGCTCCTTGCACATCCGCGGCGAGATCCTCACGCCCAACGGCCTGCAGGCACATACGGCCTCGCGCCGCGGAAGCGCCCAGGAGGCGATCCGGCTCGGCGAGCAAACCGCCGAGGAGTTGCAGCGGCATGCCGGCCCAGAATTTTTCCTCGCGACCGCCTGATGCACGTGTTGCTCACCAGGCCTGAGCCAGACGCCTCCACATGCGCCGCGCAGCTCGAAGCGCTCGGTCATGCGGTGACGCTTCAGCCGCTCTTGAGGATCGAGCGCCTGCCGATCGCCTCTACGGCGCTCGACGGCGTCGCGGGAGTGATCGTCACGAGCCGCAATGGGCTACGCGCACTCGCTTCCAGCTCGGCTTTCAATGCTGCGCTGAGGCTGCCCATCATGGCCGTCGGCTCCGGCACGGCGCAGTTCGCCCGCGAGCTAGGATTTGCTCATGTCGTCGCCGGTGGGGGAACTGCGATCGAACTTGTGCCCCTCATCGTCGAGGCGGCACGCGGGCAGCAGGGTGCATTTGTGCACGTCCGCGGCGAGGACGTCGCCTTCGACCTCCGGGCCGCCCTCTTGGCTCATGCAATCGAGTTGCGAGAAATCGTCTCCTATCGGGCCGTCCCCGCCCACGCCTTCCAGCCACGAACCAAAGAGCTGATGGTTACCGGCGCCATCGATGCGGCCATCTTTATGTCGCCGCGAACCGGGTCGGTCTTTACCCTACTGGTACAGGCTCAAGGTCTCGAACAAGCGGTAAAAACGATCGTGTTGCTGTGCCTTTCGCCGGCGGTTGCCGCCACCGTCGAACCACTCGTCTCGGCGCGAGTTGAGGTCGCTGAGAGCCCAAATTCTGCCGCCATGCTGGCCGCCGTTACCCGAGTAGCAACGCTATGGTCAGGAGTGTAGGTTAGCGTCAAACCCGCGTGCTAAAGCTTGGTCCCCGTGTGGGGCCTGGAGCGAGATCAGTCCGCAGCGAGGTACTTGCATATATGACTGCGAACAAGAACGAGCCCGATAAGAAAGCGGCGGGTTCCGCGCCCGCTCAGTCGGGCAGCCGCCCGCACGCAACCCTTGATCTCAAGGCGACCGAGGTAACGCCTCCGTCCGCCCCGAAGGACAAAGCCGGGGTGGCCGATGCCCCTGCCAAGGACAAGGCCGCTGCGAGTGCGACCGGAGCCTCTGCCGCGGCCAGCGCCAGCGGAACGACAAGCTCATCGGCGTCAGCGCCAGGCCCCTCATCCAGCCAGTCTGCGTCGGCGGCAAAAGCGTCCAAGCCCGCAGGAACACCGCCTCCCGCATCCACCGCGCCTACGCGCCCCACACCGCGCGGGTACGGCGGCTTCTTCACCCACGTCGCAGCCGGCATCGCCGGCGGCATGGTCGCATTGCTGGCGGCCGACATCCTCGCCCAGCAGCTTGGATTCGAGACGCCGACCGCCCGGATGGTTCGGCCGCATTGGAGCAGCGCATCGCCACGCTCGAATCCAACCGCAGCCAACGCTCGGTTGCCTCCGACGTCACCACTCGCCTCGCCGCCGCCGAGGCAAAGCTCGGCCAGCTCGAGCAACTCAATGCCAACGTCGACGGCATCGCCAAGAAGCAGGGCCAACTCGACGAAACCCTGAATGCCGTCAACGACAAGCTGCAAGCCGATAGCGGTGATAAGGGCGCGCCTGCGCGTGTTGCCAAGCTCGAGGAGCAGCTCTCGCTGATGTCCTCTGCGGCCGAGCGCGACCCGCAATCGGGACGCCTTCCGCAGCTCGCTGCCATCACCGGCAAGCTCACCGATCTCGAATTGACGATGGCCAATCAGCTCGACGCCCTGCGCAAGAGCGTCGCCCTGGAGATCGATACGCGGCTCAGCTCGGCGACGGAAGCGGGACAAGCCGCGCGCTCGGGCACGCAGCGCATGGACCGCGAGCTCTCCACATTGAAGGCCGAGAGCGCCGAGATGTCGACCGGGCTCAACGCCGTGAAAACCGATGGTGACCGGGCGGCTGCCGCACTCAAGGCCACGCAAGAGGATCTCAAGCGGCTCAAGGCCGATCTCGACGCGCGCCTCGCCACCTTTGCCAAGCCCGAGGACGTCTCCTCCGCGGTCAATCCAATCAGCGGTAAGCTGGCAGCGCTGCAGCAGGACGTGCAGGGCGTCATCAAGAGCGAGGGCGATCGCAAAACCACCGCCGAGCGCATCGTTCTCTCGCTGGAGCTCGCCAACCTGAAACGCGCCATCGATCGCGGCAACGCCTACGCGCCCGAGCTGGAGCAGGCGCGCAAAGTTGCCGGCAGCAACGTCGATCTCGCACCGCTCGAGCGTTTTGCTCTCGACGGCGTGCCGACCCCGACCGAGCTGCGCGCGCAATTCAAGCCCGTCGCCTTCAAGATCATCGACGCGGAGGAGCAGCCGTCCGAAGCATCGATCGTCGATCGCCTGCTAGCCGGCGCCAAGTCGGTCGTGCGCGTGCGCAAGACGAGCCACAGCCCCGACGACAAGAGCATCGAGGCGGTGGTCGCGCGCATGGAGATCGCGCTCAACGAAGATCGCCTCGCCGACGTTCTGCAAGAGTCGAAATCGCTCCCCGCTCCGGCGCAAGATGTCGCGCAAGACTTCCTCGCCAAGGTGCAGGCGCGCGACGCCGTCGACCGCGCTCTTGCCTCCGTCGAAACCCAGCTCAAGGCATCGCTCGCCGCCGCGCCAGCCGACGCCAACGGCAAAGCCGCAGAGTAGAGACACCACGTCATGTTGCGTCTCATTGCATTTCTGATCGCCATCGCCTTCATCGCGGCCGGCCTCGCGTGGCTCGCCGACCGCCCGGGCGAGCTCGCAATTCAGTGGCAGGGCTATCAGATCGAGACGAGCGTCTTTCGCGCCATTGTAATTCTGGTGGCGCTCGGCGCCGTCGCCCTGCTCATTTGGTCGATCCTGCGCAACATCTGGTACAGCCCCGCGGCCGTCGGCAATGTGTTGAGCAAGCGCCGCCAGAAGCTCGGTCATCGATGCCTTGTCGAGCGGCATGATCGCGCTTGGAGCGGGCGACAAGTCGGCCGCCATGCGGGCCGCCATCCAGGCGCGCAAGTCGCTGCCCAATGAGCCGCTGACGCATCTGCTACGGGCGCAGGCCGCCCAGCTCACCGGCGACCGCACCACCGCCCGCCGCATTTTCGAAGCCATGCTGGCCTCGCCCGACACCGAGCAGCTCGGTCTGCGCGGCCTCTTTCTCGAAGCGCAGCGCGAGCGCGAGACCGAGGCCGCGCGTCATTTCGCCGAACGCGCCGTCACCCTCAACTCGAAACTCGCCTGGGCAGTCGACGCGCTGTTCGACCTGCAGTGCCGCGACGGCGATTGGCCCGGCGCCTTGGAAACCGTCGCTGTCGCTCGCAAGAACGGACATATAGAGCGCACACAGGCTGATCGCCGCCGCGCCGTTCTGCTCACCGCGCAGGCTCAGGCCGCCGAGGAAAGCGATCCTGAGCGCGCCTTGAACTTGGCGCTGGAGGCGCATGGCCTCGCGCCCAACCTCGTACCGGCCGCCGCCATCGCCGGGCGTCTTCTGGCCTCGCGCGGGAACACGCCCCGCGCCGCCAAGATCCTGCAGCGCACGTGGAGCCGTGCGCCGCATCCCGATCTCGCTACGGCCTACGCCTACGCGCGCATCGGCGACAGCCCGCGCGATCGCCTCGACCGCGTGCGCCAACTGGCGGCGCTCAGCCCCAACTCGGTCGAGGGCCCCGTCGCGCGTCGCTACAGCCGCCATCGAGGCGCGGCAGTTCGACGAAGCCCGCGCCGCCCTCGAGCCACTCATACCTTCGCGCATGACGCAGCGCGTCGCGACGCTCGTGGCACGCATCGAAGGCGAGCAGCACGCCGACAAGGGCCGCGTGCGCGAGTGGCTCGCTCGCGCCGTCAACGCCCCGCGCGATCCGGTGTGGACAGCGGACGGCTTCGTCGCCGACCGCTGGATGCCGGTCTCTCCGGTTTCGGGCGCACTCGATGCCTTCCAGTGGCGCGTGCCGGTCGAGGCCGTCGAGAAGAGTGAAGGCGACGTTCTGGCGAGCAAGCTCGAAGAGCTAGTCGCGCTTGGCATGTCGCGAGCCGACGCCGAGCCGGACGAGGAGCCGGAGGTCGAGCCCGTCACCGCCGCGCCCACGATTGGAGCCAAAGCAGAGCCGGCCACGTAGAGAAGCGCCCCATCGTGCCGAGCCGGAGCTGCCGGAGGTCAAACGCGCAACGAGGCGACTGCCAAGCAGAGCTCCGTTCCCGATACGACCACCGAGGCGACGCGGCGCGGCGCGAAAGCCACCTCGCCGGCAACAAGGACGCGGACACGCGCAACGGAAGCGGTGCCAGCCAAAGTCAGCGCAATAAGGCGGAGCCTCGCGAAGCCCGCGTCTACGTACCGCCGCACGCGCCCGACGACCCGGGCACGGAGCAAGTCGAGCCGGAGGAAGTGACCGTCCCGCTGCGTCCGCAGCGTGCCTGAGGCTAAAAGGCCAGACGCACCTCCACTTACGCGGCTTTCCACAACGTTTGCGCTTACCCCGCTAACGCTTTGAACTTGCGCAGCGTAGTTTCCGCGCGCCCGGCCGCGTCGTGCGGCCGGGGAAACCGGAGATGCGTGATGTCACACAAGGCCGCCGCGCTGTTGATTTTCGCCGCCTCGCTGATGGCGAGCCCCGCCGCATTCGCAGACACCACCGAGGACGATGTCACCTGGATCAACCAGTGCATCGCCGACAACAAGAAGGAAGGCGCGACCGAGGATGTCGTGCGCAAGTACTGCGTCTGCATGAACAACGCGATGGGCAATGAGGAAACGAAGTCCGTGACGGAGTGGGAGAAGTCGCACCCGGACGAGACGAAGGCCTGCGACAAGGAAGCTGGCTGGAAGTAGCACCGCACAATCAAGACGCACACCCGCAGGGCTTTCGCTGCCCTGCGGGCCGCACAGCCTTCAATGGGCTGGGTTTCGAGCTGGCAGGTGCCTGCCAGGCTCCCGGCAGGTATGCGGAAGCAGGCGAAAACGCGTGCGGAGACGGGGTGACGCCCGCAACGTCTTGAACGCGCCCCCAACTTAGTCTATTCGGCTGGCTGCTGAGGCTGCCGTGGCAGCTGCTGAGGACGCTTTGAGGTCTTGCCGCAACGGCTAGGCTGCCTAAGGTCCTGCTCTGGCAAAGCAAGCCGCAATAGCTCAGTCGGTAGAGCACGTCATTCGTAATTCTCTTGTCCTAGCTTTACTTAGCATTTTTTAATCTCACTTAGCTTCACTTGCGCTGCCATAAAATCAAGCAAAAATAGCCGCTTCCAGCTTCTCCCTCAGCAAGCATCGCACTTCCAGCCCGTCCAGCACGTCGCCACTCTTGTGCTAGATTTGTGCAAGAAAGCTCGCCGGTGCACTTCACTTATTGTGCAAGAAATGCTGCCTTGTGATTTGCGGCACACGAGGGAGCACACATATGGCGAGGGCATCTGACAGGGTACTTGCGTTCAAGAGCGCGTCGATCACCAAGGCGGCGCCGATTGACGGAAAGCAAACTGAGTATCGGATCGACGGCGAGCGCGGCCTCGTCTTGGTCGTGACGCCTCAGGGCACCGGCACGTACTTTTTTCGGTACGTCATCCAACAAGGGAAGAAGCGCAAGTTCCGTTCGGAGAACATCGGACGGCGCGATGCTGTGTCGTTGACGGATGCGCGAGACAAGGCCGCTGAGCTGCGCTTGGCTGTTGGTGGCGGCGCTGATCCGGTTGCTGACAGCCAATCCAAGCGCACGGCCGTTAGCCTCCGCGGGTTGTTCGAAGAGCGTTTGGCAAAGGACAGCGCGCGGGCCAAGAGCACACTGGAGAACTACCGCATCGCTCTTGAGGCTGATGTGTTCGCGGAGCTTGGTGATCTTCCGGCTGACCAGATAAGCGCTGACCAGATCGCGACGGTGCTTGAGCGTATCGAAGAGCGGTCGAAAAGTGCAGCACACAAAGCACGCTCAGCCATCGGCAGCACGTACCGTTGGGGCGTGAGCCGACGCAAGGTGAAGAACAATCCCGCGAAGGGTCTTGGCTTCACGCATCAATCTAAACCGCGCTCCCGCATCCTCAGCGACGACGAACTAGCAAAGCTTTGGAACGGCATTGGCACCGAACCGGGGCTGTCGTGGCAGATGCGGCACATCCTGAAGCTCTGCGTGCTTACCGGGCAGAGGAGGAGTGAAGTCGCAGGAGCGTTGGTGTCAGAGCTTCGTTTGACCGGGGCGAACCCTTCGTGGCGCATCTTGTCCGAGCGCATGAAGAAGAAGAACCGCGACCAAATCGTACCACTGAGCACGCAAGCCACTGAGCTGTTCAAGAATGCAGTGACGGCGACGGGCCAGCTAAATGGCTATGTGTTCCCGGCGCTCACCGATAGCACCGCGCGCCTTCCTCACATCAACGGAGAGAGTGTGTCACGAGCGATGGCGAGGTTGTGCGAGCGGATCAAACTCAAGGACGCTCACACTCACGACCTCAGAAAGTGCATCACCACATGGTTGCGTGAGCACAAGCGTGTCAGCTCCGATGTGGTCGATTTGATCCTTCACCATTCTCGCAAAGGCGTGACCGCGACCCACTATGACTTCAGCGTTCTCGAAGGCCCGGTGCGTCAGGCGATGCAGGATTGGGCGAACCACGTTGAGGCGGTGTCCAAGCACGGTGGCGCGAAGGTGATGAAGCTCAAGCGCGCGTGATAATGCCAAGCGGGCGACCAGCTTGGGAAATCACGGACCAAGGCGCGAGTGCGAGCAACGTGGTAGAACTGAGGGCTTAGTCACGACAGTCGCTCCGGTAACGTGATACGCCAGTCTCAAAATCGTCTTGCGCGGATTTCAGGCGCCTAAATTCGAAAGAGCAGTCGTCATTTCCCTCACTGTCGGACACACAGTTCGCGCACCGCTTCAGCGTACTAGATACGTCTTCAATCACGGAGTTGTAGCTGTTGACTGCTGATTGGCACTCTTCAGGGTCTGCACGCGCCACTGCCCCGGCCCACACGACGATAGCGCACGAGAGCAGTGTTCGAAGCAACACAGTCATAGTCCCCCAAACTCAACTTGAACCAATTGAGGAATGAGCAGCTAGATCGCTACGGTGATGAGACCCGCGTCCGATGGGCTTTGCGGATAAGTTGGCGGTGCTGGGAGCGGGTGGAAGCCATTGCCGCGAAGCGTGCGGCTGACGTGCAGGCCACCAAGGACCAACTCCGTGAGATGGCGGAGAAGGCGGGCTTCGACATCAAAGAGCTATTCGGCAAGCGCGGGGCAACTAAGGGCACCGGCATCGCCAAATACCGCAACCCAAAGGACGCATCGCAGACTTGGACGGGGCGCGGTCGCAAGCCGAACTGGCTTGTTGATGCCGTGAAGAAGGGTGCCAAGATCGAGAGCTTTGCGATCTGACCGAGGTTTTCGTACCGTTAGGGTGCGAGCACGCCCCTGACAAAGGGGTCCATCCTGCCCAAGTGCAACTGTTCTTAAACCTGATTGCTCTCTCTTCGCATGTTAGCGAGGAGGCGAGCGTTGGAAATCAAAACTCTGCTCTCGGAGCGTAGTCACATGGCCGCTGATCTAGCCAATGTTGAGAAGCGCATCCGGGATTTGGATGCCCTTGGTTCTCAGCGTGGCACTGATCGAGAACGTGCGGAGCTTGCAATGGCGCAGTATCGAGAGGAGCATAGGCGGCTCACGAGTTGGTTGACATTGCTTGATGCAAGTTTGGGGGAGCTTCACACCATATGAACCGGATAGGGGTACCTGCGGCCTTCGGAACCGCAGGGTTTTTTCTAGGCTGGTTCACGCGACCGCTGGTTGAGTTGCGAGCTTCTTCGCTGACTGTTCAGGAGCTGGCGTCGCACTTACAGGGCGACCTTGATCCGCTGCTCGGGCAAACGGCTAGGCACACCTTCCTCCACATTGGCTTGTTTGGCTTAGCGTGCATCGGTCTTGGTTATGTTGTGGCTCGGCTTGCCAACCCCTGATCGCTAGTCAGGCTATATGCCGTTTCCTGGCAAATCCCATGACCCCGAGCTGGCGAAGCTCATCGCGTGCGCGATCAACGACGCATGCAAGGAGCTGAAACTTGCCAACGCGTATGACGGTGTCCATGCACGAACAGTAATGGCACTGGACGTAATCGCCGCCGTTGACGCGGGCGAACGTGATCCCGAGCATCTTAAATTCATTGCCCTCGATGCTGTCGACTGTCGCATCCCGCCCGATGAACCCGCTGGGGAGTGACGACGTCGGCTGCGCGAGGCACCATCCCGCCCAGGTAGCTGCCACGTGGCTCGTTCTTGGTCACGAGGAGCGATCAGGCATTGGCGCGGCAGATAATGGTGGCAGTGGACGACGGCGAGCGGGAGCAGAACAGCAGATACGTGTGATGGAACCTCCCCTGGTTCCTACCTGTCGCGGGCAGGGCCACCTAACCGCCGTGCTCAACTCCTATCCGCCGTAGCGCAGACTTGGCAACGGCGCGATACGCTGGCTGATCAAGAAGCAGGTTGAGTTGATGTACTGTCGCCGACAGCCGTTTTTGTCGGCGCAGTTCTTCAAATATGACGATCCATTCCGTAGGCGATGATCGTACGAGGCGGTCTGCAATAGACACGGCCCGATCAAGATCGAACCCGTCATGTGGGGTCATTGTGTATGCTTCGTGCTTCAAAATGATCGTCGACCGCAAGGAACTCAATTTCCTAGAGGATAGCCCCGCGCGCTTGGAATTCCCATCCCCGAAGTGGGGAGATCTAGAGATCAAGTGAAGATGGCGTGCGCAACGGTGGGCGCGGCTCTCAATTGGCGCATGGCTGAATTTATCTGGGTTACCCTGAAGTGCAGCCTTCGCATTTTCTCAGTATCGTGCCCCTGCGCCACACTCCCCTTTGTGTCCGGGGAAGGCCTGTGCCCTCGGGCCAGTGGCGACAAAAGGGAAGGTGATCCTCTCACACCCTGGGTCGGCATCCCGTTTGGTTCGGGACCTCGGGGTTGGACACCCCCTCCGGCAGGACATCAGGGCTCCCGTCACGGCTCGGCCTTACTATGCACGGACCATGTGCAGCCATGGACGCCGCGGCTCTAATTTTTTATCTCTGGTTGGTCCGGAAGCCGACATGGGCTGTCAGGTTCTGGTTTCCGACGAGGGTGGAGTGACAGCAATGGCCTTTTGCCGGCGACGTTAGTCTCATGGGAGAATTTTCAGATGGCCAAGAAAAGCAAAGCTAAGAGCAAGGACGAGAAACTGGATGACATCCTCGTTAGGCTGTCCCGGATCGAAAGTTCCCTTAGGAGGCTTTCAAAGCAGCACGACAGCGTCGCCGCTGAGTTGAAAAAAGTGCTCTCTGCTTTTAAGTTGCAGTCGCGCGCAGCCCACAAGGAAAAGAGCGCAGTTAAGCCCGTGGCGTTGCGTTCGGTCGTGACAAAGGCACCAGATGTGACTGCATAGACCGCTGAACGGGGCTCCGACCGAGGGCGCGCAATATGGCGAAGTTGGTGGAACTTGAAATCTATACCGACGCGAAGACCGAGCTGAAGATTTCATTGGATCCTGACACCGTCGCAGTGATTGAGGACCTGCCGGAGATCGATGAGGCATGCAAGATCGTCTGCAAGAACAAATCGGAGTACATTGTTGTTGGTGCGCGCGACATTGTGGCGAAGAGGATTAATAGATCCAGAGGCCGATAAACGCTGGCGCATGCTTGAGCACCAGCCGAGGCGCTCGGTATCTCATTCCTGCGACCTGCCGGCAAATTCAGAACTGGATGCGCGCGCCGGAGATCACCATGTCGAAATCGTCGATGTTGGTCTTGGCGCCTGTAGCCGGCGCAAGGAAGCTACCTTCCGCGTGGCGATAGATGACGTAGAGATCCATCGCCGCCGCTTCGATATTCTGCACCACACCGCCGGCCCAGAACGTGACGTCCGAGCCAAGCGTGACGGCCGTCAAGCAAGTCCCGCACGTCGGCACACCCGCAGCGTCGAGGCCGGCGTTGCCAAAGCTGGCACCCGGTTGGTCTTTGCGGTATTCAGCGAACAGCGTGGTCTTGCCGAGATCATGCCACTTGCGCTCGATGCCCGGCTGCAGGAACCACATGGTGCTGCTGTCATCGAAACTGAACCCGAGTGGTTGAGGGGGAGTCAACCCGACCGTCCCGCCGACCGGCAATGAATTCGATCTGTTGCTGGCCATAGCCGCCGAAGAGGTAAAGCCCGGTGGGCATGTGCATGAGTGTCGCGGCCGCGCCCCACCAAGTACAATCAAACCCCTGGAAAGGCCCCCCGCACTGCGTGCCGGTGCCGTTAACAAAACCATTGTCGGTGCTGTCGCCATAGCCAGCCTTGGCGAGGACCTTGATGCCGTTCCACTCGCCCTTGTAGGTCAAGGCCGCGTCCCATAAGTCGTCCTCACCCCACGACGCGGTGACAACGAAGCCTGCGAAATCGGGAGAATCGTAACGCACGATGTCGCGACGCCCGTCCTGGCCGGGCGTGGCATTGTTGAACCCGCGCAATACTTGATTCCATCTGAGGGAGGGTACTCCCGGGGAGCCGTCCAGCAGCACGCCGTTCGAACGGATGAAGAATGACCCCTGGGCGACAGCAGCGGCTTCTGCGTCCGAGTAGTTGCGCGTGTTGGCGAGGTCCGCATCGTCAAGCAGATGGTACGTAGCGGTGCCTTCAAGTCCGACCGTTATTTTGCCTAGATGCTTACTTTTGAGCCACCAGTTGCTCTTGCGGAGCGTGAACACGCCTGAATTTCGGCTCTGACTGATTTGATCCCATTGATTGGAGGCGTCGTCCACCACCCCAACTTCGAGCGTGTAACCGGCGGACCAATCCTTATCGATCTTGGCTTCGCCGGCGAACTTGAAGCGGGTCTGCTCCAGCGAGTTGGTGCCGATGTAGACGTTCTGCTCCGCGCCGTCGTCCCAGGCGAATACCGCCTCGTTGACCCAGCCCGAAATCGTCAGGCTGACCTTGCGATTGCCCTTGCGGGCCGTTGTGGCCTCGAGCTCAGCGACGCGCTCTTCGAGATCGGCGCAGCAATCGCCCCCGAGGTCTGCCGCTTGGGCGGAAACGCCGCCCAGCACGATCCCACCGATGGCGAGGATGGATGCCGCAAGCAGGTTCAGAAAACCGCGAACGCGCATAAAAGCCTCCGATGAAGTCTTGGCTTTGACGCGCCGTTACAAATCCTGTGCCTACGTGATTCGCATGACACAAACTGTGGCGCGAAGTCTCGCACTGGAAACGTTTCGACGAGCGGCAGTGGAAGCACTGAGACGGGTGTTTTCACCAGGGGTTGCAAACTCGCGTTCACATTCACGATGAGAAGGGATGCTCCACTTTAAAGGCGCTCGCGGGTGAGACGCTTTGGCGCCGGCGACATTTCATCCTTCAGTGCCTCGGCATGTAGATACCTGTCACATAAGCGGCTTAGCGAAGTCAGCGAGGGGGAAGGGCTGACAGACTGAGGTTCGACCAATGGAACTCACAGACTGCAATTTCGGTAACGAGTCGATCGACCTGATGGGTCGGGTGTGCGATGAGGCTTGGCGCGAGGTGCAGGCCATTACCTTCTACCCCTCGCCGAAGGACAGCGACGAGATGCTCCGCCTTATGATCGTGCGCGTGATGACAGCGGTTGCCGCTGGCCAACCCCAGCACCCGAGAGGAGAGCCGCGTGCATTTTTCAGAAGGTGATTTCCGATGTCCGAGTTTCAAAAGTACCCGCACCCGCGTTCCAAGTTTGAAGCAGCATTAGACGAGTACGCCCCCGAGCACCGAGAAGCCATCCTAGCGTTCGCCCCTAACCGCGATTTGTGGTGGCGCCGGTTTCTCGTGCACGCTTCCCCAGCGCTTGCCCTTCAGCTCGCCATCGACCCTGCACTAACAGTTGCAGTCGCGATGCTAGACGAAATGAATAGCGAGTGGACGACTGCCGATATTGAGAAAGCTGCTGGCTTGTGCGTGGACCGTCACACTCGACCGGCCCAGCTGAGAGTACTGGGCCGAAAGGTGCGACTAGCAAAACCGAAAGTGAAGACAAAGAGGAGGCGAAAGAGCACATGCTCACACTAGCCGCTACCAGCTGTTTCCGACATTAACCAACATTGCGGTGATGCATAGGGTCCGTGATCGGAGTAGTTTTTCAGCTAAGGCTAGGCACTGGGGGCATAAGGAGTAGTGCCGTGAAAAGTGTATCCTTGATCCTGACCGTGCTGTTGCCCGTCATGGCGCTTGCCAGTGGCCCTTCCTCGGCCGAAGACAAACTCGATGCGACTATCTTCTCATATGACGGCCACAGATTTCGTCCGCACCAACTCAACCGTCACGGACAAAGGAAAATCGGTTCTCAGTACAAAACTTGACGCAAGTAGCGATGCCTACAAAGCCCTGGTGGGCAAACATTCCTACACAGGCCCGGCGACTGTTTTTGGTCGAGCCTACGATGCCAACTACGCACCGCTCATTGGCGGAGACGGCAAATTAACCGGCGCGCTGTTTGTTGGAGTACCAAGGTAGTTGATGCCGGCAAGCGCACCCAGTAGTTCCGAGTGAGGATTGGCACGAACGCCGACCTCTCAGCCCTTAGCCCCGGCGCTCTTCACCGGGGCTTTTCGCCAGTAGGCGTAATTGGCTGCCACGCTCTCATGCACTGATCTCGCGCTCAATCTCTGGTGTGCACTGGTAGTCCTCGGACTCCGCATTCGACTATAAAGTGGAGTCGGACGGCCACAGCTCATTTAGCCCGCGACTTGCCGACACCAAACAACTCGCCGATGCCCTCGCTGACCGCCTTCGTGAAATCCTACACGAGCTTGCGGCAGCCGGTTCGGTCATCCTCAGCACGAGCAGGGCCGGCACTACTGTTCGGCTCGTCGCATAGGACGCATCACCCCACAAAGAAAGATGCAGGCGCGGCTCCAAAGACCACGCCTGCATCGCAATCGCTCAACTCTAATCGCTACTTTTGTGGTTCTGCTGGCTTCGGCTCAGGTGCCTTCGGAAGGTCTGCTCCGGAAGTTCCTGTACCAGCACCCTCACTCGATGATGCGGACGGGTCCGGTATCATCGGCTGCTCACGTCTCATCGGCATGCGAGCCTTGCGCTGATCATTGGACTGCTCAGCGCTTGGCGCCGCACCCTCATTCTGTGTGATCGTCGGATCGGGTGCGACCTCCTTGGGCGCCTGTGCCAGTGCGCTAGTCGCTCCAAACACCGTGACCGCGACTGCTGTGAAAACCATTGCTTTCATTGATTTCTCCTGGTCGTTGTCCCCTATTGCAAACCCATCGACACGAGGCCAGTTCCTACGTTCTCACGACATGGTGTGAACGTGAAGTTATCGTAGCTACGTGAAAGAGGGACTTGCCGAGAGCAGTGTGAGGCTGCAATCCGAAGTGAATTGGACCGCACCATGCCAAGCATACAGTCGCTCCGGGCGAGATAGATGGTCAGCCGATGCCATACCCGCGCGCCCGGGCTGATCCTCGGGGGATCAGAGGGGATCAGCCCTTCTCACGCGTCGTTGCATCCATTGCGACCAGCTTAATCGCCGCGGATTGCGCTGGATCCGGCAGTGGCTGCCATGGTGCGCTTGGCGAGAGCTGAGCGCATGCCAAGCGGATCGAGCGGCCTGCGCTCTCGCGCTTAAGTCGCTGCGCGTTTTGTCATATCGAAATTTTTTGTGGCGGCTTCCATAAGAACGCTGGCACCGATAATTCTCGGAGGCGCGTTATGAAGTCGCCAACCCGCACCCCTCCCACGACGAGCGAACCAGGGTCCGATTGGTTCAGCTCAGACTACCCGAGCGTCGTAATCATTGTTTCGATGGTCGCCCTGCTAGTGGGGGTGGGTGCAGCGACCTTGAGATCGCACAACATCCGCGCCACCGTCAAACCACGAGACTGCGTTAAGCTCATTGACGATGAGGAACGGTTGGGATGCTATGATCACGCTTTCCACCGGCTTCCTTCTGGGGACACTGATGTGCCATTACCCGGGATTGGATAGGCGGTCGCAAGGCAATTGAGCTAGTCACGTCGAGCGACTAAGAAGTCCCGTCAACGAAGATAAAAAAATTTGGAAACGGGGGAAAATTACCGGGTCGATTTCGAAAAAACCTATCCGGTGTAGACACACATCCGTATGTATCTGGAACGCAACCCTTGGGGGGATGTACCCCCAGACCGACGCGCTGGCTCAGGAAACTCAACGCCCCACGTCCGGCGCATCACTCCAGTCGCTTCGCCACCACCCCTAGCGAACGATGACATCCCCTATCAGTTCGGCAACAGCCGCCAAGCTCAAGAGCGCGGCGCACAACACCGTTAGAGCGCGTTCGGATCGTCTGATGCGTGCCATCTCGTCAGTTCCCCCCCCATGTATTGACCCGCCGCCCTCGATGCCTTTCCCCGGCCATGGCGCATTTAGGGCCTGCTAGTTCTTCCGCTTATGCGTGCCCTGGTCGATCGCGGCTTCAAGTTCGCGCCTGCGCCAGCCCGCGATCGCCCTGCCCAGACGTGTTTTCGCTGGCAGTCGCCCGTCCTTTTCCATGCGATCGATCGTCGCCAGGCTCACGCCAAGCAGCTCGGCGGCACTCTTGCGACGAATGATGGCGAAGTCTTCCTCGGCAAGTGATCGTATTGTGTCTTTCGCGTTGTTCAGCGGCGGAGGCTGTTCCGAGATGTCACTCGCTGACGTCCCGGTTGGTGGAAACTCGCCAAAGACGCGAACAAACGCCGCCACAAGCGCCTCTGCCTCGAACTTGTTAAGCCGCTTGCCCCGCTCGTTGGTGGCACTTGCCCACATCTTGAGGAGGTCGTTCGGGCTCGCGTCTTGGAAACGCGTGTCCAGCTCCTGCAAATGCCTCTGGTGAGCGCGCTCCCCTTCCCACGCGTCGGCGGTACGCTGCAGCCGAGCCAGTTCTCCCAGCGCTCTTTGCTTTCGATCGCTTTCCATGGTCCTAGACAGGGCTGTATCCGGTCACCTTGCCTCCTGCGATTTGGCAGGCTATGTCAACGGCGCTTCGGAATGACCGAGAGAAGCAACTTTCGAGGGATTGGTACCAGGGCCGTTCCAGGGCGAGAAAAAATCCAGCTTCAGCTCCCCTCTTAAGCGCCTGATGCAAAAGGCTAAAGCCGCAATAGCTCAGTCGGTAGAGCACGTCATTCGTAATGACGGGGTCGGGGGTTCGAATCCCTCTTGCGGCACCATCTTCCCCCGCATGCAGCTGAGCTTCCACAAGCTATTGATTTTTTGGTGGTTTGCACACCGCAGATGCTCTCCGAACGCGAGTTCCCCTATGTGGCGTTTTCGCGAGCGCGCACTCACCTAATTCTCTTGGGCTCGCAGCCAATCCTCGACCAGTTGCGGGCGTAGGAGCTACTTAGGCTCTGGGCCACGATGGTGCGGATCAACGGAACCAAGTCCTTCACCGGAGCTGGCAACGCTACGCATACTTCGAGAGATGGAATGACGTACAGCTCAACGTGTTCCTGAAAAGGGGGCTCACTGGCGTGCTGTCGACGCAGCTCTGGCACCACCTCTACGTTCAGCGATCGCCTGCTTCTTGGCGCCAAAGCTGCACGAACTCCACCAGCTCCGGTTCGGCCAGGTCCGAGACGACGAAATAGTCAAAGTCCCGGCCATGCCACTCGATGACCGAATAGCCGTCGTGGGTCGACACGCGCGATGGCTCCGACGTCTTCTCCTGGCCACCGCGGGGCGCCGCGACGACGCTGATTATGTGCGCACGGCGCTGGTAGACGAGCACCGGTACGGGCTTGCCGTCTAGAATCTCGACGCGACCCCCTGCGAGGGGGAAGCCCGCACTCGATAAATCGAACACTTGCGGCGACAGCGCTAGCTTGCTGTCGAACCACGGCTTTACCGTGTGGCGGTCGCTCGAGGCGATATCGAACGGCGCGACGGCGAGCAGAGCGCGGCGGTGATCGGTGACGATGGCCGCAATCTCGCTCGAGCCCAAATCCTCGCGGACCAAGCCGAACGTGCCAACTCCGGCCACGACCGCGGCCAGCGCGGCTGCTGCCGCCATGTGCTGCCAGCCATAGACGCGCGCCGGGCGCTTCGTGAACGGCACCACGTTGTCCGGCGGCGCGTTAAAAGCCCTCGGAGTATCGGCGATAGCAGCGATGCGCCGGCGCAGATCATCGGAGGCCCGTTCGCCCACCACATGCGAAGCCAGCGCGTGGCGCAATTGCACAAGGCGCTCGTGCTCTACGCGAAGGGCTGGATCCGACGCAAGCCGCTGCTCCACATCCAGCACCGAAGCCGCGTCCAGCTCGTTGTCCAAATAGGCATTGAGGAGAAGCAGCAACTGCTCGCGCGACAACCAAGAGTTCGGCTTCGTCATGCTGCACCTGTCTTTCCCATACCCGCCATCCCGATGCGCTGGATGAGCAGGCTGCGGGCGCGTCCCAAGCGGGACATGACGGTTCCGATGGGGATGGAGAGCACCATGGAAATCTCCTGATAGGAGAGCTCCTCGATCTCTCTCAGCACCAGCACCTCGCGATAGTGGAGGGGCAGCGCTGCGATGGCGCTGTGCAGTTGCTCCACATCGGCCTTCTCAATGAGGAGCGCTTCCGGCGATGCCTGCTGCTCGACCATCCCCAATCCCGCCCTCTCAAATGTCGCCTCGTCGTCAGTGGTGACGACCGTCTTTGGACGGTTTTTGGCGATCCAAGTCATCGCCGTATTGCGGACGATGGCGAGCAGCCACGCGCGCGCGTCCGCGTTGCGCGCCGAGGCGATGGCGCGAAACGCCCGTATGCATGCTTCCTGCAGCACGTCCTCCGCGTCGGCGCGGTCGCTGGTGATCCAGCGAGCCAGCGACAACGCGGCGTCGATGTGCGGCAGCACAGCCTCGGAAAACAGTTGCCGATCGTCCATCGCGCCTCGATTGCTCACGCGACATATCTGAATTGGGTAGCGGTTAGTGTCCCAACGCGGGCGCCTCGCCAACAGGGCAAGGCAATTGAGGTTACTTCGCCCTTTCCTTCAGGAACTCGATAATGTCGGCGCGGTCCTGGGCACTTTCGAGGTGATAGAACATCTTGGTGCCGGGCACGAATGCTTGCGGATCGGCAAGCCACTTGTCGAGCGTCTGGTCATCCCAAGTAATGCCCGAGCCCTTTAGGGCCGCGGAATAGCTGTAGTCGGGGACCGACCCGGCCTTGCGTCCGAAGACGCCCCGGTGCATCGGCCCGGCATCGTTGCTGTCAAGCGAATGGCAGTCCTGGCATCCCTGGTAGAGCTGCTCGCCGCGGGCCACGTCGGCCGCAGCGGCAGCTCGGGTCGCCGTAGTCAGCGCTGCCACCACTATCAAGCCGAGGCGACGGACGGCCTTGAGCGAAATCGTTGGCATCGCACTACTCCGCCAACGACTTATCGGTGATCGCCAGCGGCGAGTCGTTGCGCGTGAACTTGACGTTGGTGATGCCGAGGACGCTGCGCAGCTTGTCGGCGGGAACCAGCATCGGGCCGGGTGATGGCGCGGTGCCGGGCGCAGGCTGCGGGAAGGCCGTCGAGCGCGCCGTGTGGAACGTCACGTTACCTTCGACCTTCTGCATCAGCTGGTGGATATGACCATTGAGCACCGTCACGGAGCCGAAGCGCTTCAGGTAGCCGAGCGCGACGGCGGCATCGTCGGTGCCCCAGCCCCAGTTGGGATAGACCGACCAGAGAGGGATGTGGGCGAAGACGACGATCGGCGTCGACGACTTGAGCGCCCGCAAGTCGTCCTCGAGCCATTCGAGCTGCTCCTGCCCCAGAAACCCGAGGCCGAACTGCTTCAGATTGGTGACGTTGCTTAAGCCAATGAAGTGCACGCCGTTCTGGTCGAAGCTGTACCAGCCGCTGCCTTTCGTGCCTTTGCCGTAGCGCTCGAGGTAGGCCTTCTGCGTCGCCTCGTCGGTGATGTCGTGCTCGCCGGGAACGTAGTGCACGTCGACGCCGGCGCTGCCGATGATCTGGTTGGCGTCATCGAACTCGGAGGGCTTGGCACTGTGTGTGATATCGCCCGTGTGCAGCATGAACTTCGGCTTCACCGACAGTTTGTCGACATGCCCGATCGCCTCCTTGAGCGTATCGACGGCGTGCGGGTTGGCGGGCTTGTTAAAGCCAATGTGGCTGTCGGAGATCTGCAGGAATGTGAAACCGCTCTGCATCGCCTGCGCCGCCTCGGCGCTATCGAGAAGAGACAGCGACTTAGGGACGCCGCCCGAGAGCGTCCAGAGCACTCCCGTGCCTGCCCAAATCATGCATTCCAGCGCGTGACGCCGAGTGATGCCGTTGTCGTGGTCTTCGTCCATGGAGCACCCTTTCACAAGGCCGCAATTGGCGGATCGGAAGGGGAGACTCGGTGGGGGCCCGATTTATTCCAGGGGCGGGCGGGAAAAGCGCGAAGGGCCGCGCGCCGCGGCTGCGCCATCTGGTCGCTAGGCGCGAAGCAGGGGCCAAGCATCGCTGGTCCGAGATTGACCTGGTCAACGCCCAAACACGGGCCATCTGCGCGGCAACTGTCGAGCGGCAGCGGTCGTAGACCGGCAGGGCTGATCCCACCCCAATGGAGCGAAACCAGCCCCTAGCGCATCTAGGTAGCCGGTTAAAACATACCTAGTTGCGCTAGCCCGCATGCTAGGGCGGGTGTTGAGCCGGCACACTGTAATTTTCATCCCCCAATCGGGGGACTTCATGAGCTGGCGGAGCCGCGTTAATTTTCGCTCGCCCTCGGAACCGCTCGCCGGTTGACGATTCCTGGGATTGCAAAGTCAGTGAAGTAAGCCGGCCTCCCTTCCACAAAGAAAGGAGGCGTCAATGTCGACACGCAATCGACTCCTTCAGTTGCTCACCGCCGCCTTGTTACTGACAGCACAGCTGTGGGCACCTGCGGCGGTGGCCCAAGCCAAGAAGCCCAATATCCTCGTTATCATGGGGGACGATGTCGGATGGTTCAACATCGGCGCCTACCACCAGGGCATCATGTCTGGCAAGACGCCGAACCTCGACAAACTAGCCACGCAGGGCATGCGCTTCACAGACTACTACGCGGAAGCGAGCTGCACGGCGGGTCGCGCGAACTTCATTACCGGCGAGCTGCCGATCCGCACTGGGCTGACGACTGTAGGGCAGGCGGGAGCCGACGTCGGACTCCCGGCACAAGCGGCGACGCTCGCCACCGGCCTGAAGACACAAGGCTATGCCACCGGGCAGTTCGGCAAGAACCATCTCGGCGACCTGAACAAGTATCTCCCCACCCTGCACGGCTTCGACGAGTTCTTCGGATATCTGTATCACCTCGACGCGATGTCGGACCCGTACTGGTTCTCGTTCCCGCTCGACCAGGACTACTACAACAAGTACGGCCCGCGGAGCTTGATACATAGCTTTGCGACCGACACCGACGATCCGACCGAAATGCCGCGGTGGGGTAAAGTCGGTAAGCAGAAAATCATCGACGAAGGTCCCCTGCCGCCGTTCCCCGACATGTCGAACGTGCCGAACATGCACGATTTGCCGTTTCTAAAGGCGAAGTACGACATGACGACCTTCGACGAAGTGCTGGTTAAGGCTTCCAGCGACTTCATGGACAAGGCCAAGAGCGACGGTAAGCCGTTCTTCATCTGGCACAACACCACGCGCATGCACGTCTGGACGTTCCTCTCCAAGAAATACTCATCGTTGCAGAACAGCCAGACCAACTACGGTCTCGAAGAAGCCGGCATGGCGCAAATGGACGACAGCGTCGGTGCTCTGCTCAAGCATCTCGATGACATCGGCGAGGCCGACAACACCATCGTCATCTTCACCACGGACAACGGTGCGGAGGTGTTCACTTGGCCGGATGGCGGCATGACGCCGTTCAAGAACACCAAGGGCACTGTCGGCGAGGGCGGCTTCCGCGTGCCTGCCATCATCCGCTGGCCGGGCCAGGTTAAACCAGGCACGATCGAGAATGGCGTCTTCTCCGGGCTCGATTGGTTCCCCACCCTCATGGCTGCTGCCGGCAACCCCGACATCACGGATCAGCTTCTAAAAGGGGTACAGCTCGGTGATCGGAGCTACAAGAACCACCTCGACGGTTACAATCAGATGGACCTCCTCACCGGTAAAGGTCCATCGAAGCGCCGCGAGTTGTTCTACTTCGGCGGCGCGAGCCTGGGTGCGGTTCGCCTCGACGACATTAAGTTCACATTCTTTGCGCAGCCTTGGGGCTGGCCCGGCGAAAAGGTCACCACTGACATGCCAGTCCTGACCAATATTCGCCAGGATCCATTCGAGAGGTTGCCGCCCCTCCGTGGCGAGTCGCTAAACACGAGTTCCCCCGGCTACATGAACGATTTCTACGCCCGTGAGTTCTGGCGCTTCGTCATCGTCCAGCAGTATGTCGCGAAGCTGGCGCTGACGGCGGTCGACTATCCGCCAATGCAGGCCCCGGCTTCATTCAACCTCGATGCGGTGAAGAAAAAGGTCGAGGAGATGATCAAGAACCATCCCGGGCAATAGCCCATCCGATCAAGAGCGTGCGGGCGGACCGAAAGGGCCGCCCGCCTGCTTGCGTGAGCAAAGACATTTCTGCTTTGGGTCAGTAGCCCTGCGAGAGCTGTGAGGTCCGCTTTGGGTCAAAAGCCAACGAAATGGACAGACCGGCGTCATGTCCGCTTTTCCCCACTGAGCGGACGAGCGCAGTGGCTAGTGTGCTATGTCTGCGCTCGCAGCGTGCGGAATAGGTTGTTCACTGCGTGATGGCTGGCTGCATAACCAAGTTGTTTGAAATGACCAGCTGCAAGCCGGGATGAGTGACCCTTCGCCAGAAGATCGCGAGCCGTCTCGAAGATCTCGGGGATAGGCTCGAGGTAGTGCAGCTCAGAACCGTGTAGAGTTATCTCACCATTTCGGCTTGGCACCTTGCGATGGCCGAAAGGCGTGTCGTGCGCTCGGCGATGCGCTTGCGTTCGAACGTCGCAAAGGACGCCAACATCGAAAAGTGCAGCTCGCCAGCAGCGTCGCCGGCGATGAAGCCCTTCATATCAAAAAGGTAGAGCTTGATGCCTCGCGCATTGATGGGAAAGAGAAAGGCGCCTTCGTCTCAAAGAAGCGAACCAATTTTGGGATCAGTGCCAGAAGGGGTTCTAACCTGAGAGCCCTCGCAACTGGCACCATTCAACCGACAAGAACGCTACTTCGGCTACGCGGAACGGTTGATCGTCTGGATGATCTTCGAGGGACGTCGTCGGACAGGCGAGGATGTCACGTCTCCCTGGGCCAGACCGCCCGGAGCTGAAGCAGCCGCCACTTTTTCTGGCCTGATCGCTCACCCAGCGCGTGACACCGAAAAAAAGCTCCGCCGAAGCGGGGCTTATCTGCATGAGTGCCAACGTCCCGCTCAATGCATGCGGGTCGCCTCGTAAGCCCCTGCCACTGGCCCTCTCCCACAGCGCTATGGCCGCGGCACCGATGCCAGACACTCTGTGTCGCGTGAGTCTCGATGACAGCGCAAGGGGGGGTGTTGATGCGGTCCTAGATTCAGGCGATCAAGCAACAGTCAAATAGGGAAAACACCAATGAAAAGCCTCTACGAAATAGTTTCGGACACGCTGGCGCGGCGTGAGGCCGAACGAGATAGCGACGCCAAGCTGCAGCGTGAGCTGCGCGACCTTTGCTGGCCCAAAAGAGATGCCGGTTGGACCGTCGATGACGCCGGCTGCATCAACCTCCCGGATCGGCTGGCATGTCATTACTCTGTGAAAGCCGGAAAAATAACGGTGAGGGGTCCGAACCGCCTGGTGCTAGGCGAGTTCGACAATCCCAATGCTGCCCTGGGCTGCATCGGCGAAGCCATCGCCTCTGCAATCGAGCAGCGCAAGGGAGAGCAAGACGAGCGTTTGGAAAAAGACAGTGTGCGAAGCGTCCCGCTGCGGCCGCCACTTTACCCGGCGCAGGCACCCCAGCCGCCGACAACATAGCATTCACCAGGGCGGCGACGAACGAGTATGCCACGCGCGTTCCGTCATGCGGGCACGGCATTGCCACGCGTTAATTCCTCCTAAACCGAATCGCCCGAGCCTCGTCTCGCTGCGCCATCGCGCTTAGCGGAGAGATGCCATGCTGACCGCACTACTCATCTACATGAGTGTGTCCCTCAGTTTGGGAGCGCTGTGGGCTGGCATGAACCTCTATGGTCATCGCCGTCGTGAGGCCGCGGCCTCTCGCAATGGTATCCACGCCGGCCTGCTCGTTACCGCCGAGGGCCACTTCGCCTAAGTCCTGCGCTACAGCGAACCGATCGTGGCCGTCACTCTTGCACCCAGTGGCGGCCCAAGTGGCGGCGGTCACTCAGCCGCTCGGTCGTTCTCAACAAGGACGTACCCGAGCCATCGCCGAAGTAATTAGCTCGATAGCCCAACGAGTGCCGCCCATCCCGGCGCGGTCTTGTGCTTAGCAAAGTGCATGGGCCCGCGGCCACTTAGAGAGAAAGCGGGTCCAGCACTCGGCGGTGGCTTGATGGATGCTGCCGCCGAGTGCGCCTAGCGAAGGCGGCGGTTCTCGCGAGGCGCCAAAAAGATGCCGGCCGCGTACACTCGTGCGCGGCCGGCTCCGACGGACACAGAAGATGAGGCTCCGAGGCACGGAGCCAAGTGCAGCCTGCCGCTGAGTGATTCGAGTGTCTAGTTGTCAGGTCGCCGGGGTTTTGGCGATCTGTGGACAACTCAAAATCGCCACGCTGGCGTTCCGCATCGCCTCGGCCGCCAAGAGTGCGGCGCCGAGCGCATTCCGACGATCAGCGGCCGACGTTCTCGCAATAACGCAAAATGGCCATATGAAATTAGGACGCTAACCTGTCACATGGTCCGTAGCGAGGCGGACTGAGGGTGGCTTCAGCCGGGCGGAGCTCCCCGCATCCCGCCCGGCTGCTGCATCAAGCTCTAGCCCTCAACGAGCTGTAGCTGATCGCTGCGTCGTCAGCGGCCGTGATCCGTGATCTTAGCCGAGAGATTTAGGACGCGAGATGGCCTGTCAACTTACGGTTCCACAAAGAAGAGCGGCCCATCTCTCAGCCGCTCCATTCGTTCTATTGATCACTCCAGCACGCCAGGGCGAGCGGCTCATCCCCATCGTTTCGTGATCAGCGCGGAAGTGCGCGGGTTTTACTTTGGCTGGTGAAGCCGAACGCGACGGCGTCAGGCTCTTTCCTGTGCGGCGAGTTGGCGACAGCTACCGTGGGGTACCCCGCATTCCTTCTGCGAGTTCTTGATCCGAAGGAGTAGCCTGGTTCCACTTCACCCTGGCGAGCATTTGCCAAATTCAACTCGATTATGCCCACACAGTCGTTAGCCCGGATTCTTGTCATCGACGATCAGCCGAGCGTTCGTCTCGGCGTGCGCGAGATCCTTGAAGACGCGGGCTACGAGGTGACAGAAGCAGCGAGCGCCGATGAGGCCATGCCCTTGCTCACCGACGGCAAGACCACCGAAGCCATTGTCACCGACATCAATATGCCTGGAACTATCGACGGGCTGGAGCTTGCGCGCATGGTAGACGGCCTGATGCCGGAGATCGCCATCGTCATCATGTCGGGGAAACAGCTTCCGCGTCGCGAAGACCTGCCGCTCAAGGCGACCTTCGTGGCCAAGCCCTTCTCGGCGTCGATGCTACTGCAAGGGGTGGCGGAGGCCCTTGTGGAAGTTTAAGCAAGCGTCGACCAGTGAAGCGCCCCAGCGCCGGCAACGGAACGGCGAGCCGCTAGTTAAGGCGGCTCACAGAACGCCGCGGAGCTGGCAGGCGTTGCTGGCGCCAGGTTGGCGGACCGTGCCCTTCTCGCTCAGTTTCGTGCTAGCCCTTCCCATCCGGGAGGATCCCGGTCAACAATCAGCCTTTCGCCGCCTACAAACAGTTCATGGATGCTGCCCACTAGACTGCTACACACAAGCAATGGGTCTGTATAGATATGGCTGTAACATCAATAGCTTGGTCTGCCGTGTTCAGAATCCCTCTTGCGGCACCACATACTCTAATAAATACGGGCCATTTGGCACTTTCGCGTTCCGCAGGGGCGACCTTGCGGAACGCCCGCGGAACAGTCTTCGCCTGCCGTTCCCCCGCCTGAATCGGATGATGACTGGATCGACATATTTGAAGAGCTGCGCCGAGAGAGACGTCTGCTGACCACGGTGCACAATTTGAACCTGCTGCTCGACCAGGCGCCGCACCGCGACGTGGCAAAGTCTGCGCTGAAACGCATGGGCCTTGAGTACGCCGGCTAGTGTCGCTCACGAGCTCGGCGAGCA
This sequence comes from uncultured Alphaproteobacteria bacterium, assembly GCA_963724595.1. GTDB lineage: Bacteria > Pseudomonadota > Alphaproteobacteria > Rhizobiales > Hyphomicrobiaceae > Hyphomicrobium_A. The sequence continues at coordinate 238,150 of CAVRVR010000009.1, read as the reverse complement.
AACTCGCATCTGAACATCATCGCCCTTAACGCCTGATTGAGCGTTGGCATCACGACGTCAGCGTACAAACGGAGTAGAAGGGGCCGAAGATGGGCTGAGTAAGTGCATGGCCGCGGTAGGCGGCGTAGAGCTCGCCCGTCGTCCAATCATCGATCACGTGCAAGCCCACGTCTGCTGCGAGAGCTTCGATGTTGTCAAAGCCGCTAAGCCACGGCGCGCCCATCTCCGCAAAATTCTCGACCATGCGGGTCAATCCATCTTCGCCCGTGGTCTTGGTGATCACAGACGGTGCGAAGTAGTCGAACGAGAGACGAAAATCCCGCAGATTGGTGGTGAGTTGCCGCATCACGGCCCTATCACTGTCGGTGGGCAGGTACATGGTATTGCCTTCCCACAGCACATAAGTTGGCTGTTCGAGATCAAAGCCGGCGCCGCGGAGCATCGAGACCAACCCATCGCGGACGTAATTGCCCGTGATAAATTTGACGTTGGCTCGAATCCCCCCGCGTGCAATCCGATTCTCCTTTAGCGCGAGAGTGGCGCCGTCATCGATCTCAAAATAGGTCACGCCAGGCATCGACTTTCTGACCGCGCGGGTATCGAGGCCGGCACCTAGGATGACAACCTGACGGCAGCCCGATGCGAGCTCGCGATCTAAAACGTCGTCGAAATACCTGGTTCGGATCTTCACCATCTCCTTCACGTGTGGAAACCCCGCTGCGACTTTCGCGGCCGCACGCCGACTGTCGTCGCTGAGAAAGAATTCGACGACTAAATCCCGGTAGAGGGGCTGGTCCGCGAAGTTCTCTTCGGCGCGAAACTCAGCCACCACAAAGGCTGTCCCCGTCACATCTCTCATCTGCTGCATTGTGCTTCTCCAGTCTCCTAGACCCTCGTGCGGGGTCGAGGCCGGGGTTTGAGGCGCAGGGGAACGAAGAGCTGTTCCTTAGGGAACAATCCGAAGCCGCTGCGACATCACGTCGACCTTTGGTGACTTTCGAAAGGCTCTGCTTGAATCAGGAGCGGACACTGATGTGTGGTGCCCGCGACGTCAGCCTTAGGTCAGTAGCGGACATTGAAGTCGGCGCCGACGTCGCCCCCCTGGGCGACGTAGCGCGTGTAGCCGAGGCGGTCCATAAGCTTCGCCCACGCGCGGACGATGCGGTCGGACTCCCAGCCGAGCTCGGTCGGGCTTGCAACTGCTCGCTATGTAGGCTCGGCCTTCTTGGTAGTCTTTCGGGGCGGTCCGAATGTGATCTCGATGCCGGCCTTGCAAGTCCAAAGGGGCCGGATCCAACCTCGCCGCTCAGCTTCCATTCTTTTGGGGTCATCAGCCCGCAAAGCATGTCCCAAAGTTGCGTGCCTATGCTCGTGATCCAAGCCAAAATTGTTGCCGCCCAAGAGCGCGTTTTTATCACCGCGTCAGACACCGCCTCTGACGCCTTCAGGCTCGCGATTTCGAGAAGTCTCGTGATGTCCTCGCCCGTGACCCGCTGTTCGTCAGCGGCTACGAGTTCGAGACGCCCATTCCGATGATCGAGGGGCCGGTCCGGGGGACACAGCGCATTCCCTAAGGTGTCAAACCGTTCCCGCCCACCGGCTACCGCCAGTTGGATGCACGCACCAGCTTCTTCTACGGCATCACCGGTATCACACCTGCCATGGCCATGCGCCTGACCGGCATCGGCTCGCAATACCTTTTCTCTTCGATGGATGCCGATAAGAATTATTTCGACGGTTCCAAGTCCTACAAGTGCACGCTGCCGAAAGGCATCCCCGCCGAAAAATTCTGGTCGTTCACGCTCTACGACAACCAGACGCGCTCGATGCTCGACACCCCCCAGCGCCACCCCCGCGCTGGTAGCCAGAGCTACTCCTCACCCGCTGCCGAAGTCGGCCCCGATGGCTCGACCGTCATTTACTTCGGCCCGACGCAGCCGCAAGGCGTAGCGCGCGGCAACTGGATTCAAACCGACCCGAAGAAAGGATGGTTCGTGATCCTTCGCCTTTACAGCCCACTCGAACCGTTTTTCTCCAAGGAATGGCGTCCGAGCGAGATCCAGCTGGTCCCGTAGCGCACGACCCCGCAAATGAAGATCTCCACGTCCGCTTATGGCCTTCGTGGCGACATGCTCGATGTCCGCTTCTGGCCCAAACCGGACATTCGGACGGACACGCTCAATCTCTGCTTCTGACCCATTGCGGACATTGGCAGTGCTTTGTCGCCAATCTCGGCGTAGGCTGACATGGGGCGCCTTGGTGGGCGCCTACTCCAGACGGAAGGATCCGCACCATAGCTGTCACCCACCGACATCTTCTCCTGCTTGCCCTTCTCGTCGCCCCTCCCGCCCTGGCACGCGCCGAGGACGTCGCTCCGCCACCAGTGCCGCGCTTCGAGCCCGCGCCGTGCCCGAAACTGCCAGGGGCCGAAGAGCTGGCCAAAGCGAGCTGCGGCTACCTCGTCGTACCGGAAAATCGCAGCCGGCCGACCGGTCGCACAATTCGGCTCATGGTCGCGAAATACCCTGCACGCTCACTGGAGAAGCGCCCGATCCCGTTGTCTATCTGGCCGGCGGGCCGGGCGACATCGCCCCCCTGGAGGTCAACGGGCTCATCGCTGCCGATTTCATTCGCGACCGGGACATCCTGGTGGTGAGCCAGCGCGGCACCATGTTCTCGGAGCCGGCGCTTACCTGCGCGGCCATCGACGACTTCGCCAGAGAGCTTCTCGGCCTCCGCTTCTATTCCGAGGCAACGGAGCGCGCCCATTTGGCGGCGACGGAAGCCTGCCACCGGGAAGCTCGCCGCCACCGGCGCCGACCTTAGCGCCTACAATTCGACCGAAAGTGCCGCCGATTTCGCCGACCTCCGCAAGGTGCTCGGCTATTGCCGCGTGGAATGTCTACGGGACTTCCTATGGCTCCTACCTGGCGCAGACGCTCATGCGCGACCACCCCGAGGGCATCCGCAGCGTCGTCCTCGATTCGGTCTTGCCGACGACCTACACCGTCCCCGCAAACTGGTGGAACGCACGCGCCGGCTTCGACAACCTCTTCCAGGCCTGCGCGGCGGAAACGGCCTGCAACGCGGCCCATCCGCGTCTCGAGGAAACCTTCACCCGGACTGGTCAACAAGCTCGAGGCCGAGCCGCTGACGACAACCGTTAGCGACCCGACCACCGGCAAAGACCTCGAGGTCGTGCTCGACGGCGGGGCACTGGTCGACTGGCTGCGCAACCAGAACTATGCGCGTGCCCTTGCTCCGCGCCGCGCCGGATCGGATCGATGGGCTCGCCGCCGGCCGCCCCGAGGCCATCGAGGCGATCGCCAAGGATCGGGCAAGCCGGGCGCCGCCATCCGGTCCGGATGTCCCTGCCCTCGGCTACGGGCTGGCCTTTGGCGTCAGCTGTCGCGAAGACTACCCGTTCGCGACGCCGGAGGATCTCGCCGCGGCCGGCCGGGAGGCGTTTCCGGACTATCCGGCCTCGGTGCAACGCGAGGGTATCGGCGGCTGGGCGTATTTCAACGAGGACTGCCGCGACGTCTGGAAGGTCCCCGCCGCCCCGGAGGCCATGCGCCAGCCCGTCGCGAGCAGCATCCCGACGCTCCTCATCTCCGGCAGCTTCGATACGCTGACGTCGCTTGCCGGGGCGAAGGCCGCGGCGGCGAGACTGTCCAACGCAACCATCATCAGCATTCCGGGCGTCGGGCACTTCGTCTCCCCTTAGTCACCCTGCGCCCAGGCGGTGATCGTATCCTTCCTCGCCGATCCCGCCGCCCCCGATACATCCTGCGTCGTGCACTGAAGCCGCCTAGCTTCAGCTCGCGAGTCTCGCCGTGAGCCTTGCGCCACGCAGATGGTGCGCTGAGGCGAGCTCTCGGTGGACGGATGGCAACGAGCATGATGGCCAGGTGCTCGACGTCTGCTTTTGGCCCAAAGCGGACATTCGCAGCGACACCGTCGAGGTCCGCTTCTGACCCAAAGCTGACATTCGCAGCATGTGATCATGACGTCCGCTGACGCCTGAAGAGCAGACACCCGCTTGGAGTGGCGGCAGTTATTTTGTCCGCTTCTGCCCAAGCGGACATGCCTCTCGCACGCGGCGAGCAGCTTCAGCGGATCCTCAAACTCTTCCCCGGGCCAGATCAGTGCTCGGCAATCGCCGTCTGCCGACCCCCGCCTTGGGCTCGACTTGCCGGATATCTCGATCCCTGAACACGTTTGTGGCCCGATCACTGTTGAGTAGTCACACCGTCAAGGAGGGAATATTGCCGGCTGGTTGCTGACTGTGCTGCTGACATTTGCACACTGTCGGCGTGCCGATGTCTGACTTCAAGACTGGCGAGTTAACCGTGTCCTCAAGTTTCGCCCGGCCGATCATCTAAACGCCCAGCTGAGGTGCCGAAGTTTGAACTGCCGGATCTCACGCTCCGGCCGGAGCTGACAAGCACTCCCTGTGCGCTGTCGGCTCACTCCCTCCTTAGCCGCCCAAGCAAGGGCGGCTCTTTTTTGCATGGTCGCAACGCGACGAACGAGCGCGACATATTCCGTGTATCGCGATAACGACGTACACATACGAACTATACCGATCTGTATGGTGCACCCCATTCGTTGTTGGCAGCAAACTGTCTCCGGGTGAAGTACGGGGGATGGTTCCATGCAAGCATCGGTGAATGAGACGGCCCGTTCGCTGCTCGATAGTTTTGGGCGCGCGAGTGAGAGGCGAGATCCCTACCGGCACTGGTTCGTAAAGGACTGCCTGCCGCCTTCTACTGTCGACGAGATTCTCGATTTGCCCTTTGCGGCCGCAGATCTTGGCGGCGTCTCCGGTAAGCGCGAGTTGCATAATCCAGAACGTCACTACTTTGATGCCGCGAACAGGGACAGTTTCGCGTGCGTTGCGAGCGTTGCCGCGGCGTTCCAGCATCGGCAAGTCACGTCGGCGATCGAACGGATCTTTGGTGCCAAACTCGGCGACTCGTATTTGCGCATTGAGTTTGCGCAGGATGTCGACGGCTTCTGGCTCGAGCCGCATACCGACATCGGGGTGAAGGCGTTCACCTTACTACTCTACATGTCGAAGGATCCCGCGCACGCCGGCTTGGGGACAGACATCTATGACGCCGACAAGAAGTGGGTTGGTCGATCACCTTTCACCTCAGGCGCCGGCATGATCTTTGTCCCTTCGACGGTCACCTACCACGGGTTCGAACCACGAAAGATTGAGGGCGTTCGCAAGTCGCTGGTGATCAACTACGTCACCAAAGACTGGCGCGCCCGCGAACAGCTTGCCTATCCCGAGCAGCCAGTCGCGGCTCTCGAAACGATTGCGTGAGGTACTCACGGCGAGGACGTGGCTCGGGGCAGGCCACCGGCTTCACGATCGAAATGATCGGCGGGTGATTCATAGGCAACGCTCTGCGGAGGGTTTCCCATGAGCATGGCTGACCTAAGACGTTCAGCGTCGACAGTTCTCAACGTTGCGTTGGTCGCCATCTGGTTCTTGGCCCTTTCCGCAGTCGGCGCCATCATCGTAGGGCTTTTGCTCTAGGGCTGCTGGTGCCGTCCGCAGGCTGCGCTCAGACATTGCTGCCTCCCCCCCAGCCAGCGAGAAGGCCTGATGATCACCAAGCAGCAGCGCAAGGCTTTGCTATTTATCGAGGCTGAGCTTGAGCGCACCGGAGGTGTGGCCCCATCGGTGCGCGAGATCGCGGACCACTTTCACCATCGCAGCACGACGATGGCGCGCCGACTGCTGATCGGCCTTGAGGAGAGTGGGTTCATTCGCCGATTACCGGCGAAAACTCGTGCGATCGAGGTCGTGAAGCCAGTCGGCCGGTTTGCTACGTCTCGTTAAGACGCTCAGAAAAAGGTCTGAAAGCTTCAGATATGCCGTTCTTGGAACATGCGCCAGCTGAGTGACATTAACCCTGTGCGGTGGAAGAAAAATCAATGCCGACTTGCGCCGAACACTTCGCATGTGCCTCCGTTGTCTCCTTCTGGCCCAAAGCAAACATTCGGGGCGACACGCTCGATGTCCGCTTTTGACCCAAAGCGGACACCGATCGCGCCGCTGCTGGCCACTTAGCGCGACTGGTGTCGTCCATCGGCCCGCGTTTTTTCGGGTTATGTTATCGGGTTCGCAGTTTGCGGATTGCCATCCGTGACTGGCACACGCATCTTTCTGGAACCTGAAAGGTGGTGAACCGTGGGAACGGAAAAAGATCGCCAAATACTCGCGGAGGACAATTGGGCATCCCTCGCTAGGGAAAAGGGCTTCCGCTGCAGTCTTTGCGGCACACCGACGGTTTATGATGAGCGCGAGTTGTATTTTCGAACGGGGAAGTGCGGCCAGTGCGCCAACGCCGTGAGCAAGCACGATTAGGTCCTCGCGCGGGGCTCTCATTTAGGTCCGGCGCTGTAGAGTATTGCCGCAGCGCATCGTTTGGGCGACCGCGTGCGCCGAATTACTCAGCCGCCTGGCTCAACGAAACCCCTCTGGCAACCTACGACTGTCCGATAGCCACCACAGTCATCGATGCCGTGTAGGCAAGACGGACTCCCTAGAACGGGTTGATGAAGTTCACCATGGCGATCATGCGCAGCATCACGCGACGAACAACGTGCGCTGCCTTGACATGCTCGGTGAAGATCGCGGCTGTACCGGTGGCGCCGGCGGGAAGACGTTCGGCGAGTTGTTGGTCGTCGAGCTTTATGCGCACGACGAACGGAGCCGATAACACCTGCGTGGGCGTCACTGCCAAACCCGATGGTTTAACCTGACCGGTGGAAACGGCTTGCAATACGGTCTCGACGCGGCCGGTGTGGATTTTGCCCGGTAGGAACTTGAATGTGATCTCCACAGGCTGACCGGGCTCGATATAGCGCGCGTTGATTTGGGCGATCTCAACGCCAAGCGCTGTCTCCGACGCATCGATAAAGGCCATGACCGGCGCCAGTGGCAGCGCCGTGACACGCGCGCCCTTGCGCAGGGCGAGGTTCGTCACATACCCGTCGGCCGGCGCGCGCACGGTTGTTTTGTCGAGGTCCCATCGCGCCGCCTCGAGCTGTGCCTTGAAGGCTTCGACGTCGGCACCATGTTGCTCGACGTCAAAGGCGCGCCCCGCCTGCTTCTGCTGCAGCGTCGAGTACTCCTTGAAGCGGAGCTCGGCGAACCTGAGCTGCGCTTCGAGAAGATGCACTTTCGATTTAAACGGCACCGGATCGATGCGGAAGAGCATGTCGTTGGCCTTGATCGGTGTGTTCGGCGTGACCGGGACGTCAACAACCTCGCCCGACACATTGGGCACGATTTCTACCGAGTGGCGGATAGCGAGCGCCGGTCCCGACGGCGCGCCCCACCCCATGGGGATGAACAGGCCAATGAGAAGAACCGCTAGAACGAGGAGGGGAGAAATCTTCCAGAACAAGTTGAAGGGAATGATCTTGAACCAGACCAGAAGGAAGAGGAGGACGAGGTAGGCGTTGAGCAGGAAGACGATCATCGCGCGCCCTCGCGCTTGGGGACATCGACGAAGGTCCATATCAGCGCCAACGGCCAGAGCACGAAGCCGCAGATGAGAGTGACCCAGCCGGCCACCGTCACCGCCTGGGCCCAGGGATGGTTGCGCTGTTTGGCAATGAAGCCGGGTGCCGCGCCGACGGCGATGACAGTTGCCACCGCCGTTAGCGCCAGGACGAGCAGCACGAACGCGGCAAAGATGTCGATGAAGGACATGTCAGGCCCTATGGCTTTGGAATGCTGCGCTCCCGGCTCTGTGTCTCGAACATCCTCTTCCACCCGCGATGAAGAGCAGCTCAAATGTCCGTCCGAAGGGCAGCCACGCTTGCTTCATTCCCCATCCCCCTCACTAAACAAGCTCGACATCCGGCAACCGCCGGTCTTCTCGAACAGTGCCTTGGTGGGGGCATAGGCGCGAAACATCAGTTCGAAGCCACGCTTGGGATCAGTCGGCACCCAGTTCGACTCTTTGCCGGCGGGCGCTGCTGGGCCGAAATAGACGTCGACAGAGCCGTCGGCATTCTTCTGCAGTTCGGGAATCTGCGACGAGCGGCTGGCGCGAGGCATGTTGCGAATTAGTGCGTGCGTCTCGCGGTCGTAGGCCGTCGCCGACCAGTATTGTTAGCCCGGCGGGTTGGCGGGCACTGTCAGGCGATAGGTCTTGCCCCCGTCGAACGCGTTGCCGTCCTTGTCCTCGATGCTGATCAGGTAGAACTGGCCCGTTCCGAGGCGTTTGATACCGATGAACACGTAGGTATAGGTGAGACCGCGGGCGTCGACGTATTTGTTGGGATCGTTGAAGTCCGCCTGCACGGCGGCGAGAAGTTCGGGAAGCGCCGGCACCGTCCACCGGCCACCATCGTAGAATATCGGCAGACCGGCATGGCGTGAGTGTCTGGTTGTGCCAGTCGAGAGGACGCGACCAGTAGATGCCCTGGTTGACCTTGCCGGCCGTACAGTGCACGATAATGGCGCTTTCCAAACCTTATAAATCAATAACTTACGCTGCCGCAGTTCAGAATCCCTCTTGCGGCACCAGCTTTTAAAGGCTTCCACTGCAGCGTCAGTATTTATCCCGCGCGTTGATGTCAGCTGTCGGCCGAATGCCGATCAACGAAGGGAATCACCATGCGGATTACGCTGATGATCGTCGGCACTATCCTCATCCTCATAGGTGCGGTTTGGATAGGCCAAGGAACAGGCTATTTTCCCTATCCGTCATCGAGCTTCATGATCGACCAACGCAAATGGGCCTATGCCGGCGGGGGCAGCCCTGTTATTGGGTGTGCTGCTCATCGCATTCGCTCGCCGCGGCGTGTAGCAGGCCACGCATCTGCAGGTGAGCTGGCCCTCGTGCCGGAATGAATCGCATCGCCGCGGGTGCGTAACGTCTTTTTGCCCATTTCCATCAGTATGGTGTGCGCGAGTGGGGATCATAGATGGTCGGGGGACCACATGCTCGATTCGCTTGGAGAAGCGGAGAGGCTGATCGCGCACTCATTGCGTGTCGAAGAGGCGCTAGGCTTAGCGCAACTGAAGGCCGTCGAGATTTCGACCGCACATTCCGGCAAATGGGACGAGTTGCTTGAGGACGCGCTGCGAACGCAACGATGTGCAGCTCCGCGCGCCTTCGAGCAACGACTAGGCATACTGGTCAAGTTCCTCAAATCTGTCAGCAACGATCCCGCGCAGGTGTTACGCGATATTGAGGCTGAGGGATTGGCGATGCTTTCTGCTGCCGATATCTGCAAGAGTAATCCGGATCGCTGGATCGATTGTGCCAAGGAGGTCGTCCGCAAGGTCGAGGTTGCCGATCCTTCCTTGTTCGAGAAGAAGCTGATCTACCGTCTCATGTATCTCAAAGATCTAAGAGAAAGCGCGCTGTCGCGAGCTGGCGTCTCGCCCAATGAAGCAGTCTGGCGACGCCTAGCATCGTGACGCGGTGCTCATCACAGTGCCGGCCAAGCAATCCTTTGGCGGCATCCGCCCACGCCGACACTGCGCGCACGACTGCTGACCCGACGTCCCGGCGAACCTCAGCTAGACAATTTTGTCGAGCAACTCGGGGAACTCCCGTGTGCCCATATCGGAAAAGATAAAGTGACCGCGATTGGGCAGATCAACCACGTCTCCGCCTAGCGCTGCGTGATAAATTGCAAGGCTTCTCTTGCCGTCTTCCTTTTCAGTGTCCGACGTGAACATGAGAATGCGGCGCACGCGGCGCTTGATGGTCGCATCGATTGGAAAGTCGTAAAACACGCTGCGTCCGGGATCGTCCGCCCTCGGTATTTTCCAAGGCGCGACGAGCGCGAGGGTGTCGATCTCCTGCTTCGACTCGCCGAGCCAACGAACGAGAAAGGCGCATCCGCAGCTGTGACCGATCAAGATGGTCCGGTCGGAGACCGGATGCTTCTCGAATTCCTGTTTGAACCTCCCATAATCGGGCGCCCACGGGTCCGGCATGATCGGCGCGAGCGTTGGCACATTCCTTTCGATCAACCTCTCCCGCACCCACGGGATCCAATGCTTGTCGAAGGATCGCGTGTCGGCATCACGCTCACCTTCGGGCCCCGACGGGCAGCCGTGAATAATGATGCAATGGCGGTCGGGCATGGCTCCGGCCCTATGCTCCGATTGAGACATCGCCAATTCGGCAACTACCGTGTTCCTGCCACACTGCTGTCGCAGGAGCTAGGCGCCGAGTGTGCAGACACCGGCTCGTTGGACGCGGCGATGATGAGACGTTTTCCAGGTCCAGCCCTCATTTTTGCGCTGACAATGCTCGCTTGCACGGTCCAGCCGGCGTCCGCCCAATTGTTTTGGGATTGGGGTGGTGGGGACCAGAGCGATGGCAGCGGCCGTGAGCTTGTGCGTTTCAATCGACAATTTGGACCAGGCGAAATCGTCGTCAGCTTCGGCGATCGCCGGTTGTACTTTGTCATCGGTCCTGGGGAGGCCATCAGTTACCCAATTGCCATCCCCCGCGAACAGGACCGCTGGCAGGGAGTGACGAAAGTCTCCGACAAGAAGGTCAATCCGGCGTGGCGTCCGACACCGACCATGCTCGCGGAAAATCCGCGCCTGCCAAGCTGGGTGCCGGGCGGCCATCCGATGAATCCGCTGGGCGTGCGCGCGCTGTATCTGGGTGCCAGCTCCTATCGCATCCACGGCACCGACGCGCCGTGGACAATCGGCACCGCTGCGTCCAAGGGCTGCATCCGCATGTACAATCGAGATGTGCTCGATCTTTATCCACGTGCCCAAATCGGAGCCAAAGTCACGGTCACCTGGGACCACTTCAACGCAGAGACGGACTTTGCATCTGCGCCCGACCCGACGCGGTCGCGACTGAGAGAGATCGAACCTGACGACCTCCCGCCGGACGTGATCGATCGTTGGGCACAGTAGAAACTGCCGGACAGTGGACACACCGCTAGCGCGCTGCAATAGCGGTTGCAGCGCGTTCAGGTGCCATTCAAGATCGATCCTTGAGACTTCTCGCTTAACGCGAGGATCAGATCGTGCACCGCCGCACCTTCCTGGCGACTGGACTGGCTGCATTGGCCACCTTGAGGTCCGGTGCCGCTTTGAGCCGCGGCAAGATACGAGGCCGCAGAACCGCACGCGACTCCAGCCAGTCAGAATGTGATCGCAGCGCTCGTACGCAAGCGCGCCGAGGCGCTTTCTCGCCGCGCCTTCGAGGCTCCGCGCTGAGACGCTCCCCGCCGCAATGGCGGCGATGGGCTACGACGAATACCGCGATCTTCGGTTCCGGCCCGAGCGGGCGATTTGGCGCGGAGAGGACTTAGGGTTCGAGCTCCAGTTCTTTCCGTCCGCGTATATCTATCGGTCTCCCGTCGAGATCTTTCTCGTCGAGAACGGTTCCATCCGGCAGCTGACCGCTGATCGCGAGCTGTTCGACTTCGGCCCACAGAAGGGAAAAGTGGGCCCTCATGTCCCGCTCAGCTTTTCGGGCTTCCGCATCCACGCGCCGCTCAAGCGGCCGGACTACTACGACGAGTTGCTGGCATTTCAGGGCGCGAGTTATTTCCGCGGTCTGGGCAAGAACCACAGCTACGGCCTCTCGGCGCGGGCCCTGGCGCTGAACACGGACGGCCCCGAGCCGGAAGAGTTTCCCTTATTCAGGAGCTTCTGGATCGAACGCCCGAAGGATCAGCGTTCTCTTGTCGTCCACGGCCTGCTCGACAGCCCGTCAGTCACCGGTGCCTACTCGTTCGTCATCGCGCCGGGTGCGGCAACGGTGATGGACGTCGACGCGCAGATTTTTCCACGGCGCGATCTGTCCAAGGTCGGGTTCGCTCCCCTGACCAGCATGTTTTGGAAGGATACGCACGACAGCGACGGGCCGCTGGACTTCCGTCCCGCCGTCCACGACTCGGGCGGGCTCGCGGCGTGGAACGGACACGATGAGCATCTCTGGCGCCCGCTTGTCAGTCCGTCCGAGCTGCAGATCAGCTACTTCCGAGACAGCAATCCAAAGGGCTTTGGTCTCATTCAGCGCGAAAGACAGTTCGACGCCTATCAGGATCTCGAGGCGCACTATCAGGATCGCCCTAGCGCTTGGGTCGAGCCCACGCGCAACTGGGGCGACGGGAGCGTACAGCTCGTCGAAATCCCGACCGAGACCGAATATTTCGACAACATCGTCGCCTTTTGGCGCCCCGACAAGACACCTTCTCGCCGGGCAGGCATACGCGATCGGCTATCGCCTCAGCTGGTGCGATGACGCTCCCGCCGCGAAGGGCTACCGAGTGGGGAAGACCCGTATCGGCAAAGGCCCGCGATCGGGGACGGTTCGCTTTGTTGTCGACTTCCTCGACCTGCGGAACTCCAAGCTGGAGCAAGTCGCCTCTGTCGGCATCACCGATGTGCCCTTGCGGCCGTTGCCGGAAGCTGTGGTCGACGCCAGCTCCGGCCTAGCCAGCGCTCCTCACGTCCAGCGCAATCCCGAGTCCGGCGGCATCCGGGTGACGTTCGAGTTCGATCCGCAGAACGCGTAAGGAGAGTGAGCTGCGCCTCGCCTTGTCGACCAACGCGAGAACCGACCTCGGAGGTCTGGCTCTTCCGCTGGCGCCAATAGTCTCGATGGCGAGACTTGGTTGCTAGCCCGCGTCTGGGTTCGGCTCGGCCCTCTGCTCGATCAGGATCTCGACCGGGAGATCCCTGATGTGCAATTCCCCATTCTGCCAAGCCAGCGGGCGCCCATCCAACCTGCGCGCGTGCGGAAGATAGTCCCATGGCGAAGGCAGGAGGAAGCCGCCCGGCGGGCGCGCATTGCCGTCAAGGCTGACGATGAGGTCCGTGCCGCGCCGCCTCAAGGACAGGTTTAGCGAGCCATAGGGTGTGCGTAGGTTCCTTGCCGCAAAGCCCGCGCCCTTGAACCAATCGACTGGAATCCCCGCTGCCAGCACCAGCGCCTTTTCGCTCTGGCGCTCGTAAGCGAACATGTCGAGCACCGAGCGGATGTAGTCGGACGCAATCCACGCGTGCGGCATGTCGCCGATGAAGCGGGGCTGCCGCGGCTCCCGGCCGACGACCTCCGCCCACTGGTTCCAGGCCGCGGGGCGCTGGTCCTTGAAGAAGTATTCAAGAAGCTCGTTCGCGCGATCGCGCCAGCCGAGCCGCACGAAGCTGCCGACGACGCGAAGCTCATAGGGGGTGTAGGCGTCCCAGCTCACTTTGCCGTCGCGGCGGTCCGTGAAGTTGCGCCAATAGCGCTCGAACGTCGCTCGCAGGAGATCGTCGGGTACGTTGTGCTCCTCGCCGGCGGGTGCCAAGGCGATGGTTGTCGAGGTGGCGTCAAAGTCGCCAAGGTCAGCGGCGCCCGGCACGTAGAAGATGCCGTGCACTTGGGCGGCGGAGCGCACCGAGGCATGGAAGTCGCGCCTGAACTCGTCCTGCGCTTGCGCAAATTCTCTCGCGGCGCTGCTCTTGCCGAGCGTTTCGGCGATGGAAACCGCATCCTTGTAGCCGAGGAGGCCCCAGAACACGTCCCAGTACGAATAGGCCGGCTTGCTCGCGTAGCCCTCGTGGCTGATGGAAGGCGGAAGCAGGCCAAAGAGCATGCGGCGCTGCGCGGTGAGATTGGCTGGGGTGCGCTCAGACGCCCTCAGGCTGTCCATGTAGCGCACGGCCGCTTCGACATGCGGCCACGTCGTCTCCAGCAGCGCCCGGTCGCCCGTATAGCGAAAGACTTCGGCGGCGAGGAAGATAAGCTGTCCGTTGCTGTCGTTCTCGGGAACTGGATCGGCGCCCCTAGAATCGACGCAGCAGGGAACCTTGCCGTTTTCGAACTGGTGCGGAGCGAACCAGCGGAGATATTCCGCCGCGATGTTGGCGTGCCCGAGCCGGACGAGCGATTCCGAGATCATCGCGCCATCGCGAATCCACGAGCGTCCATAGGATCGCGTGCCGGGGCGCAGAATAGGCCCGTCGCGCGTCATCAAGATCTGCGCGAGAGACGACCGCAACGTGTCAATGAGGTGTTGACCCGCGGCGGGAACATCGAATTCGACGAGGTTGAGCTTGGTGCGCCAGTCGGACTCAACCTGCCTTTGCTGCGCATCAAGCCAATCTTCAGCGGATTGGCCTTCAAGGTCGGGCCTCGTCGCCGCGCCCGCGAGCGGAGCCACGAGACCTACCGTGCGGCTTTCTCGCGGCGCGAGCTCCATTTGGTAGACGAGCGCTGCAGACGCAAATCCCGTGTCGTCCGTGACGCGGTTGACTGCATCGTCACCGGGAACGAGCAGCTTTTCAGGATAGCTGCCGGAGTCGAAGGGCGACGCTGAAAATCGGTCGGGCGCAGCAAGCGGAATGACCTTCGCCTGCCCGTTGACCGAGAGCTTTGTCCCATCCCAGTCAAGCGACCTGATCGCGCTGACACCACCGGTTATATTGAGAAACTGCGTCGGCGGATTGACCTGGAAGGGCCGGGCGGCAAGCACAAGCTGCAGAGATTGAGGCCCGTCAGTAAGGTTGCTCACCGTGTAGCGCGCCACGACCTCGGGGGCCTCGCGCGGGCCGCGCGCGAAGGCCGTGACATCCATGCTCCATTCGGGACGCCGCCAGGTTACGCGCGGGACCGGCAGATACCCTTCAGACAGTGCGTGGGTAGTCGTGACATCTGCCCACGTGATGAGGCGCGATCCCGATAGGATGGAGGGCTCGATTGAAAAGCCGCCTCTCCCGATCTCGAGTGCACCGTCTTCGGAAAGGAGTGCGCTCTCGGCGCCCCCATCGACGCCGACAAGCGTCCAATAGGACTGCTCACCGGAGAAGCTACGAGGGTAGAGGCCGCGCGGCGCGTCCTTCGCCTAATGCCTGGAAAAATGCGTTGGGCGAGGCACCGAATGCCACATCCTTCACCGCCAGCTCGGCGAGAGCGTAGCCACCTGTCGCTCCGTCACGAAGATTGAGCTTGATGAAGCGCGCTTCCTCATCCGGCAACAGCAACGCATCCTTGGCGCCGCTACCGTTCGTTACGCGCCGCAGCACCTGCCAGGAAACACCGTCGCTGGAAGTCTCCACGTCGTAGCGTCGCGGCCGCGCGTCGTCCTGCCAGTGAAGCTCGAGGCCGCCGAACTCGCGCACCATGCCAAGATCGACGTTGAGGCTTTGCGCGGCTCCCGACTTTGGATCGCTGCGCCAACTGGTGCGCGCGTCTCCGTCCACTGCACGGCCCGGCTCAGCCCCGTTCAAAGATGAACTCGCCGTCGCTTTCAGGGGCGGAAAGTGCGTCGGCGGCGGAGGCAGCTCGCGGAACCTCAGATCGTCGATCTCTATCGAACCGTTGCCGCCGCCGCTACCGGCAGCGACGACGAACTCTAGGCTGTCGACACGCCGCAAGGCGCGGTCCTGGGTGGGTCCCCAAGCGAACGCGATTTGTCTCTTCTTGATTTTGATGCGGCGCCACTCGCTGGGAAACACGAAGTCGCGCCGCTCGAACCACCAGACGTTGTCGCCGCTGGCGTCCGCGAGCTTGACCTCGAAGTTGTTTACCGGCGCATTCGCCCGCAGATTGAATGAAATCTCGTAGTTCTCCGGCAGATCGAGCGGCAGCTTGCGACGCACGAACGCGTAGCCGGCGGAGCGTCCGAAATCGAAATCGAGTCGCAGGGCGTGTCCGTCCGCGCCAGCGGTCGACCGAGCTGAAGCCTTCACGCCGTCGGAGGCATCGGCCGTCCACCGATCCAGCCGCTCAAAGCTATCAAGCAACCGACCCTGATCACTCACTTCCGCACCACTCAAGCTCCCCCCGACAGCAACAGCGAGAGCCGCTGCGAGCGCTCGTGCATGCCAGGCACGCTGCTTGCGGCCACGGGGTTTCCTCATCCCTTGACACTCCCCGCCAGTAGGCCCGCTAGGTACTGACGCTGCAGAACGAGAAAGAGCAGCAGCACGGGCAGGATTGTTATGACGGAGCCGGCCATCATGAGCTCATTGTCTTGCACATGCTCGCGCGACAGCGACGCCAATGCGACGGGAAGCGTATAGAGGCTCTCATCCGACAGCACGATGAGCGGCCACATGAAATCATTCCAGGTCCCCAGGAACGTGAAGGTCGCGAGCGTCGCCAGTATCGGTCTCAGGGCGGGAACGACAATTGAAACAAAGATCCTGAATTCACTGGCGCCATCGACGCGCGCAGCTTCGAGCATCTCATCGGGTATTGAAAGCGCATACTGGCGCACTAGCGCAATGCCGAAGATGGTGGCGAGTGCGGGCACGAGCACACCGGCATATGTGTTGACTAGGCCCATGCTCTTTAGGAGCAGAAACAACGGCAACATCGCCACCTGCGCGGGAATGACGATCGCTCCCAACAGCGACCGGAAGATTTGCTCTCGCCAACTGAAACGCAACTTGGCGAAAGCATAGCCAGCCATGACATTGAACGTGAGAGCCACAAGTGTGGCACACGTAGCGAGCAACAGGCTGTTGGCGAAGTACCGGCCCATCCCTTCGCGCGCGAACAGCTCGCGGTAGTTGGCGAGTGTTGGCTCCTGCGGAAAAATTGGTGGGGGAAAGGCGCTCGCCTCTCCCGGAGCCATGAACGAGACGGAGAGCATCCACACGAGCGGAAAGAGGGCGAATAGCGCCGCTGCGATGAGCGCCCCATTGATGGCGATGGCAGCAGGGTTGAGCCTCATGGCGCTTCCCTCAGGCGTGCCACGTAAAGCTGCAGCATGGTGACGGCGAACATCAGCACGAAGAGAACGAAGGCAATGGCGGAGGCGAAGCCGAGGTTCCACCACTTGAAGCCCTCTTCGTACATGAAGTAGAGCACGCTCACGGTGCTTTGCAGCGGACCGCCCTGGGTCATCACGTAGGGCTCCGCAAAAAGCTGGAAGTAGCCGGCCATCGTGAGCACGCTCACGAGCAACACGACGGGCGCTAGCGAGGGAAGCGTGACGTAGCGGAGCTGCTGCCAGCTCGAGGCGCCGTCGATGCGCGCAGCCTCGTAGAGCTCTTCCGGAATGCTCTGCAGCCCGGCCAGGAATATGATCATGTTGTAGCCGAAGTTCTTCCACACCGCGAAAAGGATGATCGCCGGCATGGCCCACCGGGGATCGCCGAGCCAGTCAATTGGCGCCAGCCCCAAACTTTCCAGGCCATAATTGATAAGGCCGCTGCGCGTGTGCAGCAGGTAACGCCAGACGATGGCAACCGCGACGAGGGTGGTGACGACGGGTGCAAAAAGGGCAACGCGGAAGAAGGGCCTGAACCTCGCGAGCTTCGAGTTCAACAGCAGGGCCGCACCGAGCGAGGCCGCGATCGACAGCGGCACACCGACGCCCACGAAGTAAAGCGTATTGCCCAGTGCCTTCCAGAACAGCGGGGTTTGCAGCAGCTCCACGTAGTTCGCAAACCCGACGAAGCGAAGATTGCCGATGTCGGCGAGCGCGTAGATGTCGAAGTCGGTAAAGCTCAGTGCAAAACCTGCCAGCACGGGCAGGAAGAAAAAGACGGCAATCACCATCAACGCCGGAGCCACGAACGCCCATGCGGCCCAATTGAGCTTCACGGCTGTTCCTTTCGCGCCAGCAACCAGCGCCGCTTCTCGAGAATGCGGTCCGCGCGCCGGTCGATCTCGGCAGCGGCCTCGTCTATCGTCAAACCGCTGCCCTGTACCATGTGTTCGACGACGAGCTGCATGTCGGTGGCAATGCGCTCCCACTCCGGCACTTTTGAAGCAGGCTTGACGCGCTCGAGCTGCTCACGAAAGGCCCGCGCGTGGACGTCGCTGCGGAGACCTTCGTCGTTCCACGCACTGCGTCGCGGCGGCAGGTTGCCCGTGAGCTCGTGAAAGCGCAGTTGAACGTCGCGTTGAGACAGGTATTGAACGAGCTGCCACGCTGCGGCCTTGTGCGGTGAATCCCTGAAGACGACGAGGCTCGAGCCCCCTGCAATGGAATAGCTGGCGCCTTCCGGCCCAGGTAGCGGCGCCGTCATCCAGCTCGCCTGCAAGCTCGCGGGCAATCGGCGCTTGAACTCGCCGATGCTCCATGGGCCGGTGATGTAGAAGGTAAAAGATCCCCGCGCGAACTCGTCCCAGACATTGGAAATCTGATTTGCGTTCGTCGCTGGCGCAAAGCCGTTGTCGAACATCTCCCGATAGAACCGCAGCGCGCGCTTGAAGTCCTCGCTGCGAAAGTTACCGCGCGTGTCCCCATCGCGCAGAAGCGGCGCCTCTTGCTGCAACGCAAATGCCAGCAACGGCTCGTACTCATTGAGCGGCAAGAGCGCGCCATAGCGATGCGGTCCGGCGCGCTGCTTGATCGCCCGCAACATGTCCGTCCATTCGGACCACGTGGTCGGTGGCGCCGCGTATCCTGCTTCAGCAAGCAGGTCGCGGCGATAGAACAGGAGGCGCGTATCGACGTACCAAGGCACCCCATAGGCTGTCTGGTCGATAACGTTTGTCTGCCAGATGCCGGGGAAGTAATCGCTGGCGTCGATCACAGACGGCTGCACGGGATCGAGTGCGTGAAGCGCGGCAAATTCCGGCAGCCACGTGTTGCCGAGCTGAGCTACGTCGGGTAAGGCCTCGCCCGCAAATGCGGTCAGCAGCTTTTGATGCGCAGCCGTCCAGGGTAGCTGCTGTACCTCGACGCGGATGTCGGGATGCGCACGCTCGAAGTCGGGTATGAGCTGGCGGACGACCTCGCCCTCGCGGCCCATGGCCCAGAATTGGACAACCGTCGGCGCGTGCCGCAGAATCCTTGCAGCCGGCAAGAGCCCACGCGACGACAAGAATGAGGATAATGCGCATTGCAGTCCAATCGACACGCATACTGTTGATCAACGCCGATTGCCGGCAGCTTACGCTGCGCCTGGCCCTATCCCACCACGCTGTCGACGCGCCGGCTTAAGTTTCGGTGGTGAGCCATCCACCAGTGAAGCCGGCACGCTCCAGCCCGCGGCGCAAGTGCGGATTCTTGCGCATCACGCGCCAAACGAGCCCGGAGTGCCCATTCTCGATCATGGCGACGATCGGGCCCTGGTCGATGCCGAGATAGTCGCTTGCGACCCAACCGAAACCTGGGATGCAGCGTCCGTGCACGAGCGGAACATCGAAGTCGAAGCTCGGATTGAACGCATCGAGGAAACCATAGTCGGAGTAAATGTGCTCGCCGTAGCGCCGATGCAGCTCGCGAATCGTGGGAACGACGATCTCGGGTGCGAAGGCGATGGAGCCGATAACGGCGGTCGGTGCCAACGTACCGTCGTCATAACCGTCAGGGCCACCTGCTCCGCGCCCTGCATAGCTGCGGAACATCCGCAGCTTGCCGGCATACTCGCGCTCGACATCGGCCGGGCCATCGGAAGCGGTAACTCCCCAGACGTCGCTACCGTAGTCCTTCCAGCCATGCGGATTGGCGATTGCATAGGCTCGCTGCGCATAGATGGCACGCCTGTTGTTCTCGAAGTAGTCTATACCGCGACGGCTCATGTAGGTGTCGCCTAGCCCGCGGAAATCAATCCAGGTTTGGCAGTACTGGTGGCCGAACAGCGGCGCAAACGCGAGGTGCGGCTCACCGAAATCGCTTTGCCAAGACTGGTCGTAGGTGCTCGTCCATTCCGCCCACGCTGCGTCCTCGACCGGGTAGGTCGGAGAGCCGAGCGCCAGCAGGTAGACGATCATTGCCTCGTTGTAGCCACGCCAATCGTATTCGAGAAATCCGCATTCGGGCGCCCAGCCGTGACTGATCGCTGGCGGGCGAACCTGAGCCCAACGCCAATCGACGCGAGTGTAGATATTCTCAGCCAGCTCGCGGATCTGTCGCTCATCGTCGTCGTCAGCGTCGAAGTAGGATTGGCAGAATAGGGCACCGGCAAGAAAGAGAGCGGTATCGACGGTCGACAGCTCGGAGTCTGCCGAGCGGTGGCCGGTCGTCATATCGAGGAAGTGATAGAAGAAGCCGTGGTGGCCCGTCATGCCGCGGGGTTCTGGTCCCTGCGGCGCGTCATGAAGGAACCGCAACGTTGTAAGCACGCGCTTTGTCGCGGCGCGGCGCGTGATGTAGCCGCGTTCGACGCCGATGGGATAGGCGGTAAGCGCAAATCCCACTGCCGCGATGCTTGAAGGAGAGGATGACGGGTAGCGATCGCGCGCCAGTCCGTTTTTCGCATTCGTGGTTTCCCAAAAAAACCGAAACGTGCGCCTTTGGACATCGGCGATAAACGGGTCAAGCACAGGCCACTCTGATCTTGAAAGGCGCGGTAGCGCGCTGGAGGCCGCTAGAAAGGGCAGCGTACCCGTCGCCAGCAGACCCAGGCCACCGAGCAGCACAGTGCGCCGGTTCGCACTGCCACGTTTTGCTGGGAACCTGTAGCCCTTCTCGGTCGTTGTCCGTATCGGCAAGGTATGTGCCTCCGCTAAGTTTCCTGCCGGGCATCTTTTGGGCTCCCGAAAATTGTTCGGCGAGCCAATCGCCGGCGTCACGCCTCCGAGGATGTGTTGTTGATGTTGACGAGGACTCTGCGCCGCAACGCTGCCTCGTAGTGGCGGCGTTGCCTAAGCGGCGTTTGGGGCGGGAATGAGAGCCATGCGATGAACCGGCTGATCGCGTTTGGCTACACGATTGAAACATGCCGAAGCAATTCGCGCCGACGAAACGGCGGCGCCGCGCCTTAGGTGTGAGCGGTTGACCCGCTCATTCGATTGTAAGCTGGAGATCATCCCCCCGCTCCCTCCGTGTGAAAATGCTTACAGTCATCTGCCGAACGCGACAACTCTGGATGCGGAGCTTTTCTACGCCATGAATTAAAAGTAGCGCGTTGTTGCGCCGCAGAGTGACATGGGTGCTACTCACATCGGGGACATGAGTGCTACTCACATTGAGCATGTCTCGAAATCGTACGTAACACCGACGGCAGTGCAACAAACTCGAGGGCAAGCGATGTGCGCCGCACAATTCCCGGACGGATTCTTGTGGGGCAGTGCAACAGCCGCCTATCAGGTCGAAGGATCGCCTCTCGCCGATGGTGCAGGGCCGAGCATTTGGCACCGCTTCGTACACACGCCGGGTTTAGTCCGCGACGGAGATACGGGAGACATCGCTTGCGATCACTATCGCCGGTGGGCAGAAGACGTCGCGCTGATGCGACGACTCGGATTGCAGGCTTACCGCTTCAGCGTTTCGTGGAGCAGGATTCTTCCCTCTGGCACCGGGGCGGTGAATGGTGCCGGTTTGGATTTCTATGAGCGGCTTGTCGATGCCTTGCTCGAGAATCAAATCGAGCCTCTCATCACGCTCTTCCACTGGGATCTCCCCGCAGCGCTCGATGATCGCGGGGGTTGGCTCAATCCTGAGATATCGAAGTGGTTTGCCGACTACGCGGACATCATGTTCCGTAGACTCGACGACCGCGTAAAAAAATGGGTCACGCTCAACGAGCCCTGGGTCGTGGCGGATGGCGGATATTTGCACGGGGCCCTGGCACCGGGACATCGCAACCGCTTCGAGGCTCCTATCGCCTCACATAATTTATTGCGAGCGCACGGTGCCGCGGTTCAGGCCTACCGCGCGGCCGGGCGCAATGAGATCGGGCTCGTGGTCAATATCGAGCCGAAGTATCAAGCCTCAGACGATCCGGCTGACGTTGCCGCCACCGCGTGGGCCGAAGCCTATATGAACCGCCAGTACCTCGATCCTGTATTCTTCGGCCGCTATCCGGAGGAGATGGCCGACATATTCGGCGAGGCGTGGCCGGAATGGCCGGAACAAGACTTGGCACTGATCAGGCAGCCGATCGATTTCCTCGGAATCAATTACTACACGCGCAGCGTCACACGCTTCGATGCCAACGCATGGCCTCTAAAGGCCTGTGCGGTGCGTCAGAAGCAGGCCACCTACACGGAGACCGCATGGGAGGTGTTCGCGCCGGGTCTGACGGAGACGCTGTTGTGGACCAAACGCCGGTACGGCGACATTCCTCTCTACGTCACCGAGAACGGTGCCGCCTTTTTCGACCCGCCGACGGCGAAGAACGGCCGCGTCGAAGATGCTCTGCGAGTTGATTACCTGCGTGAGCATATCGGTGCCGTGCGCGAGGCGATTCGGCAGGGCGTCGACGTAAGGGGCTACATGGCTTGGTCGCTGCTCGACAATCTGGAATGGTCACTCGGCTATTCGAAGCGCTTCGGCATCGTGCACGTAGACTTCGCAAGTCAGCGGCGTACCCCCAAGGACAGCGCACACTTCTACGCGAAGGTCGTCGCCACAAACGGAGCCGCTCTGGAGGAACCCACCGGAAGCTCGAGCTAGCCGCGCGGCGACGCTATCTCCGCAGGTTCATGCACTAGGTCAGCGATACGGCGGAAGGCACGCCCGTCAGCGTCAAAAAGATAACAGGCGTGCGGCGCCGGCCCCGGCCGTATCGTGTCTCCGGGGCTGACTGCGAGATCGCCAGGGAGCTGGACCGTCACCTCTGTCTCGGTCTTGGCTAAGGTGCCGTAAGCGATCGTCACACTTCCCAACGATTCGACGAAGCGAACCTTCACCGGCAGCACATTCGATTTCGCGCGCGCGTCGAAATGCTCGGGGCGAATGCCGAGCGTCGCTCGTTGCCCTGCCCGCGCCGAATGGACGTCAACAGCAGCGGTGATCGTGTCTCCAGAGGGAAGCCGTACGACGGCGTGCCGCGGCGCTATCGACTCAATCTCTGCGTCGAGGAAATTCATGCGCGGAGAACCGATGAACCCGGCAACGAAGATGTTGTCTGGGTCCTTGTAGAGCTCCATCGGCGTGCCAACCTGCTCGATGCGGCCGGCCGATAGCACGACGATACGCTCGGCGAGCGTCATCGCCTCGATCTGATCGTGGGTCACGTAGATCATCGTCGTCTTGAGCTCCTGATGGAGCTTTGCGAACTCGTAGCGCATGCTCACTCGTAGCGCCGCATCAAGATTGGAAAGGGGCTCGTCGAACAGGAACACATTCGGCTTCCGCACGATCGCACGACCGATCGCAACGCGTTGCTTCTGTCCGCCGGACAGCGCCTTCGGCTTCCTATCGAGGAGGTGCTCGATGTGCAGCTTGCGCGCGGCCGATCGAACTGCCGCATCGATGTCTGACGCCTCCAGATTGGCAAGCCTCAGCCCGAACGACATGTTCTGATAGACCGTCATATGCGGATAGAGAGCATACGACTGGAAGACCATGGCTACGCCTCTGCGCGCAGGCGCGATGTCGTTGACGACCTTTCCTCCGATTGAGATTTCGCCGCCTGATACCTCGTCGAGTCCCGCGATGAGACGCAGCAAAGTTGATTTGCCACACCCCGAGGGTCCCACGAAGACCACGAGCTCTCCATCCGCTATCTCGAGGTTGATATCCTCGAGGATCACGGACGTGCCGAAGATCTTACGCACGTTCGAGAGTTTTAGTTCGCTCATTCAATCTCGTGCACTGGAGTGTTCGACGCTGATCGGCAAATCTCATTGGACCAATCAGGCCGCAAAATCGAGAAGTCAATGCTTAGTGCGCTGCGGCGGGTACGATCCAAAGCATCTCGACGGGCGCCGGAACGGCTCCGTCGCTCCAAGCCCGGCGACGCTAACGCTTCTCC
Organism: uncultured Alphaproteobacteria bacterium; assembly: GCA_963724595.1. Classification (GTDB taxonomy): domain Bacteria; phylum Pseudomonadota; class Alphaproteobacteria; order Rhizobiales; family Hyphomicrobiaceae; genus Hyphomicrobium_A. Next base: position 214,533 of record CAVRVR010000009.1, on the reverse strand, counting down.
CACACTTCGAAGAACGCTTTTAGCTTGCGGCGCCAGTAGAGACGCCCGTCCGCCAGGACATCGAAGAACTCGGCAAGCCGGCTTGCCTTGGCGATCGTGTAAACGGTGAGCGCGATCGCCAATACCGCGACTATCCCGAAATAGACCGTCTTCGTGACAAGCGGAGCTTCAGTCGCATCGAGAAGGTTCATGCCGAGGAACCCCGTGGTCGCCGTGCCGATCAGGCTCAAAATGGCGACGACGGTGAGCCGCAAAATCGTTGCCGACGATCGGCGCAGCATATCGCCGTCGAGGTACTCGGTCATGTCCCGCAGCTCTTCGCGAACGTCGCCGTAGAGGCGTGTGGTTGCGAGGTGGTCGGACCACAGGCGAAACAAATCTCGCGCGACGGCTAGATTGGTTACCTCGTAGAACCAGTACCGATGCGAAAAGCGAAGAAAGACCTCGAGCGTCCGGCGAATCTCGGACTGGAAGTTTTCGACGCTCTGGGGTCGCTCAGTGTCCAACTGGCCAATGCTGCGCGCGAGCCGGTCCGACAGAATAAGCAACGCGGCCCGATGCAAGTGGGCAATCAGACCCAACAAAAAGAAGGAATGGCGGAACTGGGCCAGCAGGCCGCGTTCGAGGTCTGTGACGACCTGCTGACGCGCATCTCCGATCATCACAAATGCATGGCCGCAACACATGATGCGCGTGTCGATCCAGTCGCCGGTGCGCAGGGGATCGTGGAAACGATCGTAACAGTACCGTTGGTTGAAGTCCTGCAGAAAGGCCGCCGCAAAGGGTGCGGATGCTGGGTCTCCTGGTGGCAGCACCAGCCCCAGACGAGCATGGTCGTTCGCGGTAAGGCTCAATGGATCATCGACGGCGAGATAGGCCATGATCGGGATCCAATTGTGCTCCACGAGCCGGCACCTCGGGCGCCCCTCCATGTCGTTCTGGTCCATGCTCAGGGGCGCCAGCAAAAACCTCCAATGGGCTGCAATTGTCGGCGTTTGGTGCCGGCAGACAGAACTCAAATATGCTTGGCGATCCTCATAGTTGGACGTCGCTAGAACACGACCTGCCAGATCGAGCCACTCAACGCGCTCCGGGCAATGCCAGGCCTGGCCTTCGTCGGTCCAGCCCGACGGGTAGGCGCGACCGAACCGATACATGACTTCCTGTACATCCTCGAAGGCGAGGTCCCGGGCCTCGATCTCGACGGCAAGGATTACGACATCGACGTCGCAGAAAAAGTGCAGCTCGACGCGCGCAACGCTGAACAGCAAGGGGCTCGTACCCTCGATGGTCGTTATGCGCACCTTCTCAATGTCGTGACGGCGAAACACCCGTATCGGCGACGCGCAACCGGATCTCCCCGATTGCAATCCGCGGGCGCCATACAGAAATCTTTGCACATGAGGAAGAAACGATACGAACTCGCGATAGGCGTGCTCTTGCAGCAAGCTCGCATCGTCCGGAAACTCGTCGTTGATCTCGCGCCAACGGGAACCTGCTCCGTTCGCAATCACCGCGAGTAAATCGCCGCCGCGAGTTTGGGTCCCCTGCGCCGGCGGTATCAATTGAAGCGGCCAAAGTAGAGATCTGCCGAAATTGTCGAACAAAGCGTCCCGAACCAACGGTCGGTCGCACTTCGCACTCGCCCTCTTCCGGACTCTTGAGCGACTGCTGGTCGGTATTCTTTGTTGAGCCCATGACGTCCTCGGTTTGAATGACGTTGCGGACACGGCTGGCTCTACTATCCGCTTCGGGTGTTTATGAATCTGAACTGAAAGATCTATGGCCACCGGCGCGAGCTTGGGATGGTCTACGCGGCGCAAACGGTAACACAAAAGCAGCTTTCTACCCTGCGCGCGTCCGAACCCGACCGTCAGCCGGCATGGGGACGCCCATAAGGCTACGTCGGCACGGCATCCAAGGGCGGGCGGCAGCTCCGCACCACGAGCGACATTCGGAAACTGCGGTCGTTCAGTGGTCAACCGACAGCGGCACCGTCACGTTGAGAAAGCCCGCATCGCCCGCTTACCGGGTATCTGCTTGCTAAGCAATCATCATTGGCATGAAGGACAATTGGAAGCGCATACGTTCGAGCCGCAACCGGCGAGTTCGCGAGCGTGTCGGCCGACACCTACCGCAGCAAGCTCACATCCAATAGAGCGCAACCACTTCGTTTAGCCGCAGCACTCAAAACCGGACGGTGCCGGAGGCAATTGTTGTATCTCCCTCAAATCGATTTTTGGCGTTGAACTCCTGATAGTGCCGCAGGTTGAAAACGAGCGGCGTCGTGCGGATGACAGTTGTGTAGCTGAGGCCGGCGCCAATCGCATCGACCCGCCCTTCGAAGGGGCCTAGTTTGGCCCCGGGGCCGGAATCACCCGTCAATTGCCGATAGTCGTAACCAACGACGCCGACCACGAGCCCTGGGCATAGCTCGCGCCCAATCGCCCATTCAAAATGAAACTCGTCGCCGCTTTCGTAATCCGTCGCGGTGTTCTCGAAGTTGAATGTAAACCCCGCAGTTCCGTTGAATTGCAGCTTGGTCGGCTTATCCGTCCATGTGAATGCCCCGCCCGTGTCGATCCCTGGACGGTGGAGCCCGATGATCGGAAAGAACCCTGTCTCATATCTCCCGGTGGGCGCGACAGCCTGCACATAAAGAGTATACGAGAGGTCGCCCTGTTGCCATCCAAGCTGAGCTCTCGACACGACATCTCCAAGACCCCAGCCATCGACTTCCCGCGACAGCCGCAAAGGGTCCCACGCCGATTGTCGCTTCAAGGTCGTCATTGCCGACGGGGACCGTCACTGAGAGACCCAAATTGCCGTCAAGGAACTTTCTCTTGGGGACGTACAATACGTTCAGACCACTTGTGAAAAAATCTACCTGTGCTCCGGCGTTGATGACCACGCGGCCAAAATCGACGGCGGTCCCGATCTCTCCAGAATAGAAGCCGGTCACGGCGGTCACATAGGTGCCAGCCGGCGGCGTGACACCGGCCGCAAAGGCGCTTTCGCCGAGTGCGTAGGTAGAAAAGCCGTATTCCGCGGCTCTCACGTCCGCGGTCGCTGTCAATAGCAGGCATCCGCCAACAAGGGCCTGCACGGACCGTTGCATCGTGCACATGCGGGACCCCCTTTGCGGAGCGACGGACTGCCAACCCTTACATCGATTTGGCGAGGGAGCTATTGCAGCCTCGCCACGTAAGCGGAATTTCGCAGCTCGTTCGCGAGTTAAACCCACGTGTTGCTGCTTGCGCCGCGAGTCGGATTATTGCTCCCTGCGCGTGCGCGAACTCTTTGGTTAACCGAACGACGCTGAGTCAACTCTACCACTCGTCGACGAGCGGCTGGTGCCCACGGAACCACAAGCCGAATTCAAAGATCGATCAGATTGCGGATCGTATGGTGGGTGTGGTTCACTGAACGCACCGGCAATTCCCATGTTCGGTGGCCCCCGCGGGAGGAATAGCGCCATGTCGCCCCTTCTGAAGCACGCGCAGACAGAGATGGCGTGGGTACCCGGTGGCACGTTCGCCATGGGATCGGACAATCATTATCCCGAGGAAGCGCCGGTCCATCGCGTCTGCGTCGATGGGTTCTGGATCGATCCGACGCCGATTACCAATAGGCAGTTCCGCGCCTTCGTGGAGGCGACCGGCTACGTCACCTTTGCCGAGATCGCGCCGCGCGCCGAGGACTACCCCGGTGCGCTGCCGCATATGTTGAAAGCGGGATCACTCGTCTTCCGGCCGCCGCCGACCCCTGTTGATCTGCGCGATTGGAGTCAGTGGTGGGAGTTTCGCTTCGGCGCCGACTGGCGTCACCCTTACGGTCGCGGCAGCTGGATCAAAGGCCTCGACGATCATCCCGTCGTGCACGTTGCATACAAAGATGCCGAAGCTTACGCAGCATGGGCTGGCAAGGAGCTGCCGACGGAAGCCGAGTGGGAGCTTGGGGCGCGCGGCGGGCTCGAGGGAGCGGAGTTTGCCTGGGGAGATGCGTTCGCGCCTGGCGGCCAGCAGATGGCCAACACCTGGCAGGGCGAATTTCCGCGCGAGAACCTGAACCTCGACGGGTGGGAACGCACGTCGCCCGTCGGCACGTATCCCGCGAACCGCTATGGTCTCTACGACATGATCGGCAACGTGTGGGAGTGGACCACAGACTGGTTCGTGCCCAAGCACCCAGCCGACGCGCCGAAGGCGTGCTGTATCCCTGAGAACCCGCGCGGGCCGCGCGAGGACCAGAGTTACGACCCGTGCCAACCGCAGATCAAAATTCCCCGCAAGGTGCTGAAAGGCGGCTCGCACCTCTGCGCGCCGAACTATTGCCGCCGCTACCGCCCAGCCGCCCGTCATCCCGAACCAGTTGACACCTCGACCAGCCATGTCGGGTTCCGGTGCGTCAAGCGCCAAAAGGAGTGAACGAGAAGCCGCGGGGAAAAACGATCCAGGGAGGACCAAGTCGTGCGTGAGAACTCAAAAGCACCCGATGCGTGCACAAATTCAAATTCCGGTCCCAATCGCAGAAGCGTGCTTCTGAGCGGCGTTTCGCTGCTCGCGCTGTCCGCGGCGCAAGCGGGAAGCGCCAAGGCGGGGGAGACGAAGCCGGCGCCGGCACCCGCCGCAGCGCTCGGCGCCGGCGGCAAGCCGAACATCCTCGTCATCTGGGGGGACGACATCGGCTACTGGAACATCAGCGCCTACAATCAGGGCATGATGGGCTACAAGACGCCCAACATTGACCGCATCGCCAAGGAAGGGGCGCTGTTCACTGACTGGTATGGCCAGCAAAGCTGCACCGCGGGGCGTTCATGCTTCATCACTGGCCAATGCGGCTACCGTACCGGCCTGGTCAAGGTCGGGCTGCCGGGCGCACAAGAAGGCTTGCAGGCGCGCGACGTAACCATCGCTGAGTTGCTCAAGGCTCAGGGTTACGTAACCGGCCAGTTCGGCAAGAACCACCTCGGCGATCGCGACGAGCATCTCCCCACGGTACATGGATTTCGATGAGTTCTTCGGCTCGCTCTACCATCTGAATGCGGAAGACGAGCCCGAGCATCCGGACTACTTCAAGGACCCCGAGCTGCAGAAGAAATATGGCACGCGTGGAGTGATCCACTCCTGGGCGAACCCCGACGGGACGCAGAAGATCGAGAGCACGGGCCCGCTCACCAAGAAGCGCATGGAGACGGTCGATGAAGAATTTACCAGAGAGGCCTTGAGATTCATGACCGACGCGAAGAAGGCCGACAAACCCTTCTTCCTGTGGTGGAACGCTACGCGCATGCACATCTGGACGCGGCTCAAGCCGGAGAGTCAGGGCAAGACGGGTCTCGGCATTTATCCCGACGGCATGGTTGAGCACGACGGCCACGTCGGCCAGTTGCTCGACAAGCTCAAGGAGCTGGGCCTCGATGAGAATACCATTGTGATGTATTCCACGGACAATGGGGCGGAGAAATTCTCTTGGCCGGATGGCGGCACGTCGCCGTTCCGCAACGAGAAAGCCAGCAACTGGGAAGGCTCTTACCGCGTACCATGCGCCATCCGCTGGCCGGGTGTCATCAAGCCCGGCACCGTCCTCAACGACATCTTCTCGCATGAGGATATGCTGCCGACCCTGTTGGCCGCGGCCGGTGCTCCCAACGTCAAGGAGGAGCTGCTCAAAGGCATGCAGGTCGGCGACAAGACCTTCAAGGTGCATCTCGACGGCTACAACGTCACCGACGCGCTGGCCGGGAAATCTCCCAGCCCGCGCCACGAGTTCTTCTACTTCAACGACGACGGCTCGCTCGTGGGACTGCGCTACGACCAATGGAAGATCGTATTCGTAGAGCAACGCGCGATCGGCCTCGGTGTGTGGGAGGAGCCGTTCACACCGCTGCGCTTCCCGAAGCTCTTCAACGTGCGCTCCGATCCGTTTGAGACGGCCGACCACGAGAGCATGGATTATCCGCGCTGGCGCGTCGAGCATGCTTTCGTGATGGTTCCGGCGCAGCAGTACGTCGGGCAGTTCCTTGCGACCTTCAAGGAGTTCCCGCCGAGCCAGAAGCCGGGTAGCTTCTCGATAGACCAAGCCATGGAGGCGCTGCAATACGGCCCCAAGGCAGCAAACTAAGCGCTCTACCAAACGACCGGCACGGGGGAGGAAGCCAATGATCTAGAGAGGATGACGCAATGAGTGTGAGTAAGGGACCGAAAGACGCCCAATCGAGTTCTCAACCACAATTCAATTTTGATCGAAGGAATATTCTTCTGAGCGGCGCATCGCTGCTCGCCGTATCGGCCGTGAGCAAAGCGGCGGCGCAAACCCCGCCAACGACGCCGAAAACCGAGATGGGACCGGCGGCTCCAGCTGCCGTCCAGGCCGCCGCAGGCAAGCCCAACATTCTCATCATCTGGGGCGACGACATCGGCATCGCCAACATCAGCGCCTACTCCAACGGGCTGATGGGCTACGAGACACCAAATATCGACCGCATCGCCAAGGAAGGCATCAAGTTCCAGCATTACTACGGGGAGCAATCCTGCACGGCGGGCCGCTCGGCGTTCCTCACCGGTCAGCACATCATTCGTACGGGGTTGAGCAAGGTCGGCTTCCCGGGCGCACCGATGGGGATGAGCCAGCTCGATCCCTCGATCGGCGGCCTGCTCAAAAATCTCGGCTACGCCACGGGTCAGTTCGGCAAGAACCACGTCGGCGATCGCAACCCCTCGCTTCCCACGGTCAATGGTTTCGACGAGTTCTTCGGCAACCTCTACCATCTCAACGCCGAGGAAGAGCCGGAATTGCCGGACTATCCGAAGGATCCTTCCTACCTCGCCAAATTCGGCCCGCGCGGCGTGCTTCGCTGCAAGGCGACCGACGTTGACGATCCTACGGAAGACCCGCGCTTCGGCAGAGTCGGCAAACAAACGATCGAGGATACCGGGCCGCTGACCAAGAAGCGCATGGAGACGATCGACGACGAGACCTCGGCCGCCGCCATCGCATTCATGCAGCGCCAGCAGGCGGCGGGGAAACCGTTCTTCTGCTGGTTCAACGGAACCCGCATGCACTTGCGGACGCACGTCCGCGCCGAGCATCGCGGCCGTTACAAGCACGGCGACAGCGAATACATCGACGGCATGCAGGAGCACGACGATACCATCGGCAGCTTGCTCAAAGCGCTCGACGACATGGGGGTCGCCAACAACACCATCGTCGTCTACTCGACCGACAACGGGCCGCACATGAATACCTGGCCCGACGGCGCCATGACCTGGTTCCGCTCCGAAAAGAACACCAATTGGGAGGGCGCGTTCCGCGTGCCATGCCTGGTGCGCTGGCCGGGTCAGTTCAAGCCCGGCACGGTGACGAACGAACTCATGAGCCACAACGATTGGATTCCGACGCTGTGCTCAATCGCCGGCGAGCCGGACATCGTGAACAAGCTGAAAGCCGGCTACACGGCCAACGGCATCAATTACAAGGTGCACCTCGACGGGTACGATCAGTCAGCATTTCTAAAGTCCGTGAGCGGGACTGCCGCCAACAACAACGGCACCAAGAGCGCCCGCGACAGGTTCTTCTACTCCGACGATGACGGCCTGCTCGTGGCCATGCGGGCTGGCGACTACAAGTACGTTTTCTCGGAGCAGCGCAAGGAAGGCACGATGGGTGTGTGGGCCGAGCCCTTCACGACGCTGCGCCTGCAGAAGATCTACAATCTGTTCCAGGACCCGTTCGAGCGGGCGGACATCACCTCCAACACCTTCTGGGACTGGCAGATCAACCACGTCGGCTCCATGTACGGCGTCATGGACGAGGTCTTCCAGTTCGTGGGGACGTTCAAGGAATTTCCGCCGCGCTCGTTCCCGCCGAGCTTCAACCCGGCGAACATCCTCGAAAGCACGATGGACGACATCAAGACGAAACAGATGCTGAAGGAGAGCATCGATCCCGAGCGCATCCGCGGTGGGTTGAACAAAATGATCGAGAAGCAAATCCAGGAGCGCGCCGTCCCGAAGCCCTAGGACGCTGACATGTCGTTCATCGACGCCTTCGACCTGCTTCGCCGAAACGTGCCCGCCCTGCCGGTCAGAAGCGCGTGATGTTCGCTGCCGGCGGGTTGGGATATCTCTTGAGGCTGGCCTTGTAATCCTCCACGACCTTCAATGTTGGTCCGATCACCCACTCGTATAGCGCTCCGACGTTGTGCTCCTCACGCGGGTCCGACTCGATGTTGAAGACCTTGGGATAGCCGTTCATCGGCGCGGCACTGCTACCCGTCCCCGGCTGCAGGTGTGCGCCGCCCCAGCCGCTGCGGCCCGGCGCCACGTCGGCGAAGTAGACGCGGAACGGTTTCCAGCGCGCCGCGACGAGATCGGGACCGATGAAGGTCAGCAGGCTGTCTCGCCGCGTGACGTTCGCGCCGAGCAGGAGGTCCGTCTGATCAACGCCGTCGATCGGGCGGTCGTCCGGCACCTTGCTCCCCGTCACGTGCGCCAGTGTTGGGAAGAAATCCATAATCGAGAACATCGCATTCGTTGAGCGTGGCCGAATCTTACCGGGCCAACGGATCATCGCAGCCGTGCGGATGGAGCCCTCGCTCGCGTCGCCCAGTTCGCCGCGGTAAGGACCAGGCGACCCCATGTCCGGCATGTCGCCGCCAAACTCGCGCACCACATCGCCCTGGGGGCCATTGTCGGAAGCGAAGACGACGATGGTGTCCTGCTCGAGCCCGAGCGACTTCACGGAATCGAGCAGCTTGCCGACGATGGCGTCTCCCTCCATCAACGAGTCACCAAACTGACCGATGCGCGATTGGCCCTCAAACCGCTTCGATGGCAGGTTGGGAAAATGCGTCCTAGAGATCGGCAGGTAGAGAAAGAACGGTTTGCCGGCCGCTTTCTGGCGCTGCATGAAATCGACGCCCCGATCCACCAGCTCCCAGTCAATGTCGCGACGCACCTCGGCGGTGTAGGGTTTCACGCTCGTCAGCGGCTCGCCCCGCTTGGCCTCGACAATCTGGGGGCCCTTATCCAGCGGAATTTCAAGCGTCTTGGTCTGCCGACCTTGGGGAATCATCAAGAACGCGTCCCAAGTATCGCCAGGCGGAATGCCGTAGAACTCATCGAAGCCCTTCTGCTGCGGCTGGCTATAGGGCTGGGCGCCGAGATGCCATTTGCCGAACATCGCGGTGGCATAGCCAGCATCGCGTAGCATCTCGGCCATCGTGATCTCCGACGCCGGGAGTGAGATGGAACTCCCTGCAACCGCGACGAGAGACAGCCCGGACCGGATTGAGTAGCGCCCCGTCATCAACGCGGCACGCGAGGGCGTGCATCCCGGTTCGACGAGAAACTGCGTCAGCCTGAGACTCTCGGCGGCGAGCTGATCGATGCGCGGCGTTGGGGCCCCGCGCAGCTCGCCTCCACCGTAAACACCGAGGTCACCGAAGCCGACGTTGTCGGCGAGGATGAAAAGGATGTTGGGCTTCTCTTCCGCAGCCAGCACCGGCAGGGCGGCGAACATCCCTGACGCGACCAGAGCGGAGCCGAGTGTGCGCAGGACGGGGTCTCGTGCCATGGATTTATCTCCTTGCCAGGAAAGGAACATCACCTACCCATCGACTGACGGATGGTGGCCAGTAGCTTATCGACCTGTTGATCCTCGGGCTCGAGCTCATGCAGCAAGTTGGCGTGCGATAGCGCCGATTCAAACTGCCCGGTTTGCAGCTCGTAGGCAGTAAGGGCGTAGAGGACTTGGCGATCATAGGGATGATGGGCTAACGCCGCCGCGAGGACTTGCGTTGCCTCGGCCGGTTTGCCGGTGTCGTGCAATGCGACCGCGGCAACGTAGGCGAACCGGGGCGTTTCCGGCGCCAGCTGCGCGGCCTCGCGCAAGCTTTTGACGGCCTCCTCGGTTCGTTTCTGGCGCACGAGTGAGAGCCCGAGCGCATGCAGCAACGGAGCCGAATTTGGATTTCGTTCGAGGGCGTTGCGAAGTGTGGTCTCGGCGCCGCCCTCCTGTCCCTGCGCGCGGCGCAACTCGGCCAGGGTGATCGGCGCCGGGACAAAGCTTGGATCGATCTCGATGGCCTTCAACAGGGCGGCCTCGGCTTCGCCACCCTGGCCCCGCGCGAGGTAGAGATTGGCCAGATTGACCTGCGCCTCCGGTCGCTCTGCATTAAATCTTTGGCCGGCAATGTACTCAGCGAGGGCAAGTTCGAAGCGCGTACGATCCTCTGAACTGAGGTGCTGCTCAGGTGCACCAGCAAGGCCCCGGGCCGCGTCCATGCGCACGATTCGAGCCTCATCAGCAAGCAGCGGAGGGAGGAGTGTCAAACGCGCCAGTGGCCCTGCATTTGCCAGCGCAGCGATGGCCCCCATGCGCACTTTTGCGTCGGAATCTTTCAGCGCGAGCGCAATGACGGCCAGCGACTTCGGCGACAAGAACGGTCCGAGGCGAGCAACGGCGCTGGCCCGAGCTATCGTAGATTGCGATGTATCTTCCACGACTGTGATCAGTGCCGCCTGCGCGCCAGGCGCCGCGTGATCTGCCAAACCAAAGGCCTCAGCGAAGCTCTGATAACCGGGTTTTGGAGACGGATACCAACGCTTGATGGCCTCGCTCGCCCAGCTCGGCGTCTTGTCGGCATGGCATTGGTTGCAGGCGTTGGGCGTGCCGAGCGAAAGTGTCCGATCCGGCCGCGGAATACGCATCGAATGATCGTGGCGCGGATCGACGACCATATAGTTCGCCGTTGGCATATGGCAGGCGGCGCACTCGGAGCCTTTCGAGCCTGCCGCGTGGTGATGGTGCGCCGAGGTATCGAACGTCGCGGGCGCGTGGCATTGGGCGCAGACAGCGTTGCCGGGAGCGCGGAGCTTCTGTGTGTGGGGATTGTGGCAGTCCGAGCAGGTGACGCCCGCAGCGTGCATGCGGCTCTGAAGGAATGAGGCGTAGGTGTAGACCTCATCGCGCTGCTGTCCATCGGCGTGATAGAGGTGCGGCTGAAGCAGTGCGGGGCGGAACGCGTCGAGAAGCTTTTGTCCTTCATGCGAGAACTGCTGTCGCCGGGCATGGCAAACAGCGCACGCTTCGATTTCCTTGTCGGTCTTGCGAGACTGCTGAGCGAGCGGCGGTTCCGCTCGGCGACATCGACCACGTGACGCCCTTTCGCTCATCCAGGCCGACTGCGAACCCTTTTTTTGGATCGTCGGACCGTTGCCAGTCTCCCGGCTTCGACGCCCAGGCAACGTGGCGCGAGGCGGGGCCGTGACAAGCTTCGCAGCCGACGCTTAGCTCAGACCAGGTCGTGTGGAAGCTGTCGGCATTTGGGTCGTAGTTCTTCTTGAGATTGGTCGCGTGACAGAAGGCGCACTGGTAGTTCCAGTTCTGGTCGATGCCCGTCCAATGCAACGGATCGCCGGGAGGTCGGTTGTGTTCGGGATCGAGCGCAAACCAGCGCTGGCCGCCCGCATCTTTCGACCGCGTGTCCCAGGCAATGCCCAACGCCTGCAGGCGTCCCTTAGGCAGTTCGATGAGATACTGCTGGAGCGGCGACACTCCGAATGTGTAGCGGATCTCGAAGTCTGCAGGCTTACCGTCCGCACCTTCCGTCGTGACCCAGAACTTGCCGTCCTTTTTATAGAACGTTGAGGTCACGCCGCCGTGGCTGACCGTGGCGCCTGAGAAATCGCCGAGCACCGTCTTGTCGTTGGCCTCCTGCATAGCGACGGCATGCTGCGAACTCTGCCACTCGGCGTGCTCACGCTGGTGGCACTGAGCGCAGCTTCGCGAGCCGATGAACTGAGCGGTTGTGGTGGAGTGGGAACCACCACTGCTGGTCTGCGCCCCGACGTGACCCAACGAAACAAAAACGCCGACGCTCAGGAACAGGAGCCCGTAGACCGCGAGCAGAAGCGTCATTGCAAGAGGGCGGCCGCCCGACATGGTTGGACCTGTCGCCGAAACTTCATCACGACGCTTGTGCTGATTGTAGTCGCGAGTACAATTGGTGCGCCAGCAAACTTTCGGCTGCGCCCTCGCTAACTGCTTCGGTAAGCAAGAGATTCATCCCCCGATTGGGGGACTTCATTGTAGAGTGGCCCTACATTAATCCTGGCCGTCCCTAGGAACCGCTCGCCGGTTGACGATCCCTGGGCGTTGCACGCAATAGATACCAAGCCGGCCTCCGACAAATGAAATGGAGGCGACCATGTCGACACGCAATCGACTGCTTCAGTTGCTCACCGCCGCCTTGTTACTGACAGCACAGCTATGGGCACCTGCGGCAGTGGCCCAAGCCACCAAACCCAATATCCTCTTCATCATGGGCGACGACATCGGCTTCATGCAGCCGAGCATCTACCACCGCGGCCTCGCGGTCGGTGAAACCCCCAACATCGATCGCATCGGACAAGAAGGTGCGATCTTCATGACCTACTATGCCGAGCAGAGCTGCACGGCAGGGCGCAATGCCTTCTTCACCGGCATGCATCCGCTGCGTACCGGCATGATCCCGCCGCAGCTGCCCGGCAGCCCATCGCTATTTGCGACCCGGCACTCCGGCGCTCGCATGGTTCCTGCGTGATCTCGGCTACAACACCGGCGAGTTCGGCAAGAACCACCTCGGTGACCACACGGACGCGCTGCCGACCGCGCACGGCTTCCACGAGTTCTGGGGCTATCTCTATCACCTCGACGCGATGCAAGGGGTGAGCTTCCCCGACATCAACAAGACGCCAACCCAGCAGACCGTGGCTCCGCCCTGCAAGAATACGCCCGTCCCCGGCCTGCCTGAGGTCGCAGGCGCCGTCGATCCCGCGACGACCGTGTGCCTGACACCGCCGCGGCCGGTGATCTGGTGCAAGTCCTCCGACGGGACCTCGGCGAACCAGACCTGCAAGGACGAGGGCCCGTTGACCTTGGAGCGCTCGAAGACGGTGGATGAGGAAATTTCGTCCCACGTCATCGACTTCCTCGACCGCAACGACCCGGCGAAGACCAACAAGCCCTTCTTCGTCTGGTACAACCCGGCGCGCATGCACATCACCACGGTGCTGTCGGACAAGTACCTGGGCATGGTGGGCGAGCCCGGCGGCAAGGACTGGGGCGTCAACGAAGCCGGCATGAAGCAGATGGACGACAACATCGGCCTCGTGCTCCAGAAGCTCGAGGCGATGGGCCAGCTCGACAACACCATCGTCGCCTTCACCACCGACAACGGCGCCGAGACCATCACCTACCCCGATGGCGGCACCACACCCTTCCAGGGCGGCAAGCTGACCACCTGGGAAGGCGGCATGCGGGCCCCGATGGTCGTTCGTTGGCCGGGCCACATCAAACCGGGCACGGTCAAGGACGACATCTTCGCGTCGCTCGACTGGGTGCCCACGTTCGTTGAAATCGCCGGCGGTGCCAAGGGCAACGACCTGAAGGCGCAGATCGAGAAGGGTGCCTATCCCGGCATCGTCAAGACCACGCTCGATGGCGTCAACCAGATCGACTATCTCACTGGCAAATCCGAAAAGTCGGCGCGCGATACCTTCTTCTACTATTCCGGCAAGGACCCATCGGCGGTCCGCTACAAGAACTGGAAGATCTACTTCACGATGGTGTCACAGTCACCGGAGGGCTTTATCGCCGGTGCGCTCCCTTATCACTGGGCGCAAGTCGCCAACATCAAGCGCGATCCCTTCGAGACCTCAGTGGGTGATCGGCCGAAGACGATAATGGGTCTGGGCGGCGCTCTCGCTTCACCGTCCACCGCCTACCTCTATGACTGGAACATGCTGCCCATCGGCCAATCGCTGTGGCTGAAGGAACTCGAAACCTACAAGGAGTTCCCGCCGATGCAGGATCCGGCGAGCTATAACCTCGATCAGGTGATGAACCAGCTCAAAAAGGCTCCGCCCACCCGAGCCAGTGACTTAATGGACGGGCGCCCTACAGTCAGGGCGCCCGTTTCTTAATCCGTAGCGCCCTTACATCCGCATTGCCTGAACAAAGTCGGCGGAGACTTGCATGCAGTCACGCAGCTCCATCATCAATTCCGGTGCGCGCGGCAAGCTCGCATTATTCTTCATAGTCGCCGCAACTCTGCTCACGCCGCTACCCCTCGCGGCGCAGACAGATCCGCTTCCCTCGTGGAACGACGGCGCGACCAAGAAAGCGATCGTCGATTTCGTGCAAGCGACCACGGACCAATCGAGCGCGAAGTTTGTGCCCCCGCTAGAGCGCGTCGCGACCTTCGACCAGGACGGCACGCTGTGGGTCGAGCATCCCATGTATTCGCAGGTGGTCTATTGCCTGGACCGGGTGCCCGCGCTGGTGAAAGCGAAGCCGGAACTCGCAGACACCGAGCCGTTCAAAACCGTGTTGACGGGTGACCTCGAGGCGATTGCCAAATTGCCGAAGGACGAACTCGTCAAGATTCTAGCGGCCACACTCACGGGCATGAGTGTCGATCAGTTCCAAGCCGAAGTGAAAAGCTGGCTGAAGACAGCCAAAGATCCGCGTTGGAAGCGGCCCTACACCGAGCTGACCTACCTGCCGATGATCGAGCTCCTCAAATACCTGCGGGAGAATGGCTATAAGACTTACATCACCACCGGCGGCGGGCAGGACTTCGTGCGCGTCTACGCCGAGGCCGTGTACGGCATTCCACCCGAGCAGGTGGTCGGCACCGCCGGCGTCACGACCTACGGCTACGACAAGGAGGGCAAACCGTTTCTCTTGAAGGAACCGAAGTTGCTGCTCAACGACAACGATGCCGGGAAACCCGAAGGTATCCACTTCATGATCGGGCGCCGCCCCTATGCGTCGTTCGGCAATTCGACGGGCGACCGGCAGATGCTGGAATACGCCAAGGCCGGTGAGGGCGAGCGGCTCGCAGTGCTCGTGCTGCACGACGACGACAAGCGTGAGTACGCCTACGGGCCGGCCCAGGGTTTTCCCGACACCAAGGTCGGAACCTTCACGCAGGAGCTCTACGACGAAGCGAAAAAGAGCGGCTGGATCATCATCAGCATGAAGGACGATTGGAAGCGCATATTCGCGTTTGAAAGCGCTCCATAAGGGACACGAGCGACGCGCAGCGTTGGCCTATAAAATGGGCTAGAGGAATTGTCGATGGCAAGGATCACCGCGTTTGTGTTCTGGTCGGGCGTCTACAATGCCGGTCTGGCACTGTTGCTGTTGTTCCCTTCCGCCTACCGTTCGCTGGGCCTCAACATCTGCGACCCTCTCTGGGGCTGGCTCATTGCCAGCTTTCTGGCGTTCACCAGTGTGGTCCTCGATCTTCGCTGCGCGTGACCTCGGTCGCCGCGCTTCGTTTGTCTACTGTGAAGCCGCCGGCATGGGTCTCGGCGACCTTGCCATCGGCCTCGTATACATGTTCGGACTGCCGCGCGTGTTGGGCGTGAGCCACTCCGACTTGCTCTTCGACCGTCATAGTCTTCAGTTTGGTGAGCAGCGTCGCCTAGCCTAACAAGATCGCGGGATCGGCGGCCACAGAGGCCGATGACCTAGTTTGGGTCAATGTACACAAGGAGATCCGGTCATGCGCACATGGCTCGCTCGTATGGGTGGAGTGCTGATGCTCGCCGGCACTCTCATTACGTCCGCCGTCGCCGATGAAGGCAAATTCACCAAGCCGCAACTCGATCAGATGCTGGCCCCCATCGCGCTGTACCCCGATGACCTTCTCACCAATGTCCTGATGGCTTCAACGTATCCGCTCGATATCGTGGCGGCGGCGCGCTGGAGGAAAGAACCGGCCAACGCCAAGCTCAAAGGCGATGCGCTGGCGAAAGCGCTCGAGGCGAAGGATTGGGATCCGAGCATCAAGGCCCTCGTGCAATTTCCTTCCGTACTCGAGACGATGAGCGAGCAGCTCGACTGGACACAGAAGTTGGGCGACGCGTTTCTAAGCCAGCAGGACGAGGTGATGGATGAGATTCAAGTCTTGCGGGCGAAGGCCGACGAGGCCGGCACTCTCAAATCCAATGACCAGCAGACGGTCACCAAGCAGCCCGTTGACTCGCAGCAGCGGGAGGTGATCGTCATCGAGCCGGCCAATCCCTCCGTCGTCTATGTCCCCGAGTACGAGCCCACTGTTGTCTACGGACCGTGGTGGTATCCCGACTATCCCCCCTACTACTGGCCCTACCCGGGAGCGGCTTATGTAAACGGCTTCTTCTGGGGTGCCGGGATCGCGATCGCCGGCTCTATCTGGGGATGGAACCACTTCGACTGGAACCGCCGCAACATCGATATCAACGTTAACAAATGGAACAACATCAACGCCAGAGGTTCGAAGATCACCTCCAACAAATGGCAGCACAGTCCCGCGCACCGCGGCCCGGTGCCATACCGCGATAAGGCGACGCGTGAAAAGTTTGGGCAAGCTGCGCGCGCGCAAGGAAACAAGGACTTTCGCGGTTACGATCGGGACAGTGTCGATCGTTCGAAGATCGAGGCCCGGCTCAAGGATACCGACCACGCCAACGTCAAAGACAAGGGCCGCGATGCCGCCCGTAGCAGGGACGTGGATCGCGGCGACGCTGCCAAAGCGAAACAGAAGGCTGCCTCGAAAGACAAGGGCCGCGATGCCGCCCGCAACAGGGACGTGGATCGCGGCGACGGTGCCAAAGCGAAGCAGAAGGCTGCCTCTCGGCAAGTCGATCGCAAGCCTAGCCGTGATGTCCGCCAAGCGGCCCCGAAACGACCCTCCTCCAGCGCATTCGACGTGAAGCGCGGAGCCGACGTCAAGAAATACTCCGACCGGGGTCGCTCCAGCCGCGTCGCCATGCAGGGCGGAGGTGGCAGAGCGCACCCGGGTGGTGGCGGCGGTCGTCGGGGCGGCGGCGGCGGCGGGCGGCGGCGCTAATCGGCAGCTTGGCAACTACTCTTTGGAGATTCCGATGGAACGCTTCAAACGACACCAATTTCACAAGCCAGCGGCGCGATGGCTCATCCTTGCGGCCGTCCTGTTCCCAGCCCCGTCGTTTGCCGCCGATGCCGGCTCCTTCCCCTCCCCGCAAGCCGCCGTCGACGCGCTCGTTGCTGCGGTCAAGGCCGGAGACACCGACGGCATCGTTGCTGTGCTCGGCGAGGAAGGACGAGAGCTTGCCAGCTCGGGCGATGCGGTCGCCGATGCGGCGACGCGGCAGCGCTTCACGACAGCCTACGATGAGGGCCACGAGTTGAAAGAGGAAGACAGCGCGCGCGCGGTGCTGATCATCGGCAAGGATGCATTTCCATTTCCTATCCCGATCGTCGCAACAGCCGGCGCCTGGCACTTCGACACGCCAGCCGGTGCGGAAGAAATTCTCGACCGGCGCATCGGCGAGAACGAGCTCGCGGCCATCGAGGTGCTGCGCGCTTATGTGGATGCCCAACGCGAGTACGCAGAAGCCGATCACGACGGCAAAGGACAGCAATACGCACAACGGCTATTGAGCAGCGACGGAAAGCACGATGGGCTCTATTGGCCGGCCGCTGAAAGCGAGCCGCCGAGTCCATTTGGACCCCTGATCGCCGAGGCGCAGTCCGAGGGTTACAGGAAGCAAGTTGATAGGCCGCAGCCCTACCACGGCTACCTGTTCCGGATACTGACCTCGCAGGGCCAGGACGCTGCCGGCGGAGCACGAGACTATGTGGTGAGCGGCCGCATGATCGGCGGGTTCGGGCTCATCGCGACGCCGGCCGAGTACGGCAATTCGGGCGTCAAAACCTTCCTGGTGAACCAGGACGGCGTCGTATTCGAAAAAGATCTTGGCCCCGAGACGGCGAGCCTGGCAGCGGCGGTGACCAGCTTCAATCCAGATGCAGGTTGGACGAAAGTCGACAGTAACTAGCTCCACCGTTCGCGCCGCTGACCGACTTTCGAGAACGCGGCCCGGCGCATAAGAGCGGCCAAGCGCGGGGGCCGGCTCGTACGATTTGCTCGCGCGTATCGACATCGTCTGCTACCAACCGGCATCGTCGAACTGACGCGAGACAGAACCCTTGCTCCGCCGCCTCATCGACCTCTGGCTCGGGCGCCACGCCGAGCCTTCCGAAGCAGCGCTCGCCGCTGTCGCCAACCTCAAACCGATTGCCGTGGTGACGGGAGGATCGCGCGGCATCGGCCTCGCACTCGCCAAGCGTTTTGCCAAAGCCGGCCACGACGTCGCGCTCATCGCGCGCCACGCCGACGCCGTGCAGGCGGCCGCCGCGTCCATCGCGCGCGAACAGCAGGTCAAGGCGCTGGCGATTCCGATGGATGTCACCGAAGCCGAGGCGCCGCGGTTGATCGACGCGCATCTTACCGCCAACGGCTTCTATCTCCACACGCTGATCAACAGCGCTGGCATCGGCCTCGCGGGGCCGTTCGTCGACCACACCGAGGACGCCATCGTCGACATGCTCGACCTCAACGTCGATGCGCTGACGCGGCTCATGCGTTTCGCGTTACCCGCTATGCTTGCGCGCGGTGAAGGCGGTATCATCAATGTCGCTTCGCTCGGCGGCCTCGTGCCCGGCCCAAACCAAGCCGCGTACTACGCCAGCAAGGCGTACGTTGTCTCGCTCACCCGCGCAGTCGCCACCGAGAACGCGGGCCGCGGCGTGCGGCTGATGGCGTTGGCGCCGGGGCCCGTTAACACGGGCTTCCATCGCGCCATGGGTGCCGAGCTTTCCTTCTACCGCCAGTTGATGATCGCGCTCAGCCCCGCGCAGACGGCGCGTGCCGCATACCGCGGCTATGTGCTCGGACTCCATCTTGTCGTCCCAGGCATTACCGCCAAGTTGCTGCAGATCGCGCTTTGGATCATTCCACACGCTCTGCTGCTGCCGCTCATCGGCTGGCTGTTGCGCCGGCGCGAGGAAAGGCCGTGGAGCGGCACACCCGATAACGAAGCGTGAAGAGGTTGGCCATGGTTGCGGAAGCATTTGCTTTGTCGAAATACTTTTCGGCTTTAGTGTCGGGAGGCGCCGGGAGTTAGGTCTTGCGTATCACGGCGCAGTCGGCGCGGTGGCGCGCCGGCGAGTACTGTTAAACTCGCATTGCGCGCACCGCCGCGTCGACCCCGCCTCCCTCGCAAGAAGAAGCGCTAACTCGTTGCGCCCATGGGGACGACGCAGAAGCGTCGTCTTCATCAACTTCCTGCGATCCCTGGACAGCCGCGCGTTGACGCCCTAAAGGGCGAACCATCGCGCACACACTTTTGAGGGCCGCATGACGGCGCAAAGCCCAGCGGGCACCAAGTCCAATCTCGATGTCGCACCCATCGGCAACGGGCGCGTCGCCGCGCTGGTCGATACGAAAGGCCGCATCGTCTGGTGGTGCTTCCCGCGGCTCGATTCCGATCCGGTGTTCTCGCGGCTCATCGCCGGCGACGAGGAGAAGGGTTTCTGCGATGTCGTCCTGCACGGGCAGACCGCAGCGCACGCCCAGTACGTGCGCAATACCGCCATCGTCGAGACGGTGCTGGAGGATGCCGGTGGCAATGCCGTCCGCATCACCGACTTCGCGCCGCGCTTCCTACGCTTCGAGCGTGCGTTTCATCCCGCGCAGATCGTCCGCCGCATCGAGCCACTGCGCGGTTTGCCGCGCGTCAGCATCCGTCTGCGGCCGACCTTCAACTATGGCCAGCCGGCTGAATGTCAGGCGATCGGATCCAACCACATGCGCTATGGCGGCGGCGCCAACGTCCTGCGCGTCACGACCGATGCCCCGCTCTCCTATATCGCCCACGAGACGCCATTTGCGCTGACGAGCCCCGTCACTCTCATTCTCGGCCCGGACGAGCCGCTCGAAGCGTCCGTCGACAGCGTGGCGCGGGAGTTCCTCGAGCGAACGCGCAACTACTGGATCACGTGGGTGCGGGGGCTCGGCATCCCGCTCGAATGGCAATCAGCGATCATCCGTGCGGCGATCACGCTGAAGCTCTGTGCCTTCGAGGAAACGGGCGCCATCATCGCCGCGCATACGACGTCGATTCCGGAGGCACCCGGCACGCAACGCAACTGGGACTACCGCTTCTGCTGGTTGCGTGACGCCTATTTCGTCATCAGCGCGCTGAACCGGCTCGGCGCGACAAAGACAATGGAAGCCTACCTCAACTACATCACCACCATCGCCGTTGACGTCGACCCGCCGCTGCAGCCGGTCTATGGCATCATTCACAATCAGCCGCTCGATGAGCGCATCGCCGCCGACCTGGCCGGCTTCCGCGCCATGGGGCCAGTGCGCGTCGGCAACCAGGCGTCAGAGCAGACGCAGCATGATGCCTATGGCAGCGTGATCCTTGGTTCCGCGCACATGTTCATCGACGAACGGTTGCCGGGCATGGGCGATGCAGTGCTGTTCCGCCGTCTTGAGCCATTGGGCCACCAGGCGCGGCGGCTCTACCTCGAACCCGACGCCGGACCGTGGGAATATCGCGGGCGCAAGCGCATACATACGCACTCGGCCACGATGTGCTGGGTCGCCTGCGACCGCCTTGCCCGCCTCGCCGGGCTATTGGCGCTCGACGAACGCGCCGGATATTGGCGCGCCCACGCAGACAAGATCCGCAACGAGATCCTGGAGCGCGCCTGGAGCACCAAGTGGGGGGCGCTTGTCGGCGCGCTTGACCACGACGACCTCGATGCCAGCGCGCTGCTGGTTGCCGATCTTGGCCTCCTGCCCGCAACCGACGATCGCTATCGCCGCACGGTTGAGGTCATCGGCAAGGAGCTCAGCCGCAACGGTTTCATCATGCGTTATACCGCCGAAGATGACTTCGGCGCGCCGGAAACGGCCTTCCTCGTCTGTCAGTTCTGGTATGCCGACGCGCTCGCCTCGATCGGCGAAAAAGAGAGGGCGCGCGACATATTCACCGACGTGCTTTCGCGTGCGAATTCGTTCGGAATCCTTAGCGAGGATATTCATCCCGGCTCGGGCGAGCTGTGGGGCAATGTCCCACAGACCTACTGCATGGCTGGTATCATTAACACCGGCATGAAGCTGTCCCGCAGTTGGGAGGACGCCTGGGCCTCAGGCCAGCCGCGGTAGAATTGCTCAAGCGGAACTAAAACCCGCCCTAAAGGTTTGTCCGGTAAGGAAACTCAACTCTCGGCGCAGCCACCGACGGGAGAAGTATGGGCCGTATCGTTTTCGTCTCAAATCGCGTCGCCGATATCAGTAAGGCAAGCCAGGCCGGCGGGGTCGCCGTTGCCATCGCCGATACTTTGCGCGCGCGCAAAGGGCTTTGGCTCGGCTGGAGCGGAAAAGTCGGCGATCGCAGCGAGGAGCTGCGCACCACACCGAACTTGGTCGAGTCCGCGGGCACGACAGTCGCGACATTGCCGCTAAGCGCTCGCGAGCATGACGCCTACTACACCGGCTACTCGAATAACGTGCTGTGGCCCGTTTTTCACTCCCGCCTCGACATTGCGCAGTTCGAAGCCGGCTACTACCAGCGCTATCTCGACGTGAACAAGCGTTTTGCCCAAGCGCTGTATCCCCTGCTTAGGCCTGACGACACCATCTGGGTGCACGACTACCACATGATCCCCATGGGCATGGAGCTGCGCGCGCTCGGCGTCACAAATCCGATTGGCTTTTTCCTGCACATTCCCGTGCCGCCGACGCAGACGTTCCTCGCTATCCCTGAGCATCGTGCGCTCGCCCGCGGCTTCGCCTCGTACGACCTGATCGGCCTGCAAACCAAGGTCGACGTCGGCAATCTCATAGATTACCTGCAGGACGGCGTGTTCGGGCGCATACTTCAGGACGGCCGCATCCGCGCCTTCGACCGCGAGCTGTCGATCGCTAGCTTCCCCGTTGGCATCGACGTCGATTCCTTCGTCGGCTCGCACCCCAAGCGCGGCCCCGAGCCACCGTCGTCGACTATCCGCCTGTTGGGCGTCGACCGTCTCGACTACACCAAGGGACTGCCGCAGAAGTTCCGTGCCTTCGGCCGCTTCCTCGAAAAATATGCCGACTACCGCCGCAAGGTCACCCTGTCGCAAATCGCGCCCCCAACGCGCGAGACGATGGTCGCCTACGCCGACATCCGACACGAGCTTGAGACGCTGTCGGGCAGCATCAACGGCCGCTACGGCGAACTCGATTGGGTGCCGATCCAGTACATCCACCGTTCCACACCGCGCCGCATGCTGGTCGACGTCTACCGCAACTCACGCGTCGGCTTCGTGACTCCGCTGCGCGACGGCATGAACCTTGTCGCTAAGGAATACGTTGCCGCACAGGACCCGAACGATCCGGGCGTTCTTTTGCTGTCGCGCTTTGCTGGCGCCGCCGAGCAGATGAAGGAAGCGCTAATCGTAAATCCATATGACGTCGAGGAAATGGCCGACAACATCAAGATTGCACTGGAGATGGGACTTACCGAACGCCAGGAGCGACACCAGGCGTTGCTTGCAGGGGTACGCCGCCACGATACCTTCGGTTGGTGCCGCACATTCCTCCATGCGCTGGAGGACGTTGGACGTCGTAGCGCGTTGGCCATTCCGTCTTCGCCGTCGGACGCGGCGCGGAAAGCTCTGCAGGAAATCGAGCTCGCGCGTGTTTCGCCCCGCATGCGACCGAATTGAGGAAGTTTGCGCCGTCACGGTCATCCGGAAACTTTCGAAGCCGCCGCCCTAGAGGATGAGATGAAAGCCCTTTCCGTTGGCGGCGCCATGATCGACACCATCGCCATCATTGAGAGCGAACGCATAGAGCGGATGTCGATGCTCAACGCGGAAGCTTCGTTCCTTCTGCTCGAGGAAGGCCGCAAGACGGAAGCGCTTGAAGTCTCCACGCATTGCGGAGGAGGCGCCATCAACACCGCGGTCGCCATGTCGCGCCTCGGGCTCGAAGTCGCGACGCTGGTCAAGCTCGGCCGCGACGCGCGCGCTAACATGATCCTTGGTCGGCTCACCGCCGAAGGCATCTCGGCCCGCTGGATCATCCAAGACGCCAGCGCGCCGACCGGTGCCTCGGTGCTCCTGTCCTCACACGAGCGCGATGCCGCCGTGTTTACCTTTCGCGGTGCCAATACGCTGCTCGAGCCGCGCGACCTTGTAGACGACGCATTCGCGACCGACCTTGTCTACGTCTCCAGCCTGTCAAACCGTTCTGTTGAATGCTACCCCTACATCATCGAAAAGGCGAAGGCTGCCGGTGCCCTGGTCGCCGTCAACGCCGGCGTGCGGCAACTGTCGGCACGCGGCGGCGCGTTCCTAGAAAGCCTCGGCAAGATCGACATCCTCGCGGTCAATCGTCCAGAGGCGGACGCGCTCGTTCCCGCCCTTGTCGCCAAGTTCGGCGAGGGCGGACCAGCGCTTACCCTCGACGCTGGCGAGCAGCCGCCGCCCCTCTTGGCGCGCGGTCTCGTCGGCGGCGGTTATGAGATGAGCGTGCCGGCGTTTTTGTGCGCGCTGCGCCGGCTCGGCACGCGCTACGTGATGCTCACCGACGGGCGCGGCGGCGCCTTCGTATGCGCCGACGGCAGCGTTTGCTATTGCCCAGCGATCGAAGCAAACGTGGCGGGAACGGCGGGTGCCGGCGATGCCTTTGCGTCAACGTTTGCAGCGTTCATCGCGCTAGGCCGCGCCATTGACGTGGCGCTCAAGGCCGCCACCCTCAACGCCGCAAGTGTCGTCGCCTATATCGATACCCAGTCCGGTCTGTTACGGCGCGATGCGCTGGAAGGGCGCCTTGCCGCCAGCTCCGATCTTCGTCTACGAAAATGGAAACTCTGAAGGCTGTTGGTGATGCGCAGCACATTGGAAGCGACAAGCGTGAAGATCGAGGCTGGCGCCAGCTTGCAGGATTCAATATGGACCGACGCAAAACGGCCGTCGCCGGCGGAGTTGCTCGCCGGAGATGCGCACAACTACGCGCTCTTCCTCGATTGTGACGGCACGCTGCTCGACATCGCGCCGACGCCTAACGAGGTCCGCGTGCCCGGCGGGCTCGTGGAATTGCTCGTTCGCATATCCAAGGGTCTCGGCGGCGCGTTGTCCGTCCTCACCGGACGCCGCCTCGCCGAGATCGACGTGCTGCTTGCCCCGGCCAAGCTCATCGGCGCGGGCGTACATGGGGCTGAGATACGCACGGTCAATGCAGGGGCCATTGCGCGCGTCGCCAGCGCGTTGCCGAACTCCCTGGTCGAGGAGGTCGTGCGACGAACTCAACGGCTGCCCGGTATCATCGCCGAGCCCAAGGGCCCCGGCCTCGCCGTGCATTACCGGCTCGCCCCGCACCTCAAGGAGGCGCTGGAGGCAGAGCTGCGCTCGCTGCTGACCCAATATGCCGATGGTCTAGTGCTATGCCCGGGACGCAAGCTGTTCGAAATCATTCCGGCCGGGCATTCTAAAGGCACGGCGCTGGAAACGTTCTGCGCGCTGCCCGAGTTCGCCGGCCGCCGGCCGATCATGATCGGCGACGACATGGGCGACATTGCTGCCTTCGCGGCAGCGTGGCGTCTCGGCGGCGCAGGGATGCGCGTCGCTGGCGAGCACTTCGGCCATACGAACGTCGAATTGCAGAACCCCAAACGCGTCATTGCTTGGCTGACGAGCCTCGCTGAGCGTCTCGACGAATAACTGCAGCGTCTTACGTCGGGGCCGGCGGGCAGTCGGTTCCAGGCCCCTGGCTTTCTCGCGCCTCCGCCGCGCAGACCGCGGTATTTCTTGCGCAACCGCTCGATGTCGTCCTCTTCCAATTCCTCCAGGTCGAGCAGGCTGTTCTGCGCCCCTTCGATCGAGCGGATCAACTCGTCGAGCTTGACCTGAATTGCCTCGGAGTCGCGATTCTGCGAGGCCTGGATAGCGAACACCATTAAGAACGTCACGATCGTCGTGCCGGTGTTGATGACGAGCTGCCACGTGTCGGAAAATCCGAACAAAGGCCCCGTCACGCCCCACACAACAACGACGGCCACCGCCGCCACGAACGCCACCGGTGTCCCGGCCGCGCGAGAGCTCCAATGCGCAAAGCGCGTGAACAGCGAAGCATTCTTGCTGCTGAGCTGGGTGCCGTCGATTGCCATGGCAATGCCGCCGAGTTGTCTACTTCCGATCCGTTAACGGCTCGCCTGGCCACGAAGTTCCGGCTTTCGGCATATCCGGAACCCTTTGGTGCAGCAGCGAGTTCCCTCGCCGGCGTATGGGAGCTTTGCCCGAGCGCCCACAATCTGAGGGCGCCGCGCCAAACGCGGCGGAGAACGATGGGCGTTATGTCAGCAGACGAGCGTCAGGCTCTCAACGCGCACGGTGCCAAGCGGCTGCCAAGCGTCGAAGTCGACAGCTACAATCTCGAGATCAAGGACGAGGACGGTTTCGTAGGCGACAAAGCTAGCCGGGGTGCCTTCCATGCCATGCTCGACAAGTGGCGCGAGCCGTTGGCCAAACTTGGAGTCGACCCGCTGGGCGAGAAGACCTCCGAGCAGCTCTCCAAGAAGCAGCTCGACAAACTTCTGACCGAGGGCGACCCGGAAGCCGGTGGCATCATCCACAGCGCGGTCGAGGAATTCGCCCAAACCCTCACGTCAGTCATCAAGCGCTTCTTGAAAGTCGCGAGCTGGCGCGACACCGAAGCCATTGTCATCGGCGGTGGCTTTCGTGCGAGCCGCGTCGGCGAGCTTGCGGTGGGACGCACCGGGGTGCTGCTCAAATCCGAAGACTACAAGCTCGAGATTGAACTGATCCGCAATCACCCCGACGAGGCCGGCCTCATCGGCACGGCACACTTGATGCCATCGTGGATGCTGGAAGGTTTCGACGGTATTCTCGCCGTCGACATCGGCGGCACCAATATCCGCGTCGGCATCGTCGAGACAAAGCTCAAGAAGGCTAAGGATCTTTCCAAGGCCATCGTCTTCGCCTCTGAGCTTTGGCGTCATGGCGATGAGAAGACGAAGCGGGACGAGGCCGTCAGCCGCCTCGTCGACATGCTGAAGGAGCACATTTCGCTAGCCGAGAAGGAAGGCCTCAAGCTTGCACCGGTCGTCGGGATTGGCTGCCCCGGCATCATCCGCGACGACGGCTCGATCGAGACGGGCGCCCAGAACCTTCCCGGCAACTGGGAAAGCAGCCGCTTCAACCTGGCGAGTTGCATCCGGGAAGCGATTCCGCTCATCGCCGACCACGAGACCGCCGTTGCCATCCATAACGACGCGGTCGTGCAGGGCCTCAGCGAATTGCCGGCCATGCAGGACTATGACAGGTGGGGTGTACTGACCATCGGCACCGGCCTCGGCAACGCGCGTTTCACCAACCGGCGCAAGGGTTAGACCGACCCGGCACTGCCATCCTTTGCCATTGACGGCACGAAGACCTGCGGACAAATTGCGCGTCCGGAGCAGGTAGCCGCACGCGACCGCGGCTGAGGCAGCCAGCTCATAATCATCAGAAGCTACGTTTGGCGCTTGGCGGACATCCCTTGGGCGCGCCAGCCTTCACGAGCGGGACGGGGGACCATGATCAAGCGCTTTCTTATCGCCTTAATCATCGTTGGTCTGTTCGTCGGCGGGCTCGCGTATTTCCAGCTCGTCTTCAAACCGAAGATGATCAAGGAGTTCCTGAGCTCGCAGGGCGCGCCAGTAGCCACGATCACGGCCGAGGCCGCGAAATCCGAGGAATGGGTCGAGCGGCTGCCGGCCATCGGCACCCTCATCGCCTCGCAGGGGGTCGAGGTCGCCTCACAGGTCGCCGGAATCGTGACCGGGCTTGGATTTGAAAGCGGGCAAGATGTGCCGGTCGGCTCAAAGCTCGTCCAGCTCGACATTTCGGTAGAGCAGGCCGATCTCGCCAGCGCTCAAGCCATTCTGCGCGAGGCAGATGTCGCCTTCAAACGTCAGGCGGACCTCTTATCCAAGTCGGTCGCATCCGAGGCCAACGTCGATACGGCGCGCGCCAAGCGTGATTCCGCCGAAGCCGCGCTAAATCGCATCAAAGCCCTTATTGGTCAGAAGGGCATACTCGCCCCATTCGCCGGCCGCCTCGGCATCCGCCACGTCGAGCTCGGTCAGTATATCTCGCCGGGCCTCGCCATGGTGTCGCTGCAGGCGCTCGATCCCATTTGGGTCGACTTCCCGACGCCGGAGCAGAATGTCGGCAAGCTGCGCGTGGGCCAGACAATTGAGCTGACGGTCGATACTTTCCCCGGCAAGGTATTCACCGGCACAGTCGCCTCGCTCGATGCGCGCGTTTCGCAGGAGACGCGGACGCTGCTGAACTCGCGGCACGCTTGCCAATCCCGATAGCACGCTGTTACCGGGCATGTTCGCCAACGTCGCGGTGCTCGCCGGCGCGCCGGCGAAAGTTGTGACCGTCCCGCGCACGGCCGTCACCTACAGCCTCTATGGCGACAGCGTCTACGTTCTGAAGAAGCTCGAGGGCCAGCCGGCACCCGCCAAGCCGGAGGACACCGTGTACGTCGTCGAGCGCCGCTTCGTGAAAAGCGGACAGGTGAGAGCAGACCGCGTGGCGATCACTACGGGCCTCAAGGAAGGCGAGCAAATCGTTACCACAGGGCAGGTCAAGCTGTTCAACGGCGGCCAGGTAAAGGTCGACAACTCGCAAGCATTGGTGCCACCGGCCGTGCGGCCATACCAGTAAGGGCCTCCCATGTCGTTCACCGACATCTTTATCCGCCGGCCGGTGCTGGCCTCAGTCGTTAGCCTGCTCATCCTGCTCATCGGCCTGTCCGCCGCGTTCAACCTGCAGGTACGGCAGTATCCCGAGTTGTCGAACACGACCATCACGGTCACGACGACTTATCCCGGCGCCAACGCCGACGTGATCAAGGGCTTCATAACCGTCCCTATCCAGCAAGCGGTGGCCAGCGCCGAGGGGATCGATACGCTAAGCTCTACCTCGCTGCAGAGCGTCAGCACGGTGACACTCAATCTGCGTCTTAACGCCGACCCGGATCGGGCCGTCGCCGACGTGCTGTCAAAAGTCAACCAGGTGCGCAGTATCCTGCCACAGGAAGCCATGGACCCCGTCGTCGTCAAGCAGACGGGCGAGTTTACGGCGCTCATGTACCTGTCGTTCAACAGCGACGTGCTGACCTCGTCGCAGATCACCGACTACTTGACGCGCGTGGTGCAGCCCAAGCTGCAGACCGTTGACGGTGTGGCCAATGCACAGATCCTCGGCGGGCAGACATTCGCCATGCGTATCTGGCTGGACCCGAAGAAAATGGCGGCGCTCGGCATAACGCCTTTGCAGGTGCGTACCGCGCTGGCCGCCAACAACTTCACCACCGCCGCCGGCCAGGTCAAGGGCGACTTCGTTCAGACCACGATCAATGCGCAGACCTCACTCGACAACCCCGAGGCCTTCGGCCAGCTCGTCGTCGCGGCGCGCGGCGATGCGCTCGTACGGCTGCGCGATATCGCCGAAATCGCCCTTGGCGCGGAGAACGTCGATTCCACCTCGGCCTTCAATGGCCTCAAGGCTGTGTTCATAGGCATCTATTCGACGCCGACGGCCAACCCGCTCACCGTCATTGCCGACGTTCGCAAGACATTTCCCTCCATCGTGGCGGAGCTGCCACCTGGCATGACCGCCGACATCGCCTATGACTCCACGAAGTTCATCGACGCCTCAATCTCGGAAGTGCAGAAGACGCTGCTCGAAGCGGCTGCCATCGTGATCATCGTCATCTTCCTGTTCCTCGGCAGCCTGCGCTCGACTCTCATCCCGATCATCACGATCCCGCTGTCGCTGATCGGTGTGATGTTCGCGCTGCTGGCCCTCGGTTACTCGCTCAACCTGCTAACGCTACTCGCCCTCGTGCTGGCCATTGGTCTCGTGGTCGACGACGCGATTGTCGTCGTCGAGAACATCCACCGCCACATGGAGGAAGGGCTGGGCCCGGTCGACGCTGCGCTCGTTGGTGCGCGAGAGATCTCCGTGCCGGTCATCTCGATGACGATCACGCTCGCAGCCGTCTATGCGCCAATCGGGTTCGTCTCGGGTCTAACCGGCTCGCTGTTTCGCGAGTTCGCGTTCACGCTGGCTGGCGCAGTGATCGTCTCTGGCATCATCGCGCTTACCCTATCGCCGATGATGTGCTCGAAGCTGCTCACATCTGATTTGTCCTCCGGCGGCTTCGTCAAGTTCCTCGATCGCTCCTTCGATCGCCTGAAGCATCGTTATCAACGCCGCCTCGATCGCACCCTCAATTACCGCCCCGTCACACTGCTGATCCTCGTCGGCGTCATTGCCGCCACCGTCTTGCTGTACGCCACGGCGCAGAAGGAGCTTGCGCCCGAGGAGGACCAGGGCATCCTCTTCAACCTGGTCAAGACGCCGCCAGCGACAAACATCGACTACCTCGAGCAGGTCACCGGTCATCTCTACGATGTGTTCAAGACGGTGCCGGAGAAGGAGCACGTCTTCGCCATCAACGGCATGGGTGGCGACGTGCATCAGGCGTTCTCCGGCATTCTGTTCAAGCCGTGGGAGGAACGGAACCGCACGCAGGCGCAGATCCTCCAGGATCTGCAGCCGAAAGTGAACGGCATCGCCGGCGGCCAGATCATCACGTTTGGCAACCCTTCGCTGCCGGGATCGACCGGCGGCCCGCCGGTTCAGTTCGTCATCACGACGACGGCCGACTACGAGCAACTCGCGCAAGTGCTCGAGAAGATGCAGCGCGAAGCGCAGGAGAGCGGCCTCTTCATCTTCAGCGACGGCGATCTCAAGTTCGACACACCGCAAATCGAGGTGAAAATCGACCACGCCAAAGCCAACAGTCTCGGCGTCACCATGCAGGACATCGGCACCTCGCTGGCGACGCTGCTGGGTGGCAACTACGTCAACCGCTTTAACCTCTATGGCCGCAGCTATCAGGTCATCCCGCAGGTACCGCGCGACTTCCGTCTGACTCCCGATTGGATCAAGCGTTACGAGATCAAGACATCGTCGGGCAGCATGATACCGCTATCGTCGGTGGTCGACGTACGCCAGAGCGTGCAACCAAATGCACTGACGAGCTTCCAGCAGCTCAACTCCGCCATGCTGCAGGGCGTGCCGTTCCCAGGGCGTACCGTCGGCGAGGCCATCGATTTCCTCACCGCGAAATCCAAGGAAGTGTTTCCGGAGACCTTCACCTACGATTTCCAGGGAGAAAGCCGCCAGTACGTTCAGGAAGGCAATCGCCTCGTCATCACCTTCATCTTCGCGTTGATCATTATCTACCTGGTGCTCGCCGCGCAGTACGAGAGCTTCCGCGATCCGCTAATCATTTTGATCGCGCTGCCGACCTCGATCTTCGGAGCACTGCTGCCGCTGACGTTTGGGCTCGGCACGGTCAACATCTACACGCAGATCGGGCTCGTGACGCTGATCGGCCTTATCTCCAAGCACGGCATCCTGATGGTTGATTATGCCAACCATCTTCAGGCGACGAAGGGGCTGGGGCGCCGCGAAGCGATCGAGGAGGCGGCCGCCATCCGGCTGCGGCCCATCCTGATGACGACGGCCGCCATGGTTATCGCCATGGTGCCGCTGATCTTCGCGACCGGTGCAGGCGCCGCGAGCCGTTTCGCCATCGGCGTCGTCATCGCCTCGGGCATGACCGTCGGCACGCTGTTCACGCTGTTCGTCACGCCTGCCGTCTACACCTACATCGCGCGCCAGCATAACCGCGACGCCGTGGAGGACGCACATGCACCCGCCAAGCCGGCGCCTGGACCGGCGGAGTAGAGCCGCTAGCCGACAGCGAGATCGAAGAGCACCTTGATGTTGAGCGCGATCACGACCACGGCGACGAGGACTGCCAGCGCCGTGACCCAACGCGGGGCGACGAGCACGCCCATCTTGCGCTTGTCGGCGGTGAACATGACCAGCGGCACGATGGCGAACGGCAACTGCATGCTAAGTATCACCTGACTCAAGATCAGCAACTGCCCCAGGCCGCTCTCGCCGTAGAGCACGATGCCGATGCTGGCCGGAATGATGGCGAGGCCGCGCGTTGCGAGCCGCCGCGCCCAGGCCGGCAGCCGCACGTTGATGAAGCCCTCCATGACGATCTGACCGGAAAGCGTCGCGGTCACGGTAGAGTTCAGGCCGCAGCAGAGCAGCGCCACGCCGAACAACGTCGCGGCCCCCGCCGAGCCGAGCAGCGGCGCCAGCAAGTGTTGCGCCTCTTCCAAATCGGCAACGTTGGTCTGTCCTGCCTGGTGGAAGGTCGCGGCGGCAAGGATCAAGATCGACGCGTTGACGAATAGGGCCAGCATCAACGCGATGGTTAAATCGATGGTGGCGAACTTGATCGCCTCGCGTTTCGCCGGCAGCGTGTCGGCAACGGCGCGTGTTTGCACAATCGACGAGTGAAGATAGAGATTATGCGGCATCACCGTCGCACCGAGGATGCCCATGGCGAGGTAGAGCATCTCGGGATTGCGGACGATCTCGACCGTTGGCGCGAAGCCGAGGATGACTTGGCGCCAATCGGGATCGGCCAGCGCCACCTGCACTCCGAAGCAAAGGGCGATCACCACCAGCGTCGCCACGACGAAGGCCTCGATCCAGCGGAAGCCGAGATTCTGCAGATAGAGGATGAGGAACACGTCGAGCGCCGTGATGAACACGCCGATCTCGAGCGGAATGCCGAACAGCAGGTTGAGTCCGATCGCCGTGCCGATCACCTCTGCAAGATCGGTGGCGCAGATAGCGATCTCCGCCAACATCCACAGCACATAACTGACCGGTTTAGAGAACAAGTCGCGGCACGCCTGGGCGAGGTCACGCCCCGTTGCGAAGCCGAGGCGAGCGCACAACGCCTGCAGCAAGATCGCCATGATGTTCGACATCAAAGCGATGCACAGCAGCGTATAGCCAAACTTTGAACCGCCGGCGAGCGAGGTGGCCCAGTTGCCCGGGTCCATATAGCCGACGGAAACGAGGTAGCCCGGGCCGAGGAACGCAAAGAGACGGCGCCAACCTACGCCGCTCACCGGAATCGAGCCCCACACCTCTCGTAACGAAGGCTCGCCACGCGCGCGGCGCCAGCCACCCCCTCCGGATACGGCCTCAGCAGTACCCGGCGACCTCGTCATGTCCTGCATCGCCGCTTTCTAGCCGGCCTGACCGGCAAACGTCGCCCCAGTTGCAAATGATTTGCAACTGCAAAATAAGCGATCCGCAATACCGAAGTCAATGGGGGTTGGGGAAGCGGACGTGCGCCGAGTACCGCACGTCTCATCCGTCGCGCGGCATGCGCCGTTGCGTGGACTATCCATCGAATCTTGTTAGGGCTTCAAGCTCACGCATCGGATCACGCGACATGGAAGGCGTCGGGGCGTGCCGAATGGGCGGCGAAGACGCCGATGGCAGGCCCCGCACTGGCGATTTTCATTTCGCCGGGAACCGTCGCGACCGGCAGCGAACGGAAATCGCGACTACGGCCTCAGTCAGTCGTGCTGCGCCGACCTCGATCAGCGCATCGCCGAACTCGAAGCGACGGTCGCCGCGCAAAGGCAACCGCAGCGTCTCTCTGGAGCTCGCCGGCCTCGTCAACAACGGCGTGATGGCTTGGGACGACGGCGGCGAGCGGAACGCGTACGTCGTCACCAACGACAACCAGCGCTCGCGCTTCAGCTTCGTCGGCAAGGCGGCGATCGACGCCATGTGGGAGGCGGGCTACGCCATCGACATCGGCCTCCGGCACGCCAACTCCAAGCTGGTCAACCAGCTTACCGGACGGCGACGGCATCCTGCCGCCGGCAGTTCGATCTGCGCAGCTCCGTCTGGTTCCTGCGCAACAAGCGCTACGGCACCATGTTCCTCGGCACCACCTTCGCCGCCACCGACCGCATCGCCAACTCCAACGTCACGCAGACGGGAAGCTTCGACCAGTACGCGGCGCCCGAGAACGCCGGCCTCGGCATGTTCCTGCGTTCCGCGCGCGACGGCCGTCTGACGCGCAGCCTGCTGAACTGGCGGCGCATCATCGGTGCCGGCGGCGACCAGCCGGGCGAAAGCCAGCGCGGTTTCTCGCTCACTGAAGTATGTGTCTCCGACATGGAACGGCTTCACCTTCGCCGCCGATTGGGTCATCACCGACTTCTGGGACGTGGCCCTGCGCTATCGCAAGGAGGTTGCCGGCTTCGATATCGGCGCCGGCATCGGCTACCTGAAGCTCGACGCCCGGCTCGCGCACGCGCAGCGTCTGCCCGGTGGCGTCCCTGGCGTTCATCGGCGAGGAGACCGGCCTGCAGTCAGGTGCGCGGCTCGGTGAGCGCCAAGCATCTCGATACCGGACTGTTCGTCAACTTCGGCGCCAGCTCCACCGGCGACGGCATCGTCGACGAAACGACGCGCTACGCCGATACCGGCGTCGAGCGACCGCGAGATCTTCTACTCCGGGCAGGCGGGCATCGAGCGCGACTTGGCTGCCGCTCGGCAAGACGACGATCTATGCCGACTACTACCACTACAACGGCGGCGCCTCGACGCCGCTGCTCGTCGGCCATGGCGACCCGCTCAACCCGACGGGCGTCGGCGATTGGTCCGTGTGGCGGTCGAGCGTCGACATCTGGGGTGGCGGCGTTGCGCAGGGCATCGATAGCGCCGCGATGATCCTCTACCTGACGTACAAGCCATGTCTCCGGCGATCTCGATCTGCGGCAGCTGCAATAGCGGCGTTGCCAGCGGTGCCATCGCCGATGCGCCGATCGACAACCTCGATCTGCTGCTCGCCGGCGCTGTCATCCGGTTCTAGTCCGCACGGATCAGTCCGCGCACTTGACCTTCACCGTCCGGCCGATCTCAGGGATGTACTTGGCGCACGTGTCGCTCTCGCTCGATGGCTCGACCGCGCGCGCGACGGGCTCGGAGCTTCTCCGGCGGCTCTCGGTTCTTCGCCGCTGGACGCCGCCGTCGATCCGCCGAGCCGATCCGATCGAGCCCGGACTTGGCGAGAGCTTGGTTCGGCTCGATGTCGAGTGCCCGCCTGTATGCATCGCGGGCCTCGGTCAGGTGACCCTTGCTTCTCGTCGAACGAGCCCCGCGACGGCAACCGTGAAGGCGGCCTTCGGCGCCAGCCGCAGCGCCTCGTCGATGTCGCTGCGCGCATCCTTGGCGCGGTCCGATTTGGCGAACGCAAAGGCCCGCTGCGTCAGAACAGCGGCTCGCTCCTTGGGCAGCAGAGCTGCTCGACTTCGGATTGGCCAGTGCCTGCGTCAGGTCGGTGACGGCCGCGTCGTAATTCTTGACGAGGTTGTTGGCGCGTCCGCGCAGCACCCGCAAGCTGAACGCTTCCGGCTTGAGACGTACCGCTTCGTTGAAATCGGCGAGCGCTAGCTTCGCCATTGCCCATGGCGAGGTAGCCCTGTCCGCGGCCGTGATAGCCCCACAGCAGACGCGGCGATTGCCGTATCGCGACCGCTAAAGTCGTCAATCGCGTCGTCATTGGCATTCGTGCGCAGGCGCGCATCGCCGCGCTGGCAGTAATATTGCGAATTGTCGGAGTCGAGCTCGATGGCCAGCGTGAAGTCGGCGATGGCTTCTTCGTAGCGGCCCGAGCATTTTTTAGGCGGCGCCGCGATTGCCGAGGGCTATGGCGCGGTTGCTTCGGCCGAGCCCGCGATCTTCGTAAAGGCGCGTGCACGCGGCGATCGCCGCCTCGGGATTGGCTGTATCGGCGCACTCCTTGTCCTCGCTACGTAACGAGCTTCGAGCCGCAGCACCATGGTCCAGCTCATGGCGCAGAGGAGCGAGACAGCCGTCAGAGCAGCGAGGGTCGAAGAGACCTGTTTCATCGCGGTCATTGTTCATCGATCACGCGCAAACCAGCGTGCAAATTGCTGGGTAAAATGCATATGGGTCGAGCTGGCCAATGTTCAGCACCGAAGATCAATTAATCATAATACCTTGCAGGACTAGGTTTGCTTGAGTGATCTTCCGCGTTATTCCGGCTGATCAAATGCCTTCGCAATCATGTATGTAAGGCAGCCTTCCTTGCTCTGCCTTTGTCTCGTAGCGCCGCGCCACGGCGGCACTCGCCGATCCAGGTGATGCCATCGGCTCCGACCGTCGGCGTCGTCAATCAGGTGACGGGCGAGTTCCGCGCACGACCTGCGCAAGCTCTCCACCGGCGACGACGTCGTCCAGGAGGAGATCATCGCAGCAGGCGCCGACTCGATCGCGCGAGGTGATGCTGCGCGATCAGACGAAGTTCGCCATCGGTCCCGGCGCGCGCATGACGCTCGACCGTTTCATCTACGACCCCAACAAAACGAGCGGCGCCATCGTCCTCAACCTGATCAAGGGCGGCTTCCGCTTCATCACCGGCGTTGCCGCCAAGCCATTCTACTCGATCCGCACTCCGGTCGCCGCGATCACCGTGCGCGGCACCATCTTCGACGTCTACGTCGATGAGGCCGGCGCCGGTCTGGCTGCTGCTGCACGAAGGATCGATCCGCGTCTGCAACACGCGCGACGAGTGCCAAACGCTCGACGATCCGTGCCGCCTGCTGCGCATCGGCGCCAACGGCGACCTGCAGGATCCCGGCACGTGGAATGCGCTGCCGCAAACCCGCGAGGTGAACTTCGAGGCAGCGTTTCCGTTCGTGGTCAATCCGCCGAGCATCGATGCGACGCCCATCTTCACGCGCGACGACATCGAGCTCGGCCGCTGCCCGGAGCCGAAGGTCCGCAAGGCCGAGGAACCGACGCCGAAAGTTCACAAGGCGGAGACAGATCGCCGAACCACGGGTCAAGAGCAAGCCGCGCAAGAAGTATGTTTACTCCCGGCCGCGCCGCAAGACGTATCCGAAGTATCAGCCAGCCAGGCTTCAGCATCGGTATTGGGATCGGCGGCGGCGGCGGTGGCGGCGGCCACGGCGGCGGAAACCACTAGCGGTTCACGTATGCGCCCGCGCGCCTATTGCGGTCGCCTGGCGGATCACGCGATGTACGAAGGCGAGCTTGGTGCCGCCACTTCCGGGATGACGAACGGATAGAAGTCCTCGTGTCCCATGCTGCGATTGATGTCGTTGAGCGCCAGCGTCAACGGCACCCAGCGTTTGATGAGCGCGTCGAAGGTCTCGGTGCGGTAGACGTCGAAGGGACGCAACGGCCAAGCGCCGGTCCCGCCGAAACGTCCCGAGCGCGGCTCGATCCTATGCACCGCCGCCGTATCGAGCGCATCGAGCATGTGCAGATAGTGCGCCCACGTCTCGGCCCAGTCTTCCCACGGATGCGAGCTGGCGTAGGCAGACACGTGCCGCAGCGGCCAGTCGGCCGGCGGGCCCAGCGAATGGTGACGCTCGAGAGCCGCGCCATAGTTCTCGCGCTCGTCCCCGAAGAGCTGCCGGTAGCGATCGACGTTGCCCGTGCCGTCGATCAGCAAGCATCCAATAGTAGTGGCCACTCTCGTGCCGCAAATGCCCGAGCATCGAACGATAGGTTTCCGCCATCGCCTTGCGCTGACGCTCGCGTTCCACCGAGTCGGCCTCGCCGACGGCAATCGTGATGACACCGTCGAGATGGCCGGTGAGCGCGTCGTTGACGAAATCGAAGTTCAGCGGCGCTTTGCCCATCGCCGCGCCGTCGAGCGGCAAACTTAGACGCAGCAACGAATACACGAGCCGCTTCTTGGCGCGCTCGAACTCGCCCCAGGCGAGAACGTTGGCCGGATCGGACAGATTGGGAATGGTGCGGTTTAGCTCGCAGGCGGCGCAGAACTGCGAAGGCGAGTCGCTGCGCACCAGCCAGTTGCAGACGCCGTGCGCTTCATTGGCGCAATAGCGCAGGCGCGAACCCGGACCCTTCTTGAATTCGCGATAGAGCCCGTTTCCAGCCGAGACGAGAGCGCGAATTTCCAGTTTGTCGGGCCGAAAGCCAAGCGCATGCCCGCACCGCAAGCACTGCATATTCTCGAAGTAGACGGTATTGCCGCAGGCGCCGCACTTAAACGTCTTCACCGAGCCCTCGATCCTACCGCTGCTCCAGCGCCGCCAATAACGCCGCGGCGCGTTGCACGTTCCGTTTTTGTTTAATGCCCAAACTTGTTGCAGCACGCCTACTTGCGAGGCAATGCCTGATCTTCGTGCGCGACGAAAGATGTTCTATGGTCACGCTGCGCTGCACAAGGGCGCTCATGCTCGACAGGTAATGATGACCCTTCACGTCGCTCTCACGCACCGGACGGCCTACCATTATGACCGCGTAATCGGAATGGCGCCGCAGGTGATCCGGCTGAGGCCGGCACCGCACTGCCGCACCCCGATCCTCAGCTACTCGCTCAACCTCGAGCCCAAGCTGCATTTCATCAATTGGCAGCAGGACCCCTTTGCCAACTACTGCGCGCGCGTGGTGCTGCCGGAGAAAACGGATCGTTTCGTCGTCACGGTCGATCTCGTGGCCGACATGGCCGTGATCAATCCGTTCGACTTCTTCGTCGAGGAGAGCGCCAAGGACTGGCCGTTCACCTACGACCCCGAGCTCAAGAGCGAGCTTGGTCCCTATCTCGAGCCGCTGCCCGCCGGTCCGCTGGTCAAAAAGTTTCTCGCCTCGATCCCCACTAAGAAGGAAGTCACTATCGACTTCCTTACCGACCTCAATCGCCGCGTGCGCGCCGAGGTGAACTACTGCGTGCGTCTCGAGCCGGGCATCCAGACGCCCGAAGAGACGCTGATCAAAGCGTCCGGCTCATGCCGCGATTCCGGCTGGCTGCTCGTTCAGACTTCTGCGTCACATCGGCTTTGCCGCACGCTTCGTCTCCGGCTACCTCATCCAGCTGCGTCCCGACGTGAAACCGCTCGATGGCGGCGCGGCTGGCGCCGAAGCCGACTTCACCGACCTGCATGCCTGGGCCGAGGTGTACATCCCCGGTGCCGGCTGGATCGGGCTCGACCCCACCTCCGGCCTGCTCGCCGGCGAAGGTCACATACCGCTCGCGGCGACGCCGCAGCCTTCGAGTGCCGCGCCCATCAGCGGCGCGCACGAGCCGGCCGAGGTGACCTTCTCCTTCGACATGAAGGTCGAGCGCGTGCGCGAGTCCCCGCGCGTCACGCTGCCTTACACCGAGGACACGTGGAAAAAGATCCTCGCCGCCGGTGACGCGGTCGACACGCGCCTTGACAGCGCCGATGTGCGCCTCAGCATGGGTGGCGAACCGACGTTTGTGTCGATCGACGACATGGACGGCGATGAATGGAAGACGGGCGCCGTCGGCCCGACCAAGCGTGCCTACGCGGAGGATCTGGTCCGCCGCTTGCAGCAGCGCTTCGCCCCCGGCGGCCTGCTGCACTTCGGCCAGGGCAAGTGGTACCCCGGCGAGCAGCTGCCGCGGTGGGCGTTCGCGCTTTATTGGCGCCGCGACAAGCAGCCACTGTGGAGCGATCCGCACCTCATCGACAGCGAGACCGAGCCTGCGAAAGCCACCATCGCGGACGCCGAGAAGCTGATGGGCGCGCTGTGCACGCAGCTCGGCCTGCCTCCCAACAGCGGCATTCCCGCCTATGAGGATCCCGGCTACTACGCGCTCGTCGAACAGAAGCTCCCGCTCAATGTCTCGCCGGAAGAGAACAAGCTGCAGGATCCGGCCGAGCGTGCGCGCATCGTTCGCGTCTTCGAGCATGGCCTCGACAAGCCGGCGAGCTACGTCCTTCCAGTGCAGGTCTGGCAGTCGCCCGACTTGGGCCGCCGCTGGGTGACCGAACGTTGGGGCACGCGCCGCGGCAAGCTCTACCTAATACCGGGCGACGCCCCTGCCGGATTCCGGCTCCCCATTGGATCGCTCGCCGCGCTTCCCGACATCGATTATCCGCACGTTCTGCCGCGCGATCCGCTCGGCGAGGCGCCTCCTCTGCCCGAGCGGTCGGTGCTCATTCAGCAGCGCAAGGCAGTGACACTGCGGCCAGCGCCCGTCCCGCCTCCGACCGGTCCGAGCGAGATCTACGGCTCGGTTCGTACCGCGCTCGCCATCGAGCCGCGCGACGGACACCTATGTGTATTCCTGCCTCCGCTGGCCGACGCGCTGGATTTCGCGGCGCTCGTCGCTGCCATCGAGGAAGCCGCCGCGGCCGCCAAGCTTCCGGTTCACATCGAAGGCTATTCGCCGCCCAACGACCCGCGCATCAACGTAATCAAAGTCACCCCCGACCCCGGCGTCATCGAGGTGAATATCCACCCGGCAACGAACTGGAAGGAAGTGGTCGCCATCACCACCGCCGTCTACGAAGAGGCGGAAAGGGCGCGGCTCGGCGCCGACAAGTATCTGCCCGACGGACGCCACACCGGCACCGGCGGCGGCAATCACATCGTCATGGGCGGCATCACGCCGGCCGACAGCCCGTTCCTGCGCCGCCCGGATCTGTTGGCGTCGATCATCGCCTATTGGCAGAACCATCCATCGCTCTCGTACCTGTTCTCCGGCCTGTTCATCGGCCCAACGAGCCAGGCGCCACGCCTCGACGAAGCACGTCACGAAGCGCTCTTCGAGATGGAAATTGCGCTGAAGCAGATCCCCGACCCCTCGCAGGGCAGCGTACCGCCATGGCTCGTCGACCGCATCTTCCGCCACCTGCTGGTGGACGTGACCGGCAACACCCACCGCGCCGAAATCTGCATCGATAAGCTCTACTCGCCTGATAGCCCGACCGGGCGGCTGGGGCTCATCGAGTTCCGCTCCTTCGAGATGCCGCCGCATGCGCGTATGGGCGCGGTGCAGCAGCTGCTGATGCGCGCCTTCATCGCCATGTTCTGGGACCGCCCCTATCGCGGCAAGCTGGTCCGCTGGGGCACTGCACTGCACGATCGCTTCATGCTCCCCCATTTCCTGTGGGCGGACTTCACCGAGGTGATCGGCAACCTTCAAGAAGCGGGGCTGCCGATAGAGCTCGATTGGTTCGCCCCCCATTTCGAGTTCCGTTTCCCCCTCATCGGCGAGACGGAAGCGTCCGGCGTAACCGTCGAGCTCCGTCAGGCGCTAGAGCCCTGGCACGTCCTTGGAGAGGAAACCGCCGCGGGAGGCACCGCGCGTTACGTCGACAACTCGCTCGACCGCGTGCAGGTTATGGTTCGCGACGGGGCCAACGGCCGCTTCGCCGTCACGTGCAACTGCCGCGGCCTGCCGCTGACGGGTACAGGCACGTTCGGCGAAAAGGTAGCCGGCGTGCGCTATCGCACTTGGCAGCCGGCATCGGCGCTGCACCCGACCATTCCGCCTCATGTGCCGCTGGTGTTCGACATCATGGATACGTGGACGGGCCGCTCGGTCGGCGGGTGCCGCTATCACGCCGCGCACCCAGGCGGCCGCAACCTCGATCTCGCGCCCATCAACGCGTACGAGGCGGAAGGCCGGCGCCTGGCCCGTTTCGAGCAGCTGGGCCATACACCCGGCCGCGCATCGACGGCACCGCCGAACGTCAACCCCGAGTACCCGCTGACGCTCGACCTGCGCACCTAGAAGGCGCGCGGGCCCGCCAGGTCGCAGGTCACAGAAGGATTGAATAGTTCTTCCCTGGGCTTGTGGCCGCTGGTGCGGCGCAGTGCGAGGCACTATCCTCGCCGCCGACCACCGAATCGCCTGGCCGGGCACCGATGCGCAATTCCCGGGGCATCGCCCCCAAAAATCTAAACCCATGAATCTCGAAGCGCGGCTTCCCCCGCAGCTCGATCGGGGACTGCTCGCGGACTATTCCCGCCTGCGCGACGGCGGATATGACGAATTGGTGGACGCGAACGGTGCGGTCCGCCCGCACTGGCAAGCCTTTCTCGCCGCCCTCGCCGAGCTACCCTCTGCCGAGCAAGTCCAGCGCGCCGAACACCTTAACAGGCGCGTGCGCGAAATGGGCATCGCGCACGACATCTTCGCCGATCCGACCTCGCCGGGGAAACGCTGGGAGGTCGACTTTGTCCCGCTCGATTTTTTCGAGCGCCGACTGGCACGCGCTCGAAGCTGCGTTGGTGCAGCGCGCGCGCCTGCTCAACGCCATCCTCGCCGACGCTTACGGCGAGCAGCAGCTATTGCGCGATGGCCTGATCCCGCCGGCGCTCATTTTCTCCGATCCCGCCTTTCTGGGCCCATGCCACGGCATCAAGCCGGCACCGGGACACCTGCAGTTCTACGCCATCGACCTCGCACGCGAGACCGATGGCAGCTGGCGCGTCATCGACAATCACACCGAGACGCCGGCCGGCGTCGGCTATGCGCTCGCCAATCGTGTCGTGCACACGCACATCGCCGGCGACTTGTTCGAGGCCTGCAACGGCATGCGCCTCGCGCCCTTCTTCCAGCGTGTGCAGGCCGACCTGACGATGCTTACCGGGCGCCGCGATCCGCGCATCGCGCTGCTGACGCCAGGCCCGCACCACGACGACTACTTCAGTCACGCCTACCTGGCGCGCTATCTCGGCTACCTGCTGGTCGAGGGCGGCGACCTGCGCACCGCTGGCGACCGCGTCTTCCTGAAGACGCTCGAAGGCCTGAAGCGCATCGATCTCATCGTGCGCTGCGTCGACGGCCGCCAATCCGATCCGCTGGAGCTCGACAATACGCGCTATGGCGGGCCGCCCGGTCTCGTGCAGGCCTGCCGCAAGGCGCCGCAGCTCGTGCGCAATGCGCTCGGCTCGGCCGTCGCGCAGAACCGCGGCCTCGGCGCGTATCTGCCGGCGGTGTGCCAGCGTTTGTTCGGCGAGGAGCTGCTCATCGCCGATGCGCCGCGCTGCTGGCTCGGCGAAGCGAAGCACCGCCAGCACGTCATCGACCATCTCGACCGCATGGTCATCCGTCCCGCGCAGGAGGGCACCGGGCCGCCCGGGCGGTGCGCAATACGGCCAGCTCGGCGCCAGCCTGACGGAAGCGCAGCGCCGCGCGCTGCAAGAAGAGATCGAGCTGCACGGCGACATGCTCGTTGCCGAGGAGCGCATCGGCTTTGGCACCACCCCGGCGTTCACGCCGCAAGGGCTCGTCCCGCAGCCGTTCGCCGTTCGCCTTTTCGTCGCCGCCACTGCCGACGGCTTCACCGTCATGCCCGGCGGCCTCGCCATGGCCATCGTGCCCAATCTTGCCGTGGCCCTCAGCGCTCCCGAGGCCCGCACCCGCGACGTGTGGATCGTCGCCGACGGCGAGGTGCCGCCGCACCGCAGCCTGTGGCAGCCGACCATCGAAACCGCGCGCGTGCAGCGCTCGCAGCGCGTCATCCAGAGCCGCGTCGCCGACGATCTGTTCTGGCTCGGCCGCTACGCCGAGCGCACCGACTGGATCATGCGCGTCCTGCGCAGCGCGCTGCAGCCGCTGCGTGGCGACAACGCGCCGGCGCACGTGCAGGGCGCCGCGCACGCCTGCCTCGAAGCGCTGGCCATGCGCGACGAAACGCAAACCGTGACGCCGAGCGACGGCGACGACGCGGCGGCGGTCGAACGGATGGTTCACCTGCTGATCACGGCGAAGGACGGGCGGCGCACGCTCGACGGCACGCTCGACAAGCTCTATCGCGTCGCCAACCTGACGCGCGACCGCCTGTCGCTCGAAGCCTGGCGCGTCTTGAGCCATTTCCGCCCCGGTGCCGACTGGCGCCGCGAGCTCGTCACCGCGCCGCCCGAGGCGCTGCTCGATCTGATCGAGGACGGCCTCGGCTGGCTCGCCGCCTTCAATGGCCTCATGCACGAGAACATGACCCGCAACAAGGGCTGGTCGTTCCTCGACATGGGGCGCCGCGTCGAGCGCGCAGGCAACATGAGCGAAGCGATCCTGTGGCTGTTCGGGCAGCCGCTCGAGCGCGAGCAGGAGGCCGGACGCCTGTTCTTCCTGCTCGAGGTAGCCGACAGCTTCATCACCTACCGCTCGCGCTACCGCCTCGATCCGATGCTGGCGCTGGTTCTCGACCTCTTGCTGCTCGACGAGACCAACCCGCGCAGCCTCGCCTATCAGCTGGCGAGCATCTCGCAACATCTCGCCGGCATGCCGCAATCGAAGCAGGGCGCCAGTCTCACCGACGAGCGGCGGCTGATCCTATCGATGCTGACCGCGATCCGCCTCGCCGACGTCGAGGCCTTCGCCAAGGACTGCATCGCGCTTCGAGCTGCAGGCCGCCGTGCGCAACCAGCTCCGCCTACTGCCGCAGCTCACCACGGCCATCGAGCGGCACTACTTCAATCTGCTCGAGGAGCAGCCGCACCGCGTGCACACGCGGCTCGAGCCCAAGCCATGATCTACGATGTCAGCCATCGCACGACTTACCGCTACTCGACGCCCGTCGCGCAGAGCCAGCACATCGTCCACATGTCGCCGCGCGCGGTCGAGCGGCAGCGCCTCAAAGGGCACACGTTGCTCATCGAGCCGGCGCCGACGATCAGGACGGAGCGGGAGGACATCTACGGCAACCGCGTCGTGCTGTTCGACATCGAGCAGGAGCACACGGAACTCGTCGTGCACGCACGCAGCACCATCGGTGTGACCGCACCGCGCCCGGCCGATCTCGCGGCGACAATGCCTTGGGAGGCAGTCGCCGCTTCCATCGCCGATCCCAAGCCCGGCATCGATCTCGAGGTTGCCCGCTACGCCTGCGCCTCAAAGCACACGCGCTCGACAGCCGAGATCGCCGCCTACGCGCGAGCCTCGTTTCCGGCGGGACGCCCGGTGCTGCAGGGCGCCTGGAACCTCATCGAGCGCATCTACGACGACTTCACCTTCGATCCGACCGCGACCGACGTATCGACGCCGGTCACGCAAGTTCTGCAGCAGCGCCGCGGCGTGTGTCAGGATTTCTCGCACCTGGCGCTGGCCTGCCTGCGCTGCCATGCGCCTGTCGGCGCGCTACGTCAGCGGCTACATTCTGACGAGCCCGCCGCCGGGCGTGCCGCGTCTTGCCGGCGCCGACGCCTCCCACGCCTGGATCTCGGTGTGGTCGCCTGGGTACGGCTGGGTCGACTTCGATCCGACCAACGGCCTCAGCCCGCGCGATGGGCACATCACCATCGCCTATGGCCGCGACTACGACGACGTCAGCCCGATCAGCGGCATTCTCCTGGGCGGCAGCGACCACTCGGTCCATGTCGGTGTCGACGTCGTGCCGGTCGCTTAATCAAGAGATCGAGGCTCACTTAGCAATGCCGCTGCGCTTGAGGATCTTCGACAACGCGTGGCAAGGCACCAGAAACGAATGCCAATCGTTCTGTTTCTGCGGATCGACGTCATAGCGAAAACCGTTCTCCGCGTTGGCGGCACCTTTCGCCATGACCCCGACTAACGCCGCGTTTTCGTCCACCACGGGCCCGCCTGAGTTGCCGGGAAGGGAATCAACGGTCGAGGCGATATAGATCGATTCAACTCCGCGGAATTCAGCCTTGCCGTAGCCGACGAACTCGCCGCGTGCTCCACCGCTTCATCTCGCGGTCCATCCGTAGCGACCGGCGCTTGCCGACGCCGGGAAATCCCACCGCATAGATCTCCTGGTGGAGCGCTTCATCGCATTTGTCGCCGACCTGCAAACGGGTTCCCGATCCGCAAGCTGCGCGCTCACCTCGACCTTGACGACGGCAATGTCGTAGGCGTCGTCGACGTAGACGGTTTGCACGCCATCGAGCCGTTGCGGCGGTCGTGCGATGGTTATCCCATCGCTCTCGAAACGCCCTTGATTGACGTTCTCCGCGAGGTAGCGCCGCGGGGATCTGCAATCCTCGATCGCATGTCCGGCCGTAACGAAGAAGTAGGTCGCCCGTTTGCCCTGGTTGAC
The DNA here is from genome assembly GCA_963724595.1 of uncultured Alphaproteobacteria bacterium. Lineage (GTDB taxonomy): Bacteria > Pseudomonadota > Alphaproteobacteria > Rhizobiales > Hyphomicrobiaceae > Hyphomicrobium_A. Next base: position 169,858 of record CAVRVR010000009.1, on the reverse strand, counting down.
CTTGCCCACCAAGAACGCCGTCGCCGTATAAACGCCCGTCTCGCCTTCGCAGACGAATGCATACACCGACGGCCAAATGGCGCGGACGGCAGGAGGCATCTTGTCGGTGAAGAACCCTTCTGCGATCGGCCGGACGATCCCCTCCGGCGTCGCCGAGCCGCGGAGCCATAGCTGCGACGCTGTGAGCACCCGGCAGGCATGCCGCGGCCACACACAGCGCGGCTAGTATAGCGAACCTCATCGTCCCCCCGCTTGCCTACGAAAGCGTCATCCCACACGGCTATGACCGATCGGCGGCACGTCATAGCAGGCCGGGCCCCGATCGGCGCAAGGAAGCAAAGCTCGCCCGCTCGAACGCTCTTCCGCGCGTCGGCCGCATGCCCTAAGGGGGGTGCCGAAAGTTGTTCCAGGACCCACGCGCATATGATTCGTCTCGACAATATCGGCAAGCAGAACGGCCACCAGATCCTCTTCATCGAGGCCTCCGCGGCCCTCAACAGGGGCGAGAAGGTCGGCCTCGTCGGCCCCAACGGCGCCGGCAAGACGACGCTCTTCCGCATGATCATGGGCCAAGAGCAGCCCGACGAGGGCCAGGTCGCCGTCGATCGCGGCGTCACCATCGGCTACTTCAGCCAGGACGTGGGCGAGATGTCGGGCCGCAGCGCGGTGTCCGAGGTGATGGACGGCGCCGGCCCGGTGAGCGAAGTCGCGGCCGAGCTGAAGGAGCTGGAGGCCGCCATGGCCGATCCGGACCGCGCCGACGAGATGGAAGCGATCATCGAGCGCTACGGCGAGGTGCAGGGCCGCTTCGAGGAGCTGGGCGGCTACGCGCTCGAGGGCAAGGCGCGCGAGGTGCTGGCCGGTCTCTCCTTCAGCCAGGAGATGATGGACGGCGACGTCGGCGCCCTGTCGGGCGGCTGGAAGATGCGCGTGGCGCTGGCCCGCATCCTGCTCATGCGCCCCGACGCCATGCTGCTCGACGAGCCGAGCAACCATCTCGACCTCGAAAGTCTCATCTGGCTGGAGCAGTTCCTCAAGGGCTACGAGGGCGTGCTGCTGATGACCTCGCACGACCGCGAGTTCATGAACCGCGTCGTCACCAAGATCGTCGAGATCGACGGCGGCGCGCTGACGACCTACTCGGGCAACCACGAGTTCTACGAGCAGCAGCGCGCGCTGACCGAGAAGCAGCAGCAGGCGCAGTTCGACCGCCAGCAGGCGATGCTGGCCAAGGAGATCAAGTTCATCGAGCGCTTCAAGGCGCGCGCCTCGCACGCCGCGCAGGTGCAGAGCCGCGTCAAGCAGCTGGCCAAGATCGACCGCGTCGAGCCGCCCAAGCGCCGGCAGACGGTCATGTTCGAGTTCCCGCCGGCGCCGCGCTCCGGCGAGGACGTGGTCAGCCTCAAGGACGTGCACAAGAGCTACGGCAGCCGCAGCATCTACGAGGGGCTCGACTTCCACGTGCGCCGCAAGGAGCGCTGGTGCGTCATGGGCATCAACGGCGCCGGCAAGTCGACGCTGCTTGAAGCTGGTCGCCGGCTCGACCGCAGCCCGACGCCGGCACGGTCAAGATCGGCGGCAGCGTGAAGATGGGCTACTTCGCCCAGCACGCCATGGATCTGCTCGACGGCGAGCGCACGGTGTTCCAGTCGCTGGAGGATTCATTCCCGCAGGCGGGCCACGGCTCGCTGCGCTCGCTGGCCGGCTGCTTCGGCTTCTCCGGCGACGACGTCGAGAAGCGCTGCCGCGTGCTGTCGGGCGGCGAGAAGGCGCGCCTCGTCATGGCGAAGATGCTCTACGACCCGCCGAACTTCCTGGTGCTCGACGAGCCGACCAACCACCTCGACATGGCGACGAAGGAGATGCTGATCGCGGCGCTGGCGGACTACGAGGGCTCGATGCTGTTCGTCTCGCACGACCGGCACTTCCTCGCCGCGCTGTCCAATCGCGTGCTGGAGCTGACGCCCGAAGGCATCCACAACTACGGCGGCGGCTACACCGAGTACGTGGCCCGCACCGGCCACGAAGCCCCCGGCCTGCGCAGCTGAGCCGGAGCCGCAGCAAGATTAAGTTGGATTGGCGCGCCCGAAGAGATTTCGAACTCCTGACCCCCAAATTCGTAGTCTGGTGCTCTATCCAGCTGAGCTACGGGCGCTTATCTGCGTTTGATGCGGCCCGCAGAGGGCCAACGGGGAGCAAAACGCCCATCCCGAAGCCCGAAACTACTAATGGGTAGCGCTTCCGCGCGCAAGGGGTGCCCGGAGTCCCGAATCCTTCTACCGGCGCCTCGCCGTCTTACGGTCGCCCACCACCGTCCGGTCATCGCGGTCGTCCCGCGCCGCCGGGGCCTCGAGGCTTGCGTGATGCGTGCCGCGATCCGGGATCTCGAACCGGAACGCCGCGCCCTTCTCGGTATCGAGCAGCTGCAGATGGCCGCCGTGCACGCCGACGATCTCCGCGGCGATGGCGAGCCCGAGCCCGGTGCCACCCTTGCGCTGCGAGCCGGTGAACGCCTCGAACAGATGGTCGCGCGCCTTCTGCGGCACGCCGGGGCCGTTGTCGCGTACCTCGACGAGCACGCGGCGTCCCTCGCGCCAGGCCTTGACGCGGATCTCGCCTTCCGGGACGTGACCGGGCAGCGTGCTCGCGCTGGCCCTCGATCGCCTCGATGGCGTTGCGCACGAGGTTGCTGACAGATGCGGAACAGATGGTCGCGGTCGGCATCGATGCGCAGCGTGTCGTCCGATGTCGAGCACCCAGTCGATGCTGCCCTCGCGCGGCAGACCGAGCGCGTCGCCCACCTCCTCGACGAGCGGCTTCAGGAGCAGCAGCTCGCGGCGCGGCGGCGCCTCCTCGGCGCGCCCGTAGCGCAGCGTGTCGTTGCAGAAATTGATGGCGCGGTCGAGCGAGGCGATGAGCTTGGGCGCGAAGCGCTGCACGGTCGGGTCGGGGATGGCGGTCAGGCGGTCCGACAGGAGCTGCGCGTTGGCGAGCATGCCGCGCAGGTCGTGGTTGATCTTGCTCACCGCGAGTCCGAGCTGCGCGAGCCGCGTCTTCTGCAGCAGCAGGCCGGAAAGCTGGCTCTGCATCTCGCTCGAGCTCGCGCTCGGCGGTGCCGATCTCGTCGTGGCGGCCCGAGGGCACGATGATGCGCGAGGGATCCTCGGGGTCCTGGCGGAAGTGCACCATGTTGCGCGTGATCCGCATCATCGGCCGCACCAGCAGCCGGCTCAGCGCGAAGTAGACGAGCGCCGCGGTCGCCAGCGAGATGACGATCGAGACGCCGAGGATGTTCAGCGCGTAGGCGTTCATCGCCGCCTTCAGCGGAGCTTCCGGCATGACGATCTCGACGAGGTCGTCGGGGTCGTCGCCGATGCTGCCGAGCACGCGGATGGTGCGGCCGTCGGGCGCGAAGAACACCGCGATGGCATCGCCGATCTGCTCGAGCCGCAGGCCGATGCTCTCCCAACAGCGCTCTCCGGCCGCTGGCGCAGATCGTAGTGCGCGTCGATCGTCATCTGCGGATCGACCGGCAGCACGAGGCGGCGCACGCCCTGGCGGCGCGAGGCGATCGCCTTCACCTGCGCCGTGCGCAGCATCTCGGCGCGCAGACCCGAGGGCACGTCGCCGCCGGGAAAGCCCTTCGGCCGCGAGCGTCGCAAGCTGGGCAGCCGTCAGCCGCTCGTTGAGCCAGCTCAAGCGGAAGTCGACGACCGACGGCAGGAAGATCAGGATTTCCGCCAGCAGGACGAAGACCGCCGTCAGCAGCAGCAGCTTCGCCGGCAGGCCGAGGTCGCGCCAGCGGCCGCGCGGTACGCCTCGGCCCGCTCGGGAAGGCGCAGTCGCGCACCAACGCTCGCGCCAACAGTAAGTGCCGCGCCTCGTTCTTGTTGTCGCGGAGCACGCGCTTCCTCTCGCTGCCGGCCCTTAGCCGAACCTGGCAAGGAAGCCGATCACCTTGCGCAACGTGGGATTGCTGGGCGCGGTCGCATAATAGCGGTAGGCGACGCGTTTGTTTATCTCGCCGAGGGGTCGGATAGGGCGAAATCCAGCTCGTCATCGCCTTGATGTTGAGACTTCTGCGAGATCGCCAGCGCCCACATCTGGATGAGCTCGCCCGCCTGCGGCCCCCACGATGGTCGGCGCCGAGGATGCGGCCGTTCGCGGCCGTCACGACCTTGATGTGGCCGATCGGTCTGCCGCTCGGCCTGGGCCCGGTCGTTCTCGTGGTAGGGCCAGCGCAGCACGTTGATCTTGCCGGCGCGCCTTCACGGCCTCGGCTTCCGACAGGCCGACGTGGGCCAGCTCGGGATCGGTGAAGGTCACGCGCGGAAGGAGGCTCGCGTCGACCTTGCGCCGGATTGCGCGGAACAGCGCGCGGCGGATGACGATGCCGGCGTGGTAGTCGGCGACGTGCGGCGAACGGGCGCCCGCCGGTCACGTCGCCGATGGCGAAGACGCGGCGGTTGGAGGTCTTCAGGCCGGCGTTGACCTTGATGCCGCGGTCGTCGTGGCGGATGCCGGCCGCCTCGAGCCCGAGGTCGGAGGTCGTCGGCTTGCGCCCGGCCGCGAGCAGCAGATGGCTGCCTTCGACGACGTGCTTCTCGCCGCCGACGCTGACGTGGACGCGCACGCGGCCGAGGCCGCCTTCGACGCGCTCGACCTGCAGTCCCTCGTGGACGTCTGACGCCTTCCGCCGCGAGTTGCTCGAGCACGACCCTGGCAAGCTCCGGATCCTCGTCGCGCCAGCGCCTTGTCTGCTTCGAGCACCGTGACGCGCGAGCCGAGCCGGCGGTGGGCCTGCGCCAGCTCGAGCGCGATTGGGCCCGCCGCCGATGACGATCAGATGGTGCAGCCGCTCCTGGTTGTCGAAGATCGTCTCGTTGGTGAAGTAGGGCACGCTGTCGAGGCCGGGGATCGGCGGCACCAGCGGCGCCGAGCCCGTCGCGATGACGAAGCGGCGCGCCTTGATACGGTATTCGCCGGCAACGACCGTCGACTTGTTGATGAAGCGGCCGGCGGCGCGGATCACGCGCACGCCGAGGCCGGTGAAGCGCTCGGCCGCGAATCGTTGGGCGCCATCGCCGCGATGACGCCCTGCACGTGATGCGTGCACCGCGCGCGGATCGATTTCCGGATCGACGCCGGCGATGCCGAACGGCGGCGGCGGTGCGCATGGCGTGCGCGCGATTTGCCGGCGGCGAGCAGCGCCTTGGAGGGAATGCAGCCGTAGTTGAGGCATCGCCGCCCATCTTGTGGCGCTCGATGAGCACGACCCTGCGTCCGAACGCTGCCGCGGCGGCCGCGACCGCAAGCCCGCCCGGGCCGGCGCCGATGACGCAAATATCGGCGGTGATGTTCTCGCTGTCGGCGTCCGCGGTAGCGCCCGGCAGGGCCTCTTGCGGCTTGGATGCCGGCATCCCGTGCTCCATGTTCTATGGGCCCTCGAGCCGGTTGCCCACGGAGCGCGATCTTCTGCGGCCTCCGGGGGCGGTCAAGTCGGCTGGCAAGCGGTTTGCCATTTCCGGCGGGAGGGCACATCAGGCTTTGGCGCCGGCGGTCGTGGATTAACGGGGAAATGGCCGCTCGTTGACTTGCATGAAACCACCCCGTATAAGCGCCCGCAATCCTGAAGAGCATGGGCTTCCTGCCGACGGCGACCGTCACGCTCGACAGGTTCCCTTTTCGCGACGGGCAACTGGAGTTGTAACGTGAAGCGCACTTATCAACCGAGCCGGCTCGTCCGCAAGCGTCGTCACGGCTTCCGCAAGCGGATGCTGACCAAGGGCGGCATGCGCGTGTTGACGCGTCGGCGCGCCAAGGGCCGCAAGCGGCTGTCGGCCTGAGCGGCGTGGGTATCAACCCGGCCGGCGGGCTCGTCCCGCCGCGGAGCGCAGCCCCGGTGGGCAGGGAACCTGCGCCGTGGCACTCTCGACCCTCAAGAAGCGCAGCGAATTTCTCTGGGTCAGGGGCGGCCGGCGCTGGAGCGCGCCGTCATTCGTGCTGGAGGCCCGCGTCGCGCCCGAGGACCCCGACGAGGCCACGGGCCGGCCCGCTTCGGATTCACCGTATCCAAGAAGATCGGCGGCGCGGTCGTGCGCAATCGCGTACGCCGGCGCCTGCGGCGCTCGACGGCCGCGCTCGCTCCGGCGCAGGTTCGGCCGGGCTTCGACTACGTGCTGATCGCGCGTCCGGGCGCCGTCGACCGCACCTTCGCCGAGCTCAAGGCCGACCTGGAGCAGGCGCTCGCGCGCGTGCATCAAGCCCCGGGGCAAAAGCGCCGGGGGCAAGCAAACACATGACTTCCGGCTTTGCGAAGCGGTGCTCTCGGAGTATTGGCTCTGGCGCCGGAACGAGCGCGGTCCTCGCCCATCCCATGATGGCGGGCGGCTCCATGGGGAACGAGAACGGCGCTGAGGCAGCGATGAAGTCGCAAGACCCCGATCAACAAAGAAACCTGCTGCTCGCCGTCGTGCTGTCGATGGCGGTGCTGCTCGGCTGGCAGCTGTTCTACGCCGGCCCGAAGATGAAGGAAGAGCAGGCGCGCCAGCGTGCGCAGCAAGAGCTGTCGCAGCAGCAGGGAGCCGCCAAGGACGCGACCGAAGCCTGCGCCAACGCCTCGCCGAGCGCAGCCGTGCCGGCACCGCGCCGCCGGCGGCCGGCGCAGTCGCGCGAAGACGCCATCAAGGCGTCGCCGCGTCTTGCCGTCGAAACGCCGTCGCTCAGGGGCTCGATCGCGCTGAAGAGGCGGCCGCATCGACGACCTCGTGCTCGTGAAGTACCACGAGACCGTCGACCCCAAGAGCCCCAACGTCGTCGCTGTTCTCGCCGACCGACAGCCCGCAGCCCTATTTCGCCGAGTACGGCTGGGTGCCCCAAGGCGGCTCCACCGTCGAAGCTCCCCGACCGCGACACGCTCTGGAAGGTGGAGGCTCCGGCGCCGCTGACGCCCGCGACGCCCGGTGACGCTCACCTGGGACAACGGGCAGGGCCTCGTCTTCAAGCGCACGATCTCCGTCGACGACGACTACATGTTCAAGATCGTCGACGAGGTCGAGAACCGCGCGACCGCCGAGGTCTCGCTCGCGCCCTACGCCCGCATCCACCGCTATGGCACGCCGAAGATCCAGGACAACTGGATCCTGCACGAGGGTCTGATCGGCGTCATCGGCGACGCAAGGCGAGCAGACGTAGCAAGTATGCCGACGGCGCTCGAGGACGGCGACGCGCACGTTCGAGCCCGCGACCGGCGGCTGGCTCGGCTTCACCGACAAATACTGGGCCTCCGCCCTCATCCCCGATCAGAAGGCGCACTACCGCGCGCAGTTCTCCGGCGCAGGCGCCGAAGCTGCCGAGCGAGCAGCCATCCTATCAGACCGACTACCTGCGCGACACCGATGATCGTGGCGCCCGGCCAGACGCGACGAGCGTCGACGTCGCAGCTCTTCGCCGGCGCCAAGCAGGTGAAGATCCTGCAGGCCTACCAGACCGAGCACGGCATCAAGCAGTTCGATCTGCTGATCGACTGGGGCTGGTTCTTCTTCATCACGAAGCCGCTGTTCTACCTGATGGAGGCCATCAACTCGGTCGTCCACAACTTCGGCGTGACGATCCTCATCCTCACCGTGCTCGTGCGGCTCGCCTTCTTCCCGCTCGCCAACAAGCAGTTCGCCTCGATGGCGAAGATGAAGAAGCTGCAGCCGCAGATGGAGCAGCTGCGCGAGCGCTACAAGGACGACAAGATGCAAGCCAGCAGCAGGAGCTGATGGAGCTCTACAAGCGCGAGAAGGTCAATCCGATCGCCGGCTGTCTGCCGATCCTGTTGCAGCTGCCGGTGTTCTTCGCGCTCTACAAGGTCCTGTTCATCACGATCGACATGCGGCATGCGCCGTTCTTCGGCTGGATCAAGGATCTGTCGGCGCCCGATCCGACGTCGCTGTTCAACCTGTTCGGTCTGCTGCCCTATCGCCGTGCCGGAGTTCCTGCACATCGGCGTGTGGCCGCTGATCATGGGCATCACGATGTGGCTGCAAATGCAGCTCAACCCGCAGCAGCCCGATCCGGTGCAGCAGCAGATCTTCAGCTGGATGCCGGTGCATCTTCACGTTCCTGCTGGCCTCGTTCCCGGCCGGCCTCGTGATCTACTGGGCCTGGAGCAACATCCTGTCGCTCACGCAGCAGTCCTACATCATGAAAAAGCAGGGCGCCGAGATCCACCTCATCGGCAACCTGTCACGGCAGTTCAAGCCGCTGGTGTCGGCGTCGACGGCTCGCGGCATGCCGGCGCCGACGCCAGTCAAGCGAGCGGCCAAGCGAAGCAAGGCCGCAAAGACTCGGAGACCGCGGCCAAGCCGCAAGCGCAAGGACACGCACTGAGCGCGCCTCGAGGCAGCGACGAGCGCGCATGGAGGCGCAGGGCATCATGACCGAGCCAGATCCATCCTCGTCCGCCGGTGAGCAGCTGTTCGAGCGGCCCTGGCAGCTTCTGAAGAGCGTGCCGGCGCTGGAGTTCCTGCCGCCGGCCGACCGCATCGAGATCGCCTTCGCCGGCCGCTCCAACGTCGGCAAGTCGAGCCTGCTCAACGCGCTCGTGCGCCAGGGCGGCCTCGCGCGCACCTCGAACACGCCGGGGCGCACGCAGGAGCTCAACTTCTTCCAGGCACCCGACGCGGCCGCTCTATCTCGTCGACATGCCGGGCTACGGCTTCGCCAAGGCGCCGAAGGAGAAGGTCGAGGCGTGGACCGCGCTCGTGTCACCGACTATCTGCGCGGCCGCGCGACGCTGGCGCGCGTCTTCCTGCTGATCGACTGCCGCCACGGCCTGAAGCCGCCCGACCTGGCAGATCATGGAGATGCTCGACGAGGCGGCCGTCTCCTATCAGGCGGTGCTGACCAAGGCCGACAAGATCAAGCCGCACGAGCTCGACGAGGTCGTCCGAGGACACGGCGGCGAAGACGCTCGGCAAGCACCCGGCCGCGTTTCCGCACGTCATCGTGACGTCGTCGGAAAAAGGCCACGGCATCGACGAGCTGCGCGCGGCCATCGCCGGCATCGTCGCCGAGCGCGCATAGCGCGCAGCGCTCGAGCGCTCTCACCCGGACATGAGCTGTTGAGGCTCTGCGCCAGCCGGCGTCGAAGCGCGCCCTCGCCGAACTTGGCGAGCAGGCCGCCGGCAAGCGCGGCGACGCCCCAGCCGACCCAGCGCGCGGCCGACCTCGCGTAGTTCGTGCGCACGCGCACCGTGATCACCTGGTCGGGCAGCGCCGTCTCGGCCGCCAAGCCCGTCGGCGCTCACCGTGCGCGCCGAGATGATGAGCTGCAGACGCTTGTCGCCCCTTCTCGCGCGGCGTGACGTGCCAGCGCCAGCTCGCGAAATCGTCAGACGACAGCGAGCATCGATCGCTCGATCCACTGCGTCTCGGGCGACGCCGTCTCGATGAAGAAGCCGCCGTCGGGCGCGCGCAGACGCACCGACATCGCCTTGGTCACCGTGACCTCGTGCTGATAAGCGGCACCGCCTCCCTGCAGGTCCTTCGGCCAGCGCCTGCACGTCGGCGCGCGCGATGCGCACCTCGACGAGCAGCCGGCACGGCGACGCGCATGGAGCGCGGGATGTTCTCGACGAGCTGGCCGATCTCCGTGCGCGGCGAGACCGGTCTGGCCCCGGGACGCGCCGCGGCCTGTGGTGCAGCCCGGCGGCTCAGTTGCGAGGCGATCGCTCGACGCGTGCGCCGCCGGGTGCGCCGGAGCCGGAGCCGACGCCCATCGGCGGGCGATCGTCCTCGGGCCACGGCGCCAGAGCGGCGGTGGCCGCCGGACGCGGCTCGCGGCAGCGGCGGGGGCCGGTATCGGCGGCAACGGCGGGCCCGCGAGGCGGCGGAGGTGGTGCTCCGAAACGCGAGCCGGGCTGGGGTGGCGACGGTGGTGGCGTCCAGCTGTCGCGCGCGTCCGGCACCGGAAGAGGCGGCGGGAACGGTGCCGAGGCCGGCATCGGCGGCGGTCCGCGATGCTCGTAGCGTTCCTCGAACCGCGGCTCGGGCTCGTACGCCGGCGGCGTACTGCGGCTCGGCGTCGTGATGGCGATCCGGCTCGCGCTGCTCGGAGCTGGCGCGAATGCCGGTTCCGCCTGCGGCTCGTACGATTGAGCCTGCTCGTAGTCGTCGATGGTATGGCCCGCTCGACCGACTGCTCAGGCTCCGGCGGCTCGGGCTCGTACGCCGGAGGCGGCAAGGCGCGCGCCTGCTCGACATGCAGCGGCGCCGGCTCAGCCGACGTCCTCGTACGCACCTTCGTCGAACGGCAGCCGGCGCGCCGGTGACAGCCCGTCCGCGACTGCACGCGCTCGCGTGCGTCGGCGAGTATCGCTTCGGCGTCGGGCGCAGGAAGCTGGCGCTGCTCGGCGGCCGGCGGCGGCTTGCTCTGCAGCGCACGGATAGCGCCCTCGAAGGTCAGTCCCTGAGCGCTGCAGCACCTGCGACGCGGCGCTCTTGCCGTCGCCGACGATGGCCGCCAGCACGATGGCGCCGTTGATCTCGCGGCGGCGGCCACCGCGCGCAGCGGCGGCGGCGGCTTCGAGGATGCGGCGCATGTCGGGTGCACACGGCGAACTCGATATCTGTCGCATGCGGCCGCGATGGCAGCGCGGCAAGCTGCGTCGTCACGTCGCCGGTGAGCTCCTCGACGTCGACGTTGCTCGCCGCCAGCACCAGAACCGCGTCGGGGTCGTCGCACAGCGCCAGCAGCATGTGCTCGAGCGTCACCTCCGCGTGGCCCTGCGCGCGCGCGTAGTCCGTCGCCCGCGACAGGGACGTCGCGAGGCCGGACGACATGGCGATACGGCTCAAGTCGTCGGCGATCATGAACAAGCTTCTCCCGCGGCAGGGCTGCCGGCACGGGCGCGGAAATCGACCCCGGGCGCGCTCAGGCTGGATAGCGCACTTTGACTGCTCCGGTAGCAGCGAATGTGGGGGAATTCCGTTGCGGCTCGGCGGCTTGGCGTCACGGCTCTTAACTGCTTGAGCTTAAAGGCATGGGGCTTGGCGTCATGGGGCCTGGCGGTATAAGAGCGGCCTACGGTTGTGGAGACATACTTTGTTGTATCGCCCCGGCTCACGGCCGGCACGAAAACTTAGGCCAGGAATATGAAGACGATCACGCCGCCGCAAGGCCGCGCGGCTCCCGAGCTCGATCCCTCGCCGCACGTGCAGGCGCGCATCCTGGCCGAGGCGCTGCCGCACCTCATTCGCTACGACGACCAGACGGTCGTCATCAAGTTCGGCGGCAACGCCATGGGCGACGCAGGCGCTGGCCGACGCCTTCGCGCAGGACGTCGTCTACCTGAAGCAGTCGGGCGTTAACCCTATCGTCGTGCACGGCGGCGGTCCGCAGATCGCGGCCATGCTGAAGAAGCTGCAGATCACGTCCGACTTCGTGCACGGCCTGCGCGTCACCGACAAGCCGACCGTCGAGGTCGTCGAGATGGTGCTCGCCGGCGCTGATCAACAAGGACATCGTCTCCGCCATCAACCGGCAGGGCGGCAAGGCCGTGGGCATCTGCGGCAAGGACGCCAACCTGATGATCGCGCGCAAGATCACCGAGATGCCGGACCCCGAGTCGAACCTGATGAAGGCCGTCGACATCGGCTACGTCGGCGATCCGATCGAGGTCAACCCGCACATCGTCGATGTGATCTCGAAGCTCCGACCTCATCCCCGTCATCGCGCCCATCGGCATCAGCCGCGACGGCGAGACGCTCAACATCAACGCCGACACCTTCGCCAGCGCGCTCGCCGCGCGCATGAAGGCCAAAGCGCCTGCTGCTGCTCACCGACGTCGAAGGCGTGCTCGACAGCAACAAGACAGCTCGTGCACCAACTGACGATCGAGGAGGCGCGTCAGCTCATCAAGGAGGGCGTCATCTCGGGCGGCATGATCCCCAAGATCGAAGGCTGCATCGAGGTCGTCGAAGCCGGCGTCGAGGCCGTCGTCATCATCGACGGCCGCGTACCGCACTGCGTGCTGCTCGAGCTCTTCACCACCCACGGCGTCGGCACGCTCGTCGGACGGGCGCGCCGCAAGTCAAAGGCGCGCAGCGAATGAGCGCCCCGACGCCGCAACCGGGTTCCCGGCCGGGGTCGGCGCGGCACCCGCGCTGCGCTTTGACGCCGATCAATCCGGCATCGAGCGGCACGGCTTCGCCGATACCCGCGTCTGGATCTTCGATCTCGACAACACGCTCTATCCCGTCGACCTGCAACCTCTTCGCCGAGGTCGATCACGCGCATGGGCGCGTTCATCGCCACAGTACCTCGACGTGCCCTTGAGCACGCGCGCTATCTGCAGAAGAGCTACTACCACCAGTTCGGCACGACGCTCTCGGGCCTCATGCAGGTGCACAAGCTCGACCCGCACGCCTTCCTCGACTACGTGCACGACATCGACCTGTCGCCGCTGTGCCGAGGCGCCGGAGCTGGCGGCCGCGTTGGCGGCGCTGCCCGGTCGCCGGCTCATCTTCACCAACGGCTCGCGCCGGCATGCCGAGCGCGTCGCCGAGAAGCTCGGCGTGCTGCACCTGTTCGAGGACATCTGCGACATCGCCGCCTGCGAGTTTGTGGCCAAGCCTTCACGCCGACGCCTTCGACCGCATGGTCGACCGCCACGGCGTCGCGCCGGCGCGAGGCGGCCATGTTCGAGGACATGCCGCACAACCTCGAGGCGCCGCACGCGCTCGGCATGACGACGGTGCTCGTGCACTCGAATTATGTTGACCATCCGGCGCAGCTACAGATGCGCAAGTGGACGAAGCTGCCGGAGCACATTCACCATGCTACCGATGACCTGACCGCATTCCTGCGGCTCGCTGGGCGCCGCCGGCAACGCACTGAACGGCCATCCGTATCTGGCTTACGCGATGCAGAAACCGCTCCAGGCCGCCGATCTCATAGCCCTGCTGGCCCGCGTCGCCGAGCGTGATCGCGATGCATTTTCAGCGCTTTATGCAGCCGACCTCGGCGAAGCTGTGCGGCGTCGTGTGGCGCATCCTGCCGCGCAAAGACCGTGCCGAGGACGTGCTGCAGGACGTCTACGTGAAGATCTGGGAGCGAGCTGCGAGCTTCGATCCCGCCAAGGCCTCGCCCATCACCTGGATGGCGACCATCGCCCGCAACCGCGCCATCGACGAGGTGCGGCGGCGTGCGCCGGTTTCGATCGAGGACGCACCGCGAGGCGCTCGACGTCGCGGCAGAAGGACCAGATCCGCTCGAGGCGCGCACAGCAGAGCGAGGAGCTGCGCCGGCTGCAGGAGTGCCTGCAGGGACTCGAGCCGGAGCGGCGCGAGATCGTGCTGCTCGCCTACTACACCGGGCTCAGCCGCGACGAGCTCGCGCAGCGCTTCGCGCACCCCGTGGGGACCATCAAGACCTGGCTGCACCGCAGCCTGGCGCAACTGAGAAAGTGTCTCGGCTCATGAGCGAACGGTGAAGACATCGACATGCTCGCCGCCGAGTACGTGCTCGGCACGCTCCCTGCCTGGCGAGCGCGCGGCCGTCGCGTTGCGCGCGCGCAGTGAGCCTTCGCCTCGCCGCCGCCATCGAGGCGTGGGAGCGCAGGCTAGCGCCGCTCGCCGAGACGATCCCGCCGCGCGAAGTACCGCGCAGCGTGTGGACGACGATCGAAGCGCGGATCGACGCGCTCTCGACGGCACCGCCAACGTCGTCGGCATCGAGCGCCGGCTAGCCGCTGGCAAGCGGCCACCTTTGCCGCTTCGCGCTATCGCAGCCTCCCTGCTGCTCTTCGTCGGCTGTGCGCGAGTTCGCCCAGCCCGGAGCCGACAAGATGCTCGTCGCCGTGCTGCAGAAGGATGCGCAATCGCCGGCGTTCCTCGTGTCCGTCGATCTCGACAAGCGGCAACTGACCATCCGCGCCGTCGCCGCCGAGCCGGAGCCAGGCAAGAGCTATGAGCTGTGGCTCGTGCACGACGAGCTGAAGACGCCGCGCTCGCTCGGCTTGATCGGCGATCGACCGTTCACCGTGGTGGCCGACGCTCGCGGCCTATTCGCCGAACGTCATCGAGGACGCGACGCTGGCCGTCAGCCTCGAGCCCGAGGGCGGCTCACCGACCGGCGCGCCCACCGGGCCGGTGCTGTTCGCAGGCAAGCTCATCGAGACAACCGAATAGTTCGCGCCGGTGAAACCCGGCGCGGTTGCGCTCCGTATCTAGCCCATCGCCCCGCCAACAGGGGCTGTCTAGATCGGAGGACTACCCATGCACAACGCAATCAAGAACACGTCAGTGTTTTTCGCCGGCGCCGCTATCGTGGCGCTCGCATTTGGCGCCGGGCTCGCCACCCCCTCGTTCGCCGAGAAGACCGTGACGGTCGGCGGCGCGCGGATGTATCCCATCGAAGAACATCATCGAGAACGCCATACACTCGAAGGATCACACGACGCTCGTCGCCGCAGTAAAGGCCGCCGGCCTCGTCGACACGTTGTCCGGCCCCGGCCCCTTCACCGTGTTTGCTCCGACCAACCGCGCCTTCGAGAAGCTCCCGGACGGCACCGTTCCGACGCTGTTGAAGCCGGAGAACAAGGGCAAGCTGACGAGCATCCTGACCTATCACGTCGTGCCCGGCGCGCTCACGGAGAAGGATCTGTGGGACATGGTCGACAAGATGGGCGGCAAGGCCGAGCTGAAGACCGTCAACGGTCAGTCGCTGTGGATCAAGCGCGTCAGCGACAAGCACCTCGCCGTGTATGACCCCGAGGGTCACGCCGGCCGCATCACGATCTCCAACGTGCTGCAGTCGAACGGCGTCATCCACGTCATCGACAACGTCGTGCAGCCGAACTGACGCACAGCATGGTGGGCGCCGCCTCATCCCGGCGCTCACCGGCCTGCGTCTCACCACACGGGATCGACTGCAACAAGCGTGGGTCGGCCCTGTGAGGTGATCGTAGGAGTTGGGACCGGTCGGGCGGGTCGTTTGCCACCACCAGCCTTGGCCGGTCTCGGCTTAGTTTCGACTTCACGACAACTCGCCGAACGGCCGCGAGCGCTATCGCTCGCAGCGCCGGCGAGCGTTTCGCTCCACGCCAGCTCCATTTTGCTCCCGGCACACACATCTTTCGATTCCATTTGACACACGGCGACAGTTCATAATACTTAACCACATGGTTAGCTATCAACCTGCAAAGCTCGATCGGACTTTCTCTGCGCTCGGCGACGCGACGCGACGCGCGATCCTGCTGCGTCTGTCGCAAACGCCGAGCTTGAGCGTCAGCGAACTGGCAGAGCCGTTCCCGATGTCGCTGCCCAACATCATGAAGCACATCGGGGTTCTCGCCGACGCTGGCCTACTCACGTCGCAACAAGACGGGCCGTACTGTGCGCTGCCGACTTACCGTCGCGCCACTTGAAGAAGCCACGCAGTGGCTCCATCGCTACGAGCAGTTCTGGACCGAGCGGCTCGATGCGCTCGGCCGCTATTTGGAGAGCGACGCATGGCCCTCGCCCAAAGATCCCCAATCCAAAAGCCGAGCCTCACGTTCAAACGCCACTACGCCGCGCCGATCGAAAAGGTCTATCAGCGCGTGGACCG
This sequence comes from uncultured Alphaproteobacteria bacterium, assembly GCA_963724595.1. GTDB lineage: Bacteria > Pseudomonadota > Alphaproteobacteria > Rhizobiales > Hyphomicrobiaceae > Hyphomicrobium_A. The sequence continues at coordinate 154,260 of CAVRVR010000009.1, read as the reverse complement.
ACCCGCAAGCGCTGAAGCAGTGGTTCGGTCCGAGCGACGATGGCCGGATCCTCGTCGCCGAAACCAACCTCGAGGTCGGCGGCCGCTACCGTATCGTCATGGAAATGCCGAGCGGCGAGCAGCACCGCGTCGGCGGCGTCTATCGCGAGATCGTCCCCAACGAGAAGCTGACCTTCACCTGGGCGTGGGAAAGCACGCCCGAACGGGAATCGCTGGTCACCGTCAAGCTCAAGAAGGCCGGCGACGGCACCGACATGACGCTAACTCACGAGCAGTTCTTCGATGAAGCCGCCCGTGACCGGCACGAGCACGGCTGGACGGGAACATTGGAGCGGCTCGGCCGCTACGTTTCCACGTACGCGGTGATTGAACCCCAAGGAGGATCCCATGAAGCTCTACGGATTTGCAGGCTCTCCGCGCACCTGGAAGGTGCGGGCAGTCGCTTCCTATCTCGGCATTCCGCTCGAATACACGAATCTCGATGCGACCAAGGGCGAGAACAGAACACCCGCTTACCTCGCGCTCAATCCCACGGGGCGCACGCCTACGCTCGTCGATAAGGACTTCGTGCTGTGGGAGTCCGACGCGATCATGCAATACCTCGCCAGCAAGACGCCCAACACCTTGTGGCCCGAAGATCCGCGCACGCGCGCCGACATCATGCGCTGGCAGAACTGGCAGAGTGCGCATTGGGGCAGCGACGCCTGCATGCCGCTGTTGTTCCAGAACCTGGTGAAGAGCAATTTTCGGCCTCGGCACCACCGACGCCGCCGTCGTCGCCAAGGCAACGGATGCATTCAACAAGGAGGCTGCCGTTCTCGACGCAGCATCTGGCAAAGCGCGACTGGCTCGTCGGCTCCGGTCCCACGCTCGCCGATTTCACCGTCGGCTCGTACCTCTTCTATGCCACAGAGTGTCGGCTGCCGGTTGACTCCTACAAGCACCTTGGCCGGTGGTTCGAGCAGCTCTCCGCTTTGCCGTGCTGGGCCGAGACTGCGCCGCCTCCGCGACCAGCCGTGGCGGCCTGACCGGCCAAAACAAAAAGGGCGGCTGACGAGCCGCCCTCGATCTACGACTGGCGTACGCTCAGCGCGTCGGAACCGGTTTCTCGCCGCGGTAGTCGTAGAAGCCGCGATGCGTCTTGCGGCCGAGCCACCCGGCCTCGACGTATTTGACGAGCAGCGGGCACGGCCGGTATTTCGAATCCGACAGGCCCTCGTACAGCACCTGCATCACCGACAGACAGACATCGAGGCCGATGAAGTCGGCGAGCTCGAGCGGACCCATTGGGATGATGCGCGCCAAGCTTCATCGCCTTGTCGATGGCCTCGACCGTGCCGACACCCTCATACAGCGTGTAGACGGCCTCGTTGATCATCGGCAGTAGGATGCGGTTGACGATGAAAGCGGGGAAATCCTCGCTGACCGCGACCTTCTTGTTGAGGCTCTCGACGAACCTGCGCGTCAGCGCGAACATGTCGTCGTCGGTGGCGATGCCGCGAATGAGCTCGACCAGCTCCATCAGCGGCACCGGGTTCATGAAGTGCATGCCGATGAAGTGCTCGGGCCGGTCGGTCGTCGAAGCAAGACGCGTAATCGAGATCGACGACGTGTTCGTCGCCAGCATCGCGCGGTCGTTGAGCTTCGGGCAAACCTCGGCGAAGATCTTGCGCTTGACGGCTTCGTCCTCGGTCGCGGCCTCGATGACGAAGTCGCAATCGGAGAACGCGTCGAAGCTCGGCGCGTAGCTGATGCGCTTCAGGGCGGGCTTGACATCACCTTCCGTGATGAGGCCCTTCTCGGCCTGGCGCCTCAGGAACTTCTCGATCGTGCGCACCGACTCTTCGACCGTCATCCTTCTTGAGGTCGTTGAGCGCGACCGAGTAGCCGCCGAGTGCGATGACATGGGCGATGCCGGTGCCCATCTGGCCGGCGCCGATCACGCCGACCTTCTTGATGACCTGGGGGGTCTTGTGCTCGACTTTCGGCTTGTCTGCCGTTTTGACCGCCACGTTCATGTCCGCAAGTCCTTCTGTCCCCGAGGTCCTTGTTGTTTCCCAACTATTGGCCGGCCTTCTTCAGCTCTGCCTCAAGCTCCGGCAGCGCCTGAAACAGATCGGCGACGAGTCCGTAGTCCGCCACCTGGAAGATCGGCGCCTCGCCATCCTTGTTGATCGCGACGATGATCTTGGAATCCTTCATGCCGGCGAGATGCTGGATGGCGCCGGAGATGCCGACCGCCATGTAGAGATCGGGCGCGACCACCTTGCCGGTCTGGCCCACCTGCATGTCGTTCGGCACGAAGCCCGCATCGACGGCCGCACGTGAGGCACCGACCGCTGCGCCGAGCGCATCGGCGACCGGCTCGAGCAGCTTCTTGAAGTTCTCGCCCGACTGAAGTCCGCGGCCACCGGAAATGATGATGCGTGCCGAGGCGAGCTCGGGACGATCCGACGTCGTCAGCTCGGCCTTCTCGAAAGTCGACAAGCCCGACGGCGGCCGGCACTGCGACGCTTTCGATCGCGGCGGCGACCGTCCTCGGCCACCGACGGAAACGCCGAGATGCGCACCGTGATGACCTTCTTGGCGTCCGGCGACTGCACAGTCTGGATAGCGTTGCCGGCGTAGATCGGCCGCTCGAAGGTGTCGGCGGAGACAACCTTGGTGATGTCGGAGATCTGCATCACGTCGAGCGCGGCGGCGACGCGCGGGCGCGACGTTCTTGCCCGTCGTCGTCGCCGGCGCGACGAGCGACGTCGTAGTTGGCCGATCAGCGACGCAATGAGCGCCGCCGTTTCTTCGGCCAGCCCGTGCTCGAGATGCGGTGCATCCGCAACCAGCACCTTGCTAACGCCCGACAGCTTGGCCGCGGCTTCGGCGGCCGGCTTGCAGTTGTGGCCGGCGACGAGCACGTGATGTCGCCGCCCAGTTCGCTTAGCCGCGGCGACGGCCTTGCCAGTCGCAGCCTGCAGCGCGCCGTTGGTGTGCTCGGCCAATAACAGAATAGCCATCAGAGCACCCCGGCTTCGGCTTTGAGCTTCTGCACGAGCTCAGCGACGCTGCCGACGCGGACGCCGGCCTTACGGCTGGCGGGCTCGGCGATCTTCAGCACCTTGAGGCGCGGCGCGACGTCGACGCCGAAGTCGTCGGGCTTCTTCGTGTCGAGCGGCTTCTTCTTCGCCTTCATGATGTTGGGAAGCGAGGGATAGCGCGGCTCGTTGAGGCGCAGATCGGTGGTGACAACGGCCGGCATTTTGAGACGCAGCGTCTCGAGGCCACCGTCGACCTCGCGCGTGACGACCGCGCTGCCGTTGTCGATCGCAAGTTTGGAAGCGAACGTGCCCTGCGGCCAACCGAGCAGCGCCGCCAGCATCTGACCGGTCTGATTGCAGTCGTCGTCGATGGCCTGCTTGCCGAGGATGACGAGGTCGGGCTTCTCGGCCTCGACGACGGCCTTGAGGATCTTGGCAACAGCGAGCGGCTCGATCGGGGCGTCTGCGTTTCGACGAGGATGCCGCGGTCAGCGCCGATGGCGAGCGCGGTGCGCACCGTTTCCTGCGCCTTCGCTGGGCCGACGGATACGACGACGATCTCAGCGGCGCCGCCCTTCTCCTTGATGCGGACTGCCTCTTCGACAGCAATCTCATCGAAGGGGTTCATCGACATCTTGACGTTGGCGAGATCGAGGCCCGATCCATCCGGCTTGACGCGAATTTTGACGTTGAAATCGACTACTCTTTTGACCGGCACCAAAATCTTCATGCCGTCGGCTCTCCAAGCGTTTTGTCGAGGTCTGCTGTCATCGAGGGGCTGTTGTGCAGCGCGACGAGAATATCGCCGAACCGCGCGAGAAAGTCCCCAGTGGCAGGCCTTCTCTTCGTTATTCGCAAGTGCGAAAAGAGAACCTACGGTCGGGACGAATGCAAGTCAATTGGTCGCCGATTAACCGTTCCGGGCCCGAACGTGCTGCAGAAGCGGGCAAAAACGACGTTTTGGACGTCAGGCGAGGTTGGCGCCGCGGTCGAACAACGGCACACCCGGGCGCCGCATGAACACGATGAGGACGGCTCCGGCGATAAGGCCGCCGATGTGCGCCCACCATGCAATCGGGCCAAGGTCCGGCATGGCCACCATGACGACCTGCGTAGCAACCCAAATGCCGAGCACCAGGCCCGCCGTGATGCGCAGGGGGATGACCTTGAAAGCCAGAACCCACACGTTGACGCGCGGATGCAGCATCAGATACGCAGCGATAACGCCGGCGACGGCGCCGCTGGCGCCGATGAGCGGCAGGTCGCTGTCGGGCACCATCCAGGCGTGGAACAGAGCCGCGAAGACGCCGCAAGCTAGATAGAAAACGAGGAAGCGTCGCGTGCCCCATCGCGTCCTCGACGTTGTCGCCGAACACCCACAGAAACAGCATGTTGCCGACGAGGTGGAACACGTCCGCGTGGAAGAACATGTAGGTGAGGAGCGTCGCGCGCTCGGCGATGGCGGAACCATCGTCCGCTAGTGGGTTCGGCGTCGCCAGGAATTCGCTGCCGAGCAATTCGCGCGGCGTCACGCCGAAACTCGCGCACCGCCGCCTCGCTGAGGCCGCTCACCTCCAACGCGAAGACGAGCACATTGAGGACGATCAGCCCGACCGTGACGTATTGAAAGGGGATCGACTTCAGCGAGTTGTCGTCGCGCAGCGGAATGAACAAGGTGCCCTGCTGAGATTGAGGGAAGCCACTAGCGATTCTGACCGGGCACCCACAGTACGTCGCTCTTGCCGCGATCGTTGACGTAACGGCTGGCGACGAAGAGCAAATCCGACAGGCGATTGATGTACTTTAGCGCCGCGGAGCCAACCGGCTCACCCGGCTCGGCGGCCAGCTCGACCATGAGGCGCTCGGCGCGTCGCGAAATGGTACGCGCCACGTGCAGCGCGGCAGCAGCCGGCGACCCACCAGGCAGCACGAACGAACGCAGCGGCTTAAGCTCGGCGTTCATCTCGTCGATCTCCTCCTCGAGCCGTTTCACCTGTGCGTCCGTCACGCGCAGCGGCTCGTACTCGAGCTTCTGGCCGCGGTCGGGCACGCACAGGTCGGCGCCGAGATCGAACAGATCGTTCTGAATGCGCACCAGCATGGCGTCGAGCTTGGGATCCGCGTCGCCCAGGTGGACGCGCACCATGCCGATGCTGGCGTTGGTCTCGTCGACGGTGCCGTAGGCGGCGATGCGCAGGGCGTGCTTGGGCACGCGCTCGCCGCTGCCGAGCGCCGTGGTCCCCTTGTCACCCGTGCGGGTGTAGATCTTGCTCAGTACGACCATGCGGAGCGTTTCCCGTGAAAGCTCACTTCAGCATAGCTCAATTCGGCCGTCGCGCATCGTCAGGTGCCGCGTCAGGAGTAGTTATGGACGAGCACGAAGAGCAAGATGATGACGATGGCCAGCGCTTGCAGCCCGACGCGCCAGCGCATCAGCTTCTGGCTGCGTGTTCGGGCTCTTGCCGCGCGACAGGTTCCACAGGCCGAGAAATAGGACCACGACCACCGCGGCGACAGCCAGCGTGGTCAAGTGGTAGAGCACAGTCTCCATGATCGTTCGTTCTCCGTTCTCGGCAACTCCTTAAAGCGTTGGCGTGGGGCCGGCAAACCGTATCTATGGGCGGCAGTCCAGAACCGCTCGTTGACCCTGGGGCGCAACGCATTGGCAAGTCCTGGCGCGCCATAATTGCCGCAATTGAAGCCTCTGGTGAATTTCGCCGGCTCGCACCTTAGGGGGACAATTGGCCGTTGCAGATGGCTCAATCAGCAGAATTGGCAAGACGTTACGTGTGCGCCGGCGCCTTTGCCGGCGTTGCCTTGCTTGCCGCGGCGCCAGCGCTGCCGGCCCGCGCACAAACGCCGTCCAAGCCGACGAAGTCAAGAAGACGCTCGAGAGCAAGCGCGATGAGCTGGAGAAGGTCCAGAAGCGCACGCAAGCGCTGCAATCCGACGTCGAAGGGCTGGCAGCTGAGCGCGAGCGGCTGAATTCGCGACTGGTCGAGACCGCCGACCTCATCAAAAAGAGCGAAGCGCAGCTGACCACCATCGAGACCCGCCTGGGCGAGCTCGAGGAGCAGGAGCGCATCCTCAAGGGCTCGCTCAATCAGCGTAACAACCAGATCGCCAAGCTCTTGTCGGCGCTGCAGCGCATGGGCCGCAATCCGCCACCGGTGCTGATCACGCAGCGCGAGGATGCGCTCGAGATGGTGCGCAGTGCCATGCTCCTGTCCGCCGCGTTCCCCGAACTTGGCACCCAGGCCAAGGCGCTGACGGCGAGGCTCACCGAGCTCGTACGCGTCATGACCGAGATCCGCACCCAGGGTGATCAACTGCGCGCCGAGATGACACGGTTGAACGATGCGCGCACGCGGCTCGCCGGGCTGATGGAGGAGAAGAAGGTTACGCTCGACGAGCGTCAGTCGGAGCTGAAGCGCATGCGGACGGCGGCCGCCGACATCTCGCGCAATGTGACCGATCTCAACGAATTGATCTCGCGCCTCGACCGGGCGGTCAAAGACAATACCGGGCTCGGCGCCTACGATGAGCAGCAGCGCCAGCAGGCTGCGCCAAACATTACACCGAATTCATCTCCGCCAATTCCGCCAAACTCGCCCGCCGCACTGCCGGCGATTTCGAAGGCGCCGCCCAAAGATGCGCCGCCCATTGCGCCGCCTTCCACGTCCAAAGGGACCGACGTCGTTGAGCTTTCGCCCGGTGCAACGCTCGGTAGTCCGGGCCGCATTAAGCCTGAAATCGCTTTTTCCGATGCAAGCGGCCGGCTGCCCATGCCCGCGCAGGGCCGTCAGGTATTAGGCTTTAGTGAGAAAACTCAATTTGGTGGCCAATCAAAGGGGATTGTGCTCGAAACCCGACAAGGTGCCCAAGTCACGTCACCTTGCGATGGTTGGATCGTTTACGCTGGTGAATTTCGTAGCTACGGCCAACTCTTGATCATCAATGCTGGCGGCGGTTATCATGTGCTACTCGCGGGCCTGTCGCAGATCGATGTCCAACCTGGCCAATTCGTTCTCGCCGCCGAACCGGTCGGAACCATGAGCGGCTGGGCACAACAGGCCCAACCCGCTACCACAAACAATGCGCCCGTCCTCTATGTAGAGTTTCGCAAGGATGGGAAGCCTATAGACCCGGACCCATGGTGGGTGGCGGGTCATCGAAAGGTGCAAGGATAATGCGCAAGACGGAATTCGCATTCTGGACGTTCCTCTTGATGGCCGGCGTCGCCGGCGCCACCACGCTGCTGAACGTCACGCGCACGTATTCGGCAACCTCGGAGAATTCTGAGCTCTATCGACAGCTCGATCTCTTCGGCGACGTGCTGGAACGCGTCCGTTCCGACTACGTCGAGAAGCCCGACGATACGATGCTGATCGAGTTGGCCATCAACGGCATGCTGTCGGCGCTCGACCCGCATTCCTCCTACCTCAGCCCGAAAAACTACCGCGACATGCAGGTGCAGACGCGCGGCGAGTTCGGCGGCCTTGGCATCGAGGTCACCATGGAGAACGGCATCGTGAAGGTGGTCTCGCCCATCGACGATACGCCCGCCTCCAAGGCCGGCCTGCAGGCGAACGATCTCATCACGCATCTCGACGGCGAGCAGATTGTCGGCCTGACGCTGGAGCAGGCGGTCGAGAAAATGCGCGGCCCGGTCAATACGCCGATCTCGCTGACCATCGTCCGCAAGGGCATCGACGATCCGTTCGACGTGAAGGTCACGCGCGACATCATCCGCATCAACGCGGTGAAGGCGCATAACGAGAAGGACGTCGCCTACATCAAGGTCACGACCTTCAACGAGCAGACGCACACCAACCTCGTGAAGGCCATCGAGAACGCCAAGAAATCGATCGGCAAGGACCTCAAGGGTTACATCATCGACCTTCGCAACAACCCAGGCGGCCTGCTCGATCAGGCGATTGCCGTCTCCGACGATTTCCTGGAGCGCGGCGCCGTCGTCCTGACCAAGGGCCGCAACAACGAGGAAACGCAGCGCGCTCAGGCCCATCCCGGGCGATCTGACCGACGGCAAGAAGGTCGTCGTGCTGATCAACGGCGGCTCGGCCTCGGCTTCCGAGATCGTCGCCGGCGCCCTGCAGGACCACAAGCGCGCGACCGTCATCGGCACGCGCTCGTTCGGCAAGGGCTCGGTGCAGACGATCATTCCGCTCGGCGCTAACGGCGCGATCAGGCTGACGACGGCCCGCTACTACACGCCGTCGAACCGCTCGATCCAGGCCAAGGGCATCGATCCGGATATCGTCATCGAGCAGGAGCTGCCCGACGAGCTCAAGAAGAAGGCAGCTGCGGCCGAGGCCTCGCGCGGTGAGGCGAGCCTGCGCGGCCACCTGCGCAATCCGGAGAACGGCAGACGGCGAAGATGGCAAGGAGGTCAAGGAGACCTCCGGGTCGTCGGCCTACGTGCCCAAGGAGCCGGAGAAGGACGTCCAGCTGCAGTACGCGCTGTCGTTCCTGCGCGGCACGGCCACGGACGGCAAGACGGCTGGTGCCACCATCCCGGTGCCGCCGACGACCGCGCCTGCCGCAGCTGACACCAAGGAAAAGGCGAAGAACTAAGGCTTCGCCCGACCGGGCAGTCTGGTTGCTCCTGAGCTATAGATGGGCGCCCGCTTCGGCGCCCATCTTCGTTTCCGATACCCCGCAACGCGCCCGGGAAGCCCGCCATGAGCCATCCCGTCCCCCGCTCTACCGCCCCTGCGTCGGCATCACGGTGATCAACGCGAGCGGGCTCGTGTGGGTCGGGCGCCGCGCCGACGGTGCCGGTGAGGAAGAAGGCCGCGGCCAGTGGTGGCAGATGCCCCAGGGCGGCATCGACCCCGGCGAAGATCCGGCCGATGCGGCGTTACGCGAGCTGATCGAGGAGACCGGCATGCGCACGGTAAAAATCCTCGGTGAGACAAGCGGTTGGCTGCGCTACGACCTGCCGCCGCACCTCGTCGGCAAGGCCTGGGGCGGCGCGCTACGTCGGACAGGATCAGAAGTGGTTCGCGGTCCGCTTCCTCGGCGAGGACAGCGAGATCGACATTAACCCGGCAGCCGGCCACAAGGCCGAGTTCACTGACTGGCGATGGGTGCCGCTTGCCGAGGTCGCCGACCTCATCGTGCCCTTCAAGCGCGAGGTGTACCTGCAGGTGATTGCCGCGTTCGCCGCCTATGCCGTGCCAGGATGTTGACGCTTTGGGCGACTATTGCGACGCGAAATAAGACAAATAACGACATAGAATAGCTGGATTTTCCGGTTTATCATGATGCATGATTCGTTTGTTGATAACCGGTTAACAACCCACCGCTTATGGCCTTCACCCAAACCGAGACCTACCCAGCGCCGCTGCCGCTTCGCCCCTGCGTGGGCGTCGTGCTGTTCAACGCGGAAGGATTGGTGCTCGTCGGCCGTCACCGGCCGAAGTGGGCGGCGCAGCGCGCGCAGCTACGTCGGCGACGCCGTATGGCAGCTACCCCAGGGCGGCATCGAGCCGCGCGAGCCTTCACGCGAGACCGCCTTCCGCGAGCTGTGGGAAGAGACCGGCGTACGCAACGCGTCGCTGATTGCGGAAATCCCCGGCTGGCTAACTTACCAGTTGCCGCCCGAGCTTCTCGGCATCGCCCTCAAGGGCAAGTACGCCGGCCATCGCCTGCGCTGGTACGCCATGCGCTTCGAGGGCGACGATAGCGAGATCGACATCGGCCCCAAGGGCTCGATGATAAAGCCGGAGTTCGACGCTTGGCGTTGGGTGCCGCTCGCCGACGTGCCAAGCCTCGCCATCGATTTCCGCCGGACGGTCTACGAGGAAGTGGTGCAAGAGTTTGCGCGCTTCGCGCCCGCGCGCCGCCGCTCCGCTCGCGGTCGCCGCGGAGTAGGCCTCAGGCTGCCTTTGCCTGCAGACGCTTCAGCACGTCGACCAACGTATCCGCCATCATCCGCGCGTTATCGTCTTTCGCCTCGGCGGCCTGCGCCTCGGCGAGGCGCAGCTCGCTGGCAAGACGCGCACCATCGAGCTCCTCGATCGGCACGGCGGTCTGCGCCAGCACGGTAAGGCGCTCGGGATCGGCCTCGGCGACGCCCTTCTTGACGAGCAGCCGCTGCCGGCCCTGCGGCAGCGTCACCTCGAGGATGCCGGGACGCAGGGTCGAGATGAACGGCGCGTGCCCGACGAGCACGGCGAAGTCGCCCTCAGCGCCCGGAACGACGACTTGGCTCGCTTCGCCCGAGAACACGAGCCGCTCGGGTGTCACCAGCTCGAAATTGAATGTCGCTGCCATCTGCTAACGTGTCCCTGTCAGTCGTCGGCGCCGTTGTCGCCGCCGGTCTTGGCGCGCACTTCCTCGACCGCTCTGCAGCTTGGTCCCGCAGAACGGGCAGAAGAAGAGCGGGTGATCGACCATGCCCGGCTCCTCGTCCTCGAGATCGATCAGGCCGACGGACATGTAAAGCACGCCGTCGTCACCGACAGTCAGCAGCGGCTCGAACTCCTCGCCGCTCATCGCGTCCTTGAGCTCGCCGCAGCAGGAGCCGAAGCTCGGCGCCGCGCCGGGTGCGTCCACAGCCATGGCGGTTGTCCTCATCGCGGGGCCGCGAGGCCCGGTTCAGTAATCAGGCGGCTTCGGCGAGCTTCTCGGCCTTGGCTTTGGCTTCCTCGATCGTGCCGACCATGTAGAACGCCTGCTCGGGCAGGTGATCGTAGTCGCCGTTGCACAGGCCCTTGAAGCCCTTGATCGTGTCGGCGAGGCTGACGAGCTTGCCGGGCGAGCCGGTGAACACCTCAGCGACGTGGAACGGCTGCGACAGGAAGCGCTCGATCTTGCGGGCGCGGGCGACGATCAGCTTGTCGTCCTCGGAGAGCTCGTCCATGCCGAGAATGGCGATGATGTCCTGCAGGGCCTTGTAGCGCTGCAGGATCTGCTGCACCTGGCGGGCCACCTGATAGTGCTCCTCGCCGACGACGCGGGGGTCGAGCATGCGCGACGTGGAGTCGAGCGGGTCGACGGCCGGATAAATGCCCTTCTCGGAAATGGCGCGCGACAGAACGGTCGTCGCGTCAAGGTGCGCGAACGACGTTGCCGGCGCCGGATCGGTCAGGTCGTCGGCCGGCACGTAGATGGCCTGCACCGACGTGATCGAGCCCTTCTGCGTCGTGGTGATGCGCTCCTGCAGAGCGCCCATGTCGGTGGCGAGCGTAGGCTGATAGCCGACGGCCGAAGGAATACGGCCGAGAAGCGCCGACACCTCGGAGCCCGCCTGCGTGAAGCGGAAGATGTTGTCGATGAAGAACAGCACGTCCTGGCCCTGGTCGCGGAAGTACTCGGCGACCGTGAGACCGGAAAGGGCGACGCGCATGCGGGCGCCCGGCGGCTCGTTCATCTGGCCGTACACGAGGGCGCACTTGGAGCCCTTGGTCGAGCCGTTGTTCTTCTTCGGGTCGAGGTTGACGTTCGACTCGATCATCTCGTGATAGAGGTCGTTACCCTCGCGCGTGCGCTCGCCGACGCCGGCGAACACCGAGTAGCCGCCGTGCGCCTTGGCGACGTTGTTGATCAGCTCCATGATCAGCACCGTCTTGCCGACGCCGGCGCCGCCGAACAGGCCGATCTTGCCGCCCTTGGCGTAGGGCGCGAGCAGATCGACGACCTTGATGCCGGTAACGAGGATCTGCGCTTCCGACGCCTGGTCGGCGAACGTCGGGGCGGGCGCGTGGATCGGGCGCCGCTCGCTCGTCTTTACGGGGCCGGCCTCATCGACCGGCTCGCCGATCACGTTGATGATGCGTCCGAGCGTTTCATCGCCTACCGGCACGGTGATCGGGCCGCCAGTGTCGCGAACTTCCTGGCCGCGCACGAGTCCTTCGGATGAGTCCATGGCGATGGTGCGCACGGTGTTCTCGCCGAGGTGCTGGGCAACCTCGAGCACGAGACGATTGCCTTGGTTCGTCGTCTCGAGCGCATTGAGAATTGCCGGCAGCTGATCGTCGAACTGCACGTCGACGACGGCGCCCGTGACCTGGCGAATGCGACCAACAGAATTTGCCATTTGCTTCTCCAACGATGAGTTCAGGCGACCGACAGCGTTACGGGAATGTTTCCGCGCGTCGCCTTCGAGTACGGGCAGATTTCGTGGGCGTCCTTGAGTAACGCCTCGAGCTTGTCCTTGTCGGCACCGGGGAGCGACAGCTTGATGTCGGCCTTGAGCGCGAAGCTCGTCGCATCCTTGTCGAGTGTCACGGTGCAGCTAACCTTGGCGGCCTGACCATCGAGACCGTGCTTCTTGGCGAGTAGCAGGACTGCCTGACCGAAGCAGGACGACCAACCGAGTGCGAACAGCTGTTCGGGGTTATGTCCTTCACCGGAACCGCCGAGATCCTTCGGCAGAGCCATCGCGAGCGCGAGCTTGACATCGTCGAGGACAGCCCGCCCGTCCCGGCCGCCTTTTGTTGTCCCTGTCGTCGTATAGGCCATACCGGTCTCGTGGTTCTAGAGGGCGTCGGCGCCCGAGATGATTTCGATGAGCTCTTTGGTGATCATGGCCTGACGCGTGCGGTTGTACCGGAGCGTCAGCTTGTCGATCATCTCGCCGGCGTTGCGCGTCGCTGAGTCCATGGCGCTCATCTGCGCGCCGTAGAAAGAGGCGACGTTCTCCAGCAGTCCGCGGAAAATCTGCGTCGAAATGTTGAGCGTGACGAGATCGCCCAGGACCTCCTCCTCGCTCGGCTCATATTCGTGGATGGCCGCGGCGCCCGTGCTCTGCGGCTTGGCGGCCGGAATCCTCGCCGGGATGAGCTGCAGCGCGATCGGCTGCTGCTTAATCACCGACTTGAACTCGGAGAAGTAGAGCGTCGCCACATCGAACCCACCCGCCTCGTAAAGGGCGAGCAACTTCTGCGCGATGTCGTCGGCGTGCGCAAAGGTGATCTGGCGGATGCCGCGTAAATCGACGCGATCGACGTAGTGTGAGCCGAACTCGCGCCGCATGGCTTCGGCCCCCTTGCGGCCCACCATGATCATCTTCACCGTCTTGCCCTTGGCAAGCAGATGCTGAGCGTCGTTGCGCGCCAGCTTCGAGATGTTGGTGTTGAACCCACCGGCCAAACCGCGCTCGCCGGTCATGACGATCAGGAGGTGCACCTGGTCGCGCCCCGTCCCGACGAGCAGCGGCGAAGCGCCCTTGTCGGTGACGCGCGCCCCGAGGCTCGCCATCATCTGATCCATGCGGTCGGCGTAAGGCCGCGCGGCGGTAGCCACCTCCTGCGCGCGGCGCAGCTTCGCCGCGGCGACCATCTGCATCGCCTTGGTGATCTTGCGCGTCGCCTTCACCGAGGTGATGCGGTTTCTGAGGTCTTTTAAGCTCGGCATCGGGCCGCGCCTTCCTTACTTGCCTGTCCTACGAGCGGCGCTGGAGCCGGTTCGCTTACGCTGTAAAGCCCTTCGCGAACTTATCGAGGAAGGCGACGAGCTTCTTCTCGTTGGCTTCCGACAAGGCCTTCTCGGTGCGAATAGATTCGAGAATGTCCTGACCGTCGGTGCGCAGCAGGCGCAGCAAGTCCTGCTCGAACTTGCTGACCGAAGCGACGGGAATGGCGTCGAGATAGCCGCGCGTGCCGGCGAAAATGACAGCGACCTGCTCTTCCATCTTCAGCGGCGAGAACTGGGGTTGTTTCAAAAGCTCGGTGAGACGCGCACCGCGGGCGAGCATTTTCTGTGTTGCCGCGTCGAGGTCGGAGCCGAACTGAGCGAAGGCGGCCATCTCGCGGTATTGGGCGAGCTCGCCTTTGATCTTGCCGGCAACCTGCTTCATCGCCTTCGTCTGCGCCGAGGAGCCGACGCGCGACACCGACAGGCCGACGTTCACGGCCGGACGGATGCCCTGATAGAAAAGGTCGGTCTCGAGGAAGATCTGGCCGTCGGTGATCGAGATGACGTTGGTCGGAATGTAGGCTGACACGTCGTTGGCCTGCGTCTCGATAACGGGAAGCGCCGTGAGCGAGCCAGCGCCGTGCTCTTCGTTGAGCTTCGCCGCCCGCTCCAGGAGGCGGGAGTGGAGATAGAACACGTCGCCGGGATAGGCTTCGCGGCCCGGCGGGCGGCGCAGCAAGAGCGACATCTGTCGGTAAGCGACGGCCTGCTTGGAAAGGTCGTCATAGGCGATGACGGCGTGCATGCCGTTGTCGCGGAAGTATTCGCCCATGGTGCAACCGGTGAACGGGGCGAGGTACTGAAGCGGAGCTGGCTCCGACGCCGTCGCGGCGACGACGATCGAATATTCGAGCGCGCCGTTCTCCTCGAGGATCTTGACGAACTGGGCGACCGTCGAGCGCTTCTGGCCGACCGCCACGTACACGCAATAGAGCTTGGCCTTCTCGTCGCCGCCGGCGTTGATCGACTTCTGATTGAGGATGGTGTCGAGAATGATCGCGGTCTTGCCGGTCTGACGGTCGCCGATGATCAGCTCGCGCTGGCCGCGGCCGATGGGGATCAGCGCGTCCACCGCCTTGAGACCGGAGGCCATTGGCTCGTGCACCGACTTGCGCGGCAGGATGCCTGGCGCCTTCACGTCGACGCGCATCTTCTTGTCGAACTTGATGGGGCCCTTGCCATCGATCGGATTGCCGAGCGCGTCGACGACGCGGCCGAGCAGACCCTTACCGACGGGGACCTCGACGATGGCGCCCGTGCGCTTGACGGTGTCGCCTTCCTTGATGCCGCGGTCGTCGCCGAAAATCACGCAACCGACGTTGTCGGCTTCGAGGTTGAGCGCCATGCCGCGGATGCCGCCCGGAAACTCGACCATCTCGCCCGCCTGGACGTTGTCGAGACCGTAGACGCGGGCGATGCCATCGCCCACCGACAGCACCTGACCGATTTCGGAGACCTCGGCTTCCTTGCCGAAATTCTTGATCTGGTCCTTGAGGATCGAGGAGATCTCTGCGGCCCGGATTTCCATAATTGTCTCTTCCCTTACAGCGCTTCGTCGTTCGTGCGGGGCGCGCCCGGCGCCGACCGGCCTCTTGCAAAAAAGGCCGCAGGATTACCTGCGGCCCGTCGCTCGATCAGCCGGTTCCCTTCAGCACGACTTTCAGGTTCATCAGTTTCGTCCGCAGCGAGGAATCGAACATGCGGCTGCCGACCTTGACCACCAGACCGCCGAGCAGCGAGGGGTCAACCTTGGCGTTGAGACGCACGTCCTTGCCGTAGGACGCCTTGAGCGTCGATTTCAGCGCGGCGAGCTGCGCGTCGTTGAGCGGCGTCGCCGACTGCACTTCAGCCACCATCTCGCCGCGGTGAAGCGCGAGCTGCTGGCGGAAACCCTTGATCATGTCCTCGGCGGCGAACAGACGCCGATTGCGCGTCACCACCTTGAGGAAGTTGCCGGTCGTGGCACCGATGGCCGCCCAGTCCATGACGGCGCCGAGGGCGCGCTCCTGCTCCTCGGCGGCGAACGCCGGGCTTTTCACGAGCCGGCTGAGTTCCGGGCTACCATCGAGCATCGCCTGAAATTTGCCGAGGTCCTGATCGACCTTGTCGAGTTCGTTCTGCTCGCGGGCAAGTTCGAAAAGCGCCGAAGCGTAGCGCCCCGAAACACCCGACGTCATTTGATTGTCCGTTGCCACTTCAAACGCTCTCGCCGGCGGCCAATACGGGGGCTCCGGGCAGATTGGCTTGCCCGCACCCTCCCCCGCTTTGAGGAAATTCGTTCGCACGAAGCGCGGCCGTGAGCCCTGCTGCCCCGCCACCCCTGATAGTGCGCCGGTTCTCTAACATGCACCGCGCAGGGCTTCAACGGGGCTTCAACAGGTAGGCGCCGGAATGCCGCATACAGCGGGCTCCGGGCTGTTTTTCAAGATGAACGGAAGCTGCACGTCCCCTTCAGAACGGGTTCAGCCCAAGAAGTATTGAATGCCCCTCATCGCCGGAGAGGCAACCGGCAGAACGCACTAAAAGACCGGGCAAGGGGAAGACAAATGACCATTTCGCGTAAGCTGACTTCGATCGCCACCGCCGTCGCGCTCGCCGCGGCGAGCCTCGGCACCGTAACCACGTCGGCCAGCGCCCATGACTACGGCGGCGGCGGCTATCGCGGCGGTGGGTATGACGGCGGCCGCTCCTACTCGCGTCATGATGATCGCGGCTGGCGTGACGACGGCTATCGTGGTGGCCGCGACCGCTACTACGCCCGCCACTACAGGAAAAAGAACAACACCGGCAAGTACATCGCCATCGGCGCCGCCGCCCTGATGCTCGGCATCATCGCTTCGGAGGCTTCGCGCCGCTAACCGCTGCGGGTCTGCCTCGCGCGCTCCCCCCGCCCGCCTTCGGCAGAACGCATCGGAATTTTGACTGTGCGCTCCCACCCTCGCGCCAGTCCGGGCCGGACCTTCCCCCCAGGTCCGGCCCATTTTATTTTCGATTTAGGTTCTCGGAGTGACTAGAGGAAGCTGTAGGGGTCGATGTCGACGGTGAGCTTCAGGTCGCCCTTGAGTGGCGGCAACTCGCTCAGCCAGGCGCGCAAGTAGGCCTGCACGTCGATCTCGCGCGGCGCCTTGACCAAAAGCCGCCAGCGATGCCGCCCGCGGATGACGGCGAGCGGCGCCTCAGCCGGTCCCAACACCTCGATCTTCTCCGACCGCGGCGCCCGATGGGCGATGTCGCGCGCGACGATCTGCGCCGTCTCCTTGTCGCGCGCGGCGACGACCAGCGCGACGAGCCGGCCGTACGGCGGCAGCAGGCCCTTGCGGCGGCTGGCGATTTCCCGTTCGAGGAAAGCCTCGCGATCGCCTGAGATGATCGCCTCCATCACCGGGTGATCGGGCATGTGCGTCTGCACGAAGCCGCGGCCCTCGGCCAAAGCGCGGCCGGCGCGGCCCGTCACCTGATGCAGAAGCTGGAACGTGCGCTCGCCCGCGCGCGGATCGGCGCCCTGAGCCAACCCGAGGTCGCCGTCGACGATGCCGACCGTCGCCAGGTTGCGGAAAGTGGTGGCCCTTGGCGACCATCTGCGTGCCGATGACGATGTCGATGCCGCCCGCCTCGATCGAGCGGATCATCTCGCGCATCTCGGTCAGACCGGGCACGAGATCGGACGACAGCAGCGCGACGCGTGCCTCCGGGAAGCGCTCCGCCACCTCCTCGGCGACGCGCTCAACCCCGGTCCGCAGGCAACGAGCGAGCCCGGCTCGGCGCACTTGGGGCACTTCTCCGGCAGCGGGATGGAAAACCGCAGTGATGGCAATGCAGCCTGCCGCGAAAGCGGTGCTCAACCAGCCACGCCGTGCACTGCGGGCACTCGATGCGGTGGCCGCACGAGCGGCACAGCGTCAGCGGCGCGTACCCGCGGCGGTTGAGGAACAGCAACGTCTGCTGGCCGTCACCCAATGTTCTTTCGACCGCCTCGACGAGCGGCGGCGACAGCCACTTGCCCTTGTCGGGCGGGGTTTGCCGCAAATCGATGGCGGTGACATCGGGCAGCGATGCGCCTGAGAAGCGGCCCGGCAGGACGACGTGGCGATAGCGCCCGGTGCGCGCATTGACGTGCGTCTCGATCGACGGCGTCGCCGAAGCGAGGATGACCGGGAACCCGCCGAGATTGCCGCGCACCACGGCCATGTCGCGCGCCTGATAGTGCACGCGGTCGTCCTGCTTGAAACCGGCGTCGTGCTCCTCGTCGACGATGATGAGGCCGAGATCCTAGAACGGCAGGAACAGCGCTGAACGTGCGCCGACGATGACGCGGGCTTCGCCCGTTGCCGCCGCGCGCCAAACGCGGCCGCGCTCGGGGCCCGACAGTGCCGAGTGCCATTCGACCGGCGGGCAGCCGAAGCGTGCCTCGAAGCGGCGCATGAACTGATCGGTGAGCGCGATCTCCGGCAGCATGATCAGCGCCTGGTGTCCGCGCTCCAGCGTGCGCGCCACCGCCTCGAAGTAGACCTCCGTCTTGCCCGAGCCGGTGACGCCGTCGAGCAGCGTGGTCGAGAAGTTTCCGCCGTCGACTGCGGAGCGCAGCGCGTGCACGGCGCGCAGACTGTTCGGCCTTGAACTCCGTGGCACGATGGTGCGGATCGGGCAGCGGCGGGCGCTTGTCGGGAATCGCCACCTCGACGAGGTTGCCGGACGCGACGAGCCCGTCGACGACGCCCGAGGAACATTCCGCCGCAACCGCCAGCGCCGCTTTGGCGCGGATGGCCCCGTCGGCGGCAACCTCCAGCGCGCGCCTGCGCGCCGGCGTCATGCGCGGCGGCTCGGGCGCGCCTGCGACCAGCGTCACGCCGAAGCGCGGCTTCACCGGCTCGAAGACGGCGCGCGCGCTCATCATCATGCGCACCATCATGCCGAGCGGCGCCAGCGTGTAGCGCGCGATCCACTCGGCAAAGCGCAGCGTGAGCTCCGGCAGCGGCGGAACGTCGAGACGCGCGGTGATGGTCTTTCAGCTTCTTGCGGATCGACGGCCTTGCCCGTATCACCGACCGGCTTGTCCCAAACGACGCCGATGCGGCTCTGCGGCCCGAACGGCACCAGCACGAAGCAGCCCGGCTCCAGCGTGACGTCCTCAGGCACGAGGTAGTCGTAGGTCTGGTCGAGCGCGACGGCGAGCACGACGGGCGCCGCAGCGTGCCCGGTGCGCGCTTCGCTCTCCAGCGGCTCGAACAGGCTGTGCATCGGGCGCGAGACTACCCCTAAGCGGACGCAACGAATCGAACGGTGAGCCTAGGCGTTGGGGGCGGCGACCCCGAAGGCGGCGCTGGCGGTAAGCTGCGTCCGCGCCATTGATCGGCGCGCAGCAGCGACAATATTCCTTGCCGATACCACAGATTAACCGGGGATCGAGAGCCGCCCGCTATGGTGGCCCGGCTGCGAAGCTCGCAGCCCATCCGCCTCGAGGGACGCGTTGCCCCATGGAATATAAGGACTACTACAAGATCCTCGGCGTCGAGCGCGACGCCACGCCAGGACGACATCAAGCGCGCCTATCGCAAGCTCGCGCGCACCTATCATCCCGACGTCAACAAGGAAGCGGGCGCGGAAGCGAAGTTCAAGGACGCCGGCGAAGCCTACGAGGTTCTCAAGGATCCCGAGAAGCGCGCGGCCTACAACGAGCTCGGCGCCAACTGGAAGCAGGGGCAGGACTTCCGTCCGCCGCCGAACTGGGACGCAAGGCTTCGAGTTCAGCGGCGGCGGCTATACCAGAGCCGACTCCGCTCAGTTCAGCGACTTCTTCGAAGGCCTGTTCGGCCGCATGCGCGGCGGGGGCGTGGCGGTGGCGGCTCGCGGCGGCTTCTCGGGCCGCGCGAGTTTCAACGCGCAAGGCGAGGACCACCACGCCAAGGTCGTCATCGACCTGCGCGACGCCTACACCGGCGCCAAGCGCTCGATCACGCTTGCGCATGCCCGAGGTCGACGACACGGGCCACGTCGACGGTCAAGGACCGCACGCTCAACGTCACCATCCCCAAGGGCGTGCGCGAAGGCCAGCACATCCGCCTCGCGGGCCAGGGCGCCCCCGGCATCGGCAAGGGGCAGCCCGGCGACCTCTATCTCGAGGTGGCGTTCGCGCCCGGACCCGCTGTTCCGCGTCGAGGGCAAGGACGTCTACCTCGACCTGCCCGTCACGCCGTGGGAAGCCGCGCTCGGCGCCTGCGTCAAAGCCCCGACGCCCGACGGCGCGGTGATGCTCAAGATCCCGCCGGGCTCGACCAAGGGACGCACCATGCGCCTCAAGGGCAACGGCATACCCGGCACGCCGCCGGGCGACATGCACGCCGTCCTGAAAATAGAGCTGCCGCCAGCGAACACGGACAAGGCGAAGGAAATCTACCAGCAGATGGAGCGCGAGCTTCCGTTCAACCCGCGCGCCGGCCTGGGAGTGTAGAGCGATGCCAGCAAACCCCGAATCAATCCGTCGTCATTCTCGACGATGCCGAGGAGATCACCCTCGCCGACCTGTCGCGTGCCTGCCGCGTACACGCCGAGTGGGTCATGGAGCTGGTCGAGGAGGGCGTCATCGAGCCCCGTGGCCCCGGCCGCCCGCAATGGCGCTTTGCCGCCACGACAGTGGTACGCGTCGAGAAAGCCCGGCGGCTGCAGAGCGACCTCGGCGTCAACCTGGCCGGCGTCGCGCTCGCGTTGCAGCTGCTCGACCGCATCGACACGCTCGAATCTCGGCTGCGTTCGGCCTCGACGCGGCCTGAGCCCGACGACGCCGATTAACGGCTTGCGGCGTCGAATTCGGCTAGCTTCGATTCGATGTCGGAAGAACTCGCTGAACTCGAGCTGTCACTGAGCGCCGATCTCGAGCGCGCCGTCGCCGCTTGGCTGGCGCACCTGCGTCACGAGCGCGGCCACGCCGACAAGACCCTCGAAGCCTACGCGCGCGACGTGCGCCAGTTCCTCGGCTTCATCGCGGCCCAGCTCGGCTACCCGCCGTGCCTCGCCGACCTGGCTAGGTTAGACCTCAAGACCTTCCGCGGCTTCCTCGCGGCACGGCGCCGCTCTGGCGCCGTCAGCCGTTCATTGGCCAGGTCACTGTCGGCGCTGCGCCAACTGTTCCGCTGGCTCGACGCACAGAACCTCGTCGAGAACCGCGCCATCCTGCAGCTCGCCATGCCCAAGGTGCCGCATTCGGTGCCCAAGCCGCTGACTGTCGCCAAGGCGGGCGGTGTCGTCGACCCGGGCCCTGGCGCCGAGCTCGACTGGATTCTCGCCCGCGATGCCGCCGTGCTGCTGCTGCTCTACGGCTCGGGCCTGCGCATCGCCGAGGCGCTGAGCATCCTGACGAAGGATGCGCCGACGCCCGATCGCGACGTTCTGCGGATTATGGGCAAGGGCGGCAAGGAGCGGTTGGTGCCGGTGCTCCCCGTGGTGCGCGAGGCCGTTGCCCGCTACGTGAAGCTTTGCCCCTATCCTCTGGAGCCGGACGAGCAGCTGTTCCGGGGCGCCAAGGGCGGCCCGCTCTCCCCGCGTCTTATCCAGCTCGCCATGGAGCGTCTGCGCGAGGCCCTCGACTTGCCCCCGACGGCCACCCCACATGCCCTGCGCCACTCGTTCGCCACCCACTTGCTGTCGGCCGGCGGTGACCTGCGGCAGATCCAGGAGCTGCTCGGTCACGCATCCCTGTCGACCACCCAGGCATATACCGAGGTCGACCGCGATCGGCTGCTGGCCGTATATGACGCAGCCCATCCACGTTCATAGACGTCCTGCGAATTCAAGCGCTTAGCAAAAATCCTCGAAACCTTGACGTAATTTTGCCCCTTTTTTTCGGCCGGTCCCCGTTAAAAGGCGGGCCATCCCCCGCGCGCACCGGAGTTGAGAAGTCGCATGCGTTTCCGTCTGCCTTTAACCATCGCCGCTTTGGCCATTGCCGCTCTTCCGCTAACCGGAGGCGCCAGCGCTGCCGAGAAGGACGCCTTCCCCGACAAGTGCCGCGGCGTCGACATGCTGGCCGAGACGGCCGCCAGGGACCCGCAGACCTATAACCTCATCATGGCTGAGTCCGCCGTGACCAAGAATGCCGGCGCCATCCTGTGGAAGATCGAGAAGGAAGGTCGCCCGGCGTCCTACCTGTTCGGCACCGTTCACCTGACTGACGAGCGCGTCACCAACCTGTCGCCCGCCGTTACGGCGGCTCTCAACGAGGCAAAGGTGGTGGCGCTCGAGGTTTCCGACCTATCGGAGAACGCCACCGCCTCGGTGATCGCCCAATCGGCCCCGCTCGTCATGTTCACCGACGGCCGGCGCCTCGACACTCTGCTGTCCAACACCGAGTACGACGCGGTCAAATCGATCATCGGCCGCTCCGGCATGCCGGTCGATCTCGCGGCACTGTTCAAGCCGTGGATCGTCACCATGATCCTCTCGGTCTCGGACTGCGAACGCGCCAAGGTGCAGCACGGCGCGCGCGTCCTCGACATGAAGATCGCCGAGATCGGCAAGGCGCGCGGGCTGGAAGTCGTCGGGCTGGAGACCATTCCGGCGCAGCTCGAAGCACTCGCCGCGGTACCCGAGCAGCAGCAGCTCGACATGCTGCGCGCCAGCCTCAAATACGCCGATCGCACCGACGACATCATGGAGACGCTGGTACAGCTCTATATTGGCCGCAAGATCACAGCAGCGATGCCCTTCCAGATCGCGCTCGCCAAAGAGGCCGGCGTCAGCGATCAGGCGTTCGTCGGCTTCCAGGAGAAGCTGCTGGTCGAGCGCAACGAGAAGATGAGCGGCGTCGCCGAGCCGCTGCTCGACAAGGGTGGCGTGTTCATCGCCGTCGGCGCGCTGCATCTGCCAGGAGAAAAGGGCCTCGTGGCGCTGCTGCGCCAGGCCGGCTACAGCGTCTCCCCGCTCGAGTAGTTCGCGCTGAGCGCACTCACATGTGGATGGCGCGCTTGTCGACGGCGAGCGCCGCTTCCTTCACCGCCTCGGTGAGCGTCGGGTGCGCGTGGCAGGTGCGCGCCAGGTCTTCGGCCGAGCCGCCGAACTCCATCAGCACCGCCGGCTCGGCGATCATCTCGGACGCGTTGGCGCCGATGATGTGCACGCCGAGCACGCGGTCGGTCTGTGCGTCGGCAATTATCTTTACGAAGCCATCGGTGGTTTGGTTGGACTTGGCGCGGCCGTTGGCGGTGAACGGAAACTTGCCAACCTTGTAGACGACGCCCGCGTCCTTCAGATCCTCTTCCGACTTGCCGACGCTCGCCACCTCCGGCGAGGTGTAGACGACATTCGGAATGACGTCGTAGTTGACGTGCCCGGCCTGTCCGGCGAGCAACTCCGCTACGGCTACACCCTCGTCCTCTGCCTTGTGCGCCAGCATCGGGCCGTCGATCACGTCACCGATGGCGTAGATGCCCGGCACGCTCGATTGGTAGTGCGCATCGACGATGACGCGGCCGCGGTTGTCGAGCTTCACGCCGGCCTCGGCCAACCCAAGCCCCTCCGTGAACGGCACGCGACCGATGGAGACGAGCACGACGTCGGTCTCAAGCGTCTCGACCTCACTGCCCTTCGACGGTTCGATGGTGACCCTCAGCGCGGCGCCATTCTTCGCAACGCCCGTCACTTTGTGCCCGAGCTTGAATGTCATGCCCTGCTTCGCCAGGAGGCGCTGCAGTTGCCGCGCCACCTCGCCATCGGTGCCCGGCAGAACGCGGTCGAGATACTCGACGACCGTCACCTCGGCGCCGAGCCGCCGCCACACCGAGCCGAGCTCCAGACCGATCACGCCGGCACCGATGACCAGCATCCGTTTCGGTACCTGGGGCAGCGACAGCGCGCCGGTGGACGACACGACCGCCTTCTCGTCGATCTCGATCCCCGGCAACTTGGCGACCGACGAACCTGTGGCGATGACGATTGCCGTGGCGTCGATGTCCTGCTCCTCGCCGTTGATGAAGGTCACCTCGACGACGCCCGGGCCTTTGATGCGCCCGCTGCCGTGGAAATGATCAACCTTATTCTTGCGCAGCAGGAATGCGACGCCGTCCGTGTTGCCCTTCACGCCCTCGTCCTTGAAGGCGAGCATTTTCGCAAGGTCCAGCTTCGGCTCCACGTCGATACCCATGGCGCCAAAATGCCCGCCCGCCTGCTCATAAAGTTCGGACGCATGCAGCATCGCCTTGGAGGGGATACAGCCGACGTTGAGGCAGGTCCCGCCGAAAGTTGCGCGCTTCTCGACCAGGGCGACCTTCATGCCGAGCTGGCTGGCACGGATGGCGCACACATAACCGCCGGGTCCGGCGCCGATGACGATCAGATCGAAAGCGGCCACAGCCTTGTCTCCGTTCATATCCCGAGGGGAAGCGGCGCGCCGAATGCCCAGACATATCCATAGGGGTCGCGGATGCGGCCGTAGCGCATCACCCAAAACGTGTCGGACGCCGGCATGGTGACGGTGGCCCCCGCCGCGACCGCGCGCGCGATAGCTCCGTCCACCTCAAGCGGGTTCTGGAGATTGATCTGCACCGCAATGCTGCCCTTGGTGTCCGATGAACGCGGGGCGACATCGGTAATGTATTCGGGGAAGTAGTCCGATAGCATGAAGTGGCCGCCGAACGCCGCCAGCGTCGCATGCTGCAGGAGCGCGCCGTCTGGCGTCAGTTCCTTGTAGGCAACCTTGGCACCGAACGCTTTCTCATAGAAGGCGATGGCCTCGAGCCCATTTTCTACCGTCAGGTAGACTTCGATCGACGCAGTAATGTCTTCCTCCGCCATGCTGCACGCTCCCAGGCCATCAGGGCTCAGAGCTCCAGAAGAAACCGCTGCGGATCTTCGAGGCATTCTTTGACGCGAACAAGGAAGGCCACCGCCTCTTTGCCGTCAACGATGCGGTGATCGTAGCTCAAGGCAAGATACATCATCGGCCGCGCCACCACCTGTCCATCGCGCACCACCGGCCGCTCCTCGATGCGGTGCATACCGAGTATACCCGACTGCGGCGCATTGAGGATCGGCGTCGACATCAGTGAGCCGTAAACGCCGCCGTTGGTGATGGTGAAAGTACCGCCCTGCATGTCCTCGATGCCAAGCTTGCCGTCGCGGGCACGCTTGCCGTAGTCGGTGATCTGCGTCTCGATCTCGGCGAGGCTCATGCGATCGGCTTCGCGCACCACCGGCACGACGAGGCCGCGATCGGTGCCGACGGCAACGCCGATGTGGTAGTAGTTCTTGTAGACGATCTCGTCGCCGTCGATCTCGGCATTGACGGCCGGAACCTCCTTCAGCGCCTGCAGGCACGCCTTCACGAAAAAGGCCATGAAGCCGAGCTTCACGCCGTGGCGCTTCTCGAACAGCTCCTTGTACTCGTTGCGCAGTTTCATCACGGCGCTCATGTCGACGTCGTTGAACGTCGTCAGGATCGCCGCTGTGTTCTGCGCATCCTTGAGACGCTGCGCGATGGTCTGGCGCAGACGCGTCATGCGCACGCGCTCTTCGCGCGCGGCATCGTTGGGCGCCGACGGGACGCGCAGCTGCTGCATCGGAACTGGCACCGGGGCGAGGCCGCGCATCGGCGGCGATGAGGCGGGTTGCTGGGCACGCGGCGCCGGTGTTTCTGGCTCGGGCGCCTTCGGCTTTGCCGCGGGCACATCCTCCTTGAGGATCTGCCCGCGCTTGCCGGAGCCGGTCACCTCTTGCGCATCGATGCCCGCCTCGGCGAGCTTCTTGCGCGCCGACGGGCTCGGCGGCATCTCGCCCTTGTCGGATTTCTCGGTCGCAGGCACCACCTTGGCGGCAGCCGGTGCAGGTGCCGGCTTCGGCGCTGCAGGCTTCTCGGCCTTTGCTTGCACCGCCGCACCGCCGTTGCTGATGGCGCCGAGCAGGGCGCCGACGGCAACCGTTTGTCCTTCGGTGACCTTGATGTCGCCGAGCACGCCGGAAATGGGCGCCGGAACCTCGACCGTCACCTTATCCGTCTCGAGCTCGACCAGTGGCTCGTCAACGTTGACCGCATCACCCGATTTCTTGAACCACTTGCCAACGATAGCCTCGCTGACACTCTCGCCTAGGGTCGGTACGCGAATTTCGGTCGCCATCTCTAATCTCACTTCCCCGCGAAGATCATTGTCCGCATCACCGCCGTACCGCGAAGCCTTAGTCTCCACCCGTCAGTGCCGCCTCGACCAGCGACTTCTGCTCGAAGAGATGCTTCGACAATTGACCTGTGGCCGTGGAGGCCGACGCAGGCCGACCGGCGTAGATCGGACGCTTGTGCTTGGCGTCGATGCGCTCGAGCACCCAAGTCAGGTTCGGCTCGATAAAACTCCAGGCGCCCATGTTCTTCGGCTCCTCCTGGCACCAGACGATCTCGGCTTGCGTGAAGCGGCCAAGCTCGTGCATTAGCGCGCGCGCCGGGAACGGATAGAGTTGCTCGACGCGCAAGAGATAGACGTTGTCGATGCCGGCGGCCTCGCGCGCATCGTAAAGGTCGTAGTAGACCTTGCCGCTACACAGCACGACGCGTTTGATCCTCTCATCGGAGACCAGCTTGATCTTCTCATCAAGCTTGTGCTCGGCATCGTCCCACAGCAAGCGATGGAACGTCGTGCCGGGACCCATCTCATCGAGGCGCGACAGGACGCGCTTGTGGCGCAGCAACGACTTCGGCGTCATCAGGATCAGCGGCTTACGGAACTTGCGGTGCAGCTGTCGGCGCAGGATGTGGAAGTAGTTGGCGGGCGTCGTAACGTTCGCCACCTGCCAGTTGTCCTCGGCGCACAATTGCAAAAAGCGCTCGAGACGTGCCGAGGAGTGCTCGGGTCCCTGGCCTTCGTAGCCGTGCGGCAACAGACACACGAGACCCGACATGCGCAGCCATTTGCGCTCGCCCGATGAGATGAACTGATCGAACACGACCTGAGCGCCGTTGGCGAAGTCGCCGAACTGCGCCTCCCACATCACGAGCGCGTTCGGTTCGGCGAGGGAATAGCCGTACTCGAAACCGAGCACCGCTTCCTCGGACAGCATCGAGTTGATGACCTCGAACCGCGCCTGATCGTTGGCAACGTGCTTCAGCGGCGTCCAGCGCCGCTCTGTCTCCTGGTCGATGAGCACTGCATGGCGCTGCGAGAACGTACCGCGCTCGCTATCTTGACCGGACAGCCGCACCGGAAAGCCTTCGGCGAGCAGTCCGCCGAGCGACAGCTGCTCGGCCATCGCCCAGTCGATGCCGTGACCGCTATCGATCATCTCGCGGCGGCGCTCGAGCAAACGGCGCACCACCTTGTGTGCGTTGAAGTCAGGCGGGATGCTGGTGATGCGCCGGCCGATGATTTGCAGCCGGTCGATTGGAACACCCGTCTCGCCGCGGCGCGCATCGTCGTCGGCAAAGCCCATCCCCGCCCAGCGGCCGTCGAGCCAATCCGCCTTGTTGGGACGGAAACCGTCGGCCGTGGCGAACTCCTCTTCGAGATGCGTCTTGAAGCTCGACTGCATGCGCTGGCTCTCTTCCAGCGGCACCACGCCTTCCTCGGCGAGACGCTTCGAATAGATGTCGATCACCGTCGGATGCGACTTGATCGCCTTGTACATCAGCGGCTGCGTGAACATCGGCTCGTCGGCCTCGTTGTGGCCGTAGCGCCGGTAGCAGAACATGTCGATGACGACCGGCTTTTGAAACTTCTGCCGGAACTCGGTGGCGATCTTCGCAACGTGCACCACGGCTTCCGGGTCGTCGCCGTTCACGTGGAAGATCGGCGCTTCGATCATGCGCGCGACGTCCGAGCAATACGGAGAAGAGCGCGAGTGGCGCGGGTTGGTGGTGAAGCCGATTTGGTTGTTGATGATGAAGTGGATCGAGCCGCCGGTGCGGTGACCCTTGAGGCCCGACAGGCCGAAGCACTCGGCGACGACGCCCTGGCCGGCGAACGCCGCGTCGCCGTGAATGATCAGCGGCAGCACCGGCGTGCGCTCGCCCGCCGCGCAACCGCGCTGGTCCTGTTTCGCGCGCACCTTGCCCAGCACCACCGGATCGACGATCTCGAGGTGCGAGGGGTTGGCGGTCAGCGACAAATGCACGTTGTTGCCGTCGAAGGAGCGATCCGACGAGGCGCCGAGGTGATATTTCACGTCGCCCGAGCCTTCGACGTCGTCCGGCTTGAACGAGCCGCCTTTGAACTCGTGGAAGATCGCTCGGTGCGGCTTGGCCATGACGCTGGCGAGCACGTTAAGACGCCCGCGATGCGCCATGCCCATAACGATCTCTTTCACACCGAGCTGGCCGCCGCGCTTGATGATCTGCTCTAGCGCCGGAACTATCGCCTCGGCCCCGTCGAGACCGAAGCGCTTAGTGCCCGTGTACTTCACCTCGCAGAACTTCTCGAACGTCTCCGTCTCGATCAGCTTGTTGAGGATGGCGCGCCGGCCCTCCGGGGTGAAGCGGATCTCTTTCTCCTCGCCCTCGATGCGGTCCTGGATCCACGCCTTCTGCGTCGGGCTGGTGATGTGCATGAACTGCGCGCCGATGTGCCGGCAATAGGTGCGGCGCACGATGCGCAGGATCTGCCGCATGGTTGCGGTCTCGAAGCCGAGCACGCGGTCGATGAAGATCGGGCGGTCGAGGTCGGCGTCGGTAAAGCCGTAGGTCTCGGGCTTCAACTCGCGGTGCACCTTGCGGTCGGCGAGACCCAGCGGGTCGAGATCAGCGGCGAGATGGCCCATGACGCGATAGGCGCGGATCAGCATCAGCGCGCGGATCGAATCCTGGGTCGCCCGCAACGATGCGGCCGGCGTCATTTCGTAGCCGAGCGCGTGCGATTTTGCCTGCAGGTTGGAGCGGATCGTGCGCTCGTTTGACTCGTAGTCGCCGGTCAGCGCGGCGACAAGATCGCCGTTTTCGAGCAGTTCCGGCGGGGGCACACCCCACGACGGGCCGCGATCGCCGTTGCGGCTGCCGGCGCGCTCCTCGTTCAAGCTCTCGAAGAAGTGCCGCCACTCGTCGCTGACCGAGCCGGGGTTGCGCTCGTACTCGGCCTGCATGTCCTCGACGTAGCCGGCATTGGCCGCGCTGAGAAAGGAGGTGCGCAGAAAAGCTTCATTGCGGGGATTACGAGCCATTGCGGGGTCTCAACGGATCATTGATGCGCGACGCCAATCGGCGCGCAGGTCAAATGCCGGGTCGGCGCGCGTTCGGCGGGAAATCCAGTGTGCAGTGCAGCATACGCCTACTTGGCCAGTTTGGCATGCTTAGTTTGCGGTTTCTTAGCCTGCCCATTGAGCACGCCCATGAGAGTGGTTCCGAGCGCTGCGGGGCTCGAAGCAATGGCGATGCCGGCAGATTTCATCGCCTCCAGTTTGTCTTCGGCCTTGCCTTTACCGCCGGAAATGATGGCGCCCGCATGGCCCATGCGCCGGCCGGGAGGCGCCGTGGCACCGGCGATAAATCCGGCCATTGGTTTGAAGCGGCCCTTGCGTGCCTCAGCTTTGATGAACTCTGCGGCTTCCTCTTCGGCAGATCCGCCGATCTCGCCGATCATGATGATGGAGTTGGTTTCGGGGTCAGCGAGGAACAGGTCGAGCACCTCGATGAACTCCATGCCTTTGACGGGATCACCGCCAATGCCAACAGCGGTCGACTGGCCGAGCCCGGCGTCGGAGGTCTGCTTTACCGCCTCATACGTCAGCGTGCCCGATCGTGAGACGATGCCGACACGGCCGGCTTGAAAGATGTTGCCCGGCATGATGCCGATCTTGCACTCGTTCGGCGTCAGCACGCCGGGGCAGTTGGGCCCGAGCAGCCGTGAGCCTGAGCCCTCGAGCGCACGCTTTACCTTCACCATGTCGAGCACCGGGATGCCCTCGGTGATGGCGACGATGAACGGGAAGCCGGCGTCGATCGCCTCGAGAATGGCGTCGGCTGCGAACGGCGGTGGCACATAGATGGATGTCGCGTCGGCACCGGTCGCCTCGCGCGCCTCAGCCACGGTATCGAACAGCGGCACGTCGGCTAGCTCCTCGTCGGGATGCTTGGAGCCGCCCTTCCCGGGCGTCACGCCGCCGACGATCTTGGTGCCGTACGCCTTCGCCTGCTTGGTGTGGAACGTGCCCTGGGCACCCGTGATGCCCTGGCAAATGACCTTCGTTGATTTGTCTACGAGGATAGCCATGTCGCCGCCCGCCGCGATGGAGCCCTAGTGCTGCGCCCGCGCCCTACTCTTGAAGCCTTTTTTGCACTGCATCAAGACGGACTTATAACCGGACGCCCAAAATGCGCCGCGGCGCGCGTGAGTTCGCGCGCAAGTAGCCGGTCAGGCCGCCGCTTTCACCGCGGCGGTGATCTTCTCGGCCGCATCGGCGAGGTCGTCGGCGGGGGTGATCTTGAGCCCGCTCTCGGCCAGAATTTTCTTGCCGAGCTCGACATTGGTGCCTTCCAGGCGCACCACCAGGGGCACGCGGATGGCCATCTCGCGCGCCGCTGCGACGACGCCCTCGGCGATGATGTCGCAACGCATGATGCCGCCGAAAATATTGACCAGGATGCCCTTTACCGCCGGGTCGGAGAGAATGATTTTGAACGCTGCCTGCACCTTTTCCTTCGAGGCGCCGCCGCCCACGTCGAGGAAGTTCGCCGGCTCGGCGCCATAGAGCTTGATGATGTCCATGGTCGCCATGGCGAGGCCGGCGCCGTTGACCATGCAGCCGATGGTGCCGTCGAGCTTCACATACGACAGGTCGTACTTCGATGCCTCGACCTCGGCCGGATCCTCCTCGGTTAGATCGCGCATGGCGACGATGTCCGGGTGGCGGTAGAGCGCGTTGGAATCGAAGCTCATCTTGGCGTCGAGGCACGACACGCTGCCGTCCTTCAACACGATCAGCGGGTTGATCTCGAGCATGCTCAAGTCTTTGGCGAGGACCAGGTTGTAAAGGTCGCCGACCAGCTTGATGCACTGGTTGATCTGCTTGCCCTTGAGCCCGAAGGCGAAGGCAATGCGGCGGCCGTGGAACGGCATATAGCCGCTTGCCGGATCGATGGTGACGGAAATGATCTTCTCCGGCGCCTCATGCGCGACCTGCTCGATGTCCATGCCGCCCGCCGCGCTGGCGATGAAGGCAACGCGCGAAGAAGCGCGATCGACCAGCGCCGACAGATACAGCTCGCGCTCAATGTCGGTGCCGTCAGAGACGTAGATGCGATTGACCACGCGGCCGTCGGCACCGGTCTGCGCCGTGACCAGCGTATTGCCCAGCATCTGCTCGGCAAACGACTGCACCTCGGCGCGCGACTTGGCGAGCCGCACGCCGCCCTTTTCGCCGGCCGCCGCTTCCTTGAACTTGCCTTTGCCGCGGCCGCCGGCGTGGATCTGCGCTTTCACCACGAACAGCGGGCCAGGCAGTTGCTGCACAGCCTCGTCGGCCTCGCGCGCCGAGAAGGCGACCATGCCGTCCGGTGTCGGGATGCCGAACTGGCGCAAGAGCTCCTTGGCCTGGTGCTCGTGGATGTTCATGCAGCACTCCTGCTTGGATATTGGCGCAGTGTCCGGGGCGCTGCGAAGTTAGGCGCCGAGCTGCGGGGCGATCTTGGTGCAGGCGTCGACGAGACCCTTCACCGAACTCGACCGACTTGATGAACATGTTGCGCTCCGCCGCATTGAGGTCGATCTCGATAATGCGCTCGGCACCGCCGGCACCGACGATCACCGGCACGCCGACATAGAGCCCCTTCACACCGTACTCGCCGTTGAGATAGGCGGCGCACGGCAGGATGCGCTTCTTGTCCTTCAGGTAGCTATCCACCATCTCCAGCGCCGACGACGCCGGAGCATAATAGGCCGAGCCGGTTTTCAGGAGTGCGACGATCTCGCCGCCGCCTTTGCGCGTGCGATCGACGATCGCGTCCAGGCGCTCTTGGCGCATCCAGCCCATGCGCACGACGTCGGGCAGCGGAATGCCGGCCACCGTCGAGTAGCGAACCAGCGGGACCATGTCGTCGCCGTGGCCGCCGAGCACGAATGCCGTCACATCCTCGACGGAGATCCCCAGCTCCGAAGCGAGGAAGTGGCGGAAGCGTGCCGAATCGAGCACGCCAGCCATGCCGATCACCATGTTGCGTGGAAGGCCGGAAGCCTTCTGCAGGGCCCAGACCATGGCGTCCAGCGGGTTAGTGATGACGACGACGAAGGCTGTGGGGGCATATTTCTTGATGCCGGCGCCGACCTGCTCCATCACCTTGATGTTGATTCCGATGAGATCGTCGCGGCTCATGCCCGGCTTGCGGGGTACGCCGGCGGTGACGATGCAGACGTCGGCACCCTCAATATCAGCATAAGCGTTGGTGCCGCGAAGCTGGCAGTCGAATCCTTCGACCGAGCCCGACTGCGCGATATCCAGCGCCTTGCCCTGCGGTAGGCCCTCGGCGATGTCGAATATGACGGCGTCGCCCAGTTCTTTTAGCCCGATCAGATGCGCAAGCGTCCCACCGATCATGCCACCGCCAATCAAGGCGATCTTCGTGCGCGCCATCCCGTGCAGCTCCCTCTTATCTATAAAAATTGTTTTGTGCGGCGATGTCGCACAGCGATGCGCGCCCGCCACAACTCGGTCACGACTAGGTTTAGACTAGGCCCCTGAGCAGGGAAAGCCCGACGTCGGGAACGGTTTGACGCGCACCGAGGGGGTGCGAATACCGCCGTATGGGGGCCTACGAGGATCGACAGGAGCGATGGGCCCGCGGCACTGCGGGCGTTGGGAGGGGTTTTGCGAGCTGCACTTTTTGCCGGACTGGCAACCGGGCTGGCGCTGCTGTGCAGTGGCGTTGCCGGCGCTGAGGACGCCAAGACGTTTCTTGGCTTCCGGCTGCTCGATCTCGAGAACCAGTCTGTGAAATGGCGGACACCGACGTTCGGAAAGAGCGCCGTCGTCACCTACGCCTTCGCCACCGGTCCTGTCTCGACCCCCGGCGCGCGCAATTGCGGGGAGATGATTCCCCCCGCCCGCGCCTATGAACCTTCGCAGATCAGCGCCCCTCAGTTCCGCAGCGAGGTCGCTGCCGCCTTCCGCATGTGGCAGAAGGTGGCCGACATCACCTTTCGCGAGTTCGGCCGATCCGGCCTCTGCCGACATTCTCATCGGCGCCCAGGCTCAACCGCTTGGCCGCGCCTTCACCAACGTCGCGCTGAAGCAAGGTACCGGCGACACGAAGATTATCGCCAGCTCGCTCATCTGCCTCAACCCCAAGCAGCCGTGGAAGATCGGCTTCGACGGCCGTCTCGGCGTCTACGACCTGCGCTACACCCTTGCGCATGAGATCGGGCACGCCATCGGTCTCGACCATCCGAGCGCCGCGGGTCAGCTCATGTCGTACCGCTACGACGAAAAGCAGACGGGCCTGCAGCCGGGCGACGTGATGGGCGCCGTACTTCTCTACGGGCCGCGTGCCTCCACCCGCCGCTTCGCTACCGCCGGATCGAGCCACGGCAGCACCGGCGATGTAGCAGTCGACGCCAACCGCGGCTGGCCGTTCGGCATCGGCGATGGGCGCGTCGGATCCTCTCCCAAGGCCGTCGATCCGCGCTGACCCCCGGGCGCTCAAGGGTCGGGCTCACGTTCGGTGTGGCCGCGCGTAGCACGCCCGGCGAGGTACTCCTCGCTGCGCATTTCGATCAGGCGTGAAGCGGTGCGCGTGAATGCCTTGGCCCCCGCATCATCCTGGCAGAGCGCGTCGGGCTCGGCCGCGGCCGAGGCGATGAGGCAGACCTTATTGTCGTAGAGCGTGTCGATGAGGTTGATGAAGCGGCGCACCGCGTCCCGCCGGTCCCGCGCCATCACCGGGATGCCGTCGACGATCAGCGTGTGAAAGGTGTGCGCAATACGCAGGAAGTCGACCGTGCCCAGCGGCAGCTCGCACAGATCTCTGAAGGCAAAGCGCGCAATGCCCATCGAGGCGAGAGGCACACGCACACTGCGACCCTTCACCTCCAGCGTTTCTTCCTCCCCCGGATGCCGACCCGTCAGCCGGTCCCAGTGCGCATCGAGCTCTGCAGTAGCGCGCGCATCGGCCGGCGCGAAGTAGAGCGGCTGCCCCGCGAGCTTCTCCAGCCGGTAATCCTTCACGGCCCTTAGCTCGGCGACATCCATTCGCTCGGCTATCAAGCGGATGAAGGGCAGGAAGAGCTGCCGGTTGAGCCCGTGTTCATACAGTGCCTCGGGCGTCGAGTTCGACGTCGCCACGACGACGACGCCCCGCTCGAATAGATGCTTGAACAACCGTCCGAGGAGCATCGCGTCGGCGATATCGGTCACCTGCAGCTCGTCGAAGCATAGGAGGCCGGTTTTCTCGGCGATGCCGGCCGCTACGTGCGGGACGGGGTCGCCCTTCACTTCCTGGCGCACCCTGCCGATCCGCTCGTGCACGTCGGCCATGAACTCGTGAAAGTGGCTGCGCTGCTTCGGTGCGAACCGCACGCAGGCGAAGAATAGGTCCATGAGCATCGTCTTCCCGCGGCCGACGTCGCCGTGGATATAGAGGCCGCGCGGCGCAGGCCCGTTGGAGCGCGAGAACAGCGACAAGAGCGCACCTCGCCGTGGACGCCAATCGTTCAACCGACGCGCCAGCGCATCGAGCAGCGCCGCCACTTCGAGCTGCGCGACGTCGGCTTCGAGCTCGTCGGCGGCGATCTGCGCGCGCAAGCGATCGATGGGGAGTTGCGTCATCGGCCTCTATCGTCCCTTCCGCGCGCAATTGCTTCAAATGCAGTCAAAGCGCAATCCCGCGACGCAATGTCACCGACGCTACAGGCCAGCATTGACGGCGCGTCGCGCCCCTTAGCCGCGGTGGTGCAATGGAAATTGCGCCATGAGCATCTCATATTTGTGCAATGCAACAGACGACGCGCATCGCTTTATTACTCGCGTGGTGCGAATCTGGGTTCGAACGCCGAGGCCGGCGCTGGAGCCCAAGTTGAAATGCGGAGGGTACGACATGACCGAACAGCATTTGCCTCAGGGCACGATCCGAAAGCTGTGGCCGACGGAGACGGCGAAGTTCCGCGACCACCTGCTGCGTCTCGACAAAAACAGCCGCCGCATGCGCTTCGCACATGGCGTTCCGGACGCATTTATCGAGGATTACGCGGCCCGCATGGCCGACATGGGCGGTATCGTCTACGGCTACTTCGACGGCGATGAAGTGCGCGCTGCAGCAGAACTCAAGAAGCTCGGCGACACCTGGGGACGTGAGGCCGAAGCGGCCTTTTCCGTTGAACAACCGCTGCAGGAGCACGGCATCGGCACCGAGCTGATGGGCCGCGTCATCCGCGCCGCCCGCAACCGCGGCGTCCAGCACCTGTGCATTAGCTGCCTGGCCGAGAACAGCAAGATGCGCGCTATCGCCCGCCACTTCGAAGCCGAACTGCGCTTCGAGTACGGCGAAGTCGTCGGCGACATCGTCCCGCAGGGTCCAAACTACTTTTCGCTGCTTGCCGAGGCGGTCGAAGACCGTTTCGGCTACATGATGGCGGTCCTCGACCTGCACAATCGTGTCGTCAAAGCGGCGTGACGCGCACGTCGAAGCGCCCGTCATTTCGCCTGCGATGCGTCGATCGTCAGCACTGCATTGATCGGACAAAATGTGCATGCAGAGTCTGCAGATGACGCTGCAGGCCATTCGAAACACGACAAAAATGATGATTTCTCGCAACACACCCCATTGAATGCGCTTGCGTTAGCTTTCCATTTGCAATTTCATGTCAACAAAATGTTCGAACTTGCACATGATTTTTTTAGTTCGAGTGATTCGAACTGAGAGAGATAGAAACTTAGAAAGAGAGAACTCCAATGGCTGTGAAGAAAACTGTGAAGCGCAAAGTGAAGAAGGCCCCGGCTCGCCGCGCGGCCGCGAAGAAGACCGCTCGTAAGTCGGCCGCCCGCAAGACCGTCCGTAAGACGGCTCGCAAGACGGCCCGTAAGACGGCTCGCAAGACGGCCCGTCGAGCTGCGTAAAGCAGCCGGGTACGCGCCAGTTCCCCTCGTACCGCGCGACATGGAAGGCTGACGACGCTTCGGCGGCCAGCCTTAAAGCCTTTCAAGACCGGTGGCCGCGAAACGCGACCCCGGTCTTTTTCTTTTGCGCGATTTGGCTTTCGGGCCCGGACGAATCTTATTCTGGCAGGTGGTTTACGGCCTCGATGTTGTGGCCGTCTGGGTCGAGCACGAACGCTCCGTAGTAGTTCTCGTGATAGTGCGGCCGCAGCCCTGGGGCACCGTTGTCTGTGCCACCCGCGGCCAACGCCGCCTCATAGAACGCCCGCACCTCGGCGCGATTCTTGGCCGCGAACGCGACATGCAACCGTCCGACGAGCGGCTTGCCGGTGCCGATCCAGAAGTGCGGTCGGTCGAGCCCGAAGCCGGCATAGCCGTCCTCACCGTCGTCCGACAGGTTGACTTCCATGATCAGCCGAAAGCCAAGCGGCTCGAGCGCGCGCGTGTAGAACGCCTTGGAGCGGGCAAAGTCGGTGACCGGAAAACCGATGTGATCGAGCATTCGCTTCTCCTGGCGTTTTCTAGCCGGTCGCCGCGCGCGTCAGACGCGGCGCTCGACCATCAGCTTCTTCAGCTCTGCGATGGCTTTCGCGGGATTGAGCCCCTTAGGGCAGGCCTTGGTGCAGTTCAGGATGGTGTGGCAGCGGTAGAGCCGGAAGGGGTCTTCCAGGTTGTCGAGCCGCTCCCCCGTCGCTTCATCGCGTGAATCCTGCACCCAGCGGAAGGCTTGCAGCAGCGCGGCCGGGCCCAGATAGCGGTCCTCGTTCCACCAGTAGCTCGGGCACGAGGTCGAGCAGCAGGCGCATAGAATGCACTCGTAGAGTCCATCGAGCTTCTGCCGGTCCGCGTGTGATTGGCGCCATTCCTTCGGCGGTGCCGGAGTATCTGTCTTCAGCCACGGCTCGATCAGGCGGTGCTGGGCGTAGAAGTTCGTCATGTCGGGGACGAGATCTTTCACCACGCGCATGTGCGGCAGCGGGTAGATCTTCACCGGTCCCTTGATATCCTCAAAGCCCCTCAGGCAGGCGAGGGTATTGGTGCCGTCGATGTTCATCGAGCAAGAGCCGCAGATACCCTCGCGGCAGGAGCGGCGGAAGGTAAGCGTCGCGTCGATCTCATTCTTGATCTTGATGAGCGCGTCGAGAACCATTGGCCCGCAGCGCTTCGTATCCACCCAATAGCTGTCGACGCGCGGGTTCCCGTCGCCCTCGGGGTCCCAGCGGTAGACGCGAAACTCCTTCCACGTTTCCTTGTTCTCCGGCTCGTTCCAGGTCTTGCCGCGCTGGACCTTAGAGTTCCGGGGAAGCGTGAGTTGAACCATGGAGCGTGAACTTTCCTGCTGTCGCCGACCGGGCGGCGCCGGTACCCCACATGAAACGGCGGAAATGCCTGTGTCAACGCCCGCCGGCGTCGCGTTGGCGGCAGGAATCCCGACCTGCAAAGGTGGCTATTCGGGGCGGTGCTTCTTGAGCTCCCGCACAAGCTCGGTGAGCTTTGCTGCGACCTCCGCACCCGTATCGACCGACGCTTTCAGGGTGGCGCGGGCTTGGATCAGCTTGTTGAGGTGCTCCTGCTGCTCACCGAAACCGAAGAACAACTCCTCCGGCGCGTTGATCTCGCCATCCTCAACCGCCGACATGACATCGAAGGCGTTCTGCGAGGCGAGCACCAGCATGGAGGCGACGTCGTTGATAAGCTGCTGGAACAGCCGGGCGGCGTCGGTGTTGACGCGCGGCCCATGTACGCCGAACTTCAGCGGCGAGGAGCCTTGCGCGCCTTCACCGGCAAACAGCCTCGGGTTGCGCTGGAAACGGCGGAAGATCTCCTGCAGGCCGAGGCAGCAGGTTTCGAGATCGCGCAGCGCCGTGCCCGCCTTGCGCTTTGATCGGGCACGATCGGGAGTGCGCTCTTGCGCCGCCCAGTTGATGGTCGCGATCGAAGCGATGGCACCGAGCGCTGCAAGGGCCGGCAGCACGGCCGTGAACGGATCCGGGGCCAGCCGCGTTTCCCCCTCGAGCGGCGCAGGGCGGTGTTCCGGCTTCTTGTCTGCCATCGCGTTCGGCACACCCGTCGGCCTCGAGAAACGGCTCCGCATCGTGCAGCTGTCCCCTTTACCCGTATTGCGGCTACCGGACGATCGGCCGATTCTATCCCTCTAGCACGACAGCATCGAAAAGAGCCCCCATGCCCTTACCTGCGACGCCAGCGCTCACCACCGACTGCGTCGTGTTCGACAAGCGCGGCTACGTGCTGCTCATCCGCCGCAAGCACGATCCGTTCATGGGCTCGTTCGCCCTACCCGGCGGCTTCGTCGAGGTTGGCGAACGCGTCGAAGAGGCCTGCCGACGCGAGTTGAAGGAGGAAACGGGGCTAGACGTTGGCGCGCTGCGCCTTATCGGCGTCTATTCCGACCCAAATCGCGATCCGCGTGGTCATACCTGCTCGATTGCCTACCTCGCCCACGTCGATCGCGCCGAGCCGCGCGCAGGCGACGATGCGGCCTCGGCCGAATGGGTCGCTGACTGGCGGGCCGAAGTCCTCGCCTTCGATCACGCACAGATTCTCACCGACGCCGAGAAACTGATCGGAAGCGCTTAGCGCCCGCTGTAATACTCCGGGACGCCGGCGTCCATGCAGGTCATCTGCACGCGGATGTCGGTGTACAGGAACCGGCAAAGCTCTTTCTTGTGGTTGGGATTGTTGCGGATCGCCGCGAACGACGTCTTGAAGCCGCGTGCGTTCGCCACCTGCGCCAGAAGTAAGTCCTGGCAATAGGGCGTCGCCATCCAATTCCCCTGGATGAGCTGGCTGCCGTCTTGGCACTTGATGGCGGCGAAGGCTGGCGTGGCGATCGTTCCGACGATCAGCGCCACGGCGATTGATCCTAGCTTCGGGAATCCCGGCACGGCGTCCTCCTCGCTTCGCGACTTCGCCTACGAGGCCATGAGCCGTCGCCAGCAATTCGGAATGTAGAGGCAAACGTGGAGACGCCCAAGCCGGTCCGCGTCGCGGGGTCCGATTTATCCCAAAGCCTCGCCGGTCGACGCGGCTAGCAGCTACTGCGTGGCGGTGGAAAATTGTGCTGGCGAGACCATTTGCACCGACGGCTTGGCGGCGGCGAGGCTCAGAGAGCGCGTCGGCTGGCCGGGATTGAAGTCGAGGGTCTTGAGGTCGATCGCCTTCATGCCCGGGTCGTTGTACGTCTTCCAGTAGTAGACCTTGTTGGCGTGGTCGCGGAACGTGGTCCACTGCGTGTAGTCGCCGGCCGGCTTGCCGCCTTCGCTATAGTCACGCACCAGGCCCTTGGGGATATCGACGCGGTTGATGAGGTGCTCGGCGACGATCAGTGCTTCGGCCGAATCCTTCGGCTTGTTTGCGAGATAGGCGGTAGCCGCCGCCATGACGAAGCGCGACGGGGGTGTCGGATCACCGGGCAAGCCATGCAGGCCGGAACCTTGGCCGGTACCGGCATATGTCACGTTGCCGACCTTGACAGGCGCCGCGTTCGCCGCCGTCAGGTTCACGTAGTTGCGCAGGTTCTGGATGTGCCACTCGTAGGTCGGCGAGTTGGTCAGCACACCGACGCTGTCGTAGACGTGCATCTTGCCGTCGACGTATTCGATGACAATGCTTTTGCCGTTGGCGTCGTGGACCACGTAGTGCAGCGGTGAAAACGAGCCGAGCTGCGGCACCATCTCGCCCCACACGACGACATGACCCACGGCGGCACGCACCTCGTCGACGGTCGCGAAGTTGCCGAGCACCCAGGCGCCGAAGCTGGCGTTGGACAGCGCGCGGATCTCATCACCCGGCTTTACGTCTTGATACTTGGTCTCCGCCGGTAGGTAGAGCGCACCAAAGCCGAGGCCCTTTTCGTTTAGACCGTCGGTGGCGACTGGCATGTTGTAGGCGTTCATCGCCACATAGCCGTACTTCGACTTCCACGTTAGCCCGTCGCCCTTCGGCGCCGGAGAGGTCACCTGCTGCCCGCGCGGGATGATCTGCACCTCGCTGCCAAGATCCATGGCGAACTCCATGGTGCGCACCGTCATAGGCGAGCCATCGCCGGCGATGAGGCGGACATCGGTGCAGGCGAAGGCCGGCGTAGTGGCCATCAGGCCTGCACACAGCGTGGCAACGGCGCGGCGCAGCATGGGCGTCTCCTTGGCTGTCGGTCGGCGATAACGAAACGGCGCGCACGTGGCTGCGCGCCGCTGTTCAGCTCATTGGCCGTCGGGGAAGTACTCGAGCGTCGTGCGGCAGCTCTCTTTCCACTCCGCCTTGCTCATCTGCGTCTGCGGATCCCAATCCTTCAGGCAGTCCTCAAGGCCCCGTTTGCTGACCTTGAAGTCCTTTTTTGACTTATCGAGGATTGCGTCGGCCTCGCTCTCGCCGGACCGCTTCGCCCCGCTGTTGACATCCTTCTGGAGGTTCTGCTCCTGCGTCTCGGTCGCCGCCTTTTGGTCGGCCTTGTCAGCGGCATCGGGGATCACGCCCTCGTCCTTCGCATTCGGCACCGACACGCGGCCGTCGTTCGGCGAAACGTTCTCCTCTTGGGCGATGCCGCTGCGCTCGGTCGCCGTCAGCGGATCGTTGTAGTAGGAAATCCTTGGGAACATCGGCGGCGGTCTCGGCGGCGAGCACCGGCGCGCTCAATATGCCGAGCGCAGCGATGGCGACGGCCAACAGCGGCGATTTGGAAGCGTGCATAGCGAATGGCCCCTATGAAATGTCGGGCCCGGGGATGATCAACGCCGGGCGACAATCACTCTACGCGTTCAAGCTGAGGGTTCCGCAAAGGCGCAGCATCGCGTTTATGCTAAAATTGCTCGCCACGGGCTATTTGCCACCTGCGCAGCTTATCGAGACGATAAGTTTTTCTGATACTCAGATCACGCGATTGCGATTTCTGTTTATCGCACCCCCTTGCTATGGTGTCGGTTATCGGAACAGGCGGACAGGCGGTTCGCCAGTTTTTAATGGAGGAAACTATGAAGGTTTGGAGCAAGCCGGCCGTTCGCGAGCAGGAAGTTGGCCTTGAGGTCACCTCTTACATGCCGGCCGAGATCGACATCATCTAACTCGATCTGAGCTAGCTGATACAAAGGCGGCGACCGAGGTGCTCGGTCGCCGCTTTTCTTTTGTGTCTTGGCTCGAGCGAGCCCGTTACTTACAGGGCGTGCCGACGGCGATGCACTGGATGCCGCCCTTAACGTCGTGACAGTCGACGTCCGTCTCGGTGGCGCTCTTCCAAACCGCATATTCCTTGCCGTGCTTCTTGCGCACGTCGAGCTCCCAGCCGGTTTCGGCCTCGGAGAGGGCTGCCTTCTTGTCCTTCTTAGCGGCGCCGTAGGACTGGATGGACTCCGCCTTGCAATCCCGCTTCACGACGTCCTTGACCGCTTCCTTGGCTCCGCCGAGGGCGCGGCTCAGGAGATCTCTGCACGGCTTGGCGGTGCGCACGCAGACCCACTGACCGGCTTTTTCCGTGCAGTCGACCTTGGCGTCCTTCGAATAGCGCCAGGAATTGTACTCGCCGCCGTACTTGTCCTTGACGGCCGAGCGCCAGGCAAGCAGCGAGTTGGGATACGCGCCTAGGTCGCGGAGCGACGCGGGCTTGCCTTCGGCAGTGACTTTGTCTTTGCAATCATCATCAGCGGCTGCCGCGGGCATGGCCGCCACAACTGAAAAAGCGGCCGCCACGAAGGCCAGCCGCATGCACAATCTCGTGTCCATGTTCGTTTCCTGATACCTGAGCGTACGCCTCTACCGGGAACGGTATGGAGGCTGACAATAGTTGCATGGAATCTGGCGCGATTTGAGGCTGCCGCAGCCGGCCCAGCCAAGTGCTTGAGCCGCCGTGGCGATCGAGCTACAGGCGCACCCGCCGCAGGCCCAGATAGGCTTCAAACATGCGCCGCAACAGCCGCGTCGGGAACTTCCCGCGCGCGAAATGCACGATGCGCGCTTGCCGACCCACCGGATTGCGGAAATGCGGCTTGGGCGTCTCGAGCACGTGCGCAATACGCTGTGCAACCTCCTGTGGATCGCGGCCGCGCGCGGCGACGTGTGCGTCGATGGCACGGAACAGATATTGCGACCACGGACGATAGGCGCCCTTCTCCGGGCAGAAGCGGGGCGAAGCCTGCCAGATGTCGGTGATGTACGGTCCCGGCTCGACTAATATCACCTCGATGCCGAACTGACTGACTTCGAAGGCGAGCGACTCCGACCAGCCCTCGAGCGCCCACTTCGATGCAACATAGATCGAATTGCCGGGCTGGCCGGCGAGCCCCGAACTCGCTCGACACGACGACGATGCGTCCGGAGCGCTGTTTGCGGAACGTCGGCAGGAGCGCGCGCGTCAGCGCCATGACGCCGATCAGGTTCGTCTCCATGACACGGCGGATTTCTGCCTCGGGGATGTCCTCAAAGGCGCCGCCCGCGGCGACGCCGGCATTGTGCACCACGGCGTCGAGGAAGTCCTCGGTGAGGGCGAGCGTCTCGGCGACGCCCTTGGCGATCGATGCTGCGTCCGTCACGTCGAGTTGCACGATATTGACATTCTGCGCGGCCCCCGACTGCGCCAGCGCCGCTTCGAGTGGGCCTTTACGTTCCAAGTTGCGCATCGTGGCGATGACGCGCCAGCCGCGCTTTGCCAGCTCCACCGCCGCGAGAAGTCCAAAGCCCGCCGACGTTCCAGTGATTAGGACCGTACGCATTCGCGCTCCGCTCAAAGCCGCCCTTTCGGTGCCGGGCAGTCCGGCGGGTCGGTCGTTCCTTGGATATATGGGACTGTATATCTGCTGTAAGTGCCATTGGCGAACAAGCGAAAGGGCCGCTCGGGGGCGGCCCTGCAAAGTTTGGAAGTTCGCTACCTCTGCGGCTCAGTACACGCGCGCCTTCGGCTCGATGTATTTGACCTCGTTGGTCATCGTGTGCGTGTGCACCGGCCGATAGTCGAGGCGCACCTTCTTGGTGCCGTAGTCGGCCCAGGCGAGCGTGTGCTTCATCCAGTTGACGTCATCGCGCTGGGGGAAGTCCTCGCGCGCGTGCGCCCCGCGGCTTTCCTGCCGGTTATGCGCGCCGGTCACCGTCACCGCAGCCTGGGCGATGAGGTTGTCGTACTCCAGCGTCTCGACGAGATCGGAGTTCCAGATGAGCGAGCGGTCGGTGACGCGGATGTCATCGGACGCCTTCCAGATCTCACCGATTTGGCGCATGCCCTCGGCCATCACCGGACCGTCGCGGAACACAGCGCAGTGTGCCTGCATCGACTTCTGCATCTTGAGGCGCAGGTCGGCGGTCGGTGTGCCACCCGCCGCGTAGCGGAAGCGGTCGAGACGCGCCAGCGCGCGCTCGGTGATGTCATAGGCGAGGTCCGGATGCGCCGCGCCGGCTTCGATCGTCTCGGCGCAACGCAGACCGGCGGCACGTCCGAACA
This sequence comes from uncultured Alphaproteobacteria bacterium, assembly GCA_963724595.1. Taxonomy (GTDB): domain Bacteria; phylum Pseudomonadota; class Alphaproteobacteria; order Rhizobiales; family Hyphomicrobiaceae; genus Hyphomicrobium_A. The sequence goes on along the minus strand of CAVRVR010000009.1, from coordinate 111,300 downwards.
CGACAAGATCGATGAGTGAGTTGCTGCCGAGGCGATTGGCGCCGTGCACCGACACGCAGGCGGCTTCGCCGATTGCCATCAAGCCCGGCACGACATGATCCGGGTTGCCGTCCTTCAGCGTCAGCACCTCGCCGTGGAAGTTCGTGGGGATGCCGCCCATGTTGTAATGCACTGTCGGCAGCACTGGGATGGGCTCGCGGCGCAGATCGACACCGGCAAACACCTTGGCGCTCTCGGTAATACCCGGCAGGCGTTCCGCCAGAACCTTCGGATCGAGATGGTCGAGGTGCAGGTGGATGTGGTCGCCTTCCGGTCCGTGGCCGCGCCCTTCGCGAATCTCGATGGTCATCGAGCGCGAGACGACGTCGCGCGAAGCTAAGTCTTTCGCATGCGGCGCGTAGCGCTCCATGAAGCGCTCGCCCTGTGCATTGGTGATGTAGCCGCCTTCGCCACGTGCGCCTTCGGTGATCAGCACCCCGGCACCATAGATTCCGGTCGGGTGGAACTGCACGAACTCCATGTCCTGCAGCGGCAGTCCGGCACGCAGCACCATGGCATTGCCGTCGCCGGTGCAGGTGTGCGCCGAGGTGCACGAGAAGTACGCGCGCCCGTAGCCCCCCGTCGCCAAGATCGTCTTCTTGGCGCGGAACTGATGGATGGAGCCGTCGTCGAGCGACAGCGCGAGGATACCGCGGCAAACACCGTCCCGGTCCATCAGCAGATCGAGCGCAAAAAACTCGACGAAAAACTCAGCCGAGTGACGCAGCGACTGGCCATAAAGCGTGTGCAGCATGGCGTGGCCGGTGCGGTCGGCGGCAGCACACGTGCGCTGCGCCGGCGGCCCCTCGCCGTACTCGGTCGTCATGCCGCCGAACGGGCGCTGATAGATTTTGCCGTCCTCGGTGCGGCTGAAGGGGACGCCGTAGTGCTCGAGCTCGTACACGGCAGCGGGCGCGTGCCGGCACAGGTACTCGATGGCGTCCTGATCGCCGAGCCAGTCGGCGCCCTTGACCGTGTCGTACATGTGCCAGCGCCAATCATCCGGCCCCATGTTGCCGAGCGCCGCGGCGACACCGCCCTGCGCCGCAACGGTATGTGAGCGCGTCGGAAACACCTTCGTCACGCACGCCGTCTTGAGGCCGGCCTCAGCGCAACCCAACGTGGCGCGTAGACCGGCGCCGCCGGCGCCGACGACGACGACGTCATAGGTGTGGTCGTGAATGGGGTAGGCGCGGCCGTTGATGGCCGCCGTCGCGCCGGGCTTCTTCGCGCCGTTAGTCTTCGCCGCCCCGCTTTTCTTCTCGGCCATCGACCTAACCCCCGAAGCTCAATTTCAGCACGGCGAAGATCGACACCGCGGCGATGGCGGCTGCGAAAAACGTGTTGCCGAGCAAGAGGAGCATCTTGAGCGCCTCGCCGTGAATGTAGTCCTCGATAATCACCTGCATGCCGATGCGCATGTGCACGGTGACCGACACGATGAGCGCGAGAAGCGCAATGGCCACCACCGGATGCGCCAGCGTCGCTTTGACGGTGCTAAGCTCGGTACCGGCCAGCGAGGCGATGAGTCCGACCGCGAACGACAAGAGAATGAGGTTGGCAGCGGCGGTGATCCGCTGCTTCATGAAGTGCTCGGGGCCCTCATGGGCCGAGCCCAGGCCGCGCGCCCGCTTGAGCGGTGTCGTCATTGCCATGCCGTCACCCATCCGCGCTCAATTCCGATGTAGAGCCACAGCGCCGCCGTCAGCAGCACAGACAGCACGATCGTGCTCCACGACAACAGGTCGACAGTTCCGATGTCGAGGCCCGACCCGGTGTCCCAGATGAAGTGGCGCATGCCGCCCAGCGCGTGGTGGATCAGCGCCCAGGAATAGCCCACCAGCACGATCATTCCCGGCCAGGAGGCAAACAGTCCGTTGACCCAAGCGAACAACTCTGGGCTCGTCGCCGCGGCGAACAGCCAGCCAGCCATGAGCACGGTGCCGACGTACATCGCCGCGCCGGTGATGCGATGCGCGATCGACATCACCATGTTGATTTGCAGTCGGTAGATTTGCAGGTGCGGAGAAAGCGGCCGCTCGCGCGCCCGCCGCTCGGTGCTCCCGGCCATGGGATTGCCTCGTTGTTCGGTCCGTTGGCCTTTTAGCGCGCCGCCTTGCGGGCGGCAAATCGCCATTCGCCACATCTTCAGAGCTGCTCTCACACCTGTCGCGGCCGAAAATCCGAGGCAACAGCTCGGGATCAACGCGGCAGCAGCACCCAAGTGTCGAGATCGAGCATGACGCCGTCGGCGTACTGGCCATCCTCTTTCTTCAGCGGGAAGGTGGCGCAGTCGTTGTCCTTCACGGCGACGAGCCGCGTGCGCAGCGCGCCGACGTCCGAGCGCCCAGGCAGCTCCGCCTTTTCCAGCACCTCCGACCAGGCATAGACCGTATCGCCGGCAAAGCAGGGCGACACGTGGCGGCCGCCGTTGATGGCAGCGAGGTGGAAGGCGTTGTTCAGCCCATTGAAAGACAGCGCGCGGGCGAGCGAGATGATGACGCCGCCGTAGACGATGCGCTTGCCGAAGCGGCCCTTGGCCTCGGTATGCTGGTTGAAATGCACCTTGGCCGTGTTCTGGTAGAGGCGCGTTGCAATCTGGTGCTCGGCCTCCTCCAGCGTCATGCCGTCCACGTGGTCGATTTTCTCGCCGACCTCGTAGTCGCCCCAGCGATAGGGCGAACCGGCGAGCGCGAAATCGTAGCCGCCGATATTCAGCGCCGGCACCGCCGCCCCCAAATCCTTGGGATCGACGCGCTGCGGCAGATTCGGCACGATCGCCTCGGGCGTTGCCGCGTCCTTGTCGCGCTTCCGCACCATCACCCAGCGGACATAGTCGAGCACCACGTCGCCGTTCTGATTACGCCCCGTCGAGCGTACGTAGACGGTACCAGTCTCGCGGTTGGAATTCTCCTTGAGGCCGATCACCTCCGAGGTCGAGGCCAGCGTGTCGCCGGGATAGACCGGCTTCAGGAAGCGGCAGTTGGCGTAGCCGAGGTTGGCGATGGCGTTGAGCGAGATGTCCGGCGTCGTCTTGCCGAACACCACGTGGAAGGTCAGCAGGTCGTCGAGCGGCGCCATTGGGTAGCCGATGGCCTTGGCGAAGGCGTCCGACGACTGCACCGCAAAGCGCGTGCCGTAGAGGCTTGTATAGAGCGCCACATCGCCGACCGTCACTGTGCGCGGGGTGGCGTGAGTGATTACCTGCCCGAAGCGGAAATCCTCGAAGAAATTGCCGGGGTTGGTCTTGGTGGATGTCATGGGGTGGTCGGGTCCTCATCGCGATCAGGCGCGTGCCGATTAGTCCGAAAAGCCGTGCTCTGTCGACAGCCTTATCGCCGCTTGTAACGAGATGGGACGGTCAGAGCCACTCTTCCTGGGTGCGCTTCATGGCCTCGATGGCGTCCGCGATGGCCACGGTCCGGCGCGCCATGACGAGGTGCAGCCGCTCTACCATGCGCCCTTCCAGGGTGATGACGCCCTTGTGCGCGTTGGCCGGATCCTCGAAGGCGGCGATGATCTTGCGTGCCCAGGAGACCTCCTCCTCGGTCGGCGAGAAGATCTGGTTGCAGGGGGCGACCTGCGAGGGGTGGATGAGCGTCTTGCCGTCCATGCCGAGGGTGCGGCCGTGCTCGCATTCCTCGCTGAAACCGACCTCGTCGCGGTAGTCGTTGTAGACGCCGTCAAGGATGTCGAGCCCGTAGGCGCGCGCGGCGACAATGGTCATGGCCAGCCACGGCACCACGGCGATGCGGTTGTGCAGTGCGCGGGCGCGCGATTCCTTCAGAAGGTCGTTGGTGCCCATGACGAGGCAGGCGAGGCGGTTCTCCGGATCGGAGCCGAGCGCGGCGATCTCGCGCGCATTCAGCACCGAGCTCGGCGTCTCCATCATCGCCCACAGCCGCACCTTGGGCGGTGCGTTGATGGCGCCAAGTACTTTCGCCACAGTGACGACGTCGCCGGGCGTCGAGGCCTTGGGCACCAAGATCGCGTCGGGCTCAACGCTCGCCGCCGCCCGTAGGTCGTCCATGCCCCACGCCGTCTCGATGGCGTTGACGCGGATGATGAGCTCGCGGCGGCCGTAGCCGCCGGCCTTCACTGCCGAACAGACGTTGTCGCGTGCGGCAACCTTGCCTTCCGGCGCGACGGAATCTTCGAGGTCGAGGATCAGCGCATCAGCGGGAAGCGACTTGGCTTTCTTCAGCGCCCGCTCGTTGGCCCCTGGCATGTAGAGCACACTGCGTCGTGGACGAGACATCCTCGCCTCCCTCTTGTGCGACGCACAATAACGCGCGCCGCCTCGAACACCAAGGCGTCCGCGCACAACTTCGCGCGTCTAGGTGCCTTGGCGCGCGCTCCTGGGTTCGGCACAGTCGCAAGATGGCCCGCATTCTCGCCCTGTCTTCGCACGTCGCCTTCGGCTCGGTCGGCCTCGCCGCCATCGTTCCGGCGCTGCATTGGCTCGGCCACGAGGTCATCGGCATGCCGACGGTGCTTTTGTCAAACCATCCGGGCCACCCACGTTTTGCCGGCGATCCCGTGTTGCCCGGACAGATCGCCGCTATCGTCGATGCACTCGAAGCCAACGGCTGGCTGGCCGAAACGGCGGCCATCATCACCGGCTACCTGCCGAGCCCTGCACACGTCACGGAGGCACGCTCAGCCGTGGAGCGCGTACGCCGCGCCAGCCCGGGCGCCCTCTACCTATGTGATCCGGTGTTCGGCGACGAGCCCGACGGGCTCTACCTGTCCGAAGCCACGGCCGCCGCTATTCGCGACGAGCTGCTGCCGCTCGCCAGCCTGGCTACTCCCAATGGCTTCGAGCTGTCGTGGCTGGCCGGTCTGCCCGTGGGTGACGCCGCCGAGGCCCGCCAAGCTGCCTGGGCACTTGGGGTGCCGGCCGTGCTCGCCACCTCGGTTCCGGCATCCGACAACCGCCTCGCCAACGTACTGGTCAGCAGCGACGAGAGCATCGCCTGCTACGTCTCCCGTCGGCCGTCGGCCCCACACGGTACCGGCGATCTTCTCGCAGCGATGTATCTCGGCCGGCTGCTCAACGGCGAGGCGCCGGCCGCAGCCCTCGCCGCCGCCGCGTCGGCCGTCGAAGCTAGCGTCGCCGCCAGCCATGGCCGGGGTGAATTGCCGCTCGCTGCTGCGGGTGCTTTATGGGCGAACGCGCGCCCATTGCCGACGGCGCCTGTCTGACGCCGAAGCGAGGGGAAGCAATGGCCAGCAAGAAGCCGAACGGGGCGCGCGTCAGCGGCGTCAAAGCCTTCTTCGAGCACGAGGCGGCCGGCGGCATCGTGTTGCTTGTCGCCGCGCTCCTCGGCCTCATCCTGCAGAACTCGGCCGCCAGCGGGCTCTACGACTCGCTGCTGGAAACGCATGTGCCCATCGGCCTTGCGCCCTTCGCCCTCGACAAGTCGCTGCTGCATTGGATCAACGACGGCCTGATGGCCATCTTCTTTTTCCTCGTCGGTCTCGAGATCAAACGCGAGCTAGTCATCGGCGAGCTGTCGACGGCGAAGCAGGCTTCGCTGCCCGTGATCGCCGCGCTCGGCGGCATGATCGTGCCGGCGCTGATCTACGTCGCCATTAACTGGGGCGACGCCGTAGCACTGCGCGGCTGGGCCATCCCCGCCGCCACTGATATCGCCTTCGCCGTCGGTGTGCTGGCGCTGCTCGGACCGTGCATCCCGGCGCCGCTGAAGATATTCCTCTTGGCGCTCGCCATCATCGACGATCTTGGCGCGATTCTCATCATCGCGTTCTTCTACACGGCGCAATTGTCGCTACTCGCGCTCGCTTTGGCCGGCGTCGGCATCGCCGCGCTGGCGCTGCTCAACTATCGCGGCGTCACGACGATCTGGCCGTACGTGCTGGTCGGCTTGTTCATTTGGGTGTGCGTCATGGAATCCGGCGTGCACGCGACTCTCGCCGGTGTCGCAACTGCGCTCGCCGTACCAATGGCGCCGGCGCCGGGGCATTCGGAGAGTACGCTCGAGCGGCTCGAGCTGGCGCTCGGCCCGTGGGTTCGCTTTGGCGTACTACCGCTGTTCGCTTTGGCCAACGCCGGCGTCTCGCTCGCCGGCATTACGCTCGCGCACGTAGTGAGCGCCATTCCCATGGGCATCGTGCTTGGTCTGCTGATTGGTAAGCCGGTCGGCATCTTCGCCTTCTCGCTGGCCGCTATTCGGCTGCGGCTCGCCAGCAAGCCGGAAGGCGCGACGTGGCCGCAGATCTTCGGCGTTGCCATCCTTGGCGGCATCGGCTTCACGATGAGCTTGTTCATCGGGATGCTGGCGTTTACCGACGCGACGCGCGCTGCCGAGATCCGCATAGGCGTTTTGCTCGGATCGCTCGCCGCAGCGCTCGCGGGTTACCTCGTTCTGCGCGCCGTCACTCGGCCGGCGACGCAAATTCGGCCGTCATCCCGCTAAGAGCGGATGACGGCCGCTAAGCTTTCGCGGCGGCAGCGGCAGCTGCTTGACGTGCGGCCTTCATGTTCGATACGCGCCGCTGGTGATACTTCTTCGACAGCTCATCCCACTCGATCGTCAGCGACCCACCGGTTGCAGCATGCTGTCGGTCCCAATTGCTTAAAAGGTCGAGGCATGCGTGGTCGATGTAGTCGAGCTCATTGATGTGCACGTGCACGTTCGCGCCAGGCTTTAGCTGCTCGAGCTCGGCAGCCAGTTTCGGCAGGCGAATGAGCGTCGCCGATCCTTTGAGAAAGAGGTCGACCCTGTTGTCCGCCCCATTCTCAACCTTGCGCACCTCAAGATGCGAGAAGGCATAGAGCAGCTTGATGAGCGACAAGCCGAGTCCGACGAGCACACCCTCGAGCAGGTTGGTAGTCACGATCATGATGATGGTGATGAAATAGATCAGCACCTCGCCGCGTCCGTACTTCAGGAGCGTCGGCACGATCTTCGGATAGGCGAGCTTGTAGCCGGTAAAGACGAGGATTGCCGCCAGTGCCGACAGCGGGATGTACTTAAGCGTGAACGGCAGCGCGCTCACGAACAACAGCAGCCAGAGGCCATGCATGATGGCCGAGGCGCGTGTCATGGCGCCGGCTTCTACGTTGGCGCCCGAGCGCACGATGACGCCTGTCATCGGCAATACGCCGAGCACGCCGCAGATGGTGTTGCCGACGCCCTGCGCCGTCAGCTCGCGATCGTATTTCGTACGCGGGCCGCTATGCATCTGATCGACGGCGGTGGCGCACAGCAGCGTCTCGGCGCTGGCAATGAAGGCGATGGAGATGGCACCGAGCAGAACCGGCCACTCGGTAATGCGCATAAGTTTTTCCGGGGTCGGCAGAATGACTTCCGACCAGATGTTGTCCGGTACGGTGACGTACTTAATGTCGGTGAAGCCGAGCAAAGCCGCTGCGCCGATGCCGACAATGGCGCCCACCAGCGGCGCCGGGAACAGGCGCCAGCTTTTCGGAGCGAGCGCATTCCAGCCGAAGATCGTCGCGATTGTCAGAGCGCCGATGCCCAAAGCCTGGAGGTGGGTACCGCCCTCGGAGAAGGCGTTCATCAGCGACGTGGGGATGCCGAGCAGGTTCTGAATACCTGTTCCGATCGGCTTGTAATCGAGCATGACGTGGAACTGCGAAGCGAAAATGAGCACGCCGATGCCGGCCAGCATGCCGTTGATCACGGCCGGGGATACAGCGCGGAACCACTGACCGAGCTTACACAGGCCGGCGACGAGCTGAATGAGGCCGGCGAATAAGACGATGACGCCGATCATCTGCAGCCCGAACTGGTCGACGAGCTGCCAGACCAACACCGAGAGGCCGGCAGCGGGCCCGCTGACCTGCAGCGGCGCACCCGAGATGCTGCCGACGATGATACCGCCGATGATGCCGGTGATGATGCCGGCCGTCGGGGGCATGCCTGAGGCCAGCGCGATGCCCATGCACAGTGGCAGCGCCACGAGGAAGACGACGATTGACGCAAGGAAATCGCGACCGAAGGTCGCCGACGTAAAGGGCCGCGCGTTCATTAGGCTCGAGTCCGCTCGCTGTTTCACCTTCCGGCGGATGTACGGTGGCCGTTGATTGCGAACCGTTTTCAGCTATCCCCCAGCGGGGCGGGACGATAGACCTTGAGTTGCAGGCCGGCAAGCGGCGCCAACCTTCAAACCCGCCGACAGTTAAAGCGTCACGCCGCGGCGGGCAACCCGGACGATTTGACATCTCCCGCACCTGCCGCCGACTGGGGCATTGAGCAAATCATGAGCAGCTTCCCCGAAAAACTCGCCGACCGCTTCCGCCGCTTCCATCATCGGCATTTCCTGCCGAAGGCCGAGGAATACGAGGAGCTGGCCGCCTACGGGCAGAACCCCGAGGCCATGGTCATCTCCTGCAGTGACAGCCGCGTCGACCCGGAAACGATCTTCAGCGCCATGCCGGGCGAGCTGTTCGTCGTGCGCAACGTCGCCAATCTCGTGCCCCCCTACGAGACGGGCGGCAAGTTCCACGGCGTCAGCTCGGCCATCGAGTTCGCCGTGCTCAACCTGCGCGTCAAGCACCTCATCGTCATGGGCCACTCCGGCTGCGGCGGCGTCAAAGCCGCCCTCGACCAGAGTGCCGCCATTCAGACTGACGCCCAGTTCATCTCGCGCTGGATGTCGATGCTCGACGACGCGCGGCTGCGCGTGCTCGCCTCCCATCAGACCGGACCGCACAGCGAGCGGCTGCAGGCGCTGGAGAAGGAAGGCGTCAAGACCGCCATTACCAATCTGCGCACTTTCCCGTTCATCACCGACGCGGAGAACAAGGGCCGGCTGTCGCTGCACGGGGCCTACTTCGACATCGCCAGCGGGACGCTGTCGGTGCTCAATCACTCGCGCAATGAGTTCTTCCCGCTCTAGTGGACCGTGGGCTGCGGCACGGCAGGTGTAGCCGTGGCGGCCTGCGCCTTCGCGATGGCCGGCATGAGACGCTTTTCCATGCTCTCGGGGGAAATCGGCCCGACGTGCTTGAATACAATCTCGCCGTTGCCATTGACGACGAATGTCTCGGGCATGCCGTAAACTCCCCACTCGATCGCCCCGCGCCCGGCGCTGTCGGTGCCGACGGCCGCGAACGGATTGCCGTAGCGTCCGAGGAAGCGGCGCGCCGACACGACATCGTCCTTGTAGTTGACCCCATAGAGGGCAATCCCGGTGCGCTTCTGCAGGTCGAGCAGCAGCGGCTGCTCCTCGGCGCACGGGATGCACCACGACGCCCAGAAATTGACGACGCTCACATTGCCGTTGGCCAGCTCGGTGCTGGAGAAGCCCGGCACCGGCTTGCCGTCCTCGACCAGGCCGTCGAGAGGCGCGAATTGAGTCGTCGGCGCCGGCTTGCCGATCAAGGCCGACGGCAGCTTCGAGGGATCACCGGTTTTCAAGGCGAAAGCGAACACCGCCACCAGCGCCGCGAAGATGAGCAACGGTGCGAGTACCCAGCCGAGGTTGCTCTTGCGTGCCGACGGCGTGCCGTCTGCTCCCGGCTGCATGGCCATTGATCCTCGATGTCAGGAGCGGACGGTCGAGCGGCGCTTGACGCCGCGCGCGGCGAGCTCGGCGAGGCGCCGCTCCTGCTCGCGCCCGTCGACGGCGAGCCAAGCGATGAGCCCTCCGATGACTAGCACGACCATGCCGTAGGCCGACCAGATGAAGCTCGCGTGCGGTCCCAAATCTATGCCGAGATCCATGCGCCTACTCCGCCGCCGCCAGTTGACCCTGCGCCCGCTCCACCTCGGCGAGCTGCAGCGCCTTCACGCGACGCCGCAAGATCTCGTTGCGCATCGCCTTCAAATGCATGGCGACGAACATCAGCGTGAAGCCAACCGCCATCACCAGAAGTGGCGTGAGCAGCGCGGCATCGATCGTCGGGCCGCCGGCGCGGATGACGCTTGCAGGCTGGTGGAGCGTGTTGCCGAACTCCACCGAGAACTTGATGATCGGCAGCATAACGATGCCGACGAGGGCCAAGGATGGCCGTGAGCCTGCTCGCCAGCAATTCATCCTCGATAGAGGAACGCAGCGCCATCAGCCCCAAGTAGAGGAAGAAGAGGATCAAGACTGACGTCAGCCGCGCGTCCCACACCCAGTAGGTGCCCCAGGTCGGCCGGCCCCACAGCGATCCCGTCACCAGTGCGAGGAACGTGAATGCCGCACCGAGCGGCGCCGCCGCCTTGGCGGAAACGTCAGCCAGCGGATGCCGGAAAACGAGAAGCCCGAATGCCGACACCGCGATCAACGCGTATACCGCCATCGACAGCCAAGCCGACGGCACGTGCACGTACATGATACGCGCCGTCTCGCCCTGCAGACTGTCGGGGGGCGCCACGAAGAAGCTCAGGTACAGCCCATAGGTAATGATGACCGCGGCCGCGCCGGAAATCCACGGCAGCAGCTGAGCCGAAAGCTCCATGAAACGGGTGGGGTTGGCGAGGCGTTGGGTCAGGGTCTGCATTGGAGACGATCTAAGCTAGCCGGGCCGCCAGTGCAATTGAGCCCCAAACTGAGTGAGCAGCTCGATTATTACTGCATCTGAACGCGTAACGCCGCAGCCGCAGCTAACGGGCTAAGCACGGCGGAAATAAGGGAAAGCGCGGTAAGGATAAGGAAGGCGCTACCTGTTCCCGTCCCCCCGAGCAGGCCGTTGATTGCCGCCATGCCGAAAACCAGCGTCGGCACGTAGAGCGGCAGGACCAGCAGCGCAATCAGTAGGCCGCCGCGATAGGCGCGCAGCGTCAGCGCCGCCCCGACCGCGCCGATGAAGCTGACTGCCGGCGTGCCCACCAGCATGGTGGTGACCAGCAGCGGATAGGCGCCGATATCGAGGTTGAGCAGAAGCCCGAGCACCGGCGCCATCAGCGCCAGCGGGATGCCCGTCGAAATCCAATGCGCCAGCGCCTTAGCGGTGACGACGAGCTCCATGGGCAGCGACCCGGTGGCCAGGATGTCGAGCGAGCCGTCCTCGTAGTCGCTGGAGAACACGCGTCCGAGCGACAGCAGCGCCGCCAGCAGCAGCGCGATCCAGAGGACGCCGGGCGCTATGCGCGACAAAAGATTGAGATCGGCGCCAAGCCCGAGCGGGAGCAGCGTCACCACCAGCATGTAGAAGCCGAGCGCGGTGCCGAGGGCACCCCCCTGGCGCACGGCGAGACGCAAATCCCGCTTCAGGAGGGCGAGGAAGGCGCTCATGGCTGCGCCTTCGCGGGCTCGACGCGACCGAGCCGGATCGCTTGCACCGGCTCGAGCGCCATCGGCACATGCGTGGCGATTACCGCCATGCCACCGCTTTTCAGGTGCGCGTTGATCGCGGCGACCAGAACCTCGCCGGAAGCGGCATCGAGCGACACGGTCGGTTCGTCGAGTAACCATAGCGGCCGCGCCGCCACCGCCACGCGTGCCAGCGCCAGCCGCCGCTTCTGCCCCGCCGACAGGTATCCGGCGGGAATGTCGGCCAATGCATCGAGCGCAAATCGCTTCAACGCCGCCTCGACCCGCTCGGAAACGCCCTGCGCCGCATCGGGCGCCCCAGCGAGGTAGATCGCCCAGAAGGCGAGGTTCTCCGCCGCCGTCAGGTGCGTCTTGATCCCATCGAGGTGCCCGACAAAGTGGCATACCTCGGCCGCCTCGCGGTCATCGCTCGCCCCAATGACCCTTGCGCTGCCAGCCGCCGGCCGCAGAAATCCCGCCAAAGCGCGCAAAAGCGTCGATTTGCCGGAGCCATTCGGCCCGGTGAGAACGAGTGCCGAACCGGCTTCGAGGCGGAACGACAGCCCCTCGAGGACATTGCGCCCGCCGCGCTCCAAGGTCAGATTTTCAGCAACAAGCTGCACGGGTCTTCATCATCCGTGTGGCAGAATGCGCTAGCGAACTGGTGGGAAAATCCCGCAAGATGGGCAGCGGAAGCGCTCTGGTTTGGCGGGCCGGAAGGCACTTTAGGGGCACGCTTCCGAGGCCGCCAGTTTTACCAGCATTAATGAGCGCCGTCCGCGGCCGCCAGTGATGAAATCCGGCGGCAGGGTTGACGTCCTGGGGAGAGCGCGGCCATGTCGGCAGCCGAGTGCAAGCGAAGGAGACGGTTTTGAAGGACGCGCAGCCGGAGTCGCTGAACAGCTTCAAGTGTCGCAAGACGCTCTCCGCCGGCGGCAAGACCTACACTTACTACTCCCTGCCCGAGGCCGAGAAGAATGGCCTCGTGGGCATCTCCAAGCTGCCCTTCTCGATGATGGTGCTGCTCGAGAACCTGCTGCGTCACGAGGACGGCCGCACCGTCACCAAGGCTGACATCGAGAACGTCTCCGCGTGGCTGACCGACAAGGGTAAGGCCGGCAAGGAAATCGGCTTCCGACCCGCCCGCGTGCTGATGCAGGACTTCACCGGTGTTCCCGCCGTCGTCGACCTGGCGGCCATGCGCGATGGCATGAAGCACCTCGGCGGCGACCCGCAAATGATCAATCCGCTCGTCCCCGTCGACCTCGTCATCGACCACTCGGTCATCGTCGACGACTTCGGCTCGCCGCAGGCGTTCGGCCACAACGTCGAGCTCGAGTATCAGCGCAACGCCGAGCGCTACAACTTCCTGAAGTGGGGCCAGGGCGCCTTCGACAACTTCCGCGTGGTGCCGCCGGGCACCGGCATCTGCCATCAGGTCAACCTCGAGTTCCTGGCGCAGACAGTGTGGACGCGCACCTACCCGGACGGCACCATCCTCGCCTATCCGGACACGCTCGTCGGCACCGACAGCCACACCACCATGGTCAACGGGCTCGCCGTGCTCGGCTGGGGGGTCGGCGGCATCGAGGCGGAAGCCGCCATGCTCGGCCAGGCGCAGTCGATGCTGCTGCCGGAGGTCATCGGCTTCAAGCTGACCGGCAAGCTAACCGAGGGCGTCACGGCGACCGACCTCGTGCTCACCGTCACACAGATGCTGCGCAAGAAGGGCGTCGTCGGCAAGTTCGTCGAGTTCTACGGCCCCGGCCTTGATTCCATGCCGCTTGCCGACCGCGCCACCATTGCCAACATGGCGCCCGAGTACGGCGCCACCTGCGGCTTCTTCCCGATCGACAACGAGACGCTCGCCTATCTCAAAATCTCCGGACGCGAAGCATCGCGCATCGCGCTCGTCGAGGCATACGCCAAGGCGCAGGGCATGTTCCGCGTCAACGGCTCGCCCGACCCGGTGTTCACCGACACGCTCGAGCTCGACCTTGCAACGGTTGTCCCCTCGATGGCCGGCCCGAAGCGCCCCGAGGGGCGTGTCGCGCTCACCGACGTCGCCACCGGCTTCGCCAAGGCGCTGGAAACCGAATACAAGAAGCCGGGCGAGCTCACCGAGCGCGTGCCAGTCAAGGGTAGCGCCTTCGACATCGGCCACGGCGACGTCGTCATCGCCGCCATCACAAGCTGCACCAATACCTCGAACCCGAGCGTGCTCATCGCCGCCGGCCTGCTCGCGCGTAAAGCGGTCGAAAAGGGCCTCAAGTCGAAGCCGTGGGTGAAGACCTCGCTGGCGCCGGGTTCGCAGGTTGTTTCCGCTTATCTCGACAAGGCCGGACTGCAGCCCTACCTCGACAAGCTCGGCTTCAACCTCGTCGGCTTCGGCTGCACCACGTGCATCGGTAACTCCGGGCCCCTAGCGCCTGAGATCTCCGCCGCGATCAACGAGAACGGCGTCGTCGCCGCCGCCGTGCTGTCGGGGAACCGCAACTTCGAAGGCCGCGTCAGCCCCGACGTGCAGGCCAACTACCTCGCCTCGCCGCCGCTGGTCGTCGCCTACGCGCTCGCCGGCACGGTACAGAAGGATCTCTCCAAGGAGCCGATCGGAACCGGCAGCGACGGCCAACTCGTCTACCTGAAGGATATCTGGCCGTCCTCGATCGAGATCCAGAAGTTCATCGCCGAGAACATCACGCGCGAACTGTTCCTCGACCGCTACGCCGACGTGTTCAACGGCGACGCGAGTTGGCGGGCGATCGACACGGCCGGCGGCGAGACCTACACGTGGGACGACGCGTCCACCTACGTGCGCAACCCGCCCTACTTTGAGGGCATTAACCAGCGCCCGACCGCCATCACCAACATATCCGGCGCGCGCATCCTCGGGCTGTTCGGCGACAAGATCACCACCGACCACATCTCGCCGGCCGGCTCCATCAAGCCGTCGTCGCCCGCCGGTGAATACCTGCTGCAGCACAACGTGGCCGTCGCCGACTTCAACCAGTACGGCACGCGGCGCGGCAACCACGAGGTGATGATGCGCGGCACCTTCGCCAATATCCGCATCAAGAACTTCATGGCGCGCGACGCCGCCGGCAACGTCAAGGAGGGCGGCCTCACGGTGCACTATCCCTCCGGCGAGACGATGTCGATTTTCGAAGCTGCCATGCGCTACAAGTCGGAGCGCGTGCCGCTCGTCGTCTTCGCTGGCGTCGAATACGGCAACGGCTCATCGCGCGACTGGGCGGCGAAAGGAACGAGCTTGCTCGGCGTGCGCGCCGTCATCGCCCAATCCTTCGAGCGCATCCACCGCTCGAACCTCGTCGGCATGGGCATCGTGCCGTTCGTGTTCGAGGAAGGCACGAGCTGGCAGTCGCTCGGCCTCAAAGGCGACGAGGTGGTAAACATCCAGGGCCTAACCAACATTCAGCCGCGCCAGATGATGACCGCCGAGATCGCTTCCGCCGACGGCTCGGTGCGCAAGGTGCCCATCCGCTGCCGCATCGACACCCTCGATGAGCTCGAATACTTCAAGAATGGCGGCATTCTGCATTACGTTCTGCGTAACCTAGCGGCGGCCTGAGCCGGTCGGCGGCCCTAGCGGGGACAAACTTTCGTGAGTTCTGTTGTAGCGTTACAGCGCGCTCACTAGTCTTATGGGGCGTCCCCTTTCGGTGTATTTTACGCGCATGCGGCTGGCTCCACTCTTTGCACTGACGATCGCTCTTCTCGCGCCGGCTTCTAGCGCTCTGTCGCAGGACGCTCCCGGCATCAACCCGTCGTTCGGACCGCCGAAGAACGTGCTCGAGCTGTTTACCAGCCAGGGATGCGACACCTGCCCGCCGGCCGACACGGTTCTTGCTTCATTCGCCGGGCAGCCGGACATCATCGCCATCACCCTGCCGGTCGACATCTGGGACTATCTCGGCTGGAAGGACACGCTCGCCACTGACAAGAACAGCGAACGGCAGAAGGCCTACGCCAAGGCGCGCGGTGACGGCGCCATCTACACGCCGCAGGTCGTCGTCAACGGCATGATCGGCGTTAATGGCAGCGACCCGGCAGCCATCAAAGAGGCGATCAAGGTCTCGGATGAGGCGCTGAAAGGCGGCCGCGTGCCGATCCGCTTCTGGCACGAGCGCAACTCGATCAAGATCGAGGCAGGCGATGCGCCGCCAGGGTTCAATTACAAGGAAGCGACGATCTGGTTTGCCGTGGTGCAGAAGTTGGCGCAGGTTCCCGTGCAGCGCGGCGACAATCAGGGCAAGACGCTCACCTACACGAACATAGTGCGCGAGATGCTGCCCGTCGGCACGTGGAACGGCAAGGCGATGAGCCTCCAGCTTGCCCGCACCGCTGTGATGCGGCCTCAAACCGAGGCCGCCATCATCCTCCTGCAGGAGGGCAAGGCCGGCCCCATCATCGGCGCCGCCTGGACCGGGCTGTGGTAGGCTTACTTACCCCGCCAGCCCGCGCTTCTTGAGCAGGCCAGCAATCTCCGGCGGACGACCGCGGAAGGCCACGTAGGCTTCCAGCGGATCGCGTCCGTTGCCGCCCGAGTAGATGAACTTGTGCAGCTTCTTCGCCGTGGCCGCATCGAACGGATTGCCCGCCTCCTCGAAGGCGGCGAACGCGTCGGCGTCCATAACTTCCGACCACAAGTAGCTGTAATACCCGGCCGCGTAGCCGCCCATGATGTGCAGGAAGTGCGGGATGCGGTGGCGCATGACGATCTCGCGCGGCATGCCGAGACGATCCAGCGTGCCGCGCTCGAATGCGTCGACGTTGAGCGCACTCTGGTCCTCGATGGCGTGCAGCTCCATATCGACGAATGCCGACGCCAGATACTCGATGGTCGAGAAGCCCTGGTTGAAGTTGCGTGCCTTCTTGATGCGCGACAGCAGCTTGGCCGGCATGGGCTTGCCGGTCTCGTGGTGCACGGCGAACTTCTCCAGCACCGCCGGCACCATCAGCCAGTGCTCGTAGAGCTGCGAGGGCAGCTCGACGAAGTCGCGCGTCACCGACGTGCCGGAGATGGACGGATACGTCACGTCCGACAGCAGCCCGTGCAGGCCGTGCCCGAACTCGTGGAACAGCGTGCGCGCGTCATCGAGCGACAGAAGACTCGGCTGGCCTTCCTCGCCGCGCGCGAAATTCATGACATTGACGATGATCGGGCTCACCTCGCCCGCCACCTTCGATTGCGAGCGGAACGACGACATCCAAGCGCCGGAGCGCTTCGACGGTCGCGCAAAGTAATCGCCGAGGAAGAGGCCGACGTGGGCGCCACGCTTGTCGGTCACCTCCCACACGCGCACGTCCTCGTGGTAGCGGGGCGCGTCAGGCAGCTCCTTGAAACGTAGGCCGAACAGGCGCGTTGACGTCTCGAACGCCGCGGCGATCACGTTATCGAGCGTGAGGTATGGCCGCGTCGATGCCTCGTCGACATCGTAGCGCGCCTTGCGCTCCTTCTCCGCGTAGTAGCGCCAGTCCCACGGCGCGATAGCGAAGTTGCCGCCCTCTTCGCGCGCGCGGCTCTGCAGCGCGTCGCGCTCGCTCATCGCCCGCTTCACCGCCGGCTCCCACACCGCCGACAGCAAGCCGCGCACGCTGGCTGGCGTCTTGGCCATCGTTTCTTCGAGGCTGTACTCGGCGTAAGTCTTGAAGCCAAGCAGCGTCGCGAACTCAGCGCGTAGCGCGATGATCTCCGCGGTGATGGCGCGGTTGTCGGTCTCCTTGCCCATCTCGCCGCGCTTGATCCAGGCGTTAAACGCCTCCTCACGCAAATCGCGGCGCGCGGAAAACTGCAAGAACGGCTCGATGCTCGAGCGCGACAGCGTGATGACATATTTGCCGTCGAGGCCGAGGTCGGTGCCGGCGCGGCCGGCGGCGTCGCGCGAAGCGGCGGGCAGACCGTCGAGGTCGCGCGCTTCCAGGACCAGGCGCCAGGACTGCTCGTCCTTCAGCACGTTCTGCGAGAACTGCGTCGCCAGCGTCGCCAGCCGCTGATTGATCTCAGCCACCCGCACCTTCTGCTTGGGCGCCAACTTGGCGCCGGCACGGATCAGCCACTTGTAGCGCAGCTCCAGCACGCGCCGCTGCTCGTCGGTGAGGGATAGCTCGTCGCGGCGCCGATAGAGTTCTTCCACGCGGCGGAACAGCTTGCCGTTCAGCATAATCGCCGTCTCGTGCGCGGCGAGCTTAGGCGCCATGTCGCGCTCGATCGCCTGCAACGCGTCGTTGGTGTGCGCACCGGTCAGATTGTAAAAAACCGCCGCAACCTTATCGAGCAGGCGGCCGCTTTTCTCCAGGGCGAGGATCGTGTTGGCGAATGTCGGCCGCGTCGTTTCGCCGGCGATGCGCGCGATCTCCCCCTTGTGCTCCTTCAAGGCTGCGGCGAACGCCGCCTTGAAGTGCGACGGATCGATCTTCTTGAACGGCGGCAATCCGAACGCGGCGCTCCAGCGCGACAACAGCGGATTGCCCGGCTTGACGCGTGCCGGAGCGCTCGATCGCGACTTGCTCACCCGCGTCGCAACTGTGCTAGCGCGACGCGTTCTTCGACTTGCCTTTGCTGGCGTTCTTCGTCACTCGCTCGCTCCATTTGCAGCGCACGTGGCAGCGCGATTTGCTCGATGCGCGGTTATGCAAAGGTAGGCATCGCCGCGCAAGCGTTCAGACGCGCGTGCCGTCGGCATGATGCGATATGACAAAAAAATTGGGCCGGTGGGGACCGGCCCATGACGACTTGGGGGAGAAAAAATACTACTGGGAGCTGCCTAAAAACCCGGTCCTCGAAGCTGCCCGGGGGCTGGGGGGCTGAGAGTCCGAACTACTCCGCCGAACCGGGTCTAGAGGCAACGATTGTCACTCTCGCAGCCCTTTGGGGCAGATCATTGTCGAGGGCTCGTTCCGAATTTGACGATGTCGGGAAGATTCCGTGCCGCGTCCGTGCTGTTTGAGCGCACGTGATGCATATGCGCTAAAGGAGTGCAGCCTTCGGCCCTTGAAATTGGCCGCGTCCAGCGCGATCATGAAGGTATCGCGACAGGGAGGCGCCGTTGAGCGAATCCGAACCGATAACTTTCAGCCCGCAGCGGGCGGGCAACTTTCGCGGTCATCAGGCCGCATCCAGCCAAGCTCACGAAGCCTGGCGCTGCACCACTTTCGATCGTCAGGAATTGAGCGCCATCCTCGCCGTCTATGGCCGCAAGGTCGCTGCCGGGGAATGGCGCGACTATGCGATCGACATCGAGCGCGACAAAGCGGTGTTCTCCGTCTTCCGTCGCGCCAGCGAAGTGCCGCTGTTCCGCATCGAGAAGGCACCGAAGCTCGCCCGCAAGCAGGGCGCCTATAGCGTCATGGCGCCCGCCGGGCTCATCTTGAAACGCGGCCACGACCTCGTGCGCGTCTTGACCGTGCTTGAGGGCCGCCCGCGCCTCGTCGGCGCATAGACGCTTAGAAGGCTGGCAGAAATGCGAAGGGCCGCGGAGTGATCCGCGGCCCTTGCCAATTCAGCGCTGCGCCGGTGCCGCTTACTCGCGGTTGCCGAACAAGTTGAGCAGCATCATGAACATGTTGATGAAGTCGAGGTACAGGCTGAGAGCGCCCATAATGGCGCTCTTGGCGGCCAGCTCGGCGTTGCCGGCGACCATCGTGTAGCCGTCCTTGATGCGCTGCGTGTCGTAGGCGGTAAGGCCGGCGAACACGAGCACGCCGATAACCGAGACGGCGAACTGCAAGCCAGTCGACTGCAGGAAGATATTGACGATCGAGGCGAGAATGATGCCGATGAGGCCCATGAACAGGAAGGAGCCCCAGCCGGAGATGTCACGCTTCGTCGTGTAGCCCCACAGGCTGAGGGCGCCGAAGGTGGCGGCGGTGACGAAGAAGATCTGCGTGATCGACTGGCCGGTGAAGACCAGGAAGATCGACGACAGCGATACGCCCATGACAGCGGCGAACAGCCAGAATGTCATCTGCGCCGCGCCGACGCTCATCTTCTCGACACGGAACGAGAGGAAGAGGACGAAACCGAGCGGGGCAAGCATCACGAGCCACTTCAGCGGCGACTGATAGAGCGCCACACCGAACTGGGTGAGCTGCCCGTCGGCGCCGACGGCCATCATGCTGGTGAGGTAGGCGGTGACGCCCGTTAGGGCGACGCCGGCGGCCATGTAGTTGTAAACGCCGAGCATGTAGGAGCGCAGGCCCTCGTCTAGCGCAGCCCCTGAACGGGCTGGGTAGCCGGATTGCGCGTACCTGGGGTCAAGCTGAGCCATGTTGTTTCCCTAAGATCCTTTCGTTTGGCGGAATTTGCCAAATCACGCAGGAAATATGCGCTGCCGCAGTGCACCTTTCAAGGCTTACGAATCCGATAAGATTTCACAACCAGCAAAAATACCTGCGCTAGCAATGCCATTGATTCATCAGGCGTTTACTCGGAACGCAGGTACGGCACGGCAGGGGCCCGCAGCACCGCCCAGGTGCCGGCGCCGCCGAACAGAAATACCAGCCCCATGGACAGTCCCAAAGCCAGCGCCACGGCCCCCAGCGAGAAGCTGAAGGGGATGTGCATCAGTTGCGTGACGACGACCGCGGCAGCCAGCGTACCAAGCCCCGCGGCGAATAGCGCCGTCACCGCCGACAAGATCAGGTACTCGAGGAAGTGCGACGTCAGGATGCGCCGGCGCGTCGCCCCAAGCGTCTTCAGGATTACCGCCTCGAGGATGCGCCGTCGCTGCGCCGTAGCCAACGCTCCCGCCAAAACCAGCGCACCGGCAAGCAGCGTGACGCTGCCGGCAACGCGCACCGCCGTCATCACTTTCGCGAACACCGTGTTGAACGTCGCCAGCACGTCCTTGACGCGGATGGCGGTGATCGACGGATAGGCCTGGCCGAGCTCACGGATCGCCTGTCCCTCCGTGCTGAGCGGCGTATCCTCGGGCAGCGCGATCGTCACCAAAAGATTGTGCGGTGCTCCGGCTAACGTGTTGGGTGAAAACAGCATGACGAAATTGATGGCGAGGCTCTCCCACTTCACCTCGCGCAGATTGGAGATAGTCGCCGTCACATTGCGGCCGAGTACGTTGACGGTGACCTTGTCGCCGATCTTGAGCCCAAGCTTACCGGCGAGGTCGGCCTCGAAGGAAACGAGCGGCTCGCCGTTGTAGTCCTTCGGCCACCAGTCTCCCGCGACGACGCTAGAGCCGCGCGGCACGTCGTCCGAATACGATAGTCCGCGGTCGCCGTTGAGCACCCACTGCGCCTCGGGCGGGGCCTTGACGTCCTCCACCGGCACGTCGTTGAGACGCACGAGCCGCCCGCGCAGCATCGGCGCTTCTTCGAGCACCGCGCCCGGCACCTGCCGTTTTATCAGCGCGCCCATCGCGTCGTAGTCTTCCTTCGGCACATCGAGCACGAAGTAGTCGGGCGAGCTCGTCGGCAGCCGCTCCTGCAGCTCGCGCACTAGGGATGCATCCGCCAGCGCCACGGCGACGAGGAGCGACAGTCCAGCGCCAAGCGACAACACGACCGAGCGCGTCAGTCCGCCCGGTGCGCCGAGATTCCCGAGCGCCAGCGACAGCTCCGGCATGCGCGGCCGCGGCAGGCATCGTGATGCCCATGTCACTGCCGTGCCGAGCCCGTAGAACACTGCGAACACGAGGATGAGACCGACGCAGAAATAGATGGCGATGCTCTTTGAATCAGAGGTCAGCATCGCGAAGGCGACGAGCGCTACGGCGACAACAAGCGTCGCAACGATCACCCACGTGCGCGGCAGCGTGCGCTCCGGCGCCACCTCGTCGCGGAACAGCATGCTGGCGCTGATACGTTCGACGCGCCCTAGCGGCCACAGCGTGAACAGCAGCGCGACCCCAAACCCGTAGACGAGCGCCGTAACGACGCTCAGCGGTGTCACCGTCATCTCCGCCTGGATGGGCAGCATGTCGCCGAACAGCGCGTCGAGCACGAGCGGCGCCAGCGTACCGAGCACGAGACCGAGCACGACACCCATCGCCGCCACGGCCAGAACCTCGGCGAGGAAAATGCCGAGCACCATACGGCTGGTCGCACCGATGCTCTTCATCGTAGCGATCACCTTGCGGCGCTTGTCGATGAACGTCGCCACGGCATTGGCGATGCCGACGCCGCCGACCAGCAGCGCCGTCAACCCGATGAGGGTAAGGAACTGCCGCAGCCGCTCCAGCGTGCGGCTCACCTGCGGGGAGGGATCGCGCCGGTCGGCGATCGTGAAGCCGGCTTCGGGGAGCTCCGCTTCGATCTTGTGCCGCAGCGACACGAGATCGGCCTCGCTCGCCGCGACGTCGCTCGTCTTCACGGCATAGCGCCAGCGCACCAGCGTGCCCGGCTTGATCAACCCCGCCTTGTCGAGCGTCGCCTGCGAAATCAGGATGCGCGGGCCGTACGTGAGCCGATCGGTGATGCCGTCCGGCTCAGACTTGAGCACGCCGTCGATCTTCACTTTCTCGGCGCCGAGGCCGATCTCGTCGCCCACCTTCAGCTTCAGGCGCTCGAGTAATGCCGGGTCGACGACCGCGCCGTCACGCAGCACTTCCTGCAACGGCGCGCCGCCTGCGACCTCAACCGCACCAACCAGTGGATAGGCCGCATCGACCCCCTTCAGCTCAGCCAACGCTTGGTCCGAGCCGTCCGGCCGCCGCGCCATGGTGCGCATGGTGGCTGTCTCGCTGACGCGGCCGAAGGCATCGATGATCGCGCGTTCCTCCCCCACAGCCCTTACGTGGGTTCGGGCAAGCGTGGCGTCTCCGCCGAGGATGGCCTCGCCCTGGCGCTCGAAGCCGGCGCGCAACGCGTCCGACACCGCCCCGACGCCAGTGATGACCATAACGCCTAGCGCCACGCAAGCGATGAAAATGCGAAAGCCCGACAGGCCTGAGCGCAATTCGCGTGCGGCGATGGCAAGCAGCAGCGGCAGCCGCCGTTCGCCGCTGCGCGGGGCGTCCTTGAGCGCTTCGGTCGCCGTCACGAGACGAGCGCCTCCGTTTCACTTTCGACAGCGCCGTCTGCCATGCGGATCGTGCGGTCGCATGCACCGGCCAGGCGCTCGTCGTGCGTGACGAGGATCAGCGTCGCCTCACGCCGCCGCTGCAGTCCGAACAAGAGTTCGATCACATGTCCGCCGGTTTTGCGGTCGAGATTGCCCGTCGGCTCGTCGGCGAGAATAAGCTTCGGCCGCCGGCTGAGGGCGCGCGCGATGGCGACGCGCTGCTGCTCGCCGCCCGAAAGCTGCGCAGGGAAATGATCGACGCGATGGCTCAAGCCCACTTCCTGCAACAGCTCGCGTGCGGTCGCGAACGCATCCGCGGTGCCGGCAAATTCCAACGGCAGCGCCACGTTCTCCAGCGCCGTCATCGTCGGCACGAGGTGGAAAGATTGAAACACGATGCCGATCTCGGCACCGCGCATGAGTGCCAGCTCGTCCTCGCTCAAGTCCGCGAGGTCATGCCCGGCGACCTGCACCTTACCGCCCGTCGTTCGCTCGAGGCCCGCCATCACCATCAAAAGCGATGTCTTGCCCGAGCCCGACGGCCCGACAATTGCCAGCGACTGGCCCTCGCGCGCTTCAAGGTCCACATCGCGCAGGATGCTCACCGGCCCTGCGCGACTGGTCAGGGTGAGGCGCACGTTCTTCATAACGACAATCGGCTTGGTCACTATGGGCTCTACTTTTGGGGCTGCTGAGGCTGAGACTTGTCTCAACTTGACGGCGCCTTTACGTCATAGGGCCATCTCTGATTGCTGAGGGAGAAGCATGAAGCCGATGTTTGGAAGACGCAACGTGCTGGCCTTGGCACAAGTGGTGTCCGCGCCAGCCCTCGTCAACGTGCTGGTGGGCTCTCTGCTTTTGGCCTCCGCCACATTCACGAGTGCCATTTTTACGAGCACCATGGCTGAAACGGCGAAACCCATCCGCATCGTCGCTTTCGGCGATAGCCTCTCGGCAGGCTACGGCGTGCGCCCGAGCCAGTCGTTCCCGGCTCAGCTGCAGAAGGAGCTGAAGGCGCGCGGCCACAATGTCATCGTCGCCAACGCGGGCGTCTCGGGCGACACCAGCGCCGCGGGCCTGGCGCGCCTCGCCTGGGCCATCGGCGATGATGCCGACGCCGTCATCGTCGAGTTCGGTGCCAACGACGCGCTGCGCGGCATCGACCCGAAGGTCACCCGCGACAACATGCAGAAGATTTTGTCGAAGTTGAATGAGCGGCGCCTTCCCGTGCTGCTCACCGGCATGCGCGCGCCGACCAACTGGGGCGACAACTTTGCCGAGGACTTCGACGCCATCTTCCCCGATCTGGCCAAAGAGCACAGCCTCATCTTCTATCCGTTCTTCCTCGACGGCGTGATATTCGATGCCAAGCTCAACCAGCAGGATGGCATTCATCCGAACTCCAAGGGCGTCGCTGCCATCGTGAAGGCGATGCTGCCGCAAGTGGAAGAGCTGATCGCCAAGGCCGAGGCGAAGCGCGCCACCGCTTCGAAGAGCTGAAAGCACTGTGTCATGCCTCGCCTGTTCACCGGCCTCGAAATACCCGCTGAGTTGCGCGAGGAGATCGCCCGCCTCAAGGTGCCGCTGCCGGGTGGCCGCTGGACCGAGCCCGACAACTTGCACCTGACGCTGCGTTTCGTCGGCGATATCGACAAGCCGCAAGCTGCCGAGTTCGCCGAGCGCCTGGCTGCGATCGAGATCGATGCCTTCGAGTTGCGTCTTACAGGCCTCGGCACTTTCGGTGGCAACGAGCCGCGCTCGATCTGGGCCGGTGTCGAGGAATCACCCGCGCTCGAGGCCCTGGCGCGCGCCAACGACCGTGCCGCGCGAGCCGCCGGCCTGCCGCCCGACGGACGTCCGTTCAAGCCGCACGTCACCATCGCGCGCATTAAATACGCCAGCCCTGACGAAATCGCGCGTGTGCTGCAGCGGATCGGCGCCTTTCGCTCGCGACCGTATTTCGTCTCGCGCTTCGTGCTGTTCTCAGCCAAGCCGAAGACCGGTGGCGGACCCTACGCCGTCGAGGAAACATTCCCCCTACGCGGCGGCGAGTTTGCCGACTATCAGGACATCGACGGCCACTGGTAGGCGCTCAATACCGGCGCACGCCGCCATTCCAGGGCGTCTGCTGTGGGCCATTGTTCTCGCGCTGCAGGTAGGCCTCGATCTCGCCGCCGGTGTCGCCGTCGCCCTGCCAGCCGCCGCCGGCGTTCGCTTGTCCGGCATAGCGCTGACCGGCGCGCATCTCGGCCAGCGCGCGCGCCTCGTCCTTGTAGCCTTGATGCCGTGCCGCCGATTCCGCCGACCACGGCACCGGTTTGCACGTGCAGCCCTGCACCAGCGTCTTGCGATAGAGGAACGCCGTCGGCGTTTGCGCGTACGGGTGCCCGCCCATATCGACCATCGTCTCGACGCTGCCGCCGTTGACTGGATAGTAGAACAGCTTGGATTCGCCGTCGCAGCGCGCCTCGCAACTGCGCGCATCCTGATAGAGCCGCTCGCGCCCGACGTTGTCGCCGATGGGGAAATAGAACCCGTCGCAGGTGCGCACGCACAGCGTCCGGTACGTGCTGTAATCCTGCGGCCAGCCGGAATCGCCGTAGCCCTGACCATAGCCCTGGCCGTAGTCGAAGCGCTGCCCGCCATAACCGAAATTGAAGGTCGGCGGTGCGATGCGCTCGGAGCGGCGCGAGGAGCCCCAGTCGAACAGCTTCTGGAAGAAGCCTTCTGCCATGGCTGGCTCGAAGCCCGAGGTCAGCGCCACGACGGCGCAGAGCATGAGCAGAACTGGACGAGGAAAACGCATCGGCACTCTGACGCTCGCATCTGAACCCTGGCGCGCAGCATCGCCGCAACATGGCAAACAATGTTCTAACGCCGGTGCCGATTCTTGCGAATTACAGTGTCAGCACGATCTTGCCGACGGCTTCGCGCCGGTCGATCACGGCGAGGGCGTCGCGGATCTCGGCCAGCGGATAGGTGGCGTGGATGCGCGGATGCAGCTGCCCCTGCGCCACCCACTCCAGCACCTGGCGCATATTGGCGCGATGCCCGGCCGGGTCGCGCTTCACCGCCTCGCCCCAGAACACGCCGATGGCGTCGCAGCCCTTCAGCAGCAGCAGGTTCAGTGGAATTTTCGGAATATCGCCCGAGGCAAATCCGACGACGAGAAAGCGCCCATTCCATGCCATCGCGCGCAACGCCGCTTCCGAAGAATCGCCGCCGACGCAGTCGTAGACGACATCGACGCCATTGCCGCCGGTCAACGCGCGCAGACCTTCTTTCAGGTCGGCGCTCGCATAGTTCACGGCCTCGTCGGCGCCGTGCTCGCGGGTAACGGCGAGCTTTTCCGCCGACGATGCAACGGCGATGACGCGCGCGCCCATCAGCTTGGCGATTTCCACCGCCGCTAACCCCGCTCCGCCCGCTGCACCGAGCACGGCCACTGTCTCGCCGGCTTTGAGGCGCCCGCGATCTTTGAGGCCATGAATCGCCGTCCCGTAGGTCACCGAAACACCGGCGGCGATTGCGTCGCTCACGCCGTCAGGAATGGCGACCAGCGAATCCGCCTTGGCGACGACCTTCTCGCGCGCCCCGCCCCAGCCGAGGTTGGCCATGACCCGGTCGCCGATCTTCACGCCGCTGACGCCTGGCCCCAGCGCCTCGACGACGCCCGCCACCTCGCCCGCCGGCGAGAATGGCAGCTCGCGGCTTTGCCTGGTACTTGCCGCGCGTGATCAGGGTGTCGAAGAAATTGAGCGCCGCCGCCTTGACCGCGATCAGCGCCTCGCCCGGCCCTGGCTGCGGCACGGCAATGTCCTCGACGACGAGGCCCGCCGGGCCCTCGAGGCTCTTGCAAAGCGCAGCTTTCATGTAAAACCTCCCGCCGGCAGGGTAATTTGCATGCCGGTTGCCCTTCCGCAAGCCGGCGCGAGCCGAGGACGCCGATGACCGACATGCCCGCTGCCAACTGGCCGCCGTCTGCCCGAGGCTACTTCGCCATCGGCGCCGAACGCATGTCGAAATCCTTGAACCTCGGCAACCTGATGCGCTCGGCGCACGGCTTCGGAGCGAGCTTCACCTTCACCGTCGGCGCCACCTACAGGGCGCTCGAAGCCTACGCCGACACCTCCAAGAGCCAGCTCCACCTGCCGCACTACAACTGGGCCACGCTGGACGACATGGCGCTGCCCCAGGGCTGCAAGCTGGTCGGCATCGAACTCATTGACAACGCTATCGATCTTCCGAGCTTCCGGCACCCGTTGCGGGCCGCCTACGTGCTCGGCCCGGAGCAGGGCTCGCTGTCGGAAAAGCTATTGGCGCGCTGCGATTACGTTGTGCGCATCCCCACCAGCTTTTGCGTCAACGTCGCCATGGCCGGCGCCATCGTCATGTACGACCGGACGCGGACGCTGGCCCGCTTTGCCGACCGTCCGATGCGCGAGGGCGGGCCAGATGCCCCGGCAGCACGGGCGAGAACCGGGGGTAAGATCGGCCGGGATGGATGACAGCTGCCCGGAAGGGTGCATATGCTTGCCGCAACCACGCTCTTTCTGGGGAGGGGAGCCCATGCAAACAACGGGTATTGCCGCAGTTGCCATTTTGACTTTCACACTCGCCGGCGCCGCCGCCGCGCAGACCGTCGACCTCGTCGAGAAGCAAGGTGCCTGGAGCCTCTACGCCGATACGGCGACGCCCAAGGCGGTGTGCTTCATCGCTGCCCAGCCGCAAGCGGTCGAGCCGCTCGGCGCCAACCGCGGGCCGATCTTCTTCTACATCTCGGCTTGGCCGAAGGACGGCGTGAAGACCGAGCCGAGCATCAAGGTCGGCTACCCGGTGAAGCCCGACGCCGAGATGTCGGTCACCGTCGGCACCGATACCTTCAAGCTGTTCATCAAGGGCGAGCGCGGCTTCGTCTCCGACCCCACCGAGGAGCTGAAGCTGGTCGAAGCCTTGAAGAAGGGCTCGAACGCCTTCGTCAAAGCGACCTCGGCGCGCGGCACGGCGACGACCGACACCTACTCGCTGTCCGGACTCTCGACGGCCCTGGAGAAACTTGCGGCCGCCTGTCAGTAAGGCTCAGTCGCCGGGGCGACCGCGCTTGCGCAGGTGCACGTAGAGCGCGCCCTCGCCGCCGTGGCGGATGGCGGCCGTCGTAAATTCGATGACCATGCCGGCGAGCTGCGGCTCGCTGAGCCAGCGGGGCACGTTGCGTCTCAAGACGCCGCGCTCGATGCCGTCGCGCTCCAGCCGCTCGTCTAGCGCTGAACGGGCTGGCGCCCCTTTGCCGGTGATCACCAGCACCCAGCGCTTACCGTCGGCATAAGCGCGCTTCAGAAAGCGGCGCAGCGCGTCGTGCGCTTCGCCCTGGCGCATGCCGTGCAAATCGATACGGCCTTCGATCTCGATACGCCCGGAGCTCAGCTTGCGCGCTTTGCGGCGCTCCAGCGTGATGGGAGCAGGCGCGGGTGGAGACAACGTCACTTTCACCGTGGGCGGCGGGGCCGCAGCGGCGGGCGGTTTCTTCTGCAGGGCGGTCTTGGCTGTCTCCCGCTTACTCGACCCCGGCTCGCCGCCTGCGTCTTCGAGCGCAGCATGCACGCGCCCCTTCTTGCCTTTGATGGGTTGGAGGCTTGCCGCCGTGTGCTCCCACAGCGCGCGCTCCTCCTGCGAAAGCAGGGCCGCGGTGCGCTTGCCCGGCGGCTGCTTCAGAGGCCGCCTTCGCTCTTCACGGTCGTCTGCCATGGCAAGCGCTCGCCGAACCTAAGACCTTGTTCAGCCAATTGCGAGGACGTGGGCAGCAGCACGAAGAAATTCCCCTCGTGCTTGGTCACGCCCGCGAGCTTGCCGGCCTTGTCGCCAGAGCCGAAGTAGATGTCGCCCCGCTCCGGCCCTTTGATCGCCGAGCCTACGTCCTGCGCCACCATCAAACGATTAAAGCTGCCGTTCTTCGTTGCATGACCAAGTTTCGGCGCGCTGACATACAGCGGCGTGCCGAGCGTGTGATAGCCCGTGTCGACCGCCAAGCTGCGTCCCGGGGTCAGCGCCACCGACATGGCGCCCATCGGGCCCTCGCTGTCGCTATCGAGCTCGCGGAAGAAGATGAACGACTGGTTCTGCCACATCACCTGCTGGCCGCGCGCCTTGTCGGCCCGCAGCCATTTGCCCAGCGCCGCCATCGACACCTTGTTGGCGGCGAGCAGCCCGTTGTCGATCAGATAGCGGCCGATCGACTTGTACGGATGCCCGTTCTTGCCGTCGTAGTTGATGCGCACCGTCGTGCCGTCGGTGAGATGGATGCGCCCCGAGCCCTGGATGTGCATGAAGAACACTTCCACCGGATCCTCGAGGTACAAGAGCTCGAGCCCTTTGCCGGCCAGCGCCCCCTGCTCGATCTCGGCGCGCGTTGGAAACGGTACCTCGCCGGCGGCCGTCTTGCGCAGATGCGTGTAGCCCTCGGGTTTGGAGGCGCGATCCTGCTCGGCGACGACGTTCACGAGATCGGGCGGTCGCTTGTAAACCGGCGTCTGGAACTTGCCCTGCGCCGTGCGCGAGCCTTCCAGCACCGGCTCGTAGTAGCCCGTCAGCAGCCCCTTGGGGCTCGTCTGTGCCACGCGGTGCGGCACGAACTGGGTCTCGAAGAACGCCTTGGCCGATTTATTGGTGGGCGACGTCAAGCCCTGGGCAGCGCGGCAGGCTGCGGCCAGATCGTCAATCGAGACCTTGCATTGCGAGGCGCCCTTGGCGACGGGCTTGCTCGCCGCCTTGATGACGGCGTCGCACGACTTGAGGAAGGTCTTGAATGCGTCGAGGTGCTCGTCGCGCTCCCAGCCGGGCAGATCGGCGAACGTGACACGCTGCAGCTTCGCTTCCGGCTGCTGGGGCGGCGCCACGGCAGGCTTGGCCTCGGGCGTCTTCGGCTTTTCGTCTTGGCTCATGCTGGGTTGTGGGGAGGCAGGCTGCGCGGGAGCGGGTGGCAACGGTTTTTCTGGTGGCGCGGCAAGCGAGCCGCTCGCGACGAGGGTTATGGCGGCCACGGCCGAGGCCGTCGCCGTCCATCTCACAGCAGCAGGGCGCGAGCACTTGCCATGGTCGCGTGCGACGTCCCCTCGTTACCCGGCTCACCGGCCGCGTGCGCGCGGCCTTACGTCCCCCGTGTGAGCGCATACGTGCCTTAAGCCGGCGACTGCGTGGCGATGAGGCGCCAGTTCGGGTTGGCGCGCGCCTTCACCGACGAGATGTCGCGGCTGAACGTCCAGATGTCCGTCACTTCCTTGATGCGTTGCGAATCGCCGCTGATGATGGCGCCGGCCTTGTCGCGCGTCGCCGAGATGAGCTGGCTGACAAAGCGGACCGTGATGGAAGCGATGCCGCTCTTCACCTCCGATTCGAGAATGTCGGCCTTGTCGATGCCGACGAAGCTCTGGTCGACCTGCTCGTCACGGGATTCGCGCTCGGTGATGGCGCGCGTGAAGCCCTCATACACGTCACGGCTGAGCAGATCCTTCAAAAGCTTGCGGTTGCCCTCGGCGAACGCCGTGACGATCATTTCGTACGCCTGCTTGGCGCCGCGGATGAACGTGTCGGGATCGAAGGCGGGATCGAGCCTGGCGATGTCGATAAGGCCGTTGCGTGCGCCTGCCTCGACGCTGGGATACGTCTTGATGCGCTCCTCGGCATCGGCCTGCGTCACTTCGGCAGCGGGTGCGGCGGCGACGGAATCGCGCTCGCGTCGCGGCATGGCGACGACGTTGTCGGACGAGGCAGGCGCTCCCTGCTGAGCTCGCTCGGCGCGATAGCGCTCGACGCGCGCTTCCTCGTCACCCGTGCGGCGCCCAAGGACGCTTCTCAGCTTCAAGATCACGACCACCGCGACGATGAGCGAGATTAGGGTGAAGAGATCAATCTTCTCCATGGGCGGCTGCCTTCCTGCATCAACAGCGTGACTGGATACGACAGCTATATATGATCGCGCCGTAAGCCGGGCCCAAGTCCAGGGAGCGGTAGGGCCTCTGATCCGATCCGCCATCAAGGGTTAAGATGGTCGCTCCTAGCAAGGTAAGGCACAAAAGCAGCAATGCCAACCCGATTGCGCGGGCGTGTCCCATTTGCGCCCAGGATGCTCCGCCATGCTGAACAACCTGCTAGCCCAAAATGAATAGGCGCAAATGATGCCGTCCGGGCGCCTCCTCCTCATGCTGGTCTTCCTCGGGCTTCCGCTGCTCGAGATAGCGGTGCTGATTCAGGTCGGCCAGGCGATCGGTTTCTGGCCGACGTTGGCCCTGCTCGTGCTGTCCGCGGCGGTCGGAATGATCGTCATTCGACAACAAGGGTTGTCCATGGTCGGGCGCATGTTCGATTCCATGAGTCAGGGCCGCTTTGCCGTCACATCCATCGTCGACAGCTATGCCGTGATCGTCGCTGGTTGTTTGCTGATCGTGCCCGGCTTCATCACCGACGCCCTTGGCCTTGCCCTACTCGTGCCGCCGCTGCGCAGCATCATCCTCGGCGCTATGCTGCCGGGGATCGCCGGGCGGCGCCGCGTCGATCAGCGCGCAACCTCCCCAAACCGGCCGTCCGAGCCGCGTCTGACCGTCATCGAGGGGACCTTCGAGCGCCTTGACGACGAGGGCGACAAGAAGCGCTAAGCGGCAAGCGTTGGCGATCCAGGGCTTCGACATTGTCGCAGCCGCGCCCGCGTGTTAGCTAGCCGCCTCGACACGCAACCCCCTTCCTACGGAACACATTCGATGGCCAGCACTGGCAACGGCAACGGAAAGTCGACCAAGTCCGACGAGGTGGCGCAGACCTCGCCCCCGCCTGTGCAAGTGAAGGTCGTCGCGCAGTACATCAAGGATCTGTCGTTCGAGAACCCGAACATCGAGAAGCTGCTCAAGGAGCCGGGCGACCAGCCGAACCTGCAGCTGTCGATCAACGTCGGCGCCAAGAGCGTCGGGCCGACGCTCTATGAGAGCGCCATCGACTTCAACGCGCAGGCGACCAACAAGCACGGCGAGATCTATCAGCTGGAGCTCGTCTACGCCGGCCTGTTCAAGATCGAGAACATTCCCGAAGCGGCGCTCGAGCCGTTCCTGCTCGTCAACTGCCCGTCGATCCTGTTCCCGTTCGTGCGCCGCATCGCCGCCGACCTGACGCGCGAGGGCGGCTTCCCGCCGCTGCTGCTCGATCCGTTCGATTTCGCGTCGCTGTATCTGCGCCGCCAGCAGGAGCTGCGCTCCAAGACCGAGGCCGAAGCCAAGAAGAACTAAGCGTCGCCGACAGGAACGAGGAAGCGTCGCCAAATCGCCTTCTCGCCCAGCGTCTCGACGAACGCCGCGTGGGTGGATTCCATCTCCGGCGACAGCCGCGAGGGGAGCGGCGCCGAACGCTGTCCGGCGTTGCCGCGCTGCAGCGGCGCGAGTTCGGCGCCAAGTGGTGTCGCGGCGTCCATTGCGAGACCGACAAACGCCGCCTGCCGCACGCCCAAGAGCTCGATGTAGACCTCGGCCAGCAGCAGCGAGTTCGACGAGGGCGCCGTGCTTCGTGCGCTTGGTATTGTCGATGCCATAGCGCTTGCACAGCGCGTCGAGGCTGTTGGGGCCCGCCGGATGCCGCCGCCGCGCCAACTGCAGCGTGCACGTCACGCGGTCCATGGTGATGGGGCCGAGCGACAGCCGTCCGAGCTCGAAGTTCAGAAAGCCGACGTCGAACGCCGCATTGTGGATGACGATCGCATCGCCGGCGATGAACTCGAGAAACTCGGCGGCAACTTGCGGCGAACCGCGGCTTGTCCTTGAGGAATGCGGTCGACAGCCCGTGCACCGCCTCCGCTTCGGCCGGCACGTCACGCTCCGGGTTGATGAAGCGGTGGAACTCGCGTCCCGAGGGGATGCGATTGACCAGCTCGATGCAGCCGATCTCGATCAGCCGGTCGCCGCCGTTCGGATTGAGGCCGGTCGTCTCGGTGTCGAGAATAATTTCGCGCATGCACTTTAATCGCCGCGATTCGGGAACAACGGTCAAGCCCAGTGGCGCGCATAAGCCTCCGCGTGGCGCCCTCGCAACGCGGCAATTATGGCGTCGAGCGCGGCCCGGCTCGCCTCGACATCGGCGCTCGTGTCCACAACGAAATCGGCGCGCCGGCGCTTCTCGGCGTCCGGCAACTGCCGGGCGAGCAGTTTGTCGAGCTTGTCTTTGGTCAACCCCGGCCGCTTCAACAGCCGCTCGCGCTGCACCTCAGGATTGGCGCTGACGACGACGCTGACGTCGACCAGTTCATCGGCCCCAGTCTCGAATAGCAGGGGGATCTCCAGCACGGCGATTTTCGCACCGTGCTCTTTCGCATCGCGCAGAAACGAGCGCTCAGCGTCGCGCACCAGCGGATGCACGATCGCTTCGAGCTCAGTAAAGCGTTGCGGCTGCGCCAGCAGCACCGCGCTCAATTTGGCGCGGTCGATCGCGCCGCTTGCCGTCGTGCCGGGGAACGCGCGCTCGACAAGCTCCACCGCTTTTCCACCGGCGTAGAGGCGATGCACTTCCGCGTCGGCGTCGAACACCGGCAGGCCGCGCGCCTGCAGGTGTGCAGCCGCTGTGGATTTGCCCATGCCGATCGAGCCCGTGAGCCCGACAATCAGCATGTGCGGCCCTCGATGTCGGCAATGAGGATGGTCGCGCAACTTGTCGGTTACCTGTGGACGCACGCCGAACCACTTTTCGAAGCCGGGCACAGCTTGATGGAGCAGCATGCCCAAGCCGTCCACAGTGCGCAGTCCGTGCGCACGCGCCTGCGCCAGGAGCTCCGTCTCCAGCGGCACATAGACGATGTCGGAGACGACGCAGTCTTCATTGAAGCCGGCGAAATCCATGCCGAGCGTGCCGGCGCCCTTGAGCCCCGCCGACGTGGTGTTGACCAGCACACAGGCTTCGCGCGCGCCATCGCTGCGGTTGGCCCAGTCGAACACCTTGACCCGCGGCCCGAACTCCTCGGCGAGCTGCTCGGCGCGCGACGCGCGTCCTGTTGAAAACGCGTACCTCGTCGCTTCCCGCCTCGAGGAAGCCGTGGATGATCGCACGCGCCGCCCCGCCGGCACCCAGCACGCACACCGGCCCATCGTGCGCTTTCCAGTCGGGCACCTTGTGATCGAGATAGGTCATGTAGCCGTAGGTATCGGTGTTTGCCGCGTGCAGTTTTCCATCTTCGACCCACAGCGTATTCGCAGCCTGCACAGCGCGCGCTGACGCGTCGCGCACATCGGCCAGCGCGTACGCGGCCTCCTTGTGCGGCACCGTCACGTTGCAGCCGACGAAGCCTTGCGCGGCGAGCGAGCGGAGAAAGCCGGCCACTTCCTCGGGCCGCACTGCTTCCTTCGTATATGTGCCGTCGATGCCGTACTGCTTCAGCCAATAGCCATGGATCAGTGGCGAGCGCGAATGCTCGATCGGCCAGCCGATGACGCAGGCGCGTTTCATTTCGTGATGATTCCCCGCACGCGCAGCTCGGCGAGCACCGGCATCAGCGGCAGCCCGAGAATGGTGAAATAGTCGCCTTCGATGCGATCGAAGAGCTGTACGCCGAGGCCTTCAAGCTCGTAGGCGCCCACCGACTGTCCGACGCGATCGCCGGCACGCAATAGATAGTCGTCGAGGAACGCGTCGGAGAAATCACGCATCGTGAGGCGTGCCGTGGCAACGTGCGCCCAAGTCACTTTGCCTTTTTCGGCAAAGGCGACGGCGGAATGCAACTCGTGTGTGCGCCCGCGCAGTTTGCGCAACGCCGCGCGCGCCGCTTCCATGTTTGGGGCCTTGTTCAACAGCTCAGCGCCCAAGGCAAGCACCTGATCGGCACCGATGATCAGCGAGCCGCCGATCTTGCCGCTCACGTCCTCGGCCTTCGCCGCCGCCAGTACCGCCGCGATGCGTTTGGGCTCGACGCTTGCGTCATCCTTCAGCAGGCGGCGCGCGGATCGCCGGCTCGTCGACGTCCGCCGCCTGCACCGTGAAGTGCAAGCCAGCCGCAGCCAGCATCTCGCGCCGCGCGCGGCTGCCCGAGGCCAGCACGATCTCGCGCGCGCTAGCCGTCGCTGACATCCTGCACCTCTTCCATTCCCGCATCGCGATCGTGCAGCAGCTTCAGGATCGTCGCCGCCAATTCTTCCACCGAGCGCCGCGTGACGTCGATGACCGGCCAGCGGTTCTGCGCGCAGATTTTGCGCGAGTAGGCGATCTCGGCGGCGATGCGATCACGGTCGACGTAGTCGCCGAGGTTGCGATCGGCGAGCATCATGGCGCGGTGTCGGCGCACCTCGGCGATGCGGTCCGGGCTGGCGACCAAGCAAACGACGAACGCCTTGTGCGGTTTCGTCAGCCGTTCGGGCAGCGGCAGCGACGGCACCAGCGGCAGGTTCGCGGTCTTATATCCGCGCTGGGCAAGATAGATGCTGGTCGGCGTCTTCGACGTGCGCGAGATGCCAAGCACGATGATGTCGGCATCGTTGAGGTCCTCGGGCAGATGCCCGTCGTCGTGCGCCATCGTGAAGTTCAACGCATCGATGCGCCGGAAGTAGTCGGCGTCGAGCACGTGTTGGCCGGCCACCGTCGGAGTGCGCGGTGCGCCGAGATAACTTTCCAGCACTTGCATGATCGGCTGCAGCACGGCGAGGCAAGGGATCTTCAGCTCGCTGCAGCGTCGCTCCAGCTCCTCGGAAAGCTCGCGATTGGTGATGGTGTAGAGCACGATGCCCGGCGTCTGCTCGATCTCCTGCAGCACGCGCTTCAACTGCCGGGCGGTACGCACCAGCGGATGCACGTGCTCGATCGGCCGCACCAGGGCGTACTGCACCGACGCCGCCTTGGCGATCGTCGTCAGCGTCTCGCCGGTCGAGTCCGACACGAGATGCAGGTGAAAGAAGCTCGGCAGGCCGCTTGTCATGCCCTAGTGATTCCAGCGGGAGGGCTTGTTGAAAACCGACCCGGTTATCCAGAGGGCCGATGCAACGCGGTCTCGACTTGCAGCCACCGTGTAACCTCATCCACCAAACCGCGCACACTTGCGCCCGCTGGCACAGTTTAAACTGATAGCGGCCTCGTCTTGAGGATTGGTACCTTCCGCGGCGCTAGTCCAGCGGCAATCAACAGCTGAGAGCCACCGGTTGCAGCCGCACACCGGCCGCTAGGGCCTTGATCGGCGACGGCTTCGCCGGCGCTAGTGGCTCGGCGCCATGGGACACCACCATATCGGGGCCGCTGCGGCCTGCCCCTGTGCGCGACCCTAGGATTAGGCTAGGACAACGCGCTAATCCTCAGAACCCACGGCCCTAAGAGTAAGAGCAATAAAGTCTAAGATTCTAGATTGGTTTAAGAGCAGATGCGTTCCCCGGCACAACCTGTCCCAGCAGCGAGCGTCAAGCAGAGGCTCGTCAGCGTGCTCGCGGGCGAGGCCCTGTCGCCGCCGCCGATGTGGCTGATGCGCCAGGCCGGGCGCTACCTGCCCGAATACCGGGAGGTGCGCGCGAGCGTCAGCGGCTTCCTCGAGCTGTGCTACACGCCGGCGCTGGCCGCCGAGGTGACGCTACAGCCGATCCGCCGCTACGGGTTCGATGCCGCGATCCTGTTCTCCGACATCCTCGTCGTGCCCGACGCGCTCGGCCAGGGCGTGCGCTTCGTCGAGGGCGAGGGACCGCGCCTCGATGCGATCACGTCGGCTGCCGAGCTGATCCGCCTCGATCCTTCGGCAGACCGGCAGCAAGTTCGGCCGCGTCTACGACACCGTTGCCCGCCTGCGTCAGGATCTGCCGCGAGAGACGGCGCTGATCGGTTTTTGCGGGGCGCCGTGGACGGTTGCGACCTACATGGTCGGCGGCCAGGGCTCGTCCGATCAGGCGGCGGCGCGCACGCTCGCCTATCGCGATCCGGAAACGTTTGCGCGCCTCATCGGCATCGTCACCGACGCCTCGGTCGAATACCTCGACGGCCAGGTGCGCGCCGGCGCCGACGTGCTGCAGATCTTCGACAGCTGGGCCGGCAATCTTCCCGAGCGGGAGTTCGATACCTGGGTGGTGGCGCCGACGCGCCGAATCGTAGCAGAGCTGAAGCGTCGCCATCCCGGCACGCCGATCATCGGCTTTCCGCGCGGGGCCGGCGCCAACGCCGAACGCTACGTACGCCAAACGGGGGTCGAGGGAATGGGATGCGATACGGCAATGCCATTGCGCGAGATGCGGGCTCTAGCCGATCGCGGCCGCGTTGCCGTGCAGGGCAATCTCGATCCGCTGTTGCTCGCTGCCGGTGGACCGCAACTCGATGCGCGCGTGCGTGAAACGCTGCAAATGATGCGCGGCGCGCCGTTCATCTTCAATCTGGGCCACGGCATCGTTCCGCAAACTCCGCCGGAGAACGTCGCCCGCCTCGTCGAGCTCGTCCGCGAAGGTGGCGCCTAACCCATGCTCTGGTTGAAAGCCTTCCACATCATGGCCGTCGTCGCCTGGTTCGCCGGGCTGTTCTACCTGCCGCGCTTGTTCGTCTATCACGCCAACGCCAAGCCCGGTTCCGAGCTGTCGGAGACCTTCAAGGTCATGGAGCACCGCCTCCTGACCGCCATCATGACGCCGGCGATGGCCATCGTCTGGCTGACGGGGCTGACGCTCGCCTACTGGGAAGGGGCTTTCTCCGATGGCTGGCTGCACGCCAAGCTGGCCCTCGTTTTCCTGCTTTCCGGCTACCAGGGCGCTCTCAGCCGGTGGACGCGCGACTTTGCCGCCGACCGCAACACCCGGTCGGCGAAGTTCTACCGCATCGCCAACGAGGTCCCGACCGTGTTCCTGATCGCGATCGTGCTGCTTGTGGTCCTAAAACCCTTCTGACCCGAAATCTTGCAAGAGCCGCTTTTCTCTTGCTTTTCCTTCTGCTATACGTGAGTTGAATTCCGCATCAACTCGGGGCCGCTCAGGCCTATGAGTTGGTCGCCAATGCCCCGTCTCAAAGGGCAAGGCCGACCACCCGTGGCGTTGGCCACGATCTGAAATCCCCCACCTTCCTGCCCGGCACTCATAACTTCCCGCCTCAACCGCCGTGGCCTCCCGGAGCGTTTTATGAAGGAAATGAAGCTTGAAGACCTGAAGCTCAAGTCTCCTACGGAGATGCTGAGCTTCGCGGAGGAGACCGGCGTCGAGAACGCCAGCACCATGCGCAAGCAGGAGCTGATGTTCGCGACGCTGAAGCAACTCGCCGCCAAAGAGATCGAAATCACCGGCACCGGCGTCGTCGAGGTGCTGCAGGACGGCTTCGGCTTCCTGCGCTCGCCCGACGCCAACTACCTGCCCGGTCCCGACGACATCTACGTCTCGCCCTCGCAGATCCGCCGCTTCGCGCTGCGCTCGGGCGACACGGTCGAAGGCCAGATCCGCAGCCCCAAGGACGGCGAGCGCTACTTCGCCCTGCTCAAGGTCAGCAAGATCAACTTCGAAGACCCTGAAGCGACGAAGCACAAGATCCACTTCGACAACCTGACGCCGCTCTATCCCGACGCAGTGGCTCAAGCTCGAGACCGAGGATCCGACCATCAAGGATCTCTCAGCCCGCGTCATCGACATCGTCTCCCCGATGGGCAAGGGCCAGCGCGCCCTCATCGTCGCCCCGCCGCGCACCGGCAAGACGGTGCTCTTGCAGAACATCGCCCACTCGATCACCACCAATCACCCCGAGTGCTACCTCATCGTGCTGCTCATCGACGAGCGGCCCGAGGAAGTCACCGACATGCAGCGCTCGGTGAAGGGCGAGGTCATCTCCTCGACCTTCGACGAGCCGCCCTCGCGTCACGTGCAGGTCTCCGAGATGGTGATCGAGAAGGCCAAGCGCCTCGTCGAGCACAAGCGCGACGTGGTCATCCTGTTCGACTCCATCACCCGCCTCGGCCGCGCCTACAACACCGTCGTGCCGTCCTCCGGCAAGGTGCTGACCGGCGGCGTCGACTCGAACGCTCTGCAGCGGCCGAAGCGCTTCTTCGGCGCCGCGCGCAACATCGAGGAAGGCGGCTCGCTGACCATCATCGCCACGGCGCTCGTCGATACCGGCTCGCGCATGGACGAGGTGATCTTCGAAGAGTTCAAGGGCACCGGTAACTCGGAAATCATTCTCGACCGCAAGGTCTCCGACAAGCGCGTCTTCCCGGCCATCGACGTGTCGCGCTCGGGCACGCGCAAAGAGGACCTGCTGGTTCCCAAGGATCAGCTCAAGAAGGTCTACGTGCTGCGCCGCATCCTCAACCCGATGGGCACCATGGACGGCATCGAGTTCCTCATCGACAAGCTGCGCTCGACCAAGACCAACGGCGAGTTCTTCTCATCGATGAACACGTAGCCGACGACGCCAGTTCTGCAACGCGAAAGGGCCGCTTCACGCGGCCCTTTTTGCATTTCTATGCAGTGCTGCCGAAGCTACTCCGCGGCGTCGACGATGCGGCGGGCTTCTTGCGCGGGCGTTGCAGGCGCCGGCTCGGCCGCAGGCTTGCGATAGCGCTCCGGCTCGCCGGCGCCGGGTTTGTAGTGCAGCGGCAGGAAGAACTGCTCGACGTAGCTCTTGGGGAAGTTCGGCATCTCGTCGACGCCCAAGTCGGAGGCCGTGATCGCGCGCGACGGCTTGTCCTTGTAGGTGCCGATCAGCTTGTCCCACAGCGTCAGCAGGAGGCCGAAGTTGCAGTCGCCCTCGGTACCCCAGTTGACGTGATGCAGGTGATGGATGCGTCCGATCGACAGGTGGCCCTGCAGCGGCCCGAGGCGCGCATCGACGTTCGAGTGCTGCACGATCAGCGTCATCGAGATGAGGAAGCCGAGCAGCACGGCCACCGGGACGGGCATGCCGGCGATGACCAGCGGTGCGGTGCCGATGATCATGTCGATAATCTGGTGCACCGGATGGCGCAGCACGCCGTTCATGCCGTAGAGGCGCCCGACGCCATGATGCACGGCATGCAACCGCCACAGCGGCGCGAAGCGATGGCTGAGGTAGTGCATCATCATGAAGGCGAAATCAGCGATGACGAACGCGACCAGCAGCTGGCGCCCACAGTGGCCATTCGGTCGGCCAGAAGTCCCTGGAAGGGAAACAGCCAGACGACGACCGGGATCAGCAGCACACCGTTGATGCTCTGCATCTCGTAAACGAGGATGTGCAGGAAGTTCGACGGCGTATCGCCGTGCGCGTCGTGGTCGTTCCACTCATCGAAGAACGGTGCGATGCGCTCAGCGGCGAAGGCAGTTGCGTAGGCAAGTGCCAGCAGCGGCGCCAGCCATAGATAGGCCCAGGGATTGCCGCGGGCGAGGACGAGATCCGACACCACCCAGTAGGCCACGCCGGTCAAGCCCAGCATCATGAAGGGTGCGTAGCCGTAGCGCACGATCGCGCGTAGTGCTGGCATCAAGCGGTCTCCGAATCGAGGTGTCGCGAGAGTGGGACTCTGCATCCCGGAACAGGTTAACTAGGAACTCGACCCCGCCGTTGAAAACGCGTGGTGAGTAAAACCCGTTCGAGGAAGGCACCTCACACGTACGGTGATTCTTGTCACAAACTTCGTTGCGCTTTCAGCGTCTTGGCGAGCTCGGATGGCTCAGTCAACGACGGAGAGCATTGGGGTCCAATGCACACATAAGCTGTTGCTCGGCGGTTAACAGCGTTCTTATCTCTAAGGCCCGGTAACTCGGCACCATTCGCCGTGTCATCCAAAGCGTACTGCAGCGTGCCGGGCAAAGAAATACTTCTGATGACCTTGATCAAATTCTCGCCGCCCTCAAGATGCTGGCCGGCAACGACGACTTGTTGTGGGGCAAGCAGGTCGAATGTGCTCGCTAGGAGCCCTGTGTGTGCGACAATGTTTCGCCCCATGTCGCCGGCGAATGCAGCGAGCAGCGCGGCGGCGCGATCCATGTAACGGGCCTCTCCCGACAGGGTGCCGAGCGCCACCAAGTTGGCCAGCATGATGCCGTTGGCATTGGGCGCGGCATCGTCGCTGCCCGGCCGCAGGCGCACAATCACGTCACGCGTATCGTCTGCAGAGGTTGCATATCCGCCGTCGCCAGCAACCCAATAGTGTTTGTCGAGCACATCGGCCCACGCCACAGCCTGCTCGAAATAGCGCCTCTCGTTCGTTGCCTCGCTGAGGCGCAGCGCCGCCCAGATCATGTTGGCGTAGTCACTTGCCGTGGCCGGCGCCTTGGCTCGGCCGTCGCGATAGGCGTGCAGAAGGCGCCCGCTCTCGCTCATCCGCGTGGCGACGAAGTCGAAGGCACGCTTGGCGAGCGCGAGCCACTCGGGTCTTTCGAACACCATCGATGCGCGCGCCAGGGCGGCGATCATCAACCCGTTCCAGTCGGCCAGCACCTTGTCGTCCCACCCGGGACGCACGCGCTTGCCGCGCTCGGCGAGCAGCTTGCCGCGCAGCTCGGTGAGCCGCGCCTCCTCCGCATCCGAACGGAGCTGCAGGCGCCCCAGCCGGTTGAGGATGTTGTGGTCCTCCCAGTTCCCGTCGGCGGTGACGTCGTAGACGCCGGCGAAATAACGGCCGTCCTCCTCGCCCAGAACGCGCAGGACATCATCCAGCGCCCATACGTAGAACTTGCCTTCCTCGCCCTCGCTATCGGCATCGAGCGACGCCGCAAAGCCGCCGCCGTCGGCGATCATCTCGCGCTCGAGCCAGCCGACCGTCTCGGCGATGCGCGCTTTGAACAGCGGCGAGCCCGTCTCGCGATAGACCTCGGTCATCAGTTCGATCAGCAGCGCGTTGTCGTAGAGCATCTTCTCGAAGTGCGGCACCAGCCAGCGCTCGTCGACCGAGTAGCGAGAGAAGCCGCCGCCGAGATGATCGTAGATGCCGCCCTGACAGATGTTGTCGAGCGTCAGCACGACCGCGGCGCGAGCCGGCTCGTTGGCGTAGCGAATGCCGCCGCGCCAGAGCAGCCAGAAGAAACTCCATTGCGGAAACTTCGGCGCGCCCTGCATGCCGCCGTGCACCGGATCGGTCGCCGGCACCATGCGCGCGGTAAGGTTCTGGAGCAGCCGG
This sequence comes from uncultured Alphaproteobacteria bacterium, assembly GCA_963724595.1. Lineage (GTDB taxonomy): Bacteria > Pseudomonadota > Alphaproteobacteria > Rhizobiales > Hyphomicrobiaceae > Hyphomicrobium_A. Next base: position 69,943 of record CAVRVR010000009.1, on the reverse strand, counting down.
TCGTCGATAGCCGGTGCGTCGGAGGTCCGCTGTGGCTGCGCCAGTGCGTCGGTCAGCGCCTTGGCGTTCTCGGTGACCTTCTCCGGCTCCTCGCGAAATACTTTCGCGACGCGCCTCAGGACGTCGACGAATGCCGGGCGCCCGAAGCGGAAGTCCCTCGGGAAATAGGTGCCACCCCACACGGGCCGCGCCTCGCTGTCGAGGAACATTGTCAGTGGCCAGCCGCCCTGCTCGCCCAAGGCATGCAGCGCGCCCATGTAGATGGCGTCGATATCGGGCCGCTCCTCACGGTCGACCTTGATGTTCACGAACAGCTCGTTCATGACGGCCGCCGTCGCGTCGTCCTCAAAGCTCTCGTGCGCCATCACGTGGCACCAATGGCAGGCGGCGTAGCCGACCGACAGCAGGATCGGCTTGCCGCTGCGCTTTGCTTCGGCCAGCGCCTCCGGCCCCCACGCCCACCAGTGGACGGGGTTGTGCGCGTGCTGCAGGAGATAGGGGCTCGTCTCTTTACCGAGACGGTTCTCGCTCATGCGGTGATCTCCGAACTTCTTAAGGCCGGGGTTGGGGGCTCGCGCTAACATGGGGCTTTAACACTGCAACGGCTAGTCGAGACGTATGGCTGAAGCCCCCACCATCTTCGCTCTGTCGAGCGCGCCCGGCAGGGCGGGCGTGGCGGTCGTGCGCGTGTCGGGGCCCCAAGCAGGCGATCTCATCGATGCGCTGGCGCCGCCGCGGCCCAAAAAGCGTTTCGCTGCCCTACGCCGTATCCGCGATCCGCAAACAGGCGAGACGCTCGATGAGGCGCTGGTGCTGTGGTTCGCCGCGCCGCGCACCGAGACGGGCGAGGACATGGCCGAATTCCACCTGCACGGCGGAGCGGCCATCATCAAGGGCGTGCTCGCCGCGCTCGGCCGGCAGCCTGGTTGCCGTCTCGCTGAACCCGGCGAGTTCGCCCGCCGCGCCTTTCACAACGGCAAGCTGGATCTGGCCCAGGTCGAGGGCCTTGCCGATCTCATCGATGCGGAGACCGAGGCACAACGGCGTCAGGCGCTGAACCAAATGCGCGGCGCGCTATCTGAGCTCTATGAGGGGTGGCGCGGCGAGCTGCTGCGGGCCAGCGCCCTGGTCGAGGCGGCCATCGATTTCAGCGACGAAGGCGACGTGGCGAACGACGCCTTCGAGACCGCGTGCAAGATGGTCGGCGAGCTCAAAGCCGCCATTGCCGCTCACCTCGGTGACGGCAACCGCGGCGAGATTCTCCGCGATGGGTTCCGTGTGGTGCTCGCTGGACCGCCGAACGCCGGCAAGTCGAGCCTGCTCAACGCCCTCGCCCGGCGCGAGGCCGCCATCGTCTCGGAAGAGGCCGGCACGACACGCGACGCCATCGAGGTGCGGCTCGACCTCGACGGTCTGCCGGTGATCGTCACGGACACGGCCGGTATTCGCGAGCCGCAAGGCGCCGTCGAACGGGAGGGCATCCGCCGCACGCTCGAGCACGCCCGCGAGGCCGATCTCGTGCTGTGGCTGAGCGATGCTTCGGCGCCGCCCGTCGCGCCGCCGCCTGACGTTTCGGCCGGCGGGGACAAGTTTTTTCTTTCCCTTGCCAGCAAAATAGACGTCCCCGGGGCGTCGCCAGGGTCCGGAATGCTGGGCGTATCGGCGAAAACCGGCGCCGGGCTGCCCGAGTTGATCCGGCGCCTCGCGGGCATAGCACGCGAGCGTCTGGGCGACTTGTCCTCGCCGGCCATTACGCGCGAGCGGTACAGGAACCAGTTGCAAGCGTGCAAAGGGGCGCTTGAACAGTTCATGTCCCTCGACCCCAATACGCATGAGCTGCGGGCCGAGGATTTGCGTATCGCCGCGCAGGCGATGGGGCGCATCACCGGCCGGGTCGACGTCGAGGACGTGCTGGGGGAGATCTTCGCCCGCTTCTGCATCGGCAAATAGCCCTCCGATGTTTCACGTGAAACCAGTTGTTTACCTTGTCGGGGGCCTTTGATTTCGGGCGGCGCTGCAGGTAGGTTCCCGACCGCGTCCTGGATTTCCATGATGTTTGATGGAAAGTTTGATGTGATCGTTGTGGGCGGTGGCCACGCCGGCTGCGAAGCCGCGGCCGCGGCCGCGCGCATGGGCGCTCGGACAGGCGCTGGTGACCCATACCTTCGCCACCGTCGGCGAGATGTCCTGCAACCCCGCCATCGGTGGCCTCGGCAAGGGGCATCTGGTGCGCGAGGTGGATGCGCTCGACGGCCTGATGGGGCGCGTCGCCGATGCCGCTGGGATCCAGTTCCGGCTTCTCAACCGCTCCAAAGGGCCGGCCGTTCAGGGCCCGCGCTCCCAGGCCGACCGCAAGCTTTACCGTCAGGCCATGCAGGCGGCGATCCGCACGACCGCCAATCTTGAGATGGTCGAGGGCGGGGTGGAGGATCTCATCGTCGAGAACGGCCGCGTTTGCGGCGTCGTCACCGGCGACGGGCGCCGGCTTGCCGCGGGCGCCGTGGTGCTCACCACCGGCACTTTCCTCAACGGGCTGATCCATCTCGGCGAGCAGCAGATCCCCGCCGGTCGCACCGGAGAACAGCCAGCTCTCAAGCTTTCCGAGCGCCTCTATGGGTTGGGGCTGCAACTCGGGCGTCTGAAGACCGGCACGCCCGCCCGGCTCTCGCGCGCCTCGATCGACTGGGAGTCCCTGGAGCAGCAGCCCGGCGACGACCCGCCCGTGCCGTTTTCTTTCCTCACGGAGCGGATCGAGACGCCGCAGATTGCCTGCGCCGTCACCCGTACGACGGATGCGACGCATGCCATCATCCGGAAGAATCTCACGCGCTCGGCGATGTATTCCGGCCAGATCGTCTCGACCGGCCCGCGCTACTGCCCGTCCATCGAAGATAAGATCGTGCGCTTCGCTGGTCGCGAAACGCACCAGGTCTTTCTCGAGCCCGAGGGGCTGGACGACGACACCGTCTACCCCAACGGCATCTCGACCGTCGCTGCCCGCCGAGGTGCAGGAAGCCTTCATCCGCACGATGCCGGGCCTGGAGAATGCCGTCATTAAGCGGCCCGGATACGCCATCGAGTACGACTACGTCGATCCGCGCGAGCTCGACCCGGCGCTTCACGTGAAACGTATCTGCCGGGACTGTTCCTTGCCGGGCAGATCAATGGGACCACCGGTTACGAAGAGGCCGCCGCCCAGGGCCTCGCCGCCGGGATCAACGCCGCCCTTCTGGCTGGCGGCTCCGTCCGACGTTCGTCGTCTCGCGCGCCGACGGCTATCTCGGCGTCATGATCGACGATCTCGTGACCCGTGGGGTGACCGAGCCATACCGCATGTTCACCTCGCGCGCCGAATACCGCCTGCGCCTGCGCGCCGACAATGCGGACCAGCGGTTGACGCCACTGGGCGTCGATCTCGGTTGTGTTGGTGCGCAAGACGAGTTGCCTATGACGCCACAAGCCGGAGCTCTCGCAGACGCCGCCGCAATGCTGAGCGGATTGTCCCTAACGCCGACGAGGCCGGTCGCCATGGTCTCGAGGTCAATCGCGACGGCCGCCGCCGCTCCGCTTTCGACCTGCTGACGCTTCCCGGCGTCGATATCGCTCGTCTATCCGGCATCTGGCCTCAGATTGCCGTCATGGCGCCGGCCGTAGCGCCCAGGTCGGCCACCGACGCCCGCTATGCGGTCTACGTCGAGCGGCAGAGTCGGACGTTGCGGCCCTGCGCAAGGACGAGGCCCTGAGCATCCCCGCCGGTTTCGACTTCGACGCCCTCCCGGGCTGTCGACGGAAGTGCGCCAGAAGCTCGGCCGCCATCGTCCGGCGACGATTGCCCAGGCCTCGCGCATCGACGGCATCACGCCGGCCGCCCTGCTGCTGTCTGCTGGCCCAGCTCAAGGCGGCGCCCGGCCGGAAGATCGGCCTGATGAACTGCCGCCGCCACGGTCGCGATCACGAATGCCCGACGACTTCGCGCACCACTTCGACGTTTCACGTGAAACAATTGATAATCTCGTGACTTACGAGGCGCTGCTGCGTCAGCTGGCGAAGACTATAAGATCTCGTCGCTCCCGGAGCACGCTCGACGATATCTGGTCACGCCATTTCGCCGACTGCGCCCAGCTTCTCGCCCTGGCGCCGCCGGACGCCAATCCTGGCTCGATCTCGGCTCCGGTGCCGGATTCCCAGGCCTGGTCATCGCCGTACTGCTCGCTCGGCCGCGACGGCGCTCGCGTGCATCTCGTCGAAAGCGATACGCGCAAGGCGCCTTCCTCGGGAGGTCGGCGCGACGCACCGGGGCGCCTGTGGACATCTATGCGACCCGGCGAATCCAGACAATGCCGCAACTCAATCTAAGCTGCCCATCGATGTGGTGACGGCACGTGCGTTGGCGCCCTTGCCGCGTTTCTCGAGTTGGCGCGCCCCTTTCTCCGATCAGAACGGTCGGACTTTTCTTGAAGGGCCGTGAACGCCGAGACGGAAGTCGACGCGGCAAGGAGCGGTGGACATTTCGAGGCGAGCTGCTGCCCAGCCTCACGGACGCGGGCGGCCGGATCGTCGTAATCCGCGCGTTAGAGGCGAAGACGCCTCGGGCCAGAACGGGGGCTCAACCGCGATGAGCGCGACGAGAGCCGGGGAGCACCCGGACACTGGCGATCGCCAATCAAAAGGGTGGCGTCGGCAAGACCACGACGGCCATCAATCTCGGCACGGCGTTGGCCTCGATCGGCGAACGCGTGCTGGTCGTCGATCTCGACCCGCAGGGCAACGCCTCGACCGGGCTCGGCATCGAGCCAGCCGATGGCCGTCACGAAGACGACATTCGACGTGCTGACTGGCGGCCTGGCCTGTTGGAATGTGCGCTGCCGACGGTCATTCCTGGCCTCTTTGTCGTGCCGGCCAACAACGATCTCGTCGGCCTCGACGTCGAGCTGTACGGCGAGCGCCAACCGGCCATTCGGTCTGCGCGATGCAGTGGCGGCGCTGGCCGCCAAGCAGCGCTCGCTGCCGGCAGGATCAAGACCCTTCAACTACATCCTGATCGACTGTCCGCCGTCGCTAAACCTGCTGACGCTCAACGCATGGTCGGCGGCGAGCTCGGTGCTGGTGCCGGTGCAGTGCGAGTTCTTCGCGCTCGAGGGCATCGCGCAGCTGAGGAATCATCGACCAGATCCGCGCGACGCTCAATCCGCGGCTCGAAATCCATGGCGTCGTGCTCACCATGCACGACCCGCGCGCCACCTGTCCGAGAGTGTCGCCAAGAAGTGCGCAACCTCTTCGGCGCGAAGGTCTACGAGCACGATCATCCCGCGCAATATGCGAATTGCCGAGGCGCCGTCGCACGGCAAACCGATCCTGCTCTACGACTTCGACTGCGCGGGCAGCCAAGCCTACATCAAGCTCGCGACCGAGATCATCGAGCGTGAGCGACGCAACAAGGCCGCTTAGCCAGCGGCCGCAGAGGAACCATCAAGAGGAATTCCATGAACACGTCAGGACCACGCAGAAGAGCCGGCTCGGCCGTGGACTTGCCTCGCTGATCGGCGAGCCAGTGCCGGGCGGCGGCCGAGTTGCCGGCCGAGGGTGAGCAGCGCTCGTGGCGACGAGCAGATGTCCGTCCCGAGCAGCTCAATCCGCGCAAGGATTTCCGCGACGACGAGCTCGATGAGCTCGCCGACTCGATCCGCTCCAGGGGATCGTACAGCCGATCATCGTGCGCCCGGTGGCGGGTGGCTACGAGATCGTCGCCGGCGAGCGGCGCTGGCGTGCGGCGCAGAGGCCGGCCTGCACACGGTGCCGGTCATCGTCGCGCGACCTCACTGACAAGGAGGTGCTCGAGCTCGCGATCATCGAGAACGTGCAGCGTGCCGACCTCAACGCCATCGAAGAGGCACGGGCTATCGCGAGCTGATCGAGCGTTTCGGACTACAACCAGGAGCGAGCTGGCCGCAGATCATCGGCAAGAGCCGCAGCCATCGTCGCCAACACGGTGCGCCTGTTGAAGCTGCCCGAGCGCGTGCAGCAGCTGATGCAGGAGGGCAAGCTCAGGCTGGGCACGGCGTGCGCTGATCGGCCGCGACGACGCCGTGAAGGCCTCGCCGCAGACGGATCGTGGCGAAGGGCCTGAACGTGCGCGAGATCGAGGCGCTGGTGCAGGAGCCGTTGGTGGCCGAGGCGCCGCGCCAGCCGCGCGACAAGGACCCCGACACCAAGGCCTTCGAGCACGAGCTGCCGGCGCTCGGTCTCAAGGTCGAGATCAAGCGCGGCTCCGGCGAGAGCGGCAATCTGGTCATCAAGTTCGGCAACTTCGACCAGCTCGACTACATTCGCCAGCGTCTTGGCGGGGGCTGAGCAAGCCCCTCCCGCTTGACGCGGGGCCTGCCTTGCTGCATCTGCCGGACGCGATAAGCTCTTGCGTCCGTTGAGGATCGTCCCATGAGCGACGACGTGCTGGTGCAACTTGCAGCGACCATCAGCGCCCGCCGTGCGGCGGCGCCGGACAGTTCCTACACGCGCCAGCTGCTCGATGCCGGGCCGGTCAAATGCGCCAAGAAGCTGGGCGAGGAAGCGATCGAGACCGTCATCGCCGGCGCTGGCGAGAGCGACGAACAGCTAAAGGCAGAAGCCGCCGATCTCATCTATCATCTGCTCGTCCTCTTGGAGAGCCGCGGCGTCGCTATCGCCGACGTGCTCGCCGTGCTCGACAAACGTAGCGGCGTCTCCGGCCTGAAAGAGAAGGCCGAGCGCGGCAAGCGCTGATATAACAACAAGAATTCCGGCTGCTGGCGTAGACCGCGATGTCCTATCCCGCCAACCTGCAGTTCTCCCCCTATCGCGTCTTCCAGCGCGATGAGTGGGCGCGGCTGCGCCTCGATACGCCGATGACCCTCAAGGAGAGCGAGCTCGAGCAGCTTTCCGGTCTCCTCGAAGAGTTGTCGGTGGCAGAGGTCGAAGAGATCTATCTGCCGATGTCGCGCCTTCTCAATCTCTACGTGGCGGCCGCACAGCAGCTGCACTCGGTGTCATCGAAGTTCCTCAGCCGCACCGACGGCAAGGTGCCCTTCATCATCGGCGTCGGTGGCTCGGTGGCGGTAGGCAAGAGCACCACGGCACGTGTGCTGAAGGCGCTGCTGGCCCGCTGGCCGGATCATCCGCGTGTCGACCAGATCACCACCGACGGCTTCCTATGGCCCAACGTCGAGCTCGAGCGCCGGCAGATCATGGACCGCAAGGGCTTCCCCGAGAGTTTCGACACGGCGCGGCTGCTCAACTTTCTCGCCAGCGTGAAGTCCGGTGTGAAACGCGTCGAGGCCCCGGTCTACTCGCACTTCCACTACGACATTCTGCCCGACCAGAAGGCTGTCATCGAGAGCCCCGACATTCTCATCGTCGAGGGTCTCAACGTGCTGCAGCCGGCGCGCATGCCACGTGGCGGCGAGGCTATCCCTTTCGTGTCGGATTTCTTCGATTTCTCGATCTATCTCGACGCTGATCCCGAGGTTATTCAGGAGTGGTACGTGGCGCGCTTCATGCGCCTGCGCACCACTGCCTTCCGCGATCCAGCGGCTTACTTCCACCAGTATTCGAGCCTGTCGCCGGAAGCGGCGCGGACGCGGGCGGTCGATATCTGGCGCAGCATCAACCTGAAGAACCTGGAAGAGAACATCCTGCCGACGCGCCAGCGCGCCAGCCTGATCCTGCGCAAGGAGGCCGACCACCATGTTGCCTCCGTCGCGCTGCGCAAGCTGTAGAGTGTTTCCGGAAAAGTGGAGATCCGATTTCCGATAAGAAGCGCGGCCGAACAGAGACAAAAAAAGGACCGCCTGGGGAGGCGGTCCAACAAGTAACGCGCTCTAGTTCTAGGTTAGGTGCAGGGAGTGCCGCTCAATGGATGCGCGGCTTTAGCGGTTTTCGCGGCGTGCAAGCCGCGACGACGAAAGCGCCGATGGCGAGTTGACCCCGCATCGCGATCTCGACCGCTGGTAGTCGCAGCCAGTGCTGGGTCAGCACCCTTTGCTGCTCTATCGCCGCGCCGACCGTCCAAAGTCCAAGATCACACCAAGTTGCGAGCAGCGGCGGCTGCGGCAACGCATTGGCGGCTTCGGCGGCGATAGTCTCTGGCGGCATCGCCATCGGCGCTGCCGGGATGTGGGTGCATACGCTGGCGAGCGGCCGACGTGAGGTCGGCTGCATCGGGCCGGGGCGTGCAAGCGAGCGATCTATGCGGAAGCTGCGGCGGGCGTCCGCCATCAGCTTCGCCTGATCCATGCGAAACTTGTCGCGCAGCCGGCGGATGACTGACGGATCCTCAACGCCGAGCGAGCGGATGGCCGTGGTGGGCTTCAGTGCCGGGTTGGAGGCAAGAAGCGCCGCAAGGCTCGCTAACTGCCGGCTGTCGTCTACGCCGCTACCTTTCGGACGCCCGTAACGCGCGTTCGTAGTCGGCATGCAATCGGTCCCCATGACCTCGAAATCGGCTCGAATCGTTATGTGGATTATGTTGCTGTGTCAGAGCGTTGCCAGGGAGAATAAATGTCTTGTAGCAGCGAGTTTGTGTAATCGGCGGTTATTGTGGCGCAAATGCACCCGCAGATTGTATCTCATACCGACAGTCAGCGGAGGGGGTTGCCGGCCACGAGACCTTCCTGCTGCGCGATGGCAGAGAGCGGACGCTCGGGCCGCGCGCCGATATGGCTGATAACCTCCGCCGCGGCGAGGCTGCCGAGGCGCCCGCAGTCGGCAAGCTTGAGGTTGCGCGTGAAGCCGAACAGGAATCCGGCAGCATAGAGGTCGCCGGCGCCAGTCGCATCAACGACCTTGTCGACATGGGCAGGGCGAACCTGCACGGTCTCGTTCGCAGTCACGATCAGCGAGCCCTCTCCAGAGCGTGTCAGCACGGCGATCTCGCATTCGCCGCGCACCGCCGTCACCGCCTCATCGAAGCTGTTCACTTCGTAGAGCGCGGTGATCTCCTTCTCGTTGGCAAACAGGATGTCGATCTCGCTCTTAACGAGCTTGCGGAAGTCGGTGCGGTGGCGGTCGACGCAGAATGCGTCGGACAGCGACAGCGCCGTCTTGCGACCCGCCTTGGCAGCGATGGCGGCGGCGGCGTGAAACGCTTCCTTGGCCTCCGGCTTGTCGAACAGGTAGCCCTCCAAGTAGGTGACCTTCGCAGCGGCGATGATGCCGGCATCGACCTCGCCAGCTCCGAGCTCGGTGCTGGCGCCGAGGAAGGTGTTCATCGTGCGCTCGCCGTCAGGCGTCACCAGGATGAGGCAAACGGCGGTGGGTAAGCCGCTGGTCGCGGGCGGCGTTTCGAAGGCGACGCCCGAAGCGCGGATGTCGTGCCAGAACACCTTGCCGAACTGATCGTCGGCGACGCGCCCGATAAAGGCGCCCTTCCCGCCGAACGAGGCGAGCCCGGCGATGGTGTTGGCGGCCGAGCCGCCGGAGCGCTCGATCGACGGGCCCATGAACCCATATAGCCGGTCGGCCTGCTGCGCATCGATGAGGCGCATGAAACCCTTAGCGAGGTCGTGCTTCGACAAGAACGCGTCGTCGCAGCGTCCGATGATGTCGACGATCGCATTGCCGATGCCGACAACGTCGTAGCGCGTCTCTTGCATGAAGCCCCCATGTCAGGATCGGGCGCACTATAGTGACGGCGGCGGCGCCGACAAGCGGGCGGCCGCGCGGGCCGAAAAGCGTGCTCCGGCGCGGTTAATTCACGCCCCGGCCAGCGGCGGGGCGCGCCGCACCGGCCAGCGCGATGAGCAGCTCCTCTGTAATCGCCTCTTCCAACGACGACGTAAGGCGGGCAGCTTTGGCCGCCTCCGCGGTGCGCGCCAAGGCCCGGGCGAGCCGCGGCGACGACCACATGCGGCACTGCAGGCCGATGGCGTCCTTCTGCTTGAAATGGACCGGCGGCCGCTGCTGGCGGATGACGTCCTCGAACGAGGCGCCGGCGTCGAGGTCGGTGCGGATGCGATGTAGCCGCTGCAAGTAGCGCTGCAGGGCGATGATGATCCCTTGCGGGCTCTCGCCGGCGGCAACGGCTCTGGCGAACTCCGTGACCGCGCGGGCGGCATCGCCGGAGGCGGCAGCGTTGAGCGTGCGGTCGATGGCGAGCTCGGAAGCATCGCCGACGATGGCGTCGACGTCCGCGGCATCGACCTCGGTCTTGCCGGCCGCGTACAGCGCCAGCTTTTCGATCTCGCCGCGCGACATGACGCGGTCGGCGCCCATGCGGGCGACCAGCATCTCGCGGGCATCGGACGTGATGGCGAGGCCATGCGCCTTCAGCGTTTCGCCGATGAGACCCTCGATGTCGCGTGCCTCATCGGCGTAGCAGGCAACGGCGGCGGCCTGTGCCGACTTCTCAAACAGCACGCGCATGGAGTCGGTGGGCTTCAGGTTGCCGGCCTCCACGATCAGCGTCGCCGCCAGCGTGCCACCTTCGAGCAGCGGCTGCAGCGCAGCGGCGGTGATGCGTCGCCCTGCTGTGACGCGCACGACTTTGGAGCCGCCAAACATCGGGATCGTCTGCAGCTCGACGGCGAGGTGATCCGGGTCGTTGTCGAGGTCGGCGTCGTCGAGGCGGATGATCTCTCCGCTATCGCGCGCGGCGATGAGGGCGGCGAGCTTCGTGGCGCGCTCGGAGATAAGTCCGGCGTCGGTTCCATAGAACAACACCGCGGGAACCTTGGGTCCCGGCGGGTTCAGGTACGACTGGGCTTGATGGGCCTTGATGGCAACCATAGTGCGCGCCGATCAGAGCAATGAGATTGGTGGAGCGTCAGTTCGTCGGCGCTCAGGCGGCGCCCGATAGATATGCGGCAACGCGCGATTTGAGCTCATCGCCGATGGTCTTGGCGGCGCGGTTCTCAGCTTCCTGGCGGGCGCGCACGTTGGCGAACACCGAGTCAAAGCGCTGGAAGGCGACGCGGCCGTTGCTCTCGCCAGAGAGCGCGACACTGCGATCGGCAAGGCGCACCAGGCGGAAGCTGGTGTTGAGATTGTAGACGCTGCCGCTTGAGTTGCCGTCGATCTGCACCAGGGTCGGCGTGATCGACTCGCGAATGATGATCTCCAGACGGTAGACGGGCTGGGCCGCGAGGCCGCCGCCGGTCGACTGATAAATCAGCTCGTTGCGCAGGCGCTGACCGACGCGGCCCGGGACGGGCGCGATTTCGAGCTGAGCGAGCTTCTCATTGACGTCGGACCCGCCGACGGCGCTGGAGGCGTACATTGGGTGGAAGCCGGAATTGCCGCAGCCGGCCACGAGCATGGATGCCGCAGCACACGCGAACGCAACCTGGATCAATCCTTGGCGGCTAGCAAACATCGCCCGCCCCCTGTGTTTCGCCCTCACCCGACGACATTCACAATCCTCTGCGGCACGACGATGACTTTTTTGACCGGCCGGCCCTCGAGCGCCCGCTGCACCGGCTCGAGCCTAAGTGCTGCAGCCTCGATTTCCCCAGATTCTGCCGTCCGGGCAATGGTTAGTTCGTCTCGTCGCTTGCCATTTACCTGTACGGCAATGGTGATCATATCGTCAACGAGCAAGGCCGGATCGGCCTCGGGCCACGCCTGATTGGCGAGCAATGTGTTGTATCCGAGCCGCGCCCAGCTTTCCTCGGCCAAATGCGGCATCATTGGGCCAATCATTTGCACCATGAACTCGAGGGCTTCGCGCTGCGCCCAGGCGAAGTCTTCCCCCGCTTTCCCCAGGGAGGAGGCGAGAACATTTGTGAACTCATAGACCTGGGCCACGGCCACGTTGAAGCGGAGGCTTTCGATCGAGCGGGCGACCTGGTCGAGCGCCTTGTGCGAGACCCGGCGGAGGGCAGCCGCCTCGGGTCCGAAAGTCGCCGGCTTGGTGGTTCCCTTGGCTGCCGCGGTGTCGGCGCCCTGGTCGATTAGACGCCAGATGCGCTGCACGAAGCGGCGCGCACCGTCGACGCCGACGTCGGTGTAAATGACGTCGCGCTCGGGCGGGCTGTCCGACAGCACGAACCAGCGTGCCACGTCGGCGCCGTAGCGGTTGACGAAGTCGTCGAGATCGACGGTATTCTTGCGCGACTTCGACATCTTCTCGACCGAGCCGATCGAGACTGGCTCGCCGGTGGAGACCTCGAAAGCACGCCGCGATGCGCCCTCACCTTCGACGCGCACCTGGTTTGGCTGCAGCCAGCCGCCGTGGCGCGACTTGTAGGTCTCGTGAGTGACCATGCCCTGCGTGAACAGCGCGCTGAAGGGCTCGCGCACGTTCTGCGTCAGCTTCAGATGGCCGGTGTCGCAGATGGCGCGCGTGAAGAAACGCGAATAGAGCAAGTGCAGGATCGCGTGCTCGATGCCGCCGATGTACTGGTCAACCGGCAGCCAGTAGCCCGCCGCCTCTTTGTCGACCGGGGTCTTGGCGTGCGGTCCAGTGAAACGCACGAAGTACCACGACGAGTCGACGAAGGTGTCCATCGTGTCGGTCTCGCGGCGCGCCTCGCCGCCACAGCAGGGGCATTTGACGTACTTCCACGTCGGATGCCGGTCGAGCGGATTTCCCGGCTTGTCGAAGGTGGCGTCCTTCGGCAGCTCGACGGGCAGATCCTCGTCAGGCACGGGAACGGTGCCGCACTTTTCGCAATGGATGACCGGGATAGGGCAGCCCCAATAGCGCTGGCGCGAGATGCCCCAGTCGCGCAGGCGATAATTCACCTTGCGCGCGCCGACCGGTTTCTTGGCGAGCTTGGCCTTTTCCAGTCGGTTCGCCGTTTCCTCGAAAGCCTCTTTGGTAGTGAGCCCGTCGAGGAACGACGAATTGATCATCGTGCCCTCGCCGTCGAAGGCCTTGTCCTCGATGACGAAGGTGGCAGCATCTTCGCCCGGCGGCAGGATCACCGGCCTGAAAGGCAGATCGTACTTGCGGGCGAAATCGAGGTCGCGCTGATCGCCGGAGGGGCAGCCGAAGATGGCGCCGGTGCCGTAGTCCATCAAGATGAAGTTGGCCACGTAGACGGGCAGCGTCCAATTCTTGTCGAACGGATGCACGGCACGGATGCCGGTGTCGAAGCCCTGCTTCTCGGCGGTCTCCAGCTCGGCGACGGAGGTGCCCATGTGGCGACACTCCTCGCAGAAGGCGGCGAGCTCGGGATTGGTCTCCGCCGCCGCCTTGGCGAGCGGATGGTCGGGAGCGAGCGCGACGAACGCCGCGCCAAAAAGCGTGTCGGGACGCGTCGTGTAGACCTCGACCTCGGTCTCGCCGTTGGGCGCCGTTTTCTCGTCGAGCGCGAAGCGAACCAAAAGGCCGTCCGAGCGGCCGATCCAGTTCGCCTGCATCAGGCGTACCTTCTCCGGCCACTTGTCGAGCGCCTGCAGCGCCTCGAGCAGCTCGTCGGCATACTCGGTGATCTTGAAGAACCACTGGGTGAGCTCGCGCTGCTCAACGAGCGCACCCGAGCGCCAGCCGCGGCCATCGATCACCTGCTCGTTGGCGAGCACGGTGTGATCGACCGGGTCCCAGTTCACTTTCGACGATTTGCGATAGGCGAGGCCCTTCTTCAGCATGTCGAGGAAAAGCTTCTGCTGGTGCCGGTAGTAGTCCGGGGAGCAGGTGGCGAATTCACGCGACCAGTCGAGCGACAGACCCATCGACTTCAGCTGCCGGCGCATGGTGTCGATGTTCTGGTAAGTCCACTCCGCCGGATGCACTTTGCGTTCCATGGCGGCATTCTCGGCAGGCATGCCGAAGGCGTCCCAACCCATGGGGTGCAGCACGTTGAAGCCCTTGGCCCGCTTGTAGCGCGCGAACACGTCGCCCATGGTGTAGTTGCGCGAGTGGCCGACGTGGATGCGCCCGGACGGATAGGGAAACATCTCGAGGACGTAGCACTTCGGGCGCGGGTCCTTGTTGGAGGCGCGGAAGATGTCGTCCTTCTCCCAGACTTCCTGCCAGTGCTTCTCGCGTGCGGGCGCGTCGTAGCTTTGATTGGCCATACGGCGTCGAACTTTCGGGATTTAGAGGCTTTGAGCGGCGTAATGAGCCTTAAAGCACCATGCGGGTCAAGGCGGTTGGATGAACGCAGAGGCTGAAACGGCAGGCGGTTCCGCGCAGCGTCTCGCCGAGGTGCAGGCGAAAATTGCCGCGGCGGCAAGGGGCGCCCACCGCGACCCGGCCGAGGTCAAGCTGATTGCCGTCTCCAAGACTTTCGGCGCGCCGGAAATTCTGCCCGTGTTGCAGGCCGGCCATCGCCTCTACGGCGAGAACCGCGTGCAGGAGGCGAAGGGCAAGTGGCCGCAGCTGAAGACGCAGTTTCCCGACCTCAAACTGCACCTCATCGGCCCGCTGCAGTCGAACAAGGCGAAGGAGGCCGTCGAGCTGTTCGATGCCATCCACTCGATCGACCGGCCGAAGATCGCCCGCGCCATCGGCGAGGAAATGCAAAGGCAGGGCAAGCGGCTCGAGCTGTTCATCCAGGTCAACACCGGGGAGGAGCCGCAGAAGGCCGGCGTCCTCCCTGCCGAATTGCCGGCGCTCGTCGCGCTTTGCCGTGAAGAGCTGGCGCTCGAGATCGCCGGGCTGATGTGCATCCCGCCCCTCGAAGAAGAGCCGGCCATACACTTTGCCTTCCTTGAGAAGCTCGCTGCTGAGAATGGCTTCGGCCAGCTCAGCATGGGCATGAGCGATGACTACGAGACAGCGGTGCAATTTGGTGCCACGCACGTACGCGTCGGCAGTGCCATCTTCGGCACGCGTCCCAATCCGTGAAGTTTTCCAACGGGATTTCGCTGCCCTCGGCTTGTCTGTCGTGCGCCGGTGCTAGGCTCCAGCTTCATTGATTCGTATGAAGCGGGAGGCAGACGATGACCGCAGCCGCAGCCCGGATTAACGCCAGGGCCGATGCCGCAGCTAGCGACGCAGCCAGTGACGCGCGCGCCGAGGTGACGAAAGTCACCGGCGTTTCGAAAGCAATCGCCGCTAAGGCGGTGCGCAACGGCTACTATCACTTCATCGTCGACATCTGGATCACCAACCTCAACCGCACTGAGTTCGGCATCTACAAGCGCACACGCAACCGCGCCAAGTCGCGCCAGTTCACCTCCGACATGGACATCTTTGCCGAGGTGATCGAGGGCGGCGAGCGCACGGGTCTCATCGGCTATCGCGAGGACCTGTGGGAGAAAGCCGAGAACAAGGACAAGCGCCTCGTCTTCAAGCTGTTCAATGAATCGCTGAACTGGCGCGCGACCATGGATCTGATGATCGGGCGGTCGCTGCAGCAGACGATCGCCTCGCGCGGCATGCCGGTGATGACCTATTCGGTCAACACCGACGAGGACAACTTCATCGTCTATCTCGAGCGCTCGGCCAACAAGTGGCCGTTGCTGCCGGAGAACTTCGGTTTCTTCATCGTCGATCACGAAGGCAAGCCGCGATTTTACCGGCATCAAGCGCGACCTCATCAATCTGGGCGGCGACTACACGCTCTACGACCAGCAGGGCAGGAACGTCGGCCACCTCGATGGCAAGGTGTTTTCCATCGGCGGCAAGTGGAAGGGCAAGGTGCGCGTCGAGCACGCCGACCGCCGTCTGATCACCGTGTTGCAGCTGTTCAGCGCCCTGCAGATCTTCAACGCCGACAGCCGCCGCCATATGCGGCGGCTTTGGAAGGACGTCGGGCGCGGCAAGATCAAGCCGGCGCTCGATGCGCAGGAAGCCGAACTCTACAAGAATCCGCGCCGCGTCCGCTGACGCGTCGCGCTACTTTCCGCGCTCCGCAGCCTAGCCCGCGCGCAATTGCTGCGTTGCGGGTGGCCGCTGTTGCTCTGATGCCGGTCTCACCCACCCACTGTTTGATCCGTCAACGGAGCCGTTGACTGCGGCTCTAAGTTGCGGCTTTTCTAGCCACAACGCGTCTCGTTTGGGCAAATGCCCATTAAACGAGCGAAAACGACTGGACAAAAACCGGTCACGGGGACGGGGGACGACAATGCAAGGAGCGGATGTCTTTTTCCTATTGATGGGCGCGATCCTCGTGTTCGCCATGCACGGGGGCTTCGCCTTTCTCGAAACGGGCACGGTGCGCCACAAGAACCAGGTCAACGCGCTCGTCAAAATCCTCGTCGATTTCGCCGTCTCGACCATCGTCTATTTCCTGATCGGCTACACCATCGCCTACGGCGTCGGCTTCTTCGAAAGCGCGTCGGCGATCGCCGGCGGCGCGCCCGGCTACGAGGCGCAGGGCTACACGCTCGTCCGCTTCTTCTTCCTCTGCACCTTCGCCGCCGCCGTGCCGGCGATCATCTCCGGCGGCATTGCCGAGCGCGCCAAGTTCGGGCCGCAGGTCGTGGCGACGGCGGCGCTGGTCGGCCTCTTCTATCCGCTGCTCGAAGGTGTCTATTGGAACGGCAACTTCGGCCTGCAGGAGACCTTCTTCAAAGAGGTGCTCGGCGCGCCGTTCAAGGACTTCGCCGGCTCGATCGTGGTGCACGCATTTGGCGGCTGGGCGGCGCTCGGCGCCGTGCTGTTGCTCGGCCCGCGCCTCGGCCGCTACGACGGCCGCGCCATGGCCTCGGCGCCGTCGTCGATCCCGTGGCTTGCCATGGGCTCCTGGCTGCTGTGCATCGGCTGGTTCGGCTTCAACGTGATGAGCGCGCAAAAGCTCGAAGCCGTGTCGGGCCTCGTCGCCATCAACTCGCTGATGGCAATGTGCGGCGGCATCATCGTGGCCTACGTCGTCGGCGACAACGACCCGGGCTTCGTCCACAACGGCGCGCTCGCGGGCCTCGTCGCCGTGTGCGCCGGCTCCGACGTCATGCATCCGCTCGGCTCGCTGGTCGTTGGCGGCGTTGCCGGCGCCATCTTCGTGCAGATGTTCCAGGTGTCGACGAACCGCTGGAAGATCGACGACGTGCTCGGCGTGTGGGCGCTGCACGGACTGTGCGGCCTATGGGGCGGCATCGCATGCGGCATCTTCGGGCTGGACGGTGCTCGGCGGCGTCGGCGGCGTGACGTTCGCCTCGCAGCTCGTCGGCTCGGTGGCCGGCGCGGCATTCGGCTTCGCGGTCGGGCTCGGTGTCTACGGCGTGCTGAAGGCGACGGTCGGCATTCGGCTGACGGCGGACGAAGAACTCCGCGGCGCCGACCTTACGATCCACAAGATCAGGGCCAATCCGGAAGAGGACGTGCGCAGTTTCGGCACGTAAACGCGTAAATTGCTGCCCATCTGGATCCGCAGCTTGTCAGCAGCGTGAGTATCCACTGATCAGTGGATAACTTCCGCATGCCTCGTAGTTTGCACGATAGCCGCTGGCCGCCGCGTGATACGACCGTCTTGTTGTATGACGTAGTCAGACAGTTATTCAGCGACAGTGAGGTAAGTCATGTCGGATGAGAAAACGTCTCAGCGCGTTGCTGCCATTGCTTCCAAAGCGTTGCAGAACCCCAAATCGCTTACACCGGAAGAGATTCAAACTTCTCGCAGCCTCGGCGCTAAATCAGTCTCCAAATCAGGGGCAAGCCCAGCAGAAGAGCCCGTCTCAGCAGGCCCAGGGCCAGCAGAAGAAATAATCCCGTCTTCAGTCAGACGTTCGATCGAAATCACGCAGCGAGCGGGTATCGTCATGATCCCGCTCGCTTGTGCGTTAAGCGGGTTGTCGAGATCGCCGACGCTCTGGCAGAGGACCTTTACGTCGGCGTCGTCCTTCAGGAGCCAGCCCACGGTCGCGCATTCGATGGCGCGCGTCGCCGGCAGTTGCGAAAGGTGCCGCCAGGACGGAATGGGCTGGGCGCTGTCCTGCCAGCGGATGATGACCAACGGGCAATGATCGTGCATCGCGATCCTGCAGTGATTCGGACGTGCGAATCATAACAGGCGTCGGCGCCGCGGCTGTGGTGCGGCGGCTACGCGAGCGGGCGAAACAGACCTCAGGTCGCGCGCGCGGCCTTGGTGGATTTACGGGCCGGCTTGGATGCGGCCTTGCTCGGCTTCGGCGCCGGCGACTCCGCCGGCTCGTCCTCGGTTAGCCCGGACAGCAGCGCTCGCGCACGCCCCTCGATGGCTTCCGTCACCTGGCTCATCAGCGGATGCGCGCCGGCCGGCATGGCGGCGACGTCGGCGGCGGCATTGCGCGTCTCGGCGAGCGTCGCCTTGGCCAGCGTCTCGACGCGGGCGATAAGGCGCGGCGCGTTGAGGCCGCACGTCGGCGGCGAAGCGCTGCCAGTGGCGCCGCTTCAGGTGCTCGCCGCGGTTCTTGCCGGCGATCTTCTGCGCCATGTTGCGCGTCACGTGCTCCCACGCCAACGCGCACATCACGTCGTAGATCGGCGCCAGCTTGAAGCCCTGGCCGGAGATCATCAGCGAGTAGTTCTTGGCGTGCGCGTCGGTGTTGCAGGCGAGCACGTTGAAGATGACGTAGTCGAGCAGGTTCACGACGTCGGGCGCGCGCATGGCGTTGCGCGTCACGGCGAACATCTCGGCGAGCGTCGGACCGGGGATGCCGGTCTGGTTCGACTCGTACTTCGCCGACGGCGGCTTGCCGAGCGCCTGGCAGAAATCCTCCTGGTGCAGGCGCCGCCAGCGGCCGGCCTGCTCGACGCGGTCGTAGCGCTTGACCATGAGATAGGTGCGCTTGCCCGCCTTGCCGGTCGTGACGTCCGGCGCGTTGAGGCCGAGGCGCTTCGCCAGCGCAAGGCACAGCGCCTCGTTCTGCACGCCGCCGTAGAGGCGCTCGGAGTCGGGCTTCAAGATCCACGTCGACGGCGCGCCGTTGATCGGCACGCAAATGCGCCCCTTGTCGTCGATAGCGACGCCGAGCTTCGTCTGCACGCCGGCGAGCGACATCGACACGCCGTCCTCGCCGACGAGAAACGGCTTCGACGGCAGCTCCTCGAGGATGCGCTCCAGCGCCTTGCGCGTCGGGTATGGGCCGCCAGTCGGCGGTGTTGGTGGTGCCCGGCTTGCCGATCGACAGCGCGCCGGCGGTATCGCGGCCGAGCTCGGCGAGGATGCCGATGACGTCCTCGGGCGCGGCGCCGAGCTGCAGGCCGATGGCGCGCAGCTGCGTCGATTCCGGCAGCAGGTTCGCCGCCCACGGCAGGAACAGCTGCGGTGGCACGCGCCGCGGCGACAGCGGCATCAGCAGCGACAGCGGGAAGGCGCCGCGCGTCGTCAGCCATTGCGGCGCGTAGGCGAAGCTCGGCCCCTCGGCGTGCACCTCGATGATGCCGACGACGCGGCTTTCGTAATAGACGGTGAGCTCAGACACGCCCGTCGTCCTCGGCTGTCGGGAAGGTCGTCGATGAGGTCGGGCAGCAGCGCGTTGTCGGCGTCGTTGTTGGCCGACATCAAATCGAAGGTCCGCAGGCCCACTGCCGCCGCCACGACGAGTGCGCGCCCGAGCTGGCAGCTCGGCTTGCCGGCCTCGAGCTCGAGGATGAAGCGGCGGCCGACGCCGGTCGCCAAGGCGAGATCGTCCTGGCGCATCTTCAGGGCTTCGCGGTGCTCGCGGACCAGGGCGCCGAAATTGCTGAGCCTGCGGTGCGGGCCAAGTTTTCAAGTTCAGAGGCGGGTCGGTCGGCCATCTGATTCTCCCAAGTTCCCGATCGGGAACTTATAGGAGTAATAGGTGACCTCAAACCTAAAAAGTTCCCGATCGGGAACTTTTCCGGTGATTTATGGCCTAAGGGCAAGGAATGTTCCCGCTCGGGAACATATAGACCCGCGCTGCCCTTCTCAAGCCCTACGTTCCCGCTCGGGAACATTTAGGGCCCGAAGCCATCGCAGAAGTAGAATGTTCCCGCTCGCGCACATTGGGCGCTGAACCTAGGGATCCGCCTACCGAATCCCGTACTCGGTGAAGCACTGGCGCATGTAGTCGCAGCGGTGCGAGCCGGAGAAATGCATGGCGTCGCCCTTGGCAGGCGCGATGAACTGGCAGATCTCCTCCACCCCGCCCGGCGATAGCCAGCCCTGCCGGCGCCCACGCTGCACGGCAAAGCAATCTGCCGTTTCCTCGTCCGGCCCGCGGAACTGGTGCCCGCATTCGTGCGAGTAGATCCACAGCTTCACCGGCGTCGTGACGCGCGAGAGAAGACGCATGTTCATGATCAGGAAGCCGGGATAGGCCGCGCCGTAATCGTCGAGGTTGTTGTCGATGATGGTCGGGCGCGTGCCGCAGTAGAGCTTGATGCCGTCGAGCTTGAATTCGCCAGCCGGGATGATCGTCACCTCGCCGCCGGCGTGGGCAACGTACTCTTCCGGGGTCGGCGATTTCGGATCCTGCGCGAACGCCGGGGATGGCAACGCCAATAGTGCGATCAGGCCCCAGGCCCAGCGGCGCCAGCCGCGGCGGATGATCATCGGCGAACTCTTGGAAACCCCGTCCTCTTCCCAAGGGGTACCATGGCGACGTTTAGCGCCCGTTACAAGGCAGTTCCGGATCACATTCCGAAAGTCTGTGAGCGATTTGCGGGCGCCCCGCATCAGTTGCCTGCCGCCGCCTCGATATGGGCCATGTCGTCGTCGGAAAGGCCGAAATGGTGGCCGATTTCGTGCACCAGCACGTGGGTGATGAGGTCGCCGAGCGTCACACCGGCTTCGGCCCATTCATCGAGCATTGGCCGGCGGTAGAGAAACACCATGTCCGGCTGCGACGGCAGGTCGGAGAGGCTTTTCTTGTCGAGGCTGACACCGTGATAGAGGCCGAGCAGGTCAAGCGGGTCGTCGATGCCAAGGGCGTCGAGCACCTCGTCGGTCGGGTAGTCTTCGATCCGGATGAGCACATCGCCGGCCCTGAGGCGGAATTCCTCGGGCAGGCGCGCCCAGGCCGCCTCGGCTATGTCCTCAAAATCGGTGAGCTCGGGGGCGGTGGCGCGTTGCCAGTCGGTGATATTCGTCATGGTTTGCGCGCGACAATGATAGCTTCCTGCAGCGTGAACATGCGCTCGCCCGCTTCCTCGCGCGGGCGCAGGAAGGCGCGCAGCAGGTCGTTGTCGAGCAAGTGGTGGAGCCGCTCGACGGTCTCCGGGCTGCAGCGCATGCGTTCCGTCCATGGCTTGAAGGCGATGTCCTGATCGAGCCGCTCATGGCGCACGTCGGTGAAGCCAGCGTCGTCGAGCAATGCCAACCAGTCGTCGAGGCTCAAGGCGCGCACGTGGCTCGGGTCGCGCAGCTCCTCGTAGGTGTTGTAGAGCGTGTCGGCATCGCGCACCTCGGCCGGGGTCACTGCGGGCATGCGCGTTGTATCGGGGCCGACGTTGTCGACGAGCGCGAAGGTGCCGCCGCGCTTAAGGACTCGCCAGGATTCTCCGACGAACGCGTCGGGCGCCGGGAAGTGGTGCGCGGCGAGACGGCAGGTGACGAGATCGAAGCTTGCGTCGGGAAAAGGCAAGCTGCCGGCTTCGGCGTGCGCCGTCTCGACGTTGGCGAGACCGCGCGCTCCGGCGAGCTTGGCCGCCTCGGCGAGCATCTCGCCGGTGATGTCAGAAGCGACGACGCGGGCGACAAGCGGTGCGAAGGCGAGCGCCGTGTGCCCGGCTCCTGTCGCCACATCGAGCACGTGCCAATCGGGCTGCGGGTCGACGAGCGCGACGAGGCGGCCGAGGCTCGGTCCGCTGGCATGGACGGCCGAGGTCGCATAGTCGGCAGCCACCGCGCCGAACTGCTTCTGGACGAGCGAGCTGCTCATGAGCGCTCCAGGACTTTTTGCTCCGACGCGGCCGAGGCAGCCTGGCGGCGCTCACCGTATCTCGAGGCGAATTCCTGGCGTACGAATGAAGCGAACTCCTCCGCCACCGGCGAGCGTCCGACGCGGCGCAAATGCATGTTGATGCAGAAGGGTGGCAACACCGGCAGTCCATCCTCCGCTTCCAGAACCGTCAGGCCTTCGGGCACTGCTGAAAGAAGCATAGGCGCAATGGCGATATCGGCGTAGAGCGTTGCTTTCAATGCGTCGAGCACGCTCGCTTCGCACATAGGTCGCCAGTCGCGCCCCTTGGTCGCCAGCGCGGCGATGGCCGACGCCCTTAACGCGCAGTTGGGGCTGCCAGAAGGACTTTGGCGCCTCGCGCGCCGATGCCTGGCACGAGGGCGGCAGGCCCTGGTGGGACCTGCCGAAGGACTGCTAGCCGCCCCAGCTGCGGATATCGACGAAGTGGCCTTCGATGGCGGCCGCCGCCGCCATGATCGGCGACAGCAGGTGCGTGCGCCCGAGACGACCCTGACGGCCCTCGAAGTTGCGGTTCGACGTCGAAGCGCAGCGCTGCTGCGGCTTCAACTGGTCGGGGTTCATGCCGAGGCACATCGAGCAGCCCGGCTCGCGCCATTCAAAGCCCGCGTCCTTGAAGATCTTGTCGAGGCCTTCGGCCTCCGCCTGCGCTTTGACGAGGCCAGAGCCCGGCACGATCATCGCGTAGGCGAAGCGGGTCGGAGATCTTCTTGCCGTCGACGATCTTGGCGACCGCGCGCAGGTCCTCGATGCGGCCGTTGGTGCACGAGCCGATCCACACGACGTCGAGCGGCACGTCGGTCATCTTGGTGCCGGGCTTCAGGCCCATGTAGTCGAGCGCGCGCTGCATCGAGGCGCGCTTGTTCTCGTTCTCGACCTTGGTCGGGATCGGGCACGACGCCGGTGATGGAGACGACGTCCTCGGGGCTCGTGCCCCAGGTGACGATCGGCGGCAGCTTGGCCGCGTCGAGCTTGATCTCCTCGTCGAAGTGCGCGCCTTCGTCCGAGTGCAGCGTCTCCCAGTAGCGCATGGCGATGTCCCACGCGGCGCCCTTGGGCGCTTTCGGGCGACCCTTGATGAAGTCGTAGGTCTTCTCGTCGGGCGCGATCATGCCGGCGCGGGCGCCGCCCTCGATCGACATGTTGCAGATCGTCATGCGGCCTTCCATCGACAGCGAGCGGATGGCCTCGCCCGCATACTCGATGACGTGGCCGGTGCCGCCGGCGGTGCCGATCTCGCCGATGATGGCGAGGATGATGTCCTTCGCCGTGACGCCCGTCGGCAGCGCGCCGTCGACGCTGACGCGCATGTTCTTGGCTTTGCGCTGGATCAGCGTCTGCGTGGCGAGCACGTGCTCGACCTCGGAGGTGCCGATGCCGTGCGCCAGTGCGCCGAAGGCGCCGTGCGTCGAGGTGTGGCTGTCGCCGCAGACGATGGTCGTGCCGGGCAGCGTGAAGCCCTGCTCGGGGCCGACGACGTGCACGATGCCCTGGCGCTTATCGAGCTCGTTGAAGTACTCGACGCCGAAGTCGCGCGCGTTGTTGGCGAGCGTCTCGACCTGGATGCGGCTATCGTCGTCGTCGATGCCGTGGCTGCGATCGGACGTCGGCACGTTGTGGTCGACGACGGCGAGCGTCTTCTCCGGCGCGTGCACCTTGCGGCCCGACATGCGCAGGCCTTCGAACGCCTGCGGGCTCGTCACCTCGTGCACGAGATGGCGGTCGATATAGAGGAGGCACGTGCCGTCCGCCTGGCGGTCGACCACGTGGTCGTCGAAGATCTTGTCGTAGAGTGTCTTGGCCATGCCGTGTCTCGTCATAGATGGGCTGCGAATAGCAGCCAGCGCCGCGCAGAAATCCACCCCTCGCGCCTCGGGCGGTGTCCGGGTGCGAAGGTGGATTATGGGTGCTTCTTAGCCGCCGATGCTCAAGAAACCGTGCCCGTTAGATAGCGTCTCGCCGCGCCGGCTGCAATTCCCGGCTCGCTGCGGCGTTTGGATCGGCATAGCCGCGTCTGTTCAGAACTTCCACTGGCGGGCCTTGGCGACGAGAAAATCGCGCAGCACCTGCACCTTCTTGGAGGACTTGAGCTCCTCCGGATAGACGAACAGGATCGGCAGCGTCGGCGGGTCGATCTCGGTCAGCACCGGCACGAGGTCGGCCTCGTTGTCGGTCATGTAGTCGGGGATCATGCCGATGCCGATGCCGGCGCGGATGGCATAGCGCAGCGCGACGACGCTGTTGGCGCGGAAGGCCGGCTCGCGCGGCCCCTTGCCGTTGCGCCCGGCGGTCTCGATCCAGGTGATGGCGGTGAGGTGCTGGGCCGGCTGGCCGCTGTAGGAGACGATGCTATGCCCGTCGAGCTCCTCCAGCGTCTTCGGCGCCCCGAAGCGGCGCACGTACTGGGTCGAGGCGAAGGCGCGCACGCGGCTCGTGAACAGCATGCGGCGGATGAGGTCGGTCTGGCGGCGGCTCGCGCGTCCAGATGGCGACGTCGGCGGCGCGCATGCCGATGTCGATCTGGTCGTCGTTGAGCTGCAGCTCGATGCGGATCTCGGGGTAGAGCTCCTGGAACTCGCGCAGGCGCTGCGTCAGCCACATCGTGCCGAAGCCGACCGGCGCCGTGATGCGCAGCTCGCCGGTCGGCTTCGACGTGGTGTCGGAGAGCAGCGTCTCGGCCGTGTGCAGCTTGTTGATCACGTCGGAGGTCGTGCGGTGCAGCAGCTCGCCCTGCTCGGTGAGCACGAGGCCGCGCGCGTGGCGATGGAACAGCGTGACCTTCAGATCGCGCTCGAGCGCCGAAACTTGACGGCTCACCGCCGACTGGCTCATGTGCAGAGCAGTCGCCGGCATGCGTGAAGCTGCCCGCTTCAGCCGCCGCGTGAAAGATCCTGAGCTTGTCCCAGTCCATGGATCGGACCCCGCGCCAAAACGCCGATTAGGAGCGACCCGCCCCTCGATGCGTTCCGGGAGGCACGGTTAATCAAGAAACTTCGGCTTTGTTGCGGTGCAACTTAATGCACCGTTCGCAGCCTGGATAGGGTGACCCACCAACGCAGCCCCATATAAGCAGCTGCAACTCAAGCAACGGTGCTTCAAGGAGGTTCGGGATGAAGTCCATCGGTATGGCAGCGGTATTGATTGTCGCGGGTGCGGCCCTCGTCGGTGCATGCGCGCAGCAGCCCGTCGTGCTCTGGGAGACGACTGGGCTCAAAACGCCGGAGTCGGCGCTGCCGGTTCCCGCGGAAGGCTTCGCCTACGTCAGCAACGTCGCCGGCAAGCCGACCGACAAGGACGGCAACGGTTTCATCTCCAAGGTATCGCTCGCCGACGGCAAGATCATCGCGCTCGAATGGGCAAAGGGTCTCGACGCGCCCAAGGGCCTCGCCTTGGCGGGCGGCAAGCTCTACGCGGCCGACATCGACAAGCTGGTCGAGATCGACGCCAAGACCGGCAAGATGCTGGCAAAGTATGACGCGCCAGGGTCGCAGTTCCTCAACGACGTCGCGGCCGACGCGCAGGGCAACGTCTACGTCTCCGAACTCGAACACCAGCACGATCTGGCGCCTCGCCGGCGGCAAGTTCGAGAAGTGGCTCGAGGATCCGGCTCTGAAGTTCCCCAACGGCCTGCACGTCTCGGGCGACAAGCTGATCGTCGCCGCCTGGGGCGCGCCGGGCACGTCGGCGCAATCGTCGGCGCCGGCCAACCTCCTCGAGGTTTCGCTCACCGACAAAAAGATCAGCGATCTCGGCGACGGCACGCCGGTCGGCAATCTGGATGGCATCGAGCCGATCGGCGATGACTTCCTCGTCACCGATTGGGTGGCGGGGGCGCTCTACCGCATCGACCGCAAGGGCAAGGCGACGCAGCTGCTCGACCTCGATCAGGGCAGCGCCGATATCGGCTACGTGCCCGAGACCGGCCTGCTGCTGATCCCGATGATGATGGACGACAAGCTCGTCGCCTACAAAGTGCAGTAGGTGGCAGAGGCGCGCGGCAACCCCGCACGTCTCTTATTCTGCCGTTATTGACCGGGCGCCGGAGCGACGTCCCCTCCAAGCTCCTTCTGGGCTTCCTCGCCGAGCACCTTCATCATCGGGCCGACGACGAGATCACCCGATGGTGAGTCGCGACTTGGCTCCGCGCACTGACCCGTGCTCGCGTCATAGAGACCGTTCTTCGCGGCGCAATCCGCTGCACCATCGTCGCCGGGCGCAGGTCCGTCCTCCGCGCGTGCGGCAGACATTGAAAGCGCAAGGCAAACGGCCACGCAGGCGCACTTCCAGAAATTCATTGAAGTTCCCCATATCGGTTCGTGTGACTGGTTTTCGGCAGGCTGTACTAGTGACGGGCCAGGTTTCCTACCACCTCACGACATTCTTATGACCGGCCGGGCATCGGAGCGCGGGCTACTCCGCCGCCTCGGATTCCGCCTCGATCTCCAGCGTCGCGAAGTAACGCTCGGCCTCGAGCGCCGCCATGCAGCCCATGGCCGCCGCCGTCACTGCCTGGCGATAGACTTCGTCCTTGACGTCGCCGGCGGCGTAAACGCCGGGGATCGCCGTCGCGGTCGAATCAGGACGCGTCTGCAGATAGCCGGAGTGCGTCATCTCGAGCTGGCCCTTGAACAGCTGCGTCGCCGGCGCGTGTCCGATGGCGATGAATACGCCGTCGGCCGCACGCTTGGTGATAGCGCCGGTCTTGGTATTCTTGAGCTTCACGCCGGTGACCGACTTCGGGTTCTCCGTGCCGACGATCTCCTCGACCGCGTGATCCCAGATCACCTCGATCTTGGGGTTCTTGAACAGGCGGTCCTGCAGGATCTTCTCGGCGCGGAAGTGGTCGCGCCGGTGCACGACGGTGACGCGCTTGGCGAAGTTCGTCAGGAAGATCGCCTCCTCGACCGCGGTGTTGCCGCCGCCGACGACCACGACCTCCTTGCCCTTGTAGAAGAAGCCGTCGCAGGTGGCGCAGGCCGACACGCCGTGGCCCTTGAACGTGCTCCTCCGACGGAATGCCAAGCCAGCGCGCCTGCGCGCCGGTGCAGATGATCAGCGCGTCGCAGGTGTAGGTGTCGCCGGACTCGCCTTTGAGCACGAACGGGCGCTTCTTGAGATCGACCTTGGCGATCTGGTCCATGACGATCTCGGTGCCGACGTGCTCGGCCTGGGCGCGCATCTGCTCCATGAGCCAGGGGCCCTGGATCACGTCGGCGAAGCCCGGATAGTTTTCGACGTCGGTGGTGATGGTCAGCTGGCCGCCCGGCTGCGAGCCTTCGATCAGCAGCGGCTTCAGCATGGCGCGCGAAGCATAGATGGCGGCCGTGTAGCCGGCCGGTCCGGACCCGAGGATCAGCACCTTGGCGTGCCGGGACTTGGCCATTGCACCCTCCTGCCCGGCCCGCAAATGCGCGTCCGAGGGCCCATAGATTGGGCTGCACTTAGACCTCTGCAAGCCCTGGGTCAATGCGCTCTGGCCAGCAGGTTGGGGGCAGATTGCCTGCCATTTGCGCGACGCCGTTAAAGCTGGCGAGCAGCGCCACATGTTGTCCCTTCTAAGCGTGTTACGTTAGCCTGGCGCTGGGGAGCCAAGGGACAGGGTGCGCGTCATGTCGAAAGTGACAACGAGAGTGTTCGGGGTGCTGGACGACGCCTGGACGAGCGTCTGCTGGCCGCTCATCGGCCTGCTCAACTTGTTCTTCCGGCCCGATCCGCAGACAGGCCATGTGGCGCTCTGGAAAGTCGCCCTGTGGCTCGTCGGCAATCGCGCTCTGCTCTATGCAGCGGTCGCCGGCCTTACCACGCGGCCGCTATTCTGGACGCTGAGTGCCTTCCTCCTCGTGCACATCCTCATCATCGCCTCGAGCCTGCGCATCATGTACGAGGAAAAGCGCGTCATGGAGGGCGCGATGGCCGCCGACAAGATGACGTTCTCGGCGCTCGATGCCGTCAACAACGTGCCGATCCTCGCGTCCTCGACGGTTTTCTACATTCTCGGCGCTCGCGGCACTCATCCAAACCGTCGAGCATACGGGCCTGGCACAGATCCTGCGCAACCGGCCGTCGCTCAATCACGAGTACGGCGAGTACCTCGCCTGCGTGCTCAACGAGGTGCCGGTCGTCAACTCGGTGCTCAATGCCTGGGCCAACCTCGTCAATCTCTCCGACAACATGAGCGCGCAGATCGTCTACAACGGCTGGACCGGCAACGCCGTGCGCCTGCTCATCGTCGTGACGCTCTCGATCATCGTCGTGCGCGCGCTGTTGCTGCGGCTGACGCAATGGAGCCATCAGCTGTCGATGGCGCACGCGCTGGAGAACGGCACCGTCAGTCCGGAAAGCGTGAAAAAGCGCCTCGTGCGCGTGCCGACTACCCTCAACAACCACCTGATGCGCTCGGCGCTGACGCATCCCGACACGGCTGTGCGCCGACGCGCGCTCGCCGCCATGGCGCGGCTCGAGGTGCCGAACTTCGCGCGCGAGTTCCTGGAGAAATTGGGCGAGCACATCGAGCGCGACCTCGGACTGGCGCACATCCGCGAGACCTTGGCGTCGATGAACGCGACGGCGCGCGACAGCATGGCGGGCGATCTGACGCCGGTGATCGAGAAGCAGATGCTGTCGATCAAGGACGCGATCGACATGCAGACGAAGCAGCGGCTGCGAAGAGCTGCGCTCGATGCTGAAACGCGCCTAAGCCAGCGAATTCGAAGGATCGGCGCAGATGGACAAACCGACGGGCGGCACTCTCTCGGATGCGCCGCCCGAGACGAGCCTTGCCGACACGGCGCGACGCCTGAAGGCGATCTTCATCGGCTCGGCCGGCAATCTCGTCGAATGGTTCGACTTCTATGCCTACTCGGCGTTCGCGCTGTATTTCGCCAAGGCGTTCTTCCCGTCCGAGAGCCAGACTGCGCAGCTCCTCAACGCGGCGGCGATCTTCGCCGTCGGCTTCCTCATGCGCCCGTTCGGCGGCTGGCTGTTCGGGCACGTCGCCGACCGGCACGGTCGGCGCCTGGCGCTGACGCTATCGGTGCTCGATGATGTGCTGTCGGCTCGCTCATCATCGCGGTGACACCGACCTACGCAACCATCGGCCTGGCGGCGCCGCTGGTGCTGCTGTTCGCGCGTCTCGTGCAGGGCCTGAGCCTCGGCGGCGAGTACGGCACCAGCGCCACCTATCTGTGCGAGGTGGCGCATCCGGAGCACCGCGGCTTCTATTCGAGCTTCCAGTACGTGACGCTGATCGGCGGCCAGCTGCTCGCCATGCTCGTGCTGCTGTTTCTGCAGAAGTTGCTGCTGACGCCGGAGCAGCTCGATGCGTGGGGCTGGCGCATTCCCTTCTTCATCGGCGCGGGTCTCGCCGTCGTCGTCTACTTCATGCGCCGCGACATGCACGAGAGCGATGCGTTCCTCGAAGCGCGTGCGCTGGGCCTGCAACCGAGCCCGTTGCGGGCGCTGATGCAGCACCCGCGCGAGGTGGCGATCGTCGTCGGCCTGACGCTGGGTGGCACGGTCGCCTTCTACACCTACACGACGTACATGCAGAAGTTCCTCGTGAACTCGGTCGGGCTGTCGAAGGACACGTCCACCGTCATCTCGGCGAGCACGCTGTTTCTCTACATGTGCCTGCAGCCGGTGGTCGGCGCGTTCTCCGACATCGTCGGCCGACGACCGGTGCTGCTGACATTCGGCGTGCTCGGCACGCTGCTCACGGTGCCGATCCTCACCGCCCTGCAGAACGCCACGGATCCGTGGACCGCATTCTTCCTGATCATGGGCGCGCTCGTCATCGTCAGCGGCTACACGGCGATCAACGCGGTGGTGAAGGCCGAGCTGTTTCCCGACCAGCGTGCGCGCCATGGGCGTCGGCTTTCCCTATGCCATCACGGTGGCGCTGTTCGGCGGCACGGCCGAGTACGTGGCGCTCTATCTGAAGAACATCGGCTATGAGCACGCCTTCTTCTGGTATGTCACGGCATGCATTTTCGTCTCGCTGGTGGTCTACGCGCTGATGCGCGACACGCGCTCGCAGTCGGCCATGCACCGCCACGTGTAGGCGTCCCTTCGTTTCTTTGCCTCAATTGTTGGACATCGGTAGCGGGACCGCTTTTGGGGGCCCGAATTCGATGATGCGATCCTCGCTCGATAAGACCCTGCGCCGCGCCTATTGGGTGCTCGGCATCATTCTCTTCATCTCCATCACGGCGAAGTTCGCCGACCGCATTCCCGGCATCGAAGGAACGTCATTCGCGCGCTTCGCGGCCGACACCTACGAATTCCTCAAAGACATGTCGCTGGTGCTCGTCACGGTGGTCGCGGCCTATCTCGCCAACGTGTTCCAGAAGCGCTCGAAATTCCTCGAGCGGCTCGAGGAGGAATGGCGCGGCATCGTGCGCACCAAGTCGGCGCTCTATTCGTTCTGTGAAAAGCAGAACGCGTCGACCGACGACTATCTCGTCGCCTTCTGCCGCATCAGCGAGACGATCGACAACATGCGCGTCGTCTATGCGAACGTCGGCGAGACGGCGACCTTGATTGGCCTCTATCCGTTCGCGCCGTTGCACGACATGCGCCGTGCCTGCAATCGATCGACCCGCGTAAGCGTTCCGACATTCCCGCCGAGGAGCGCAAGTTGGTGCGCGACGCGATCCTGCAGTCGTTCTATGCCCTGCGCGAAAACTTCCTCAATGAGCTCGAAATCCACGAGCCGGACAGCCCGATCATCGTTTCGGCGGCGCGCCGGCGGAAGCGGCCGGGCGCGACATCCCGCGCCCTCAAGCAGGAAGTCGCCCAATTGGAGCATTACGAGCGCGATCCGGCTCCCCGCAGGGCGGAGATCGAGGCCTTGCTGTGGGCGCTTCACGCCAAGGAGCAGGCCGGCTAGCTGCTTACTTAATTATCAGCGGCGGTGGGGCCCTATCTGTTTTAAAGGTTCTATGCTAGGTCCGCGCATCTTTTGCAGCGCACAAAGTGACTGATGAAGCTCAGAAACATCGCGATTATCGCCCACGTCGACCACGGCAAAACCACGCTGGTCGACGAATTGCTCAAGCAATCCGGCTCGTTCCGCGAGGGCCAGCGCGTGGCTGAGCGCGCGATGGATTCCAACGACCTGGAGCGCGAGCGCGGCATCACCATTCTCGCCAAGTGCACGTCCGTCGTCTGGAAGGACACACGCATCAACATCGTCGACACGCCCGGCCACGCCGATTTCGGCGGTGAGGTCGAGCGCATCCTGAACATGGTCGATGGCGTCGTGGTGCTGGTCGACGCCTCCGAGGGCCCGCTGCCGCAGACGAAGTTCGTGGTCTCCAAGGCGCTGAAGCGCGGCCTGCGCCCCATCGTCGCGATCAACAAGATCGACCGGCCCGACGAGCGGCACCTGGACGTGCTGAACGAGATCTTCGACCTCTTCGCCAATCTCGACGCCACCGACGAGCAGCTCGACTTCCCGGTGCTCTACGGCTCAGGCCGCGACGGCTGGATGGCCCTCGATCCGGCCGGACCGCAGGAGAGCCTGGCGCCGATGTTCGATCTGGTGTTGGCGCACGTACCCCCGCCGAGCCTCGAGACCGGGGCGCTGCGGATGCTGGCGACGACGCTCGAAGCCGATCCGTTCCTCGGGCGCATCCTTACCGGCCGCATCACGTCGGGCGTGATCAAGCCCGGACAGCCGTTGAAGGCGCTCAATCGCGACGGTGAAGTCGTCGAGAATTTCCGCGTGCAGAAGGTTCTGGCCTTCCGCGGTCTGGAGCGCGTGCCCGTCGATCAGGCCGAGGCGGGCGAGATCGTCGCCGTCGCCGGCATGAGCGAGGCAACCGTCGCCGACACGCTGTGCGATCTTACGGTCGAGGCGCCGCTGCCGGCCCAGCCGGTCGACCCGCCGACCCTGTCGATGACCTTCCGCATCAACGACGGACCTTTCGCCGGCCAGGAAGGCGACAAGGTGCAGAGCCGCGTGATCCTCGACCGCCTGATGAAGGAGGCGGAGCGCAACATCGCCATCAAGGTCACGATCTCCGAGGACAAGGACGCCTTCGACGTCGCCGGCCGCGGCGAGTTGCAGCTCGGTATTCTCATCGAGAACATGCGCCGCGAGGGCTTCGAGCTGACGGTCTCGCGGCCGAAGGTCGTCTTCAAGACGGATGCTGACGGCGCCAAGCTCGAGCCGATCGAGGAGGTCATCATCGACGTCGACGAGGGCTTCACCGGCGTCGTCGTGCAGAAGCTTGCCGAACGCAAGGGCGAGCTGCTCGAAATGCGGCCTTCGGGCGGCGGACGCCAGCGCATGGTGTTCAACGTGCCGACGCGCGGCCTGCTCGGCTACCAGAGCGAGCTCCTGTCCGACACGCGCGGCACCGCAGTTATGAACAAGCTGTTCCACGACTACGCGCCCTTCAAGGGCGAGATCGCCGCGCGCCGTACGGGCGTGCTCATTTCGAACGCTGAGGGCGAGGCGGCGGCGTACGCAATCTTCAACCTGCAGGATCGCGGCCCCTTCATAATCGGCGCCCAGACGCGTGTCTACGAGGGCATGATCGTCGGCGAGCACACGCGCGACAACGACCTCGAAGTCAATGTCGTGAAAGGCAAAAAGCTGACGAACGTGCGCGCCTCCGGCAAGGACGAGAACGTGCTGCTGACGCCGCCGATGAAGCTCACGCTGGAAAAGGCGATGAGCTACATCACCGACGACGAGCTGGTCGAGGTGACGCCAAAGTCGATCCGGCTGCGCAAGCGCTGGCTCGATCCGAACGAGCGCAAGAGGATGGAGCGCGCGCGCGAACGTGAAGTGGCATAGTTAGTTTCGTTGTGCGCCGCAAAAGTGGGTGTGTTACAGGGTAACGCGTTGAGAGGCACTCAGGACAGAGGAGTCCAACGTGAAAAGAATCATGATCGCCGCTTGCGCCCTTGCGCTGTTTAGCGCTCCGTCGTTCGCCGATTCGAAGCCGGCCGACGACGAGGCAGGAAAGATGCAAGCAGACGCTTTCCGATTGGGGCTGCAAGGGCGGCACGTTCGAGAAAGAGACCGAGGCTTCGGGCATGTTCGAAGCCGACGACGTAAAGTGCAAAGACGGCAACCAGTACGACGTCAAGCTCGACGGCAGCTTCAAGATCATCTCGATTACGCGCGACTGAGGCTGCGCCGCGGCGCATTGATCAATACCATGCGCCGGCCGACACACATCGGCCGGCGCAATTGTTTTCACGCTCAGCGCCGGGGCTGCTAAGGACGTGGCAAGCGCAGCGAGGCGACGTGGCGAGCAACAAGTTTCCCCAATTGCGAGATTCGACCGACGTTGCGCCGGTCTCCTGGCCGGCCGGCGTGACGCCACCGCCCGAGTTCCTGAGCGCGGTCGATTTCGCTCGCCACGACGAGGGACATCTGTTCGTCACGGGGCGCGCCGGCACCGGCAAATCGACGCTGCTGCGCTTCGTTCGCGACCACATCATCGACGAGGCGGTGGTGCTGGCGCCGACGGGCCTTGCCGCGGTCAACGTCGGTGGCCAGACCATCCACTCGTTCTTCGGCTTTCCGCCGCGCCTCATCCGCTCCGACGACATCCGGCGCAGCCGCAACGGACGTCTGATGCGCAAGCTGAAGGCTGATCATCATCGACGAGGTGTCGATGGTGCGCTCCGACCTGATGTGGGCGATCGATCAGTCGCTGCGCATCAACCGGGGACGCCCGCGCGAGGCCTTCGGCGGCGTGCGCCTGCTGCTGTTCGGCGACTTGCATCAGTTGCCGCCGGTCGTCCAGGGCGAGGTCGCCGAGCACCTCGAAAACGAGTTCGGCGGCCCGTTCTTTTTCCAGGTGCCGACGCTCTCGGAAGGGGCCGGCGTATCACTGCTCGAGCTCGATCAGGTGTTCCGCCAGAGCGACGAGACGTTTCTGCACGTTCTCAATCGCATTCGCGACGGCGATGCGACCGAGGACGATCTCGTTGTGCTCAACGAGCGCACGCATCCCATCCGCACGCTTGGCGAGGGCGACTCGTTCGTCATCCTGACCCCGACCAACGCTGCCGCGCAGCGCATCAACATGGCCTACCTCGATGCGCTCCCCGGCGGAGCGAACCTACGAGGCCGGCATCACCGGCGAATATTCCGACTCTGCTCACCCGACGGACGCATCGCTGCTGCTGAAGCAAGGCGCCAAGGTGATCCTGCTGCGCAACGACCCGGACCGGCGCTGGGTCAACGGCACCATCGCCCGCATCGCGCGCCTGGAAGACAAGCGCGTGTGGATCGAGCTCGACGGCAAGACGCACGAGATCGAGCCGGTGTCATGGGAGGCGCGGCGCTATGCGTACGATCAGGCCTCGGAGAAGATCGTCGAGAACATCACCGGCACGTTTCGCCAGTTTCCCCTGCGCCTCGCTTGGGCGCTGACCATTCACAAGTCGCAGGGGCTGACACTCGACAAGGTCTATATCGACCTTGGGCGGGGTACATTTGCTCATGGTCAGGCGTACGTCGCGCTGTCGCGCTGCCGATCGCTGGAGGGCCTCGCGCTAGCCCGGCCGCTGCGCCCGTCCGACATTCTCTTCGACCGCTCGGCCATGGGCTACCGCGATCGGTTTAGGCGACTGAATTTGACCTAGATTAATTTGCAACCCACGGCGGCGACAGGCGTTTGGCCCGTAGGGAACCGATCCGACCCAGAATGGTGCGACGCAATAAATCTAATGTTGCAATGCACAAAATTTCTGCTATAATAGCTCTCGGTAATGCTCTTCGGAGCTAATGCAACTCGCCCCGAGCTTATAAAGCTGTCCTCTCTACGCAGGGAGGTCTCAAACCATTATGGAGACACGAATGAACGACCAATTCACCCGCCAGGCACAAGACATGCTGGCCGCCGCGAAGGAAGCGCGCATTCCCGAGAACGTCCAGGCCTTTGCCGAAGAGAGCGTCGCCAAGACCCGTGACGCCTACGCCAAGATCAATGCTGCCACCCAGGACAGCGTCAAGGCTGTTGAGGAGATCGTGCTCGCCGCCCAGGCCGGTGCGAAGACCTTCAGCGAGAAGTTCATCCACGCCGCGACCGTCAATGCGGAGGCCGCGTTCGACGCTGCCGAGGCGATCGCCCGCGCCAAGACCATCCCCGAGATTGCTCGCCTGCAGGCCGACTACTTCAAGCAGCAGCTCGCCACCGCCAGCTCGCAGACGAAGGAGTTCTTCGAGCTGTCGAGCAAGATCAGCCGGCAGACGCTCGAGAGCATGAATTCCGCCGCCAGCAAGAC
Source organism: uncultured Alphaproteobacteria bacterium (assembly GCA_963724595.1). Taxonomy (GTDB): domain Bacteria; phylum Pseudomonadota; class Alphaproteobacteria; order Rhizobiales; family Hyphomicrobiaceae; genus Hyphomicrobium_A. The sequence goes on along the minus strand of CAVRVR010000009.1, from coordinate 34,969 downwards.
GTTCGAGCAGTTCAAGAAGGTCGGCTAACTCGCCGCTACGCGATAGTTCCCGCGCGCAGGCAAATAAGGGGCCACGGATACCGATCCGTGGCCCCTTCATTTTTGCTGGCCCTACTTTCAGCAAACTGTTTCGCACGATGACGGGAAGGCTGTAAGCTACCTGCGACGATCGCAAAAAAGTCTGCATATGCTGGGTGAAAGTTCACATTGCGAAATCCGCCCCGGCGCGCCTGCCGACGCGCCGGCGTTGAGCGAGGTGTTTCGCAACAGCTGGAGCAACGCATATCTCGGTATCATTCCGCATCTCCACCTCGACAGCATGATCCGCCGGCGCACGCCGGATTGGTGGGGCACGACCATCAAGTCGGGCGGCGAGCTTCTGGTGCTGCAGGTCTCGGGCGTGATTGCCGGGTACGCCACGCTCGGCGCGGCGCGCGTGCGCGGCGACTACGAGGGCGAGATCTACGAGATTTACGTCGCTCCGACCTACCAGGGCCTTGGCTTCGGCGAGCGCCTGTTCGAGGCCTGCCGCTATCATCTCGACGGTCGCCAGCTTTGCGGGCTCATCGTGTGGGCCCTGGCCGACAATGCCATCGCATCCGATTTCTACTGGCGGAGGGGCGGGCGTCCGGTCGGCATGGGCTTCGAGCGGTTCGGGCGCATCAAGCTGAAGAAAGTCGCCTTCGCCTGGGATTGATCCAACGATGCGCCTGGGCGGTGAGACAACCCACCGCTTGACGCAGGCGCTCCGCTCTTCAAAAAAACACCCCAAGCAAGCGCGTTCGGAATTGCTTCTCGACTGTGCCGCTCAAGCCTTTGCGGTGCAACAGAGGATCGAAACGCCTGCCCAGCCTTCCCTCTTTGCCCCGTGTGTTGCTATATCGCGGCGCACTTCCTTCGTTCGACGAGGTTCCCTGATGAAAGTCGCCGTGATGGGCGTTGCGGGACGCATGGGCCAGGAGCTCGTGCGCGCGGCGCACGCGGCCGGCTGCAGCATCGTCGGCGGAATCGAGAGGGAAGGATCACCGGCAATCGGCTCGGATGTGGGCACTGTGGCCGGCATAGGACCCCTCGGCGTTGCGGTAACCTCCGACGCCCTCGACGTCATCTCGCGCTGCGAGGGCATCCTCGACTTCACATCGCCCAAGGCAACCGTCGAATTCGCCGGGCTGGCGGCCAACGCGCGTGCCGTGCACGTCATCGGCACCACGGGGTTGACCACGGCCGACGAGGCGCAGATTGCTGCGGCTGCCCGCCACGCTCCCATCATCAAAGCCGGCAACATGAGCCTCGGCGTGAACCTTTTGGTGGCGCTCACCCGCCGTGTCGCCGAGGCGCTGGACGAGGACTTCGACATCGAGATCGTGGAGATGCACCACCGCGACAAGGTCGACGCGCCGTCCGGCACCGCGCTGATGCTTGCCGCCGCCGCGGCAGAGGGGCGCGCGATCGATCTGGCGCAGCACTCGGTCAGAGCTCGCGATGGTGTCACCGGGCCGCGCCGCCGCGGCGACATCGGATTTGCGACGTTGCGTGGCGGCAGCGTCGTCGGCGAGCACAGGGTCATTTTCGCCGGCGCCGGCGAGCGGGTCGAGCTTGCCCATGTTGCGAGTGACAGGTCGGTGTTCGCGCGCGGCGCCGTGAAGGCACTGCAGTGGGGCCACGGCAAGGCCCCGGGGCTTTACTCGATGACCGACGTGCTGGGGCTTTGAACTTGGAAATCCGTCCCGTAGCGCCGAATGACCAACGCAATCACACGCTCGTGCTTGTGCGCCACGGCGAGAGCGAGTGGAACCGGCGCAACCTGTTTACCGGTTGGTGCAATCCGGACCTCACCGAGAAGGGCTTGATCGAGGCGCTCGTCGCCGCGCGCATGCTGCGCTCCAAAGGCATCACCTTCGACGTCGCCTACTCGAGCCAGCTAAAGCGCGCACAGCGCACGCTCGACATCATTCTTTCGGAGCTCGGACAGTCGAAGATTCCCATTCACTTCGACGAAGCGCTCAACGAGCGGCATTACGGCGACCTGTGCGGCCTCAACAAGGACGAGGCGCGCGAGCGCTGGGGCGAGGAGCAGGTCGAGGTCTGGCGCCGCAGCTACGACATTCCTCCGCCCGGCGGCGAGAGCCTCAAGGACACCGAAGAGCGTGTGATGCCGTACTACAAGTCGCGCATCTGGCCGGATCTGCAGGCAGGCAAGAAGGTGCTGCTCGTCGCCCACGGCAATTCGCTGCGCGCACTGATCATGAATCTCGAAGGCCTGACGGGCGAGCAGATCCTCAACCGCGAGCTGGCGACCGGCGCTCCGATCGTCTATCAGCTGGGCGCCAACGGGTTGCCGACCGACAGGAGCGATCTGCTGCCGGCGCGCAGCATCGATGCGCATCCGGAAGATATCGTCTGAGGTAGCTGTCGATGGCGTTCAAGGATCTGGTTGAAGCGATCGACAGTGACAAGACGCACCGCGACCGGCTGATTGCCGTCTATATCGGCATCCTCGCCGTGCTGCTCGCCGTTTGCGGCGTCGGCGGCGGCAACGCCATGAAGGACGCCACCGCCCGCAACATCGAAGCATCCAACACCTGGGCGTTCTTCCAAGCGAAAAACATCCGTCGCCACGAACTGCGGCTGCAGATCGGCGAGTTCGAGGTGCAGCTGGCCAGCGACCCGCAGCTGCCCGACGCCGCCCGCAAGTTGATCGACGAGAAAATTGCGAAGTATCGCAAAGACGAGGCGCGCCTGACCTCCGAGCCGGAAACTGGCGAGGGCCTCAACGAGCTGCTGGTCAAAGGCAAGGGGCTCGAGGTGCAGCGCGACCGCGCCATGCTCAAGGACCCGTTCTTCGACTACGGCCAGGCTCTGCTGCAGGTCGCCATCGTGCTGGCTTCGATCGCCATCATCACCGGCGGAACTAGTCTTCTGGTGCTGAGCGGTCTGATGGCTGCGCTCGGCATCGTCTCGACCCTCAACGGCTTCTTGCTGTTCTTCGGGGCGCCCATCACCTGAGGCGGCCCCTTCCTCTTGCCGCCGAAATGGCAAGCGGCTAGCACTACGGCGCTTTTCATCCCACCCCTCTCTCCAGGCCCGTCATCGCATGACCACGTACAACCTGCTCCTGCTGCCCGGCGACGGCATCGGCGTCGAAACCACCGCCGAGGTCGAGCGCATCGTCGACTTCTTCAACAAGAGCGGCAGCGCGAAGTTCGCGACCGACACCGACCTCGTCGGAGGCGCGGCATACGACAAGCACGGGGTGGCGATCACCGACACTGCCATGCAGAAGGCGCAAAAAGCGGATGCGGTCATCTTCGGCGCCGTAGGCGGCCCGAAGTGGGATGGCGTTCCCTATGCGGTGCGCCCCGAAGCCGGCCTCCTGCGGTTGCGCAAGGACCTTGGCCTGTTCGCCAACTTGCGGCCCGCCATCTGCTACCCGGCGCTGGCCGACGCCTCCTCGCTGAAGCGCGAGCTGGTCGAGGGCCTCGACATCATGATTGTGCGCGAGCTGACGGGCGGCGTGTACTTCGGTGAGCCGAAGGAGATCGTCACGCTTGAAAACGGCGAGAAACGCGCCGTCGACACGCAGGTCTACACGACCTCGGAGATCGAGCGTATAGCCCGCGTCGCCTTCGACCTTGCTCGCAAGCGCGGCAACAAGGTGCATTCGGCCGAGAAGCGCAACGTCATGCGCACGGGCGTTCTGTGGAACGAGGTCGTCACGGCGACGCATAAGTCCTACGCGCCGGACGTGAAGCTCGAGCATATCCTCGCCGACAACTGCGCCATGCAGCTCGTGCGCAACCCCAAGCAGTTTGACGTCATCGTCACCGACAACCTGTTCGGCGACGTGCTGTCCGACGAGGCGGCTATGGCGACCGGCTCGCTCGGCATGCTGCCGTCCGCTTCACTTGGTGCGCCCGACGCCAAGACCGGCAAGCGCAAGGCACTCTACGAGCCCGTGCATGGCTCAGCGCCCGACATCGCCGGCCAGGGCCTCGCTAATCCGATCGCCACCATCGCCTCGTTCGGCATGGCGCTGCGCTATTCCTTCGACATGGGCAAGCAAGCCGACCTGCTCGACAAGGCGATCGCCGGCGTCCTCGCCGCGGGGCTGCGCACCGGCGACATCATGCAGCCAGGCATGCGGAAGGTCGGCACCGCCGAAATGGGCGGGGCGATCCTCACGGAGTTGCGCAAGCTCGCCGCCTGAGCCGGCCACTGTGTCGCGGAGGTTGAGGGACACCCCTTGCGCGGAGCGGCGACCGCGCGTAAGTGAGCCCGCATACGTGACATTCGCCGCCGGCTATTGGGAAATCGGGTCTGAAGATGGGTTATAAGGTCGCCGTCGTCGGCGCCACGGGGAACGTGGGCCGCGAAATGCTCAACGTGCTCGCCGAGCGCGAGTTTCCGGTCGACGAAGTGTTCGCCATCGCCTCGCGCCGTTCGCTGGGCGTCGAGGTGTCGTTCGGCGACCACACGCTCAAATGCCAGGATCTCGAGCAGTTCGATTTCTCCAAGGCCGATTTCTGCCTGATGTCGGCTGGCTCGGCGGTGTCCAAAGAATGGTCGCCGCGCATCGGCGCTACCGGCTGCATCGTCATCGATAACTCGTCGTGCTGGCGCTACGACCGCGACGTGCCGCTGATCGTGCCGGAGGTGAATGCCGACGCGGTGGCGGGCTACACCAAGAAGAACATCATCGCCAACCCGAACTGCTCGACCGCGCAGCTCGTCGTCGTGCTGAAGCCGCTGCACGACGCAGCGACCATCAAGCGCGTCGTCGTCTCCACCTATCAGTCCGTCTCCGGCGCCGGCAAGGAAGCCATGGACGAGCTGTGGGCGCAGACGAAGAGCAAGTACGTGCCGGGCGGCGAAATCGAGCCGCAGAAGTTCCCCAAGCAGATCGCCTTCAACGTCATTCCTCACATCGACGTCTTCATGGAGGACGGCTACACGAAAGAGGAATGGAAGATGATGGCCGAGACCAAGAAGATCCTCGACCCGAAGATCAAGCTGACCGCGACGTGCGTGCGCGTGCCGGTGTTCGTCGGCCATTCCGAAGCCGTCACCATCGAATTCGAAAAGCCGCTCAGCCCCGAGGATGCGCGCAAGATCCTGCGTGAGGCGCCGGGCGTCATGGTCGTCGATAAGCGCGAGCCCGGCGGCTACATGACGCCGGTCGAAGCGGCGGGCGAGTTCGCGACCTACGTCTCGCGCATCCGCGAGGACGCGACGGTCGACAACGGGCTGTCGCTGTGGATCGTCTCCGACAACCTCTTGAAGGGCGCGGCGCTCAACACCGTGCAGATCGCCGAGACGATCATCAATCGCAAGCTGATACCCAACGCCGCCTAACGGAGGCGGCGTTGGCGGCATTTTGCAGTCTTGGCTGAGGTTATTCGGCGGCCTTGGCGGCGCTTTCGGCTGCCTGCAGCTTGCCGAGTGCTTTGACGATCAGATTGAGGTCCTGCAGGAAGCGCTCGCGCTGCTGGCCGGGGAGCACGCTGAGGATCTTGTCGTCGACCTTCTTTGCCAGCGGATCGGCCGCCTTGAGGACTTTCCAGCCCTCCTCGGTGAGCTTCACCGAATAGGCGCGCGCGTCCTCTTTGGTGCGGCGGCGCTGCAGCAGCCCCTTCTTGAGCATGCGCCGGACGATATCGGCGAGCGTCGAGCGATCGACGCCGGTCTTGTCGACGAGATGCGTCTGGCTGACGCCCTCATTCTGCGAAACGGCGACCAGAACCGCGTACTGTCGCGGCGTCAGATCGCCTGTCCCCATCTCGCCCTGGAAGATATCGCTGGCGCATTGACCGGCCCGATGCAGCAAGTGAATTGGGGATCGCTCCAGCCTTCCGACGGCCATTTCGCGTGCCCTGTGACGTGTCATGATTGATTGGTCAAAAGGCGATGCATGCTTCGAAACGTCGTTGGACACGACATTTCGACCCCCCATGCCCACCTTTGCCTATGTGGAATAGGTTACGGTCCGGTTTGGAGAAAATACCAGATTTGACTGTTCGTCTAGAGCAAAAGAGGGCCGTTCTGCGAACAAGTCGCAAGATAATTCAGCGGAATACTTCGACGGCAGAGGGTCAGCACAAGGATAGTCGGCCGTGCGATGGGATTAGTCCGCCGGAATCTCATGGGCCTTGAGCAAGCCAATCTGCGCGACTGCAAACACCATCGTCAGCGGCATGATCGCAAATACTTTGAAGCTCACCCAAGTGTCCGTCGATACAGTGCGCCAGACGACCTCGTTGAGCACGGCGAGGAAGGTGAAGAAGCACGCCCAGCGCAACGTCAGCTTGCGCCAGCCATCCTCGTTGAGGCGGAAGACCTCTCCGAACACGACCTTCAGCAGCGAGTGACCGACCAGCAGTCCGGTGAACAGCGCGCCCGCAAACAGCGCATTCACGATGGTCGGCTTGATCTTGATGAAGTGGTCGTCATGCAGCCACAGCGTCAGGCCGCCGAAGACGACGACGCAAGCGCCGGAGATGAGCGGCATCACCGGAATACGTCCGAACATGAAGCGCGAAGCAATGAGCGAGACGATCGTCGTCACCATGAAGACGCCGGTGCCCCAGAAGATGCCGGCGCGCGCGTTGACGAGGAAGAAAACGACGAGCGGCCCGACCTCGACGGCGAGTTTGAGGATCTGCGACTGCGTCGACGACGTCGTTTCTTGCGGTTTGCTGGTTGCCTCGTCGGCCATGTCCGTCTCGCTCCTGACACTCATCGTCGGCGGTATCGCCCGCAACTATCCGAGCTTGGCTTCCCGCTCGCTTGTTGTCTTCGGCCCCGGCGAGACACGCTCGGCTGCGCTTGCAGCTGGACGTGCGAGGCTCGCTGCATCCGGTGCGTGCACGATTGCAACGTTCGCAGTACCCACCTTGATCGGCACCTTATCGTCCGGGATGCGGTAGCGCTGCATGAGACGCGTCAGATAGCAAGCGTAGAGCCCCGACAGCGGCATGATCAGCACGACCTTGAACAAGATCCAGATGCTGATGCCGTCCATCTGCAGGCCGAGGATGTCATAGACCCGCTCGTCCTTGAACGTCAGACGCACGGCCTCGTTGGCGAACGCCGTGAAGACGAAGAACCAGGCGAAGTTCCAGGTGAACTTGTTCCAGCCTTCCTCGGTGTAGTGGAAGGTCTTCTCGAAGACGTACTTGAAGAAGTTGCGGTTGAGCCAGAGTCCGCCGAACAGGAACGCGGCGAACATCGCGTTGAAGATCGTCACCTTGATCTGCACCCACATCGGGTCGTGGGTGATGATGGTGAGACCGCCGAACACCACCGTCACGATCGAGGCGATGAGCGGGAAGATCGGCAAGCGGCGCAGCACGATGAACATCGCGACGATGGCGACGACCGTGGAGATGATGAGCGCCCAGGTGCCGGCGGCGATGCCGTACATGGCGTTGACGAGGAACATCAACACCAGCGGCCCGAACTCGCTCAGGATGTTCACGGTCTGCTCGGCGTTGAAAGGCATCAATCGCTTGAGCGCGCTCATGTGCCGGAGATCACCCTTCTGTCTTAAGAATTCTTATTGGCTGCGTATTTAAGTTGCGCTTACTGCCGTAGCTAGCTCCCAGCGATCGCCTGGGCAAACTCGCCCGCGTCGAATGGCTGCAGGTCGTCGATCCCCTCCCCGACCCCGATGGCATGCACGGGCAGGGCGTGCTTGGCCGAGATGGCGACCAGGATGCCGCCGCGTGCCGTGCCGTCGAGCTTGGTCATGACGAGGCCGGTGACGCCGGCGCGCTCGCGGAACACGTCGACCTGCGACAGCGCGTTCTGCCCAGTGGTCGCATCGAGCACAAGCAGCACGTCGTGCGGCGCGCTCGGGTCGAGCTTGCGGAGCACGCGCACGATCTTGGCGAGCTCCTCCATCAGGCCTTCCTTGTTCTGCAGGCGCCCGGCCGTATCGACGATCAGCACGTCGGTGCCCGCTTCGCGCGCCTGCGCTCAGCGCGTCGTAGACGAGACCGGCGGCATCCGAGCCGACAGCACCGGCGACGACGCTCGATCCTGTGCGCTCGCCCCAGATGCCGAGCTGGTCGATGGCCGCGGCGCGGAACGTGTCGGCGGCGGCGAGCATCACCTTCTTGCCCTCGCCGTGAAGCTGGGCGGCGAGCTTGCCGATGGTCGTCGTCTTGCCGGTGCCGTTGACGCCGACGACGAGGATGACGTGCGGCTTGTGCGTGCCGTCGACGATGAGCGGCTTGGCGACCGGCGCCAGCACGCGCTCCACCTCGCGCTTGAGCACCGAGCGCACATCATCGGCGCTGATGTCCTTGTCGAAGCGTCCCTTGCGCAATGTCGTGACGATGTTCTCGGCCGTGTCGACGCCGAGATCGGCCTCGATCAGCAGATCCTCGAGATCGTCGAGCGTCGCCGCCTCGAGCTTGCGCTTGGTGAAGAGGCCGGTAATGCCGTCGGAGAGCTTCGCCGACGTCTTGCCGAGGCCCTGCTTGAGACGGCCGAAACAGCCTGCGGCCTTGGCGGGCGTCGCATGCGGCGTTGCAGCCGCGGTTTCCGTCGTAGGGCCCGCGTCGCTCGCGCCTTTGCTGCCCCAAAGCCGGCCGAATGCACCCTGCACTTTGCCGCCGCGTTCGCTCACGCCACCACCTCGCCGGAGAGCCGCTGGCCATCGTGGCCGCTGACGCGCGCGCGTACGAGCGCACCTGCGGCGACCGCGGTGGGCAAGCGCATCTCGGCGAACTGGCGCGTGCGCCCAACGCCGTCCTGCTCGATCAGCAGCTCGACCTCGGAGCCGGCCTGGCCGTCGAGAAAGCGGGACAAGGACGCGGCACCCTTGGCGCGCAGCTGAGCAGCGCGCTCCTTGACGATCGGGCGCGCCACCTGCGGCATGCGCGCCGCTGGCGTGCCCTGGCGCGGCGAGAACGGGAACACGTGCAAATAGGTGAGGTTGCAGTCGTCGACGACGCTCAGCGAGTTGGCGAACATCTCGTCGGTCTCGGTCGGGAAGCCGGCGATGAGATCGGCGCCGAAGACAGTGTCGGGCCGCATGCGCAAGACGTCGCGGCAGAACTGCACCGCGTCGGTGCGGCTGTGGCGGCGCTTCATGCGCTTGAGGATCATGTCGTCGCCGGCCTGCATCGACAGATGCAGATGCGGCATCAGCCGCTCCTCTTCCGCGATGGCGCGCATCAGCTGCTCGTCCGCCTCGACCTGGTCGATGGACGACAGGCGCAGCCGCTCCAGCTCGGGGACGAATTTCAGGATCTGGCGCACGAGCGCGCCGAGCGTCGGCGCCCCCGGCAGATCGGCGCCGTACGACGTGATGTCGACGCCGGTCAGCACGACCTCGCGGCAACCGCCGTCGACGAGGCGGCGAACCTGCGCCACGACCTCACCCGCCGGCACCGAGCGCGAAGGTCCGCGCCCGAACGGAATGATGCAGAACGTGCAGCGGTGATCGCAGCCGTTCTGCACCTGCACGTAAGCGCGCGTGCGCGACCCGAAGCCGTCGATCAGATGCCCGGCCGTCTCGCGCACGCTCATGATGTCGTCGACCTGCACGCGCTCGGAGCCCGACGGTGAAAGTCCAGCGAACGTCTCCGCCTTCATCTTCTCGGCGTTGCCGACGACGTGATCGACCTCGGGCAGCGCCGCGAAGCGCTCCGGCTCGATCTGCGCCGCGCAGCCCGTGACGATGATGCGCGCATCGGGGTGCTCGCGCCGCAGCCTGCGGATCGTCTGCGTCGCCTGGCGCACGGCCTCGGCCGTGACGGCGCAGGTGTTGACGATGATCGTGTCGTCCAGGCCGGCGTCTGCAGCGTGCCGGCGCATGACCTCGGACTCGTAGGCGTTGAGCCGGCAGCCGAGCGTTATGATGCGGGGATCGGCCATTGTTGCTCAGGAGACCTCGGCGACGGCGGTGACGCGAAACGAAAAGGAGCCGATACGCGGGTTGGGAGCCTGGCGCAAACGGGATATCGGACCGGTTAATTGCAGGGCGGTCATACTCGACAACTTTGTCGTTCGCTAGACGGGCGCGCGCGACAGAGTATCCGCCGCCAGCGTGCCCTCAAACTCAAGTTCCGCTGGCCCGCACATCAAGATGTGATCATCCTTAGTCCAATCGATGAACAGTACCCCGCCGGGCAGCTCGACGGTGACCTGGCGGCCGGTGAAACCCTTACGCGCGGCCGCCACGGCGGCGGCGCAGGCGGCCGTGCCGCAGGCCTTGGTGAGCCCGGCGCCCCTCTCCCAGGTACGCAGCCTCAGGCTGTTGCGGGACGTGACCTGCGCCAGGGAAATGTTGGCCCGCTCGGGAAAAATCGGATGGTTCTCGAGTAGCGGTCCGAACCGTCCGAGGTCGTGGGCATCGACGTCGTCGACCCAGAAAATCGCGTGCGGATTGCCGACGTTGACGACCGACGGCGTGTGCAGCACCGGCGCATCGATCGGACCGATCTGCAGTTCGATGCCGGTCGTGTCGTGGAACGGCTCGGCGAGTGGGATCTCGTCCCAAGCAAAGCGCGGCTTGCCCATGTCGATGGTGATGCGGTCGGCACCATCGACGTTCGCCTTGAGCAGTCCGGCGTTCGTCTCGACGCTCACCTCGGAGCGACCGGTCTCCTCGGCAGCGATGAGCGCGATGCAGCGTGCGGCATTACCGCAGGCATCGACCTCGGATCCGTCCGCATTGAAGATGCGCATGAAGACGTCGGCCTTCTGTCGACGGCTCCATGACGATCACCTGATCGCAGCCGACACCCTTGCGAGCGATCGCCGATGCGCTGCGCGTCGTCGGCACCGATCGCGATCGGTCGCGCGCGCGCATCGAGCACGACAAAATCGTTGCCGAGGCCGTTCATCTTGCGAAAGGGGATGCTGGCAGAGGCTGTCATGAGCCCATATATGGCGCCGGGCACTAAAAAGACAATCGAAGCGGAGACGCGCCGATGATCAAGCAAGAGCCCGATTCAGCCTTGGCATTTTGCCTAGCCGTTCGGCATCGCAGCGGGAACGCAGCCGGCGGTGGCCGCCATCACCAACGCGCCCGCCCCTGCGACGCCGAGCAAGATCAAGGTCGAGACCTTCGCCAGGGGCTCGAGCATCCCTGGGGATGCAATTCCTGCCCGACGGCCGTCTGCTGGTCACCGAGCGGCCGGGGCGCATGCGCCTCATCGACAAGGACGGCAAGCTCTCGCCCGCGATCTTCAGGGCCTGCCGAGGTCGCCGCCGTCGGTCAGGGCGGCCTGCTCGACGTTCTGCTGGCGCCCGACTTCGCCAAGAGCGGCATGATCTACCTCTCTTACGGCGAGCCGCGCGAAGGCGGCAAGAACGGCACGAGCGTGGCGCGCGCCAAGCTCGTCTTCGAGGGAGATGGTGCGCGCCTCGAGGACGTGAAAGTCATATTCCGGCAGCAGCCTGCCGCCAACAGCGGGCATCATTTCGGCTCGCGTCTCGTGTGGGCGAAGGACGGCACGCTGTTCATCACCACCGGCGAGCGCTACAAGCTGCGCGATGAAGCGCAGAACCCGGCCAACGACATCGGCAAGATCATCCGCATCAATGCCGACGGCTCCATCCCCGGCGACAATCCGAAGCTGCCCGGTTGGGCGCCGGAGGTCTGGTCGATCGGTCATCGCAACGTGCAGGGCGCCGCGCTGCGCCCGGACACGCGGCAGCTCTACACGGTCGAGCACGGCGCGCAAGGCGGCGACGAGCTGAACCATCCAGAGGCCGGCAAGAACTACGGCTGGCCGATCATCACCTACGGCATCGACTACAGCGGCGCCAAGATCGGCGAAGGCACGCGAAAAGGCTGGCATGGAGCCGGCGGTCTACTATTGGGTGCCGTCCATCGCTACGTCCGGGCTCGCCTTCTACACGGGCGACCTGTTTCCCGACTGGAAGGGCAACGCGTTCGTCGGCGGTCTCGCCGGTACGCGCGTCGAACGTCTCGTGTTCGATGGCGACAATGTCGTCGCGCACGAGGAGCTGCTGACGGATGAAGGAAAGCGCATCCGCGACGTGCGCTCAGGGTCCAGACGGCGCACTGTGGCTGCTTACCGACGACACGGCGAGGTGCTGCGCATCGTGCCTGCTGACTGAGTGACGCGCTTGAGATATGAAATGGGAACTCTTGGGGGAATGTTGTGACTTGAGGATAATTCAATGCCGAAAACGCCTCGGCGCATCCTCGCACCCAACTTCCAAGGCAGTGCCATGACCGACCACTCGAGCTACGTCACCCCCCTCTCCCGGTCGAGCCGCCGACTGCTGCAGCTCTCCCTCATCACGCCACGGCCGTGCCACTGCGGCGGCTGCATCTGCCTGACGCCGCCGGAGCGGCGTACCCTGCGTCGGGTGTCCAAGATCGCCCGCCAATGGCGGCAACGGGAGCGCCGCAGAGCCCGGATGATCGCCCGGGCGCGCGCCGAAGCCCGCGGCTAAGGCACGGTTGACAGTCAGCCGGCCCCGAGGCATTGTCCGCCCCAATCACGACGGCCCTGACCTCAGAGCCGCCGCCCTGCCCGCGCTGATCGCGTGAGGCCGGGAGGTCAACACCCGCCAGCGCGTTGCGCCCGCGGGTGCGAATTTGTTTTGCGCATGCGGATGCTTCCGCTCGGGTGAAGGACGAGAATGTTCCAATCGCTGTCAGATCGCCTGTCCGGCATTCTCGACAAGCTGACGCGTCGCGGCGCGCTGACCGAGAGCGACGTCGGCGAGGCGATGCGCGAGGTGCGCCGCGCCCTGCTCGAGGCCGACGTGGCGCTCGATGTGGTGCGCGACTTCATCGACAAGGTGAAGGCCAAGGCGATCGGCCAGGAGGTTCTGCGCTCGATCACGCCAGGCCAGATGGTCATCAAGATCGTCAACGACGAGCTTGTCGCCATGCTCGGCTCGGACGGCGCCACCATCGATCTGCATGCAGCGCCGCCCGTCGCCATGATGATGGTCGGCCTGCAAGGCTCCGGCAAGACGACGACCACCGCGAAGATCGCCAAGCGGCTCACCGATCGCGACAAGAAGAAAGTGCTGATGGCCTCGCTCGACACGCGGCGCCCGGCGGCACAGGAGCAGCTGCGCGTGCTCGGCGAGCAAACCGGTGTCGACACGCTGTCCATCGTTGCCGGCCAGACGCCGCAGCAGATCGCCAAGCGCGCGCTCGATGCTGCGCGCCTCGGCGGCTACGACGTCGTATTGCTCGACACCGCGGGCCGCATCCACATCGACGAAGAGCTGATGTCGGAGTCGGCGCAGATCCGCGACATCGCGCACCCGCACGAAACGCTGCTCGTCGCCGACAGCCTCACCGGCCAGGACGCCGTCAACGTCGCCAAGTCGTTCGATGAGCGCATCGGCATCACCGGCATCGTGCTGACCCGCGCCGACGGCGATGCACGCGGCGGCGCCGCGCTGTCGATGCGCGCCGTCACCGGCAAGCCGATCAAGCTGCTCGGCGTCGGCGAGAAGTGGGACGCACTGGAGGATTTCCATCCGGCCCGCGTCGCCTCGCGCATCCTCGGCATGGGCGACGTCGTGTCGCCTGGTCGAGAAGGCGGCGCAGACGATCGACGTCGAGAAGGCGACGAAGATCGCCGAGAAGATGAAGAAGGGCGTCTTCGATCTCGACGACATGGCCGAGCAGCTGAAGCAGATGCAGCGCATCGGCGGCATGTCGGGCGTGCTCGGCATGATGCCCGGCATGGGCAAGATCAAGTCGCAGATCGCCGACGCCAACCTCGACGACGGCATCCTCAAGCGCCAGCACGCCATCATCACCTCGATGACGCCGCACGAGCGGCGCAACCCGAAGGTGCTCGACGCGCGCCGCAAGCGTCGCATCGCGGCCGGGCTCCGGCACCAAGGTCGAGGAGATCAACCGCCTCGTCAAAATGCACCGCCAGATGGCGGACATGATGAAAACGCTCGGCCGCAACAAGGGCATGCTCAACAAGCTCGTCGGCGGTGGACGCGGCGCCGCGCCGAGCGAAGCCGAGATGGCGGCCATGCAGGACGAGCTGGCGAAGCTCGATCCGAAGGCGCTCGAGCAATTGCCGCAAGAACTGAAGCAATCGCTGCCGAAAGGCATGCCGGGCCTCGGAGGCGGCATGATGCCGAAGCTCCCGGGCCTCGGCGCAGGTCTGCCCGGACTGGGTGGCGGCCTGCCGAAATTCCCCGGGTTGCCGGGAAAGAAGAAGTAGCTCTGATCAACCACTCAAGAAGGAAGTAATGCGATGTCCGTGAAGATCCGCCTATCGCGCGGCGGCGCCAAGAAGCGCCCCTACTATTACGTCGTCGTCGCCAATACGGCCTCGCCCCGCGACGGCCGCTACATCGAGCAGATCGGCACCTTCGATCCGATGCTCAAGAAGGACGACGAGACCCGCGTGAAGCTCGAGCTCGAGCGCTGCAAGTACTGGCTCAGCGTCGGCGCCCAGCCGACCGACCGCGTCGCGCGCCTGCTCGATGCCGCCGGCCTGATGAAGCGTACGGCGTCGAACAACCCCGAGAAGGCGAAGCCGAAGAAGAAGCGCCTGGAGCGTGAGGCGGCCCAGGCCGAGAAGGCGAAGAAGGCGGCCGAAGCCGCCGCCGCCTCCACCGAGCCCGCCGCTTAAGTCGCTGCAATCGGCGCGTGCCGCTAACCGGCCGTTCAATCTTGCCGTGTCAATGATCTCCTCGTGCGAGGCGGCGATTTCCGCCCCTCGCCGAGGGGGAACATCGGATGCTTGAGGACGGGATCTACGGCCTGTGGTTCGCCGCGTCGCAAAACGGCGAGCCAGAGAACGGCAGCGGCCTTGCCGTGCTGCGCGAGGGCAAGGTGCTAGGCTCTGACCCCTTGGGCGCCGTATTCACCGGCGCTTACGAGTTCGATGCGGCGCGCCAGCTCAACAAAGTCCGCCTGCGCCTCGACGTTCCGGCCGACGGCGTGCTGGTTACCGGCTTTTCCGCTGGCCCGTCCGGGGCCACCTTGGATATCGTCGGCGCCTTCGCGGGCACGTCGGCGGAGACGCCCGCCTTCATCCAGATTGCCGGCGCGCCCGTCGGTGTGCAGATCAGGTATCTGGGGCCGCTTCCCAACTAGGATGAGCAGATCAACGGCGGGTGATGACTGAAAAGGCTCAGCGTATTCTACTCGGCCGCATCGTCGCGGCGCACGGCATTCGCGGCGACGTCGTCATCGACAGCTATGCCGGCGACCCGGGCGATATAGGCGCCTACGGTCCGCTATCTTCCGAGGATGGTGCGAAGCACTTCGAAGTCAGGGTTGTGCGTGTGACGCCGAAGGGTGTCGTCGCGCGTGTAGCCGGCGTCTCCGATCGAAATGGGGCTGAGGCCCTCAAGGGCACTGCACTTTATGCGCCGCGCGCGCGGCTCCCCGAGGCCGCCGATGGCGAATACTACTACGCCGACCTAGCAGGATTACGCGCCGACGACGAAGCCGGGAACCGCGTCGGGGCCGTGGTCGCCGTGCAGAACTACGGCGCCGGCGATCTTCTCGAGGTGCGCCTCGATGGCCAGAGCGCCACCGAGCTCATCCCCTTCACCGACGCTTTCGTGCCGGTAGTCGACATTCCGGCAGGACGCGTCGTTGTGGTGATGCCGGCGTTCGCGCCCGACGATGAAGATGCAGGCGACGCCGGCTAGACCGCTTCGCCCTTCAGCAGCCGCGGCACGTTGCCGGTCAGCCCGGCCGCCTCGCTGACGAAGAAGCGCTTGAGCGCAGGAATGCGATCGACGACACCGAGGCCGACCTCGCGCGCCGACCGCAGCAGCGTCGCATCGTTGGCAAACAGCCGGTTGATGCCATCGAACGTCGCTGCCGATATCGCCGAATCGAAGCGGCGCCAGCGCTCATATCGGGTCAAAGCCTGCGCGTCGCCGGCGTCGAAGCCGAGCCGCACCGCTTCTACGACCACCTCGGTTAGCGCGGCGACATCGCGGAAGGCGAGGTTCAGCCCTTGCCCCGCTAGCGGGTGGACCCCGTGCGCCGCGTCACCGACCAGCGCAAAGCGCGGGCCGACATAGCGGCGGGCAAGGTGCAGCTCCAGCGGCCACGACTGGCGTGGACCGTCGAGGGCGATGGCGCCGAGCTTGCCGCCGAAGCGCTTCTCGACTTCGGCGACAAAGCCCGCGTCGTCGAGCGCCAGAATGCGCGCTGCCTCGCGCGCGTCCTCCGTCCAGGTGATGCAAGCGCGGTTGCCGGTCAGCGGCAGGATAGCGAACGGCCCGGCCGGAAGAAAATGCTGCACGGCGCGGCCTTGGTGCGGGCGGTCGTGGCGGACGGTCGTGACGATGCCGGTCTGCGGCGTAGTTCCAGCCGATGATTTTGATGCCGGCTGCCTCGCGCATGGGCGACTTGCGGCCATCGGCTGCGACGACGAGCGAGGCGAGAAGGTCTCCCTCGCCAGCGAACTGCACGCGGGCACCCGTCTCATCGGCGGTGAAGCCCGTTGCGTCGGCGGGCGCCAGCATGGTGATGGACGGGCAAGCTTCGGCCCTCGCTCGCAACGCGGCAGTCAGCGGGCCGACCGGAACGATGTACGTCGCTGGCTCTCCCGCTTGCGTGCTGTTGTCATAGGTCAGCAGCACTGGGCGTACGCCGGCGTCGAGGCTCGAGTCGGTAATCTCGATATCCGCCACAGGCTGCGCGTCAGCGGCAATCGACTGCCACACGCCGATCGCCTCGAGCAGGTGCTTTGAGGCAGCCGACAGCGCGAAGGCGCGCGCGTCGGGGCGGGCGGCCGAGCTGGCGACGCGATCGATGAGCGCGATCTTGAAGCTCGGCCCGAGCGCGTCACTCAGCGCGCAGGCCAGAGCGAGCCCGGCGAAGCTTGCGCCCGAGATTGCGACATCGAAGCGGTGGGCCTCTTGAGGCGTGTCGCGTCCGGTCATCTGCGTTAAGTTCCAATGCTGAGAGTGCCGAGCTGGCCCTCTAGCCTATGCCAGCGCCCCCGAGCCTTCCACCCACCGCGAGGCCCAATGTCCGCCGACGATGCCGAGCCCCAGGGCGTCCTCAACGCGCTGCTCGCCACCCTCGACCTCGAGCGGCTCGAGGACAACCTGTTCCGCGGTGCCCGCGGCAACGAAGGCTGGCAGCGGGTCTACGGCGGCCAGGTGCTGGGGCAGGCGCTGATGGCAGCGGCGCGCACCGTCAGATCCCGGCCGCCCAGTGCACTCGCTGCACGGGTATTTCCTGCTGGCCGGCGATCCCTCGCGGCCCATCGTTTACGATGTCGAGCGCATCCGCGACGGCGGCAGCTTCACCACGCGCCGCGTCAAGGCGATCCAGCACGGCCGGCCTATCTTTTCGATGAGCTGCTCATTCCACAAGGCGGAGCCGGGCTTCGACCATCAATTGCCGATGCCCAAGGTGCCGCCCCCCGAGGAGCTACCAAATCCCAAGGACATCATCGGCCAACTGATCGAGGCGCTGCCGCAGAGCATGCGTAGCTACTGGAGCCGCGAGCGGCCCATCGACATGCGCATCGTCGACGTGTCGCGTTATCTCACGCGCGACAAGAAGACCCCGCTGCAGCACATCTGGATCAAGGCGAACGGGCGCCTGCCCGACGATCCCGCCGTGCATCAGGCTGTGCTTGCCTATGCATCCGATTTCACTTTGCTCGACACGGCGCTGATCGCTCACGGCAAGCTGCTGTTCGACGCCGACGTGCAACTCGCCAGCCTCGATCACGCGCTCTGGTATCACCGGCCGTTTCGCGCCGATGAGTGGCTGCTCTATGTGCAGGACAGTCCCAATGCCTATGGAGCGCGCGGCTTCTGCCGCGGGAGCATCTTTGCGCGCGACGGGACGTTGATCGCCTCCGTCGTGCAAGAGGGCCTGATGCGCCAGCGGCGCTCGGAGTTCGTGCCTAATTGATGGGCACTCCTTCTCAATTGCACAGCCGCTAGGCAGTTGCGGCCGCTATTTTGGCCGGGCGCCTGATTTGATGGCAGCGTTTCTTCAGCGAATCCAAATGGTTGTCTAGCCATCGCCAGATTGGCACGCGTCTTGACTCCGTCCTACACGGCGCCTGCTGCCAGCCTAGGGAGTAGGAGCCAAAAAACGACGGCGAATTGTCCGCTGCCTTTTCGGCGGATGCGTCACGGGGAGAAAGGCACCGAATGAAGTTGATCACGGCAATCATCAAACCCTTCAAGCTCGAGGAAGTCCGCACCGCGCTGACTGATCTCGGCCTGCAGGGGATGACGGTCACGGAAGTTAAGGGCTACGGACGACAGAAGGGACACACGGAGATCTATCGCGGCGCTGAATATGCCGTGAGCTTTCTTCCGAAGATCAAGGTGGAGGTCGTCGTCCCGTCGGCTCAGGTCGACAAGGCGCTAGAGGCCATCCAACGCGCCGCCAAGACCGGCCAGATCGGCGACGGCAAGATCTTCGTCTCACCCATCGAGCATACGGTTCGCATCAGAACCGGCGAGGCAGACGACAACGCGCTTTAAGCGGGCTTGGTCCGGAAGGGCGAGGTCCAAGTACTACTGGAAGGGAAGGGGAGTTTGAGATGAACTTCAACGGACTAAAAAGACTGGCAACGTCCGCCTGTGCGGCCGCTGTACTCTACGCCGGATCCGCACTGCCCAGCTTGGCGCAGGACGCGGCACCGGCCCCGACGCTGAATTCGGGCGACACGGCGTGGATGCTCACATCGATGTGTCTCGTGCTGATGATGACGATTCCGGGCCTGGCGCTGTTCTACGGCGGCATGGTGCGCAAGAAGAACGTGCTGTCGGTTCTGGTGGCCACGTTTGCGACGACCTGCCTTGTCACTGTGCTTTGGATGGTCGCTGGCTATTCGCTCGCCTTCACCACCAACCCTAACGAAGCTTACAATGCCTACATCGGTGGCCTCGACAAGGTGCTGCTGAACGGAATCCTTCCCGGCAGCCTCCAGGGCACGATCCCTGAGCTGGTGTTCATGGCCTTCCAGATGACCTTCGCCATCATCACGCCGGCGCTGATCATCGGTTCGCTTGTCGACCGCATGAAGTTCTCGGCGTTGCTCATCTTCATGGGCGTCTGGCTGTTTGTGGTCTACGTCCCGGTCTGCCACTGGGTGTGGGGCGGCGGCTTCCTGGGTGGCGCTGGCGTTCTCGACTTCGCCGGCGGCACGGTCGTTCACATCAACGCCGGCATCGCCGGTCTGGTGGGAGCCCTCATGCTTGGCCGTCGTACTGGCTACGGCACCGAGAGCATGGCGCCGTTCAATCTCGTGCTCACTGTCATCGGCGCCTCGCTGCTGTGGGTCGGCTGGTTCGGCTTTAACGCCGGCTCGGCTGTTGCTGCTAACGGTCTCGCCGGTGTCGCCATGACGACGACGCAGGTCGCCACCGCCATGGCCGCGCTCGCTTGGATGTTCTCCGAGTGGCTCGTCCACGGTAAGCCGAGCGTGCTCGGTATTGCCTCCGGCGCGGTCGCTGGTCTCGTCGCCATCACTCCGGCGGCCGGCTTCGTTGATCCCAAGGGCGCGCTGGTCATCGGTGCGGCAGCCGGCGTCGGCTGCTACATCGCCTCGACGGGCCTGAAGAAGATGCTGGGCTATGACGACAGCCTCGACGTCTTCGGCGTTCACGCCGTTGGCGGCATCATCGGCGCCATCCTGACGGGCGTGTTTGCGGTGGAGGCTTTTGGCGGCAAGGCCGGTCTCCTCGAGGGCAACTTCGCCCAGGTGCCGATCCAGGTGTACGGCGTGCTCGCCACCATCGTGTGGAGCGGACTCGCCACCTTCGTCATCCTGATGGTGTTGAAGTTCACGATCGGCATTCGCGTCAGCGAGTCCGCCGAGGTCGAGGGCCTCGACATCGCGCTGCACGGCGAGTCCGTTCAGTAGTCACTCTAAGGGGTCGCGGGCCGGCTATCCGGTCCGCGACCCACGAATGTCTCCCGAGCGTGCGCCTTCCCCTAGGCGCGCTCCAAACTCGGCCCGGTGCTTCGGCATTTCGGGCCGTTTTTTTTGCGCGATATTCGCCCGCGTCAGCTGCCGCACTTCGACGACGGTGTGCCGTGACACGGCTTGCAGCAGCCGGAGAAGATGTGGCCGCGCCAGCGCGATGCATCCTTGGGTCGGCTTCAGGCCGGCGCTTGCGACGTGCATGAACACAGCGCTGCCGCGTCCCCTGATCCGCGGCCGGTCGTTGTAGCCCATCACCACAACGAGGTCGTAGAGACCGTCCCTGCGCCACATGTGCTCGGCGCTGGCCGGATAGGGATGCTGCACTGGCCGGTTGTAGTTGCGATCTTGGGGGGCATCGCACCAGGCATCGAACGGTCGGAGCGGTGACACCGGCAATCGTGTCCGTGGCCGCATCAGCAGGTCCGGCCGATAATATGCCTGCCGCAGCGCGAAAGTGCCAAGCGGCGTTGCCCCGTCACCCTCGCGCTTACCGGCCCGTCGCCCGCTACGGCCGAGGACGCACGGAAAGGTCAAGCTGCCATAGGTCAGTACGCCCCGCGGGGAATGGGCCGAGAGGCTCCTCACGACGATTTTAGGAGCCACCTGTGGAAGGCAGGTAGGGGTCTTCATTGGAGCTTCCCGGCGCGCGTGCTATTCGCAACCGTCAGATATAGCCGACAGGGCCCCCGGCCAAGGAATTTGCGGGCCACGGGCGATGTCCGTGCCGGAGCAAAAACACGATGAGCACTGCCCGCCGCATTCTTATCGTCGACGATGACGACGAGCTACGCGAGACCCTGAAAGACCAGCTCATCCTGCACGATGAGTTCGAAGTGCTGACGTCCGGCACAGCGTCGAAGGGTATGGAACTCGCCAAATCGGATCACTTCGACCTCGTCGTTTTCGACGTGTCGCTGCCTGACATGGATGGACGCGAGGCGGTTCGCCTATTGCGCAAGGCTGGCTTCAAGACGCCGATCGTCATGCTGACGGGCAACGTTTCCGACGCCGATCAAATCCTTGGTCTCGACGCCGGCGCCAACGACTACATCACCAAGCCGTTCAAGTTCGCCGTGCTGTTGGCCCGCATCCGTGCGCAGCTGCGCCAGCACGAGCAGAGCGAGGACGCAGTGTTCGCTATCGGGCCTTACACATTCAAGCCGGCCTCGAAGCTGCTCATCAACGACAAGGGCACCAAGATCCGGCTGACCGAAAAGGAAACTTCGATCCTCAAGTATCTCTATCGTTCGGGCGATAAGGTCGTGTCGCGAGACACGCTCTTGCACGAGGTATGGGGCTACAACGCTGGCGTGACGACGCACACGCTCGAAACGCACATTTATCGCCTGCGGCAGAAGATCGAGAAGGATCCTTCGAGCGCCGAGCTGCTCGTCACCGAGACGGGCGGCTATCGTCTCGTTCCGTGAGACTTTTCAACAGCGTGACTGGGCATCGTGTGGATACGCACGGCCCGTGTTGTGCATCGGTCATAGCCCATTGCCGCGAATCATCCGAAGTTGCCGCGCGTTAGATTGGTTCAACGCGCCGGCGGCGCTGTGGACTTACAGGTGACAAGTTCTGCGTCCAGCTGTGCAAACAACACGAACGGACGTCATTGGATCTCTTTGCAGGATATTTGGCGGTGTTGCCGCTGTTTCGCGGCCTGAGCCCATTGCAGCTCGCCGCCATCGCGCGCCACGCCGAGCGCGTCGCCTACCACCCCGGCGCTATGATCATTGAGGAAAATGATCTTGCCGAAGCAGCGATTCTCATCGTCGCCGGCAATGCGGCCCGTGTCAGCGGGCCGGAGCTTGCCGCGCGCTCCGAGCCGGTAGCGGTCGGTTCCCTCCTGGGAGAGGCCGCGATGCTGGTCGAAACGACCCATGGTTCGACGGTTGTCGCGCGCACTGCCGTGCGTGCCGTACACATCACGCGCGACGCCATGCAGGAGCTGATGCTCGCTGATCCGAGCCTGGCCGACCGCTTGGTGCTGAACCTTGCAAAGAGGCTCACACAGTTCGCCGACGAGCTCCGCCGGGTTGATACCCTCCTGGGCAAGGAGGCGCAGGCGGCGGCGGCCAAGGCTCCGGTTGACGCTGACCAGAAGGTAGCAGCGGCGCAAACTGCCCTGCCGGTGCCCAACACATTGACGAGCTGATTGAATTTAGTTGCGGGCATGAAAAAACGCCCAACCCCGGGGGGAGGGGTTGGGCGTCGAGAGCGCTTTCGCGCGTGGTGTCGGGAGGGAAGCCGACACCCCAGGTGATGTCTTTCGGCTAGACGGGGGGCACTACCGATACAGGGTGACACCACCTGACTAGCTTGAGTTAAGCGCAAAGGGCGGGAGTTCAATAGAGCTGGGGTCTTGGTATCACAAAAATGTTACCAGCCCGGGAGGGGTTTTCCCCAGCCCGCTATTGCCTAGAGTCCGAACAGCCACAGCGGGCGTCGTTCAGGGGGTCCCCAAAGGCCTACCGATGGCCTTGATCGTGAAGAGCTCGCCATCGAGTTCAGCGGCCTTGGTGAGGTCGGAGACCTGCACCCGGGTATCGAGGCCCTGGGCGTCCTTGGTCACCCACTCCTTCAGTTCGAGCGCTGGCTTGGTTGACATGAACAGCTTGATCTGTCCGGGGGTGTCAGGGTTCTTGTCGACCAGTCCGATGACCAGAAGGTCTTCCGATTCCTGCACTTCCATGATGCGGGCATCGCGAACGAGGTCCACGTCCGTGCGCAACAGCAGGCGGAACGGCGTGTCGTCCAGGGCAACGCGATCCTCATTGTTGAGATCGAGGTCCTGCACGGCGAGGTAGTGGCCATCGGAGACGACGATTTGGCGCGAAGGACGCGCGTAGTCGAAGCGGAAGCGACCCGGACGCTTCACGTAGAACTTGCCCTTCATGCGCTTGTTGTCTGCGCTCGTCTGGATGAAGTTGCCCTGCAACGTGTTGAGATCGCTGAAGTAGCCCGACACCTTATGCACCAGCTCGGTTTGGCGTGCGTCGAGCGTGATGCCTTCGCCTGCCTTGGCCGGAGCAACCTGGGCGCTCCAGGCGGAGGCGCCGCCGGCGGCCGGAGGTGGCGCAGCGGCGGCGGGTGCAGCAGGCGGCGTCGTCGCAGCAGGTGGCGCCGTCGCAGCGGGTGCTGGTGGGGTGGCGGGCTGCGGAGCCGGCACGTTGAGGGGTTTTTCCTCGGCTATGGCGCCGACCGGCGGCAGCAACAGGCTAAATGCCATCGCCGCGATCGCGATTGCTCTAAGCTCCCGCATGGGCCCCCGACGTCTCCCGAATCGTCCCGAATTTCTGCCCTAGATAGAATATCCCAGCGCGCGCGGGAACTCCCAGCTAGGCTCTTCGCCGAACAATACGTCTAGATGTGGGCGGTTGCCCATACGGCATCGCGGCGCGGCCTCAGCCGGCGGCGGCCCGCGCCCCCGCGCCGTCGCGGCCGGTGATGAGAATCTCGCGCCTGCCGGTGCTGTTGGCGGCTCCGATCAGGCCCTCGGTCTCCATGCGCTCGATGAGGTCGGCAGCTCGGTTGTAGCCAATCGACAATCGGCGCTGAATGTAGCTGGTCGAGGCTTTGCGATCGCGCAGCACGATGGCGACGGCCATGTCGTAGAGGTCGTCCTCGCTGGTGGCGCGAGGGTCCGCCCCGGGTGCATCGGATGCGGGCGGCGTGTCGGTGATTCCGTCGACGTAGCTGGGCGATCCCTGACCGCGCAGCGCTTCGGCAATGCGCTCGACTTCCTCGTCGGAGACGAACGGACCGTGCGCTCGGATGATCTGTCCCATGCCGAGCGAATAGAGCATATCACCCTGACCGAGGAGTTGCTCGGCGCCCTGCTCGTTGAGGATGGTGCGGCTGTCGATCTTCGAGGCGACCTTAAAGCTGATGCGCGCCGGGAAGTTGGCTTTGATGGTGCCGGTAACGATGTCCACCGACGGACGCTGCGTCGCCATGATGAGGTGGATGCCGGCGGCGCGCGCCATCTGCGCCAGCCGTTGCACGGCGGCTTCGATCTCCTTGCCGGCGACGATCATCAGGTCGGCGAACTCGTCGACGACGACGACGATGTACGGCATCGTCTCGGCCGCCATCTTCTGTTGCTCGTAGACAGCTTCCCCGGTGCGGTCGTCAAAGCCGGTCTGCACGGTGCGCGTAAGATGCTCGTTGCGGCTCTGCGCCTTGCGCACGCGCGTGTTGAAGGCTTCGATGTTGCGCACCGAAAGCGCCGCCATGCGTTTGTAGCGCTCTTCCATCTCGGCAACGGCCCAGTTGAGCGCCGCGACCGCCTTATGCGGGTCGGTGACCACCGGCGTCAGCAGGTGCGGGATGCCGTTGTAGACCGACAGCTCGAGCATCTTCGGGTCGATCATCAAGAGGCGGCAGTCTTCCGGCGAGCGCCGGTAGAGCAGCGACAGGATCATGGCGTTAATACCGACCGACTTGCCCGAGCCGGTGGTGCCGGCGACAAGCAGGTGCGGCATGCGCGCGAGGTCGGCAACGATCGGATCGCCGCCAATTGACTTGCCGAGTGCCATCGGAAGTGCAGCGTCGGTGGAGCGGAAGGCGTCGGCTTCAAATATTTCACGCAAGTAGACCGTCTCACGGCGTACGTTCGGCAGCTCAATGCCGATGACGTTGCGCCCGGGCACGATCGCCGCGCGCGCCGAAGTGACGCTCAGCGAGCGCGCGATATCCTCGGCGAGCGCGACGACGCGCGATGACTTGGTGCCGCGTGCGGGCTCGAGCTCGAAAAGCGTGACGACTGGGCCGGGCTTGATCTCGCGCACTTCGCCCTTGATGGAGAAATCGGCGAGCACCTCTTCGAGCAGACGCGCGGTTCCGCGCAACGCGGCCTGTGTGAAGGTCGGGCCGGACTTGGATGCGGCTGGGCGGCGCAGCAGATTGAGCGAAGGCGGCCGGTAGGCGGCAACGGCTCGGATCTGCGCGAGGCCGGCGAACAAGCTGCCGCGTTTCGGTTTCGGAGCCGGCTCTTCGACCGGAGTTTCGGCGATCTGCTGCTCGGCGGGCGGGCGCTCGACATTGGCCGGCGCGAAACGACGCGCTATGGCGCGGCTCTCTGCGTCGGTGCTGTCATCGAAGTCGGCGGAGCGGCCGCCGGGGATGTCGTCATGGTGGGAGGCGGCTGCCGAACCCTTGCGGGCAGCGATGGCCTGCGCAAATGCGGCTTGAACGACTTGGTTCGGGCGCTCGAACGCGGTTGGCCCCGGAAGGAATGGTTCACGCCGCGAGCCGTACGATGCATCGGCGTCGGTGGCGTAGCGCGGACGCCGCGGCACGTCGCCGGCCGTCTCGAATGAAATGACGGCTTTGGCGAAGTATTGTCCCAGCCATTCCGGAACGAGCGCGCCACGGCGGCGCGACAGGCCGCGGCTGCGATCGATGAGGCGGTTGAGATCGTCGCGCTCGAGCCCCACGCTGTAGCCCAGGAGGGCAAAACCCCCCAGGAAATAGGCAAGACCGGCGAGTGGCATGGCACTCTCGGCGGCGACGAGGTCCAAGAACGTTGCCGTGAGCTTGGAGACCCAGTCACCGACGATGCCGCCAAAGCTATGCCCGAACGGCCAGCCTGCCGACAGCGGCAGCGCCGCGAAGCCACCGGCGAGCAGCAGAACGGCGAGCGGGAAGAGACTGGTCTTCTTGCGATTGGTACACACACGTTCTGCAAGCATCAGCTCGAGCCCCCAGAACATCGGGGCCAGCAGCAGGAAGACGCCGGCGAAGCCGAGGGTGTTGAGAACGACGTCGGCAAAGATTGCGCCGGGCGAGCCAAGTGCGTTGGTTGCTGTGCCGTCGGCAGCGTGCGTGAGACTGGGGTCGGATTGCGACCAGGTGAGAAGGCTAGCCCAAGCGGCGCCGACGCTTGCCAGGAGCGCAAGCCCTCCGGCGCGGATCGACCATCCAATCAGCCTCTCTTCCATCGCAGACGGAAGCAGGCGTCTCGGGTCATGAGACTTCGAGCGGCATCTCGAACGTACTCTGTTACGCAAGTACTATTACAAATCGTTCGAGTGCCTCACCGACCGTCGCTGGGTCGCGGACCAAAGCCAGGCGCACGTAGTTCGCACCCGGATTGGTCCCATCGCGTCCGGCTTGAGCCAGGAAGGCACCGGGTAGAACCTTGACACCTGCGCGTTGCCATAAGGTTACTGTTGCCTGACTGGCGCCGCCAAAGTTGCTTACATCGAGCCAGAGGAAGAACCCCCCGGCCGGTCGGCGGTAACCGTATTTGCTGCCGAGAACGCGGTCGCAGACCTCGAATTTGCGCCGGTAGGCTTCGCGGTTGGCTTCTACGTGCGCCTCGTCGGCCCACACGGCGGCGGATACGTGCTGCGTCGGCCCTGGTACCTGCGGAGCGACCATGTTGCGGATCTCGGCGAAGGTCTCGATGAAGCGTTGGTCGCCGGCACAGAACCCAGAGCGGAGCCCGGGCAAGTTCGAACGCTTCGACAGCGAGTTGAATACGACGAGATTGGCGAAGCGCTCGGGCGTTGCGGCGGCGACCTGCAAAGCGCCGGTGGGCGGCGCGGTCGTATAAAGTTCCGAGTAACACTCGTCGAAGAACAAGAGGAAGTCGTAGGCGCGCGCGAGCTGCAGCGCGCGAGCGATGTAGGCAGGACTTGCCATGACGCCCTGCGGGTTTGCCGGCGAGCACAGGTAAAGCGCCACGGTACGCTCGAGCAGTGCCTTGTCGGCGGCGAGCGCATCGAGATCGGGAAGGTGGCCGGTCGCCTGTGTCGCATTGAGGTAGACAGGCTCGGCGTCAGTTGCCAACGCGCCGCCGATGTAGGCGCTGTAGTAGGGATTGCACATCAGGATCGCCGGTCGGCCGCGTACTTGTTTGCGCCCGACAGCCGGGAGCGCGGCCAGAAAAAGGCCCTCGCGCGAGCCATTTATCGGCAAAACTTCGCGGTCGGGGTCCAGTGCCGCGGATGCGCCGTAGCGTCGGCCCGACCACGCAGAGATTGCTCCCCGCAGCTCCGGCGTACCGCGGATCGGTGGGTAATGCGCATAGCTCGACGCTGCTTCGAGGAGCTTCTCGGTGACGAACACCGGCATTGCCTCGCGAGGCTCGCCGATCGTCAGGTCGATCGGCTCGGCGTGACCAGCCGGCGTGGTTCCAAGCAGTCTGCGCAACTGCGTGAACGGCGAAAGAACGGCGCCATTGGCAAGCGCCGCGAGGCCGGATGGCGAGTTCGCGGGTGGCGAAGTCCCGGATCGTGAAGTCATGTGGGCGAGCTCTGAGGCGGCGCTTTCAAGCACGACGTGCAGCCCGCAGCCAATAGCGGCGGCGCTGCGCGGCGTCTACAGAAAGCAACTTGTCATCAGCTCGCAGGTTCGGCGTCTTGGGTGCACGCCATCATCGGCGTGACCTTGGCTCAGACGTTGGCAGTCGAGTGGGCGGCCTCGACGACGTGAACGCTGCTCCCGAGACGGAGGGAGCCGGTGCAGCCCGTCACGAGGAGCGTGACGGCAGCCAAAAGGGTCGCAACCAGAACTCGATACATACGCTTCTCCGCAGCACGAAATGGGTAGCCATAGGCATTGAGCGTGAGGGTGAAGTTTTTTGGTTAAGAATTGGTGGACGACTGGTCGGTTCGGCGCAGATCGTCGGTGAAATCCCCGCGCCATGGCGGCGCGCTATGATCGAAGCGCCGTCTGGAGCCCAGCACCCCATTGCCGATTGCCGACTACGCCCGCTGTTTGCTGTCCATCGCCGAGACGGTGCACTGCTGGCTCAGCTCGCTTTCCGTCCTCGACGAGACGCGCCGCGCGCGGGTGGCCGGATATGCCGAAGGATCGCCGCGACCCTCGAACGCGCCGGCGACCCTGCGCCGCTGAGGCGCCCCACGACGCGGCGCGCGCGAGCGGGCATTCCGCGAGCTCGGCCGCATCAGCGGCTATATCGAGACGATGGTCGACGCCCTGGAGCATCACCTTGACGGGCGCAAGCTCACAGGGGTTAAAAGGCGGCTAGAGCTGCTTTGGCCGGGGGAGCTGCACTGAAGCGTGGTTGCCGGCCGCAAGCCTACCCACATAGACCGCCTAGCCTCGGCCGAGGGCTATTTCCGAGCGCTCGCCGACGGTCTTCGAACGTGAAAGGCGCTGAAGAGCGACGCAATGGACAAATTCACAACCCTCACTGGTGTCGCGGCGCCGCTGCCCATCCGCAATGTCGACACCGACATGATCATCCCGAAGCAGTTCCTGAAGACGATCAAGCGCACCGGGCTCGGCAAGAGCCTGTTCTACGAGATGCGCTACGATGAAGCCGGCAAGGAGGTTGCCTGATTTCGTTCTGAATCAGCCTGCCTATCGCAAGGCGACGATCCTCGTCACCGGCGAGAACTTCGGCTGCGGGTCATCGCGCGAGCATGCGCCGTGGTCGCTGCTCGACTTCGGCATCCGCTGCATCATCGCGCCAGACTTCGCCGACATCTTCTACAACAACTGCTTCCAGAACGGCATCTTGCCGATCAAGCTGCCGCAGTCGGAAGTCGACAAGCTGATGGACGATGCGAACCGTGGCGCCAACGCGACGCTCACTGTCGACCTCGAAAGCCAAGAGATCCGCGGGCCAGACGGAGGCGTCATCAAGTTCGACATCGATCCGTTCCGCAAGCACTGTCTGCTCAACGGCCTCGACAGCATCGGGCTGACGCTGGAGAAGAAGCAGTCGATCGAGAATTTCGAGGCGACGACGGCGACGACCCGGCCCTGGTTGTGACGGCCGGACAGTGCTGAGCTGCTAGCGATTCTAGGGACAGGAAGGGGCTCATGGCCAAGCCGATCCACATGATGGTGCGCGTCAAAGAAGAGGCGCGCTCGGTCGACTTCTATCGCAAGGCATTCGGCCTCGAGATCGCCGAGCGTGTCGATTTTCCCGACTTCACGCTGATCTACATGCGCGGGAAGGACTCGCCGTTCGAGGTAGAGCTGACGGTCAACAAGGGCCGCGCCGAGCCTTATGCGCTAGGCGACGGCTACGGACACATGGCCTTCGTCGTCGATGATCTCGCCGCGGAGCACGCGCGGACTTCTGTCGGCGGGCCTGACGCCGAAGGACATCAAGCAGATGACGCACGAGGGCAAGCCGTTCGGGAAGTTCTTCTTCATCGAGGATCCCGACGGCTACAAGATCGAAGTCCTGCAGCGCGGCGGCCGCTTCCAGTAGCAAAGAGCCCACGACGGCCGCGGACTCCTGCAGAGGCTCGAGCCGAATTCGGCAATATCAGCAGCAGTCCTGATTATAT
The DNA here is from genome assembly GCA_963724595.1 of uncultured Alphaproteobacteria bacterium. GTDB lineage: Bacteria > Pseudomonadota > Alphaproteobacteria > Rhizobiales > Hyphomicrobiaceae > Hyphomicrobium_A. Next base: position 5,787 of record CAVRVR010000009.1, on the reverse strand, counting down.
GACGAATTCAATCAAATGCCGCGCAATCGGTCGCGTATGGTGTTGCCGCTTTGATTTGCCTACGGCCGCGCGATGCGCGCCTGCACCAGGGCGCCCGCCAAGGCCTTCGACAGGTCGCGGCGCTCGTCGTCGGTGAGAAACCGGGCGAAGGAAAACTCGCGCCCGTGCGAGGCAAGGCGCAGATCGGTCCGACCTTGCGGCCCCTCGGCGAGGCGCACGCGCACCCAATAGGGATTGAAGTCGAAGCTCTCCGCTTTGCCGGACGGGGAAACGCGCGTCACCGTCAGCACATCCGGCGTCAGCTCGACCGTCTCGTAGAGGCGCCCGGAGCGGTAGTTGAGCTTGAACGCAGCATAAATCAGCGCGACGTCGAGGCCGAAGAAGCCGAACACCGGCCAAGCGCCCTTGAGCAGGAACGCCATGCCGGTGATGAAGCTGACACCGCCGATCGCCGACATGAGGATCGAGAAGCCGGTCGGCCCGAGCGATCGGTGCGGATAAAGCACGGCGCGGAAGGCTTCGCGCTTGTCCGGCGCATTGCCGACGCGATCTTATCGCGAGGCTCGATCGGCGCTTGTTCTGGGCCGGAATTATCGCTCATGTGGCAAGCTTATCGCGGGGAACGACAGTTATGAAGAGCCTCGATCGGGTCGCCACCAAGGCAAAGAGCAGCGTGGGCAAGCGCCCGCCGCCGAAGGCGAGCAGTAAGCGGCGGCCGCCGGCGGCAAGCGGCGCACCAGCTGGCCAAGCCGGCCATCGAAGAGATGTTCCGGCGCTTCGAGGCCGCCGATCCGGATCCGAAGAGCGAGCTCGAGTACGTCAATCCGTTCACCCTTCTCGTCGCGGTCGTGCTGTCGGCGCAGGCGACGGACGCGGGCGTGAACAAGGCGACCCGTGCCCTGTTCAAGATCGCCGACACGCCGGAGAAAATGGTGCGCCTCGGCGAGGACAGCATGCGCGACTTCATCAAGACGATCGGCCTCTACCGCAACAAGGCGCGCAACGTCATCGAGCTGTCGCGGCAGCTCATCGCCAACCACGGCGGCGACGTCCCGCGCGATCGCGATGCGCTCGAGGCGCTGCCGGGCGTCGGTCGCAAGACCGCCAACGTCGTTCTCGAACGTCGCCTTCGGCGAGCCGACGATGGCGGTCGACACGCACGTGTTCCGCGTCGCGAACCGCACCGGGCTGTCGAGCGGACGCACGCCGCTGGAGGTGGAAGACGATCTGTTGCGCGTCATGCCCGCCAAGTATGGGATGCACGCGCATCACTGGCTGATCCTGCACGGACGCTACGTGTGCAAGGCACGCAGGCCGGAATGCCCGCGATGCCTCATCCGCGATCTCTGCCTGTTCGAGGCCAAAACGCCGTGAGCGGAGAGAGGTAAGCCGCACGACATAAAACGTGATTTCTACAAACGATGGTGGAATTTTGCGCCGTTAACTTTCGATCTGGCTCACTCCGTCGAATCCCGCGTTTCCTGGAAACTCTTGAGCCATGCTCCGCCACACATCTTACCGCGCACGCCTGGATTTGCGCGAAACGCCTCGCAACGACTTAAGCCACCGAATACGCATCGATGGGTATCGTCTTCTCGATGGGCCACAGACCTTCGTGGTGTGGAGGGGTACTACCTTCGATGGGCAACGATCGCGCACTCCGATCGCGCCAACCGGAAGGCACGACGCGAAGCGTGCTTGTCCGATCCCGCGGATCTCACGGTCGACGCTGACCCAGGCTGACTCTGCTTCTAGAACAGAAGCGGTCGCTGGAGCAGCTCAACACGTGGTTCGAAGTCGCGCTCAACAACATGGTGCGCGGGCTGTCGATGTTCGACGCCGATCAGCGGCTCATCGTCTGCAACAAGAGCTATCGGCAGATGTACTCGCTACCCGAGGAGCTGACCCGCCCGGGCACGCCGCTGACCGACATCGTCCGCTACCACGTGCATCAGGAAACCGGCCGCGAGGGCGCGATCGAAGAAGGGAAATTCGCCAAGTGGCTCGCGCGAGCATGTGGCCAAGCTCGCCGAGGGCCGTTCGTTCTCGCAGATCCAGCATCTGCGCGTCGGGCCGCACGCTGCTCGTCACCTATCAGCCGCTCGCCGACGGCGGATGGGTCGATATCCAAGAGGACATCACCGAGAAGCGCCGCACCGAGGAGAAGATCGAGTGGCTGGCGCACCACGATGCGCTGACCGGCGTCGCCAACCGCTTCCACTTCCGCGAGACGTTCGAGAAGGCGCTCAAGGGACTCGGCAAGGGCAGCTCGCTGGCGCTGCACTGGATCGACCTCGACGAGTTCAAAGAGGTCAACGACACCTACGGTCATCCGATCGGCGACGCGCTGCTGAAGGCGGTCGCGCAGCGGTTGCGCGACGAGCATTCGCAAGACGCGATTTTCTGGCGCGTCTCGGCGGCGATGAGTTCGCCATCATTCAGATCGGGCGCTGTGCGCACCGACCAGTGCGAGCGCCTGGCCAAGCGTGTGCTCGCGCGCATTTCCAAGCCCTACAACATTCTGGGCCACGCGATCACCATCAGCGCCAGCCTGGGCATCGTGCGCGCGCCGGCGCACGGCCGCACCGCCGACGAGCTGCTGAAGAACGCCGACGTCGCGCTCTACAACGTCAAGTCGGCCGGGCGTCGCGGTTTTGAGATGTTCCGCCGCGGCAGCGGGCGCCAGTCGACGCGCAGCGCCGGCTGGAGAGCGACATCCACTCGCGCGCTGAGCCGGGATCAATTCGAGCTGCACTACCAGCCGATCCTCAGCCTGCGCACGCATCACGTCGCGAGCTGCGAGGCGCTGTTGCGCTGGCGCCATCCGCGCAACGGGTTGATCCCGGCGGCGGGGTTCCTGCCGCTCGCCGAAAAAACCGGCGCCATCATCGACATCGGCCGCTGGGTGCTCGGTCAGGCGTGTCGCGACGCGACGCGTTGGGCCGACGAGCTAACCGTCACGGTCAACCTGTCACTGCTTCAGTTCGAGAGCGGCGATCTGACGAGCGTCGTGCAGAAGGCGCTAGCCGATGCCGGTCTTCCCGCATCGCGCCTCGAGCTCGAGATCAGCGAGGCGCTGCTGGAGCGCGACAAAGGCAAGATGCGGAGCACGCTTGAAGAGCTGCACCGGATCGGCGTCGGCATCACGCTCGACAACTTCGGCAAGGACTCCGGCTCGCTCAGCTCGCTACGCTCGTTTCCATTCGACAAGGTCAAGATCGACCGCACGCTGGTGCGCGAAACGCCCGGCAGCCCCGACAACTGCGGCGATCGTCAGAGCCGTCGCCACGCTGGCGGAGACGCTCGGCATGGGCACCGTCGCCGAGGGTGTCGAGACGCTCGATGAGCTGAACACGGTGACGCGCGCGGGCTGCAACAAGGCGCAGGGGTTCTTCATCGGCCGGCCGGTCCCGGTCGGCGAGCTCGACGCGGTGCTGTCGGAGTGTGTGCAGCGGCACTCGCGCGCCGCTTGAGGTGAGCTCAGCCGGCGGGGCGTACGGCGACGCCGGCTTCGGCCATGTGCCGCTTGGCCTCGCCGATCGAATACGTCCCGAAGTGGAAGATCGAGGCCGCCAGCACGGCGCTGGCGTGGCCCTTGGTGATGCCTTCGACGAGATGGTCGAGGTTGCCGACGCCGCCCGAGGCGATGACGGGAACGGTCACCGCGTCGGCGACGGCGCGCGTCAGCTCGAGGTCGAAGCCGGCCTTGGTGCCGTCGCGGTCCATCGAGGTGAGCAGGATCTCGCCGGCGCCGAGCGCGGCGACGTCCGTGGCGCAACTCGACGGCGTCGATGCCCGTCGGATTGCGCCCGCCATGGGTGAAGATCTCCCAGCGGAGCTGCTTCGCCCGGCTGCGACACCCGCTTGGCGTCGATGGCGACGACGATGCACTGGGCGCCGAACTTCTCGGCCGCCTCCTTGACGAATTGCCGGTTCTTCACGGCGGCGGTGTTGATCGACACCTTGTCGGCGCCGGCGTTGAGCAGCCGGCCGATGTCCTCGATGGTGCGCACGCCGCCGCCGACGGTCAGCGGCATGAAGCAGCGCTCGGCGGTGCGCTCGACGATGTCGAAGATGTTGTCGCGGTTCTCGTGGCTCGCCGTGATGTCGAGGAAGCACAGCTCGTCGGCGCCGGCGGCATCGTAGGCGGCGGCGGCCTCGACCGGATCGCCGGCGTCGATGAGGTCGACGAAGTTGACGCCCTTGACGACGCGGCCGTCCTTCACGTCGAGGCAGGGAATGATGCGGGTTTTCAGCATGTCTGGCGTTAGGCAGCAGCGATGAGGGCGAGGGCTTCCTTGCGCGTCGAGGCGGCCGTCGTAGAGGGCGCGGCCCGTGATGGCGCCCTCGAGCATAGCATACTCGGGCTTCAGCAAGGCTTTGACGTCGTCGATCGAGGCGAGGCCGCCGGAGGCGATGACCGGGATGCTGGTCGAACGCGCCAGTGCCGCCGTCGCCTCGAGATTGAGGCCTTTGAGTATGCCGTCGCGCTCGATGTCGGTGTAGATGATGGCGGCGACGCCGGCGTCCTCGAAGCGCTTGGCCAGTTCCTCCGCCGTCAGCTCCGAGGTCTCCGCCCAGCCTTCGACCGCGACCTTGCCCCCCTTGGCGTCGATGCCGACGGCGATGCGGCCTGGGTACTCGACGCAGGCGCGGCCGAGGCGCAGCAGCGGGCACTGCTGCAATCTGTTCCGACACATAGTCCTCATGTTGGACGGCGACGATGCCGGACGCCGCGCCACCGCAGCTATTGCCGCCCGGCTGCAACCGCACGCTTCGGTTCGCGTGATTCACCTGCCTGATGCAGTGCAGCCGGATCAGCTTTCGACCGAAGCCATTCGACACTCTTTGCAGCCCCAGACCGAGCCAGCGGCACTCAGCCGGGCTTGTTAAGAGAGAATTCGGCACGCTTATGGCAGCCGCAGCGCAGGTGACGGAACGAGAGAACACGGTAAGGAGAATCCTCCTACGTTCTGTGCGGTACGGTCTCCGGACCCATTCCGCGTTCTCAGTCCGAGGCAGCTCCCGACGGATCATGACTATGCGGTTTCGACCCGCGGATATTAGATTGATCAACCGTCGCAAATTGCCTCTCGTTCCGTCACCCGCGCTGCGGCTACATCGGCTCGCTGATTCCTCGAAAGGAGGCCCGAACGGTTAAAAAAACCTTGACAGGTCGCTCCATATTAGAACTCCTGTGAGGACTGCGCATACTACCGGCGAGTGAAAGGCCTAAGATCCACGTACTCGTCATAACCCAGGACCGGGATCTCATCCAACTTCTTGCGGGAGAAGAGAACTCGAGCCTGTCCGTGCGCGTTGTCCACAACATCTATGAAGCGTCGGCTGCTATACATGACTTCCGGCCGGCGTTCGCGGTGGTGGACCGTGACCTTTTCCAGGACGGTTGTCAGGAGCCTACGGGGTTGCTCACCTCCGACCGACGGGTTCCCGGTTTGAGAGTTGTTCGCAGTCTCAGCGGCAAGAAGAGGGCGGCGCAAGAACTCGGAGACAGGTGCCTTTGCAGTGCTCGTGAAGCCCTTCGGGCTTGACCTCTTGACAGGTGTCGTCCACCGGCAACCAGTTGAATCAGCGGTGGACGCATGCCTGCAAACCCGAGGGCTGTATCGAAAACGCTCCGACGAAGTGCTATTGCGGTCGGCGGTGAAGGAGGCGGCCGGAAGCTGTCCCGATACAGCCCTAGGACTTGCCGTCAACCACCGGCTGAGGGCCGCTGGAGCAGCGGACCAGCGGAGGCGGACGTCGAGGCGACGTTTAGCGAAATTG
>CAVRVR010000008.1:0-12421 GCA_963724595.1 uncultured Alphaproteobacteria bacterium | reverse complement strand
CTTCGCCGGTCGCTTGAAAAGTATCCAAGGCGATTGCTTCATCCGTCGCGCGTTGCGCGTCCGAACTTCGTACCGCTTCGGCGTATGCCTGTTTAGATGCGGCATACGTGGAGCGCCGCGCCGTGTCAGTTCTCCGATCGTGCTCGCCAAAGTCTTTCGCCTTTGACATGGCCAAGTCCCGGATGTCGCGCATAGCCTTCACGCGGGCTAGGTGGGCTTCGCACGCTCGAAGAAGTGCTTCGTTATACGTTTGCTGAGGTGAGGCCATTCGCTTCCCTGCCCTTCAAGCTTGAGACCAGAACGAAGAAGGGACGCTCATCCCGGGAGGAAGGACCAACGCCCTTCGCAAGCGCCACAGAACCCGGAGGGCGGGTGGTCACTCCACGGAGAGGGTGGAATGGTGGCGGTGCCTGAAAATACTCCTTGGGCAATTGTACGAAAGTGTACTTTTTGCCAACTCAAATGACCCAGTTATAGAATAAGCTTGTATTGCCGAGCTAATACGCCGCTTCACATTGTTACGGGAGAGATCGTTCTGATGCGCCTCTGCCCGGTCCCCGCTACGCTCACTCCAGGGAGCAATGCGATGGCGGTTCGACTAGGGCGAGTCATTTTCTAGTTCATGACAGCACTGGCAGTCCCTGTCGCTTGTCGGCGGCGCGGTCATCGTCGCTGGCGAATGGCCCCGCAAAGGGGCGCCTAGTGCGCACGAGTGGCGGCTAGTCTTGGACCATGCCGGGCTCACAATCGTCTTAGCGCCATGCCTGTTTCTGTTCGGGCGAGCTGTCAGAAACGCTATCCCTAATCAATGATCTCCGGCCAAGTCACGCACGCCACGAGAAGTGACGCTGCAGCTCTATGATGGTGAACCGGCACATAAAAAACGCCAAAACCGACTCCGCCTAACGCAGCACAAAGTAGGCGGATCGATCCCGGCGTGACCGTGCAATTGTGACCGCGCGTGTGCGCAAGCATGTGTGAGTTTTGAAGTTAGCCGATCCCAGATAATGGGGAGACCTCGCGGAAAAAGAGCCACACCCATCTTCTGCGGCGCATTTGTCCTTCAGCGCTGTCACCCACCCCGGGCATCTGGTGCCGATGTTGGCTGCTGTTTCCTCGCCTAGCCGACCGCCCTGAACCGGACGACGTCTATGGCCCAGGCGTATTAACTCTGGCGCTGCGTCTGGCTTGAATAAAAGCTGAGGAGGGAGCGTGATCGGTGGGCAGGCATTGTAGCCTGTGCTCACGACTGTTCCCCCATTGGCCCCGGGGCCGCACACCGGGGCCTTTTGTTGTTCAGCGGGCGTTGTCGGCAGGTCGCGACTGGCGCGCTGCCGGTCACATGGCGACGACCTTTCCGGCGTGACCTTGGCGACCTCAAGTACAGCCTGGGGCGCGTGGGTCACGGACATAATGTGCGCCTCGTTGCCAAACTCGACGACGATAGCGGCTATCGCCGCGGTACGATCCGCAATACCTACGACATAGCGTCGGCGGTCACCCGAGCCGCCTAGTATCTCAACCATCCATCCGCCTTGAGGCTGCATCGCCCGTCATGCAGGCAAACTTGCATCAATTGGATGGTCGTTCAACCGGAGAGCGGTCACCTTCCCGAGTTGATCGTCGCAAAATCCGCTTGCCCTGAACGGCGCATAGGCCGTTTCATCCCGGCGCTGTGCAACGAGGCTTGGCTCCCGGTGTGCCCCGGGAGCCTTTTTCGTTCGGCGCCATTTCAAACCACTCCCAGTTCATGCAGAAGGTGCCAAAGCGGATGCGTTCTTGTTTCCGCGTGCCGCAGGCAATCGTCCAGCTTCACCAGATCGGGATGATGCTGGTGGCACATGCCGAGCGACTCCGCGTAGCGATAGCCTTCCAGTCTGACGATTGCAGAACCGCACCAGATCAAAATTGCGAGCATCGCTAGGATGAGCAAACGCTCGGGGGTAAGTTTCAATTGGCTGCCTCTCAGCGCCCAGAAACCGTTCGCCCCCGTCACACCCTAACCTGACACTCGCGACGGCCATAGGCGGCGCTCCTAGCCCCGGCGCTCGTTATCCCGACAGCAACTTCGTAACCGCGTTTGCGAGTGACGGTTGTCTTGAACCGCCATCCGCGCTCTATCCCGCCAGCTTGTAAGGCGACCTTGGGCCTCGCCAATCTGGCGGGGCCTTTTTCATTCCTCACCAAGCAGGGCGACGCTGGGAAGGCCGCTGCTGGGCTGCTGATTTTGTCCTAGGGAGTAGCCGTTCCGGCAGATAAGCGTCTTCCGTAGGGAGTGATGTACCGGTGTACCGGAGTAGCCCGTATTTATTGGCTTCCGGTACATAAAGACCATCGCCGGCGATTTTATGTACCGGAAGCCGCTACATCGCCCGTATTTATTGGCTTCCGGTACATATTCGGTTGTGCCGGCTCCGGTACATCATGTACCCGAAAACCGATGTAACGGCATGTGATAATATCCAGCTTTCACCCTTCCGTTTCGGGGCTGGCGGACTCGGGTTTGAGAACGTAGCGCTCGCTCTCGGGGGCGCGCTCGAACTCGTAGCGGCCGCGGTCACCATCGGCGCAGCAGCCCGGCGATGCCCAGATGCAGCCTGCTGCGGCTGGTCAGTCGGGTGAAACGTCTGACCGCACGCCCGACAAGGCAACGCCGACGCCGCTGAACCAAAAGGATACGGCCGACGGAAAGACCTCGGATCGGAGCCAGTGTAAGAACGTGAAAGTGGAGCATCAGCCGGATGCGGCCGGAACCGCCGACTCGACTGCCTCGGAGGGCGCTTCGTCGGGCACCTCAGGCAACGATACCAAGATCCCCGCGGCTGATCCGCCCGCCGCCGGGAGCAAGTAGGCTTTTCCTCGCAACTCTCGCAGCCGCCCCTTCTGCGCGGCTGCCATTGTCAGTGACAGCTCCCGCGTCGCCGTGCCGGCAACGAGCCCCTTGATCGGCGTTGCGACGTCCGGTTCGCCGGTCTCGGGTTTTTCGCACTGCTCTTGGTTAAGGGACCTAAATCCCGCTCAGGAACGTGTGAGTGCATCGCCCGTGTTGTGCGGCGGAGACACTCCCGCGCCGGAGAGTCGGCTACTCCTTGTCAATGGCGATGGGGGGAAGCGAACGATGATCCGCGGACTAGATCAACAGGCGCGCCGGTCGCACGACATGTGCGTCGATGCCCAAGAGCAGGAAGCCGTCAGCGCCGAGATCATAAATCTTCTGAACAAGCGCGGCGTCTTCGATGCCGACACAATCCTCATGATCGGCATGACCCTCATCACCTGGGGGCTGTCGGTGGCCCGGCGTGACCACGGTGCCGCGGTGGTGCAGCGTCGGCGCGTTGAAACAGCGCAATGCGTGCGGCGGGTCGACCTGATCGACCTCTGAGGCAGCACAGCGACCCGCGGTGGTCCTTCCCGACAGGCGCGTAGGTGCGCCGCTCGAGCAGGAACGAAACCTGCCGCACCACGTTGCCTCCGACACGAATATCGGAGGTTTACGATGGCCACCACAACCGACAGAACTTCGCTCGACGAAAAAGTCGGGCAAGCCGCGCGCTCCGTGCGCAATCAAGCCGCCGAAACGTCAGAAGGCGTGCAGGCTGTCGCCGATACGTTTTATACGGCGATCAAGACATCGTTGAAGCGCCAGCCGATGACGACGTTGGGTTTCGCGGTGGCCATGGGTTTTGTGCTCGGGGCGCTTTGGAAGGCTTGAGCTTAGGTAAGGAGTGACATCGTGGCGCAGGAATCATACCCCTTTGGCACCCAGGCCGGGGTCGCGGAGACATTCAAGGAGAAGGTTTCCGGGGCGGCCGACAGCGTGCAACAGGCCTCCGTCGACGCCTATGATGCGGTGAAGGAAACGGTCGAACAGCAGCCCTTTGCTCTCGGCCTCATAGCGGGCGGTCTCATCGGCTTCGCGCTCGGCGCGCTGTGGAAGATGAATTCCTATCGCAGTCCCCCCTCCGCGCTTTATCACCCCCTCGAAGCCGCGCGCCACTACGCCGAACCTCACTTCCGCGCCCTGCGCAATTCCCGCTGGTGGTAGCGCCGCGCCGCCCGAGGCGACGCCGCGCGCGGCCAACTGATGCGTGCCTAAAAAAATTATATTACTCCAGCCGCTGACATGCGGTGCGCAGCGCGCGCATCCCCCCCGGGGACCTTTGGGTCCCTCGAAGGTGCACGAACGCTTCACCGAAAAGCCGCGCGCCTGTGGATTCTGACAGCGTTGCCAGATCCTGCCCTCTGGTGAGGCGTTCGGACGCGGTTCTCCGCGACGGGGCGCGACGGCGACACTAGGCTTTGCTTACAGGGCGCACTCAAGCGCCAGGTCGAGCGCCGTTGCGACGTCGACGCCGAGGTAGGCAGCAGTAGCCGCCGTCGAAGCGTGCCCCAACACGTGGCGCACGGCGGCGACGTCCTTTTTGCGCGCGTACATGGCTGTCGCCAACGTCCGGCGGGTCGAATGGGCGGCATACTTGGAGACATCCTGATGCCCCGCCATGTCGGCCCACTTTTTCGCTTGGCCCGGTGTGCGCTAGCTGCCCCAGACGGTACGCGGGTGCGCGGACAGTAGTTACGCGTTAATCCAACTCAACGGGTCGACCGTCTAACCAGACGGTCTCGGATTGAGGGTCGAAGACGATAGTGCCAAAGAGCTGAAGAAAAGATGCTCCGAGTTGGGCCGCCGGGACGCTCATCGTGCCGATACCTCCACATCCGTTCGCCGGCTTCAAAATCAGATAGAAAGTTTCTATTCGCACGATCGGCGTCGCTTGATCAGTTTCGATCACGAGGGAGCGATCCTTGACTCTGTAGACGTGTCTGCTCTCACGGCCTTCGCAGGTCGAGACATTGATGTCTGCAACATGATCCAACGCCATTCCGTCGTTGATCAGGCGTTGGAAAAGAGTCTCGTTAATATCAACGGAATGCGGGTAAACGAGGTCATCGTACCCAGTGTCTATCTGCGCCCAAGTGTGAACCTCTCCAAGGCGCAAAAAAACGACGGGAACATTCGGACGTTTGCCGTCTAACATTGAGGGGTCGGAGGAAAAGAAACCCCTCTGAGTTATGGGAACCAGGCCTCGCGCGCGCAGCGTATTGGATTGGCACGGTTGAGCGCCCACAAATGCCCACCTTCCGGTAATTTGCACGGTCAGTAGTGACAGGAAGTCGGTACCTATGACACCAACCTGGCCTCCGGCAGGTTGGAGCGGCATGTCAAAATGCCTGAGCGCGAAATTGCCACCCTTAACGCCGTGAAGCAGCAGGGCAGCGTTTCTGATAGATCGATCCGATGCGGCGAACGCGCTTGTCGATAATGAACTGCCTGTCGCGCCATAGTCCAAAAGAAATTGGCCAGAAACGCCATCGGCGTTAAGTCCGATATACGGAGATGCGCCATTTGGGACTTTGCCCAGCTCGTATTGGCGCCCGTCGCAGAGAGCTGCCTTGTCACGGACGCCGGTAGTCTTGCCGAGTGCAACCGCGAGGATCGTGATTACGAAGATCGAGAGACAAGCTTTGCTGACGTGCAGCACGTTCGATTTCATGCAGGGTCACCAAAGTCGATAATAGCCGAGCGCGAGCCTTCCGCTTTCCGTGGGCGTTAGCTTCGAACCACATCTGTATGTCCGCCAGGGCTTTAAGTCGGTGATGGAGTTTCCCGTTGCGGTCAGCGAGCCGGACAAGCCAGCTGGCACAACCCCGAGCTTGTGAGCCGGGGCTGTAGGTCTCGCGTCCTTACGAGCTTTGCGGATTATTAGACGGCACACAGGTCCGCTTTGGGCCAGAAGCGGACGAAATCCACGATCCGCTAGGCACGGCAGGGACGCGCGTCGACGTCGGCGCTCCAACCACCGGAGTCCTTGGTGTAGCGCACCGACTTGCTGTGGGCGGCCGACCAACGAGCCCACGCGCTGCCATACTCGAAGTTGGTGAAGTCGGCCCACGAGCGCGCCGCGGCCGCTTGCGCTGCCGCCTTGCTCCGGCCGGAGCCGGAGCCCGAGTGATAGTGGTCGGACATGCACAGCCGGCCGCCTTCCTTGCGCAGGTCATGCGAGTAGGCAAAGCCCGTGTCGCCGGCGAAGGCACCCGTCGAAACCGCCAGCGTGCCGGCGGCAAAAACTACCGAAGCAAAAGAGCAGCGCATGATCGTCTCCCCCAATCGTCACCGCGGAAAGCCTAAACTCGGCGCATGCCGTCTGCAACGGGCGCATTTCCTACCAAGCGACCAAGCATCGGGGTCACATGGGCAAGCAAAGCCAAGCGCCTAAGCAGGTATGGGGTGCCGTCGCGCTGCACGCCGTCTGCCAGGAGCGACACGTCGTTGTACCTGAGCCATCGACGCACTTCGTGTGGACAGGGCCCTTCCCCACGCGACCCTTCCCATAGATGATGTTTGCAAGACCGTGCGTCGCAAAGACCTCGGCGATATCGTGGGTCACAGCTTCGCCGAGCGACTCGACCTTGATGCAATCAGCGTGAGCCGTCGCCGAAAGTGCGCAGATCACCGCCGTGGCGGCTAAGCCCAGTTTCAAAGAACGCATTTGCCCCTCCAAAAAATGATTTATCCCGGTCTGGAAACTAGTTGAGCGCGTGGCCCTCGACAACCGAACCGGCCTGCTCTGAGCCGGATTATCCCGCAAGGAACCGAAAAGCGTGTCGCATTTGCCACCCATCCGGCGGTCCGTAGTGCCCGGCACGACTCATGCGGATTAAACCTCATACCTCCGGCTCCTGACCCGCAGCCGATGTCGACGGCCGTCTTGATCGTGTCACGGATCAGCTTGCAAAATCGGTAGGTGTCAGGGCCAAAAACACCGCGTCCGCATCGGTCGTCGGGTAAGGCGAGTGCGCCAAGAGCAGATCGTTGAGCGTCGAGAAGCGGCGTAAACGCAATGTCCACTCGCAGCACCTTAGCAGACCTATCGTCCGCGACCCGTCAAGTCGGCTTTGGGTCAGAAGCGGACATCAAGCGTGTAGCCAAGAATGTCCGCTTTGGGTCAGAAGCGGACATCGAACGGAGCGCGGCGAATGTCCGATTTGGGCGAGAAGCGGACATCGACCGCGTCGCTGGGAATGCCAGCTCAGGATCATCAGCGGTCGTAACGGAAGCCGACCGGCGCGAAGTTATGGGGTTTGAGTCCAGGGTGTGTCCCCGGTGGAAGAACTAGATGAAATATATGGTCTTTCTTGATGTTTTGGCGCCCCGTAGGGGTATCCAGCGCTTAAGCTTTTTCAACAGGTTGTCGAATAGTTGGACACTAATTGTTTCCGGGCGCTCTCAGTGTTTTCCATACTCGGTGTCCAACTCGTCACTTGATCAAAGTGACCGGAACTTCCGCTAAGTGAATCACTTGGGTGGCTACTGAGCCCAATAGCAGGCCTTGGACCCCGCCAAGGCCGCGAGTACCCATCACGATTTGTCCGACGCTCTCTTCGCGCGCGACATCTGCGATGGTCTTGGCGACTTGTCCAGCCCTGGCCATCGACTTGAACGCGATGTTGAGAGCTTTGCATTTGCTCAGAGCGCCCTTTAGGGCCTCATCGGATGCCTTTGATGCTACATCCTGGAACCAGTCCGGCGGAGCCATAGCTGCTACGCCGATAGGATCGATGGACCCAACGTTCTGCACATTGAGCAATATGAGCGAGCCTCCCGGATTTCGCGACAGTAGCTCAAGAGCAAAATCGACCGCACGAAGCGATGCTGGCGAACCGTCGACTGGGGTCAAGATTTTGAGTGAAGACATCGGCCACCTCTTAATCAGACTAACTCGGAAGATTCCGGGAACAAATGGTTGACCATTTTACCCGTCGGCTAATCCTTCATTTGGGACCTTATCCGACACAGCGTGCTATCGAACGTCTTCTACAAGATAGGCAACGAGCCTGGCTTCTTCGCGATGCTCAGCGCGACCTCCCTTGAGGAGGCCAGAGCGATCTCTTCTCCGAGCCCGAGGTGCTTCGCGATCTGGCGGGTCCTCTCCCCAAGCGAGAGGGCGCGTAGCGCGGAAAGTTTCCGCGCCGTCAACGCAGCGACGTCGACCTCGTCGCTACGAAGACGGCCCGCATCAACAGTGGTCATCTGACCTTTCGAATCGGACGAGAGGAGCTGGAATAAGCTCGACTACAGCCGAGGCAGCATGCGCCGGATGACACCATCTTTAAGGATGAAGGCATGCGTAAGCGTGCCTGCGATGTGGGCCGCAATGAGGATTAAGAGCACGTTCTTTAGCAACAGGTGCAAATCTCCAGCCTCGGAATTGATGTAGAGCGCAGCCATGCCGGTGGCCGGCAGGGTCACCAGTAGCAAGTAGAAGGCGTAGTGCGTGGCGCGCGAGACAAGTTGGAGCGCGCGTGTCAGGGTGGGCGGCGGCTGCCGCAGGTCGAAATCGAGCGGCGTCGTGCGGATGAGGGTTGTGTAGCTGAGGCCAGCGCCAATTGCATCGACCCGACGCGCGGGTATGGCGAGGTCCGCTTCGGGGGCAAAAGCGGTCATCGACCGCGTCGCTGCGAATGTCAGCGCCAACCGCCGGCTACCTTCTGCTGCGCGAAGTTATGGGGTTTTAAGTCCAGGGTGTGTCCCCGTGGAATAACTATATGAAATATATGGTCTTTTTTAGATTTTGGCGCCCCGTAGGGAACTCGGCACACCGAGCCAGATCAATGGGTTAGTTGAAATTGGGACTTTTTCCACTAGGAGTTGTGCACGGGGTGTCCCACTTTTATCCGCTCTCCCATCGACAGCAGACAAGTGCGACAGGCTGGTGCCATGTCGAGGATGGGCCAATAGCGGACGTGACAGCCGGTCATCGAACCAATGCAATCTCGGCCGCCAAGCCTTGTGAAGAAGGGCTCGAGCGGGCCGTAGAGACGGCAACGTCTTCGACCTAACGACCCGAAGCGGAAGTCCGATCCGCCTTACCCATCAACAGGTCGCGGTCACCACGTGCGCTCGAATGCGGGCATCGATAACGCCGGGTCCAAATCGCCGTGCTAATGCTCCAGCCGCTTCGTGCGTCGCTTCGTCGAGGCGTGATGGGTCGCGACCCTCGATTTCGTTCCTTAAGGGCGTTCCCTGACAGTAGGCGATCGCGGCATCGCGCGCCGATCGTGCCGCGCTTACCGTATCCAGCGTCTCAACCGATATCGATCTGAAGCCCGCCGCAGACAGCTCGTCTCGGATCACTTGCAAAGTGTGATAGCCGTGCGGGGTGCGCGCCAAGAAGCACGGTCGATCGTGCGGAAACAGGGTTGCCAGCGCGTGCGTGACAACTTCGGCGAATTGGTTCTTGGAGATTTGGTCCGACACGTTGAACAGGAAACGGCCGCCGGATTTCAGGACACGGCGGATTTCCTGTAACCTTCGATCTTAGCGGGAAAGAACATCACGCCGAACTGGCACGTCACGACGTCGAACAGCTTGTTCTCAAACGGCGGATTCAGAGCGTCTGCCTGCCGCCACACCATGCGGGAATCAGCCGGTTGCCTTGAGGCGGCACGGTCCAGCATCGGCTGGTTGAGATCGGTGGCCACGATGTGCGCGCGCGCCGGAAGTCTAGCTGCTAGCGCTCGGCTGAGAACGCCAGTTCCTGCAGCTGTTTCCAGTACGCTCTGCGGTTTGAGCTCGGCGACCCGCTCGGCGAGGTCGCCCGCGATGATTCGAAGATAAGTGGGACCAGGAAGCGATCGTAAATTTCCGGGATCGATCCCGCGAACAGCTTGTCGGTCGCGGCCATGACGCTGCTCCTGTCGGCACGTGTGGCAGATCGTCGACCGGGCGGCTCTCGCGGTTATCGGCGAATCGGCCTTTACCGCCGCCACCGCCGTGTCGGTCTGTACCGGAGTTACCGGCGTGTCGGCATTTATCGGGTTACCGGCCTCTCGGCTTTACTCGGCTTATACCGGGGGCCACCGCGCCTGCCGTTGGGGCGGGGTTGCCTTGTATCGCAAGAACCGCGGCTGCTGGTGAAATCGTCCAGCAACGCATAGCAGCCAAATTTCTAGCAAGCAGTGCTGCCGAGTGGAGCCTCGTTGCTCCGGCTGGCCCCGGCTTAACCGGCAATGTCCGCTAATGGCCCAAAGCTAACATTCCTTGCGACAGCTTACTCACCAGGGCATGAACTCCGCGCCAAGTGGGTTGCGGAAGCTTCGCTCGCCAGTGAAGCGAACGCTGCCTGGGCGTTTTTCTTGACGGACAGTTGGTCGGTAGTAGCGCACGGCGGCCACCTCAGGCTCGACCCGACGCATCTTCAGGCCACCTTGCGGCTCGCCGCTCATGACCACGATAAAGTCAGTTGCCTGCCCAGTTTCCTTATGAGGGCCCTCATCCGAGAGGATAAGCGAGGTTCCAACCCAAACCGATTCCGAAACCAGATCGGTGACTTCCCGCGGGAGCGTTATGCGGTCCAGAGCCGCGAGAGCTGTTCCCATGCTCGTGCTTACGGATTCGTTGTTGCGATCACGCTTCGTCGCGACCCGAGCCCCGTCAATCGCCACCGCGTTCCACCTTACCTGCCTATCGCCCATGTCTGCTGCAGTGAAGATCAGGGTGCCGAGGGGCTTGTCGGGGTCGCGGATTGCAACGGGGAACTCCATCACAGGCTCGAACCCCTGGCGTACGTACACGCGCCGTGTCTTCAGACTGATAAAGATAGAGACCGGCCACAACTTGCGCCGCGCTGCGCGGGCCTGTTCTTGAGCGGCCGACTTGGCAGCCTCAGCAGCTTCGGCGGCTTTGCGCGTGTCCTCGGCGGCGTCGATCTTCGGCTGCGCCTGTAGGCGCGTAGCATCCAGACGCGCTGCAGCGTCAGAGAGCGCTTGAGCGGCTTCACTGTTCTTTCTTTGCGCAGTACGGATACCCGCCGGCGACTTCGCTTGCGCGACATCCAGCCCCGCCGCCTCAAGCTGCCTTTCGGCGCGCGCCTTGGCATCTTCTGCCGCGAGGAGGAGCTTGGCCGCACGTTTTCCAGCGGCGCCTGCGCGCGTGCAACCGCGCTGGCCTCATCAGCCTTCTTTGTCGCAGCTTCGGCGGCCTCCCGTTTGTGCGTAGCAATATCTTGCAGCCGCGAGATTGGGTCGTCCGGCGCGGCAGGCATGCCGAGCTTCATCGCCACACCATCGCTGGATGGCGGCTGCGCCGCAGCCTTCGGAGCGGCGGCATCAGGGAAAGGCGGCACAAGATTCGAGAGAACCGGATGGGAGAGAACGGTCGGAGCCACATCGTTGCGCGCGATGACCACTCGGAAGCCGAGTTTGGTCATGCCGAATATCTGCTCGGCAAACTTATAGGGCAGGCGAATGCAGCCGTGTGAGGCGGGATATCCTGGCAGCGGTCCGGCATGCAGCGCAATGCCCGACCAAGTGATGCGTTGCATGAACGGCATCGCCGCGTCGTCGTAGCGATTGGAATAGTGCTCTGCCTCTTTCTGCAGGACGCCGAATACACCTGCCGGCGTCTCGTAGTCGTTACGACCGCTGGAGATCGAAGCCCGCAGAACGGGACCCTTCGCGTCGTAGAGGGTGATTCTTTGCTCGGCCAGCGCGACGACCCCTAGGACAAGCTCGCCGGGAGCACGGCCGTCAGCTACGGCATCCCAACGCGGCTGCTTGGTGCGCGCATCGGCGATCTGCGAAAACGTGGTCAGCAGGGCGATAGGAAGGATTACGACAAGGCGCCGCTCTTCGGCGTATCGTGAACGCATGATACAGAACTCGGATACCGGAGCGAGTAACTCTATAGCACGTTGGGTCGTCAGCTATTCAGGTCTCAGAATTGTTTCAGCGCATCAGCGGGAGCAAGGCAGATAAAGCCACGAAGTGCACACAGACGAATAGCGTGATTTTAGCGATCATCTAAGATTTCTCCGCCGAGAGAATTGTATGTGACTGAACTGTCCGGTGAGGATGAAGTTCCCGCGTCGCCAACCTTCTCCGGGGAAGCTCACAGTGACGTAACACAATGGCACTGTCAGTCCCCCAAACGGGGGGCATCGGGCGTGCGCGTGTTCACTCGAGCAGGCGAGGCCTTTTTAACTCGAATTGAATTCGACGCGGCCCTTAAAGCGTGGGCGGTGTACGCTGGACGAGAAAGACCCGGCAAGCGTGGCTGCGTGCCGGGCGTCTGTCGGCGCCGTCGGCGGACGACGCCAGAGCAGCGCCCGAAAAGAGAGAACGGGCGGCGCCGGCGAACTGATTGCGAAGAGACGGCATGATCAATTACTGTTCGTTGACGTACAGAAGAGCCCGTTCTCAACGTTCATTTCTGCAGCCGCCGCTTCGTGAGAGTAATGACAGGAACTGTCAAAACGGGCAGACGTTACTTCTGCGACGACCTCAAGTCGCTAGTGCAGACGATGGCGACCCGAGTGTCCCACCTTTGCTAAGTTATTGATTTTACTGAGCTTTATAGGTGGGG
>CAVRVR010000007.1:0-246397 GCA_963724595.1 uncultured Alphaproteobacteria bacterium | reverse complement strand
AACGAGAAGGCGTAGAAGTCGCAGCCCAGCGCGCGCACGTCGATCTTCTGGTGCGGCACCGCCTGCGCGCCGTCGAGCAGCACGGGCACGCCGCGCTCGTGCGCGAGCTTCACGATCTCGCGCACCGGGTTGACGGTGCCGAGGGCGTTCGAGACGTGGGCGAGCGCGAGCATCTTCGTGCGCGGGCCGAGCAGCTTGTCGAGCTCGTCGAGCACGCAGATCGCCGCGGTCGTCGATTCCGACGACGCGCAGCTTGGCGCCGCGCTCCTGGCACGCCATCTGCCAGGGGACGATGTTCGAGTGGTGCTCCAGCTCGGTGATCAGCACCTCGTCGCCGGGCCCGAGCGTGGTGCGCGCGATCCCGTGCGCGACCAGGTTGATCGCCTCGGTGGTGCCGCGCACGAAGACGATCTCGCGGGCCTCGGCGGCGCCGATGAAGCCTGCCACCTTGGCTGCGCACCCCCTCGAAGGCCTGGGTGGCGCGCTCCGAGAGCTCGTAGACGCCCCGGTGCACGTTCGCGTAGCTCGTCTCGTAGAAGCGCTGCATGGCGTCCAGCACCGCGCGCGGCTTCTGCGCGCTGGCGGCGCTGTCGAGGAACACCAGCGGCTTTCCGCGCGCCAGCGTGCGCGAGGATCGGGAAGTCCGCGCGCAGGCGCTCGGCGTCGAGCTTCATGACTCGGCCTCCCCCGCCCCCGCGCCGCGCATCTGCTCGCGCAGCAGCTCCGACAGGCCCTCGGCCAGCGCGGGCGACGGCAGGCTCGCGAGCACCTCGGCGGCAAAGCCCTGCACCAGCAGATCGCGCGCCGCGGCCTCGCCGATGCCGCGCGAGCGCAGGTAGAAGAGCGCGTCCTCGTCGAGCCGGCCGATGGTCGCGCCGTGGCTGCACTTGACGTCGTCGGCCCAGATCTCGAGCTGGGGCTTGGCGTCGATCTCGGCGCCCTCGCCGAGCAGGATGTTCGCGGTCGACTGCTCGGCGTTGGTCTTCTGCGCGCCCGGCCGCACCAGCACGCGGCCGCGGAAGACGCCGCGCGCCCGGCCGCCGAGCACGCCCTTGTAGCGCTGGCGGCTCTCGCCGTGCGGCACGGCGTGATCCACCACGGTGTGGTTGTCGACGAGCTGTTGCCTGCCCGCGACGGTGAGGCCGTCGAGCCGCAGCCAGGCGCCCTCGTCCTCGAGCACGGCGTTCAGGTCGTTGCGCACGAAGCCGCCGCCGAGCGTCAGGGTGTGGGCGGCGAAGCGGGCGTCGCGCCCGATCCGCACCTCGAGGTTCGAGACGTGGAAGCGTCGCGGCGTTCTCGCGCTGGAGCAGCACCAGATCCACGGCGGCGCCCGGCCCGACCGCGACCTCCGCCACCGCGTTGCTGAAGCCGCGCGCTCCCGAGAGGGACACGAAGTCCTGGATCAGCGTGACGTGGCTCTCCGGCTCGGCGACCACCAGCAGGCGGGGATGGCAGACGCGGTCGGGCGCGGCGCCGCTCGCGATCTGCACCACGTGGATCGGCTGCGTCGACGCTGGTCGCACGCGGCACGAAGAGACAGGCGCCGTCGTCGAGGCAGGCGGTGCCCAGCGCCACGAAGGGATGGCGCTTCGGATCGGCGAGGCGGCCGAGCTGGCCCGCCAGCCGTCCGGGCGCGTTCGCCCGCAGCTCCGCCAGGCTCTCGACGCGAAGGCTCCCGCGAGAGCGCGCGGGGCGAGGACAGCTCCGGCCGGAAGCGGCCGTCCACGAAGACGAAGACGCTGCACGCGAAGACCGGGAAGCAGATCGCCTCCACCGCGTCGCGCGTGACGGCGCGGGCTCGCGGCCGGGCAGCTCGAAGCGCAGCTTCGCGAGCGGCGTCAGGTTCGTGTAGCGCCACTCCTCGAGGCGGCGTGCTCGGGAGGCCCTGCTCGGCGAAGCGCGCCGCGGCCTCCGCGCGCAGCGATCGCAGCCAGGCCGGGTCGCGGCGTCCGGCGCTCGCCGCGAAGGCGCAGGCTGCGCTCGGCGTAATGGTCGCGGGCCGCTTCCAGCGCGCTCATCGCGGCGCCGCCCCGGCGAGCCAGCCATAGCCCTTCTGCTCGAGCTCGAGCGCCAGCTCCTTGCCGCCCGAGCGCACGATCCGCCCGCCCGAGCAGCACGTGCACGAAATCCGGCACGATGTAGTCGAGCAGCCGCTGGTAGTGCGTGATCACGAGCAGCGCGCGCTCCGGGCTGCGCAGCGCGTTCACGCCGTTCGCGACCACGCGCAGCGCGTCGATGTCGAGGCCCGAGTCGGTCTCGTCCAGGATCGCCAGCCGCGGCTCGAGGATCGCCATCTGGAGGATCTCGTTGCGCTTCTTCTCGCCGCCGGAGAAGCCCTCGTTCACGGCGCGCTGGAGGAACTTCTCGTCCATCTCGACGCGCTTCGCCTTCTCGCGCACGAGCGCGAGGAAGTCCATCGCATCGAGCTCGCTTTCGCCGCGCGCCTTGCGGATCGCGTTGAGCGAGGCCTTCAGGAAGTAGCTGTTCGCGACGCCCGGGATCTCGACCGGGTACTGGAAGGCCAGGAAGATCCCCGCGCGCGCCCGCTCTTCGGGAGAGAGCGCCGTCAGGTCCTTCCCCTCGAACAGGACGGAGCCCTGCGTGATCTCGACGCCCGGGCGCCCGGCGAGCACGTTCGCGAGCGTGCTCTTGCCCGAGCCGTTCGGCCCCATCACGGCGTGCACCTCGCCGGCGCGCACCAGCAGGTCGATGCCCTTGAGGATCTTGGCGCCGCCGGCGCTGGCGTGCAGGTTCGAGAGCTCGAGCATGTTCAGCCCACGCTGTTTTCGAGGGACAGGGAGAGCAGGTTCTGCGCCTCCACCGCGAACTCCATCGGGAGCTCGCGGAAGACCTCCTTGCAGAAGCCGTTCACGATCAGCGAGACGGCGTCCTCCTCCGAGAGGCCCCGCTGGCGGCAGTAGAAGAGCTGATCCTCCCCGATCTTCGAGGTGGTGGCCTCGTGCTCCACCTGCGCGGTGGCGTTCTCGACCTCGAGGTACGGGAAGGTATGCGCGGAAGACGTGCTGCCGAGCAGCAGCGAGTCGCACCGGGAATGGTTGCGCGCGCCCACCGCGCGGGGCGAGACGTGCACCAGGCCGCGATACGCCTGGCGCCCGTGCCCCGCCGAGATGCCCTTCGACACGATCGTGCTGCTGGTGTTGCGGCCGATGTGGATCATCTTGGTGCCGGTGTCGGCCTGCTGAAAATTGGTCGTCATCGCCACCGAGTAGAACTCGCCCACGGAATCGTCGCCCTGGAGGATGCAGCTCGGATACTTCCAGGTGATCGCCGAGCCCGTCTCGACCTGGGTCCAGGAGATCTTCGAGCGCTTGCCGCGGCAGGCGCCGC
This sequence comes from uncultured Alphaproteobacteria bacterium, assembly GCA_963724595.1. Lineage (GTDB taxonomy): Bacteria > Pseudomonadota > Alphaproteobacteria > Rhizobiales > Hyphomicrobiaceae > Hyphomicrobium_A. The sequence continues at coordinate 243,049 of CAVRVR010000007.1, read as the reverse complement.
GCTTGGTGACGAAGTTGTAGATCCCGCCGAGTCCGTTCTTGTCGCCCGGGTACCAGTTCTGGACGGTCGAGTACTTGATGGTCGCGTCGTCGAGCGCGACCAGCTCGACCACCGCGGCGTGGAGCTGGTTCTCGTCGCGCTTGGGCGCCGTGCAGCCCTCCAGATAGCTCACGCTGGCGCCCTCGTCCGCGATGATCAGCGTGCGCTCGAACTGCCCCGTGCCGACGGCGTTGATCCGGAAATAGGTCGAGAGCTCCATCGGGCAGCGCACGCCCTTGGGCACGTAGGCGAAGGAGCCGTCGGTGAAGACCGCCGAGTTGAGGGTGGCGAAGAAGTTGTCCGAATACGGAACCACGGAGCCCAGGTACTTGCGCACCAGCTCGGGATGCTTCTGCACCGCCTCCGAGAACGAGCAGAACAGGATGCCCTGCTTCTCGAGCTCGGCCCGGAAGGTGGTGGCGACCGAGACGCTGTCGAAGACGGCGTCGACCGCCACGCCGGCGAGTCGCTTCTGCTCGGCGAGCGAGATGCCGAGCTTTTCGTAGGTGCGCAGCAGCTCGGGGTCGACCTCGTCGAGGCTGGTGAGCTGCTTGCGCTGCTTGGGCGCGGAGTAGTAGATGATCTTCTGGTAGTCGATCTTCGGGTAGTCGACCGTCGCCCAGGTCGGCTCGGTCGCTTCCGCGGCGAGCTGGAGGAAGCGCTCGAGCGCCTTGAGCCGCCACGCGAGCAGCCACTCGGGCTCGTTCTTCTTGCTCGAGATCAGCCGCACGATGCTCTCGTCGAGGCCCGGCGGCACCGATTCGGATTCGATGTCCGTGACGAAGCCGTACTGATACTCGCGCTCGGCGAGCTTCTCGAGGGTCGCGTTCTGGGATTCCGACATGGCAGGTCTTCCTAGCGGCCGCCGAGCGATGCCAGCTCGGCGAGCGTCACGCGCGCGAGCGCGCTCCGGACCACGTGATTGATCTGCTGCCAGGGCTTGCGCACGTGGCAGCTGGCCTCCTGCAGGCACTGGCCCGGATGCATGGTGCACTCGGTGAGCCCGATCGGGCCCTCCAGCGCGGTGATCATCTCCACCACGTTGATGTGGTCCGGGCGGCGCGCCAGGCTGTAGCCCCCGTGCGGCCCGCGCTGCGAGAGCAGCAGCCCCTCGCGCGTGAGCGCCTTCAGGATCTTGCTCACGACCGGCAGCGGGAGCTGCGTGCGCTCGGCGATCTCGCGCGCGCTGAGCTGGGACTCGGCGGGCTGCTCGGCCAGGCACGCCATCAGCACGATGCCGTAGTCGGACATGCGGGAGAGTCGAATCATGCGGCCGAGGATATCGGACCGTTTCAGTCCTGTAAAGCGCGACTACGATGGAAAAACCAGTGTCTACAAGGGCTTATGCGCCTGAACCGGGCTCGCCTGGCGGCCGGCTCGAGCTCCTCGAGCGCGGCGTCGAGCAGCCCCTGCAGCTCGCGCATGTACTCGTAGAACGCCTTGTGGACGATCGCGAAGGAGACGGCCTCCTTGAAGACCGACGGGCGCCGCAGCAGGGTGGCGCCCAGCAGCGTCAGCGTGAACCAGGCGCGCCGCGGCCCGCCCAGCAGCACGGTGTCGCGCAGCACGCTCGCGAGCCGGCGCAGGTCGCCCTTGCGAATGTTCCGACCGCCCTGGATCTGCGCGCCGCGGTGCAGCAGGAAGTCGAGCGTGCGCGCGCGGTAGTTCCGGAAGTCGTAGAGCTGCTCGGCGAGCCAGCGGTAGCCCTGGTAGAGCGCGCGCCGCGTCATCCGCTGGGGAACGATGTTCGAGAGCACGAACTGGTCCCCGGTCGATTCGGTGACCAGGCGGCCCTCGCGCTCCACGCGGTCGTAGAGCGGCGTCTTCGGCATCGCCTGGAGCATCCCGGTCATCGAGACGGGGATGCGCGCCTCCTGGATGAAGCGCAGCTGCTCCTCGAAGATCGACGTCGTCGTCGTGGTCGAAGCCCACGATCATGCCGGCCTGCACCTGGATGCCGTAGGACTGGATCTTCCGCACGTTCTCGACCAGATCCCCGCGCAGGTTCTGGGTCTTCTTGGTCTCCGCGAGCGACTCCCTGCGCGGGCTCTCGATCCCGATGAAGATCGTGGTGAAGTTCGCGGCGCGCATGAGCGCGAGCAGCTCCTCGTCCTGCGCGACGTTGAGCGAGACCTCGGTCTGGAAGGTCGATCGGATAGCCGTGCTCGCGCCCGAAGCGCCCGAGCTCGCGCAGCAGCTCCTTCGCCAGCTTCTGGTTCCCGATGAAGTTGTCGTCGACGATGAAGATCTGGCGCGCGCCGAGACGATGGCACTCGTGGACCTCGCGCATCACCTGCTCGACGCTCTTCGCGCGCGGCCGCCGGCCGTAGACGACGATGATGTCGCAGAACTCGCAGTTGAAGGGGCAGCCGCGCGCGAACTGGATGGTGAGCGCGTGGTAGCGGTCGACGCGGAGCAGATCGAAACGCGGCGTCGGCGAGAGCGTCATGTCCGGCTTCTCGTCCGGCCGGTACTCGCTCTTGGGGACGCCGGCCTCGAAGTCCGCCAGGAACCGGGGCCAGGTCTCCTCGGCCTCCTCCACGAACGAGCGCGTCGCAGCGCCCGCGCAGCTGCTCGGGACACAGCGATGCGAAGGGTCCCCCCACCACCACGAAGCGGCCGCGCCGGCGGAACTCGTCGATGATCTCGAGCATCCGCTCGCGGTGGACGATGTAGCCGGTGACGCCGACGATGTCGGCTTCCACGTCGAAGTCGATCTCCTCGACGTTCTCGTCGCAGAGCACCACCTCGTGCGGCGAGGGCGTCAGGCCGGCGACGGTGGGCATCGAGAGGTTCGGGAAGATGCAGCGTTTGCCGAGGACGGGGAGGATCTCGTCGTAGGTCCAGAAGCTCGTCGGATTCTTCGGGGTGACCAGGTAGATCTTCATCGGGCCCCCTTTCCGAGCGTCGCGCTGGTCCCCACTCTACACCGGGGCTTCGCGATCCGTGAATCGCGCGAACGGCAGCAGCAGCGGGCGGCCCTCGTGGTGCCAGGCGAGCGGCGGCGACTGGAGCTCTCCCGGCCGGCACAGGCGCGAGGCGCCGAGATCGGCGAGGCCGCGCGCGACGCCGTCCTGGGAGGCTCCGAAGCCCGCCAGCGCCACCCCCGCGAGATGCGGCGCGAGCGGCCGGATCGCAGCGAGCAGCCGCTCCGGATTCTCGACGGGATGGACGCGCAGGAAGCGGTTCAACGGGGCCGGGCGCGGCGCCGCGTCGGCCTCGCGCACGACGGCCCAGCGCTGCGCCGACGCCGCCCAGCAGGCGGACGCCGAGTCCGTCCGCGGCGCGCAGCTCGGCGCCGTCGCACTCGTGCCGGAAGAGCCGCGGCGTCGGCGGCGTCCTGCGCGCCGCGCGGGAGACGGCGCTCGAGCGACGCGAGCGCGTCGTGCGAGCGCCTCCGCCAGCCGATCCGGCGCCTCGGGATCCGCGCCGACGGCGTACACCGCGAGCGGAGACAGGCAGCCCTGCTGATCCCAGAGCGCGACGTCGAGCGCGATCCCGCCGGCCGCCGCGCTCGAGCGCGGCGCCGCGCAGCGCCTCGGGGCCGAGCGCCGCCAGCGAGAGCCGGTGGCCGGAGGCGACCAGCCGGCGCGGCGGCTGCACGAGCGCGGCGAGCGCGGCGATGCTCGCGTCCGAGCCCGTCGCCGCCACGCAGTCGGCCGCGAGCAGCGCGCGCAGACAGGCCTCGTCGCTCGAGCCGAAGCGCGCGATCGCGATGCAGCGCCCGAGCTCGGGATCGACGTCCGCGATCGATTCCGCCACCAGCGCCGCCGTCACCGGGTCGCGCGACGCCGGCTTCGCGAGCACCGGCGAGCGCAGCGCGAGCGGCGCGAGCAGCGCGAGCAGAGCTCGGCTGCGGGATGGCTCCCGCCAGCACCACGGCGGTGGTGTCGAAGCCCGAGAGCATGCTGTCCTGCGCCGCGTCGAGGCGCGCCGGATCGCCCAGCTCGGCGCGCACGAGCGCGAGCAAGCGCCTCGCCGCGGAAGCGCGCGAGCCCGCGCGCCAGGCCCTCGCGCACGTTCTCGGGCGTGAAGCCGGTGGCGCCCGGCAGCTCGGCCTCGAGCCGCCGCCGCCAGCTGCGAATCCGGGCTCGCCCACAGGTCGAGCACGCGGGCCAGCGCGGCGTGCGTCTCGCGCGCCGGGCGGCGCCGCAGCTTGGCGCCGGCCTCGCGCAGCTCGGCCAGCCGGTCGCGGATCTCGCGGGCCGTCATGCGCCCGCCTCGGAGAGCAGCTCGTCGGCGGCGATCGAGCAGCCGCGCGCCTCGGCCCCCGGCTCGCGGCCGAGCACCTCGAAGCCGTCCGCGATGCGGCGCCCGAGGTCGGCGGTCTGGAGCGCGAGCACGCTCCCGGTGTTGGCGAGATCGATCACCACGATCTGGCCGACTGCCCTGCTCGGGACGGGCGTCGCCCGTCTCGGGATCGACGATCTTCACGCGCGTCCACGGCGGGCCGAGCTTGCGCCGCGGCTCGCCGGGCAGGCGCAGCACCGAGTCGTAGAACTGGCTGCCGAGCTCCGTCATCCCATACTGGTTGACGATGCGCGCGGCGGGCACGCCGAGCCGCGCCTCGATCTCGGCGTAGAAGGCTTCGCTGGCCGAGCTCGCGCGAGCGGCCCTTGAAGCCGCCGGTCTCCATGATGCGCGTGCCGGGCGGGAGCGCGAGCGCGACGGCCGCGGCGCGCGAGCTCGTCGAGCAGGAACACGAACGCGAAGGCGGTGCCGCACAGGACCAGCGGGCCGCTGCGCGACGCCGGCGCGCTCGATCGCCGCGAGCAGCTCGTCCGTCCGCAGCTCGCCCCCGCGCAGGAAGCAGCCGCTCTCCGGCGTCCCCAGCTCGCGCAGCAGCACGCCGAACATGTGCGAGAGCGACGAGTCCGGGACCTCCGCCGGCGGACGGCGCCAGGACCAGGATCGGAGCGCGCTCGCCCGGCGCGAGATCCGGCAGCAGGTGGCGCGCGAAGCTCGGCAGCAGCGAGGCCTCGTAGAGCTCGAGCGTGTCGAGGTGGAGGGCGCCGCGCGCGGAGGTCGAGGTGCCGCTGGTGCGGAACACGTGGGCCGAGCGCTGCGCCGGGAAGCTCCGCAGCTCGAGCTCCTTGAAGGCGCCCGTCGGCACGGCGGGGATCTCCTGCCAGCGGGTGAGCGTCGCCGGGCGCACGCCGCGGCGCTCGCAGAAGCGCCGGTAGCGGCAGGCATCGCTCCCACTGGAAGGCGAACAGCTCGAGCGCGAGCGCCTCGAAGCGCGCCTCGTCCTCGCGCCACTCGGGCTCGCGCATCCAGGCGAGCACGCGCGCGTCGAGCGCCGCGCGGGCCGGATCGGGTCCCCGCGTCACGCGAGCGCCTCGACCAGCAGGTCGAGCGCGAGCTCGAGCGCCTCCGGCTCGATCGAGAGCGGGGGCGTGATCGAGAGCACGCGGCCGTCGTCTCCCGAGAGGCAGCACGATCACGCCGCGGCGCAGCGCGCCCGCGCAGGCGCGCGCCGCGCGCTGCGGTCCTCGCACTCGACCGCGAGCAGCAGCCCGAGGCCCCGCACGTCGGCGATGCCGGCGCCGCCCGCGAGGCGCCGGCGCAGATGCCGGAGCGCCCGGGCGCCCGTCTCCGCGGCGCGCTCCACCAGCTTCTCCTCCTCGATCACGGCGAGCGCCGCGAGCGCCGCCGCGCAGCCGGGCGGGTGGCCGAGGAAGGTCTGCGTGTGCAGCGCCTCGCCGCGCGAGAGCGGCCAGGCCTCCATCACCTCGAGGCGGCCGAGGCAGGCCGAGATCGGCATCCCGGAGGCGAGGCCCTTGCCCGCGCACGAGCAGATCCGGGATCACGCCCTCGTGCTCGCACGCGAACCAGCGCCCGGTCCGACCGAAGCCGGTGTAGACCTCGTCCGCGATCAGCAGCCAGCCCTCGGCGTCGCAGAGCGCGCGCAGCGCGGCCAGGAAGCCGGACGGGGGGATGCGCTCGCCCCCGCGCCCCTGCACCGGCTCGACCAGCACCGCGCCGACGGGCGCGCGGCAGGACCTCGCCGCGCGCCGGACGTCCGCCGCGTCGCCGAAGCGCGCGAAGGCGGTGGTGCCCGGCAGGCGCGCCGCGAACGGGGCGCGGAAGTCCTGTCGCCAGGTGGTGTCGAGCGCGCCGAGCGTCAGGCCGTGGTAGGCGCCCTCGAAGGCCACCACGCCCGCGCGCCCGGTCGCGAGCAGGGCGGTCTTGAGAGCCGCCTCGACCGCGTCCGAGCCGGACGAGCCGAGCACGCCGCGCGCGGGAACGCCGCCCGGATAGCGCCGCACCAGCGCTTCCAGCAGCTCGACCTTCGGCGAGGACGGGTGCACGTCGCCGAGGCCGTGCAGCAGCCGCTCGGCCTGCGCGGTCACGGCCGCGACGACGCCTGGGATGCGCGTGGCCCACGTTCGCGACGCCGAAGCCGGCCGTCAGATCGATGAAGCGATTGCCGTCCACGTCCCAGACGTTGGCGCCCTGCGCGCGCTCCCAGAAGATCGGGCGCGGGCGCGAGCGCCCGTGACGTTGCGGCTCTCGCACGCGGCCAGCCGCCCGGCGAGCGCGGCCGAGCGCGGGCCGGGCACGGGCGTCGACAAAGCCGGGGGGAGGGTCTGGAGCGCCGACACGACGTTCGAGTGTAGACGACGGACGAACGGAGGCTAGCGCGGCGGAACCACGAACAGCGCGCGGCCATTCGCATGCGCGTACGAGAAGTCCAGACCGGCCGCGTCGAGCGCCTCCTCGATCTGAGGCGCATGGCGTTCCCGGGCTACCAGAACCCATCGCCGTCCCGGCTCGAGATCCGCGACGGCGTCGGCGAAGCGGCGGTCCGCCCAGGGTTCCTCCCCCGAGCGGGACACGCGCTCCACGCGGTCCCCCGCGTGAAACTGGAGGCCGAACAGCTCGGACTCCTGGAACAGAACGATATGCACGCCCGCGCCTGCCGCGCGCTCGACCTCGTGGAAGAGCCGCGTCGAGTCCATTTCCGATGGCCACCTCGCGAGGACCGCCTTGAGCGCGAGCAGCGCGATCACGGAGACGGTGGCCAGCCGAACCGCATGCCGCCGCGCGCTGGCTGCGTCGGGGGCCGCGAGGGCGATTCCGCGCGCCGTCGCGAGCGCGATCGGCGCGTAGATGGGCAGCACGTAGAGCGGAAGCCGGCTCCGCGAGAGTGCGAAGACGGCGAGCGGGATCAGCAGCCCGCAGAGCAGGAACGAACCGTTCGTGCCCCCGGCGCGCATCGCCCGCGCGACCCGTGTGGGAGCCAGCAGGCGAGCCCTGCGCGCGGTGCGAATTCCATCGATCAGCCATGCCCCCTGTCCGAGCACGAATACGGGCAGGTAGATCACCAGCGCGCCGTACCACTGCGCGTTGCGACGAAACTCGCCGGTCAAGTTGCGTCCCAGGATTTCGTGGCCGAGGAAATACCCGAGCAACTCGTGGTGACGCGCCATCTCGAGTCCGTACCACCAGAGGCCGACGACGATGAACAGCGCGAGCCCGAGCCCGTCCGCCATGCGGAACGGACGGCGCGCGACCCGATGAAAGACGACGAGCGCGAGGAGCGGAAGCAGCGCGGGCGGACCCTTCGTGAAGAACGCGAGGCCGAACAGGGCCCACATCGCGCGCACCCAGCCTCGGCTGTGCCCGTCCTTCCAGGCCCGCACGTAGGCGAGCACCGCCAGCACGACCCACGACGTGAGCAGCGTATCGGCGTTCAAGGTGGATGCGGCCAGCGCGGGATAGGGAGAGGAGAGATAGACGAGACCGGCGAGGAACCCGATCTCGGGATTCCACAAACGCGTTCCGATCGCCGCGACCGCCAGCACGGTGGCGCAGAACGCCAGCACGTTGCTCGCGCGCGCCCCCCAGGCGTTGGATCCGAAGAGCGACATGCCGCCCGCGATCGTCCAGTAGGCGAGCGGCGGCTTGCTCCAGTGCGGGCGCTGCGCGAGGCTGGGCTCGAGGAAATCGCCCGACGCGCGCATCTCGCGCGCTACTTCGGCGTAGCGTCCCTCGGTGGTTTCGTAGAGCCCGCGCGAGCCCTGGAACGCGAGCGAGACGAGGAGAGCGAGAGCCAGCAGGCGCCAGCAGTCGGAGCCAGCCACGCGCGGGTCAAAGCTCCGCGGCGGCCGGGATCACCTCCTTGCCGAAGCTTCGCAGCGGCGCGATCTCGTGTACGTCGCGGGAAGTTGAAGATGGCGTGCTGGATGCCGAGCCCCGCGAGCTCGCGGCACTGGGCGATCACGTCGGCGGGAGATCTGCTTGTCGAAGCGCACGGTGCCGAGCACCGTCTTCTCGATCGCGTCGTAGGGGCGACCCTCGGCGTCGCAGTGACGCTTCAGCACGTCGAGCTTGCCGGCGAGCACGTCGCTGCCGAGGTACGCGAAGAGATTGCAGGCGTCGGCGTACTGCGCGACCAGCCGCAGCGTCTTCCTCTCGCCCATGCCGCCGATCAGGATCGGCGGATGCGGCCGCGATGGCGACGGCGGGCTCGAAGCGTCTCGGCGAGCCGGTAGTGCTTGCCGTCGTAGGGCCGCGCCTCGCCCGACCAGAACTGGTGGAGCGATCTGCAGCGCCTCCTCGAGCCGCTCGAAGCGTTCCTTGAGCGGCGGGAACGGGACGCCGAGCCCGTGGTGCTCGCGATCGAACCAGGCGGCGCCGATCCCCAAGTAGGCGCGACCGCCCGACAGCACGTCGAGCGTCGTCACGGTCTTGGCGAGCACGCCAGGGTGGCGATAGGTGACGCCGGTGACGAGCGTGCCGAGCTTCACGCGCTCGGTGATGCCGGCGAGATACGCAGAGCGCGGTGTAGCCCTCGAGCATCTCCTGCTCCGCCGGACCGACGATCGGGATCTGGAAGAAGTGATCCATCACCCAGATCGAGTAGAAGCCGGCCTCTTCCGCCGCGCGCGCGATCTCGGCGAGCCTGCGCGCGAATGGCGCCCGCGCCGCCCGGCCACGTGAAGCTCGGGATCTGGAGTCCGATGCGCATGGATTCCTCCTGCTGGCTGCGCCCTGGCCTGCCCCGAGCGAACCGCCGGTTCAGACGAGCATCATCAGTCGGCTCGGGGCGTTCCGTCAACTCCCGCCGGTCGAGGGGCCTCGGCCCGGGCCGCTGAACAGCTCGCGCGCGTCCGCGAAGCGCTTCACCAGGAAGTCGAAGACGGCGCGGATGCGGGCGCTGCGGCGCAGGGCCGGGTGCGTGATCAGCCACAGCTCGAGCGCGATCTCGGTCTCGGGCAGCACCTGCTCGAGCTCCGGGTGCCGCTCGGCGAGGAAGCGGACGGCCGCGCCGATCCCGCAGCCGGCGCGGATCGCGGCGAGCTGCGCCTGCCCGCTGTTGGCGCGGTAGGCGACGGTTGCCGCGGAGAGCGCGCGTTCGAGCCCGGCGCCGGGTCCGCTCAGCCAGCGCGCCGTCTCGTCGAACGCCACGCTGCGGTGTCGCGCCAGGTCCTCGGGCTGGAGCGGGCCGCCCGCAGCGCTCGAGGTATTCCCGGGACGCGTAGAGTCCGAACGCCAGATCGCCCACCTTGCGGCCCACCAGGTCCGGCTGGAGCGGGCGGGAGAGCCGCACCGCGATGTCGGCCTCGCGCTGGAGCAGGTTCAGGACCTGGTTCTGGACCAGGAGCTGGATCTCGATCGCCGGGTGCGCGAGCTGGAACTCGGCGAGCGCGGGCGTGAGCCAGTGGATGCCCAGGCCCTCGGTCGCGGTGACGCGCACCAGCCCGGCGAGGGCCGCGTCGCGCCCGGAGATCGCGAGCTCGACCGCGTGCGCCTCCTGCTCCATCTGCCGCGCCGCCGGCAGGATCGACTCGCCCGCCTCCGTCAGCTCGACCCCGCGCGGCGTGCGGCGGAAGAGCTCCGTCCGCAGCCGCTCCTCGAGCGCCGCCATGCGGCGCGTGAGCGTCGGCTGGCTCACCCCGAGGCGGCGGGCGGCCCGGGAGAGGCTTCCGGTCTCGGCGACCGCCAGGAAGTCGCGCAGCGCCGTCCAGTCGAGCGGCGAGGCGAGCGCGGAGGGGTCGGGTTGGGGGCTGAGGGCCATCGGCAGATCCTCCCGCGGTCTATCCATTCAGATTTGCATAACAGACTCGAAAGAACCAGCTCTGGATATTCGCGGCAGAAGACCGATCCTCCCGCCTGGGTTGCCGGGGACGCCAGAAAGAGAGTGAGACGATGGCGATGCTGAGTCAGGCCGTACCCTTGATCAGGCTGGGATGCCCCGCGGGTGTATGCCGGGAGCAGGCGCGAACACGAACGAGCTGGAAGGCGCTTGCGGCAGCTTCGCGGCCGGCGCCCTGTTGGTGTCGGCGGCCGTGGCGCTGGCCGGCGGCGCCCCCGCGCCGAACGCGCCGCAGATCAGCGCCGAGCAGAGGCCGCGGCCGCGGAGTGGGCGGCGTTGGTGCGCGATCAGACCCCGCGCGAGCTGCCGCCCGAGTGGCGCTGGCAGATCAAGCCGGTCGCGTTTCGACGGGATGTTCCGCAAGCAGCGCTGAGCAGCGTCGCTCAGCGCCGGGGCTCGCTGATCTCGATCGGGTTCGCCTTGGGATCGGCGGTCCGCGCCAGCGCGGCCAGCACGTGCAGATCTCCGGGATGGTAGTAGGAGAGGTGCAGCAGCTCGGCGTCCACCTGCTGTAGCAACACCTTCCACTCGTCCGTCGTCATCTTTCGCTCGTTCACGAAGTCCCGGGTCGGCCAGTGATTCGAGGGCACCGAGAACACCACGTACCGGCCGACCCGAAGCTGCTGGTCGAGCAGGGCGCGGATCGACGCGTTGTCGAAGTGCTCGAGGGTTCCCTGCGAGAACACGACGTCGAAGTACCCGTCCCGGAACGGCTCGAGCTCGCGCAGGTCGAGACACAGAACCCTGGCGTAGCCGCCCAGGTGCGCGGAGATGTGCTGGGCGCGCAGCACCATCAGGGGATCCGAGTCGACGGCGGTGACGTCGTAGTTGCGCCGCGAGAGCGCGAGCGAGAGCGCCGCGGACCCGGCGCCGGCCTCGAGCAACTTCGGCGTGCGGCCGCCGGCGGCGCGCTGCGCGAGCTCCTCCACCAGCTGGACCAGCTCCCGGTGGTGCTCGAAATTCTCCGCCAGCCAATCCTCGGACAGGAGATTCGCGTACTCGGTGAGCCATGGATGGTCCGGGCGGATGCGGGCGCGGGCTTGATCGGCCACCGCGCGCACGGCCTCGTCGATCAGCGCCTGCACCGGACGCGGCTGCGCAGGCCGCGGCTGGCCGCGCAGCCAGTGCCGGATCCGCCGGCCGATCCGCCGGGACTCGCGGTGGGACACAGCGCAGGCCTCCCTCGCGCTCGCTGGGAGCGCGAGCGCGGCCTAGTTTATCAGCCGCGGCCACTTCCGGTCGGAGGAACCTGCGTCCCCTGCGCGTGATTCTCCACGGACGCTGCTTCCAGGACGGGTCCGCCTTCCGCGGCGTCGGGCGCTACGCGCGGGGCCTGCTGCACGGATTCGCGCAGCTCCGGGAGGAGGGCGTCGAGCTCGCCGTCGCGATCGACCGGGACTCGGCCGTCCGCGGGGGCTCGCTCGCAGAGGTCGCTCCCGACGGCCGGTTGTTCGGAGCTCCCGCGCACCCGCTGGCGCTCGACCTGCGCAGGTTCGGTTGGCGGCGTGGCCGAGTCCTCGACGCGGGGCTCCGGAGCCTCGGTGCGGACCTGCTCCACGTGCCGGCGCAGTTCTACGTCTATCACCGGATCCGGATTGCCACACCCTGCGTGATCAACGTGCACGACTTGATCCCGTTCCACACGCCCGCCAGCGGGCGCTGGCTCCGCCACCGGGCCTCCCGACTGCGCCGGCTCGCGCAGTTCTGCCGCCGCGCGCGCCGGGTGATCGCGTTGAGTCAGCACGGAGCCGAGCAATGCCGGGACCTCCTGGGGGTCGATCCCCGGCGCATCGCCGTGATCCCGCCTGGCGTCGACCGCCACTTCGACGTCGAGCCGCGCGACGACGCGGCCACGCTCCGGCGCCATGCTCTCGAGCGTCCGTATTTCTTGTACGTGGGCGGAGACGATCCGCACAAGAACCTCGCAGTGTTGCTCGAGGCCTTCCGGCGCTTCGAAGCAGCAGACACCGACGGTCACGAGCTGGTCCTCGTGGGCCGGCACCACAGCGCCGTCGGATCGTTCGACGCGCGGGTTCGTCGGCTTGGCTTCGTCGCCGACGCGGACCTGCCGGCGCTCTACCGCGGCGCCCGCGGCTGCATCTCGCTGTCGCGGCACGAGGGTTTCGCGCTGCCGATCCTGGAGGCGATGGCCTGCGGGACCCCGATGGTTGCGGCGCGAGCCGCGGCCATGCCCGAAACGCTGGGCGGCGCGGGCTTGCTGGCGGATCCCGAGGATCCCGCGGATGCGGCCCGCTGCATGCTTCTCTTGGTCCGCGAGCCGCGCCTCAGGCTCGAGCTTCGGGAGCACGGGCTCAAACGCGCGGCTGGCTTCAGCTGGGAGCGTACGGCGGCCGCGACCCTCGACGCGTACCGGAGCGCGCTCGAGGGCTGACGCGCCTTCGTCACCGGTTCACCTGGCCTCCGCCTGGCAGCCCCGAGCACCAGGTCTCGATGTCCGTCTGGCCCTGGTATCTCTTCCTGTCGAGGTACAGGCGTGCCCCGAGAAACTCGCCGCACAGGAAGTAATTGGCTCGGACGGCGCTCGCAATCTCCGGATGCGTCTCGTGTCCGAAGAAGCTGCGATTGCCGTACGCCAAAGACCCTACGGTCGCGGTATCCAGAAAGAGCGGCGCCCGTCCACTCTCGAGGCTCTGGACGAAGTCTCGGACGAACAGCTCTTTGTCGTGGAAGAAGGGCTCCAGGATCTCGTGACTGCCACCGGTCCGCGTGCCCCAGGTCATTCCGGAATCTACGTAGTAGACGTATTCCCATCCCCACAGGATCATCGGGGATCCCGGAGGAGCGACCTTGTGCACGGCGGGGTCCCTGAGGAAGCGGGCCCGGATTTCAATCCGCTCCGGAAGCGGAGGGGCTCGCAGGCCGACCAGGGCTGGTACCAGCAGCGCGAGCCCGAGATAGGCCGACACCACCAGGGCGGGCTGGGTCGCCGCCTGCACCGCACGGCAGAACACCAGCATGCCGAGCACGAAGAACGGCTGCACCAGGAGGTTGAGATAGTGTGAGAACGGACCCCCCGGCTGGAGCACCGCGTACAGGCTGACCAGCAGGTAGACGGCCGCCAGCGCCAGCTCCACCAGGACTCGCGGCTGGCGGCGCAGCAGGCACAGGTAGGTCACGGCCGGCACCCAGAATGCCGCGTTCGCGAGGTAGAAGACCTGCTCCGTCGGGAAGGGGGAGACGCCCCAGACCGGGAAGGCCCTCAGCCGCTCCGTCAACGTCGAGCTGTAACGGCTGGTCGCCTGGGTCATGAGGGACGCGAAGTAGGTCCGGAAGAAGTACTCGAGGCTGTCGAAGCTCCACAGGACCGCGCACCAGAGCAGCAGAGGCGCGAGGCCCAACACCACCAGGGGCCAGAGTCGGGCGGCCAGCGCCCCGAGACCGGCTGGTTCGCGAAGCCACCGACGCGTCACGATCGCGACCGCGAGCAGGGCGAAGAGCGCTGCCATCGGGACTCCCTGCCACTTGAGCAGAGGCATCAACCCGAAGGCGAGACCGATGCCACCGAGACTGGCGGCTTCGCGCCCGATCTTCAGGTCGAGCCGGAGCAGGAAGTAGATCATCGAGATCGAGAGAAGATTGATCCACTGCTCCGAGCAGTACATCTGCGACCAGACGCTGCTGGCGAGCCCGAGGAAGGCGAGCAGCGGGAGCAGCGCGATTCGGGCGATGCGGCCTTCGCTCACGGTCCGGAGCCCCAGATACAGCACCGCCGAGCTCGCCGTGATCAGGAGATTCGATACGAGCTTCGAGGCGCCGAAGTCGATTCGGAGCCCGAGCAGGCCCAAGCCTGCGACCGGATAGGTGAGCAGCGGTCCGGCGGATCCCGTGAACAGGGTCACGCCGAAGGCGGGATCCAGGAAGCGGGTCATCGCGGCCGAAACCGCGACGCTCTCGTCCCCCTCGAGATCTCCGACCGCGAGGATCGGCCAGCGCAGCGCGAAGAGAAAGACCGCGAGCGCGACCAGGTAGAGCCAATCGGGGAGCCCGAGGCGCGCTGCCGCCTGGTCGCGCTTCGGGTCCCCCCGCATCCCGCTCACGAAGAGGAGCAGAATCAACGACGCGGCCGCGGGCACCAGATACCACATCAGCGAATCACGGAGCGCGAATGACACGGCATCGATCGCCATCTGCTGAACGCTCGGTGCGGTGAAGTTCTCCATGCTGGTGGGCCTCGCTCAGAGCCTACAACCTCGAGAGGGGTCGAGCGCGCAGGCTGCTATCGTCGCCGCCTGCGACAGGGGCATCGTGATGTTCCCTCGGCTGCGGATCGATCAGAGCGCGGCTGCCGACATCCTCGCGGCGGTGGGACCGCTTCCCAGCGTCAGCTACGCGGCCTCCCACGTCTATCCCATCTCGGCGCCGGCCTTCCTCCAGACGCCGTGCGCCGAGCGCGATCGGCCGGCAGCGAAGTTCCTGCGCCTCTACGTCCACGTTCCCTTCTGCAACTATGCCTGCAGCTTCTGCTTCTACGCGATCGTGGTGCGCGCGGATCGCGCTCGGATGGAGCGCTACCTCGGCGCGGTGGAGAAGGAGCTCGAGTGGGTCGAGCCCGGCACACCGATCTCCCAGCTCTATGTCGGCGGGGGAACGCCGACGGCGCTGCCTCCCGATCTGCTGGATCGACTGCTGAGATCGGTCTTGCGCAGGACGCGCCCGTTCGGCGATGGCATACACAGCGTCGAGACGTCTCCCGAGACCCTGACCACCGATCACCTCGCCGTCCTGGCTGCACACGGCATCGGACGGGTGAGCATGGGGATCCAGAGCCTGGAGGACGAGATCCTGGCCGGCGTGCATCGCCGGCACACGACCGCGCAGGCGCTCGACGCCTGCCGGACGCTCGCCGGCAGCGGGCTGCTGGCCAACGTCGACCTCATCTACGGGCTCCCGGGTCAGACCGAGGAGAGCTTCCGCCGCGGCCTCGAGCGGGTCGTCGAGACCGGCGTGCAATCGCTGACCCTCTACAACCTCCGCGTCAACGAGGCCACGCCGGTCGCTCGCGTGCTCGCGGAGAAGGAGCGCCTCGACCTGGTCCGCCTGATGCGCTGGCGGGCGTACGTCGAGCAGGCCGCGAACGAGCTGGGGTTCGTGCAGACCCGCTGGCACGCCTTCGTCGCGCGGGACAGCGCCGCCACCCGGCACGAGCGGCTGCCCTCCTTCGATCCGGACAAGGTCGAGGGCCACCAGCTGGGCGTCGGCATGAGCGCGCATTCCCAGCTCGGAGCGAGCTTCTACCGCAACCACAGGAGCTTCGAGACCTACGTCGAGAGGATCGAGCGGGGCGAGAGCCCGGTGGAAGACACGTTCCCGCTCGGGATCGCCGATCGCAAGACGCTGTTCGTCGCCCGCTCGCTCGGAGACGGAAAGCCGCTTTCGCCGGCGGCGTACCGGCGCGCGTTCGGATCCGAGATCGAGGACGACTTCGGCCCCCTCCTCTCCCGGCTCGGCAGCGCCGGGCTGGTCGAGCCGGACCGGGAGCAGCGCCTGGTCCTCACCGGGGCCGGCCGGCTCGTCTACGACCTGATCACGATGGCGTTCTATCCCGACCACGCCCGGCACTGGCTCGACGCGCGCAGCAGCGTCCGCCTGGGGCAGAGCCGCCTGAGCGCTCCATGAGGTTCCGGGATCGATGGCTTTCCCAGCGCTACCGCGCGCTGGCGGAGAGCGAGCAGGACCTGCGCTATTCCGGCAAGCGCTTCGAGGACTTCGGGATGCGGCCCTTTCTCGAGGCGGTGCTGGGGGCGCCATCGATCCGGGCGGCGGTGTCGGCCGGCGGCGGCTGGGCGGCGTGCGCTCGAGTACGGCACCGGCACCGGTCCCGGGGCGTGCTATCTGGCGGAGCGCGGGTTCCAGGTCGATGCGATCGACATCTCTGCCGACGCCATCGAGCTGGCCCGCCGGATCGCCGGGCGGAAGCGCCTTCCGATCCGCTTCGCGGTCGAAGACATCGCGTCACTGGCGCGGCCACCTCGAAGCTACGCCCTCGTGCTCGACAACCATTGCCTGCACCAGATCACCGGCGACCAGGATCGGGCCCGGGCCCTCGGCAACATCCGCCGGGTTCTCGAAGACGACGGCGTCTACCTGCTCGAGACCGTCGTCTACCACCAGGGCCGCGACTACGGCCCGGATCGCTTCGATCCGAGAACGTCGACCCGGTTCGTCCGGATCGACGACGAGGACGCGGCTTTCGACGGCCGCCCGTTCGAGGATCTGGTCCGGATCGACGGCGTCTGGTACTGGCCGCGCAGCTGTCACCGGAGCCCCGCCGAGCTGCGGGCCGAGCTCGAGCGCGCCGGTCTCCGCGTCGCCTATCAGTCGGGCTTCGGCGGTCTCTTCGTCTGCGTCACGGACGCGAGCACGTGGTCGATCGACGCACTCCGTCGCGAGATCGAGGAGCGCTACCGCGACGACCCGGCCACCGAATCCGTCCGGCTGAAGTACCCCTCGGCGGCGGCGCAGCCGTGACGCCATGGGCAAGCGCATCTTCATCTACGTCCAGGGGCTGTCGGGGACGGGGCACTTCAACCGGATGTTCGAGATCGCGCGGGCCCTGGTGCCTGGTCACGAGGTCGTCCTGCTGGAAGGAGGCCGCGCCGTACCCCGACCGCCGGCGCCCGTGGCGCGGCTCGTGCTGCCCGCCCTCCAGCGAGGCGCCGATGGGCAGCTCGCGTCCGCGGACGGCCGGCCGGTTGCCGAGGTGCTCGAGGAGCGCCGCGCGTCGCTGGGACGGGCGATCGAGCGGATGCGTCCGGAGATCCTGCTGGTCGAGGACTTCCCGTTCAGCAAATGGGAGATGGCCGCCGAGATCCGCCACGTGATCGTGCGAGCGCGGGAGGTGAACGCGGGTGT
The DNA here is from genome assembly GCA_963724595.1 of uncultured Alphaproteobacteria bacterium. Classification (GTDB taxonomy): domain Bacteria; phylum Pseudomonadota; class Alphaproteobacteria; order Rhizobiales; family Hyphomicrobiaceae; genus Hyphomicrobium_A. The sequence continues at coordinate 226,035 of CAVRVR010000007.1, read as the reverse complement.
CCGCGTGATCTCGTGCTTGCGCGACATCGGCACGCGGAACCGGCGCCCGATCGACGTCGCGGACCATCCCGCGCGGGTGAGGCGGACGCTGCTCGAGCACTTCGACCTCGTCCTGGTCCACGCCGATCCGGAGATCGTCCGGATCGACGAGCACCTGCCCTGGGCGGCCGAGATCGAGACGCCGATCCGGTACACCGGTTTCGTGTCGCAGAAGCTGGAGCGCCGTCCTGCGGCGGTCGCTGGCGGCTCCGGTCCGGACGAGAGAAAGCGATTCCGCGTCGTGGTCAGCTCCGGCGGCGCCGCCACGAGCGCGCTGATCCCGCTCGCGGTCGAGGCCTGGAAGCACGTCGCGGCAGCTCTCGGCGAGATGCGATCCAAGCAGATGACCGTCTTCCTACCGGCCTACGCCGCCGCCGGGGAATCCGCGCGCTGGAAGCGGGAGGTCACCGATCCGACCATCTCGTTCCTGCCATTCTCGCCCGAGTTCCTCCCGTCACTGAGCCAGGCCGACGTGTCGGTCAGCCACGCCGGCTACAACACCTGCACCAATCTCATGGAGACGCGGACGCCCGCGGTCCTGGTTCCGAATGCCGGGATGAGCGACCAGCCGCTGCGCGCGAGGCTGCTGGCCCGGCTGGGGCTGGCCGAGGTGCTCGAGATCGACTCGGCCACGCCCGAGCGACTGGCGGCTGCGATCCTCCGGCGCAGCGACGCGAAACCGCCAGCGCACGGCATCGATCTCGCGGGTGCGGAGCGGGCGCGGCGGATTCTCGAGGAGCTGGGCGCGGCCGGGCGCAGCGCGCCGCGCACGGCCGTGTGATAGCGTGCGAGTGACTCGGGTGGGGGGCTGAACCCTTCGATGCTCTCTCCGATCTCCGAGCCCGATGCCGACACGCTCGAACGCGTGACGCGCGCGCTGGCGCTCGGTTCCCGCGCGCCGCCTACTCGGTCCCGCACGTCTATCCCTCCGCCGCGCCGGCCTACACCGCGGCGCCGATGGCGGAGCGGCCGCCGCTCGCGGGCGACCAGCTGCGCCTCTACGTGCACGTCCCCTTCTGCCGCTATCACTGCACCTTCTGCTACTTCGCCGTGCGCGTCGGCGCGGACGCCGACACGATGGCGCGCTACGTGCGCGCGCTCGAGCGCGAGCTCGAGTGGGTGGAGCCCGGGACGCCGCTCTCGCAGCTCTTCGTCGGCGGCGGCACGCCGACGGCGCTGCCCCCGAGCTCCTCGACGAGCTGCTCGCGGCGATCTTCGCGCGCACGCCGCCGTCCGGCGCGCGCGTCCACACCGTCGAGACGTCGCCCGAGACGATCTCCGCCGCGCACGTCGAGGTGCTCCAGCGCCACGGCATCGGACGCGTGAGCATGGGCATCCAGAGCCTCGACGGCGACGTGCTCGGCACCGTGCACCGCCAGCAGACGCGCGAGCGAGGCGCTCGCCGCCTGCGAGCTGCTGGTCGACTCCGGGCTGATCCTCAACGTCGATCTCATCTACGGCCTGCCGGGCCAGACGCGAAGAGAGCTTCCTGCGCGACCTGCGAGGCGATCGCGGGCGCGGCGTGCCCGTCGCTCACGCTCTACAGCCTGCGCGTCAACGAGCGCACGCCGGTGACGAAGGCGCTCGACGACGAGAGCCGCTTCGACCTCGGCGCGGCTGATGCGCTGGCGCGCGCTTCGTGAAGCGCAGCGCCGAGGAGCTCGGCTACACGCAGACGCGCTGGCACACCTTCAAGCGCCTCGACACCGATCGCCGCGCGCGCACGAGCGCCTGCCCTGCTTCGACGACGCGATGTCCGGCTACCAGCTCGGGATCGGCATGAGCGCGCGCTCGCACCTCGGCTACACGGTCTATCGCAACCACGAGCGGCTCCCGGAGTACCTCGAGCGCGTCGAAGACGGGCCGAGCCCCGTCGAGCAGGTCTTCCCGCTCGCCGAGGAGGACCGCATGACGCAGTTCATCGCCCGCACGCATCGGGCGACGGCAAGACGCTCGCGCGCGCGCCGAGTACGCAGCGCAGCGTTCGGGCGCGCCTTCGACGAGGACTTCGGCGCGGTGCTCGACGCGGCTGCCGGCCGGCGCGGCTCTGCTCGACGACGATGGGAGCCGCGCTCGCGCTGAGCGAGATCGGACGGCTCGTCTACGACCTCGTGATGCTCGCGTTCTATCCGCAGCGCGCCCAGGACTGGCTCGCGGCGCGCGGAGGCGCGCGCCTCGTTCGTCGCAGTTCGAGCACGGCGACTCACGTGAGCCGCGGCCCGACCGACCTGCATGGCGACGCACGCCGCGGTGCGCGCACGTCTGGATCGACCGTCTCGGGCTGGGAGCGCGCGCGAACGGCCGCACCGGTGGTCGGCGTCATCCCGGGCGAGGGCATCGGTCCCGAGGTGGTGGGCGCCGCGCTCGTGGTGCTCGAGGCCGCTGCGCAGCGCGAGCGGGCGCCGCTTCGACGTGCGCGTCGGCGGCGACACGGCGGAGCAGCGGGCTCACGGCCGGAGGTCGCCGAGCTCTCTGCGACGCCGTCTTCGCCGACGGCGGCGCGGTGCTCTGCGGCCCGGTGGGCGGCCGCTTCGTCTACGAGCTGCGCGCGCCGCTTCGATCTCTACTGCAAGCTCGTGCCGATCCGGCCGTCGCGCGGCGCTCGCCGACGCGCGATCGTCCGCCCGGAACGGCTCGCGGACGTCGACCTGCTGATCGTGCGCGAGAACGTCGGCGGCGTCTACTTCGGCGAGTTCGGGCGGCGCGACGACGGCCGGGTCGCGTACCAGCACTTCTCGCTACAGCGCCGACGCAGGTCGCGCGCATCATCGACGGTCGCCGCCGCGCTGGCGCGCGCAGCGGCGCGGCCGGCTCACGGTGGTCGTGAAGAGCGGCGGCGTCCCCGAGGTGAGCGCGCTCTGGCGCGAGCAGGCCGCAGGCCGTCGCGGCCGAGCACCGGGATCGTCGCTCGAGGTGCTCGACGTCGACAACGCCGGCTTCCAGCTCGTCGCCGAGTCCGCGCAGCTTCGACGTCGTGGTCGCGCCGAACCTCTTCGGCGACGTGCTCGCCGACTCGGCGACCGTGCTGCTCGGCTCGCGCGGCATGTCGTACTCCGCCAACTTCGGGCCCGGCGGGGCGCGCGGTCTACCAGACCGGGCACGGCGCGGCGCACGACCTCGCCGGGACCGACCGCGCGAACCCGGTGGCGCAGATCCTGTCGCTCGCCATGATGCTGCGCGAGAGCTTCGGGCTCGCGGACGGCCGCGCTGCGGATCGAGCGGCGGTCGAGCGCGTGCTCGCCGCCGGGTTGCGCACCGCGGACGTGGCCGGCGCCGGCGAGCCGCGTCGTCGGCACGCGCGAGCTCGCCGAGCGCATCGCGCAGGAGCTCGCGAGCGCACGCGAGCCGCGCGAGCCTCGTGAGCGAGCGCGGCGGAGACGCGCGCTGCTGCTCGTCGACCTGCAGAACGACTTCCTCGAGCGCCCGGGGCTCGCTGCCCGACCGCGACGCGCTCTGCGAGCGCGCCGCCTCGCTCCTGCGCGGCTTGCGCGCGCGGCGGCTTCCCGATCGTGCACGTGCACACGGTGACGCGAGCCGACGGCTCCGATCGCATGCCGCACTGGAAGACGGCGCGGATCCGCGAGTGCGTGGCGGGCACGCCGCGGCGCGCGCCGCCCGGCGCCGCTCGCGCCGGCGCGAGGGCGAGCTGCGTCGTGCCGCAAGCAGCTACTACAGCGCCTTCGCCGACCCGCGGCTCGACGCCTGGCTGCGCGAGCGCGGGATCCGCCGACTCGTCGCTCGCCGGCCTCTACCTGCACGCCTGCGTGCGCACGACGGTGCTCGACGCCTACGAGCGCGGCTACGAGGTCTGCGTCGTCGACGACGCCGTCGGCACGACCGAGCCGCTGCACGGCGAGCTGACGCGCGCCTGGCTCGCGGAGCGCGCGGCCGCGTTTCGCCAGCGCGCTCGAGGTCGTTGGCCGAGCTCGATGGCACGGCGCCTGCGGATCCGGCGACGGCGAACCGGGCTGCCGGTGGCGCTGGATCGCCGGCGCGCCGCGCGAGGGCGACGCGCGCGCGCGCTTCGTGCACCGCGATCCCTGCCGGACGTCGCGCGTCCTCGCGCGAGGTCCCGCTCGGCGGCGCGCCGAAGAGGTCGCCGAGGCGGCGCGCGCGGCGCGGCGCGCGCAGCGCGCCTGGGCGGGCGCCGATCCCGCGCGCCGCGGCCGAGCTGCTCGAGCGCTGGGCCGCGGAGCTCGAGGCGCGAGCGGCCGCGCCTCGTCGACCTCCTGGTCCGCGAGGTCGGCGAAGCCGCGGCGCTTCGCCGAGGAGGAGGTCGGCCGGGCGGTCGGCGCACGTGCGCGTCGCGGCCGAGCTGGCGCGCGCATCGGCGCGCGGTCGATCGTCGCCCCGGGCGTCGCGCGCCGCGCGCGCCCGGTCGGCGTCGTCGGCCTCGTCACGCCGTGGAACAACCCGCTCGCGATCCCGGTCGGGAAGATCGCGCCGGCGCTCGCCTTCGGGAACGGCGTCGTGCTGAAGCCGGCGCCGCAGGCGTCGGCAGACCGCGCTCGCGATCGTCGAGAGCCTCGAGCGCGCGGGCCTTCCCGCCGGGCTCGTGAACGTCGTGCTGCGGCGAGGCGAGGCGGCCGCGCGCGCTCTGCCGCGAGCCTGGCATCGCGGCGGTCTCGGTCACGGGATCGCTCGACGACCGGGCGCGTCGTCGCGGCGCTCTGCGCCGAGGCCATGAAGCCGCTCCAGGCCGAGCTCGGCGGCAACAACGCGGCGATCGTCCTCGCCGACGCCGACCTCGAGCGGCGTGGCGCCGGAGCTGGTGCGCGCGGCCTTCGGCTTCGCCGGCCAGCGCTGCACCGCGATTCGCCGCTTCGTCGTGGAGCGGTCGCGTCGGCGCCGCGCTTCGAGGCGCTGGTCGGCCGACGCGACCGCGGCCCTCCGCGTCGGCGAGCCGGACGGATCCGGCGACCGACGTCGGGCCGCTGATCTCGGCGGAGAAGCGCGACGCAGCGTCGCTGGCGGTGATCGAGCGCGCGCGCGGCGCGGGCGCGCGTCTCGTCGCCGGCGGCGCGTATCGCCGGCGCGCTCGCGCACGGCGCCTGGCTCGACGCCGGCGCTGCTCGCCGACGTCGATCCGGCGCAGCCGCGATCGCCCAGGAGGAGACCTTCGGCCCGGTGGCGGTCCTCCAGGTCGCCGGCGACCTCGAGGATGCGCTCGCGCATCGCGAACGGCGTGCGCGCAGGGCCTCGTGCTCAGCGTCCACACCCGCGACGCGCGGGCGCGCGCGCGCGTCCTCGAGGCCGGCGCAGGCCGGCATCGTGCAGCTGGCTCCGGGACCGCTCGCCGTGCATCCGCGAGCGCCCTTCTCCGGGCTGGAAGGCCTCGGGCCTCGGTCCGCCGGAGCACGGCGTCTGGGACGCCGCGTTCTACGCGCGCACCCAGGCGCGCTACGGGGCGGCGACGTGCTGACCCGCGAGCAGCAGGAGACGCTGACGCGTGTCGGGCCGGGCACGCCGATGGGCGAGCTCCTGCGCCGCTACTGGCTCCCGGTCGCGGCGAGCTCGGAGCTGCGCCGCCGGGGCGGCGCTGCCGGTCCGGCTGCTCGGCGAGGACCTCGCGCTGTTCCGCACCGACGCGGCGGCGCGCTCGGCTCGCTCGACGCCCGCTGCCCGCATCGCGGCGCCTCGCTCGCCTACGGGATCGTCGACGAGGCTCGCTGCGCTGTGCCTACCACGGCTGGCGCTTCGACCGCGGCGGGCGCTGCGTCGAGATCCCGTCGGTGCGCGACCGACGCGGCCTGCTCGCGCGGGCGCGCACGCGCGCATACCGCGTCGACGAGCTCGGGCGGGCTGGTCTTCGCCTACCTCGGCCCCGAGCCGGCGCCGCTGCTGCCGCGCTACGACCTGTTCGTCTGGGCCGGGCGTGCTGCGCGACATCGGGCGTGCGCTGATTCCCTGCAACTGGCTCCAGATCATGGAGAACAGCGTCGACCCGACGCACCTCGAGTGGCTGCACGGCCATCATCTCGCCTCGGTGCGGCGCGCGCGACGGGCTCCCGGCGCCGAGCCGCTACGCGCGGCGCCACGAGGAGATCGGCTTCGACGTCTTTCCGCACGGCATCATCAAGCGGCGCGTGCTCGAGGGCGGGAGCCGCGACGACGACGACTGGCGGATCGGCCATCCGCTGGTCTTTCCCGCGATGGTGCGGGTCGGCGCGCACCGGCAGCACCGCTTCCAGATCCGCGTGCCCGTCGACGACACCCACACGCTGCACTTCTGGTACTCGCTGCTACCGGCCGCGCGACGGGCGCGCAGCGCCGGCGCAGGCGGAGATTCCCGGTCTACGACGTCCCGTTCCGCGACGAGCGCGGCGAGTTCCTGGTCGACTTCGTCGACGGCGGCGACATCATGGCGTGGGTGAGCCAGGGTGCGATCGCCGACCGCACGCGCGAGCTGCTGGTCGACACCGACCGCGGCGTCGTGCTGCTTCGCGCGCCTGCTCTTCGAGCAGCTCGAGCGCGTGCGCGCCGGCGAGGATCCGCATCGGCGTCGTTGCGCCACCCGGAGGAGAACGCAGATCATCGAGCTGCCGCAGGAGCGCGAGAAGTACGGCCGGGGCGAGACCTTCCTCGCCGAGTCGCATCGCGATGAGCCACGTGCGCTACAGCCCGATCCGCGCGCAGATCCTCGAGCTGCTCGGAATCCCCGAGCTGCCCTGAGTCAGCGCCGCGACGCCCGGGCGACCCGAGAATTTCGCTACGCGGGCGATCGGGTTGGGATAGGCTGGCGGCACGCGGGCCGGACGGCTCCCCGTGGCGGTCCGACCCTTTCGGAGGTCTCCCATGCGCCCCATCCTCGAAGGGATTCGCGTGCTCGACGTCGGCAGCTTCGTCTTCGGCCCCGCTGCTGCGACGGTGATGGCCGACTTCGGCGCCGACGTGGTGAAGATCGAGCCGCCCCAGACGGGCGATCCCTACCGCTACCTGCACCAGATGCCGCCGCTTCCGAAGTGCGAGGAGGACTACTGCTGGCTGCTGACCGGCCGCGGCAAGCGCAGCGTCGCGCTCGACCTGAAGGACGCCGAGGCGCGCGAGATCCTGCTGCGCCTGGTGCGCGAGGCCGACGTCTTCGTCACCAACTATCCCGTGCGCGTGCTCGCCGCGCTCCGGCTCGCCTGGCGCGACCTCGAGCCCCTGAATCCGCGTCTCGTGTACGCCCACGCGACGGGCTTCGGCGAGGAAGGGCCCGAGGCGGAGAAGCCCGGCTACGACGCCACCGCCTGGTGGGCGCGCTCGGGCCTCCAGGACGCGGTGCGGCCGCGCGGCGGCCTGCCCGCCTTGTCGGTGCCCGCCATGGGCGACCATCCGAGCGCGATGGCGCTCTTCGGCGCGATCATGCTGGCCCTCTACCAGCGCGAGCGAACGGGCCGCGGCTGCAAGGTGCACAGCTCGCTGCTCGCCAACGGAGCCTGGTCGAACAGCATCTACCTGCAGGCCATGCTGTGCGGCGCCGAGAGCTATCGCCGCGTCGACTGCCGCGAGCCCGACAACGCGCTCGTGAACCAGTACGAGACGGCGACGGCGAGTGGATCCTGCTGGCGATGGTGCAGGAGGACCGGCTCTGGCCGGGGCTCTGCCGGGCGCTCGAGCGCAGCGACCTGCTCGCGGACGCGCGCTTCGCGACCCGCGGCGATCGCCGCGCGCGAGCCAAGGAGCTCTACGCGATCGTCGCGCCGCTCTTCGCGAGCCGCGACTACGCGCACTGGCGCAAGGCCCTCGACGAGCAGAGCGTCACCTTCACCCACATGGCGCGGCTCGACGACCTGGTGCACGACCCGCAGCTCGAGGCCGCCGGCATCCTGCGCGCGGGGCAGGATTCCCGCGGTCGCGCGGTGCGCAGCATCGCGAACCCGATCGACGTCGAAGGCAGCGCGCCCGTCGAGACGCGGCCCGCGCCCGCCATCGGCGAGCACACCGACGAGGTGCTGGCAGGGCGTCGGCTACGATGAGGCCGCGCGCGCGGCGCTCCGCTCGCGCGGCGCGATCCGCTGAAGCCGCAGTTTCGCTGCGAAGGGAGACGACATGTGCGGATTCGTAGCGGGCCTGCTGCGGCGCGCTTCGAGCCGAAGCGGCTCGACCGCGCCCTCGAGACGCTGCATCACCGCGGCCCCGACGCGGTCGGCCGGTGGGTCGCCCCCGACGGACGCTGGTTCCTCGGCCACACCCGCCTCTCGATCATCGGTCTCGAGCAACGGCGACCAGCCGATGTCGGACGCGAGCGGCGACGTCCAGCTGGTCGTCAACGGCGAGTTCTACGGCTACCAGGCCATCCGCGAGCGCCTGCGCGCCGAGGGCTGCGTCTTCAAGACCGACTCCGACAGCGAGATCGCGCTGCACCTCTACCTGCGCGAGGGGATGAACCTCGGGCGCCACCTGCGCGGGGAGTTCGCGGCGGTGATCGCGGACCGCCGCAACCGCGCGATGCTGGCGATCCGCGACCGCTTCGGCATCAAGCCGCTCTTCTATGCCGTGCACGAGGGCGACGTGTTCTTCGCGTCCGAGGTGAAGGCGCTGCTCGCGCTCGGGGTTCCGGCCCGTTGGAACCGCGAGGCGGTGTTCCAGGAGGCCTTCCACTTCCGGCCGCACTCGCGCTCGCTGTTCGCGGGGATCTACACGGTTCCGCCGGGTCACTACGCGATCGCGCAGCACGGCGAGGTCAGCGTCTACCCGTACTGGGACCTGGCGTTTCCGACGGCCGCGGAGCTGGCGGCCGACGATCGCTCGGACGCGGAGGTCGTCGCGGGCTTCCGCGCCGTGCTCGACGACGCCGTCCGCGAGCGGCTGGTCGCCGACGTCGAGGTCGCCTCCTACCTGAGCGGGGGGATCGACTCCTGCGCGGTGCTCGGCCTCGCCCAGCGCCACATGGATCGGCCGATCCGGGCCTTCACGCTGACCTTCGACGACGCGCTCTACGACGAGTCCGCGCTCGCCCGCGCGCAGGCCGAGCGCTCGGGCGCGAGCTTCCATCCGATCCCGGTGACCCCGCGGGCGCTCGCCGACGCCTACAGCGACGCGGTCTGGCACGCGGAGACGCCCTTCGTGAACGGCCACGGCGTCGCGAAGTTCCTGCTGAGCCGCGCGGTGCGCGACGCCGGGATCAAGGTCGTGTTCACCGGCGAGGGGTCGGACGAGATGCTGGGGGGCTACGCGCCGTTCCGTCGCGACGTCCTGCTCTACAACAGCGCCCGCCAGGACCCGGCCACCGTCAGCCGGCTGCTCGCCGAGCTGCGCGCGTCCAACCAGGCCGTCCCCACGCTCGTGATGAACGAGGATGCGCCCATCCCGCGAGCTCGACGCCGTCCGGCGTCGGCTCGGCTGGATGCCCTCCTGGATCCAGACCTTCTCGACGCTGGGCCAGCGGACCGCGGCCGCTCTTCAGCCGGGAGATGGCCGCGAGCGTCGCGGGCATGAATCCCTACGAGGTCGCGCTCAGCCGCCTCCCGATCGACGAGCGCCTCGCGGGACGCGACCCGCTGAACCAGGCCCTCTACCTCTGGGCGAGGATCCACCTGCCCAACTTCATCCTCACCTTCCTGAGCGACCGGATGGAGATGGCCCACTCGATCGAGGGCCGCGTTCCCTTCCTCGACCACGAGCGTCGCCGAGTTCGCGGCGAGGCATCCCGATCCACATGAAGATCAACGGCATGCGCGAGAAGCACGTGCTGCGCGAAGCGACCCGCGACGTGCTGATCGAGCCGGTCTACGACCGCCAGAAGCACCCCTTCTCGACGCCCCCCGCGAAGTTCGGGGAGGCCGACGCGATGCTGGAGCTGTTCGGCGACGTGTTCGCCTCGTCGCTGCTCGACGATCAGCCGATCTTCGACGCCGCCGCGGTCCGGGGCCTCTTCGCGCAGCTCCCGGAGCAGCCCCCCGAGCAGCGGGTGGGGGTCGACGGCCTGCTGAACCGGGTGCTCAGCCTGACGCTGATGCACCAGCGCTTCGGCATGTCGGCCTGAGGCTTCCGCGTCCGGTTTCTCAGGCCGCGCCGCCGCTCCTCGATCATCGCGTCGTAGCGGCGCTGCATCTCCTCGGGCGTGACCTTCTCGATCTCGTGGCCGATGTTCCACTCGTGGCCGAAGGGATCGCGCACGGTGCCCGAGCGCTCGCCGTAGAACTGGTCCGCGGCCGGCCGCACGATGGTGGCGCCCGCCGCGACGGCGCGGCGGATCAGCGCGTCGGCGTCGTCGACGTGCAGGTGGATCGTGAGCGTGGTGCCGCCGAGCGTCTGCGGGACCCTGGATGCCGTACTCCGGGAACTCGTCGGAGAGCATCAGCGTGGTGCCGCCGAAGTCGAGCTCGGCGTGGCCGACGCGGCCGCTCGGCTCGCAGAGGCGGAACTTCTCGGTGGCGCCGAAGGCCCGCTGGTAGAACTCGATCGCCTTGGCGGCGTCCTTCATGCGCAGATACGCGAACAGCTCGTGGATGGCCATGCGGGGCTCCTTCTGGATGGCACGAGCCCATTCTGCCGCGCGGGCCCGCCCCGGGTCTTGAACGAAATTGACCTAGCCGCGGATCGGGACGTGATGGCTCGCGGGCGGCGCGAGCTCCCGGTACTGGCCCGGCGTGACGCCTGCGAACTCGCGGAAGTCGCGGTTGAAATGCGACTGGTCGCTGTAGCCGGCCGCGAGCGCGAGATCGGCCCACGACGGCGCGGGCTGCGCGCGGCGACCCGCGCGAGCGCCGTCTGGAAGCGCAGGATGCGGGAGTAGCGCTTCGGCGAGAGCCCGACGGCGTCGCGGAAGAGCGCGACGAAACGCCGATGGCTGTAGCCGCTGCGCGCGACCAGCGAGCGGACGTCCGAGCGCGCGTCGAAGCCCGCCAGGGCTTCGGCGACCGCGGGATGGATGCCGCGAACGCGCGGCAGCCGCGCGGCGAGGATCGACTCGAAGAGCGCGAGCCGCCGCTCGGCCGAGCCCGCCAGCGCGAGCCGCTCCTGCGACCTCGTGCACGCCGCGTCCCCACAGATCCTCGAGCGGCGTGTGGCGCTCAGCGAGCTCGTCGGCCGGCACGCCGAGCAGCAGCGGCGCCGCGCCCGGATGCAGCTCCGCGCCCACCGACGCAGACCGGCTCGGAGACGTCGCGCACGTAGTACGCCGAGCGCGCGCCGCCGACGATCGCCCTCCCGACCACGCGTCCGGCGCGGTCGTCCGGTCCGTCGAAGAGCCGCAGCGCCGGACCCGAGAGCCGGAAGACGAGGTGCACGGCGCCCGTCGGAAGCACGTGCTCGCGCTGCTCGTGCGCGCTCGCGGAGCCGCGATCGTCCTCGGAGACCCAGAGGGTCCGGATGAAGGGCCGGAGCCAGGGGCTCGGTGCGCGCTGGATCGACGCCACCCGGCGAGGATGCCGCCGACTCGCGTGGCCGCGCAACTGCCCGCCGCGCGTGAGGTCCCGGCCGCTAGCGGGCTTCGTGTGAGTGGGGGGTCAGCTCGTGCGGCACGCCTCGGCGCTCCAGGCCGCCGGCAGCCAGCCACGAACGCGTGCTCGCCGCCGCGCGCTCGATCAGCGACGCCGCGGCCGAGAAGTCGTACGCGGACGACTCGACCGGACAGAGCGGGGGCACCACGATGACGCCGGATCGAGAAGGCTCTTGCGCAGACCCGCGAAGCCGAGCAGGCCCTTCAGGGGCGCCAGCGGAAACACGTCCTGGCTGCGAAGCCCGCGCCAGATCGCGGCGAGACGCTGCACGCCGCTCGCATCCGGGCTGCCGGCGAAGGCGGCCGCGTTGATGGCGCCCACCGACGACCCGACCACGAAATCGGGGCGCGCTCCCTGCTCGACCAGGGCTTCGAGCATCCCCACCTCGACCGCGCCGAGGCTGCCTCCTCCCGCAAACACGAAGGCTGTCGTCGTCATTCAAGGTGCGTTCGGTGAAGCTCTGTTCGAGGCTGATCTTCCAGGGGGCCGGCCAGATCGCCAGCTCGCGCGTCTCTCCCCGACGCCACGCGGCGACCTCTTGCTTCCAGTCCGGCCCGGTGAAGAACCAGGGGCGCGGCATCCGAGCGGAAGAACTCGTTCGAGCCGACGACGAGCATCCAGGCGACCAGAACCAGGGCCGTCCGCCGGAGGCGCTCGTGCAATGCGCTGCCCGTCCCTGCGATCATCAGCAGCGTCAGCCCCAGGAAGAAATTCGGCAGGTAGTAGTACCTCCCGGCTCCGAGCGCGGTCGTGTGCGTGAGATGCCACTCGGGTCGCGAGGCCTCCATCGAAGCCGTGAAGCTCACGAACACCATGTAGAGGCTGAGACAGAACAGGAGCCTGGGCTGCCACTGCCGGCCTTGCATGACGGCGAACGCGAAGCACGCCCGCCCAGACCATCACGATCGCCGAGACGAAGCATCGGTTGCGTGAGCCGCCAGCAGCTTCGCGAGCGGCGCCATGATCTGCTCGGTCCAGGCGCGCCCCGTGAACGGCAGCAGGATGTCCTTGGCGAAGATGGCGTGGGCCAGGATCTGCAGGTCGAGTCGCGGACTGCGCGGTCCTTCCAGTCCCACCGACGCGAGTCCATAGACTGGGCGCGATCACCACGACGGCCGCCTGGAGCAGCGCGCAAACGCTCAGCGCGATCGCTTGCTTCGAGCCGCTCCCGCGAGCGCTCCCGGTACGCGCGCCACCAGAAGAAGGGCGCGAGCAGGTTCGCGTCGATGCCGCTGAGACCGGCCAGGACGAGCAGCGCGAGGTGGATGAAGTCGGGTGCGCGACGCCCAGGGCTTCGAGATCAGGATGATCCCCGCGCTCACGGCCAGGAAGTGGGAGGAGTTCGTCGTGGTCAGCCAGATCTCCTCGCTGGGAAGGGCGACCAGCAGCAGCGCCAGCGCGATGGCTCTCGACAGGGAACCCGGCAGCGCGTCGATCCTGCCCGTGACGAGCAAGACCGCCGGCAGCAGCTGGAGGAGGGCCGCGATGCTGGTCGTGACGAGAGGCGCATGCTCGAGCGGCACCGATCGCGCGGCCAGCGTGGTGGCGAAGCTGGTCACCGCCATGTAGTAGCCCAGGTGCGGAAGCAACAACGACTTCAAGCAGGCCGCCCGACCAGGCGGTGGCAAAGAAGATGCTCCCCTCCTCCGCCCAGAACCGCCCCTGCCAGATCTGGGGCGCGCGCAGGACCAGGAGCAGGGTGTACGTTGCGAGCGCGGCCAGATCCGTGAAGAGAAACCGGCCGGGCCTGCCGTTGCTCACGGCTTCGTGTAGGTTCGGCTCTGCTTCTCCTTCAGCCATTCGAGCGCGCGTTTCGGAAAGAAGGAGAGCGTGATGCGATCGTGGATCAGCTTGCCGCTCTGGCTGAGACCGATGCGGCGACCGTCGTCGTCCACGAGCTCGGCCGCGCGAAGCAGATCGAGATTTGCCCCGTAGTCGTCGTCGAACGAGCGGCCGAACGCCTGCTGGTAGATCTCCCTGTCCAGGATTCCACCGTCCCCGATGGAACGGCTGATGAACTGGGCCCTGCGGTCCTCCTCGTCCAGCGGGAACGTCTCATCCACCGGACTCTCCCCGGAACGCATGCGCTCGATGTACTCCCCCGGGTCCCTGGCGTTGCGAAACTCGGCGAATCCGAGGTGGGAGCGCGCGCTGTTGCCGATCCCGAGCTGGAAGCCGTACCCGACGGTGTCGAAGGTCTGCTGCCAGCGGTGCCGGAGCGCGATGGTGTTGGCCTTCTTGAAGGTGTACCAGCGCGTCTGGACGTATCCGAGCTCGGCAGCGGTTTCCTGGATCAGCTTTCGCCAGCGCAGCAGTCTCGCCAGACTCGGCCGCTCCGACTCCGAGAGACGCTTGCGGATCGGTGTGTGCTCATTGGTTCGCAGGTCGTAGAGCGTCAGGGCTTGCACCCCCAGCTCCGAGACCTTCTGGAAGTCGCGGCGGAAGCTCTCCTCGGTCTGGCCCGGCAGCGAATAGATCAGATCGACGTTCACGAGCAGGCCCGAAGCGACCAGCATCCGGCACGCCTCCGTCGCCTGCGCGGGCGAATGGCGGCGCTTCATCCCATCCAGGACACCGTCCTCGAGGCTCTGGATGCCCATGCTGATCCGCCCGATCTTCCACTTGCGCAGGACATCGACGTGCTCTCGGGTGACGGTTTCGGGCGACGACTCGACCGTATGGAACTCCTCGCTCGAGGGCGCCACGCGTTCGAAGACCTTCGACAAGAGGGCATCGAGGAGCTCCGGGGGCAGAGAGGTCGGGGTTCCCCCGCCGACGAACAGCTGGGAGAGGACGTACCCCGGCCGGATCCACTCCAGCTCGCGCCGAACCGCGTCGACATATCTCTCCATCAGCTCCCGCTTGGCGCCGACGCGAACCGCGAACGTGCAGAAAGTGCATTTGTAATGACAGAAGGGGACGTGCACGTAGAGACGCAGCTTGTCGCCCTTGGGTTGCTCCCGCTCGGCTCCATGCGCCGGAACGAAGCGGGGACAGCATACGGTGTAGACGTGAGGAGGCGCATCGAAGGCCGTCGGCAGACCCTGCAGCGCCGTCGCGATGCGTTCGATGCTGGCGGAGTCGATCTGGGGTTCGGACATGCTGCCTCCTCCCACGCCGCATGCTCGGCCATGCGAGCGTTGCTTGTCAACGAATCTCACGCGAAGCGGGAATCGCGCTGCTTCAGCGCTGCAACAGGCCGAGCCGATCGAGGCCGATGCTTCGCAGGTCGTCGATGTAATCCGCGAGGGCGCTCTCCAGGGAGCGGGTCGGCTCCCAGCCGAGCAGCTGTTTGGCGGCGGAGAGATCGAGAGGGGCAGTCCTCCCGGGTGCAGGGACGCCCGGCTCGATCTCGACCGCGAGCCCCGGAAGCAGCTTCTGGAGCGTGGCGATCAGGCTCTCGAAGCCGATCAGGGCGCCCGTGCCGACGTTGATGAAGCACTGCCCCGGCAGCGGGGCGACCGCGGCCCGGTCGATCGCCTCGCCCAGATCCCTGGCGTAGAGGTACTCGTTGCGGACGGCATCCTCCGCTCGGACCCGGCACCGCTCACGCCGGAGACCGCCGATCACCAGCTCCTGGATCCTTCTGCCGGTTGCGGAGCCCGACCAGAAGTGTCCGACACCGAAGACGCTCGCGGGGCGAAGCACGGCGAGCTCGAAGCCGAAACGGCCGGCGTAGGCCTCGAGGACGAGCTCCCTGGCCGCGCTGAAGTTCGAGTAGAAGCCGCCATGACCGCGCGCACAGGCCTCCGTGACCGGCGCCTCCGTCGTGCGTCTCCAATCGTAAACCCCGGAGCTGCTGAGATGGACCAGCCGCCGGACACCCGTCGACGACACCGCTTCGGCGACGTTGGCAGTCCCCTCGAGATTGACGCGAAGAGCCCGCTGGCGGGACTCCGCCACCCGTTTCCCGATCAGCCCTGCCGTGTGCACGACGACTTCGATCGATCGCGTGCGCATGGCCTCGACGAGGGCGGACAGATCGCAAATGTCCGCCTTCACGAGCTCGAAGCTGGCGTCTGGTCCCAGCCGTTCCCGGAGGAAGGCATCGCGCGGCTGGGAGTCGAGGAAGACGACCGTCTCCTTCCTCTCCAGAGCCTTCTGGGCGAAGGCGGTGCCGATCAGACCGGCGCCTGTGATCAGGGTCGCCAAGACGGGGCACTCCGCTTCCAACCGTAACCCAGCCGGCTTCGCCCTACACCCGCTAGGCTTCGAGCGATGGGGCCGCACGGGTGCGCACCTCGGGCGAGTGGAGGGACCCGCATGAGCGCTCTGCGTCGGATGCTTGGACTGATCGTGGCAATTGCGTTCTCGCTGGCCGGCGCGGTTGCGAACGCACAGCCGGTCGAGATCGAAGGCGTCGCGTTCCAACCCACCGCGCAGGTCGGCGGCCAGCTGCTCCAGCTCAACGGCGCGGGCCTGCGCACGCGGGCGTTCTTCAAGGTCTACGCGGCGGGGCTCTACGTGCCGAAAAAGACCAACTCGGCGGCCGCGCTGCTCGCACAGAAGGGACCGCGCCGGGTCGTGATCGCGATGCTGCGTGACGTCGACGGCGAGACGTTCTCCGGCGCGGTGTCCGACGGGCTCGTGGCCAACAACACGCCGCAGCAGCTCGCCCGGCTGACGGCGCAGATCGAGACGCTGCAGGCCAATCTGAAGGCAATCGGCGAGGCCAAGACAGGCGACGCGATCCACTTCGAATTCACGCCGGAGGCCGGCACGCGCATCCTGGTCAACGGTCGGCAGAAGGGCCGCGACATCCAGGGCGAGGATTTCTTCACCGCCGTGCTGCGCGTCTGGATCGGCGACGATCCCGTCGATTCCGGGTTGAAGAAGGCTCTGGTCGGCCTCTAGCCTCCCAGCGGCGTCACCTGAAGCGTCCCGGGGTTCCGCGACACCGGGGCGGGGGGGGTGGTGACCTTACGCCCCGGTGTCGCGGTCGCAAGCGTTTCGACGCGCTCAGGGAGGTGAGCGCGTCGGACGCTCACGGCTGATTGGTCGCGACGGAGCTCTCGTGGCCGGTGTCCGCGACTTCCCGGGTCTCGTCGAAATAGCCCCACGGAAACTCCGGCCTGATGATCGGTCGGTAGCCGCTGGGGACCTCGATCGGCGCCGTGACGAACTCGTACACGCCGACCAGCTCTCGAACGACGATGCCGCCGAGGCCTTTGGCGAAGCCGAGGGTCATGCCGACGGCAGGCCCGCTCCGGCGGGTCTCCGCAACCATGTTGCCCGGCAGCTCGAGGAAGCCGGTCGTCATCGCGGCGAGGCCTCGTCCGGCCTTGCGCGCCGCCGTGTAGTACTCGGCCGATGCGCTGGCCGCGGCGGTCATCGCGAGCGCCAGCAGTGTTCCGATGGCGGCGACTCGTCTTGCGATGCTTCGCGCACGTCTCTCGTTTCGCTGTTTCATCGCTCGTCTCCTTTTTTCTCGACTTCAGGGCGAAGCAATCGGCGTGCCGGCGCCCCGCGTGGCGGGCGCGCGTCCCGCAAGAGGCGGCGATGGAAATTTGAAGAAAATGGACACGATCGAAGAGGCGTTCCGTAGATTTTCTCCGGGTACCATGGCCGTCCCCGTTGCGGAGGATTCGAAGTGACCCAGCCGAGCGTCCCGACCCAGGCCTGGATGGAGAAGGTCTTCGAAGCGACCAAGAACTGGGGCCGCTGGGGCGCCGAGGACGAGTCCGGCGCGCTCAACTTCATCACGCCGAAGCTGCGCGCGGCGGCGGCCGCGCCTGGTGCGCGACGGCGTCGCGGTGAGCTGCGCGCGCGAGCTGCCGGTCGAGCCGTCGATCGAGAATCCGCACCCTGCACATCATCACATGCTGGTCGCGGGCGACGTCGCCGACTCGCTCGTGCCCGGCATCGGCGCGACCATGGACTACATCGGCGTCGCCTTCCACGGCATGGCGACCTCGCACATCGACGCGCTCTGCCACATCGCGGTGAACGGGATGCTCTACAACGGCTTCTCGATCAGCGAGGTCAAGAGCAACGGCGCCCGGCGCGGCAGCATCATGGTGGCGCGCGACGGAATCGTCGGGCGCGGCGTGCTGCTCGACATCCCGCGTCTGCGCGGCGCCGCCTGGCTCGAGCCGAGCGAGCGGATCCTTCCCGAGGAGCTCGAGCGCGCGGAGGCGGCCGCGGGGCTGCGCGTCGGCGAGGGCGACATCCTGCTCGTCGCCACCGGCCGCGACGCGCGCCGCGCCGCGCGCGGACCCTGGGACCCGAACGGCGAGGGGCTCGCCGGTCTCGACGCGCGCTGCGTTCCCTGGCTGCACGAGCGCCGCATCGCGGTGCTCGGCAGCGACGGCGTCTCCGATGCGCTCCCCGGCAGCGCGACCCCGGGCTGGCCGCTGCCGCTGCACCAGTGCTGTCTGGTCGGGATGGGCGTTCACCTGCTCGACAATCTGGCGCTCGCCGAGCTCGCGGCGGCCTGCGCCGAGCGCAAGCGCTGGCATTTCCTGCTCACCGTCGCACCGCTGCGCGTCGCGGGGGGCACCGGCTCGCCGGTGAATCCGATCGCCCTCTTCTAGCGCTTCGGCAGATGGTCGATGCGCGAGCCGAGCACGCCCGGCATGTACTCGATCAGCTCGATCAGGTTGCCGTCCGGGTCGCGGCAGCACACGACGGACTCGATGCCGAGCGCGGGGTCGGGATCGCGCGGCGGGCGGATGAACTCGATGCCGCGCGAGCGCAGATCCGCGTAGGCCGCGCGCAGGTTCGGGTGCGGATCGCGATGATGCGCGGCACGCGCTCCTCGATCGGCACGTCCGCGCGCGGGCCCTCCCAGCGCGGCTCCAGCCACTCGATCAGATCGAGGCGCACGTGGTGCGGCTCGGGCCCGAGCGCGAGCAGCGCGCCGCGCCCCTGGGCGCGCCGCATGCCGAAGTTCTCCGCGACGAAGTCCGGCCACACGATGTCGCGGTTGTCGCGCAGCAGCTGGAAGCCGAGCTTCTGGTAGAAGGCGAGCGAGCGCTCGAAGTTCGCTGGCGCTCACCGTGAAGTGGAAGATCGCCTCGAAGCCCCAGGCCTCCGGCATGCTCAGCTCGCGAAATCCGGCAGCAGCGCCTCGCCGGTCGTGCGCAGGCTCGCCAGCACGCGCGCGTGCGGCAGCCTGCCGAATTGCATCAGGCACATCAGCCGGTCGGTGCCGATCTCGGCGTAGCGCGCGAGCTTGCGCCGGCAGAGATCCACGTCGCCGATGATCACGGATTCGATCGGCTCGAGCGTCTCGTAGACCTCGACGGGATCCAGGCGCTCGCCGGCGAGCTGGCGGTTCAGCAGCCGCACCACCGGGACCGGATCGTCGAGGTCGAGATCCGTCGCGACCTGGCTCGCCGCGACGGCGCGCGTGGCGGCCGGATCGCTCGCCGCGAGCGAGCCGCGGATCGCATCGATCCATACCTTGCGCGGCACGCTGAAGACGCGCGGCGCCGCATTCACGAACCAGAGCGCGGCCTCGCCCGCGCGGCTCGCGATCGCCTCCTTTCGCGTCTCCGCGCAGTGCAGGAACGTGAAGACGCCGCGGCGGTCGTTCACGAAGTGGCCCGCCGGCCGGCAACGCGCCAGGCCCTTCGCGTAGTGGTCGAAGAGCGTCGCCAGCGAGGCGAGCGGCGAGAGCAGCGTGGTGGCGAGCGCGCCGACGCCGAGCTCCCCCGCCATCTCGAAGGATTCCGGGCTGGTGGCGGTCTGCCAGAGCGGCGGATGCGGCTTCTGGAGCGGCTTCGGCACCACGTTGCGCTCGGGGATCACGACGTGCGCGCTCTCCCACGAGAAGCGCTCCTGCGTCCACATGCGCGGCAGCATCAGCAGCGCCTCGCGCAGCTGGTCGCGCGAGGTCTCGGCATCCACGCCGAAGGCCGACCATTCGGTGCCGCCCGAGCGCGCGAGGCCCATCTCGAGGCGGCCGTTCGAGACGAGATCGATCCAGGCCGCGCGCTCGGCGACGCGCAGCGGATGGTTGATGCGGAACGGCGCGAGCACGCCCGAATGGCCGAAGCGGAGGCGCTCGGTGCGCTGCGCGAGCGCCGCGACCACGATCTCGGGCGCCGAGGAATAGCTGAACTCGACCGCCCCGTGGTGCTCGACGGTCCACCAGCAGCCAAACCCAAGCCTGTCGGCGAGCACCGCCTGCTCGACCGCATCGGCGAACATGCGCGCTTCGTGATCGGGCGCGAAGGGCCCCGGCCGCTGAAGCTCGGAGAAGATGTCGAGAATCATGGGCGCCCATTCTACGCTGGAACGCTCGCGGAAGATCCCGCCCATTCGCGCGCGCTGTCGAGAAAACAACCCGCCGCGGCGTGCTCCGGGTGAGGCCGTCGCCGGGCCCTCACCAGCCGGCAAGTCGCGCATCCGGACCGCAGACCGCCCCGGCCGACCCGCCCGGGGATGCAGCGCCGCGGCCTCTCGTCACGTTCCGCGCCCTCCGGGCCACGTACCGAGGGAGAACCTCACGACCGGAGAAACGGGCGGATGAAGCGCTGGAACGCGGAGTCTCGAGAGACGGGAGGCCATGCGCACGTCGAAGCGGCTTCCCTGCACGGTGTGGGTCGGCAGCGATCGTCACGAGGGTGTGCTCGAGCAGGTCTCCGCGCACGCCGTGGTGGTTCGGATGAAAGAGCTCCCTCCGGGTTCGCACGAGGCGAAGCTGACATTCTCGACGCCCGACGGCGTGGACTTCGTGCTGCGTACGATGCCGGTGAGAGGACGCGTCGTACCGCACACGCTGCGGAGCCTGATACCGCCATGTGTCGTCATGCACGTGCTCGAGCGGCCGGACGCCTACCTGCGTTGGGTGGACGCGCCGGCCGTGGGTGTGTCGTGAGCTGCGCGCTCTCTCCGCTCGGTCCCGGGGAGGAGCTGATCGACGTGGAGTCGTTCCAGCGCCTGTACACCGGGATCCCCGACCTGGAGCCCGGATGGCGCCCGGCGCCGCTTCCCGAGCGGAGCGCCCTCTGCTCGACGTCCTGGGCTCCCCAGCCCGCGCCGCACCCGCCGCCGGCTCCGCCGGAGCTGGAGCTCGTACACCGCCTGACCCGCCAGGACCTGGAGCGCATCGCGGTGCGGAGCGCCCGTGCGCATGCCGATGCGGTCGCGCTCTTCCTCGCGCGGCGCGGCGCCATCCAGGCGACGTGCTGCGATCCCGAGCCGCCCCGGCTTCCCGAGCCGATCTACTGGACCGAGCGGCGGTCCGCTGTGGCGTCGGTGTTCGAGCGGCAGCAGCTGTATTGCGGCGCGCCAGGGCGCGACTGGCTGACGATCCGGATCCTCCGCTCTCTCGACCGCGAAGGGGTACGCGAGATCGCTCTGGTTCCGATCTGCGTGCGCGAGCGGCTGGTGGCCGTCCTCTACGCCGATTCCGGCAGGAAGCCGTTCGTGGCGGGATCGGTCGCGGGACTGTCCTCGATCAGCGACGGCATCGCCCGCAGCTACGAGCTCCTGATCGTCGAACGGAAACGCGACGAAGCGCGCTGACCCTGATCCGAGATTGCGGGCCTTCGGAGCGGAGGGAGGCGGCGGGGGGTGGGCTACGGCGAATGGCTCGCCGTTTCTCTTTTCGCGACCGCGTGCCGGAACTCAATCTTGTGCCGTCGAGGAACCGGTCGCCCTGCGGGCCGGCTGCGCTTGATTTCGCCTCCGCCCACCCCCCGCCGCCTCCCTCCGCTCGCTGCTCGAATGTCGGATCGGGGCTGATAGGCCCCCTCCGCAGTAGGATCTAGCCATGACCGGCGCTCCGGGCTCGCATCCGTCGCAGGGCCGCGAAGTCGACGCCTACGTGGCGCTGGGCTCGAACCTCGGCGATCGCGAGGCGCATCTGGCTGCGGCGATCGAGGCGCTGCGCGCGCGGCCGGCGGTCCGCGTCACCGCGGTCTCGGCGGTGTACGAGACGGCTCCCGTCGGCCCGCCGCCGCAGGGTCCCTATCTGAATGCGGTCGTGCGCCTGCGCACGCAGCTCGCGCCGCGCGCGCTGCTCGCCTGCCTGCTCGAGATCGAGGCCGCGCGGGGGAGGCAGCGTTCGGCCGGCCGCTGGAGCGCCCGCACGCTCGACCTCGATCTGCTCTTCTACGGCTCGCTCATACTCGACGAGCCGGGCCTCTGCGTGCCGCACCCGCACCTGCACGAGCGCGCCTTCGTGCTCGAGCCGCTCTGCGACGTGGCGCCGGAGCTGCTGCACCCGCTGCTCGGGAAGACCGTCGAGGACCTCGCGCGGAAGGTGCGCGATCCCGGGGCGGTGGTAGCCTTTCGGCTCGGATCCGGCGCCCGGACTCCCGAAAAGGCGGACGAGTGAGCGACGCGATCCAGCGCTTCATCGATTCCGGACAGGCGGAGGCCATGGACCCGCAGGAGCTCCTGACCTGGGCGCTCAAGACCTTCGCCCCGAAGATCGCGCTCTCCTGCTCGTTCGGCGCGCCCGAGGGCCTGGTGCTGCTCGACATGATGCACCGCATCGACCCGGCCTCGCGGGTCTTCGTGCTCGACACCGGCCGCCTGCCGCAGGCGACCTACGACCTGATCGACCGCGTGCGCGACCGCTACGACAAGCACGATCGAGGTGATCTTCCCGGAGGCCTCCGCCGTGGAGGCGATGGTGCGCAGCAAGGGCATGAACCTGTTCTACGAGTCGATCGAGAACCGCCAGCTCTGCTGCCGGATCCGCAAGGTCGAGCCGCTGAAGCGCTACCTCGCCGGGCTCGACGCCTGGGTGACCGGCCTGCGGCGCGACCAGGGCGTGACGCGCGAGGACACCGCGAAGGTCCACATCGACGCCGCTGCACGGCGGCATCGTGAAGGTGAATCCGATCGCCGACTGGACGCACGACCAGGTGCTCGCCTACGTCAAGACGCACAACGTCCCCACCAACCGGCTGCACGCCGAGGGCTACCCGTCGGTGGGCTGCGATCCCTGCTCGCGCGCGATCGCGCCGGGCGACGATCCGCGCGCCGGCCGCTGGTGGTGGGAGAGCCCCGAGACGCGCGAGTGCGGCATCCACGTCGACGAGCACGAGAAGGGGTCCGGAATTTGATCGATCGCCGGACCCTGCTCGAGGCGCTGGTCGGGCTCCTGCTCGCACCCGCGGCGCTGGCCCGCGCGCGAGCCGCCCGCCGCCAGCCGCGCCGCTCGACCCCGCGCTCGAGCGTGCGCTCGCGGAGAGCCCGTACGTCTACGTGAGCCCCTTGCGCTCGAACGGCGAGGAGAGCCGCTGCCACGGCGAGGTCTGGTTCGGCTGGCTCGACGGCTCGGTCGTGGTGATCACGGCGACCAAGAGCTGGAAGGCGCGCAGCCTGGCCCGCGGCCTCGACCGCGCCCGCATCTGGGTGGGAGACTACGGACGCGTCAAAAGAATGGTCGGGAGCAACGAGGCCTTCCGCGCCGGGCCGAGCTTCCTGGCGCGCGCCGAGCGGGTGAGCGATCGCACGCGATGATCGACCGCCTGCTCGACATCTACGAGAAGAAGTATCCCGCCGAGATCGAGAACTGGCGGGGGCCCATGCGCGCCGGGCTTCAGGACGGCAGCCGCGATCCTGATCCGCTACGTCCCCGAGGCGCGCACGTAGTTTCGCAGCCGCCCCACCCGCTCGATCTCGACCTCGACCACGTCGCCGTCGCGCAGCCAGCGCGGCGGCGTGCGGGAGGCGCCGACTCCCGCCGGCGTGCCCGTGAGCAGCACGTCGCCCGGCTCGAGCGTCATCAGCTTCGAGACGAAGGCGATGATCTCGGCGATCGGGAAGATCATCTCCTTGGTGCGCGCCGATTGCATCGGCTCGCCCGACACCAGCGTCCGGATCCCGAGGTCCTGCGGATCCGGGATCTCGTCGGCGGTGACCAGCGCCGGGCCCAGCGGGGCGAAGCGTGTCGCAGGATTTCCCGATGAAGTGCTGGCCGCGCTCGCCCTGGAAATCCCGGGCGGAGACGTCGTTGGCGACCGTGTAGCCGGCCACGCAGGCGAGCGCGTCCTGCGCGGAGACGCCGCGCGCGGGCGAGCCGATCACGACCGCGAGCTCGCCCTCCCAGTCGACGCGCGAGGTCGCCGCCGGGAGCAGGATCTCGTCGTCGGGCCCGATCACCGAGGAGGGCGCCTTGAGGAAGAGCACCGGCTCGGAGGGCGGCGCCGCGTCGCCGCGCTCGCGGGCGTGCGCGGGATAGTTGCGCGCGACGGCGACGATCTTGCGCGGATGCGGAACGGGAGCGGAGAGGTGCACGCGCCGGCGCGGCTCCACCACCCCGGCGCGCAGCAGGTCGGGCGCGTCGTAGCGGTCGACGGCGTCGGCGGCGAACTCGAGCGCGGCGCGCGCCGCCGCGAGCGCCGCGGGGCCGCGTCGCAAGAAGGCCTGCATGTCGGACGGGAGCAGCGAATCGGCCTCGGCCTCCGGCGCGCCGACGTCTTCGCCGGCCAGCCGGATCGGCGAGCGCGCGGTTGAGATCGACGATCGAGCCGGCGTGCGGGCCGGCGGGCAGCACGGCGCCCGAGCCGGCGCGTGCCGGGGCGCGTGGTGTCGAGCGATTCGAAGCCGAGCGACGCCGACCGGCGCGCCGCGTCCGGCCGCTCCGGCGCGCTCTCGCTCTCGCGGCGCTCGAAGCTGACGAGCTGCATTCGCCTCCCGACGCCCGGCTGCGCAGCTTTTCGGCAGCCGGGCGGCAGTCCGCCGGCAGCTCCCGCGGTAGCATCGGTCAAGCGCCGCGCGCGGATGGCCGATGAAGCTACCGGCTGCAGAGTACCACGGAGGCAGCATGCGTTCGTCGCTCGACTTCAAAACGACCTGCGGGATCCTCGCGCTCCTCGTGACGCTTCCTGCTCGCCCTTCCCGGGGGTGAAGGCCGTGCGCGCCGAGGACCGCCGGGCGCCGGTCGCGAGCAGCGACGGCCCCCAGTGTAATACCGCGAGCCCGGAGGCCGAGATCGCGCAGACCGGCGCGACCGTGCAGCAGCTCCAGGCGCGGATCGCGGCGCAGATCGCCGCGCAGGGCGGCCCCGGCGCGGACGCGCCCATCCTTCTGAACAACCGCGGCTACAACTACGGCTCCGGGAACGACCTCGACCGGATCGCGGCCGACGCCCTGCGCCTCCGCTCCGAGCGCTAGCCCGCCAGCGGGGCCTTTTGACACGCCCCGAGCATCCCCCGTAGCATGCGGGGGGTGCCCGGAGCTGCATGAATCCCACCTCCACCCTGCGCATGCGGCGCTGGACCGCGTTCGTGGCGATGGCCTGGGCGCTGCTCGCGATCTTCCTGTCCTCGCGAGCCTGCGGATCGCCCCGGACGACCTCAGCCCGCCCTTCAGCGATTCGCGGCTCGGCGGCCGGGCCGTGATCGAGTCGCTGGCGCCGTCCGCGGCCGGGCAGCGGAGCCAGCCCGCGGCGACCGCATCCTCGAGATCGACGGCATCCCCTATCTCTACCGGCTGCGCGAGGGCAGCGACTGGCTGCGCGCCGGCGTGCCCAACGAGTACCTGATCCAGAAGCCCGACGGGCGGCAGATCCGCTTCTCGCTCCCGCCGGTCTCCGCGCCAGCGTCACGCGCACGCCCGTCGACACGCTTGTTCCACGCGCTGCTGCTGGTGGTCGCCCTGATCTATCTCGTCACCGGCGGGGCGGTCTGGTGGATGCGCCCGGATCGCTCCGGGGCCTGGGCGCTGCTGCTCTTCTGCTCGACCATGTCGGTGCAGCTCGCCACCGTGACCCAGACCGACGACATCCCCTGGTCGTTCCCGCGCCTGATGCTGAACCTGCCGCTGATCGGCGCCACCACCTTCCATCTGTTCACGAGCTATCCGATCGAGCCCGACTGGATCGTGCGCCACCGCCGGATCCAGCTGCTGCCCTACCTGGGCGCGCTCGCTGCTCGCGCGTCTTCGCGATGGCCGACCACGCGCTCGGGCTCGCGCGCCGGCGCTCGGCTCGCTGCTCGCGCTCAGCTACACGCTCGGCCTCTTCGTGGTCTCGTTCGTGATCGTGGCGTTCGAGCGCCACCGGCACGGCGAAGGCGCGCTGCGCGACCACGCCGACGTCGTCTTCTTCGGCGCCCTGGTGAGCTTCCTCCCGGTGCTGGTCGGGCTGGTCGCCGAGCTGCTGTTCCAGACCCCGTTCCCGTTCTACGTGCCGCTGATCTGGACCTTCGTCTTCCCGCTCGCCGTCGGCTACGGGATCGTGCGGCGGCAGCTCTTCGAGGTGCGCAGCCTCGCCAAATCCTCGGCCGCCTACGGCGCGGCGACGCTCGGCATCACCGGCGCCTTCGCCCTCGCGATCAGCTTCGCCGACGCCCTGGTGGCGCGCTTCGGCGTGAGCGAGCGGCCCGCGCAGGTGGCGCTGCTCTTCGTCGCGATCCTGCTCTTCAACCCGGTGCGCAACCGCATGCAGTCGCTGGTCGACCGCTTCTTCGACCGCGACCGCGCCGCCTATCGCGTGGCCGTGCGCGAGATCTCCGAGGCGATGGTCTCGATGCTCTCGCTCGGCGAGATCGCGGACCGCATCCTGGTGGCGCTCACCGACACCATGGGCGTCGAGCGCGCGATGGTCTTGCTGGTGGACGACAAGGGCAAGCTGCTCCAGCCGATCGCCTCCCGCGGCGAGTGGGACGAGGACGCGCTCAAGACCGAGATCCCCTCCGATCATCCGATCTGGAAGCACCTCTGGATGCGGCGCGAGGACCTCTCGCGGGGCGATTTCGACGACGAGCACGACCTCGAGAGCCGCGAGGCCTGCCGCGACGTCTTCGACACGCTCGAGGTCGAGCTGCTGGTGCCGGTCCTCTACGGCGTCGACCTGCTCGGCGTGATCGCCGTGGGGCGCAAGCTCTCGGGCGACCGGCTGGCCGCGGACGACCGGCTGCTGCTGCGCACGCTCGCCAACCAGAGCTCGATCGCGATCGAGAACGCCAAGGCCTTCGACGAGATCGCCAAGCTCAACGAGACGCTGGAGGCGCGCGTCGAGGAGCGCACCCGCGAGCTGCGCGAGATCCAGGCCCAGCTCACGCAGGCGGAGAAGATGAAGTCGCTGGGCCAGCTGGTCGCGGGCGTCGCCCACGAGCTCAACAACCCGATCGGCTTCGTCCACGCCAACCTTCAGCTGCTCGAGGAGTACATCCAGAAGCTGGTCGAAGGCCAGCAGTCGGAGAGCGACACCGAGCGCATCCGCGAGACGATCGGCAAGCTGCTCGCGCGCAGCCGCGAGGGCACCCAGCGCGTGAAGAAGATCGTGCAGGACCTGCGGACCTTCTCGCGCATGGACCAGGCCGACCTCCAGGAGGTGGACCTGCACGAGGAGATCGACCGCACGCTGGCGCTGATGGAGCCGCGCTTCAAGAACGCGATCCAGGTGGTGCGCGACTACGGCGATCTTGCCGCGCGTGCG
Source organism: uncultured Alphaproteobacteria bacterium (assembly GCA_963724595.1). Classification (GTDB taxonomy): domain Bacteria; phylum Pseudomonadota; class Alphaproteobacteria; order Rhizobiales; family Hyphomicrobiaceae; genus Hyphomicrobium_A. The sequence goes on along the minus strand of CAVRVR010000007.1, from coordinate 199,221 downwards.
CTGCTATCCCGGCCAGCTCAACCAGGTGTTCCTGAACCTGCTGATGAACGCCTGCGACGCGATCGACGGCAAGGGCGTGATCCGGATCGAGACGCGCCGCAGCGAGTACGGCGTCACCCTCGAGTTCCACGACAGCGGCCCCGGCATCCCGCCCGAGATCCAGAGCCGGATCTTCGATCCGTTCTTCACCACCAAGCCGGTGGGCGTCGGCACCGGCCTCGGCCTCTCGCTCTCGCACGGCATCATCGAGCGCCACGGCGGGCGGATCCGGGTCGAATCCGAGCCCGGCCGCGGGGCGACCTTCGTGATCGACCTGCCGCTCGACGCGAGCCTGGTCGAGGCGACCAGCCGCTAGCGCTCGCTCGGATCAGCGCTTCGGGGGCTGCCGGCCGGCGTGTTCTTCGCGCCCACCTTGGCCTGGAGATTGCCGGCGACGTCGAATCCGAGCAGCTTGCTGCGATCGAGAATGATCTTGTTCATGAGCTCCCCCTCCATTGATGGCCCGGAATCAAGCTAGCCGGTCCGGAGTCGCCGCGCCGCTAGAAGCGCGACGCCGTGCAGCTTCACGTCGGCGCGCGCCCAGGCGTGCTGGAAGCCGTTGCGGGTGGCGCTCGCCTGGGCGGCCTTGCCCTGCGCCGCGTAGCTCTTCGAGAGCCCGTAGAGCGACCAGCCGTTCTTCGGGTAGCGCCGCAGGTCCTCCAGGTAGACGACCTCCGCCTCGCGCGGCGCGCCCGGTCTTGAGCAGCACGGCGCCGAGCGCCTGGCGCACCGGGAAGTAGAAGGGCGGCGGCTCGCTGTAGGGCATCGAGTCCTGGATCTCGATCGGCCTGCCTCGAGCTCCGCCACGGCCGCCTTGCGGTCGCCGCGGCGCCGCCGCCATCTCGCCGGCCAGGTGATGCTTCGCGACGCCGAGGCGCTGGCCCGCGGTGCCGCCGGAGGTGTCGTAGACCATCGCGCCGAGCTCCTCGTCGCCCGCGATCGCCTCGAGCGCGGCGAACTCGGCCTGCGCCTCGGCGGGCTTCCTGGTGCGCGTGTAGGCGAGCCCGCGCGCGTAGTGCCAGATCGCCGTCACGAAGCGCTGATCCGCGGGCGGCTTCGGCTCGCCGAGGATCGCGTCCCACTTCCCGAAACGCGCCTGCGTGTAGTACGGCGTCACCAGGAAGTCCTCGAGGAACGGGAACGCGGCGAGCTGGTCGAGCCGGAATCTGCGCGACGATGCGCCGCGCCGCCGTCATCGCCCCGTCGCTGTTGCCCTCGATCATCTGCGACGCCCACAGGAAGTGCAGGTTGTGGGTGTAGTAGAGCGCGGCGTAGGCGGCCGGCGCCCGACACCAGGAGAAGTAGGCGACGTCGGACGCCGCGGCGACCTCGTTGACGTCGGCCGAGTCCTTGTAGCGCCCGACGCGGTAGTAGATGTGCGCGGGCATGTGCACCAGGTGCCCGGCGTCGGGCGCCTGGATCGCGAGGCGATCCGCGGCGGCCTCGGCCTTGCTCGGGCTCGAAGCGCTCGTAGAGGTGGATCTTGTAGTGCAGCGCGCCCGGTGTGGTCGGGGTTCAGCGCGAGCGCCGCCTCGATCGCCGCCGCGGCGTCGTTCGTGAACTCGCGCGGCGAGCCGTCGTCCTGCCAGTAGTCCCAGGGCGAGAGATCCATCAGCGACTCGGCGAAGATCGCCTGCGCGTCCGCGTCGTCCGGGTGCTTCTGCGCGATCTCGCGCATCGCGTTCGCGAAGTCCTCGTCGAAGCGCCCGGCGATTCGGCGCCCCCCCGGCCCCGGCCGTCGCCTTGGCGTCCGGCGAGTAGCGGAGCTGGATCGCCTCGATGTACTCGACCTCGACCGGGCTCGCGTGCTCGACGAGGCGCTTCGCCTCCTGCGCCGCCTTCCACGCCTCGGCCCCCGCCTCGGGTCCCATCGGCGCGTTGATGTTGGGCCCGTACGCGAAGGCGATCCCCCACCAGCAGATGGCGCACTTCGGGATCCAGGCGCGCCGCCTCGCGGAAGGCGTCGATCGCGCCGTCGTGGTTGAAGCCGAAGCGGAGCGCGAGCCCCTGATCGAAGTAGCGCTGGGCGTCCTTGCTCTGGGTGGAGATCGGGTGGTGGATCTTGCCGAGCCCGTCGAAGAGCTTCGGCACATGGCCCTTCGGCTCGCTCGGGGAATGGCTCGCCTGGCAGGCGCCGAAGGCGAACCCGGCGGCCAGGCAGAGCACGAAGGATCGCGCGAGACGCGGCATCGCTCGACCTCCCGGTTCGAGGCTACCTCCGACGGGGTCGCGGTGTAAAGCGCGGGCGCCGAATCGGGCGCTCTCCCGACCGTGGTATGGTGGTGCGGCACGGGAGGCCGATTGTCTGCCCTCGAGATCGACGTCTTCTGGTCGTTCCGCAGCCCCTGGTCCTACCTGGCCACGCCGCGTCTCGCCGAGTGGGAGCGGCGCTACCAACTGCGCGTGCGATTCCGGCCGGTCCACCCGATCGCGATCCGCACCCCCGAGTTCTTCGAGCGCGTGCATCCGCTCTGGGTGCGCTACTTCATGCTCGACGTGCACCGGGTGGCGGAGTTCCTCGGCCTCCCGTTCCGCTGGCCGCGCCCCGACCCGGTCGCGCAGGAAGCGCGAAACGGACGCCTCGTCACCGCCGAGGCCCAGCCCTACATCCATCGCCTCACGCGCATCGGTGTCGCCGCCGAGGAGCGCGGCTGCGGGATCGCCTTTGCGAATCAGGTGTCGGCGCTGATCTGGGGCGGCACCGAGAACTGGCACCAGGGCGATCAGCTGGCGCAGGCCGCGCGGCGCGCCGGGCTCGACCTCGCCGAGCTCGACCGGGCCGCCGAGACCCAGACCGCGCGGATCGAGGCGGCGATCGAGCAGAACCAGAAGGACCACGAGGCGGCCGGGCACTGGGGCGTCCCCACCTGCGCCTTTCGTGGCGAGCCGTTCTTCGGTCAGGACCGCCTCGACTTGCTGCTCTGGCGCCTGCGCCAACACGGGCTGAAGGAGCGCTGAGCGGCCCCCGACATGGAAACGCTTCGGTCCTTTCTGACGCCGCTGCTCCCCTTCTTCGCGCTGTACCTCACGGCGATGGCGGCCGAGTGCCTGCTCCTGTTCGCGCGCAGCCGCGCGTCGCGGCCGCGCTACGACTGGGGGGAGGCGGCGACCAACGTGCTGAGCTGGATGACGGCCGTGGTCGCCTGGATCCCGATCAACCTGCTGACCTTCGGCGTCAGCGGGTGGCTCTGGCAGTTTCGCGTCGCGGATCTCGGCAGCAGCGCGGGCGCCTGGCTGCTCGCGGCCCTGGCCTGGGACTTCTCCTACTACTGGCAGCACCGCGCCGAGCACGAGGTGCGCCTGCTCTGGGCCGGGCACGTGACCCACCACTCCAGCGAGCAGTTCAACTACAGCAACGGCTTCCGGCAGTCGTGGACGCCGTGGACCGGATTCATCTTCTATCCCGCCTGGGCCCTGCTGGGCGTGCGCCCCGAGCTGCTCTTCATCGCCGGCGGCTGGAACCTCGTCTACCAGTTCTTCCTGCACACCGAGCTGGTGCCGAAGCTCCCGGCCGGCGATCGAAGCGTGGCTGAACACGCCGTCGCACCATCGTGTCCACCACGCCAAGAACCCGCAGTACCGCGACCGCAACTACGGCGGCGCGCTGATCGTGTGGGACCGCCTGTTCGGCACCTTCGCGCGAGAGCGCGAGGCGCCCGACTACGGAATCCCGCAGCCCGTGCGCTCGCGCAATCCGCTCTGGATCCAGGTGCACGAGTACGTCGCGATCGCGCGCGACTGCTGGCGGGCGCCGGGCTGGCGCGGCCGCCTCGCGTCGCTGATCTGGGAGCCGCCGCCTGGCGGCCCGGCTCCTGCATTCACTGGCCGAGATGGGCCAGCGTGTAGCGAAGCGGGGCGCTCGAGACCTTCATGATCCCGTCGAACGGGCTGCTCCATCTCCAGGATCAGGAAGATCGAGGCGGCCACCGACAGCGCGCAGAGGACGAGCACCGCGATCACCGTCACGTTGCGGGGCGCGAACAGCCCGAAGCTCCAGAAGAGCACGGCGAGCCAGAAGACCACGATCACGAGAAACGGCGTCGGGATCGCGCTGGCGACGGCGCCGAACACGCTCCAGCGCGTGTCCAGCAGGTCGCCGGTGATCGCCAGCGCGTGGGCCTGGAACGCGCGCTGGGCGTCGGTCTGCGGCGAGAGATTCCGGATCTGGTCCTCGATTCCCTCGACCGTGGCCGTCGTCTCGGGCGTCTCGACCCTCACCGCCTGCGACTCGTCCTCGGGCCAGGTGCGTATCGAGCCGGAAGACGAGGATGCTCCGCAGCAGTTCCCGGATCGCCTTCGTCTCCGGCCCGTAGCGGGCCAGCGAACGGTCGAGCCCGAGAACGCTCACTCGCCATGTGCTTGATCGCCGTGTCCTGCACGTCGAATGCGCTCTTGGCCGACGCCGTCACCAGCCCGAGCACGAGCGCCGTCATCGTCGCGATCAGCCCCATCCCGAGCTTCACGACGTCCTTCGACTCGTCGCTGAGATGGTGGCCGGGCAAGGCGCCGCGCAGCCACATTCCGAGCAGCGTGCCGCCGAAGACGCAGGCGAAGACGAAGACGGCGACCGCGATGGGAGTCATGCGTCAGATCCCGAAGCGGACCTGCGTGAGGCGCTCCGAGACCTCCCAGAGGCGCGCCCCCACCTCGGCGTTCTTCGACGCGGGCGTCGAGCGCGCCGGCCGCGGCGGCCCGACCATCTCGAGCATCCGGCCGGGGCCGAAGAAGTCTCCCCCGCGAACACCCGGCGCCGTCGCCGCGTACAGCGTCGGCAGCGCCCCGCCCTGCGGCTGCTGCGAGAACATCGCGACCAGCGCGTGCATCAGCCGCGAGTGCTGCTGGAGATTCGTGCGCGTCGAGCCCGGGTGAGCCGCGGCCGCGATGATCGGTTCGCCGCGTGCCGTGAGCCTGCGCGCGAGCTCGCGGATGAAGAGCAGGTTGGCGAGCTTGCTCTGCCCATACGCCCGATTGGCGTTGTAGCTCTTCTCTGAATTCAAATCGTCGAAGTCGATGCGACCGAAGTAGTGCATGAGGCTGCTCACCGACACGATCCGGGCATTCGTGCCGCGCCGGATCAACGGCAGCAGCCGCCCGGTGAGCGCGAAGTGCCCGAGGTGGTTCGTCCCGATCTGGAGCTCGAAGCCGTCGGCTGTGCGGCCCAGCGGCGGCATCATCACCCCGGCGTTGTTGCACAGGATGTCGAGTTTGTTTTCGGCGGCCGCGAAGTCCTTGCAGAACTGCTCCACCGACGCGAGCGACCCGAGATCGAGCGACATGAACCGCACGCTCGCCTTCGGCACCGCGCTGCGGATGCGTCCCTCCGCCTCGCGGCCCTTCTCGGAGCTGCGGCAGGCGAGCACGACGCGCGCGCCCTTTTCGGCCAGCGCCCGGGCCGTCTCGAACCCGATCCCGCTGTTCGCCCCGGTGACGACCGCGACGCGGCCGCTCTGATCGGGAATCTCGGATTCGCTCCAGTCCATGGTGGATCTCCTCCGGCTCACTCGGGATCGAATCCCAGATGGAACAGGCCGTAGCCCGGGAGGGCCAGCTGGGGCACCGCCATCCCGATGATGCGGCCGTCGCGAGGCGCGACGATCTTCGCGGATTCCTCGGTCACCGGATCGGTCACCGTGCCGAGCACGTCGCCCGCTTCACGTAGTCGCCCGGCTGGCGCGCCGTGAGGAAGATCGCCGATCGCGTCGCCGGCGCGCACCCAGGTGGTCTTGCGGTAGACCTCGGAGGGCCGGCGCTTCGCCTTGCGCTCGATCATCCCGAGGTCGGCCATCACGTTCTGCACGCCCTCGACGCCGCGCGCGATCTCGACCTCCTCGAAGCGCAGCGGCTCGCCGGCCTCGTAGATCACCGCGGGCACGCCGGCGTCGAGCACCGCGCGGCGCAGGCTGCCGCGCGGACCGCGGCCGTCGAGAACGACTCCGACGCCGAAGCTGCGAGCCAGCGCGAGCGCCCGCGGCGACCCGAGATCGGTGCGGATCTGCGGAAGATTGGTGCGGCTCGAGGATCCCGTGTGCAGATCGATCAGCGCGTCGCAGTGACGGATCACCCCCTGGTAGAGCGCGTGCGCGATGCGGCCGGCCAGGCTGCCGTTCGCGCTGCCCGGGAAGGCGCGATTCAGGTCCCGCCGATCGGGCAGATAGCGCGTGCCGCTGCGAAAGCCCTGGATGTTCACGACGGGCACCGCGATCAGCGTGCCCGCGAGCGCGGAGCCGGGCGTCCCCGCGTAGATCCGGTGGGCGATCTCGACGCCGTTGAGCTCGTCGCCGTGAATGCCCGCGGTGAGGCAGAGCGTCGGCCCCGGCCGGACGCCGCGCGTCACCACCACGAGCGCGTCGAGCATCCGGCTCTTGCCCGCGAACGTCTGCGCGACATCGACGAAGACGCGCGCCGTCTCGCCCGGGCGCGACGCTGGTTCCCGCGACCTCGATGGGCCGGCCACGCCGCCGCCTGCTCCGCGCTTGCGAGAAGCGGCGCCAGCAGCGCATGAATCGCGAGCGCCGCGAGCGCGATCTGCGCGCCAACCCGCAGCGCCTGAAGCCTCCGGATCATCTGGCAAGCTCCTCGTCGACCACGCTTCTTCCGCGATGCCGCGCGACCGGCGCCCAGCTCGGGGCTGAACAAGCCGCTAGGCGGGCTCGTCTCGCGTCAGCAGCTCGAGAAGATGGCCGCTCGGGTCGCGGAAATAGACCCCGCGCCCGCCGTTCCAGTGGTTGATCTGCATGTTCTCGGGAGCGCCAGGCTCGCTGCCGTAGACGAGGCCCGCCTCCCGGATGCGGGCGAAGATCTCGTCAAACTCCGCCTCGCTCACCTTGAACGCGTAGTGCAGCGGCTGGAGCGATTCCCAGGTGTCGAAATCGAGCGTCACGGACTGACTGGGGATCTTGATGGGCGCGAAGTAACCGACCGGACCATCGTACGCGAGCCCGAACATGCGCGCATAGAAACGCCCGGCCTCCTCCTTGTCGCGGGTGGGCACGATCAGGTGATTGAGCTCGATCGCCATCGCCAGGTCTCCCGGATCAGGCCCGAGGGTAGCCCGGCTCGGCCGATCGGGAGGGCGATCAATCCGCGACTCTCGACGCGTCGGCGGCCTCGCCTGGTCAGTCACGGTCCGGCGCAGCGAGTGAGATGACCAATCTTGACGACCTCGACCACGCGGCGCGTGACGTTGATTCTGGACTGTCGTTCGCTGCGCAGACGAATTCCCGCCAGGAGGCCGGAGAAGCCCGCGAGTGCCACGGCGACCTCGGCCAGGGTTTGCAGCCAGTTTTCGTGGGCCATTTCCAGTTCCATGCCTCGAAAAGTCGTGTGTACACCGGCCGAATCGGTTTGGACGGGAAGGGTCAGTCGCGGTCGGGCGCGCCGAGCGGGAAGAACGGACGATACGGCCGCGCCTCGTCCACCGCCCGCGCGAAGGACGGCCGCGCGAGCAGCCGCCGCCGATAGGCATGGACGTTCGGGAGTGCCTCGCCGATCGGGTGGGCCCAGTCGGCGTAGAACAGCGCGGGCGCGGCAGCGCAGTCGGCGAGGCTGAAGGCGCCGCCCGCCGCCCACTCGCGCCCCGCCATCGTGCCGTCGAGCCAGCGGTAGGCGGTGTCGAGCAGCTCCCGTGCTTCGGCGACGCCGTGGCGGGTCGCGATTCTCCGGCTGCGCGGATGCTGTCGACCACGATCTTCTGCATCGGCGTCATGACGTAGTTGTCGAAGAACCGGTCCATCATCCGCACGTCGAGCGCGGCGCGCGGATCCTCGGGGATCAGCCGCACCGGCCCGGGATGATGGAGACCGAGATGCTCGATGATGATGCTCGCCTCCACCACCGTGCGGCCCGTCGTCCACGAGCACGGGCATGCGCTTCAGCGGCCACAGCGCCGCGTGCTCGGCCGCCGCCTGCTCGTCGCCCGGCGCGAGCATGCGGAGCTCGAACGGGGTGTCGTTCTCGTAGAGCGCGATCAGCACCTTCTGGCAGTAGGAAGAGAAGGGGTGGGCATAGAGCTTCAGGGACATCTTCGACTCCGGATCGGGGGCGCCATGGCTCTAGACGTCTGGCGACGGGCGAAATCGACAGCCGGCTTCCGGTCAGGCTCCCAGATTCTCGTCAACCACGGCGCCGCGCTCCTTCAGCAGCGCCCGCAGCACCGAACGATGGCAACGCGACTCGTCCGCGCAGTAGCAGCCCACCGAGAAGTCCGTCTGCCGCGAGAGCGCGGCGAGCAGATCGAGTATCCGGATCTTGTCCGGAACCGCCATCTCGCGGCGGTACCGCTTCACGAAGGACGCCCACTCCCGTTCGCTCCCCGTCGCGCGCCCCAGCTTTACTGCCTGCGCGCTCGGCGCCAGCTCGGGAAACCAGACGTCATACCAGTTCTGCGCGGCGTGCTCGCTCTTCGGGACACCCCGGGGCGGGCGCCTCACGGTCCCGATTCGAAGGCCTTCGTCGCGGATGCGCGCAGTGCCGAGCCGGACGATGCGCACGCTCATGGGGGCGCCCTCGACGACCAGGGTGTAGTGCTCCACCACGGGAAACGGTATTGGCCTTCTTCGCCTTCGCCTTTGCCTTCGCCATCTGGTGCCCCCTCAGCGGTGGCGAGTTGGCGTGTTGCCCGATCGCATCATGACTCCGGAGGGCGTAGCCCGGTTGGGCGGCTCTGCCCCTGGAACTGCGAATCCGCTCGAATCGGATTTCCCTCCACGGTCTCGACGATCAGCTGACACACGCGCAAACCCGGGAATAGCGTCAGGGGAATCTCACCGAGATTGATGATCTCCAGAGTGATATGCCCAGCGAAACCTGGATGGATCGTTGGGGCCGTAAAGTGGACGAGCAGACCCGTCCGCGCGAGTGAACTCCGCCCCTCGATACGCGCGGCTAGACAGTTCTCTGTGAGAGGAAGCTCGACTCGCTCGATCGTGGTCCCGAGAATCAGGTGATTGCGCTCCAAGAGCAACCCGGTAGGCGGGATCAACTTCCGCTCATAGACTGCTTCGAGCGTGCGTGCGAGGCCCGGGCCGCGAAGGTCGAAAGTCAAAGTCAGGTTCTTGCGGGGAACAGAGATTTCGGCGCCGAGCCTAAGGTCCACGGAGATCGTGCCATACGGCGTTTCCGGCTCACCCGGCCCGGGGCTTGGCCGTGGTTCGATGATCAGTCGACCAGATTCGAGTGCGGCAAGGATGTTGACGTTACTGAGAACGGCCATTTACGCGAGAATCAGGTCCGAAGAAACGGAGAGGACACTTCCCGCTTCAGCGCTGTTGACTGGAAGCATTACGTTCGTGCGCTTCCCAAGCTTCGTTGCCCGTACCCGGAGTTCGCCTTGAATGGTACGGGGACCCGCAATGAGGGCACCATTCACACGAACAAGATCCGAATCCACAAGGATCGATGCGAGTTCGCTCCCCGCAGAATCTTCGATGAGAACCAGTACCTCATTGGAAAACATGCCAGGGATTACGCGGCAGCGAAGCCAATTGAACTCCAAGATTCCCCTCCTTTGAATCGTCGAGGCGATTTCGCCCGATGGCTGTGACAGATTCGGTCACGCGCGAGCACTACCCTACCGCGAATTCTCGGCTGGTGGGCTGCGCCTATCCTCGCTCGACCCCCATTCGGGCTCGAACCCAACCTAGCCCCCCCTGCTTCCAGCCCGCTCCCCAGATCCGATATGCTCTCGCTCCTTCGCCGGGGCGCCCCCCGGCCCGACCCAAGGAGCCCCCCAATGCGACTCGGTCTCATCGCTGGCACGTTCGGTCCCAAGCCCTCGGTTCCCATGGATTTGATCCTGGAGGCCGAGAAGCTCGGGTATGACTCGGTCTGGACGGCGGAGGCGTATGGGAACGATGCCATCACGCCGCTCACCTGGATCGCGGCCAAGACCAGCAAGATCAAGCTCGGCACGGCGATCATGCAGATGCCGGCGCGCACGCCCGCCATGACGGCGATGACGGCGATGACGCTGGATGCCCTTTCGGGGGGGCGGTTCATCCTCGGGCTCGGGCCTTCGGGGCCGCAGGTGATCGAGGGGTGGCACGGGGTGGCGTATGGGCGGCCGCTCACGCGTACGCGGGAATACGTAACGATCATCCGCAAGATCCTGGCGCGCGAGGAGCCGGTGGAGCACAAGGGGTACCACTACGAGATCCCCTACCACGGGCCGGGCGCAACCGGGCTCGGCAAGCCGCTGAAGAGCATCCTGCACGGGCGCGCGGACATGAAGATCTACACCGCGGCGATCAGCCCGAACGGGCTCGAGTGCGCCGGCGAGGTGGCGGACGGCGTGTTCCCGGTCTGGATGAATCCGGAGAAGGGGGACGTGCTGCTGCCTTCCATCCAGAAGGGGATCGCGGCGGCGCGCGGGCGGCCACAAGAAGCTCGCGGACTTCGACGTGGCGCCCTTCATCACCTGCGTGCTGGGCGACGATCTCGAGCGCTGCCGGATGCCGGTGAAGGGGATGCTCGCGCTCTACATCGGCGGGATGGGCGCGCGCGGCAAGAACTTCTACAACGACTACGCGAAGCGCCTCGGCTACGAGGCGGCGGCCGTGAAGATCCAGGATCTCTACCTGGACGGGAAGAAGGCCGAGGCGATGGCGGCCGTCCCGGACAAGCTGGTGGACGAGATCGCGCTGGTCGGCCCGAAGGAGCGCATCCGCGATCGCGTGTAGGTCTGGAAGGGGTCGCCCGCGAGCTCGATGCTGATCGGCGCCGGCCAGCCCGAGGCCCTGCGGCTGCTCGCGGAGCTGGTGCTCTAGCCCGTCCGTTGCAGACGGAATCCGCGCGCTCCCGGATCGTCGCGCTCGACAAGCGTCGGGTCTGGCATCCCTACACCGAGATGAGCCGCTACCGGGACGGCCCCGATCCGCTCGTGATCGTGCGGGCGGAGGGGTCGCGCCTGTTCGACGCGGACGGGCGCGGCTATCTCGACGGCAACGCCTCCTGGTGGTCGTCGACGCTCGGGCACGCGCATCCGCGCCTGCTCGCGGCGCTCCGGCGCCAATCGGAATCGCTGGCGCACACGGCGCTCGCGGGGATCACGCACGAGCCCGCGGCGGAGCTGGCCGAGGCGCTCTGCCGCGTCGCGCCCGCCGGGCTCGAGCACGTGTTCTTCAGCGACGACGGCTCGACGGCCGTCGAGGTCGCCCTCAAGCTCTCGCTCCAGTACTGGGCGCAGAACGGCCGGCCCGGGCGGCGCAGCTTCGTGGCGCTGGAGGACGCCTTCCACGGCGAGACGCTGGGCGCCACCGCGATCGGCGGGGTCGAGGCGTTTCGGAAGCCCTTCGAGGGGGCCCTGCTCGAGTGCAGCTTCGTGGCGCCGCCCCGCGAGCCGGGGAGCACGCCGCGCGCGGTGGAGGCGCTCGCGCGAATCCTCGGCGCGCACGCGGGCGCCATCGCCGCGGTGGTGGTCGAGCCCGTGCTGCAAGGCGCCGCCGGCATGCGCTCCTACGATCCGGCCTTCTTGACCGCCGCCCGCGAGCTGTGCGACCGCCACGACGTCTTCCTGATCTTCGACGAGGTCTTCACCGGCTACGGGCGCAGCGGCCCGATGTGGGCCGCCCAGCACGCGGGCGTGTCGCCGGATCTGCTCTGCACCGCGAAGGGCTTCACGGGGGGCCTCCTGCCGATGGGCGCGACGCTCGCGACCCCGCGCATCTTCGAGGGCTTCCTGGGCCTGCCCGCGCGCGCCTTCTACTACGGGCACACCTTCTGCGGGCATCCGCTCGGCGCCGCCGTGGCCCTCGAGGTGCTGCGCGATCTTCGAGGAGGAGAAGATCCTCGAGCGCGCGAAGCCCAAGGCCGCGCGCATCGCCGCCGCCTTCGAGGCCATGCGCGGCCTGCCCGGCGTCGCGCGCACGCGCTCGCTCGGCATGGTGGGCGCCCTCGACCTCGCCGGCGACGCGGGCTATCTCGCGCGCACGGGCTGGCGCGTCTACGAGGAGGCGCTGCGCCGCGGCGCCTATCTGCGGCCGCTCGGAAACGTCGTCTACGTGACTCCTTCCCTCAACATCCCCGATGCGGATCTCGACGCAGCTCCTCGCGATCGTGCGCGAGAGCGTCGAGGCCGCGGCAAGAGAGGCTTGAATTGACCCCGCAGATCCTGCGCGAAGAGACCAAGGACGGCGTGCGCACCCTCACCTTCGACCGCCCCGAGGCGCGCAACGCCTTCAACGCGCAGCTGTATCGCGCGCTGAAGCAGGCGCTCGACCGCGCCGCGGACGACGATCTCGTGAAGGTCGTGATCCTGACCGGCGCCGGCGACGCCTTCACCGCCGGCCAGGATCTCGCCGAGATGGCGCAGCCGGCGGCCGGCGCCACCGGAGGCGAGCACCCCTTCGGCGCCTGCCTCGACCGCGTCATCAGTTTCGACAAGCCGCTGCTCGCGGCCGTCAACGGCGTCGGCGTGGGGCTCGGCCTCACGATCCTGCTGCACTGCGACGTGGTGTACATCGCGAAGGGCGCGCGCCTGCGCGTGCCCTTCGTCTCGCTGGGGGTCGTGCCCGAGGCGGCAAGCAGCTATCTGCTGCCGCTGCGCGTGGGCCACCAGGCGGCCGCCGAGATCCTCTTCACGGCGGACTGGGTGAGCAGCGAGCGCGCCGTCGAGATCGGGCTCGCCGCGCGCGAGCTCCCGCGCGAGCAGCTGCTGCCGGAGCTGCACGCGCTCGCGGCCCGCATCGCGCAGCACCCGATCGGCTCGCTGCGCCACACCAAGCGCCTGGTGCGCGCCTGCGACGTCGACGCGATCCGCGCGGCGCGCGCCCGCGAGGACGCAGGCCTTCCGCGAGCGGATCGGCTCGCCCGAGAACCTGGAGGCGATCCGCAGCTTCTTCGCGAAGCGGCGGTAGCCTCGAGGCTGCTACCCGAACGCAGCCGTCAAAGCGGCTCGATCTGCCAGGTCCGCCCGCGATCCGTGCTGGCGACGCGAACGCCACGTTCGCTCGTCAGCGCCTTCGAGCGAACCCGGAAGGACACGCTTCCGTCGGGCTTCACCACGATCTCGTCGAAGCTCGCCTCGCGATCCCCCAGGAAATCATCCTTGCGGCAATCGACGGTTCCCGCCGGCTTGCAGTAGGACGGCTTCTCCGCCGGCTCGATCAGCTCGCTCGGCAGGTCCCAGGGATACCAGCTGCGAATCTCGCCGCAGGCGTCGAAGCTCACCTGCAGCCCGCTCCCGATCCAGACCAGGGTCTGGTCGTCGATGCTTCGAAAATGACGCGCGCTCGCGCTCGACCAGCTCGGCCGCGCTCTTCGAGCCGATCGCGGCGCCGGCCGCCAGCGTGACCCAGCCCGGATCCTGCCGTCTGTGACCCGGGGAACCGGCCGTGCGGGCCGAACCGCACTGCACGCTGAACACCTCTCCCACGAAATGAAACGGAAGGTTTTCGTAGTAGCGGACGACCTTCAGCTCGAACTGCGGACCTTCATACACGATCGCCTCGTCGAGCTTTCGGGTGCTCGGGCTGCACGAGAGCAGCCAGCAGCGCCACCAGTGACCGACCGACGAAGTCTCATTTTCGCCAGGGTTCTCTCCGCGATGGGGTTGACGCGGCCGCCCCTGCCCGGCCGTAGAATACCCGGTGAGCTCGCGCCCGTTGCAGAGGGACGCCGCAGGCCTCTCGATGCAGGAGGTCGAGCGGCTTCGCCAGATCCACGGCTTCAACGAGCTCGCCACGCCGCGGCTGCGCTCGAAGCTGGTCGGGTGGATCCGATCCTCCTTGAATCCGTTGGTCGCGATCCTGCTCGTGGCGGGCGTGGCCTCCGCCATGCTCGGCGAGATCGCGGATGCGGCGATCATCGGCGCCATCGTCTTCCTGAGCGCGGGCCTCAACTTCTGGCAGACCTTCCGGTCCGAGCTCGCCGTTCGTCGACTCCAGGAGCAGATCACCCCGACCGCCACGGTTCGCCGCGACGGCGCCTGGCGGGAGATCGCCGCGCCGCGAGATCGTGCCGGGCGACCTGGTCCGCCTGGCCGCCGGCGATCTCGTGCCGGCCGATGCGCGCCTGATCGAGGCCGCTGATCTCCACGTTCAACAGGCCGCGCTCACCGGCGAGTCGCTCCCCGCGGAGAAGTTCGCGGGCTCCGGACGCGCGTCTCGCCGATCAGCCCCGACTCGCCGCGATCTCGTCTTCCTCGGCACCTCGATCGTCAGCGGCAGCGCCGACGCGCTGGTCGTTTCGCGACGGGCCCGAAGACTGCGTTCGGCGACATCGTCGAGCGTCTCGCGGCGCGCCCGGATGAGACCGAGTTCGAGCGCGGCACTCGGCGCTTCGGGATGCTGATCCTCCAGACCGTGCTCTTCCTGGTGCTGTTCATCCTGGTCGTCAACGTGAGCCTCGGACGCGACGCCTTTCAGTCGCTGCTGTTCTCGGTCGCGCTGGCGGTCGGGCTCACGCCCGAGTTCCTGCCGATGATCACCACCGTCACGCTCGCGCAGGGCGCGATCCGCATGGCGCGCGAGAAGGTCATCGTGAAGCACCTCTCCGCGATCCAGAACCTCGGGAGCATCGACATTCTGTGCAGCGACAAGACCGGCACGCTCACCGCCGGCGACGATGACGCTCGACGAGTCGCTCGACCCGCTCGGGAGCGCCGTCGGAGCGACCGTCTCGCGCTGGCCTTTCTGAACAGCCGTTCGAGACCGGGATCAAGAGCTCCGCTCGACGCCGCCATCCTCGAGCGCCCCGTCGAGAGGCGCGCCGGATCGTCAAGATCGATGAGATCCCCTTCGACTTCGAGCGGCGCCGCCTCTCGGTCGTCGTCGAGAAGGACGGCGAGCACCTGCTGATCACCAAGGGAGCGCCCGAGGACGTCATCTGCGGCCTGCTCGCCTACGCGAGAGCGCGGGCGCGGATCAGCCGCTCGACGAGCGCTCCGCGCGCAGTCTCTCGATGTCTTCCGCGCACTGAGCGAGCAGGGATTTCGCGTCCTCGCGGTCGCCTACAAGCGCGTGGACCGTCCGGCTGGTTTTCCGGCGGCCGATGAGCGCGAGCTGATCCTGGTCGGGTTCCTGACCTTCGCTGATCCCTGCTCGCGGGTGCGGCCGAATCGATCGCCAGCCTGCGAGACGACGGCGTCGAGGTGAAGATCCTCACCGGCGACAACGAGCTGGTGACGCGCCACATCTGTGGCCTGGTCGGCCTCGACGCCAGCCGCATCGTGCTGGGAAGCGAGATCGAGGGCATGGACGACGCGGCGCTCGCACGCGTGGCGGAGCAGACACGGGTGTTTGCGCGCGTCTCGCCGGCGCAGAAGCACCGGATCATCCGCGCCCTCAAGGCGCACGGGCACGTCGTCGGATTCCTGGGCGACGGCATCAACGACGCGCCCTCGCTGCACGCGGCCGACGTGGGGATCTCGGTCGCCGACGCCGTCGACGTGGCGCGCGAAGCCTCCGACATCATCCTGCTCGAGCCAGGCCTCGGCGTGCTCCACGCGGGGATCATCGCGGGCCGGAGGTCCTTCGGCAACGTCCTGAAGTACCTGCTGATGGGGACCAGCTCCAACTTCGGCAACATGTTCAGCATGGCGGGGGCGTCGCTCTTCCTGCCGTTCCTGCCGATGCTGCCGACCCAGATCCTGCTGAACAACTTCCTCTACGACTTCGCCCAGATCACCATCCCGACCGACAACGTCGATCCCGTCTACGTGAAGCCCCGCAGCGCTGGGACATGCGAGCTGATCCGCGACCTTCATGCTGGTGGTCGGGCCGGTCAGCTCCGTCTACGACTTCCTGACCTTCTTCGTGCTGCTCCGCGTCTTCCACGTCGGCGAGACGCTCTTCCACACCGGATGGTTCGTGGAATCGCTCGCGACCCAGACGCTCGTGTTGTTCGTGATCCGGACCGCGGGAAGGCCCTGGAGCAATCGGCCCAGCACGGCGCTGATCGTCACGACGCTGCTGGTCGTACTGGTGGGCTGCCTGCTTCCCTACACGCCAGCCGCGGCTTCCCTCGGCCTGGCGCCGCTCGGGGCGGGCTTCTTCGCGTTCCTGGCGGTGATCCTGGTGACCTACCTGACGATCGTCGAGTTCGTGAAGGCGGCCCTCACGCGCCGCCTCCTGCCCGGTGCGAGCTCGGGGCGCCCTCTTTTCTGAGCGACGCCACTGGGGAACACTCGGGCGCGAGGCTGCCATGGCAGAGACCGCTCGAGACGGAAGCGACGAGAACCTCTCGCCCGAGGAGCTCAAGGAGATCTGGTCGATCGCCTCGCGCTGCGGAGTGCGTCGAGGGCTTCCAGCTCCTGCCGCGCGGAGAGGCGGAGGAGCTCTTCTTCACGCTGACGTCCCGGGATCAGGCCGAGCTGCTGCTCGCGCTGCCCGCCGACGAGCGGCGCTCCTGGATGCGGCTGCTCCCGCCCGACGACGCCGCCGACCTGGTCCAGGAGGCGCCCGAGCCGCAGCGAGCGGCGCTGCTCGGGCTGCTCGACGACGCCGACCCGCAAGGAGGTGAACGCGCTCCTCGCCTACGCGGAGGACGCCGCCGGCGGCCTGATGAACCCCCGCTACGCACGCCTGCGTCCCGAGATGACGGTCGACGAGGCGATCAGCTACCTGCGCAAGCAGGCGCGCGAGCGGTTCGAGACGATCTACTACGTGTACGTGCTCGACGAGCAGCAGCGCCTGCTCGGCGTCGTCTCCTTCCGCGAGCTCTTCTCCGCCGCGCCCGAGAAGCTGGTGCGCGAGGTCATGCGCACGGACGTGGTGACCGTTCGCGAGGATCAGGATCAGGAGTCGGTGAGCCGCCTCTTCGCGTCGCACCATCTGCTCGCGATCCCCGTCGTCGACGCCGAGAACCGCATCAAGGGCATCGTCACGGTCGACGACATCGTCGACGTGGTCCAGGAAGAGGCCACCGAGGACATCCAGAAGTTTGGCGGCCTGGAGGCGCTCGACGAGCCCTACCTGAAGATCGCCTTCACGCGGATGGTGAGAAAGCGCGGCGGCTGGCTCGCGGCGCTCTTCCTGGGCGAGATGCTGACGGCCACCGCGATGGCGTTCTTCGAGGACGAGATCGCCCGCGCCGTGGTGCTCGCCCTCTTCGTTCCGCTCATCATCTCGAGCGGTGGCAACTCCGGCTCGCAGGCCTCGACGCTCGTGATCCGCGCGATGGCGCTCGGCGAGGTGCAGCTGCGCGACTGGTGGCGCGTGATCCGCCGCGAGATCGCCTCGGGCCTGGTGCTGGGCTCCCTGCTCGGGACGATCGGGTTCTTCCGCATCGTGCTGTGGCAGGCGGTGAGCCCTCTCTACGGCGAGCACTACCTGCTGGTCGCGCTCACGGTCTTCGGGAGCCTGATCGGCGTGGTGACCTTCGGCACCGTGGCCGGATCGCTGCTGCCCTTCATCCTGCGCAGGCTCGGCTTCGACCCGGCCAGCGCATCGGCGCCGTTCGTCGCGACGCTGGTCGACGTCACCGGGCTCGTCATCTACTTCAGCGTGGCGACCGTCCTGCTGCGCGGAACGCTGTTGTGACGCCCCCTCGCGGGCATGGTAATCCCGGCGCTACGCGCTCGCGAGCAGCTCCTGCGCGCCGAGGCACTCGGGTCCGGTCCGTTCGAGCACCGCGCGCTCGAGCGCTTCCAGCACGCGCGCGTTCTGCGGCGCGGGGATGCCATGCGCGGCCGCCAGCTCGAGCATGCGGCGGTGATAGCGGTCCGCCTCGACGGGCCCCCCGTGTCGCAGCGCCGCCCAGACCTGGTTGTAGACGGGCAGCGCGCGCGCGCTGGTGCCGAGCGCGAGCGACTCGCGCTGATGGGCGATCTCCTGATCGAGCGAGCGATCGCGCCCGTCGCAGGAGCGCGCGGGGATCCCGGCGGCGAGCAGGATGGCGCGGGCCTCTTCCAGCAGCCTGGCCTTCACCTCCACGAAGGCGTGCGTCGCGTGGTCCTCGCGGCGGATCAGCGCATTCGGCGCGCTCATCAGGTTGACGCAGAGCTTGAGCCACTTGTCGTCGGCGATCCGGGTCGAGACGCCGACGTCGTAGCCGGCGCGGCGGAGCGCATCCGCCAGCTCGCGCGCGACGGGCGCGTCTCCCGAGGGCCAGAGGCCGACCACGATCCGGCCGCCTCCCACCGCCACCACGCAGTTGTCGGCCGTGCGCGTGCTGGTCTGTCGCACGCAGCCGCCGATCACCCGCGGAAACACCGCCGCGAGCGCCGGCTCGTTGTCGACGTCGTTCTGGAGGCTCGCGACCGTCGCCTCGCGGGCGACGGCAGCCAGCGCGCGGGCCGCGGCGGCGGTGTCGGGGGAGCGCATGCAGAAGAGCACCGGGCCGGCTTCGATCCGCTCCG
Organism: uncultured Alphaproteobacteria bacterium; assembly: GCA_963724595.1. Classification (GTDB taxonomy): domain Bacteria; phylum Pseudomonadota; class Alphaproteobacteria; order Rhizobiales; family Hyphomicrobiaceae; genus Hyphomicrobium_A. The sequence goes on along the minus strand of CAVRVR010000007.1, from coordinate 180,890 downwards.
CCGCGGCCTCGATCCCGCAGACGGCCGCGACGCGCTGCTCGAAGGCGCGCCCCGTGGCCGGGTCCTCGATCCGCACGCCGAGCTCGTGGATCCGCTGCGCGGCCTCCGGCCGGCGCGTCACCAGCAGCACGGGCAGGCCGGCGCGCGCGAGCCGCGCGCCGACCACCAGGCCGACCGCGCCGGCGCCGTAGATCACCAGCATCAGCGCCGCTGCCCCAGGATGGCCTCCACGGCGATCCGCTCGCCGTCGCGCTCGGCGACGATCACCACGCGCTGGCCGGTGTGCGCGCCAAACAGGAGTGCCGCGTACTCCTCGAGATTCGCGACCGCGACCCCGTCGAACTCGACGATGCGGTCGCCCGCGCGCAGCCCCGCCGTCTCGGCCGGGCTCCCCTTGCGCACGCCCTGGATCAGCACGCCCGCGCCGGGCTTGCCTCCGAAATCCGGGATCGTGCCCAGATAGGGTCCGTAGCCGGGCTCCGCCCGCGCCGACATCCTGGTGTGGCACCGCGATCAACGTGGGCCGCGCGTCCGCGTTCGAGCAGCTCGCGCACCGCCTCGTACACGACCCGGAGCACGCTGGCCTCGCCCTCGCTGTCGATCTGGTCGGCGTCGTCGTCCGGCGTGTGGTAGGCGCCGTGGGTGCCGGTGAAGAAGAAGAGCACCGGCACGCCCTGCGCCAGAAAGCTGGTCTGATCGGAGGGCGAGAACGCGCCCTGGCGTCAGGTTGACTCCCAGCTTGGCGGCCTCGGCCGCGCGTCCCACGAGCTCGGGAAAATCCGGCGAGGTCTCCGTCCCGAAGATGAAGAGCGTGCCGCTGCGCAGCCGGCCGATCATGTCGAGGTTCACCATCGCCACCGTGCTCGCCATCGGGATCGGCGGCGCGGCGGCGTACTCGCGCGAGCCCACCAGCCCGGCTTCCTCGCCGGAGAAGGCCACCAGCACCAGGCTGCGGCGCGGCCGCGGCTGGGCGGCGAAGGCGCGCGCCAGCTCGAGCAGGCCCGCGGTGCCGGAGGCGTTGTCGTCGGCGCCGTTGTGGATCTCGCCGCGGCGGTCCGGCGCGAGCGAGCCGAACTCGCCGCGGCCGAGGTGGTCGTAGTGCGCGCCGACCACGACGGCTTCCTTGCGCAGCTCCGGGTCGGAGCCCTCGAGGATCGCGACCACGTTCGCCTCGAGGCCGCGCCGGCGCTCGACGGCGACCGCGAGCGCGAGCTCGGCGCCCGGAAGCAGCGCCGATGCCGGGCGGCCCTTGGCGTCGATGAGAGCCTTGCGCTCGGCGAGCGTTCATGCCGCCCGCCGCCGCCACGATCCGGCTCGCCGCCGGCCAGCTCACCGCGATCGACGGGCAGCGCGCCCGCCTGCTGGGTCGGATTCGCCCAGTCGCGACCGGCGTTGCCGGGGAGCGGTTCGTCCGGTTCGCCGTGGGCCCCGCCGGCGCCACCAGCACCGCGACGGCGCCGCGCGCGCGCGCGTTCGCGATCTTGTAGGCGCGGCGCAGCAGCTCGGCGGCCTGGGGGCCGCGCAGGGGGCTCTTCTCGCCGGTGGGGCGGTCGTCGATCACGAGCACGATGCGGCCCGCCGACATCGAGCCCGTCGTAGTCGTCGTAGCCGAGCTCGGGCGCGCTGATGCCGTAGCCGGCGAAGACGGGCGTGCCGCTCGCCGCGCCGTCGGCGCTCGAGAGGAACGGCTCGAAGTCCGCGCCCCGCGCGAGCGGCGCTGCGCGCAGCGAGAGGCTCGCCTTCGCCACGCGGATCTCGACCGGCATCTCGAAGCGCTGGATGAAGCTGCCGTCGTCGCCGCCGGGCGCGAGCCCGGCCGCGCGAAAGCCCTCGCGCAGGTACGCGGCGGCGGCGGCGATCCCGGGCGTTCCCACGCCGCGGCCCTCGCGGGCGTCGTCGGCGAGCCAGGCCGACGTCGCGCGCGATGCGCGCGGGCTCGATCCGCAGGGGAGCAGCGGCGGCGCCTGCTCGGCGGCGTTCGGCGCCGCGCAGGCAGGCCAGCAGCGCGCCCGCCGCGAGCCATGCGCCCGCGCGCGCGCGGCGCCGCTCCGCCGCTTCATCGCGGGCCGCGGCGTCGCGGGCGCGGGTTCTCGCACCACTTCTGCACCGCGCGCAGCTTCGCGTCGATGAATTCGACGGCGAGGCGCCGCACCGCGAAGCGATCGAGCGCGCCGCCCACCACGGGCACCGAGTTGCTCGCCACCAGCTTGAGCGTGAGCCGGGTCCGCTCGCCGTCGCCGGGCTCGGTCGTGAGCTGGAACGTCTCGTCGAATCGGAACAGCCCGAGCGCCACCGTCGAGCGCAGCCGCGAGTCGGGCGACCACCTCGAGCGGCTGCTCGTGGAGCACGACGGGGATCGAGCCGAGCCGATAGCGCCAGCGCACGCTCTGCCCCACGCGCGGGTACTCGGCGGCCGGGCCCTCCAGCGAGATCACCCGCTCGTCCCAGCGCACCACCTCGGCCGCCTCCGTGAGCGCACGCCAGACCCGGGCGCGGTCGGCGCCGATCACGGTGGACATCGCCGTCGTGATCACCTCAGCGGTCCGCCAGGCGCTTTTCCGCGGCGCGCACGCGCGAGGTCAACTCGCGGAAGATCTCGAACGCGATCTCCGGCATCTGGTGGACCAGCTCCTTCAGGCTGCGGCCGTCGAGCGAGAGCAGGCGCGCGCGGTCCAGGGCGACCACGGTGGCGCTGCGCGGCTCGTCGTCGAGGATCGCCATCTCGCCGAAGTAGCTGATGGCCGAGATCGTGTTCAGGCAGCTCGCGCGCGGCGTGCCGTGGTGCTTCCAGGCCTGCACGGTGCCTTCCAGCAGCAGATAGAGCTCGCCGCCGGGATCGCCCTCGCGCACGATCACCTCGCCGCCCAGGTAGGTCGCCTCGCGCGTGATCTGGTGCACGGCCTCCAGCTGGTCGAGCGAGAGCGTCGCGAACAGCGGGACCTGCTTGAGCGCGAGCAGGCGTTCCATCTTCTCCTCCTCGTCCGGGGCGACGCTCGGCGCGCCACCGATAGCCCTTGCTCCGAGCCGGATCCAGCCCACCTCGTCGCGGCGCGAGGCCTCGACCAGCTCCGCGGGGGTGTCCGGGACCTCGAGCAGCTTGGCCACCGACCGATACCGCTCCTCCAGCGAGCCCTCCTCGTGCATCACCACCAGCAGCCGCGAGGACTCCCGGTCCCCCAGGTTCGAGAGCACTTCGAGGGCATCGGCGCGGGCGCGGCCGCCCCCGAATTGCAGCGCCTTCTCGACGCGGCCGATCATGGGTCGTTGCCGAAGCGCGACTGATACGTCGTCAGCCACTTGTCCTCGGGCCAGCCGAGCGCCGCACGCAACAGCCGCGACGTCTTCTGGCACTGGCAATAATAGGGATCGCCGGCTTCGAGGTAGGCCTGCGGCATGCCGTGGAAGGTCGCGATGATAACCTCGGGCGTGAAGTCGAGCGCGGCGAGGTCGCGGCGCATCGAATTGGCGAGCGCATCGATATAAACGGGATCGTCGTGATAGCTCGGGGCAACGCGCACCGCCGGCTGCCAGCGCATCTGCATCAGCGTGCGGAAGGCATGATCGGCGGCCGTCGCCGTCGTCGCTGCCGCGTACTGCGGATAGAGCGGCACCAGCAGGATGCGATCGCAGCCCTTCTCCATCAGCGCGCGGATGCGGCTGTCAGTGGTCGGGTTGGCATAGCGCATGGCGAAGTCGACCTCGACGCGTTCCGGCATACCGAGCGCTGCGGCCACCTTCTCGGCCTGCGCGCGCGTGATCGTCTTGAGCGGGCCCTCGTTGCGCTCGTTGTTCCAGATGGTGGCGTAGTCCTTGCCTTTGCGGCCAGGGCGCACGGTGAGGATGATGAGGTTGAGGATCGGCCACCACTTCCAGCGCGGCACCTCGATGACGCGCTCGTCCGACAGGAATTCCTTCAGGTAGCGGCGCATCGACCAGTAGTCGGTATCATCGGGCGTGCCGAGATTGAGCAGCAGCACGCCGATGCGCCCGCAACGGGTGCCAGGATGGCCGGCCGGTCGGTGCGCAGGGTCGGGTTGAAACGCAGCGGTGGGCTTGATTTCGTTCACGATTAGATGGCCTCGGGGCTGCCGGCAGGTGCCGGGCGCACCTTAGCCAATATGACCCGCCGAAGCGAAGCCTCAAGCCTTGGAGGCTGCGGCGGCCCGGCGACGGGGCGCGCTCTGCCGGCGGATGTGCTTCACCGCCGGTACGGCGCCCTCCTCCAACTCGTGCTCTTTGAGCGCCACGGCCGACTGCCAATAGATGTCGATACTACGCCGCAATGTGCGGGGACCGTCGGCGAATAGGCGCTCGCCGCGCGGCTTCGCCGTCTCGCGCAGCTCGGCCTGACGTTGGCGCGCGGCCTTCTCGACAATCGCCGCCTGCTCATTGCTGAGGCCCGCGGCGGCGTCGGAATGCACAAAGACGACGAGCATCGCAAGGTCGTGATCGTCGCCCAGAATTTGGGACAGGTTGCGCGCCTCGCTAGCGCGCGCACCGAGGTAGTCGGGCCAGGCGCGTGACAGTAGCGTCATCTGCCGCCAATGCGCTTGCGTCCCTTTGCGCCAATCGTGAAACGCTTCGTCGGTCTTCTCGTCGTAGGCTTCGCGGAACGCGCGGCGTGCCCTTCGGTAGGATCGCTCGAGACCGGCGCCGACGACGTCGAACCCGCTGCCGTCGATGTGCAATTCGGCGAGGCGCTTCTTGGCGTCGACGAGACGGCTCGTCGACTGCCTCACGCTGAGCGGCGCGCCCTCGCCGTTCGCCGCGGCGATGCACTCGCGCAAGTTGCCGACGAGGCCCCTGCGGCCGAAGCCGGCGGAGCCCTCGAGCTTATTCACCGTCTCCAGCAACACGTGCCGGTCGCGCTCCCCGGATAGGCTGAGGCCGATGTCGCGGAGTTGCGCATTCTCCTGCTTGAACGCGTCTTCGCCCATGGCCGGACGAACGAGCCGCAACAGCGCGCGTAAGCGTTTGAGAGATTTGCGTGTTTCGTGTACGGCGATGGCTTGATCGCCCTTGTCATGCAGCTGGCTTTGCGCCCGTACGATCTGATCGACGGCGATACGCCTGCAACCTTCGTCGAAAGGCTCACCAAGCTTGAAGCGAAAGGCCATGCAGTTTCCGCGATCGGCTGTACTCGACGCCACAATAAGACCGTACAGATCCGTGCCGGCATTTGATGCCACATGACAGTCGGGCGCAAGCGCACCGCTGCACAATAGCGCCGGCCGGCTCACGCTTTAATTGCAATGCTGCCGCTGCACCGCCGCCCACGCGAGCCACATTTCGACGCGCCGTTCAGGATCTTGCGCTGTCACAAAGTCGGTGATCACGGCGACGCATTGGGCGCCGGCTGCCACAACGCCGTCAGCGCGCTCGGGCGTTATGCCGCCGATAGCAACGAGCGGCAGCGCGCCGATACGCGCCTTCCAGAAGCCGATGCGCCCCAGCCCCTGCGGCGCCCATTTCATGGCCTTGAGTTTCGTTTCGTAAATCGGTCCGAGCGCGACGTAGTCGGGCTTTGCAGCAAGCGCCGTAGAAAGCTCTTTTTCGCAGTGCGTCGAAACGCCGAGGCGCATACCCGCAGCTTTGATCGCCGCCAGGTCGGCGGCGGCGAGATCCTCCTGGCCGAGGTGCACATAGTCGGCGCCGGCGTCGATCGCCTCGCGCCAATAGTCGTTGACGATGAGCTGACAGCCGTGGCGACGGGCCACGGAGAGGCTCTCGCCGATCTGCCGGCGCACGTCGGCGGCCGAGGCATCCTTCACGCGCAACTGCAGCGTGCGCACGCCGAGCGGGACGATGCGCGCCACCCAAGTTGCATCAGGCACGATCGGATAAAAGACATCGAGCCCAGCGGGGCGCGTCTCACTCATAGTTCGCGTTTCAAATCGAAGAACGGCGTGCCGGCGACGGGGGTCGACGGCTGCGCCATGTCGCGCACGCCCATCAAGCCCGCCTCAAACGCGGCGCGGCCGGCGTCGATCGCCTGCGCGAAGGCTTCCGCCATGCGCACAGGATCGCCCGCCTTGGCCACCGCCGTGTTGAGCAGCACCCCGTCAAAGCCCATCTCCATCGCCTGGGCCGCGTGCGACGGCGCGCCGATGCCGGCGTCGACGATCAGCGGCACGTCGGGGAAATAGGCGCGCAGGCTCTGCATGGCGTAGGGGTTGGCAAGGCCGCGGCCGGTGCCGATCGGCGCGCCCCAGGGCATCAGCACCTGGCAGCCGGCGTTGAGCAGCCGTTCGGCGACCGACAGATCCTCGGTCGTGTAGGGCAGCACCTTGAAGCCGTCGGCGTTGAGCACGACGGCCGCCTCGGCAAGCCCGTAAACGTCGGGCTGCAGCGTGTCGTCGTTGGCAATGACCTCCAGCTTCACCCAGTCGGTGGCGAACACCTCGCGCGCCATCTGCGCCGTCGTCACCGCCTCCTTGACAGTGCGGCACCCGGCCGTGTTGGGCAACACGCGCACACCCAGCGCGCCGATCAGCTCGAGGAACCGCTCGCCCATGCGGCCGCGCGCCTGCTCGCGACGCAGCGAGACGGTGACAATCCCGGCGCCAGACGCCTGCACCGCACTCGCCAGCACCTGCGGCGATGGGTATTGCGCCGTGCCGATGAGCATGCGCGACGGCAGCTCAACGCCATACAGCGTAAGCACGCTTTTTGCTCGGGTCGATGGTTCGGGCGCGTTCATGGTTTCAGCTCAACCCCCGTGCCGGGGCGATACGATTTCGATACGGTCGCCGGCCGTGAGCGTCGTTGCCGCGCGTGCGCGCTCGGGCACGAAGTCACCGTTGCGCGCGGTGGCGATGCGCGCGCCCGAAAGCCCCCGCTCGACAACGAGCTCGGCCAGTGTGGCAGCCTCCGTAGCAAACGGATCGCCGTTGACCAGGATGGCGCGTTTGACCCCTGCTTCGCTCACCTTCACCGCTCCTAATGTGGCGCCTTCGAGCACGCTTCACCGGCGCGCAATTCAACAGTCTTCGGCCGCAAACCTCAAGCGCGGCCGGCTGCCCGCACGCGTTGACGTACCCCGCACCCGGTGCCATGAATATTGCATATAAGGACGGGGCGAAGTTTGCTCGTATTTATAGGCCGGCAGGCTCGCCGACGTGCCCACATTTTTGGGGCAGGGGGGTTGCATGGCGTCGCCTGGCTTCGAGACGGTTCCGCACACTGCGGCTGCGCCCACGGCTCCCACGGAAGTGCGTATCTACCCGCATTCTCCGATTCTCTATTGGTGGGTCGTCTGGGCCTACGGCTTCTTCTGCGCCCTGCTGACATTGATACAGGGCGAAACGTTCACCATCGGCGGCGGCAAGCCGCTGCTCATCCACCCTAGCCCGTGGGTGGGCATCTCCTTCACCATGCTGCTGCTGTTCGTGGCGCTTTCTACTACCGTCAAGGCGCGCGGAATCGGCTCCATCCTCCTCATCCTGCTGCTCATCGGGGCGGCGGTCGGAACGCAATTCATCATGAGCATCGAGGGTCTGTTCAGGACGCCGCCGGCGATCCTCGTGCACATGAACCTCGCCTTCTACATGATGGTGTCCTCGGCGCTGTTCGTCGTCTGGCTAGTGATCGTCTTCGGCTTCGACCGGCTGAGCTACTGGCGCTTCCGTGGCGCCCAGATCGAGCGCGTGCAACGCTTCGCCAGCGTCCTGGGGCGCGCTCCGGAGAGCTACTCGGTGATGCACGTGCGCCTGACCCGCTTCACCGACGACATCCTCGACCACAAGATCCTCGGCCTCGGCATCATCGGCCTCGGCACCAGCGACATCGAGGGCAAGATCGCCATCTTCGGCGGCGGCAACGAGGTCTTCCGCATCGAGAACGTGTGGAGAGCAGCGCGGTCGCTGCGTCAGATCCAAGCGATGATGGGACCGAAGGCGACCGTCGTCACCTGACGAGCAGCTCCGAGGCTCTGCCGCTCTCAAGATAGTCGGCGACTGCCCGCGCCAGCACCGGCGCCAGCAGAAAACCGTGCCGGTAGGCGCCGTTGACGAAAATGCGCCGGCCATCCTCGCGCACGACGGCGCGCGGCACGTTGTCGGGGAACGCCGGGCGCACGCCGACGCCGAGATCGATGATCTCCGCCTCGGCGAACGCCGGGTGCACGGCATAGGCGCCGCCGAGCAGCTCGAGCGCCGAGCGGACGCGTGACGGGCCCCGCATCCTCGGTCTCGATCAGGTTGCGCCGATCATGAAGAGACCGTCGCCCCACGGCACGATGTAGAGTGGGACACGCGGATGCAGGAGCTGCACGGGACGCTGCAGTGTCGACCTCATGCGAGCGGATCAGCAGACGCTCGCCGCGCACGCCGCGCAGGTTCGGCAGGGCGTCGCGCGCCGCGAGGCCGCGGCAGTCGATGATCGTATCGTTCGCCTCGGCAGGGGGCGCTACCGCCCAACACAATCTCCACGCCGGCCCGCTGCACCTCCGCCAGCATGAACTCCAGCGCAGCCGGCGCCGGCATGTGCGCCTCGTCGGGGAAGTAGAGCGCCGAGGTGAAGCGCCCGGCAAGGTCCGGTTCCATGGCGCCGAGCTCATTGGCGTCGATCAGACGATGGCTCTGCGTGCGCCGTGCAAAACGTTCGAAGTCGCCGCGTTCGCGCGTGGCGGCAACGACGAGACTGCCGTTCGACTGGAGCGCCGGATAGAAGTCGCGCCACAGCGCAACGCCCTCGCGGCCGAGCTGGCGCAGCATGGCCGGCGCCGTCTCGGCCTCGCGCTCGGGCGCCAGCATCGACCGCTGCATAGAGGCTCGCCGCGTTGGCGAACGGTTCGGCGCTGGCCTCGATCAGGCGCACGCGATGGCCGGCGCGAGCAAGCGTGAGCGCCTGCCAGAGGCCGAGGATTCCGGCGCCGAGCACCGTGATGGAGCGCGTGTTCGCGGGCATTCCTGTTCTATCGGATGTGCGGACGGCCAACCGTTCGCACGTTGCAACGCCGGGCTCAATCCCTCGCCTCAATCTCCCAGCGCCGCGCCTTCACGACGCGCGTCGGCGGCGCCTTCGAGGTGCCCGTCGCGCCGCGTAACGATGTGGATGCCGGAGTTCATCAGTGACGGCACGATGCGATGTCCGAGCGGCCTCAAGGTCAGCGCCAGCGGCACCGCCGGCCAGTCGAGTTCGATCTCGAGGCCGCTACCCTGGCTGCCGAAGTTCGGTGAGGTCGGCGGCCGCCTGCGCGTCGAGGCCCCAGTCGAGCAGGGCGACGAGCGTCTTCACCACGTAGAGGATGATGCGGCTGCCGCCGGGCGAGCCGAGCACGGCTTCGACGTTGCGCTGCTTGTCGAACACGATGGTCGGCGCCATGGAGCTGCGCGGGCGCTTTCCCGGCGCGACGGCGTTGGCGACCGGGCTGGCCCGCGGCGTCGACGGGTACGAAGGAGAAATCGGTCAGCTCGTTGTTGAGCAGGAAGCCCGCCGCCCAGTTGTGCGAGCCGAAGCCGCCCTCGATGGTCGTCGTCATGGCGACGGCATTGCCGGCATCGTCGATGATGGAGATGTGGCTGGTGCCGGCGCGCTCGATGGTTGCATCGACGCCGAACGATTGGCGCTTGAGACCCGGCGGCTCGCCGGCCTTCGGCTTGTCGATCGCGCGCTGCGTATCGATCAGCGCACGACGCTGCGCGATATACGCGTCATCGAACAGACCGTCCGGGATGGCGATAAAATCCGGATCGCCGATGTAGCGGTTGCGGTCGGCATAGGCGAGCTTCTCGGCTTCAGCGATGAGATGCACGGCCGCGGCATTGCAGCGCCGCATCGGGGTCTTTGCCGAGGTCGAACGGCTCGAGCAGCTTCAGCGTCTGCGCCACCGTAGGGCCGCCCGAGGACGGCGGGCCGACGCCGCAGACCTCGTGCCCGCGATAGGTGACGCACAGCGGCGCACGCTCCTCGCACCGTGTAGCCCTTGAGATCGTCGAGTGTCATGCCGCCCGGCGCGATCGGCGCCGCGGCCACCGCATCGACGATCGCCTGCGCGATCGGCCCCTCGTAGAACGCGGCCGAGCCGCCGGCTGCAATGCTGCGCAGCGTCGCCGCGAACTCGGGGTTCTTCAGCAGATGCCCGATGGGCAGCGCATTTCCGGTTTGAGTGAAGAAGTAGCGCCGCGCCGCTGGCACGAAGCTTTCGGCCCCCTCGAGCCGCAAGAGAATGTGCAGCCTTTGCGAGATGTCGAAGCCTTGCTCGGCAATGCGGATCGCCGGCTCGAACAGCTTCGCCCACGGCAACTTGCCGTGCCGCTTGTGCACATCCTCCAGCAGGCGAACGAGGCCCGGCACGCCGATGCTGAGGCCCGACAGCACCGCCTCGTCGAAGGGCATCGGCTTGCCGTTGACGAGAAAGCGGTCGGGACGCGCCGAGGCCGGCGCCGTCTCGCGACCGTCGTAGACCTTCAGCTCCGCGCTCGCCTTGTCCCAGTAGAGGATGAAAGCGCCGCCGCCGAGCCCGCTCGACTGCGGCTCGACCAGGTTCAGCACGAGCTGCGTCGCGATCGCTGCATCGATGGCCGAGCCGCCGGCGCGCAGCATCTCGCGCCCTGCCTCGGCGGCGAGCGCGTTGGCGGCCGACACCATGTGGCGCTTGGCGATCGCCAGCTCGTGCGACTCCGAACCTGTCGAAGCCTCGGGCTGGCTGCGCGGATCGAGTAGCTGCGCGTGGGCGGCAACGGCGACGAACGCCGATCAGCAGAATTTGCGCAGCGAGAAGGAGGAACTTGCGAGGGAGCATGGGGGACCGGGCGAGGCGGAGAGTTGTTCACCAACTTCCGCCATCATGCCGCCGAGCACAATGGCCGTTGGAAGGAACACTGCATGGCAAGCCGCAGAGCATTCATTTGGCCGCTGACCGGGGCGTTGCTGGGCGTCGCGCTGCTGGTGGTCAGCGCCGAGCGCGGCATGACGCGTGATAGCGTCCTGTCTCTGCTCGGCACGACGCAGACGATCTTTGGGCAGCCTATCGCCTATCCGACGGAGGGGCCGGCGAAAGTCGCTGCCTCGATCGTCACCATGCAGCCCGGCGAGGAGACCGGCTGGCACCGGCACGACGTGCCGATGTTCTGCTACATCCTCGAAGGCGAGGTCACGGTCGACTACGGCACCAAGGGCACGCGCGTCTATAAGAAGGGGGACGCGCTCATGGAGGCCATCGACTGGGAGCACAACGGACGCAATTCCGGCTTGGGCCCCGTGCGCATCCTCGCCGTGTTCATGGGCGCCGAGGGCGTGCCCGACACCGAGATGTTGCCTAAGCCGCCGCCTCAATGAAAATCGCGCGACTTCGGGATGATGCGCGCGTTGCGCGGATGTGTAGCCCAGCGCGGGTGCCCGTTTTGCAGGCCTGACTGCTCCGAGCGGATGTCGGGATGGCGCACGTGGTCGGCGTTGGCGACGCGGCACCTTCATGTCCTCCACCTGCTCCGACAGCAGCTGCAGCCAGTCGCTGCGGTCTTCCAGCTTGGCGGAGACAACATGGATGATGTCCTCGTGCCGCTGGATGCGGCCGTGGATGACGATCAGGCGGGCGCCCATCACCTCCTTGCGGAAGCGCTCCAGCGTCTTCGGCCACACCACGGCGTTGGCGACGCCCGTCTCGTCCTCGATGGTCATGAACACCACCCCCTTGGCCGAGCCGGGGCGCTGGCGCACCAGCACGACGCCGGCGACCGCGACGTAGGCGCCGTCCTTCACGCCGCGTAAACCATCGCAGGTGAGCACGCGGCGCGCCGCGAACGATCGCGCAGGAAGCTCATCGGGTGCGCCTTGAGCGATAGGCGCAGCGTCTGGTAGTCGTTCACGACGTGCTCGGAGAGCCGCATCTCGGGGAGCTGCACGAACGGCTCGGCCGCGGCTTCGCGCGTCTCGGTCCAGGCGAACAGTGGCAGCGGCTCGGCGGCGCCCAGCGCCTTCACGTCCCACAGAGCCTGGCGGCGATCGAGGCCAACGGAGCGGAAGGTGTCGGCCGCGGCGAGCTTCTCCAAGCTGATCAGGCGCAGCCGCGCCCGCGCCCACAGGTCGTGCACATCGCGGAACGGGCGCTCCCTGTCCGTCCCGCGCACCGCGACGAGCTTTTTGACTTCCTCTTCCTGCAGACCGTCGATCTGACGCAGACCGATGCGCAGAGCCGGCCGGCCGTCGGACGCCGCCGGCTTCCAGCGTGCAGTCCCAATCGGAGAGGTTGACGTCGGCTTCCCGCGCCTCGACGGCGTGCTCGCGCGCATCGCGCACGATCTGCGCCGGCGCGTAAAAGCCCATCGGCTGCGAGTTCATGAGCGCTGCCGCGAAGGCTGCCGGGTGGTGACACTTGATCCATGACGAGACGTAGACGAGATGCGCAAAGCTCGCCGCATGGCTCTCGGGGAAGCCGTACTCGCCGAAGCCCTTGATCTGGTTGAAGCAGCGCTGCGCGAAGTCCTGGTCGTAGCCGCGCGCGACCATGCGCGAGACCATCTTCTCTTCGAGGAGCCCGATGGTGCCGCGGCGGCGGAAGGTCGCCATCGCCTTGCGCAGCTCGTTGACCTCCGCGTCGGAGAACTTGGCCGCAACGAGCGCGATGCGCATCGCCTGCTCCTGGAACAGCGGCACGCCCTTGGTCTTGCCGAGGATGTTTCTCAATTCATCCTTCGGCCCATGCTCGGGCGCCGGCGAGGGATAATGTTCGGCCTCGACGCCGTCGCGGCGGCGCAGGTAGGGGTGCACCATGTCGCCCTGGATGGGCCCCGGGCGCACGATCGCCACCTCGATGACGAGGTCGTAGAAGCAGCGCGGCTTCAGGCGCGGCAGCATGTTCATCTGCGCGCGGCTTTCCACCTGGAACACGCCGATGGAATCCGCCCTGCACAGCATGTCGTAGACTTCGCTGTCCTCGCGCGGCACGGTGGCGAGAGTCAGCGTCTTGCCCTCATGCAGCTTGATGAGATCGAAGGCCTTGCGGATGCAGGTGAGCATGCCGAGCGCCAGCACATCGACCTTCAACAGGCCGAGCGCGGCGATGTCGTCCTTGTCCCATTCGATGAAGGTGCGGTCGTCCATCGCCGCGTTGCCGACGGGCACGACCTCGATGAGCGGTCCGCGCGTCAGGACGAAGCCGCCGACGTGCTGCGACAGGTGGCGCGGGAAGCCCATCAGCTCGTGCGTCAGCTCCAGCACCGTTGAAAGCAGCGGATCCTTGGGATCGAGCCCCGCTGCGCGCACGTGCTTTTCGGGCAATTCGCCGCCGCTCACCGTGCCCCACACCATGCCGGCGAGGGCCGAGACGGTGTCCTCGGAAAGCCCCATGGCCTTGCCGACGTCGCGCACCGCCGAGCGTGCCCGGTAGGAGATGACGGTGGCCGCGAGGCCGGCGCGGTCGCGGCCGTAGCGGGCGTAGATGTACTGGATCACCTCCTCGCGCCGCTCGTGCTCGAAATCGACGTCGATGTCGGGCGGCTCCTTGCGCTCGGGCGAGACGAAGCGCTCGAACAGCACGTCGATCTCGGTGGGATCTACCGAGGTGATGGCGAGGCAGTAGCAGACGACGGAGTTGGCGGCCGAGCCGCGCCCCTGGCAGAGGATGTCCTTGCGAGCGGGCGAAGTGCACGATGTCGTGCACGGTGAGGAAGTACTGAGCGTAGTTCAGCTCGGCGATCAGCTGCAGCTCGCGCGTGATTAGCACGTGCACTTTTTCCGGGATGCCGTCGGGGAAGCGCCAGTGCGCGCCCTCCCAGGCAAGCTCTTCCAGATGCGCCTGCGGGGTCTTGCCGGGCGGCGTTGGCTCGTCGGGGTATTCGTAGACGAGCTCGTCGAGCGAGAAGCGGCAGGCTTCGGCGATCTCCAGCGTGCGCGCGAGTGCTTCCTCGTGACCACGGAACAGACGCGCCATCTCCGCCGGCGCACTTGAGATGCCGCTCGGCGTTGGCTTCGAGCCTGCAGACCAGCCTCACGGATCGTCGTCTTCTCGCGCACGCAGGACAGCACGTCCTGCAGCGGGCGGCGGTGCGGTGCGTGGTAGAGCACATCGCCGGTGGCGACGAGCGGCGTGGCGCAGCGCCTCGCCAGCGCACTCAAGGCGGCGATGCGCGCCCGGTCATCGCCGCGATACGTGTGGCTCGCGGCGAGATAGAGCGGCCGCCCCTTTGAGCGCCCTCTTGAGACGGCGCAGCTCCCCCTCGAAACTTTTCTGAGCCGATGGGGCGCTTTCAATCCTCTGGCAAGGGGGAGGGAGAAAGCGCTTCACGCTCAGCCCGCGGCGCGAAGGGGATGATGGCGGCGGTGCGTGGATGCATCCGCTTCCATGGACGCACGTTCGCGCCAGTCCCACTCGTCGGGGGCGAGCGCAATGAAAATCTGCCCCTCGGCATGCTGTGCGACGTCGTCGAGATAGAGCGTGCACTCGCCCTTCTTGGCGCGCATCTGCCCGAGCGACAGCAAGCGCGACAGGCGCCCGTAGGCTGCGCGGTCGCGCGGCAGGCACAGTAGGCTCGGGCGCATCCTGCAGATCGAGCCGCGCGCCGACGATCAGCTTGCAGACCCAGCTCCTTTGCCGCAAGGTGCGCGCGCACGACGCCCGCCAGCGTGTTGCGGTCGGTGACGGCGAGCGCCGCCAGCCCCAGCGCATTCGCTTGCGCGACGAGCTCCTCGCCGTGCGAGGCCCCACGCAGGAACGAGAAGTTGGTCGTCACCTGCAGCTCGGCGTAGCGTGGGATGGGCTTCTTCGACATGCAGCTACCCGAACAGGCCGTGCAGGAACCAGCGCGGCAGCTCCTCGTCGCGCCCGTAGAGGCCTTCGCGGAACACCCAGTAGCCGGCGCCGCCCTCGTCCTCGATGCGGTAGTAATCGCGCGTGCCGCTCTTCTTCGTGGCGATCTCGCGCCACCACTCGGGCGCGATGCGCTGCGGGCCCTGTGCGCGCACGATGCGGCGCTCCACCCGGCGCCAGGTGAAGCGTGCCGGCGGACCTTCCGGCACCTCGGCGACGACGCGGATCGGCTCGGGCGCTGCCAGCAGCAGCGATGGCCGCGCCGGTCGCGGTGCGCAGCGGCGGCCAGGAAGCCTCTTGCGGGCGGTCGCTGAGCGCCGCGACCTGCGCCTCGGCCCGCTCGGGAATGTGGCTCGCGCGCGGCTCGAGGCGGCGGACGCGGGCGGCGACCCAGGCGGTTGGCGAGGCGGTCGACGAGCTGCGCAGCGTCGGCACGCGCGCCGCCGTAAGACGCGGGGCGAGCGTGGCCTGCTGCGCGCCGCGGCTTTTCCACCTGCACGGCGGCGAGCACCATCACGTCGACGCCAAAGCCGGCATCGAGTGCGGCAAGCTTCTCGCCGATGAGCGCCGTCATGTGCTCGGGCGTCCACGAGGGCGAGCTCATCCGGCGCGCGCCTCGGCGACGGTACCGTCGGCGCGATAGAGCGACAGGCAGAGGCGGCGCGCGCCGAGACCGCGTGCATCAAGTGCGCGCACAGCTCCTGCGCCAGGGCCGCCGTCTCGGCTTCGAAGCTGCTCAGCCGAGATGAGCGGATCGGGCCACGAGCGCTGCACGAACAGCGCCGGCGGCTCGATGAGTGGCCGGCGCGGCTCGGCCCGCACGCCCAACGCCTGATCGAGACGCCGCAGTACGGCCTCGACGCCCTTGGCCGAGCGGAAGCGGCGCTGCAGGGCGGCGCGCGGCAGGCGATAAAGCTCGCCGATGCGGCGCAGACCGAGGCGCTTCAAAAGCAGCACGGTTTCCGGCGCGAGGCGCAAGGCTTCGACGGGGAGGCCGGAAAGGCGCGCCTCGGCGCGGCCTTCCTCGGCCAGCGCCGGTGATGGCGCGAAGCGGGCGAGCGCGTGCGCGGCGCCGAGCGTATCGGCGAGGCCGGCGCGCGCCGTCAGCCCGAAGCGCGACAGCCTGCCGATGAGATCGCACGAGGAGCTGCTCCTCGCCGCCGTAGAGATGCGCGACACCGGTGATGTCGATCCACAGCCCGTCTTCGCCGTCGATATTGCGGTTGGGACCGTAGCGGCCGCACCAGCGTGCCAGCCGCAGCAGCGCCACTGCGGTCGCGGCGCGGATCGGCCGGCTGCGTGGCAAGGCCGGGAAGAGCGGCGCGCGCATCGGCGAGGGCCTGACCGATGCGCACGCCTTCAGCCGCCGCATGCGCGTTGACGGCGGTGATGCGGATGCCGTGGGTGCCCGCCTCGACGAGCGCGAGCGCCGCAGCATCAGGCACCAGCGATGGCTGCGCGCGGCGCATCCGCTCGATGGGCCATAGCGGCAGCCACACGGAAACGATGCGTTTCATCCGACCATTCCAAGAGGTGGGCACCGGCTCGCCCGTCAGCGGGCGATGCCGGCAGCGTTCCAGCGCGACGGCGTAGCGGGGCGCGCCGGGCGCGGCGGCATCGAAGGGATGCGAAGCGCTCCTGCGGGCACCGACACGCCAGCGGGTGGCGGTCGAACCCGGCCGGAGAGAGACGCGGATCGGTGATGAGAAGGCACGGCGTCAGATGCTCCGGCCGCAGCCAAGCTCAGGCGGCGCGCGGGCGTCAGCTCCGCCTCGCCGACGACGCCGACGACGAGGGCGAGGCTTTGCGAGCGCAGGCCCTCCTCCATGGCCCACAGGGCATCGCTGGCGCGCGCCGTCTCGACGAACAGCCAGGCCGAAGGCTCGAGCCCCAGAGCGGCAAAGCCGTGCCCGTAGGGCGCACCGAGCTCGCGGGCAAAGACGGACGGCCAGCACCACAGGACGCGCGGCGGACCCGCCGGAGAAGCGCGAGTGCTTCTGCAGGCGGCGCACGGCGAGGCGCAAGCGCAAAGCCGAGCGCCGCCGCCCAGCTAGCCGGCCGGCAGCGCCCGATCGGCTTCGGCCTTCACCTCATGCAGGGAGGCGGCATCGAGGCCGCGGCGAAGACGCTGGTCGACCTCGGCGGCGCCGAGCGTCCACGGCGCTGAGTTTGTGCGGCAAGCTCGGGTGAAGAGGAGGAAGCGATGAGTGAGGAGCCGCGCTCGAGCGCCATGATGCGCGTGCGCAGTCGGCGAGCATGCCGGCCCTATCCTCCAGAGCGGTGCCCCCCGGAACGGCGAGGAGGGGCTCGCCGTTCCGGTTCGGGCAAGAGCGCCAGGCCCAACGCTACGCAACCCGTTACGCGGACACGCACTGGGGCCTGGCTCTGGCCGCGAGATCCGCTGCAGACGGCCGGACGGTGGGGTGGGGGATGGGGCCGTCTGGTCCACGGGAACGCTCTCGCTACAACCGACGCGATGGCAGCTCGAATGCCGTCGCGTTCTTTTTTTGTTCTAGACCGAACGACGATTCCGGTCAAGATCAAAGCAAGAACAAACATGGACAATAAAGGTTGCAGCGGCGTGCTCGCCAACATCGTTCAAGGCCGCACCGGTGTGCGGAATTTTCCACAGCCGAGAAGTTGCCAAACGGCGATGAATAGATCGTGCGACCTGGATGCCGCACCATCGCCCAAGAAACTGCCCATTATTCAGGCCATTGACCGTGCATCGAGGGAACATGCGGCCGCAAAAATTCCGGAACCAAGCCTAAATGGTGCGATACGGAACCAGGTGTTGCACCCATGCTCTGCCGCGAGAAAGTGGGACTGCTATATACGATCCATTCACCATATCGCCTCAAGCTCCCAGCGAGCTAACCGCAACCCCGGAGCCATTCAGTAATGCCCTCTCGCAGTCTGATGAGTTCTCTCGCCCTCGCCGCGCTGGCCGGCACCGCGTCGCTCGTTGCGACCGCAGGCCCAAGCCCAGGGTCTGATCGACTTCCTGTGGGGCGGCGGCCAGGAGTGGGGCGGCAGCAAGCAGGCCGTTCGTTCGATCCGAAATACACGGCCGGCCAGATCATCGTCAGCTTCGGCGACCGGCGCCTCTATCTCATCACGAAGGCGGGTCAGGCCATCAGCTATCCGATCGCCGTGCCGCGCGAGCAGAGCCGCTGGCAGGGCACGACCACCGTTTCCGACAAACGCATCAACCCGTCCTGGCGGCCGACGCCTGAAATGATCAGGGAAAATCCGAAGCTGCCGACTTGGGTTCCGGGCGGCCATCGCATGAACCCGCTGGGCGTGCGCGCCATGTATCTCGGCGCCAGCACCTACCGCATCCACGGCACCGACGCGCCGTGGACCATCGGCCAGGCCGTGTCCAAGGGCTGCATCCGCATGTTCAACGAGGACGTGCTGGACCTTTATCCGCGCGTTCCCGTCGGCACCAAGGTCACGGTGACGTGGCAGCGCTTCTCCTCGCAGGCAATTGCCTCCAGCGAGCGAGCCGGCGCCGTTCAACCCGATGGCTTCCGCTCCCACCTACAAGAGCCCGCCGCGCAGCATTCGCCAACTCACGCCGTCGGCCGACGCCGAGACGGTGGCGGACCGCCAGGATGGAGCCGCGCCCATTGATCCGGTCGCCGACGACCAAGCGCTGGCAGAAGCGGCGAAAAAGCCGATTGATCCGAAGCCTGTGAAGAAGGCCGAGGTGCACAAGAAGCACGAGGCTGCCCAGACAGCTGCGGCGACGTCGGGCCCGCATGATGCGGTGGCGATCGCCGAGAAGGCCGCCGCTGCCGCCGCCAAGGCCGCCGAGGCGGCGCGGGCTGCGGCCGACGCCGCCAAGAAGGCCGCCGAGGACGCCAAGAAAGCGACGTCGGTGGAATCGAGCGAGCCGGCCAAACGCGCGGCGCTCTAAAGGCGATAAGGACGATTCGAACGGTAGAGGGCAGCGGCATCGCTGCTCTTTGCTTTCGGCGTTCCTAGGTCGCCGGCGCGAGGCACGCTTTCAGGCTGCCGGCGAGATTGCGCATCAGCGTGAAATAGAGCTGCGGTCCGGGCGGGAGACTCATGCCCTCCGGGATCGAGTGTGCCCGCTCGCGCATCCGTGCCCTCGGTGACCGCCGCGACCAGCCCTGATTGGAACAGCGGCTCGGCGAACACGCACACCGCCTGCAGCGAGCGGATCTTCTGGCGCAGCTCGGTGAGCCGCTTGGCGCTCGGCTGCACGTCAGGGCTGACCGTGATCGAGCCGACCGCATCGAGGTCGAAGCGATCGTCGAAATACTGGTAGGCGTCGTGGAAGACGACGAACGGTTTATCCCGCAGCGGCCGCGTCGTCGCCTCGAGCTCGGCCGTCAGCGCATCGATGTGCGCACCAAGACGCTCGGCGTTGGCCTTGAACTGCGCGGCATGCTGCGGATAGCGCTCGCCGAGCACAACCCCGACGTAGAGGCCGATCGCCTTGGCGTTGTCCGGATCGAGCCAGATGTGGCTGTCCTTCGCACTGTCATCAGCCGGTCCGACGCATCGTGGTCGTGCCGTTGGCGCTCGAAGGTACCGGTCTGCCTCTGGCTCAGAAGCTTGATGCCGGGCGCGTCGACGAGCGTGACGAGACGCACGCTCTCCGGCAGCGATCGAACGATCTTGCCGGTGAACGGCTCCAGCCGCTCCGACACGCGGATGAACACGCCGGCGGCATCGATGGCGCGCACGTGGGACGGCTTCAGCGAAAAGCTGTGGGGCGAAGCCGAGCCCTCGACCAGCAGCGTCGGCACGCCCACGCCTTCCATGACCCGCGCCACGAGCGAGTGGATCGGCTTGATAGTGACGACGACATCGACGACCTCGGCGCGCGCGGCTCCCGGCGCACCCAAGAAAGAGCGCTCCGAGCAACGGCAATTGTCGCGGCCGGTGCCGCGCAACGCTCGTCCCAGCGTCCGGCGCGCCTGCCATGCTATTGATCCAGTCGATTGTCGAATGTGATAATATCCGCCGGCAACCTAGTGCAGCTGCCGGCACCACGCAACCGCCACGTTCCTGCTCCATCCACTCTTAAGGATTGCCCGGGTCGCCGGTAGACCGCGCGCTCGCACACGCCGACGTAGAGGACATCAGAATTGCGCGCCTCTAGACCGAACCTCGCCTTCGCCGCCATGATCGCCGTATCCTCGGCGCCAGTGGCGCACGCGCATCCGCACGTCTGGGTGACGATGAAGGAGACGGTGCTCTACGACAAAGGCAGCATCACCGGACTGCAGCAGGCGTGGACGTTCGACGAGTTCTACACCCAGCAGGCCATCGAGGGTCTCGATAAGAATGGCGACGGTAAGTACGACCGCGAGGAGCTGAAGGAGCTGGCGCAGGTCAACATCGACGGCCTGAAGGAGTTCGCCTACTTCACCGTCGCCAAGCTCGGCGACACCGCAGCTGAAGTTCAAGCCGCCGGTCGACTACTGGCTCGACTACACCGACAAGAAGATCCTCACGCTGCACTTCACGCTGCCGCTCGAACAGCCCGTGTCCGCCCAGGCGACCGGCTTCAACTTCGCGGTGTTCGACTCCAGTTACTTCATCGCCTTCGACTTCGCCGAGGCGGACCCCATCAAGCTCGGCGCCAACGCGCCCGCCGGCTGCAAGCCGACGATCCACGAGCCGGCCGAGGACGCCGACACACAAAAACTCAACGATGCGTTCTCCGGTGCTCTGGGCCAGGCGAGGAAGCTGTCAGATCTCGGCTCGGGAGGCAAGACCGTCGCCGTCGAGTGTGCCAAGTCGTAACTCAAATTGCCGCTAAGCATTTCGTGCGACGAGCGGCCGGCCCGCGCGCTCGCCCGGTTGTCAATCCCGCACCGATCGGCTTTGATGCGGCAACGGCTTGCCGAGAGGGGATCACTCGATGGACCGGCGTGAATTCCTGAAATCGACGGGTGCCGCTGCGGCCGCGGCAACGACGGCAGCGACTGCCCCGAGCGGCGCCCCCGAACCGCACTCGCCGCCCCTGCCATCTCCAAAGGGATCCACGAACTGCGCCTTGTCATGCCGTGGGCCGACGGCGTCGCCGGCCCCGCCGATCGAGCGCGTCGCCTCGGTCAATGCATCGCGACCATGAGCGAAGGGCGCATCCGCGTCGTGCCGACTTCGGCATCGCCGACGGCCTTGCTGCCGTCCGCGTCGGCGAAGCCGACCTCTATTTCGCCAGCAAGCACGACAACCTCGACGCCCACCGCGCCCTCGCCTACTTCGCGGGCCTCCCCGGCGATCGCGGTCTCGACCCACAGCAACTGCAGACTTGGATCGGGCTCGGCGGCGGCCAAGCGCTGTGGGATGAACTCGCCGCCGATCTCGGCGTCAAGCCGATGCTCGCTGCTCACAGCGGCGCGCACAGCTATCTCATGGCCACCGAGCGCATCGAAACGATGAGCGCTCTTGCCGGCCGCAAGGCCGACGTGCATGGCCTGGCGCGTGACGTGGCGCGCGGTCTCGGCCTCGATCCGGTGTCGGTGCCGCCGGCGCAGCTCGCCGAAGCCATGCAGCACCGGTGACGTTCTCGCGGCCGAATGCGGCGGCGCCATCGCCAGCTACGCGCTGGGCCTGCACGCGCATCGCGCCCTACCGCGCCGGCACCAGCATCAATCGTCGCGGCACGGCGCTGTCGCTCGGCATAGCCGGTCGCTGTGGGACGCCTCGAGCGCCGCCGACCAGGACATGTTCGCCGCCGCCGCTGCCGACGAATACCGGATTTCGCTGGCGGAGGAAGAGGCGCACCGCCTTCTCCTGCTATCCCGAGCCTGCGGCCGAGCCACATCTGGCCGATCGCCGGCGAACTCGAGCACGCCATTCGGCGCGTCGCCGACGCGGTCGTTGCCCACACCGCCGGAACCGACGCGCAGGCACGGCGCATCAGCGACAGCTACGCTGCATTCCAGCGCGCCACCGGCAATGCCGAGGCCGTGGCCTAACCCCCGCGAACCCTACGTAACGTTTGCCCTGCCCCTCCCGAATGGTTTCTGCGGTCTTCGCGCCTGATGCGGCGGACCCCGGGGGCCATTGATGATCAACGGCAGGCAAACGTCCGATTCACACTCGCGCGATGGTTCAACCCCTGCGCCCGATGAGCCACCGGGGCAGTCGCCGCCGCGCTGCACTCGGCATCCAAGCCGGGCAGGCCGAGCGCCATCCTCGTCATCGAAACGGCGGCCGTCGATGCGAACGACTGCGGGCGACGCTGCGCGTTCTGTTCGGCTATCAGGTGCCGATCGGCTGGGCATCCTCTCTGCCCGATGCCCTCGCTCGCCTCGGTGAGACGAAGCCGAGTTCGCCTTTCTCGACGATCTCGGTTCGCCGGCCGATGCCCGTCCGCCATTCGGGTGCTGCGCCGCGCCGGCTTTGTCGGTCCGATCATCGTTGTCAGCAACACCGTGACACCGGCACTGCGCCGACCGGATCATCACCGACGGCGCCAGCGACGTCATCCATAAGGACGACGTTGACAGCGTGCGCATCGCCGAGGCGTTGCCGCTCGCGTGCGCCGAACCGCCAGACGACGCGACGAGTAAATCTGCTCGCGATTGCGCTGGAATCGTTCCCGCACATGTGCTTATCCGTGTGGTCCGCTGTCGCACGCGCGACGCTGTCAACCTTCTGCTGCATCGGTCTGCTGATTGGCCTTGGTCACTCACTTGAGGGGAAGTCATGCAGAACTTCACGGTCTCGTCGCGTGCGCGTCGCTGTCGGCTGGCGCTGCAGCATTTGCCGAAGAAGTCAAACTTGCCGCCCGAGGTCACGCCGGCGCTGCGCGCGGCCTGCGAGAGCGACGTGCGCCGCATCGGCTGCGTCGGCGCATCGCCGACCTATGCCGAGGTCAAGAGCTGCGTCGTCGCCAAGTACACGCAGCTCGGCCAGCGCTGCAAGATCGAGCTGGCCTCGGCCGGCTACTCGGGCCCGTCGAACGTGCCGAAATCCAGCATCAAAGTCGCGTCGATCAAGCGTCAAACACGGAGCTCAAAGCCGCTTCGGAGTAACGATGACGGCCCGCGCTCAAGCCGCCTTGGCGGTCGCGGGCCGCACCGTCTCCGAGAGATAGGCCATCGCCGCGGCAACGCCGCCCTTCTCGTGCGGCACGCCGGCGAGTTCCAGCCCCATCTCCACGCCCGCAAGCGCGCCCAGCACGGTGAGCTCGTTGGTGTAGCCGAGGTGGCCGATGCGGAACGCCTTGCCGGCCAGCTTGTTGAGGCCGGTGCCGAGCGACATGTCGAAGTTCTCCAGCACCAGCTTGCGGAAGGCGTCGGCGTTGTGGCCCTCGGGCATGGCGACCGCCGTCACCGCCGGCGAATGCGACTTGGGATCGCGGCACCAGGTCTCGAGACCCCAGCCGCGCACGGCGCGGCGCGTCGCCTCGGCGAGACGCTCGTGGCGCGCGAACACGTTGTCGAGGCCTTCCTCGTGCAGCATGTCGATCGCCTCGGCGAGCCCATACAGCTGGCCGATGGCCGGCGTATAGGGGAACGTGCCGGCCGCGTTGATGGCCAGCATGTCGTCCCAGATTCCAGTAGGAGCGCGTCAGCTTCGCCGTCTTGGAGGCGGCGAGCGCCTTCTGGCTGACGGCCGTGAACGACAAGCCCGGCGGCAGCATCAGGCCCTTCTGCGAGCCCGAGACGGCGACGTCGACGCCCCACTCGTCGTGGCGGTAATCCATGGCCGCCAGCGAGGACACGGCGTCGACCATGAGCAGCGCCGGGTGCTTGGCGCCGTCCATCGCCTTGCGGATCTCATCGATCCACGTGCGCGCGCCCGGTCGAGGTCTCGTTGTGCACGACGCACACGGCCTTGATGTCGTGCGCCTTGTCCTTCTTGAGGCGCGCCTCGACGGCGTTGGCGTCGGCGCCCGCGTGCCAGTCGGTCGGCAGCACCTCGGGCTTCAAGCCGAGCCGCTCGGCCATGTTGCGCCACAGCACGGCGAACTGACCCGTCTCGACGATGAGCACGTGATCGCCCGGCGACAGCGTATTGACGAAGCCTGCTTCCCACGCGCCCGTGCCCGACGAAGGATAGATGATGACCGGGTTGGTCGTCTTGAAGATCGTCTTGACGTCAGCGAGCAGCTTCAGGCCGAACTCGCCGAACGTCGGGCCGCGATGATCCAGCATCTGCCGCGACATGGCATTGAGGATCCGCTCCGGCACCGGCGTCGGCCCGGGGATCTGCAGGAAGTGGCGGCCGGTGTGATTGGCCATTGTCGTTCCCCTCGCAATGCTCTGCGCATCTCGCAGCAATACCCCTAAAGCGCCACTCGCCGGCCGAAACCGAGCACGAGGCACCCCTCGGGGGTATTCTTTTGTCGGCGAAGGGAGCAGCTATAGGTAGGAAAGCGAAGGCCCGTCAAGCCGCCCGCATGGGGATTGAGCGGAATGCCGCCCCCCGTTAAGGGATGTCGAAATCAAGCCCTGTGAACCTGTGGCCGGTGTGCCGCATGGCCGCGGGCCGACGCTTCACCTGGCCACCGAGAGGCCGCCCAAAGTATGAGCCGTCCCCACATCGCCGACCCTACGTCGCTCACGACGCGCGGCCGCCGCCGACGCCATCCGCAAGGGCGAGCTCTCCTCCGAGGCGTTGGTCCGCGCTTGCCTCGATCGCATCGCCGCGCGTGAGGACGATGTGCAGGCCTGGGAGCATCTCGATCCCGACCTGGCGCTGGCGCAGGCGCGCGACGCCGATACTGCGTTACGCGCCGGCGAGGCGCCGGGCCCGCTGCATGGCGTGCCGATCGGCGTCAAGGACATCTTCGACACCGCCGACCTGCCGACCGAGAACGGCTCACCGATTTTCGCCGGCCGCCGTCCCGAACGCGATGCGACGTGCGTCGCCGCCCTGCGCAGCGCCGGCGCCGTCATAATGGGCAAGACGGTGACGACGGAGCTGGCGCTGCTGACGCCGGCGCGGACACGCAACCCGCGCAATCTTGCCCACACGCCGGGCGGATCGTCGGCCGGCTCCGCCGCCGCCGTCGCTGACCGTATGGTGCCCGCGGCCCTCGGCAGTCAGACGGCTGGTTCAATCATTCGTCCGGCGTCGTTCTGCGGCGTCTACGGCTTCAAGCCGACGCTCGGCCTCGTTCCTCGCTCGGGCGTCCTGATGCAGTCGCACACGCTCGATACCGTCGGCGTCTATGGCCGCTCGGTGGAGGACCTGGCACTCCTCACCGACTGCATGGCGGCGTTCGAGGGGGACGACGCGACGAGCTTCCGCCGCAGCCGGCCGGCGCTGCTCGGCACGACGCAATCGCGGCCACCGATGCCGCCGCGTTTCGCCTTCGTGAAAACGCCGGCCTGGGCCGAGGCAGATGCGGATATGCGCGCGGTGTTTGCCGGCTTCGTCGGGGCGCTCGGAGAGCGCGCGGTCGAAATCGACATTCCCGAGCTCGGCGACGTCATGGAGTGGCAGCGCATCGTGCAGCTGGCGGAAAATGCGCACTACTACGGCCCGCTCATGCAGCAGGCCCCCGAACTTGTTTCACCCGGTCTCACCCAACGCATCACGACGGGCCTCGCCATCGACGCGCAGGCATATCTGCGCGCCATCACCGGCCGCGAGCCGGCCTATCGCTGCGTTGCCGCGGCGCTGAAAGGCTTCAGCGCCATCCTCACACCGGCAGCGCTCGGGCCGGCGCCGGAAGGGTTCGGCGCCACCGGCAGCCCGATCATGAACGGCCTGTGGACCTACCTCGGCATGCCGACAGTGTCGCTGCCGCTGCTCGAGGTGGAAGGCTTCCCCGTCGGCGTGCAACTCGTCGGCCTGCGCCACGACGACGGGCGCCTCTTGCGCGCCGGGCGCTGGCTGGTGGGTGAAGTCTCCGCTTGAAGGGTCTTACTGAGCCGAAGCACCCTTACTGAGCCGGCGGCCACGGCGCCCAGGGGAACGGCTTTGCGTCGCTGGCGCATGACAGATAGCGCGCCGTATCGGCAAGCCAGCGCGACAGCGAGTTGCCGAACTGTGCGATCTGACTATTCGCCTCGCCGGCGAACAGCAGCCACAGGAACTGCGCGATCGCGGTCACGCACAGCAGCGTCTGCGCGACGCCGAAGGCAAGCACCAGCAGCAGCATGTAGAGGCCGCGCATCCATACGGCGGAATCGCCGAAGCTGGACTTGCGCTGTTCGGTCACCGGATTGCTCGTCGTCTGCTCGATCGGTTCCATTGGCAGTGCTCCTCCTCAAAGCGCCGAACTCCGCCTCCCCAAGCGGAACTCAGGCCCGTGCCACATCTTCCCCCCGAGCTTGCTTCCTTGTTCTTAGCATATCGCTGCCGCCGGAGCGCTCAAGCCCACTTGAAGGCCATCTCCAGCCGGCGATCGACCGCTGTGCCCTGGGGAACAGCCTCACTCCGCGGCAAATGCGTCCTTCCATTTCGAGCCTGCTTCCTGACAGCATTCACGAATAGAAGGACGCCATGAACGTTCATTTGAAGAGCCCCTCGCCGTCGGCGGCACACCTGCCGCCCTTGGCCGCGGCGACCCGCGACGCCATCGCCCGTCCGCGCCTCGATTCTATCGACCTGTTGCGCGGCCTCGTCATGGTGCTCATGGCGCTCGATCATACGCGCGATTTCTTCGGCTCGAGTGGAATGAACCCGCGTGACGTAGCCGATCCTGCTCTCTTTCTCACGCGGTGGATCACCCACTTCTGCGCGCCGATCTTCATTCTGCTTTCCGGCGTCTCCGCCTATCTCTACGGACAGCGGGGTCGCAGCACGGCGGAGCTCAGCCGATTTCTCGTCACGCGCGGCTTCTGGTTGATGGTGCTCGAGTTCACCATCGTGCGGCTCGGCTGGACGTTCAACTTTGGGCTCGACCACTTCGTCACGCAGGTGATTTGGGTGATCGGCGCGTCGATGGTCGTGCTCGCGGGCCTTGTCTGGCTCCCGCGGATGGCGATCGGCGCGATCGGCCTCGTCATGATTGCAGGTCACAACCTGCTCGACGGCGTCATGGCAGCGGACTTCGGCTCGGCGGGCTGGATCTGGACGTTTCTGCACCAGCCGGCGCTGATCAAGCTGTCGCAAACCTCGAGCCTCTATGCGCTCTATCCACTTATCCCGTGGGTCGGCGTCATGGCGGCGGGATACGCGCTAGGCGCTGAGTTTTCGCTCGATGCGAATGTGCGCCGGCGGCGGTTTCTGGCATTGGGGGCGCTGCTCACGGCGGGCTTTGTCGCCTTGCGGCTCAGCAACCTTTATGGGGATCCGGCGCCGTGGATGGTGCACGGGACCATGTCGGCAACGGTGCTCTCGGCGCTCAACGTCGAGAAATATCCGCCGTCGCTGCTCTACCTGATGATGACGCTTGGTCCCGGCCTGATGCTGCTCGGCCTCTTCGAGCACGCTCGCGGCCGGCTCGCCTCATGGATCACGACCTTCGGGCGCGTTCCGATGCTCTACTATGTCGCGCACATCTTCCTCATCCATGCGCTAGCCGTCGTCTACGCATTGATGGTCTTCGGCGATGCCTCCTTCCTCTTCGGAGGCCTGCCCTCGGACAAACCCGCTGGCTTCGGGCTGGCGCTGCCGTGGATCTATGGCGTGTGGCTCGTCGTGGTCGTCACGCTCTATCCGCTCTGCCGCTGGTTTGCGGACGTCAAGCGGCGGCGCAGCGATTGGTGGCTTAGCTACCTCTAGGCCGACCTTGGACGGGTCGCGTACTGCGCGGCCCGTCCATTGCTTCAGACCTTACGCCAGCTTGAACGGCATCTCCTTGCCGGCGAAGAAGGCGTCGATGTTGTCGAGCGCCTCATAGCCCATCTGGTTGCGCGCTTCGATCGCCGCCGAGCCCAGGTGCGGGAAGAGAAACGTGTTGGGCAGATCGTAGTAGCCCTCGTTGATCGCCGGCTCGCCCGCGAACACGTCGAGGCCCGCATATCCGAGGCGGCCCGACTTCAAGGCCGCGATCATGTCCTCGTCCTTGACGAGGTCGCCGCGCGCCGTGTTCACGACGATGGCGCCCTGCGGCAGCTTCTCGATCACGTCCTTGTTGAAGAAGTAGCGCGTCTCCGGCGTCGACGGCGCGTTGATGGAGAAGAACTGCGAGATCTTCAGCAGGCTGTCGAGGCTGTCGTGATAGGTGGCGCCGAGCTCTTTCTCCTTCTCCGGCGGCTGCCGGTAGATGTCGTAGTAGTGGATCTCCATGTCGAAGCCGCGCGCGCGCTTCGCGAGTGCCTGGCCGATCTTGCCGAAGCCGTAGATGCCGAGCTTCTTGCCGTCGAGCCGCTGGCCGACGAGCTGCAGCGGCTGCCAGCCGGGCCAGGCGCGCGCGCGCACCATGCGCTCGCCCTCGGAGGCGCGGCGGGCAGAGCCGAGCAACAGCAGCATGGCGATCTCGGCGGTGGCGACGGTGACGCCGTGCGGGGCGTTGCCGACCTTGATGCCGCGCGCCTTGCAGGCGTCGAGATCGATGTGATCGAAGCCGATGGAGAACGTCGAGATGCACTTGATGTTCTCGGGCAGCTTGTCGATGACGTCCTTGCGGCACTTCTCATTGAGCGTGATCAGCAGCGCGTCGACATTCTTGGCCGTCTCGAGCAGCTCCTCGATCGGTGATCTTCGGGTTATCGCCATGCGCGATAACGTCGTAGGACGCCCGGGCGCGGGCCATGACGGCCTCCGGAAGAGGCCAGGTGATCAGGATTTTCTTCTTGCTCATGGGACGTTCCCCCGGGAATTCGAACTCGGTGTGAGACTTGGTTCAAGACTAGGCCGCGATCCATGCCGCAATGACGGCGCCCTGACAAGCGCGGCGATACGCGCAGCAACGCTTTCTTCACCAAGCCCGGGGAAACTCAAGGGCGCCTCGCCAGGACGCCGCGCACGCGGCCGGCGGGGCATTTTACGTCCCCGCGGGTGGGAGCAAGCCATTATGCTGAGAGCCCTCGTCGTCGCACTCGCCGTGCTGGCGGGCGCGAAAATCTGGGCCCAAGATCGCCTTTACCGCGATGGGGCCCAGGATGCGCTTATTCGCGCCTACCGCGAGCGGGCCATTGCCGCCTGCCAGAGCGAGCAGATCTTTCGCGCCGGCGCCGATGCGCCCCTATGGACGCGGCCGGCTTCCGTTGACCTCGTCATCGGCCGCTCCAGCGTCGACGTGCAGATTTGGCAACTACGCAGCGATCGGTGGCCGGCCCGCTTCAAGCACCCGCACGTGGTGCTGACCTTGGGCATCGGCGAGTCGGCACCGGTGTGCGAATACGACGTGATCGAGGGGCGCGCCTACGTCACCCAGATGTAGGAACGCAAGACGGGCGCCCCGGTTGCCCGAGACGCCCGCGGGAGACGCATAAAAGTCTGGCGGTCAGTAGTGGACCTTCATACCGCCGTAAGCCACGAGCGGTGGCGCCGGCGTGATCGTGCGCGGGTTGGTGAAGAAGTCATCGCCCGTCGCCGGGTTGGCCGCGGACGCCTCGTTGGCCGCCTCGAGATTGAAGAAGTTGCCGAACAGGCCGTAGTGCGAATTGAAGAGGTTGTAGACGAGGCCGTAGAGCTGAATGTTCTCGGTCACGTCGTAGAACGTGTGCAGGTCGACCTTGGCGTAGCCGCCGAGCGGTGCGTTGAGGTTGGCTTCGTCGCCGAAGAACACCTGGCTCGAGGCTGCGACGAGGTCGGCGCCGAATTTCCACTCCGGCGTGATCAGGTAGTCGAAGCCGGTCTTGAAGCGGCTGAGAGGGACGCCGGGAATGCGGTCGCCCGGATTGACCTGAAGGCAATTGGGCTCATCGTCGGACCGTGGAGAGCCGGGGCCTGCCGCGCACTCGAACGCCAGAGGATTGTCGGGCGAAGGGAGGATAAAGGCGCTCTGGAACGTGGCCTCGACGAGCGCGTAATTGGCATAGAGCATCCAGCGCGTGTCCGTATAGCGGCCGCCGATTTCGATGCCCTGCCGCAGCGTGTCGCCGATGTTGTCGAAGAAGCCGCGGCCGGAGATCTCGTCGGCGACCTGGTAGATGTCGTCGGTGTTGATCGGCACGGAACAGCCCGGCGCTCCACTCGAAGCGCTCGTTGCTGTAGCCCTGCATCCTGCCGCGCAGGCCGAGCTCCCAGGTGTGCGACACGACCTGCTCGAGCGGCGGGTCGGCGGTCAGGAAGCTTTCGAGCAAGCACGGGAAGTTCGGATCCGAGCAGGCGAGCTCGGCCGGCGTCGGCGCACGGTTTGCCTCGGCGTAGCCGGCGTAGAGCGTCAGGCCGGGTTGGATCAGATACGTGCCGCCGACCATCGGGTTGAAGCGCTGGAAGGTGTTGTCGCCGTTGAGCTGCGGCGCGTTGCCGGTGTCGTCGGCGATCTGCACGCGGGCGAAGTTATAGCGGCCGCCGACCGTCAGCGCGAGGTCGCTCGTCAGGTCGACCGTGTCGGAGAAGTAGACGCCGTAGTAGTCGTTGAGCGTCGTCAGATCGCGCGGCGAAACCTCGTCGGGCTGAACGAGGAGAACCCCGAGGCTGTTGACGACGAACTTGGGTGCGAACGAGCCGAGCGTGGACGTGGCACCGTAGCCGACGTTGCCGTGATCGTAGCTGGCGCCGATCAGGAACTGGTTCTTGTAGCCGGCGATGTAGTCCTTGTTCACGGCCTGCCCGGCGAAGCCGAAGCTGTTGGCGAGCTGCGAGGTCTGATCGAGCGAGCCGAGCGGGTCGGCGATGTCCGACGGGATCGAGCCGTCGATGTTCACGCCCGGACCGATGCCGAAGAGTTGCTCATTAGGATCGCCTTCAAGGCAGAGCACGTCGAGTGGAGCCCGGGTCGCATTCCGCCGCCTCGGAGATGTTGCCGTCGACGTGCGACTGCTTGAACCAGCGATAGTAGCCGACGCCCTGCAGCGACCAGGTCGGCGAGACCTCGATGTTGCCGTTGGCGGAGATCATCGCCACCTGGTTCTTGGTGGTCTGCGGCGAGGTGAAGGTGTTCGCCCAGTTGAGGTCGAGAAGCTGCTCGGGCGCCGCCGCGGTGACGCCGACGAAGTTGGCGGCGCCGGTGAAGTTCAGGTGGAACTCCGTGCTGTCGCCCTTGGCGCCGAGATCGGCGTACATGCGGCGGATGCGCGATTGGGAGAAGTCGCGATAGCCGTTGTCGTGGATGCCTTCGAGCGCCATGAAGCTGCCCCACGATCCGCTGTTGCCACCGACCGCGAGGCCGCCCTGGTAGCGGCCGAACGAGCCGCCCATCACGTTGAGTTCGGCACCCTGGTAGTTGAAGCCGTCGCGCATGAAGATCGTCAGCGCGCCGCCGAGCGCGTTGAGACCGAACACCGGATTGGCGCCGATGATCGTCATGCCGTTGATGGCGTTGTCGGGCAGGAAGTCGTAGTTGACGATATCGCCGAAGCTTTCGTTGATGCGCACGCCGTTCTGGTAGACGGCGAGTCCCTGCGGAACGCCGTTGACGGGCGAGGAATCAAAGCCGCGGAACTGCAGGTTGCGCTGGAAGACGTTGCCCTGCGCGTCCCCGAGGATGACGCCGGGCACTGTCTGCTGCAGCACCTCGGGCGCGTAGGTATACCCGGTGCGATTGAAGTCTTGAGCGCTGCCGCGACCGACGGCGCCCGGGAAATTGCCGATCGGTATCGCGCTGCCCTCGACCGGAGACATCTGCACCGTGCCGCTGTCGATGCCGCCCTCACCAGGCTGGTACGTTGCGGGTGTGTCGAGCTGCGCGGCGGCTCAGCGGGCGGTGCAGGAGCAGGAGCGACCGCCTGCTTTTTCGGCGGCGCCTTCTTGGCGGCGGCCTTGGGTGCCGGCTGCGCCTTCTTCTGAATGACTTCGACGGGCGGCAGCTGGTTCGCCGCTGGCGGCGCCGGTGTCGGCGGTGCCCCCGCGTTCGGGGCCGGTGTGGTGCCCGGCGTCGCCGCATTGGGAGCGGTAGTGCTCGGTGTCGTCGTGCTCGGCGTGGCGGCGTTCGGGGTCGTCGTGCTCGGAGCTTGCGTCGCAGCGCCTCCCGCGGCCGGCGGCGTATCCTGCGTCTGCGGAGCGGTCTGCTGAGCGCTAACGGGAAGGATGAGCAAGGCCGTCACACCGGCCGCTCGCACCAGCCGCAATAGACCTCTGCCTGCCATGTCGCCCCCCAGCGCTCGTTTGCTTTCCGCCTTTACTCCCGCAAAACTCAACTCGCCCGCTGTCGGGCACTTTCGTTATCGATTTTCGGGAATTTTTCCCGAATTTCGCGTGCATTTCGCAGCGACTCAATTTCTCGCACGCAAAGAATTGGGTAGTGGCCAATTGCCGGCGTCAAGCGCGGCGCACGGACGTAATTGTGTATCGTTCTGCAATCGTGGCGCTCCAGCCACGACGCACAGGTCGTATGGGCAATTGCCACAGACCATCAACAACGAAGAGGCCCTCCTCACGGGGTGAGAAGGGCTTCGGTGTGGCGACGATCGGCCAACCGGCCCGGCTAGGTCAGTATTTGACCTTGACGCCGCCGTAGGCCGCGAACGGCATCGCACGGCGAGATGGTGCGTGGATCGCTCAAGCCGGGCCCTCCCAGCGCAATCATCGATCGCGGCTCACCTCGACGGTATCGAAGTACGTGCCGTAGAGACCGTATTTCGAATTGAACAGGTTCTTCACCAGGCCGTAGACCTGGACGTGGTCGGTGACGTCGTAGGACGTGTTCAAATCCACGCGCGCGTAGCCCGCGAGGTTCTCGTCGAGCCCCAAGGCGTCCGAGACATCGTTGGGGAAGAACGGCTGGTCGCTGGCCGCCACGAGATCGGCTGCCGACCTTCCACTTGGACGTCACCGAATACTCGACGCCGGCCTTGAAGCGGTGACGCGGAATGCCCGGCAAGCGATCGCCGGACTTCAAGGAAGGCGCATTCGCCACCCGGGTTGGTCGCATGGTCGAGCGTCGCATCGACGAAGGCGTAGTTGGCGTACACATTCCACTGGCGCGTCTCGTACGTCGCCGACAGTTCGACGCCTTGGCGCAGGGTATCGCCGGCATTCACGAAGAAGATGCGGTTGTTGTTCCGTGATGGGCAGGATGTCGTCGGATGCCAGCGTGCGGAACAGCCCAGCCGACCACGTGAAGCGGTCACCGCCGTTGAAGCCCTGGCCACGCAGGCCGAGCTCGGACGTGCGCCCCACCACCTGCTCCAGCGGCGGATCGTCGGTTAGGAAGCTCTCGATGAGGCACGGAAAGTCCGGCTCGGCGCAGCCGAGCTCGGCCGGCGTCGGCGCACGGTTCGATTCCGAGTAGCCGCCATAGACCGACAGGCCCGGCAGCAGCTTGTAGTTGGCGCCGACCATCGGGTTGAAGCGCTCATATATGTTTGTCGCGTTGAGGCCGGGGAAAAGACCCGTCTGGTCGTCCAGCTTGATGGTGGCGTGATTGTAACGGCCGCCGACCGTCACCGTGAGCTGATCCGTCACATCGATCGCGTTCGAGAAATAAAGCCCCCAATAGGTGTTCTCGGTATCGAGATTGCGCGGCGCAAGCTCCAGTGGCCCGTCAACGAAAACACCCGATGCCTGTGACGACGTACTGTTGGCTGAATCTCGCCGATCTCGCTCGACGTCTTATAATTCGAGTGGCCGTGATCATAGGAGACGCCGGCGAGGAACAGGTTCGGAAGTCCGAACAGTCGCGCCTTCTCCTGCGCCTTCCACCACGCCACCCCAGCTCTCGCTCGTGGTCGCTAGACGCTCGATGGAGCCGCAGTCTGTCGTCGGCAACGACGTCGTCACGGGATCGTCGTCTGCCATTGAGGTCCGTGACGGTCTACGTCGTTGCCAGTTAGCATCTTCGATGCACAGTATCGCCGTGGATGCGCAACTCCTCGATCTCGGTCACGTTGCCGTCGACCACGCGGTTCTTGAAGCGGCGATAGTAGCCGACGCCGGAGAACGTCAGTGTGTCGGTCGCCTTCACCGAGGCGGAGATCGTCGGCATGTAGACTTCGAGATCGGTGGTCTGCGGCGAGGTGAAGGTGTTGCTCCAGCTGCGCTCGAGCAGCTCGACCGGCGCCGCCGCCGTCGCGCCGAAGTGGTTGTCGGCAGCCGTCAGGCTGAAATGAACCTCCGCGAAGCTGCCCTTGAGGCCGATGTCGCCGTAGAAGCGCCTGACCTCGCTGTCCGAGAAATCGCGGAAGCCGTCGTCCTCGAACCACTCGCCGGCGACGAAGATCGCCGGCGTTGCCGCTCGATCCGCCGGCCTGCACGCCGACCTGGCGTGCGTCCGAACGAGCCGGCCATGACGTCGACCTCGCCACCCTGGTAGCTGAAACCGTCCTTCATCAGGATGCTGACGGCGCCGCCCAGTGCGTTCAAGCCGAACGACTGGGTTGTTGCTGACCACCGACATGGAGGAGATGGCGTTGCTCGGGATCACGTCCCAGTTCACCACGTCGCCGAAGGCCTCGTTGATGCGCACGCCGTTCTGGTAGACGGCGAGGCCCTGCGCGCGCCCGCTGACGGGCGAGGCGTCGAAGCCGCGATACGACAGCTCCGCGCGCAGCGGATTGCCGGCGGCGTCGGAAATGATGATGCCCGGCACCTGCTGCTGCAGCGTCTGCTGGATCGAGCCCGTGCCTTCGTGCTCGATATCGGTGTCCGTGACGTTGGTCACCGCGCTCGGCACCGTGATCGGCGCCGCAATCGGCGCCGTGGTCGGCGCCGTTTGACCGGCTGCGCCCTGAGACGCAGGCACCTGTCGGCGCCACCGCCGACGCTGCTGAGGCGGCGATACGGCGACGGCCTGTTTCTTGGCGCGAGCGGCCTTTTGAACCGGCGTCTCCTGCACGACGTCGACGGCGGGGAGTTGCTCCCGCCGCAGGAGGCGCCGGCTCGGCGGCGTTGGTGCGGCCTGACTGGGCGGCCTGACTTGTGCGGCGGAGCGGCAGGTGCCGGCGCGGCTACTCCAGAATCCTGCGCTATGGCCGGCGCAGACGCGAGACAAACAAGACACAATACGGACGCAAACGCAGACGCGGAACGCATCAACCTTACTCCCCCAGTAGTACGCGAGGTGACAAACACTCACCGACTTCATTCCGGTTGAAGCTCCTTGCGACTGCCACGCGTCGCGGCTTCAATCCGGTCGGCGACCGATGTCAAATCTTCCCGTTTGCCGGAATATTTTTTGAAGTCGGTCGTAATTAACTGCGCTAAGAAATTCCTCGACCACATTGCGGTCAAGGTTCCACCACCGCGCTACACTATAACGCCTACGCTGTGTGTCCCCCGCGCATCGAATTCGGGAAGTTTTCCCGATGGTTGGGTGAATTTTTCCCGATCACGACGTCTTGTTTTTCCGTGTTTGACAGGGCTCATCTGCGCAGTGTTATTTCACCAAACGGCGAACCACATGGAACTCGTTGCCGTAGGCGCGCCGACAACAATCAACAGAGCTGGACTCGCGCTCCAAGCGCAGAGCTCAGCCGAGGGGTGGGAGAGAACGACATGCGCAAGCCGCATGCGCCATAGCCAGCGGACGACACGTCACCGGACTGCACCGCGCATCTTCAAGCGCACATCCGCCGCTACGTCGTTGATGGCAGTGAGCAATTCAACGAGCACCCGCGGCAGTCACCGAGCAAGCGAATGAACTGGTTGCCTCCCGTGAATGCAATGATCTGCAAACCGCTGCTAGGCGCCGCAGCGGCGTGCGTCCTCGTGAGTGCCGCCTCGCACGCCCAAGGTACCGCCACACAAGCTCAGTCCGAGAGCGGCGACGGCATCACTCTCGAGCTGAACAAGCTCGAGAAGTCCGACAAGGGTTGCCGCGCCTACGTCGTCGTCACCAATCCGACGACGACTTCCTACGACGCCTTCAAGCTCGACCTCGTCATGTTCCAGAAGGACGGCGATCATCGGGCGGCGTTTCGCCCTCGATCTTGCGCCGCGTGCGGCCGGACAAGCGCACGGTGAAGCTGTTCGAGCTCGACGGCGCCCACTGCGACGACATCGGCAGCTTCCTCGTCAACGACGTCATGGAGTGCCGCACGTCTACCGGTCCGGCCACCGACTGTCTCGTCACGCCTCAAGGTCAAGTCGCTGACCAAGGTCGAAATTTCAAAGTAGTAAGGGTACCTCCTTGGAACCAAATCTCGTCGTCGAAGGCCGCGACTTCTCTCTCTTCGGCCTCATTGCGCATGCCGATCCGTTCGTGCAGGCCATCATGCTGCTGCTCGCCGTCTGCTCGGTCATCTGCTGGGCGCTCATCTTCGAGAAGATCATCCGGCTCATGCTGGCTGAAACGGCAGGTTCGCCAGCTCGCTGAGCAAGCGGCCGCCGGCCGTCTGTCGCCCGATCGCGGGCGCGGCATCGTCGGCGCGGTGCAGGCGGCAGCGCAGAGCGAATGGGCCGAGGGCGCTTGCGCGCGGCGAAAGCCGCAACGAGCTGCGCGCCCGCCTCGAGCGTGCCATGCGCGCTGCGATGAAGAGCGAGCTGCGGCGCATCGAGACCGGCCTGCCGTTCCTCGCCACCGTCGGCTCGGCCGTCGCCGTTCATCGGTCTGCTCGGCACCGTGTGGGGCATCATGCACAGCTTCACCGCCATCGCGCAGGCAAAGGACACGAGCCTCGCCGTCGTCGCGCCGGGCATTGCCGAAGCGCTGTTTGCGACCGCTCTCGGCCTTGCCGCCGCCATCCCGGCCGTCATCGCCTACAACCAGATCTCGGTCTCGCTCGGCCGCTCGGCGGAGCGCGCCGGCACCAGCATCGCCTCGCTCGCCAAAGCGATCGCGCGCGGACCAGAGCGAAGGCGTCGTGCGCCTCGAGGGAGTCGGCTAGATGGCCATGGCGTGCGCGTCCAGCAGCGTACCGGACGACGACGACGACGGCGGCGAGTACAAGCCGCTGGCCGAGATCAACGTCACGCCCTTCGTCGACGTGATGCTCGTGCTGCTCATCATCTTCATGGTCGCCGCGCCGCTGATGGTGCAGGGCGTGCCGGTCGACCTGCCGAAGACGTCGGCGACCAAGCTCGAGAAAGTCGCGCAAGCCGATGGTCGTCACGCTGGCGCCCGACGGCGCGATTTTACATCCGCGACGAGCTGGTCGACCGCGGCAGCTCTCGTCAATCGGCTCATCGCGCATGCGCTCGCAGGAAGGCGACACCGTCGTCTACGTGCGCGCCGACCGGAAGATCCCCTATGGCGACGTGATGGAAATCCTGGGCCGCGTCGGCGAGACCGGCTATCAGCGCGTCTCGCTGCTGTCGCAGCCTCGCGCCGTCGGCGTAAAGCCGCCGCCGTAAGTATTGTCGCGACAGCTCAATGCAGATGCTTCGCCTCGCGACCTAGTTCCTCTCGCTCGGACTGCACGCGGCACCTGTTCCTGCCGTTCATGGGCGTCAGCGGCGGCGCGGCGCTCGACGCCGGCACCGGCGACGACCTGTTCGTCGTCGAGCAGGGCATCGCGCTCGAGGGCGTCGCCAAGTTCGGCGAGGCCGAGGAGATGATCGAGACGGTCGACATCCCGCCCGTGCAGGCGGCCGAGACGCCGACAGCCCGTCGAGGAGATCAAGCCCGAGCTCACCGACGTCGTCACCTCGACGGAAGGCAACCACGAGGAGCAGGTGATGAACGAAGAGCCCAAGCCGGTCGAGGAGGAGCGCCCGCAGCGCGGTGCCCGTCAAGGAGCAGGCGCCGCAGGTCGCGACCCTCATCGAGCAAAGCTCGGGCGCCGCGCAAGAAGGCGGCGACACCACGACAGCGACGCGCCTACCTCGGCCAGGTGCGCAAGACGCTCGAGCGCAGCAAGGTCAACCCGCGCTCGACCATCGCGGGCACCGTACTGATCCGCTTCACCGTCGGTCCCAAGGGTGAACTGCTCTCGCGCGGCGTGCAGCAGAGCTCCGGCTCGAAGGTCCTCGACGACGCGGCCATGGCGGCGCTCGATCGCGCCGCGCCCTTCCCGCCGATGCCGCAGGAGATCGCGCGCGGGCCGATTGGAAGTGCAGGTTCCCTTCCGCTTCGTCACGCGCTGAAGTCCTGCTCGAGGCCTATCCTCTGACGTGCCGCTCCGGCACGCGCCTAAACGCTTTGTTTCGTTTCAGGAACAGACGCCGGTTAACCGCACGTTATTGTCTGCTGGCTAGTTTCGCGTCGCAGAGATCACAACAAAATCTCAGTCGATGTTCAGCGGGGCCTTCGGCCAACCAAAAGCCTGCGTCCTTGATGAATGAGTACGCTTCGCTGCTCGGCGATGCCGTACTTCGTCATCGGGCGCGCGTTGCCGAGCACTCGGCGCGCGTCGAGGCCGAGCTCGCCAGCAAGGTCAAGTCCGAGTTCATCGCCAATATGAGCCATGAGCTGCGCACGCCGCTCAACGCCATCATCGGCTTCTCCAAGCTGCTCGTCCGAGCAGGACCAGCGCGCGGCTTTCGACGCCCGAGATCGCCGACTACGCCAACCTCATCCACGACGCCGCCGGGCACCTGCTGGCCGTCATCAACAACATCCTCGACATCTCGAAGATCCAGAGCGGCAAAGCCGTCGATAGACCCGCGCGAGGTGACCTCGGCGAGGTGCTGAGCGCCTCGGCCTCCTCGTTCCGCCTGATGGCGGAGAACGCCGGGGTGCTGCTCGAGAGCACATCGAACCCAACCTGCCGCCGATCAGCGGCGACAGCGTGCGCCTGCGCCAGGTCTTCACCAATCTCATCTCCAACGCGCTGAAGTTCACGCGCAGCGGCGGTTCGGTGAATGTCATCGCCGAGATGCGCGCCGACGGCGCCTACTCGTCAGCATATGCGACACCGGCGTCGGCATGACCGAGGACGAGGTCGCGGTCGCGCTCACGCCCTTCGGTCAGGTCGACGCCAGCCACGCGCGCTGGCGCGAGGGCACCGGCCTCGGGCTGCCGATCGCCAGGGCGCTCGTGCAAGTTGCACGGCGGTGAACTCGAAATCAAAAGCCAGAAAGGGCGTGGGCACGTCGGTGGAGGTGAGCTTTCCGTGTCATCAGCGCCGACGCTCAGGACTGACTGTCTGCGCATCGGGAGCTCGCATCGTGAGCGGCATGCCAACATGCAGTTGACCATGCCGGGCGCTACGCGCGCTCCGGCCGCGAGCGACAAATCAATCGGCCGCATCGTGTCGGTCACCGGCTCCAAGGCCATCGTGCTGCTCGACAGCCCGAAGAACGGACAGGGGCGCGCCCACTCAGAACGCCCGACATGGGCACGCTGCTGGCCATCGACACGGCCAAGACCGTCGTGCTGGCGATCGTCTCCGCCTTGAGCGTGCCGGTGCCGGCGCACCGCGACGGCGAGACCGAGATCTGGATCGCCGAGCTCGGCCTCGTCGGCGAGCTGTGGCGCGACAAGACCGGCCAGGCGACGATCTTCGCCCGCGGCGTCACCACCTATCCCTCGCTCGGCGACCGTGTGCGCGTTGCCTCCAAGGCCGAGCTCGAGGCGGCCTTCTGCGGCGAGCCGAGCCGCTCGGTGCGCATCGGCTGCATCCGCCAGGACAGCACCATCCCGGCGATGGTCCGCGTCGACGAGCTGCTCGGCAAGCACCTCGCCATCCTCGGCACCACCGGCACCGGCAAGTCGTGCACCACGGCGCTCATCCTGCGCGCGATCCTCGAGCGCAATCCGGCCGCGCACATCGTGCTGCTCGATCCGCACAACGAGTACGCCACCGCCTTCAGCGAATGGGCCGAGGTCATCAGCCCGCGCAACATGCAGCTCCCGTTCTGGCTCCTCAACTTCGAGGAGATCGTCGAGGTGCTGATCGTCGACCCGACCCGCAAGGCCGAGATCGAGATCCTGCAGGAGCTGATCCCCATCGCCAAGGCGCGCTACAGCGCCGGTCGCGCGCGCGACAACCAGGCGATGCGGCGCGCCATGCCCGAGCAGGCGCGCTTCACCGTCGACACGCCGGTCCCCTACCGCATCTCCGACCTCACCGGCCTCATCGACGAGCGCATGGGCAAGCTCGAGAACAAGAGGGATCTGTCGCCCTACCGGCAGCTGCGCACGCGCATCGACTCCATCTCGCAGGACGGCCGCTACGCCTTCATGTTCGGCTCGCTCACCGTCTACGACGGCATGACGCAGGTGCTGAGCCGCATCTTCCGCGTGCCGGTCAACAACAAGCCGATCACCATCGTCGAGCTGACCGGCCTGCCGACCGAGATCATCAACGTCGTCGTCTCGGTGCTGGCGCGCATGACCTTCGACTTCGCGCACTGGAGCGAGGGCAAGGTGCCGCTGACGCTCGTCTGCGAGGAGGCGCACCGCTACGTGCCGGCGGCCGACCACCTCGGCTTCGAGCCGTGCAAACGCGCCATCGCCAAGATCGCCAAGGA
Source organism: uncultured Alphaproteobacteria bacterium (assembly GCA_963724595.1). GTDB lineage: Bacteria > Pseudomonadota > Alphaproteobacteria > Rhizobiales > Hyphomicrobiaceae > Hyphomicrobium_A. The sequence continues at coordinate 140,848 of CAVRVR010000007.1, read as the reverse complement.
AGGCCGCAAGTACGGCGTCGCGCTGTGCATCGTCTCGCAGCGCCCGGCCGAGGTCGATCCGACCATCCTCTCCCAGTGCAACACCGTGTTCGCGCTGCGCATGTCGAACGACCGCGACCAGGAGATCGTCACCTCGGCGATCACCGACACCGGCTCCGGCCTGCTGGAATTCCTGCCCTCGCTCGGCCAGCGCGAGGCGCTCGCCTTCGGCGACGGCGTCGCCCTGCCGGTGCGCATCAAGTTCGACGAGCTGCCGGCGAACTGCCTGCCGCGCTCGACCACGGCGCGCTTCACCGAGCATTGGCAGCGCTCGGTCGGCGACGAAGGCTTCCTCGAGCAGGTCGTCGAGAAGTGGCGCACGTCCGACATCGGCGCCGGCGGCGACTTCGGCCAGCACGCGGCGTTCCTTGCCGAAGGCTTCGGACCCGAATCGACCGCGCCTGCCCACGTCCGAGCCCCGCCAGCCCGACACGCGCCGTACCGAACAATACGCGCCGCCAGCTCCGCAGCCGGTGGCGCCCGGCGGCTATGGCGTCGGCCGTCCCGCGCAGCCGCCCGCGCGTCCGACCGCCGGCCTGCGCAAAGATGGCGTGCCGGGCGTGCCGCAGCCGCACGCCGCCTCCCAGGAGGCTGCCGACGATGAGAAGGAAGTGCCAGGTGCGCTGAAGTCGCTGCGCGACCGGCTCATCCAGCGCCAGCAGCGCTGATCGTCTTTGAGCAGGATTTAGCGCGACGGTGGCTCGCCCGAGCGGATGGCGACGACGCGCCGTGGTGCGCTCTCGGGTTCCTCCGCCGGCACCGGGGGCGTGGCAGCCAGCATCTGCCCGAAGCGGCGCCAGCTCACCGGGATCGTCGCCAGATAGACGAGGCAAGCGCCCGTCAGCGTCCCGAACGGATAGGTGACGAGCAGCGCCACGAAGCCGATCGCCAGCATGAACAGCGGCAGCACGTACTCGCGCGAGATGCGCTCGCCGAGCAGCTTGCCGGAGAATGTCGGGATGGTCGACACCATCATGAAGGCGATGACGAGCGTGTAGACCAGCACCACGTCGAGCATAAACGGCGACGAGCGGATGGCATCGAATCCGAGGTGCTCGATGTAGACCGGCAGCAGCACGACGATCGCCGCGGCCGGCGTCGGCATGCCGCTGAAGTAGGCCGCCTGCCACTTCGGCTTGTCCTCGTCGAGGGCGACGTTGAAGCGCGCCAGGCGCAGCGCCGAGGCGAGCGCGAAGATCATGACGCAGATCCAGCCGAGGCTCTTCAGGTCGCCGAGACCCCAGGTGAAGATGAGGAACGCCGGGGCCACGCCGAAGTTGACGAAGTCGGCGAGGCTGTCGAGCTCGGCGCCAAAGCGCGAGGACGCCTTCAAGAGGCGCGCAACGCGGCCGTCGATGCCGTCGAGCAGCGCCGCGAACACGATGGCGCCCAGCGCCAGCTCATAGCGCCCCTCGATCGACATGCGGATCGAGGTGAGGCCGGCGCACAGCGCCAGGAGCGTGAAGAAGTTCGGCACCAGCATGCGCACCGGCACGCGCTGGTGGCGGAACATCGGAGCGCGGCGCCGACGGCGCGTCTCTCGCTCTAGTCTCGGGAGGATCGGGTCCATGCCGAATGCCCTGCCAACGCCATCCTTCTGCTCGCGAAGCGTCCTGCGCCAGTGCCGAACCTTGACCATCGTCAGCTCCGTCGCGCAACCCGCTCCGGTTCCGCCGATTGCAGGTCGGCGAGCACCGTCTCGCCGCCATTGGCGAGCTGCCCGACGGCGACAAGCGCGTGTTTGCCCGGCGGCAGATAGACATCGACGCGCGAGCCGAACCGGATGAGCCCGAGCCGCTCGCCGACGCCAACACTATCACCCTCGTGCACGAACGGCACGATGCGGCGCGCGATGAGCCCGGCGATCTGCACGACGCCGATTTCGGTGCCGTCGGCCTTCTGAATGATCATGACCCGGCGCTCGTTCTCCTCGCTCGCCTTATCGAGCGCAGCGTTAAGAAATGCTCCGGGGACGTAGATCGAACGCACGATGCGGCCCGACACGGGCGCCCGTGTGATGTGCACGTCGAGCACGCTGAGGAAGGTCGAGATGCGCACCCGCGGCTCCGGCCCGAGACCCATCTCGGCCGGCGGCTGCACGCTTTCGACGGCGGCGATGCGCCCGTCGGCGGGGGCGATGATCAGGCCCTTCGCGCAGCGGTGTCACGCGGTCCGGATCGCGGAAGAAGTAGGCGATGTAGAGCGCGGCGATGACGAACACCCAGGCGAGCGGCGGCCATACCAGAAAGAAGATCAGCGCCAGGCCCGCGGCGATGGCGATGAACTTGTGACCGTCGCGATTCACCGGCGCGAGGCTGTCGATGATGGTATCGACGATGCCGTGGCGGTTCGACACGAGGATTGCTCCTTCAAGAGTTTCGACTTCGCCGCGCCGGGCGGCGGTGCGGCGCCTCGGCGCCAGTCGTTGACTTCCTATTCCACCGGAACGGAGACGAACCTGTGGCCGCCCTTGGCGTCCTCGATCTCCAGCATCATCGACTTGCGGCTGCTCTTCTTGATGCTTTCGATGCGTCTCGCGACATCCTGCGGCGTAGAGACCGGCTCGTTCGCCGCCTGCACGATGACGTCGCCGGCCTTGATGCTGCCCACGGCCGGGCTCTTCGGATCGACCGCATCGACCAGCGCGCCCTTGATACCGGCATCGAGGCCGTACTTGGAGCGCAGCGCGTCGGTGAGCGCCGACAGCTTGAGCCCCAGCACCTGCGTCTGGGCCGGCCGCCGGCTTGTCGCCGCTCTCGAGCGCCTTCTCTTCCTCGTCCGACAGTCGGCCGACCGTCACCTGCAGCGTCTTGCGCTCGCCCTTGCGCAGCACGTCGACCGGCACCGTCTTGTCGATGGGCGCGCGCGCCACCAGGCGCGGCAGACTGCGCATCGCGGTCACGTCCTCGTTGTCGAACCTCATGATGACGTCGCCCGCCTTGACGCCGCCCTTCGCGGCCGGCCCATCCGGGGTGATGGCGGCGACCAGCGCACCGGCGTTCTCCGGAATGTTCAGCGCCCCGGCGATCTCCTCAGACACCGACTGGATCTTCACGCCGAGCCAGCCGCGTCGCACCTCATGATACTGGCGTAGCTGCTGTACGACCGGCGCCACCGTGTCTGCGGGCACGGCAAAGCCGATGCCGATCGAGCCGCCGGTTGGCGAGATGATCGCCGTGTTCACGCCGACGACCTCGCCATCCATGTTGAACAGCGGACCGCCCGAGTTGCCCTTGTTGATCGAGGCGTCGGTCTGCAGATAGTCGTCGTAGGGCCCGGAATTGATGTTGCGTGCCTTGGCCGAAATGATGCCGAGAGTAACGCTGCCGCCGAGCCCGAACGGGTTGCCGATGGCCATCACCCAGTCGCCGACGCGGATCGCCGCGGAGGAGCCGAACTTCACCTCTTTCAGCGGCACTCTGGGCGTCACCTTCAGCAGCGCGATGTCGGTCTTGGTGTCCTTGCCGAGCAGCTCGGCCTTGAGCTTCGAGCCGTCGTGCAGATTGATCTGGATCTCCTCGGCGCCATCGATCACGTGGTTATTGGTGACGATGATGCCTTGCTTGCCGTCGACGATGAAGCCGGAACCGAGCGAGGACACCATGCGGTCCGAGCCCGAGCGGCCGTTGCGGTTGTCGAAGAACTCGTCGAAGTACTCGTGGTAGGGCGAGCCCTTGGGCACGCTCGGCAGCGGCAGACCTTGCGGGCCTTTGATCGCCTGGCTGGTCGAGATATTGACGACGGCCTCGATCAGCCCCTCGGCAACGGGCGCGACCGATTGCGGTCCGCGCGTCTGCGCGGTCGCGGGCAGCGCGCAAGTCAGCGCGCCACAAACCAAAACCAGCGCCAGCGGCCGGAGCCGCCGAAGACCAACGCGTATGCCGCGCTCCCGCTGGCCGCACGCCGTCATCGCCTGCATTGTTCTTTTCTCCTACCGGCCCGAGCGCCGGCCAACACCCGCACGAGTTACGCCCGCATTCAATAGCGGGCGCTCGCGGCAAGTGGATGGCAAGCCGCGACGGCTGTCAACGCGGCCAGGCAGCTCTCAACCGCGGATAATCCATACGAGGCCGAGCCCTATCAAAACGGAACTCCAACCGGCGATGCGCAGCGTGCTTGGCGGCACCGATGCTGCGGCTTCCAGCATCCGCATGGCCAGATTGGGAACGAGGGCCCAAAGCAGGCCCTCGATCACCAAGACAAGACCGAAACCGACGACGAGATCGTTCATTGCCGCGGCGGCTGCGCCGGCGGTGCTTTGCCGTGCGGATCGGAGAAGTACTTGAAAAAGTCCGAGTCAGGCGAGATGAGCAACCGCGTCTCGCCCGATTTGAGCCCCTTCTCATACGCCTGCATCGAGCGGTAGAACTCGAAGAATTCCGGATCGCGCGTGTACGCCTCGGCATAGATCTTGTTGCGATCGGCGTCGCCGCCGCCGCGCATTTCTTCGCCCTTGCGCGTCGCCTCCGCCAGGATGACAACTGCTTCGCGATCGGCGGTTGCCTTGATGCGGTTGGCTTCGGCCGTACCCTGTGCACGGAACTCCGCCGCCTCGCGCTGACGTTCAGCGCGCATGCGGTCGAACACGCTCTTGGAGTTCTGCTCGGGCAAATCGGCACGCTTGATGCGCACGTCGACGACCTCGAGACCGAACTCAGCGCCCTCTTTGTTCACCATCGCGAGAATGCGCTTCATCAGATCTTCGCGCTTGTCACGCACCACGTCCTGGAACGTCGAGGCGCCGAGCACGCGGCGCAGCGCCGAGTCGATGATCGGGCCGAGGCGCGACTTCACGCCCTCCTCGTAGCGCAGCGTCTGATAGAACTTCAGCGGATCGACGATTTTGTAGCGCGCGAAGCTGTCGACGACGAGGCGCTTCTGATCGGAGGCCGTGACCTCCTGCGGCTGGCTGTCGAGATCGAGAATGCGCTTGTCGTAGATTTCGACCGCGTCGACCAGCGGCACCTTCCAGTTGAGACCCGGCGACTTCACGACGCGCTTGGGCTCACCGAAGCGCAGCACGAGCGCCTGCTCGTTCTGATGCACGATGTAGGCCGAGGAATAGACCGCCACGGCCGCTAGGCCGACGACGATGATGAGCAAGGCGAGAAACGCGCGCATGATCAGTTGCCCCCCTCGGTGGTCGAGCTGGGACGATTCTGCAGCCTGTCGAGTGGTAGATACGGCACGACCGAGGAGCCCTTGTTGTCGAGGATGATCTTGTCGGTGCCGCCAAGCACCCGTTCCATGGTTTCGAGGAACATGCGTCGGCGCGTGACCTCGGGAGCGTTCTTGTACTGGTCGTACACCTGCAGGAAGCGCGAAGTCTGACCGGTGGCGTCGTTCACCACCTGCTGCTTGTAGCCCTCGGCGGCCTGCAGGGTGCGCTCGGCCTCACCGCGCGCCTCCGGCACCACCTTGTTGAAGTAGGCATACGCTTCGTTCTGCAGGCGCTCCTTGTCGGCGCGCGCCGCTTGCACGTCGCGGAAGGCGTCGATCACCTCGCCGGGCGGATCGACCTTCTGCAATTGCACCTGATCGACCTGGATGCCGGCGCCGTAGCTGTCGAGCGTGCGCTGCATAAGCGCCTGCACGGCTTCCTCGGTCTTCTGCCGTTCCTGCGTCAGGATTGGCTGAATGTTGGATTGGCCGACCACCTCGCGCATGGCGCTCTCGGCCACCTCCTTCACGGTGGTGTCCGGGTTCTGGATGTTGAACAGGTATTTGGCGGCGTCGTTGATGCGCCAGAAGACGACGAAATCGATGTCGACGATATTCTCGTCGCCGGTCAGCATCAGACTTCTCGGCACGCTGATCGCGCACGCCGCTGTTGAGACGGCCGCCGGCGGAAACTCTACCGACCTCGATGATGTTCTGCCGCGTCACCTTCGGCAGCGAGACCTCGTCGATCGGGTAAGGTAGGCGGAAATGCAGGCCCGGCGGATACTGCTCGACGAACTTGCCGAAGCGCATGACGACGCCGAGCTCGTCCGGATTGACGCGGAAGGTAAATGCCTGCCAGGCGATGACGGCGCAGGCAATGACGGCCACCAAAAACAGCAGCGGACCGGGGATGCCGCCGCCGTGCATGACCTGCTTGACCTTGTCCTGCCCCCTTTTCAGCATCTCTTCGAGATCGGGCGGTTGTCCGCCACCGCTGGGGCCCTGGCCCCACGGCCCACCGCCGTTGCCGCCGCCGCTCTTCCAGCCGCCGCCGCCACTCTGATTGTTCCAGGGCATTTATAGAGGTCCTTCAATACCTTAAGGTAGCGCCAAAGGCGGGAGATGCAGCACCCGGTCCGGGGGATCCTATCCCTTATTCTCGGCGGGAAGGTTGGCGTGCTCGCTTATAGGACAGGCTGTCCCTACAGCGCAAACGCGCTCATTACATTTGGTTCGTGCTAGCGGCGTTCAAGCGCTGCGGCACGTGAATAGCGTGCAATCTTTAACCTTGGCGGCGATCGAGCACGACAAGTCTAGCTGAGCAGTCGTCGTTGGCCCCGCGCGGCAGCTCCTCGCGCGAAACTTCCCGCCATTGGCTCCAATCTGCCTTGGGGAAGAACACATCGCCCGCCGGACTGCCGCGCACCTCCGTCTTGTAGATGCGGTCGGCGATGGGCAACGCCTCCTCGAACAGTGTGCTGCCGCCGATGACCGCGATCTCGTTGACGCCGCGCTTCTTCGCGCAGACGCGCGCAACTTCAAGCGCTGCTGCGAAGTTGTGGGCGACGATGGTCCCGTGCGGGCGATAGTCAGCGTTGCGCGTCACGATGATGTTGTCGCGCCCGTCGAGCGGCTTCTTCAACGACTGAAACGTGCGCCGCCCCATGATCAGCGGCTTGCCCATGGTGAGGCGCCGAAACGTCTTGAGGTCAGATGATATGCGCCACGGCAGGGTGCCGTCGCGTCCGATCACGTCATTGTCAGCAACTGCGACGATGATCGAGATGACCATGGGCGCCGCTCAGACCGCGACCGGCGCGGCGATGTGCGGGTGCGGGTCGTAGCCGACCAGCTTGAAGTCGTCGTACCTGAACTTGAAGATCGATGTCACGGCCGGATCGATTTGCATGTGCGGTAGAGCGCGCGGGGTGCGCCGCAATTGCTCGTCGGCCTGCTCGAGATGATTGAGGTAGAGGTGGGCGTCGCCGAAGGTGTGCACGAACTCGCCCGGCTTGAGCCCCGCTACCTGCGCCATCATCATGGTCAGCAGAGCGTAGCTCGCGATATTGAACGGCACGCCCAGAAAGACATCCGCCGAGCGCTGATAGAGCTGGCAGGAGAGGCGCCCATCGGCGACGTAAAACTGGAACAGGCAGTGGCAAGGCGCCAGCGCCATGTCAGGCACGTCCGCCGGGTTCCAGGCTGAGACGATCATCCGACGGCTGTCCGGATTGGTCTTCAAAGTCTCCACGATCTCGATGATCTGATCGATCGAGCGGCCGTCGGGCGTGGCCCACGAGCGCCACTGCTTGCCGTACACCGGGCCGAGGTCACCGTTTTCGTCTGCCCACTCGTCCCAGATACGAACGCCGTTGTCCGTGAGATAAGCCGTGTTGGTGTCGCCGGCGAGAAACCAGATCAGCTCATGGATGATCGACTTGACGTGCAGTTTCTTGGTCGTCACCAGCGGAAAACCGTCGGCGAGGTCGAAGCGCATCTGATGCCCGAACACGGACAGCGTGCCGGTGCCGGTGCGGTCGGTCTTGCGCACCCCATGGTCGCGCACGCGGCGCATCAGGTCGAGATACTGCTGCATGGGATAAATATAGTGCGATTCCGGCCGGCGCGATGCCTCAAGCGGGCGGTGGCAGAGTGACGAAGTACAGGACGAGCCCGATCACCGTATTGTATACGGCATGGCTGAAGATGGGGGCCCATAGGCTGCCGGTGCGGACAAGGAGCCACGAGAAGTAAAGGCCGATGGCCAGGACTTCCAGAAGCCCGAATATCGAGTAGCCATAGTGCAGCGTGGTCCACAGAACGGCCGTCAGAACGCTAGTGCCGATCAACCCGAGCCGCGACTTCGCAAGCCCGGAGAACAGGAAGCCGCGAAACAAGAGCTCCTCCGAAAGCGGGGCGCCGACAGCGATGATGAGCAGGGCGAGGATCCCCGATTCGCCGTGCAGCAGGTCGGAAAATATACGCAAGTCGCCGAGGACAACCTCAGGGCGCCACCACCACATGAACGCCGACCACGCACCGGTGATCGCGAACAGCGGCACAAGCGACAGCACGAGCATGCCCCATCCACCGCGCGGCGCGCGCAACGCCAGTGTCTCGACACGATTGGAAGCAAAAAAGCCGGCGAAGAGGATGGTCAGAACGATGACGCCGATCTGCTGGGCACCAAGCCCGGACACAATCACGCTGTGTGGAACGGCGTCAGGCGACAGGCTGGAGCCTGTCATCGCCAAGAACATGGCCGCAGCAAACGATCCTATAGCGCCGAAAGCCGCCGCGATGGCGAAAATCAAGAACCCAGCAGGCAGCACCGCCCACGCCGGCCAGCCAGTACGCGGCACGTAGGCGGGTGTCGGCCCGGCGGCAGGTATTTCGATGGACTGGACTGTCAGCTTGCGGCTCCCCGATTACGGCGCCGATTCAATCATTCCCAGCGCGCGCTTCATCGTTGGCGCCCTATAGCACAGCACCGGGGCACGCATCCCTCCCATATTTATCCCCGCTGCTCGGCGGCACCGCCGTCTCAGGCATGCTTACCGGACGCTTGCACACACACACATCGGCACGTCTTTCCATGTCGCGGACAAGACAGGCTTTTTTTCCGGCGCGTCTGCCTCTATATTCATCGTGCCGGATTCGTCCGGCTATGGCGATAAACGCGGTCGTAATAAGCCGTTCGGACCCGGGGGCAGTACCCGGCGCCTCCACCACATGCCCGTGCGAGCCAGCTTGCACATCACTTCGCGGCGCGGGCATCTGATGGGGGCGAACTAGGATCGACGAAGGTGTAAAGGGCTTAGCTTTTGCTCGGCATGGTTCCGCCGTCATCGGGCCATTCAGAATAGTTGCCAATGACAACTATGCTGAGACCGCTCTCGCTGCGTAACGCAGTGCGAAAGGTCTGAACTTGAAGCCCTTATCCTTAGCCGGATAAGGCGCGGTCCGGAGGGCACCGGGCAACAGAAGCCCTCCACTTCTACCCTCGAGCCGAGGGACGTTAGCGGCTCGAGACACGATCGGGGACCAATAAGCGAGACCGATGCCGGCCGAGCCGACGATCGATTACGAGGCCTTAGCCCAGGACGCCATGCGTGGCGTCGTGCGCACGGTCCTTACGCAGGCGGCCAAGTCGGGCCTGCCGGGCGAACACCATTTCTATGTCTCGTTCGATACGGCCGCCTCCGGCGTCGTGCTGTCGAAGCGGCTGAAGGACAAGTATCCGGCCGAGATGACCATCGTGCTGCAGCACCGCTTCTGGGACCTGTCGGTCTCCGACGACGGCTTCGAAGTGAAATTGACGTTCGACGGCATCCCCGAGCGCCTCGTCGTTCCGTTCGCGGCGATCCGCGTGTTCTTCGATCCGAGCGTGCGCTACGGCCTGCAGTTCGAGGATCCGGACATCGAGCCGGAAGCCGGCGAAAGCATGAGCCAGCGTTTTGCCGGACGCACTCCCGAGCGGGCCAACGGCGGCCGCGCAACACTGCGTTCGACGGCGCCGAAAAAACCGCGCGTGCCGCGCAAAGCCAAGAGCGACCCTGCCGCCGCGCAGGCGCAGCCGGCACCGCAGCCGAGCCGCGCCCCAGCGCAGCCAGCGTCGCCGACACAATTGAAGCCGCAGGCGCCGACACCTGTTCCGGCCGCCGCCGCGAAGTCCAGCGACGACAAGCCCAAGCAGGACAACGGCGGCGCGCAGATCGTGCGCCTCGACGCCTTCCGCAAGAAGTAGCCGACGCGCCATCGCGGCCGGCGATCGTTTTGAATTTTCGAGTTGGCGGGCATAATCCGCTGACATGCCTCTTGGTATGGCCGCCATGCGATACTTCGTTGCGCTCCTGATTTTCGCATCGTCCGCCGTCACGGCAACCGGGCACACCATCGGGCGACGTCAACCTTTCTGCGCCGGCGCGGGCGCCGGAGGCTTGCTGCATCTCGCTGGCGGCATGCGACCCCAGCAACGCAAAAGTGGAACGCCCGTCGACAAGGGCCAAACGAATGCACCCGCAGTCGACGCACCGGCCGTGGATGAAGCTCCGGCCACGAATGACGGCCTGCTAAGCGCCGAGGACACGCGGCAATTGCTTCAGGGCAATTCCTCGTACGGTTTCATGCTCAGCGACGAAACCACCTACCGCGAGCACTACGCGGACGACGGCGACATTCGCGGCAACTTCAAAACGGGCAAGTGGACAATGAAGGGCAACGCCTTCTGCACCAGCTACCCCGGCTTCAAGCAATTCTGCGCCTTCGTGCGCCCGCTAGAGAACGGCGCCTACGCCTGGGAGAGCGATGGGGTCGTTCAGGGCTACATGAAGGTGCGACGCGGCAATCCCTTCGAATTTTGACGCGTGGCACATTTCACCATTGCGCCTTCGACCAATCGACGACATTGAAATCGGTAAGCAGCGCCACGACGCGCCCCTGCGCGTCGTAGCCAAACCACGATGCATAGAGCCCGTCGCCCCAGCCACTCTGAAACATGACGATGTTGCCGGGTCCAATGTCGATGTTTGCGTAGAAATTCGGCGCGCCCTTGCCGGATCCGCCCTTCTCGCCAAGATCGATCCAGCGTTGAGCGAGATCCTCGTCCGACGCCATGCGCCGTGACGCGACCGCCGCCGTCTCCGGATCGACGAAGCTGCCCGTGCCGGCATCGACCGGGTAGCCGAAGTGTTCGCCATTCTTCAGGGTCGCGATGTCCTGGCCCTCGGTCACCGCCATTTCCCAGCGCACCACCGGAGAGGGAGAAAAGTCGACGCGCGCGAAGGCAACGCGGCCGTCGTCGACGCCGCCATCAACCAGCGCAAGGCGCACCGGAAAGTCACCCTTCGGCACCGCTGCAGTAAACCCGCGATGCCCCATCCCGACGAAGGGGTCGCACGCCTTGATGCGGCCGCTCGTTAACCGCAGCCGCCCCGCATCGAAAATATGAAACCCCACGCTCGCATCGCCGAGACGCGATTGCCAGCCGGGCTGAAACGCCAGCTCGAACGCGCGCGCATAGGACGGCGGCTCACCGCCCGCATGCGCAGGCGTAGCACCGAGTCCCGCTAGCGGAGCGAACAACCAGGCGATGTACCGAAGGAGACGCTGCATTGGATGGGTCGCGTGTTATGCATCGCGGTTACGGATCACGGAGCCGAGCAACGGAATAGCACATGCGCCCGCAACTACGCGCCGTCGTCGAGGACGCCTACGACGTTTTCGGCGACTACCGCATTCGCCACTCGCTCAGCGTCTGCCACTGCAATTCCTGCATGAGCGTCGAGCACGAGCGCGAGCTTCTCAAAACGCGACGGCGCGACATCCCCGCTAGCCTGCTCGCCGAGTACACCGGCTCCGCGCACGGTTGGGACGACGGCCCAGTGGCGTGCGAAATGCGCCACCTCCTGCCGCGCTACTTCGAGCTCATCGCGCTCAACGATCCGCCCGATACCTGCGGGATCGACATCTGTTTGCGCCGTCTCGCGCAGGCAGACTGGCGCACCAAGTGGCCGGATCGGGAGTGCCAGATCATCGACCGCTTCTTTGACGAGCTCATGCGCGCGAGCCTTGAGCGTCTCGAACTCGTGCACTGGCCCGTCGGCTGGCGATTGGAATTCGATCTCGCCGACGTGTTGACGCTCGTCGTCACCGCCCACGGCGATCTCGAGCGTGTGCTGAAGGTCTGGGATGACGCCGCCGATCCCGCCGCAGCCATCCACATGGCCGCTTTGCGCTCTGACGTAATTTACCAAACGTCGCGCACCTATTTTCACTCTGCCTATCTCGACGAGTATCGCGATGCGGCCGAGAAGATCGGCGCATTCCTGGCGCGGCGTGAAATCGTTCCGCGCATCGAAACAGCGTTCTTCAAAGTCGAGGATCCGCGCCTGCAACAACTTCTCTCAGATGCGACGTACCTCGGATGATTTGTTACATCGTGGCCACGAAATTTTTCCCGTAACGCACGCGCGGAGCGCCGCGTAGTTCTCTACGTGGACGAAACCCCCACGGAGAAAAATCAAATGAACAAGATGATCATGAGCGCCCTCGCCGTCCTCGCATCAACCACATTCGCCTTCGCCGCTGACGACGGCAGCCTTACCACCAAGGCGATGAAGGATCAGCCGGGCACGATGGGCGGCAGCACCGCCAACCCGACAGCCGTTCCGGACACCGGCGCCGCCACCCAAAAGGCGATGAAGGATCAGCCCGGTACCATGGGCGGCAGCACCGACATGCCGACGGCAAAGTCCGATGGCGGCAGCCTTACCGAGAAGTCCATGAAGGATCTGCCGGGCACCAAGTAGCTCTGGGTTCAAGTAGCTCGGGCCCCTACCCGCGGCGGATGAGGGCTCAACGAAGCTGGCGGCGCGCACGATTTCGTGCCGCCGGCTCCACTCTCAGCGCAGTTAACGCAACCCGACGACGCGAATTGTTTCAAACGGTATGAAACCGGGAGTAAGCTCTCGGCATGAGACACGTAAACAAGGCCACCGTCGTCATGCGCCGCTTTGCGATTTGCTTAGGGCTCGCGCTAACGATTAACGCGGCCGCGTCCGAAGAGACGGGCGGCAAGATCCTGATCGAAGACCTTTTGAAGTCGGGATGGCAAATCGCCGGCTACACCGGCGCCGTCGACAACTGGTCGACATTCATCCTATTTCGCCATCCGAGCGAGACGCACCTCATTCAATGCCGCGCGGGCTACGACGTCACGCGCGAACCGCGCGTGCAGACGAACTGCTACAGGCTGCGCTAAGCGCCCGCCCCAAACGCCACCGGCGTGAGGCCGGTATTTCGTTAACGATGGGTGGCAACAGCGCGCGTTTTAGCCGCAAGTTGGCCCGCAACTTGCTCCACCCAAGAGTATGGATCGAAGACAACCCCGCCAGCGTGTTCAGAGACCCGCTAAGGTTTCCTTCAACGGCGTCGACACGATGCCTTGCGTTATCCGCGATGTGTCGATCGGCGGCGCCGGACTGTCAGTGTCCGGGTCGCGGTGGGTTCTCAACGGCTTCGATCTTGGCGACGTGTTCTCCGGGGCTACGCGCAAGGTGGTTGTCGTGTGGAGGGACGAGGCAGCGATGGGCGTGAAATTCGTTGACGAAGCGGCTTGGCCCAAGGCGCCCCAGCGCGTTGTGCGTACTGCATTCGGGCGGCGCCATCACGGACAGAGCTAGGCACGCCGAAGAATGCGTGCCGGACGTCAATTTACCGCTCAGCAACGGTCATCAAGCTCAAGTCGAGCGCAAGAGATCGGACTTGATCGGCAGCTTGCGCAGGCGCACGCCGGTCGCCGCATAGACGGCATTCAGCACGGCCGGCGTCAGCGTCGAGGTGCCGGGCTCGCCGATGCCGCCGGGGGCCTCGCTGCTCTTCACCACCTCGACCTCGATAATCGGCGCCTCGTTGATGCGCAGCATTCTGTAGTCGTCGAAGTTGGTCTGCTGCACGCGGCCGTCCTTGAGCGTGATCTCGCCCCACAGCACCGCCGTGATGCCGAAGATGATACCGCTTTGCATCTGCGCGATGATGGTATCGGGATTGACTGCAACGCCGGTGTCGACGGCGCACACGACGCGATCGACGTGCACCTCTCCATCGTCAGCGACGGTGACCTCGGCGATCTGCGCCATGTAGGTTTGGAAGGCGTACAGCAGCGAAATGCCACGCCCTTTGCGCGGCCCGAGCGGCGTGCCCCAGCCGGACATTGCCGCGGCACGTTCCAGGACATGCCGTGCGCGCGGGCTCTTGGCCGTGAGCTCGCGGCGAAACTCGAAAGGATCCTTCTTCGCCGCGGCGGCCAGCTCGTCGATGAAGCTCTCGATCACATAGGCGTTGCGGGTCGGGCCCACGCCGCGCCAGAACGCGGTAGGAATGCCGGGCGGCTCCTCACGCACGTATTCGACGTGGTAGTTGGGGATGTCGTACGGCAGCTCGATGGCGCCGTCGACCGCGTCGGGATCGATGCCGTCCTTGAACAGGGGCGGGAAAAACCGCGCCATGATCGACGAGCCGACGATGCGGTGGTTCCAAGCGATGAGCTTGCCATCCGCATCAAGGCCGGCGCTGATGCGGTCGTAGTAGTAGGGCCGGTACATGTCGTGCTGGATATCCTCCTCGCGGCTCCACACGACCTTCACCGGATCTTTCGACTGCTTGGCGATGAGCGCCGCCTGCAGGATGAAGTCGAATTCGAGCCGCCGGCCGAAGCCGCCGCCGAGCAGATGATTGTGAAGACGCACCTGCTCCAGCTTCAGTCCGAGGGTCTTGGCGATGACCATCTGCGCCACGCTGGGGATCTGCGTGCCGACCCAGATATCGCAGCCGTCGGGTGTCACGTGCACCGTGCAGTTGATCGGCTCCATGGTGGCATGCGCGAGGAACGGGTTTTCATAGACCGCTTCGAGCTTAGTGGCGGCGCCGGCCAACGCGGCCTCCGCGTCGCCCTCGTTCTTGGCGACAGCTCCGGGCTTCTCTGCCGCCTTCGCCAGCGCGGCAACGACGTCGGCCGTCGTGAGTGCGCCGTGCGGCCCGTCGTCGAACTTGGCCGCGCCGGCCTCGAGGCCTTTCTTCGCCGCCCAGTAGTGATCAGCGATGACGGCCACGGCGTTGTCGAGTCTCGCCACCTGATGCACGCCGGGCACCTTCAACGCCTCCGCGTCGTTGAACGAGGCGAGCGTGCCGCCGAACACCGGGGAAGCGGCGACGGTCGCCACCTTCATGCCCGGTACCTTGACGTCGATGCCGTACATCGCCGTACCGTTGACCTTGCCAGCAACATCGAGCCGCTTGGCCGACGTGCCGATGATGCGGAACTGGCTGGGGTCCTTGAGCGCGACATTGGTCGGAACGGGCAGCTTGGCTGCATCGTCGACCAGCGCTCCGTAGCCGACGCGCTGCCCGCTCTTGGCGTGCACGACTTCTCCGGATTCGGTGGTCAGCTCCGCCGTAGGGACGCCGAGCTTCGTCGCCGCTGCCGCGACCAGCATTGCCCGCGCCGCGGCACCGGCTTGGCGCAGCGGCAAATAGAAAGCTCGGATGGACGACGAATTGCCTGTCGTCTGCACGCCGCCGAGGAAAGCATTGCCGTAGAGCTTGTCGTTGGGCGGAGAATGATCCACGACCACATGGCCCATGGCGGCATCGAGCTCTTCGGCCACCAGCATAGGCAGCGAAGTGTAGGTGCCTTGCCCCATCTCGATCATCGGCGAGATGACCGTCACTTTGCCGTCGCGATCGATCTTGATGAACGCGTTCGGCGCAAAGTCGACAACCGGCGCGCTGCCCGGCTCGGCTTCCGCCACCTCGACCCAGCCGATCATCAGGCCGCCGCCGAAGGCCGCGCTTGCTTGCAAGAAGCGGCGTCGTGAGAGCGCCGGCGTTTCAATCGTTTTTGCATCCTGCTGCATGGCGTGCCTCACTTGCCGGCGGCGGACTTGGCCGCCTGCTTGATCGCCTCACGGATGCGCACGTACGTACCGCAGCGGCAAATGTTGCCGGACATGCCCTGATCGATGTCGGTATCGGTCGGCTCGGGGATCATTTCGATGATGGCGGCAGCGCTCATGATCTGGCCGGACTGGCAGTAGCCGCACTGCACGACCTCCAGATCGAGCCACGCCTTCTGCACGGCCTTGCCGGTTGCCGTCGCGCCAATGCCTTCGATGGTGGTTATGGTGCGGTCGGCGACATCCGCGACAGGGGTCAGGCAAGAGCGGCGTGGCTCGCCATCGACATGCACCGTGCAGGCGCCGCACTGGCCGATGCCGCATCCGAATTTAGTGCCGGTCATGCCGAGGACATCGCGGATTACCCACAACAGCGGCATGTCGTCGGCGACGGGGACCGAGACCTTTGTCCCATTCACGGTGAGATTGATCATGGCTGGCTCCCTGGAGTGGGCTGGCTCCAGCCACTATATGGCGCTCTTCTGCAAACGCCACACCGGCCATTAGTCTGTTATGACAACCGGCATCTATTCCCCAGCCGGGGGCACGCAGTAGCCTTCGCCGCGGAGCAACTGGATCTCGGCTTCGAGCGCAGCAATGCGCGTGTCCCGTTCGGCCAGCGCGGCGCCGACATCCCCTGCCTCGAAGCGCTGAGGGATGTGCTGCGGGCAGTTGGCATCCCACGCCGACACGGTAAACAAGATCGCCTGCTCGGGCCGCGCGTGGTAGTTGTCGGGCATCAGTCTTGCCACCAGCTCAGCATCGCCTTCGACCACGCGCGCCTCACCCCAGATCTTCACGCGATGACGCTGCGCATAGTCGATGAGGAACAGGATCGCCTTCGGATTCTCCGCGATGTTGCCGAGCGTTATGTACTGCTTATTGCCGCTGTAGTCGGCGAAGCCGATCGTCTTGTGGTCGAGCACTTTGAGAAAGCCCGGTGGCCCGCCCCGGTGCTGGATGTACGGCTGCCCGTCGGCGCTTGCCGTTCCGAGGAAGATGCTGATTTGCGCCTCGATGAAGGTCGCGAGGTTCGGCGGGATCGTCGTCTCCCAGCCGCCCCGCGCCTCCAGATTTGCATAGCCGCGGCGCGAACCCTTGCGGGCCTGCACCGCTTTCACGGACGGCGAGAAGGCCACATCGCTCGAAGCGGCCCGCTCTTTGTCCATGTCAAACACTCCTTTTGACCCTGCCGAAAGATCAGCGCCGCGCCGCGACGTACTTCACCTCGAGGTTGCGCGCGAGAAAGGCGCGGATCAACGGCACCACCTCATCGAACTTGTCCTCGAGTGCGAAGTGTCCAGTGTCGAGCAGGTGGAACTCGACCTCCGGCAAATCGCGCTTGTACGGATGCGCGCCCTCGGCCGGGAAGATCTTGTCGTTCTTGCCCCACACCACGATCGCCGGCGGACGGCGCTCGCGCAGGAACGCCTGCACCTTGGGATAGAGCGACAAGTTGGTGCGGTAGTCGTAGAAGAGATCGAGCTGGATGTCGGCGTTGCCCGGCCGGTCGAGAAGCGCCTGGTCGTGCACCCAATTGTCGGGCGAGACGCGGCTCACATCGGAGACGCCGTCCGTGTACTGGAACTTGGTGGCCTCGAGCGTGAGGAGGTTCGAAAGCGCCTTGCGATGTGCTTCGGAGGTATCGGCCCAATAGGCGCGGATCGGACCCCAGAAATCGGTGAGGCCTTCCTCATAGGCATTCCCGTTCTGCACGATGAGCCCTGTCACGCGCTCGGGACGCTTCAGCGCAAGGCGCCAGCCGACCGGCGCGCCATAATCCATGACGTACATCGTGAAGCTCGTGACGCCGAGCTGATCGAGCAGGCCGTCGACGATCTTGGCTAGGTTGTCGAACGTGTAAGCAAACTTGCCGCGATCAGGCATGTCGCTCTGCCCGAAGCCCGGATAGTCCGGCGCGATCACGCGATAGCGGTCGGCCAGCGCCGGGATGAGGTTGCGGAACATGTGCGATGACGTCGGGAAGCCGTGCAGCAGGAGAACCACGGGCGCGTCACGCGGTCCGGCCTCGCGATAGAAGACGTTCAGTCCCTCGACCTTCGTGGTGCGGTGGTGCGTGACCGGAAGTTGCTCGGTGGCGTCGGCGCCGTGCTGCTTGGCTTTTTTGGGTGCGGCTGTGGTCATGGCGTTTCTCCTCGCTTGAGCCCCGCCAACGTATTTATGCCTTCCAGAACCGCGAAGAACTGTTAGGAAATAAGAACTACCCTTTCGTTTTTTGGAAACCTGCCATGGATCGCCTGGATGCGATGGCCGTGCTGCTGGCGGTGGTCGAAGGCGGCAGTCTGTCGGCCGGCTCACGGCAGTTGAAAACGCCGCTGGCTACGGTCAGCCGCAAGATCTCGGAGCTGGAACGTCACCTGAAGACGCGGCTGCTCAACCGCT
The DNA here is from genome assembly GCA_963724595.1 of uncultured Alphaproteobacteria bacterium. Taxonomy (GTDB): domain Bacteria; phylum Pseudomonadota; class Alphaproteobacteria; order Rhizobiales; family Hyphomicrobiaceae; genus Hyphomicrobium_A. The sequence goes on along the minus strand of CAVRVR010000007.1, from coordinate 122,789 downwards.
CGGCGCGGCAGATCACGCTGACCGACGCCGGCCGAGTGTACGTCGAAGCTTGCCGAACCATCGTCGAGCAGGTCGACGAGGCCGAGCGCACGGCGATGGGCGAGTACGCCACTCCGCGCGGCTCGTTGAAGATCACGGCGCCCATCGTATTCGGTCGGATCCATCTGCTGCCCCTGTCACTCGAATTTCTCAAAGCCTACCCGGAAATCGATTTGCGCCTTCTGCAGAGCGACCACGTACTCAACCTGCTGGAGGACCGCATCGACGTGGCGGTTCGCATCGGCGATCTCGCCGACAGCAGCCTGCTTGCAACGCGCGTCGGTGCGACGCGGCGCGTCGTGTGTGCCAGCCCCGCCTACCTCGCAAAGCGCGGTCGCCCGCAAAAGCCCGAGGACCTCAAGTCCCACGACTGCATCTCGCTGGAGAACCTATCGACGCCGAACGCCTGGAAGTTCAAGGCCGGCAAAGCGGAGAGAACCGTGCCGGTGCGTAGCGTGCTTTGGGTGACGACGGCAGAATCCGCCATCGATGCCGCCATCGCCGGTGCCGGTATCACGCGCGTGCTGTCCTACATGGTCGATAGCGCGAAACGCGCGGGGCAGCTTGAATTCGTGCTGGAAGAGTTCGAGCCACCGGCCTGGCCGATCCACCTCGTGCATGCAAGCCAGGGCGCCGCGCCCGCCAAAGTTCGCGCGTTCGTCGACTGGGTGGCGCCGCGCCTCAAGGCACGCATTACCGGCCGCACCTAGTCCTCGACAAACAATTTGAGGCAATTGAGCGCGTCTTTTTTGTCAGTCGCGGTCGGGCGCGCCCGGCGGGAACAGCGCGCGATACGGGCGTCCCTCGTCGACAGCGCGGACATACGACGGCCGCGCCAGCAATCTCTTGCGATAGTCGCGCAGGTTGGCGAATTCCTCAGGGATGGGATGCACCCAATCGGCATAGAACAGCGACGGCGCGGCCGCGCAGTCGGCGAGACTGAACGCCTCGCCCGCGCCCCACAGCCGCTCCGCCATCACGTCGTCAAGCCACGTATAGGCCGTGTCGAGCATTCGCCGCGCCTGCGCCACGCCGTGCGCATCGCGCCCATCCTTCGGCCGAATATAATCGAACACGATCGCCTGCATGGGGGTCATGATGTAGTTGTCGAACACGCGGTCCATCTTGCGGACCTCGAGCGCCGCGTCGGGATCCTGCGGGATGAGACGCACGGGGCCCGGATGATAAAGCCCGAGATATTCGATGACGACGCTGCTCTCGAACACGGTGCGCTCCCGGTCGACGAGCACCGGCATACGTTGCAGCGGCCAACGCTGCACAAACTCGGCTAGCGTCGCGTCCTCGCCCGGTGCGAGCATACGGAAAGTGAACGGCGTGTCGTTTTCGTAGAGTGCGATCAGCACCTTCTGGCAGTAGGACGAGAACGGGTGCGCATAGAGTTGCAACGTCATGCAGGAACTCCTCAGCCGCTTCGCGCGCATGGTCGGCGAAGGCTTCAACTACGCAATCTTTTCCGGAACTATGTGAGTGACATTGGGCGTTGGAACTTGCTCTGCGAACCGGTAGCCGAGCTTTGGTACATCAACCCGTGGAAGAAGCTCCCCGGCGCCGAGAAAAACCGGGCGACGGCGAAATGCATTTCAATGCTCAGCTAACAGAATTTAACCAATACTTTTCACATCCCCTTAGAACCGTCCGTGCGACGACAGACGGTCCACACCCAATTTTTTGTCATGAGCATATTCAGGCGCCTCGCATATTCTCTCGGAATCAAGCAGCGCCTGCTCATTCTGGTGTTGCTGGCGGTTGCGCCGCTGATCGCGCTCATCGCGTGGGACGTCGTCGACGACCGTCGCACGGCCATCGAACAAGCGGGCATCGCGGCACTCCAGTCGGCGCGCTTAGCCGCTTCGCGCCAGTCCGATGCGCTGAACGAGGCGATCACGCTGACCGAGGGCATGCGTTCGATCCCAACCATCACGGTCGAGGGGGGAGACGCCTGCCGCGCCCAGGTCGCGCGCCTGCAGAAGCTGCACCCTCACATCGCTACGATCGGCGTGCTGCGTCTGGACGGCACGGTCATGTGTCACAACCTGCTGCACACTGCCCAACTCGTCGGTCACCAAGATCTGCTGAAGGACGCCCTTCGGGACGATGCGCCGGAAGTCTACGTAAGCCACTTCCTGCACGGACCGGTGACGGGCCGGCCGGTCATCTTCGTCGCCAGGCCGCTGCGGTCGCCTTCCGGCGCCAAGATCGGGGTCATCTACGTCAGCATCGATCTCAATGCGTTCTCCGAACTTAGCGACCAGATCGCGCACCAAAGCGAGCGCGTCATGACGGTGATCGAGCCCGACACGGGCATCGTGTTGGCGCGATCTGCGGCCAGCGGTTTGGAGCTTGGCGGCAAGTTTCCCGATGCAGACCTCTTACATGCCATGCGCGCCAGCCCGGACGGGGGTCACGTCGTAGGCAGCCTGCACGGCCGGCGAGAAATCTTCGGCTATGCGCCGCTGCCGGGTGCGGAAACCTCCGGCGCCATGGTTGCGGTCGGCATCCCACGAAGCATTGTCCTAGGCAGCGTCAACCACCAGAGCCTCGTCAGCCTCGGCTTCGCGTTGGCAGCCATCGCCGTCGCCTTCGGCACGGCATGGGCGCTCGGCAACGTCAGCCTAGTACGGCCCACAAAGCAGCTCGCCGACGTCGCCGAGCGCATCGGCGAAGGCGATCTCACCACGCGCGCCGCACTCGCGCCTTGGCAAGCTCCGGAGTTTCGCCGTCTCGGCGACACGCTCGATCAAATGGCGCAACGCCTGCAGCGCACCAGCCGAGACTGCAAAGCGAGCGAGGCGCGCTACAAGCTGCTCGCCGAAAACACCGCCGATCTCGTCACCCACATCGATAGCGAGGGCCGGCGCACCTACGCTTCACCCGCCAGCGAATCGATCCTCGGTTACGAGCCCATTGAACTTCTAAGTGGCGATCCGCTGGAACGTCTGGGTCGAGATCATGGGCCGCGCGCTCGGTGGCGGCCTCGGCGTGATGCTCTCGATACGAGACGTCTCGCGACGCAAATCGGCCGAGGATCGGCTCGAGGAAGCTAACCGCAACCTCCTCATGCTGGCGTCAACCGACGGTCTCACCGGCCTCGCCAATCGTCGCTCGTTCGACAAGGCGCTCAAGCGCGAGCTTGCACGCTGCTTCCGTGAAGAACTGCCACTGGCGCTGTTGCTCGTCGACGTCGACCATTTCAAGAGCTACAACGACAGCTACGGCCACCAGGAGGGCGATGAGTGCCTCAAGCGGCTGAGCCACCTTCTACGCGGCATGGCGCGCCGGCCCGGCGACGTCGCCGCACGCTACGGCGGCGAGGAGTTCGCTGTCATCCTGCCGAACACCTCGGCGGAGGGCGGCAATCAATTCGCCGAGCACCTGCGCACGTCGGTCGAAGCTCTCAACATCCCCCATTGCCGCAGTGCCTACGGCATCGTCACCGTCAGCGTCGGCTTGGCCTGCGAAGCTCCCGTCTCCGGCACCGACAGCATCCTGCCGAACGCGGACGCCGCGCTCTATTCCGCCAAGGCGAACGGGCGCAACCGCGTCGAAGTGTTCACCGGATCGACGCAAGCCATGATCGCGCAGCGCTACGGCGCATGAGCGCGGCCGCTACCGGCCCTCGCCGCCCGACCCAAACGGAGGCTTCAAGTGTTGCGCTCCGTGGCTCGCCGCATCCTTCACCGCCGCCGCCATGCCGAAGAGCGCATGCCGCGCGTCGGCATCCTTGTCGAAGAACGCCGCGGAAGTCACATGCGCGCTAGACCTAGTCGCGCGCGTGCTTGTCGAAGAAGCGCAGGAGCGAAGCCAGCACTTTCTCGGGTTGCTCCTCGCAAACGAAATGGCCTCCGGGCACCGCGTGGCCCTCGATACGCTCCGCCCACTCGCCCCACTTCTTCAGCGGCTGCGTCTTGGCCAGGCCGAACTCGTCGCTCCAGATCGCAAGCAGCGGCGCGGCAATCAGCTTGTTGCCGCGATCCGCCTCATCGTGCGCACGATCGACCGACCATCCGGCGCGATAATCTTCGCAACTCGCGTGAATGCACGCCGGATCGGAAAAGCAGGCGGCATAATCGGCCAAGCTGACAGCATCGAACTGGAACCCTTTTTCCGCCCAGCTCGCCAGCGTGTAGCGCAGGAAGAATTCCGCATCCCCGCCGATCAGCGTCTCCGGCAGCGGCCGCGGCTGCGCCAGAAAATACCAGTGGTACATCCGCATCGCGCTTTCCGCGCTGGCGCCGGCCCACACGTCGGCGGTCGGCAGGATGTCGAGCACGGCGAGCGCGCTTACCGTCTCCGGATGATCGAGCGCCAGGCGATAGCCGACGCGCGCGCCACGGTCGTGCCCGGCGATGGCGAAGCGGTCAAAGCCCAAGGCGCGCATGCTGGCGATCTGATCGGACCCCATGACGCGTTTGGAATAGCGCGCGTGCGCAGCATCGCCTTCGGGTTTGTCGGAGCGGCCGTAGCCGCGCAGGTCTGGCACGACGACGGTGAAGCGTTCTGCCAACGCCGGCGCAACGGCCTTCCACATCACACGCGTTTGCGGATAGCCATGCAGCAGCAAGAGCGGCGGCCCGGTGCCGCCGACGAGCGCATCGATATTGACGCCGTCGCCGGGCAAGCGGCGGCGTTCAAAACCGTCGATCAATCCATCCGGCAGGTTGGCATTTGGCATGAGCTAGGCCGCGAAGTTCGTTTCGCGGCCTAGCGTACAGGATGATGCGGGACAGCGTCAGGCCGTACGGGCGCCTTCCGCGACTAGCCGATCCCCAAAGTACAGGATCTTTTGCTCTGTCTCCGTCCCGTCGTCATAGGTTCGAATGACATCTTCGGGAATGTGCTGCAGATCGGAAGCGCGCAAATAATCCCGCATGGTCGTGCCCGTGCAGCGCGAATCCTGGTTGGGCGCTCCGCGATGCGCGATCGCGTCATCGAGGTTTACGGTCCGGAAGTCGATGCTGTAGCGCGCGAGCCCGGTTGTATTGGGGACGGTCTCATGCAGCTGGGCGCCGGAGAACAGGATCACGCTGCCTGGTTTCGGCAACAAACAAATTGCTGGCGGCTCGATTTCCTGCTGGGGCTTGGGCTGCTCGCGCGTGTCGGTTTTCACGTGCTGGGCAGCTGTCGCGCGATGCTTGGTGTTCCACTCGTAGTAATTGTAGATCTCCGAGTTGTTCTTCACCGGCCGGTCGAAATAGTAGGGATAGAAGGCCATCGAATTGCCGGCCTCGATCGGATAGATCGGGAACCACCAGTTGATCTGATTGAGCGGCGCCGAATACCAGGTGTCGCGGTGCGCATGGAACGCGTAGGCGATGCCGGACGACAAGAAATCGGACGGATAGGCCGAGCGCATGCGGGGCACGTCGAAGTAGGTTCGCTCGATATCGACGCCGTTCTCGACCAGCAGCTGCCGGATGAGCGCCTTGCATTCCGGGTGATGCACGAATTGCGGTTTTAGTGTCCCCAGAATAGCGGCGACCTGCTCGGGCGTGAGATGCTTGTGAACCGTTCTCGGATCGTACGGAGCGAACGCTTCCTCCAGCAGTCGCTTGCCGAGTTCAACCATCGCCTGAGAGGCGGGTGTCGCCGGATTAACGAAAAGGCTCCCAGCGTAGAGCTGTTGGCGCCTTTGGTCGTCGGTCAACGAGGCATCGAAATACACTGCCGACATAGGACTAACCTCAAATTTGTTTTGATGGAAAGGACGCCAGCAACCTCACATCCAGACAGCTTCTGGAGGAGTTTGTTGTCGGCAAGTGATCCTGACCGCGATCGGGGTTCCCTGCTGATACGCGGCAAGGCTAACACCCGCTACCATGGCGAATAGTCGCCCATTGGGGAGTGCGTCCTACCACCTTCGGATTACGCGCCGCGAGGGAGGTCTGCGATACACGCCTTCACTGGAGGATGGGCTGGCCCCGCACCCACGCTTGATGGGTCCGCATCGACGCGGTTACCTTAGAGCCAAAGCACGACCCTTGGGGGCTGCCAGCCTATCCTCGGCACCGCACATCAACTAGAATGTCCCGATGGAAGAAACCGTCATCGATCGCGCCGCCATGGGCCGGCTCGCCAAGGCGCTCGCCTTCATCTGCGGCCCGCAGCATCCGACCACCGTCGCCCTGCAGACCGCATCCGACAGCGGCTCGGAAAAGGACATCAAGGCGGCGCGTGCGCTGTTCCTGAAGCTGAAACCTGCCGATCGCCGCTCCGCCCTGGCGATGCTGCGCGATTGATGAAAGCCGTCGCATCCACCAGCGCCTCACCGTGCATTACCTGCGGCGCCTGCTGCTCCTACTCGGCGGAATGGCCGCGCTTCACGCTCGAGAGCGACGCTGCCATCGCGCGCTTGCCGAGCGAGTTCGTTAATGACGGCGCGATCGGCATGCGTTGCGAGGGTGCACGCTGCTGTGCGCTCGTCGGCGAGGTCGGCATCGCCACGTCGTGCACCGTCTACGAGCTTCGGCCCGAAGTGTGCCGCGAGTGCCAGCCTGGCGATGACGCGTGCACCATGGCGCGTGAGCGGGCCGACTTGCCGCCGCTCGCGAGCTGAGCGGCTCAGTCCGCCGGGTCAGTCGGCTGGGCGCGCATGCTCGAGGAAGAAGCGCAGCATCTCGCGCGTCGCGTCGGGCCCGGACGGATCGGTGAACGACCCAGCCGAGCTGCCGCCCGACCATGCATGCCCGGCGCCGTGGATCTCCCACCGTTCGAGCACGCTGCGTCCGCTGGCATCGCGGCGCACCGAGCGCGTGAATCTGCCCCGCGAAGGCGCCTGCGGCTCCGATAGACACCTGCACATCGCCGCCGGCCCGTGCGACAATTTCGGCGCCGTTGCGGGGATGCACGGTCGTGTCGCGGTCGCCGTGGAAGACGATGGTCGGCACGGCGTGGCCGCCGTCTCGGCCGCGCCGGTCGTGCTGCCGCGCGCCGGACCGTATCGCCCCGCATGGCCGCAAGGGCCGACGGCAGGTCGCGGGCCGCGCCGCAGGCAAGGCCCGAGTGCACGCCGACGGCCGGCGTAGAGATCGGGATAGGTCTCGCCCATGATTGCCGCCGCCGCGCCGCCCGCCGACAAGCCCGGCGACGTAGATGCGCCGCGGGTCGATCGCGTAGTCCGCCATGATCTGGCGCGTGATGCCGGCGATGAGCGCCGGCTCGCCCATGCCGCGCTGCTGATCGCCGCCCTTGAACCAGTTCCAGCACCTGCGAGACGTTGGCCGCTGATCGGCTGCTCGGGATAGGCGACGAAGCACGCCGTGCTCCTCGGCGGCGAAGTTCATGCGCGTGCCGGCGGCGAAGTCGTCGGCCGATTGCGTGCAGCCGTGCAGCATGACGATCAGCGGACGCGGCCCGTCGGTGCGCGGCTGGGAACGTAGAGCTTGTAGGCTCGCGTGCCGGCCGCGTTGCTGAACGACTTGGCGAGGAACGTGCCCGCCGCCGGGCATAGATGTCCGATGCGGGCGCGCTCGCGCGACGCCAAGGCCGCGCAGGCGCAGGAAGATTGACGATCGAGGCCGCCGAGCAGGCGCGGCAGGATCGGCTTGCGCCGCCGCGCTTGCGGCCGCAGATCGGCTAGCACGGTGGCGCGAAGTGAGGCGCCGCAGGTTGCCGATCTGCGGAGTTTGTACGTCGGCGTGCCGCGCACCGCGCAGCACGCTCTGGATGCAGCGCCACGGCCTCGCTCAGGCGGCCGGCGCGCGTGAGACGGGTCGCCTCGGTCATGTCGTCGGGCAGCAGTGGCTTCATGTCGGATCTTTCCTGTCGAGCGGATATTGCGGAATGTTCGGGCATCACGCGGGGCGGCTAGCGCATGCGGTCGGCCAACGCGGCCTTGACCTCCGGCGCTGGCGTGCAGCGCTCCCAGAACCGAGAGCGAGGAAATGGTGGCGCGCGCCAATTCCGGGCGTGACGTCCGCTGCGATGCTCATGAGACCGAGCACGTGCAGATGGAGCGTCTGCCGCGCGGCGCGCACCGCTTCGAGGTCGGCGCGCGTGTAGTGCCGCAAGCCGAGATCGAGCGTGTTGCGCGCGACGCTCTGCTTGACGACGTCGGCGTGCCGCTCGAGCTGGTTGCGGATGGCGGTGCGGATGAAATCGGTGCGGTTCGAATAGAACCCCTCGTGCACCATCAGGTCGATCTGGCCGAGATCGACGTAGCCGAGATTGATCGTGACCTTCTCGAGGTCGCCGGCCTTTGGCCGCAGCTCCCGAACGTTCGTCACCATCCTATTGCCATCCGATTACCATCCATGTGGATGGTATATGGCATATCGGTGCCTCTGCGCAAGGGGTGCATGCCGATTTATCCCCGGCGGCGCGCCGACCCAGCCGCCGCCCTGCGGCCCGAGCGGAGGCGCCTAGCGGCGCGCGAGAAGCTGCGCCTCCACCGACCTGCAACTGATTCTGCCTTAGAGGGCGCGCGGCGCGGTCGCCGCAGAGCGCGCGTGTGACGCCGTCGATCTTTTCGTCGAGCTGCGCGCCAACGGCGGCGAGCTCGGGGTGCCCGAGCGCCGCCAGGAACGAGCCGGGACGATCGTAGGCGATGTGCGCGCCGGCCGGCCCGCCGTCATCGTAGAGGCAAACGCGGAAGGGGACATAGAACGCGCCGCGCGGATCGACGTCGAGGATGCCGCTGGCAATGGCGGGATTGCCGACAAGGTAGAGCCGGCAAAGCTTCGGCCGTCCTGAAAGCGATGTGACAACTCCCTGATTGATGGCCTCGATGATCATCAAGCCGCGGGCCCCGCCGGCGCGACTTGCCGCCGCTTCAACGTCGCTCCACGGCGCCTTGCGCTGCACGAGGCTTTGCGCCGTCGCCGCATCCCAGCGCCCCACCTCCTGTTCGAAGGCTTCGATCAGCACCGCGTAGGCAAGCCCGGTCGCCACGTCCGTATGCTCGATCGTCGCGCTTCGCGTATTTAGCATGGCATGCCTCCTAAGCTTGCCCCGTTGCCGGTGTAGGGATGTGGGCGATAGCCATCAAGGGTGCTCGCTTGCTCCCGGATGACCGTTTAACCGCGGACTTGGAAGGCGGTTCGTAGCCGGATTGGACACTAATCTTGCCCTGCTGCGAACTGCCTGCTGCCCGCTGCCGCGCCGCGTGCTATTGCGGCTCAGCCAACCAGTACGCCAACCGGACACCACCATGGCCACCAAGAAGACTCGCACCGAGACCGACACCTTCGGCCCTATCGAGGTCGTTGCCGACAAGTATTGGGGCGCGCAGGCGCAGCGCTCGCTCGGCAATTTCAAGATCGGCTGGGAACGGCAGCCATTGGCGATCGTGCGCGCGCTCGGCATCGTCAAGCGCGCCGCCGCCGAGACCAACATGGCCCTCGGCCGGCTCGACAAGAAAATCGGCGCCGCGATCGTGAATGCCGCGCAGGAGGTGATGGAGGGCAAGCTCGACGATCACTTCCCGCTCGTCGTTTGGCAGACCGGCTCCGGCACCCAGTCGAACATGAACGCCAACGAGGTGATCTCCAACCGCGCCATCGAGATGCTGGGCGGCGAGTTGGGCTCGAAAAAGCCCGTGCACCCGAACGACCACGTCAACATGAGCCAGTCGTCGAACGACACGTACCCGACGGCCATGCACATCGCCTGTGCCGAGGAGATCGTGCACCGGCTGCTGCCGGCGCTGCAGAAGCTACGCAACGCGCTGAACGACAAGGCGCACGCCTGGAAGGACATCGTCAAGATTGGCCGCACGCACACCCAGGACGCGACGCCCTTGACTCTCGGGCAGGAGTTCGGTGGCTACACACAGCAGGTCGAGAACGGCATCAAGCGCATCGAGCAGACACTGCCGTCGCTGATGGAGCTGGCGCAGGGGGGCACCGCCGTCGGCACCGGGCTCAACGCGCCGAAGGGCTTTGCCGAGATGATCGCCGAGCGCGTCGCCGCCATTACGAAGCTGCCGTTCAAGAGCGCGCCCAACAAGTTCGAGGCGCTCGCCGCGCACGACGCCATGGTGATGACTCACGGAGCGATCAACACGCTGGCGGCGGGTCTGTTCAAGATTGCCAACGACATCCGCCTGCTCGGCTCCGGCCCGCGCTCCGGCCTCGGCGAGTTGTCGCTGCCCGAGAACGAGCCGGGCTCATCGATCATGCCGGGCAAAGTAAACCCGACGCAGTGCGAAGCGCTGACCCAGGTGTGCGTGCAGATCTTCGGCAACAACACCGCCATCACTTTTGCCGGCAGCCAAGGGCATTTCGAACTCAACGTTTACAATCCGGTGATGGGCTACAACTTCCTGCAGTCAGTGCGCCTGATGGCCGACGCGGCCGTCTCCTTCACCGACAACTGCGTCGTCGGCATCGAGCCGCGCACCGACAACATTAAGGCCGGCCTCGAGCGCTCGCTTATGCTCGTCACCGCGCTGGCGCCTAAGATCGGCTACGACGCGGCGGCGAAGATCGCCAAGACCGCCCACAAGAAAGGTACGACGCTGCGCGAGGAGGCGGTGGCCGGCGGTTATGTCAGTGATGCCGAGTTCGACGAGATCGTCGACCCGCGCAAGATGCTGGCACCCGACTGAGGATTTGCGTTGTAGGAGCTGAGATGAGCGCCGAGATCATCAACTTGCGAAAGGCGCGCAAGGCGAAGCAGCGCCGCGACGCGGCGATGCGTGCCGAAGAAAACCGCGCCAAGTTCGGCCGCACCAAGGCGGAGCGCGAGGCAACCGGCGCCGAGAAGGAGCGCGAGGCGCGAAGCCTCGACTCCATCCGCCGCCAAGGCGGCGATGAGGAGCCCCGTAAGTAATGCCCGCGGGCGACAGTCATGCAGCAATGCAGCGGGCGACGCGACCGCTGAAGCGCTCTTTCGCCATCAAGGGTCACCGCACCTCAGTTTCGATGGAGGCGCCGTTCTGGGAGGCCCTACAGCAGGCGGCATCGCTGGAGAACAGCACGCTATCGGGTCTCGTCGCCAGCATCGACGCGACACGCGGCGACGCCGGCCTGTCGAGTGCCGTGCGGGTGTGGATCCTCGACTATTTCCGCAAACGCTCGATGCCGAGCCCGGGCTGACGCGGTTCGGTTCAGGTCATCATCAATTGGCGTTCTGCAGATTGCGCAGCACTTGCTCGCGCACCTGAATCTGCCGTTCCGACCGGCGCTGACGATAGTTCCCATTCTGCCCTGGAGGCGCGACTCCGCCCGCTTCCGGCGGAAGGGCGCCGACGGTGCCGGGTGCCGGAGGCACGATGACGCCCGGCGCACTGGCGCTGCTGGGCGGAATGGCTGGGGCGACGGCGTCGGCCGGGGACACCGCCGGGTCGCCGGGAACGGCATTGATTGCCGACGGCTGCGGCACAATCGGAACGGGCGTACTCGGCACCGCGGTGGGCGGCACGGGCACGGGCACTGGAACTGGAGGGGTGGGTGCTACGCTCCCCTGATCGGACTCCAGCGCGCGGCGGCGCTCCTCGTCGCGGCGCGAGCGCTCCGCGTCGGCCTTATGCAGCCGCTCGAGCTGATCGGCATCGAGCTCCATCTTGCGGATGGCGAGCTCACGCTCCAGCGGCTCGGCCGTGATACGCGATTCAAGCGCCCAGGCATTGCCCAGCGGGCCCGTGTAGACGACGCCGACGCTCGGCAGCGCGCCCCCGCGCGGCCGCGCGGCCTGCGCGACATCGGGCCCCTTCGGCTCGGCGAGCCAGGCGCTGTCGACGACGAGCGAGGCAAGATCGACGGTCGTCTCGACCTTGGTCGTGCCGGCTTCGGATTCGAGCGTGACGAGCGCCAGCTTTGCTGCACCGTCGGCGATCGCGATCGGTATCGTGCGCGGGCCGACGGCCACGGCGCTGGCGTCGATCTGCGTGCGCAGCGCTGCAGTGAGCTGCTCGCCGCTGCCGCCAGCATCTCCCGACAGCACCGCGTCGGAGGTGGCGACTACGGCCAGCGGCGTCGGCGCGTGCATGGTGACGTCGCCGAGCTTCAACTCGCCCTTGCCGGAGGCGACGGTGACCAGCGCGCCGGGAGTCGAGGCGCGCCCGGAGAATTCGAGCGACAACGACGCCAACGCATCCTTGGCAACCGGCTCGGCGGCTCCCGCCGCTGTCTGCTTGATGTGCATGTCGTTGATGCGCAGATCGCCGGCAAGACTGGCCCCGCCCGGCGCGCGCTCCAGCGTCAAATTCGCAGTGAGGTCGCCGTTCAGAACCTTGCCTTCGAGCTTAGCGACCGTGACCTTGCCCGGCGCCAGCGTGATCTCGGCGCGGGCGTTGGGGACTGCCATCTTGTCGGTAAGCGTCAGGGTGCCGAAGCCGACATTCAGCTTGCCCTCGATGCTGTCGAGCGCGGCGAAGTCGAACGCGTGCTCGGGCCATATGGTCTTGCCGGCAGCAAGCGGCTCGGCGCCCGGCGCCTCGGCCACCTGCTTGCGGTCGAGCACGAGGCCAAGCAGTCCGGGCACCGAGGCGCTGTCGACCTCGATCTGACCGGTAACGATGGCCGGACCTTCGCTCGGATAGGAGAGCGCGACGTTGCCGTCGATCTTGCTGCCGCCGATGCTCAGTTGCTGCGGCTTCAACTCGATGGCGTGGTTGGCGGACGCGACCTTGACCGTGCCGACGACGGGCGTTTCGCGCAGCGCCTCGCCGCTCGAGCCGAGACCCGCCACGGACATGGCGTCGCTCAATCCACGCGCCGAGATACGCAGCTCGCCATCGAGCCCGCGGCTGCCGTCGTCCGGCAGCACAATGCGGCCGTCGTAGCCGAAGAACAGCGCCGGCGCCTTGGCCGACGCCGATGCCGTCATGCCCTTGGAAGGCGTGCCGACGGCCTTGAGAAAAATCTCGCCTGCTTGCGGCGCGCCGGCAACCGGCTGTGCCGTGGTAGCGCGCGAGCCGAGACCGACAACGAAGGCCGCCACGTCGGGGGTGTCGATCGTTGCCGTGATATCGGCGGGCGCATTGCGCCAGTTGCCGAGACCACCGTCGAGCAACGCTGTGGCGATGAGCCGGCCGCCCGCTTGCACTCTGCCGTCGGCGGCAAGGTCGGCCGAACCCGGCTGCCGCTCGCCCAAACGCACCGTGCCGGCGATCCGCATCGGCGCCAGGGTCGCGAAGGCGTCGGCCTGCTGGCGTGTTTTCTCCGGCATATCGAACAGCTGCACGAGCGTCGCGTAGGCGTCTTTGGTCGGTGCGCTGAAGATCCACTGCAATGAGCCGCGCGGCCTCTTGGTCACGTCGGCGACGTTGCCTTCAATCTCTAGCTGCAGCCCGTCGGCCGTAACGAACTTGCAGGCGCGCATAGCCAAGCGTCCCTGCTCGACGCCGATATCCATGTTGACGTCGCGCAGCTTGCCGCGTTCGGTGATGAGCTCGCCGGCGCGCAGGCGCAAATGCAAGTCGGTCGTCGAGGTGTCGAGCCACGCGAATTGTGGTTTCGCCGGCGAAGCGGTTTCGGAACCGTCGCTGGCGAGCATGCCCTTGAGTGCACTGACCCCCGCCGGCCACAACGCCGCCGCATCGATCTCGCCGCCGTTGAGCACCACGGCAAGGCGCGGGCGCGCCTTCATCCCGTAGTGGACCTCGCCGCTGATCGGCCGGCCGGCAATCTCGGCACCGGCTTCGGTAAGATCGATGCCGTTCTCGCTCATCGCGAGGCGGCCCTGCAGGGAGAACGGTCCCTCGTTACGGACCGCTTCGGCCATGGCCTTGTCCTTTACCGTCCAGTCGAGAAAGCGGGCGAGGCTCGTGCCGTGCAACGTGAGATCGCCACTGAACGCCTGTCCGCTGGCGGCGTCGGCGACGGCGCCGTCGAGCGCTAGCTTAGAGCCGCCCGGCAGGCCCGCGCGCAGATTGTTGAGCAGTAGCACGCCTTGCGAGCGCGCCACCTCGAGGCGGATACCGCTGACGGCCTCGCCGCCGAGGTTCGCCTGATCGAGATCGAATCTGACTTTGCTGTCGGCGTTCTTGGGTAGCGCCTCCATCATCGCCAGGATGAAGTTGCGTGACGTTTCGAACGGGCTGGCGGCGCCTTCCTGCGGCTTCGCCACGCGGTCGAGGTCGAGCCAGCGCGAGGCCAACGCCATCTCAACGTTCAGCGCTTCTGTCCAAGTCGCCGATGCCGAGCCGCTGATCAGCTGCGGCTGTCCGACGCGCTCGAAGGCGAGCGCGATGTCGTCGAGGCGCAGGCCCTTGGCGTCGCCGGTGACGCGCGCCTTAAAGTCGATGAGCGGGGACTCCGCCTTCCCTGTGCTGCCGGGCGCTGTCTCGGGGGTGGTGGCAAGGGACAGCTCGCCAGGAGCGAGCGCAACCTTGGCGGTGATTTCGCCGGCGATGCGCGGGCGGCCTTTTAAATCTTCGAGGCGGCCATCGACGGAATAGACGTTGGCACCACCGGACGTTCCGCGCACGATCGCCTTGAAGTGGATGCCGCCGTCGGCTTCGGTGGCGCCTGTGGAGATGCGCACGTCACGGTCGCCGCCCTGCCACTTGGTCGTGCCCTTGAACGCGAACGGGCCGCTGGTCGATTCCACTTTCAGCTCGCCGTTCAAGCCGTCGAGTTCGGCAAAGCCGATACCCTTGGGGCCGTGGAAGGCGACAACGCCGTCGGCGATCTTGACCGACTGCAGCGTCACGCCCGCCGGCACGAACGGCAGCGAGCCCGGCGCGATGGAGAAACTGCGCCAGTTGCCGCCGCCTTCGGCGTCGACGGCGAGGCGTAGCACCGGCTTCTCGAGCACGATCTCGTTGGCCTCGATGATGCCCTTGAGGAGCGGCGCAACCGACAAGCGCATGGTGAAGCTATCGGCGCGGAAGAATGGCTCGCCGCTGGTCCCGGTCGGGTCGGCGATGCGCAGCTTTTCGAAGCTCACGTAGGGGGCGGGCAGCAGTCGCACGTTGACGTCGCCACCGACGCGCACGTCACGACCGAGGATGCGGGTTGCCTCCTCCTCGAACACGCCCCGATAGCCGTTCCAGTCAACGAAATGCGGAACGGCAAACAGCGCCGCGAGGGCGAGGGAGAACAGCCCCGCGATGTAAAGAAGTCCGTTGCTCATCTAACCTTCCAGGAACCCGATCAATATTCGGCCATCTCTGCAAAGATTGCGGAGCCGGTGGCGCGGTTGCGCCCCCGCCGGCGTGCCCCTCGCGACTGTCGAACCGACGACGCGAGCGGGCGGAAAAGCCGTTGTCCGTCCTCAGATCGGTTGGCGCGCACTCTAGCTTATTCGCTTTCCCATGTCTGGATCACTGTCGGGAGACCATTTCACGGCCGGACAACAGAAAAATGGCGCAAGCGAGCGCAACATTAACCGGCACGCGCGGCAGAATACCAGGGCGCAACGCCCCATATGCCACCCCATATCTGGTGTGGGTGGAGACCCTGCAACCGTTGCTCCGCCAAGCCCGGTGATATAGTTCGGAAAGCATGGCGCAAAGCGGAAAACATTTGGCGAACGCGGCCCCATCGGACGACGCGGACGAGCCACCGTTTGATTTGCCGGCCGCAGCGCCGCTGTCCAAGGCGGCGCCTATGGCTGCGGCCGATGATCCGCCGTTCGACTTGCCCGCCGCCGCACCCGAGGCGCCACGGCGGCCCATTTCCGCGCGCGCGCTGCAGGGCTCGGCCGCGGTGCCCTCGTCGCCCTATCTCGACGACCTCAATCCCGAGCAGCGGGCGGCCGTCGAAGCGCTCGACGGACCGGTCTTGGTTCTCGCCGGTGCCGGCACTGGCAAAACACGCGTGCTGACGACGCGCATCGCCCACATCCTTGGCACGCGCCGCGCCTTCCCCGGACAGGTTCTCTCCGTCACCTTCACCAACAAGGCGGCGCGCGAGATGAAAGAGCGCATCGGCAATCTCGTCGGCGGCGCTGTCGAGGGCATGCCGTGGCTCGGCACGTTCCACTCCATCGGCGTCAAGATCCTGCGTCGCCACGCCGAGCTCGTCGGCCTCAAGTCCGGCTTCACCATCCTCGATACCGACGATCAGATCCGCCTATTGAAGCAGGTGATCGAAGCCGAAGGCCTCGATAAGGACCGCTGGCCGGCGCGTCAGCTCGCGTCCCTCATCGACAGCTGGAAGAACCGCGGACTGACGCCCGACAAGGTGCCAGCGGGCGAAGCCTACGGCTTTGCGTCGGGGAAGGGCGCGCAGCTCTACGCCGCGTACCAGCGGCGCCTCAAAGAGCTCAACGCCTGCGACTTCGGCGATCTGCTGCTCGAAAACCTGCGGCTGTTTCTGGACCACCCCGACGTGCTCGCCGACTACCAGCGCCGATTCAAATACATCCTGGTCGACGAGTACCAGGACACCAACGTTGCCCAGTACCTATGGCTGCGGTTGCTCGCGCAAGGCTCGCCCAACATCTGCTGCGTCGGCGACGACGACCAGTCGATCTACGGCTGGCGCGGCGCCGAGGTCGACAACATCCTGCGCTTCGAGAAGGACTTCCCGGGCGCCCGCGTCATTCGCCTCGAGCGCAACTACCGCTCGACTGGCCACATCCTCGCCGCTGCCTCCGGCCTCATCTCGGCAAACAAGGGACGGCTCGGCAAGACGCTGTTCACCGACGACAAGCTGGGCGCCAAGGTGACGGTGTCGGCCGTGTGGGACGACGAGGAGGAAGCGCGCACCATCGGCGATGACATCGAGGCGATGCAGAAGCGCGTGGGCCAGCCGCTGAATGAGGTGGCGATCTTAGTGCGTGCCTCGTTCCAGATGCGCGCCTTCGAAGACCGCTTCATCACCATGGGGCTTCCCTACCGCGTAATCGGCGGCCCGCGCTTCTACGAGCGCCAGGAAATCAAGGACGCCATCGCCTATCTCGAGATCGCCGCCAATCCGGCCAACGATTTGAAGTTCGAGCGCATTATCAACGTGCCCAAGCGCGGCCTCGGCGATACCTCGGTGAAGCGCGTGCACGAATTGGCGCGCGCCCGCTCGATCCCGATGTATCAGGCGGCGCAGATGATTATCGAGACGGAGGAGTTGCCGGGCAAGGCGCGCAAATCACTTGCCGATCTCGTCGCTAGCTTCGAGCGCTGGCGCAGTCACATCAGCCACATGAAGCACACCGAGCTGGCCGAGTTGATCCTGGATGAGTCCGGCTACACGGCGATGTGGCAGGCGGACAAGAGCCCGCAGGCCCAATCGCGGCTCGAAAACTTGAAGGAGCTCGTGCGCTTCATGCACGAGTTCGACACGCTCGAAGGCTTTCTCGAGCACGTCAGCCTCGTCATGGACGCCGACCAGGCGGGCGACGGCCAGCGCGTATCGGTGATGACGCTGCACGCCGCCAAGGGCCTGGAGTTCGAGGTGGTGTTCCTGCCCGGCTGGGAGGAAGGGCTGTTCCCCCACCAACGCAGCCTCGACGAAAGCGGTCAGGCGGGACTCGAGGAAGAGCGGCGCCTCGCCTACGTCGGCCTAACGCGCGCCCGGCGCATCGCCAAGGTCTCGTTCGCGCAGAACCGGCGCAACCGCGGCCTTTACCAGTCGGCGCTGCCGTCGCGCTTCGTCGATGAATTGCCCGAGGCGCACGTCGAGGTGACGGAAGCCAAGATGCCGTTCGGCGGCGCCTACCAGAATTTCGGCGGCACCTTCGGGCGCGGCGGCTATGGCCGCAGCCGTTTCGACGACGCTCAGCCGTTCGAGGGAAGCTACGACACGCCCGGCTGGCAGCGGGCGCAGGAGCGCACCAAGGAAAGCAAGAAGTGGAGCCCGGCTGATGCGCGCAAAGCGCGCGGGCCGCTGACCATCGAGGGCGAATTGGTCGCCTCCTCGAGCGAGAGTGCCGCTTACAAGCGCGGTGAGCGCGTGATGCACCAGAAATTCGGCGTCGGCACGGTGACCGATGTCGACGGCAACAAGCTGACGATCGAGTTCGACGAGGCGGGTCGCAAACGCGTCGTCGACAGCTTTGTCGACCGCGCCTAAGCGCCGATCACAGCCGCTTCCATGCGCGCCATAGGTCGGCGGCGCTGGCGAACGGTCGCAAGCGCTTCAGGTTGATCAGGCAGCGCGTGACGTAGAGCTCCGCATCATCCGGCTTCATGGCGATGGCGGTGCCGAGATCGGCGACGGCGCGGCGGCGCTCGCCGACGAAATAAAGCACTTGCGCCCGCTGCGCGTAGAGGTCTGCATCGTCTTCTGCGAGGTTGATGGCGCGGTCGAGATCGGCAATCGCGGCGCCGAACTGCGCCTTGTCTTCGTACACCTGCGCCCGGTAGCGGTAACTGGCGACATCCTCGGGATCGACCTCGAGCGCGCGCGTGTAGTCGGCGATGGCCTCGGTCGGCTGGCGCAGCATCAACCAACAGTTGGCGCGACCGCCATACGCGTTGGCGAGCCTTGCCGGCCGGCAGGTCCAGCGCAATGGCCCTGTCGAAATCTTCGAGCGCCAGCGCGTAGTCGTCGCGCTGGTAGTGCAGCCCGGCGCGGTTGAGATAGGCGATGGCGCAATTGGGATCGAGGTCAATCGAGCGCGAGTAGTCGGCAAACGCGCGCTCATGATCGCCCTTGAGCTTAAAGGCATAGCCGCGATTGTTGTAGGTGAAGGCGCTGTTAGGTTCGAGGGTGAGCGCCTTGTCGTAGTCAGGTAGCGAGCGGTCGAAGTCGCGCTTCAAGTCATAGCCGATGGCGCGGCCGTTGAGTGCGACAACCGACTTCGGATCGAGCCGAATGGCGAGCTCGTATTCAGCGATGGAGCGATCGAGGGCGCCCAGCTCGCGGTAAATGCGGCCACGCCCGCAGTAGGCAAGAACCATCTTCAGATCGATGGCGAGCACTGCATCATAGTCGGCGAGCGCCAGCCCCCACGCGCCCATGTCCTCGTGCACGCTGGCGCGGCCGAGAAGCGCGTGCGCATGCTCCGGCACGAGCGCGATAACGCGCGTAAAATCGGCGACTGCGAGATCGCGTTTGCCCCACAGGTCGTAAGCATGCGCGCGCAGGTATAGCGCGTGGAAGCGGTCCGGCTGCGCCGCAACGACCTTGGTAAAATCTTCAGTCGCCGTGAACCAGTCGCGCAGCATGAGGCTCGCATAGCCGCGTCCGAAGCAGGCATCGAGGCGATGGGCATCGAGCTCGATAGCACGCGAGTAGTCTCGCAGCGCGCGCGCCCAGTCGCCGACGGTGTCATAGGCTTGCGCGCGCTCGACGTACGCATCGGCGTCGCTCGGGTCGCGCTCGATAGCGTGATTGGGCCCTGCGAGGGCGCACGCCAGCGCGGGCATTACTCGGGAAGGCTCGCAGTGTGCAGCCATGATGCGCTCGTCAATTGTCCTGCTGGCCACATAGCCGCGCGCGCCCGCGGCACCTGTTCCCTGGGTGACTCCCTGAGCTGTAATTTGAAATTCGAGCGGAAGTATTGCTGAACGACGGCTGTTCAGCGGCCTAGTTGGCCTGTGGCTCGACACCTTCCTGCAGACCGAGCACATGGCCGGCAAGGTAGAGCGACCCGCATATGAGGATGCGCTTCGGCCCGGGCTCGTGCGCCTCGGTGCGCTTCAATGCGGCGGCAACGTCCGCGGCAATCTCGGCCTTGAGCCCAACCTCGCGCGCCGTCTCGGCCAGCGTCTCGGGGGCGTGCGGTGCTTCGTGCGCGCCTGGAATGGGCACCGTGACTACGTGGCTTGCAAGGCCGCGGAAGGCCGAGAGGAAACCGGCGGCATCCTTGAGGCCCATCATGCCGACGATGAGGTGCAGCGGCTTCGGCGCGCGTTCCTCTAGGTCGGCCATGGTCTGCGCCAGGGCGCGCCCAGCGGCAGGATTGTGCCCACCGTCGAGCCACAGCTCCGAGCCCGGCTTGAGCAGCGACGGCAGCGGGCCGGAATCGAGCCGCTGCATACGTGCCGGCCAGCGCGCCGACGTCAACCCTTGCTCGATTGCCCGCTCGTCGAGCTTCAGGTGCGGCAGGTTGCCAGAGAGCCCGAGCGCGGCAGCGACAGCGGTGCCGGCATTGACCACCTGGTGGCGGCCGATAAGGGCCGGCATCGGCAGATCGAGCAGCTCGTCCTCGAACTGCACGACGAGCCTGCCGCGCTGCTCGTAGGCGTCGAAGTGCTCGCCCCACACGATGAGCGGTGCGCCGAGGCGCAGCGCCTCGGCGCGTATGACGTCCTCCGCCTCGGCCTCTTGCTGTGCAATCACCGCCGGCACGCCGCGGCGCAGAATGCCAGCTTTTTCCGCAGCGATCTTGGGAAGCGTGGCGCCGAGCTTCTCGGCATGATCGAGCGAGATCGGCGTGATCACGTCGAGCACGGGGCGCTCAACGACGTTGGTCGCATCGAGCCGTCCGCCGAGGCCGACTTCCAGCAGCAGCACATCGGCCGGGTGTTCGGAGAAGGCGAGAAACGCCGCCGCGGTGGTGATCTCGAACTGGGTGACGTCGTCGCTGCCGTTCGTCGCCTGCGTGCGCGTCAACACATCGACCAGCGTCTCTTCGCCGATAGGCGTCGCCTTGCCGCTCGGCCCTGCGAGCTCGATGCGCTCGTGGAAACGTACGAGGTGGGGTGACGTGTAGACGTGCACGCGCGCCCCGGCGGCTTCGAGTATCGCCTTGAGATAGGCGGTGACCGAGCCTTTGCCGTTGGTGCCGGCGATATGCACCACGGGCGGCAGCTTCTTGTGCGGATTACCGAGCTTACCGAGCAGCCGCTCTACGCGGCCGAGCGAGAGGTCGATCAGCAACGGATGCAGCAGTTTCATCTCGGCGAGGAGCTTGGCGCTCGTCGGCATGCGGCCCTCCCGCCGTTACGCTCGGATCGCCCGCGCCGGCTGAGAAAGCGAAATGCGCCCGCCAATCGAGGACCGCGCGGGCAACCGCGATGCAGGAACCGCGACCATCAGTGTTGTCTGTCTTTGGGGAGCGAGCGCGTCGGAGGCGTGTCGTCGTCGCCGCGGGTCTTGTCGCGGTGCTCGATGCGCGCCGTATCGAAGCGCTCCTCGGGACCGAGAATCTCGGCCTCGATCGCCGGCGCCGAGCCGCTGCGTGTGTCGATCAGGCTCGCGTCGACCTTGCTGCCATTGGCGTAGTGCGAACTGCCGTTGAGCTTCTTGGTACCATGCTCGGCATGCTTCAGCGCAGGCGCGCGCATGAGCAGACGGCTGATGCGGCTCAGCGTTTCGCGCATCTTGTGGCGGTGCACGACCATGTCGATCATGCCGTGCTCCAAAAGGTATTCGGCGCGCTGGAAGCCTTCGGGCAGCTGCTCGCGGATGGTCTGTTGGATGACGCGCGGACCGGCGAAGCAGATGAGCGCGCCCGGTTCGGCAATGTGGATGTCGCCCAGCATCGCATAGGACGCGGTGACGCCGCCGGTCGTCGGATCGGTCAGGACGACGATGTAGGGAAGCTTGGCTTCACGCAGGCGCTGCACGGCGATGGTCGTGCGCGGCATTTGCATAAGCGACAGGATGCCTTCCTGCATACGCGCACCGCCAGAAGCGGCGAAGAGGATGAAAGGCGTACTCTTTTCTACTGCGCGGAGCATGCCGGCGATGACGCCTTCACCCGCGGCCATGCCGAGCGAGCCCGCCATGAAGCGGAAGTCCTGCGCGGCAGCGACGATGTCTTGTCCGTCGAGCTTGCCTTCGGCGACGAGCACCGCGTCGTCGAGTTCGGTGTTCGCCTTGGCATCCTTGAGGCGCTCTGAGTAACGGCGGCCGTCGCGGAACTTGAGCGGGTCGTGGACAACCGGCGGCACCGGCACTTTGCTGTACTGGCCGCCGTCGAAGAGATGCTGCAGGCGCACGTCGGCCGCCATGCGCATATGATAGTTGGAGCCAGGGACGACGAACTGGTTGGCCTCGAGGTCCTTGTAGAAGACCATCTGTCCGGTCTCCGGGCATTTCACCCAGAGATTGTCGGGGACCTCGCGCTTCGTCGTCAGGAAGCTGCGGATCTTAGGCCGCACGACGTTATTGATCCAATTCACGCTCTTGGCCTCTCGACAGCCTGGCCGGATCCGACGGCGGCGTTTGCCATGTCAGTCTTTGGCCCAGGTGCACCTAACATACGGGACCCAAGGACCCCCTAATATGGCGCTTTACAGCACCTTGCCGCACTGCGGCCACGAAAGCGGTTAACTGCGGTTTCGGCTGGAACTCAGTCGGCCCGCAGCGCGGCAGCCAGGGAGCCGACCAAATCTAGGACAGCCGGGACCGTCTTGCTAGTGGAGCGGCCGTCGGCGCCGAGGCTCTTCTCGATCGCGCCAACCAGGGCCGAGCCGACCACGACGGCGTCGGCAACCGCGCCCAGCGCCTTGGCCTGATCTGGGCTTTTTACGCCAAAACCGACGGCCACGGGAAGGGCTGTCGCCTCTTTAATCCGCCGAACGTGATTGTGAACACTGTTAACATTAGGGGCGGCGGTGCCGGTAATGCCGGTGATCGACACGTAGTAGAGGAAGCCCGAGGTGTTGCGCAGCACCGCCGGTAGACGCTTGGCGTCGGTCGTCGGCGTGGCGAGACGGATGAAGTTGAGCCCCGCTTGTGTCGCCGGCAGGCACAGTTCGTCGTCGGCCTCCGGCGGCAGATCGACGACGATCAGTCCATCGACTCCGGCTGCCTTCGCTTCGGCGATGAAGTCCTCGTTCGGGTAGACGTAGATCGGGTTGTAATACCCCATCAGCACGATGGGCGTGTCCTGATCAACTTTGCGGAACGCGGCGACCATCGCCAGGGTGTCGCGCATCTTCTGGCCGGACTTCAGCGCGCGCAGCGACGCCGCCTGGATTGCCGGGCCGTCGGCCATCGGGTCGGAGAAGGGCATGCCGAGCTCGATGACGTCGGCACCGGCTTCGGGCAGGCCGAGGAGAATCTTCTTCGAGGTCTCAAGGTCGGGATCGCCGGCGGTGATGAAGGTCACGAGGCCCGGGCGGCCGTCGGCCTTCAGCTTGGCGAAGCGGCGATCGATGCGCGTCTCTTTAGTCATGCGAAGGGTCGTTCCGCGTGCGGTGGGAGGGAAGGGGTCAGATGGTCATGCCGAGATGGCCGGCTACGGCGAAGATGTCCTTGTCGCCACGGCCGCACATGTTCATGACGAGCAGGTTGTCCTTGGGCAGCGTCGGCGCCAGCTTCTTGACGTAGGCGAGCGCGTGCGAGGGCTCGAGTGCCGGGATGATGCCCTCGAGCTTGGTGCACATCTGGAAGGCGTCGAGCGCTTCCTTGTCGGTCGCCGAAACGTACGTGACGCGGCCACTATCCTTGAGCCACGCGTGCTCGGGGCCGACACCCGGATAGTCGAGACCGGCCGAGATCGAGTGGCCTTCGAGGATCTGTCCCTCCGCGTCCTGCAGAAGATAGGTGCGATTGCCATGCAGCACGCCGGGACGTCCGCCGTTCATCGAGGCGGCATGGCCATTCTCCACCTCGAGACCGTGGCCACCGGCTTCGACGCCGTAGATCTTGACGCTCTCGTCGTCGAGGAACGGATGGAACAGGCCCATCGCATTGGAGCCGCCGCCGATGCAGGCAACGAGCGAGTCGGGAAGGCGTCCCTCCTGCTCCTGCATCTGCTCGCGCACTTCCTTGCCGATGATCGACTGGAAGTCGCGCACCATCTCCGGGTAAGGGTGCGGGCCGGCAACTGTGCCGATAATGTAGTAGGTGTCATGCACGTTGGTGACCCAATCGCGCAGCGCCTCATTCATCGCGTCCTTCAGCGTACCGGCGCCGCTGGTCACCGGGTGCACCTTTGCGCCCAGCAAATGCATGCGGAAGACGTTTGGCTTCTGGCGCTCGACATCGGTGGCGCCCATGAAAACCTCGCACGGTAGACCGAAGCGGGCGCACACCGTTGCTACGGCAACGCCATGCTGGCCGGCGCCCGTCTCGGCGATGATGCGCGTTTTGCCCATGCGCATCGCCAGAAGAATCTGACCGAGGCAGTTATTGATCTTGTGGCTACCGGTGTGATTGAGCTCGTCACGCTTGAAGTAGATCTTGGCGCCGCCGGCACCGCCGGAGGCGGCAGACACTTCACGCAGATGCTCGGTCAGCCGCTCGGCGAAATAGAGCGGGCTCGGGCGGCCGGCGTAATGCGTGTTGAGATGGGCCAGCTGGGAGTGGAATTTCGGATCGGCCTTGGCGTCGTCGTAGGCGCGCTGCAGGTCGAGGATCAACGGCATCAGCGTCTCGGCGACGAAGCGGCCGCCGAAAATGCCGAAGTGGCCGCGCTCGTCGGGACCGCTGCAGAAGGTGTTGAGCTTGGCGTCCTTCACCTTGTCCTTCGCGCTCGCCATCGTGATCCTTTGGGCACCAGCCGTCGTCAGGGGGTCTGCTTAGCGGTCTTTGCCGCATGAATAAAGCGGCGGATGAGCTCGGGGTCCTTTACGCCCGGCCGGCTCTCGACACCTGAGGAAACATCGACCGCGCGCGCCCCGGTGGAGCGGATTGCTTCGCCGACGTTCGACGGGGTAAGCCCGCCGGCCAGCATGTAGTCGATGCGCCCTTCGAGGCCGGCCAGCGCCTGCCAGTCGAAGGCGACGCCGTTGCCACCGGGCAGCGCGTCAGCGTCGTCTGAGGGTGCCTTGGCGTCGAAGAGGATGCGATCGGCCTTGCCGGCGTAGTCCAGCGCTGCCTGCACGTCTGCCGCGCCGGCAACTGTCACCGCCTTCATCACCGGACGGCCGAAGCGCTGCACGATCTCGCCAACGCGCGCCGGCGACTCATCGCCGTGTAGTTGGATGATGTCCGGCGCGACGGCCTCAACCACTTCGGCCAGTAGCGCGTCGTCCGGATCGACAAGCAGCGCAACGATCTTGGCTTGGCCCCGCGCTTTGTCGGCAAGCGCGCGTGCCTCGTTCAGCGCGATGTTGCGCGGGCTGTGCGCATAGAACACGAAGCCGACGTAGTCGGCGCCGGCGCCGAGCGCAGCGTCAAGCGCCCCTCGCGTGCGCAGTCCGCAGATTTTGACTTCGGTGGTCATTTCTTTCGCGGGTTGGATCCGCTCGAAAGGCATCGCCATGAACAGATAGTGCCGGCGGTCGGTAGCTGTCGCGCTTGGCCAGCAGTGCGAATAGCGCGGTGCGCTTAAGTGCCGGTCGCCGCCAGTTGCTTGGGGCGCGTCGCGGCTACGGTATCGCGCTCACGCGTCAGGCGGTCGGCTTCGGCATGCCAGCGCGCCGCGGCTCTGCCGTGATGACGCGCATTGCGGCGCCATCGGGCCTGGCCCAGCCACACGGCCGTGCCGCCGAGTAGCACACCGAGCAGCAGGGTGATGAAGAGATAGGCGTAGAACGGCAGGGCCAGCGAGACGGCCGGCGTCTCGGGACGGAACGGGTCGAGGACGAGCTGCACCTCATGCCGATTAACCACGGCGAGAGTGACCAGCAGGAGCCCTGCCGGGAACGCAATGAGCAGCCAGACGATCCGCCTCAGCACGATGCACAGCCTCGCAGAGTGCTAGTGACTTTCTTTGCCGCGATTGAGCCGATCGCGCAGCTCTTTGCCGGTCTTGAAGAACGGCACGAACTTCTCGGCGACCGACACCGATTTGCCAGTGCGCGGGTTGCGACCCTGGCGCGCGGCGCGATGCTTAACGGTGAAGGCACCGAAGCCGCGCAACTCGACGCGGTCGCCGCGCGAAAGCGCTTCGACGATCTCATCGAACACGACTTTGACGATGCGCTCGACGTCGCGATGATAGAGATGAGGATTAGTATTCGCGATTTTATGGATCAACTCGGACTTTATCATCGCTCGCCCCGCCGCAAATGACTGTAATCTATTACTTTTCCGAAGGGTGCCAAACGGAAATGAGCCCGTCAAGGCCAAGAGCCGATAGGGACGGGTCGCGGGCCAGCATTTGGCCTAAGTAGGTGTGGTTGAAAAGGCTCGCTGCCGCGGCGCCGATGGAGCTGAAAAAGCCAAGCGAGGCCGATGTCTGCGGCTTCCAGTCGACCACCTTCAGGCTTTTGTCGATGTTGCGCGTGGTGCGCAGCCACTCGACCGCCTCCTCCTCGCCGCCGATGGAATCGACGAGCTTGAGCTGGACCGCCTCCCGGCCAGTAAAGACGCGCCCCCGGGTCAGGCCCGGAATCTGGTCCGGCTTGATGCCGCGGCGCTGCTCGACGAGGCCGAGGAACCAGCGGTAGCCCTCGTCGATCATGGTTTGGGTGACCTTCTGGCCCTCCTCGCTGAGGGGCTCGAAGGGCGACGGGACGGCCTTGAGGTCGCCGCTCTTGATCTCGTTGAACTTCACCCCGAGCTTGTCGAGCGCCTGACTGACCTCGGGCCATTGAATGAGCACGCCCACCGAGCCGGTGATGGTGTTGGCGCGGGTGACGATGTGGTCGGCGCCGAGGCCGACGATGTAGCCCGCAGAGGCGGCGACCGTGCCGAACTGGGCGACAACCGGCTTCTTCTTCGACACCTCGCGCAGCGCCGCGAACAGCGCTTCACCGCCCGTGGTCGTGCCGCCGGGGCTGTTGACGAAAACAAGCAGGGCCGCGGCGTTGTCGGCTTCGGCGATGCGCTTCAGAAGCTCGAGTTGGTCGCGGTCCTCGGTGATCGTGCCCTCGATGGCGACGCGGGCGATCTGCTTTGAGCCGAACGTCGACAGCTTGTCATCGCTGACGCCCAAGGCGAACAGCGCGACGACCACCGCCGCCACGGCCAGCGCCCGCCACACGGTGAGGCGGCGGCGCAAACGGCGCCGATCCAGCACGGTGTCGATCTCAGCCGTCATTCAGCTCTCCGGTCACAACCGCGACGCTCGAGTAATCTCGAACGCTGGTGACGTTAGGCAAGGTTTGCGCACCCGACAAGAGAAGCGCTCGCAGAGACTTGCCAAAATGCTAGCGCGGCAGGGATCTCGCCCCGCCGCGCCGAGTTGCCGTGACCGCCGGAATAAGCCTGGCCTATTCCTTGTCGTCCGTCTTCTCGTCGTCGGCGCCGTCGTTCTCGCGCTTGCGAATGGCCGCCTTGAAGATGTCGCCCAGCGAAGCGCCCGAGTCGGAGGAGCCGTACTGCGCCACGGCCTGCTTCTCCTCGGCGATCTCGAGCGCCTTGATCGACAGCGACAGACGGCGCGCGGCCTTGTCGGCGCTGGTGACGAAGGCGTCGATCTTGTCGCCGACGTTGAAGCGCTCAGGCCGCTGCTCGGAGCGGTCGCGCGACAGATCGGAGCGCTTGATGAAGGCGGTGAGCTCGCCATCGACGGTCTTTACCTCGAGGCCGTTCTCCTGCACCGCAACAACGTTGCAGGTGACAGTGTCGCCCTTCTTGTACTTCGCCAGCGTATCGATCGGATCGCCGCCGAGCTGCTTGATGCCCAGCGAGATGCGCTCCTTCTGGCTGTCGACGTCGAGCACCACCGCTTTGACGTTGTCGCCCTTCTTGTAGTCCTTGATCACCTCGTCGCCGGCGCGCGTCCAGTCGAGATCGGACAGATGCACCATGCCGTCGACACCGCCATCGAGACCGATGAACAGGCCGAACTCGGTGATGTTGCGGATGGGGCCCTCGACCTCGGTGCCCTTCGGATGGGCAGCGAGGAAGGATTCCCACGGGTTGTCCTGAGTCTGCTTGAGGCCCAGCGAGATGCGGCGCTTGTTGGCGTCGACCTCGAGCACCTGCACCTCGACCTGCTGGCTGGTGGAGACGATCTTGCCGGGATGGATGTTCTTCTTGGTCCAGCTCATCTCGGAGACGTGGATCAGGCCCTCGACGCCCGGCTCCAGCTCCACGAAGGCACCGTAGTCGGCGATGTTCGTAACGGTGCCCTTGACGCGGGCGCCGACCGGATACTTGGCCTCGATCGACTGCCACGGATCAGCCTGCAGCTGCTTCATGCCGAGCGAGATGCGCTGCGTCTCCGGGTTGATGCGGATGATCTGCACCTTCACGGTGTCGCCGACGTTGAGAATCTCGGACGGATGATTGACGCGGCGCCATGCCATGTCGGTGACGTGCAGTAGGCCGTCGATGCCGCCGAGGTCGATGAAGGCGCCGTAGTCGGTGATGTTCTTGACGAGACCGTCGATCACCTGGCCCTCCTCGAGGCGGGCGACGATGTCGGCGCGCTGCTCGGCACGCGTCTCCTCGAGCACCGAGCGGCGCGAGACGACGATGTTGCCGCGACGGCGATCCATCTTGAGGATCTGGAAGCTCTGCGGCTGGTGCATCAGCGGGCCAATGTCGCGCACGGGGCGGATGTCGACCTGGCTGCCGGGAAGGAAGGCGACGGCGCCATCAAGGTCGACGGTGAAGCCGCCCTTGACCTTGTTGAAGATGACGCCCGAGACCTTCTCATTCTTCTCGAACATCTTCTCGAGGCGCGTCCAGCTCTCCTCGCGGCGTGCCTTGTCGCGCGACAGCACGGCCTCGCCGAGCGCGTTCTCGACGCGCTCCAGGTAGACCTCGACCTCGTCGCCGACCTTCAAGTCGGCCTTGCCGCCGACGGCGAACTCGCGCAGCGCGACGCGGCCTTCGGTCTTGAGGCCGACGTCGATGACGGCGAGGTCCTTCTCGATGCCGACGATCTTGCCCTTGACGACGCTGCCTTCGAACAGGTCTTCCTTGGCAAGGCTTTCAGCGAGCAGCGCGGCGAACTCGTCGCGCGAGGGGTTGAAGTCTTTTGAAACGGCGGCTTGCGACATGCGGTTATGAGCTCCTGAATTGTTGATATGGACCGCGCTGCGGCCCGTTGTGCGATGTGAGATGCGGCAAATGTCCTCCGCCACGACGAGCGTGAGCGGACAGTCTCCTGCCGACGGTGTGTTTGAGATCTTGCCGCTGTGATGGGCCCCGGGCCCCGCCAATATGAATTGGAAGCCCGTTTCGGGCGCCCTATTGGCCGATCTTCCTCTTGATCAATCCGACAGCGACGTCGAATGCCGCCTCTATATCCAAGTCCGAGGTATCGAGCAAGTCGGCGTCGGCGGCCGGCCGCATGGGGGCGCTGCCGCGTGAGGCGTCGCGCTCGTCCCGGCGCTCGATATCGGCCAGGATGGCCTCGAATGTGACAGCCTCGGAGCGGGCCGTGCATTCGAGAAAACGGCGTTTGGCGCGCACTTCGGTGCGGGCAGTGACGTAAATCTTGGCGTCGGCGTCGGGGCAAACGACGGTCCCGATATCGCGACCGTCGAGCACGGCGCCTCCAGGTTGAGCGGCGAAGGCCCGCTGATAGACGAGCAGGGCGCTGCGCACCTCCGGGATGCGGGCGACGATCGAGGCGGCGTCGCCGGCTTGCGGCGTGCGCAGGCCTGGATCGTCGAGGCGGCGCCGGATCGAGGCTGCGGGCCTGCACCAGCGCCGCCCACCGGTCGTCGAGCCGGAAGCCGCGGGCGGCGACGTCGCGCGCAACGGCGCGATATAGAAGCCCCGTGTCGAGGCAGGGCAGCCCCCAATGATCGGCGATGCGCTTTGCCAGCGTGCCCTTGCCGGATGCCGCCGGTCCGTCGATGGCGATGATCATCGCGCGCGCCCTGCAGCTGTGCCGAAGTGGGCGCCGACGCTTGTCATCAGGCTGGTGAACTCGGGGAAGCTCGTCGCCACCATGCTCGTGTCGTCGACGGTCACCGGATCGCGGCTGGCGAGCCCCATGGTGAGAAAGGCCATGGCGATGCGGTGATCGAGGTGCGTCGTGACGGTGCCGCCGCCTCTGACTTCGCGTGCACCGCGCACGGTGAGCGTATCGCCATCAGCGCTGGCCGCGACGCCGTTGGAGATGAGACCAGCGACGGTCGCCGCTAGCCGGTCGCTCTCCTTGACCTTGAGCTCGGCGAGCCCGTCCATGCGCGTCTCACCCTCGGCGAAAGCGGCAACGACGGCGAGGATGGGATATTCATCGATCATACTGGGCGCGCGGTGGGCAGGCACTTGCACGCCGACGAGCGCCGCGTAGCGCACGCGGATGTCGGCAACCGGCTCGCCGCCTTCCTCGCGCATCCCGGTGAAAGTCACGTCGGCGCCCATTTCCCGCAGCGTATCGTAGAATCCGGTGCGGGTCGGATTGACGAGCACGCCCTCGATCGTGATGTCCGAGCCGGGGACGAGAGCGGCGGCAGCGGCAAGGAAGGCCGCCGAGCTCGGGTCTGCCGGCACGGTGACGTCGCGACCAACGAGCTCGGCTTCGCCTTTGACGGTGATGCGGGTTTTGCCGCCGCTCTCAGTGACCGACACTTCGGCCCCGAAGTGGCGCAGCATGCGCTCGGTGTGATCGCGCGTCGCCTCCGTCTCGATGACGCTCGTGTCGCCGGCAGCGTGCATGCCGGCGAGCAGAATAGCGCTCTTGACCTGCGCCGACGGCACCGGCAGAGCGTATTCGATCGGGATGAGGCTTGCCGACCCACGCGCCGTGAGCGGCAGCAGGTTGCGTCCGCCCTCGATCTCGAGGCCCATCTGCTGCAGCGGACCGAGCACGCGGCCCATCGGTCGGCGGCAGAGCGACGCGTCGCCCTCAATGCGCACCGTCATGTCGTGGCCGGCGATGACGCCGAGCATCAGCCGCGTGCCGGTGCCGGAGTTGCCGAAGTCGAGCGGCACCGCGGGCTGCCGGAGGCCGCCGACACCGCGGCCGGTGACGCGCCACTCGTTGCCGACTTTCTCGATCGGCGCGCCGAGCGCCTGCAGGGCCCTCGCCGTGTTGAGCACATCCTCGGCCTCGAGCAGGCCTTTGAGCCGCGTCACGCCTGTCGCCAGCGCACCGAGCATCAGCGCACGATGCGAGATCGACTTGTCGCCCGGCACGCGCACGCGTCCTTCGAGCGGGCCGCCAGCGCGGGCGGCCAAGGGTCTGGTGGCAGTAGCGGTTTCGGAGGTCACGGGGTAAAGCTCCAGCGCCGGCGCGGGATCGCGGCGCGGCTCGGGTTCGGCGAGCGATAGAGCCGACGCTTCTTGGCCCTGTCAACGGCGTCGGCGCCCCGGCCGAGCTTTGTTTTGACAACCCCGTAGGCATGTGGCAGATCGCGGAAAACCCCCTCACCACTAAAGGTTGGCTCATGGCGACCAATAAAGACCGCGGGACCAAGCGCACCTGCCAGAACGGCGAGTGCGGCGCCCGCTTTTATGACCTCAATCGCAGCCCCATCGTGTGCCCGATCTGCGGATCGAAGTACGCGATCGCCCATTCAACGACGGCGGCCGCCGCCGTCGTGCCGCAAGAGAAGGCTCCGCGTAAGGTGAAGCGCGAGGAGTTCGTCGAGCCGGCGGTAGCCGCCGAGGCCGAGGCCGAGGAGGCGCTCGTCGACGTCGAGGCCGACGAGACCGAAGATGCGGCCGCCGCCGAGGCCGACGAGACGTTCCTCGAGGAAGAGGAAGAGGACGGCGGCGACGTTACGAACATCATTGGCGGCCCCGTCGAGGGCGAAGAGGAGCGCTGATCGGCGCCCCTCGCACAGACCCGATTTCATGGGCGTCAGCCGTACCCTTAGTCGGCCGAACAACGCCGCCAATTTGAGGCTTGAAGTTTCACGGCGATCAGCCTAATGAAGCCGCTCCGTACGGCTCGGCAGGCCCATCGTGTCGCCCATTTGCCGTGTTCGGGGCCATAGCTCAGCTGGGAGAGCGCTTGCATGGCATGCAAGAGGTCAGCGGTTCGATCCCGCTTGGCTCCACCAACACTTTAGATCAGCAAATCAGGCATAACGTGCAAGTTTGGGCGCAGCGCAATCGGCGTTGGGCATTTGCTGTCTACCAACTGTCTACTGAAACTTCAAAAATGAGGGCTGTCCACGTTCGCGAGGTTCAGTTCCGAGCGCGAGGATGGAGCCCCCAATTGATCATCCGGTCCACGGGGCGCGCGCTTCATTTTTTCCGTGGATGGCGCATTCTTTGGATGGCGCATTCTTAATGTGCATCAAATTCGCGGAGGTAGCTCCACTATCTCAGCGCCTTCTGTCTCTGCGACTTTTTTGGGCTTCGCAACTCTAGGCGTCTCAGCATCGACGATGAGCTGTGCAGTGATTTCAACCGCCTCATCGATCACACGAGCCCAGCTTTCGGCCGTGATCCATTCCGTCATCTGATCTCCCGTCACGAGGCGAAGTTCCTCGTCCACGGTCCACGTGCCCACCTGCTCACGTGCGCCGCCATAGATGCGGAAGGCACGGATAACCTGGCCGTCTAGAACGAACAGCCAGCCGGCGAGTGGTTCTGCATTTAGACGGTCGGCGAGTGCTTCCAACACCGCTCGGCCGATTTGCAGCCTGGTTGAGTTGTCGGCATCGGCCTGCTGTCTCTTCGCTCGTTCCGCGGCTAGGGCTTCGATTAGCGTAACCATGGCCGTACTCACCCGTCTCCGATGGAAGATCAACGCGGTCCGCGATCCGTTTGTTGCAGGGATCGTGGTGTGTAGCGTGCGCCAAAGTCGCGAACGAACGTCCACCACGTTCCCGCCGCCATCGCTAGCCGACTTTGCGGAATACATTCGTCAGCTTCGATGATGAACCTCGCCGTGATCTGGACGGCCTCATCAATCACACGGTTACAGCTTTCAGCGGTGATCCATTCGGTCATTTCCTGGCCGAGCACCAGTCGCAGCTCCCTATCGACCGTCCACGAGGCGATCCGGCGCTCAGAACCACTTTTTTTTATACGACAGATATGGATCTGATGGTCATCTAAGGCGAAGGACCATGCAGGAAGCAGGTCGGCGTTTAGACGTTGTGCCAGAGCCTGCAACAGTGCTCGTCCCACCTGCTGTCTCTTTAAGGCATTCTCCCTATTTCGAATTCTCGTGGAACGTTCGGCAGTTATGGCTTCGGCTAACGTGACCATGGCGATCCCCTCCCACCGGCAAAGCAATGCGCAATCGGATCTGTTATTGGGACGCGCACCCTGACACTGCCCCCGGTGTCGGCAGTAGAAACGATGCGCCGGATGTCCAAAGTCGCCGTTAGCACCTAGCTGCGGCGTCATGGCGACGATCTGGGAGCGTGCCTAAAAATTTCCTACGTTTCCAAGTATATGCAGCTTCTGGTACGCATTCTCACTGAGCGCACTCGGGGAAGTGGCATGGGCAATCGCTTCAGATATGAGCCGCAAACCACACTACAAAAGCTTGCGGCTAGGTTCCGACATCCCAGAAGTTGGCGTGAAAAAATCACTCCCTGCGTCTTCGATAATGAGAGCGGCATACGCTTGCAGCTCGCGTGCGATGAGGAAGAATTGATCCGACGGCTCGACGTGAGCATGCCGGGCGATAAGGAGTGGCCGCTGTCGCCTGCGACGCTCGACGACGTAGCTAATGCAATTATGCAGCGGCGGCTCGGCTACGTTTTTGCGTGGACTAGAATTTCCAGCCTCGACACTCCCAGGCGGAATGGTTCATCGAGAAAGCGCAGCGACAAGCACTAGAAGGAGCGCGCCAATCGCATCGCGGGTGGCGATGCACCACTGCCACGTCCAGTCTTGAACTCCGTTTGATTGGCGGGACGGTGGGGACAAACGACCGGCGGTCCTAGAGCGCGGTATCCCATCGTCACATGTTGTCGACTCGCGATGCGGAAGCGAGGGCGGCACATGATGCTTGACACGGAATCCCTTGAAAACCTGATGGCTTGTGAGCGCATCAAGGAAGAACTGAAAACTGTCGAAGGTGAATGCGCTCGCATCCTCGGACGCTTCGACCAACGCGAGGAAGAGCCCACGGCAGCCGAGCGCGAAGTGCGCAGACAGGAGTTCATCAAGATCCGAATGGAACTTGGTGAGCTGCACAAGCGGATCCTGCGCTTGAGTTGCGCGGTGCTTAGCGAACAGGCGCGACGGGACGGGGCATGAGTTGCATTCGACCAACGGAATAGCTGTTGGGCGGCGTCGCGGAGGCGTATGCTCGACCGGTTGCCTGAAGACGTGGGGCTATGGGAGGGACGAGCGATGCGATGGATGAAACATCCCCTTGTTAGCGGCGCGGGTCTCGCTGTGCTGGTTTCGATTGCTGTCGGCGCCCCGGCGCTGGCGCAGGATACGAACGGTTCAGCCGGCACGGGAGGCGCGGCGGGGCACGCCCCTTCCGTGGACGAGACTTACCGCGGCGTAGCGCCGATGAATGCGCCGCCGCCAATGGACGATGCTATGGGGGCGCCACCACCGGAGCCGATGAATGCGCCTCCCGTGGAGGAAAAAAGCGACGAGGGCACGCCGCCCCCAGCGGATACTCCCAAGGACAAGTAGACCGCAAGGCGGTCCGCGCCTGCGGGGCTATGAGTTTCGGCTGGAACCCGCGCTAGCGTCGCGGCCAGCTCGTTCGCCTTCGCGTCTTGTCGGCTCATCTCGCGGAAACCCTGAGCGATGACGGCATACTCGGGGTCGGCTCCCCCAAATAGCTCAACGCACGCGGCTAAAGACAAGCGCGCGCACGAGCACCTGCAGGGCGTGTGAACGGCCTGAACGTAGAAGCAATCGAGACGGCTTAAACCCGCCGCGGCAGCTGGCTTAATTCACGCGTTGTCGTAAGATTTCGTGCTTCGACGCTGACAATAAATTTGGCGGTGATCTGAACAGCCTCGTCGACGACGCGCGCGCAGCTTTCCGCGGTAATCCACTCCGTCATTTCCTGATCGAGGACCAGGCGCATGTCCTGGTCGACGACCCATGATCCGACGTGCTGGCGCGACGCCGCCCCGTTTTTAGTGTGGGCGACGAGAATCTCGTCGCCCTTAGAAATAAAAAACCAAGTCGGCAGCGGCTCGGCGTTGAGCCGCTGCGCCAAAGCCTGCAGCACCGCCCGGCCTACTTCAAGCCGGGTTGCAGCATCCTCGGCATCGCGGCGCCTCTTGTCTCGCTCCGCGGCGAGCGCCTCGGCCAAAGTCGTCATGTTTCCATCCCTTCAATCGTCACGTTCTCCAAGGTGGCTCGACGCTTCGTAGCGGTTTGCATCTCCGTTGCCGCGCGTGCGCTCGATCGCTTCGGGATCGAGAACCGGCATGAGCTCGTTTATATCCTTGCTGAGCTTCACTCGGCCGTCGAACTCGGCGCCCTCGGCAATGGACAGCTTCTGATGGGTTATATCACCCTCGACCTGCGCGGAAGCCTGTAGCTTCACGCTCACGGCGCGTATCGAGCCGCGCACGCCGCCGCGAACCTCGATCGCCTCCGCGCACACCATGCCGACCACCGAACCCTCTTCGGTGATGACGACCTGCTTGCCATGCACATTGCCGCGAACGTCGCCATCAACCTGAAGCTTGTTCGCCGAAATGATGGTGATCCGATCGCCCAGAATGGTCAGATCGGTGCCGATCACGGACGTGCCGGTGGGTGCCGATGCAGACTTTTCGAACGGGGACGGGGAAGAACGTGCTGCCTGCGCGGCTGTCCCCAACGGCGTGGGGCCGAGCTTGGGCTGGGGCAGGTTGTTCTTGGGATCGGTATTGAACACGAGTTCACCTCCTGCGCGCCGACTGGGCGCGTATTGCATGGTCAGATTAGGTGCGTTCCCCCGCTGAGTGGATTTGCACACACATCCGAGGCGAATTTTTGTCGAGACGAAGCCGGGTGCGAGGCTCGCCCTGCGCTCGCCTCACAAACGCCCCGCCGGCTTCGGACCCTGAGGCATGTCAGAGGACAACGTGCCAATGAATAAACAGGCTCTGGTCGAGCAGACGCTCGACACGATCCAGCGCACCGCGATGAAGATCGCCGCGCTTCCCGCCGCGGCGCGCGATGACGCGCTCGATGTTGCGCACAGGGCCTACGCCAACGCCATGCACGATCTGGGGCAGGACAACGTCGCTGCCGGCAGGTGGGTTGAAACCGTGATGACCAGCGTCCGGCTCCTCGTCTCCGAGATCGATCGCGACACGAGCGGCACGGCGGGTACGACTAGCAACTTATCTGCCTAAAACCGCGTGTGCTGCGCCGCGTCGATCAAAACGGTCATTGATCGTAAGCACATGAGGGTTCACAATCTCCTTGCCGTTCAGCGTGGGCTTGGCCGATGCGTCCGAACCGACAGCAGATCTTTCGTGCGGACGCTGCCGCGAAACTAGATCAGCTCGAGCTGATCGCCGCCCTTCTGGAACGAGACGCCACCAACAACCGCGCGGTCATCGCCGAGCTGTGCTCGTCGTATCCGCGCATTGCGGGCGGCAGGGCGCAGCGGCTGCGCAGACTGCGGAAGCTGGCCCTTGGCACCAACGCCGCCGTAACGCGCGTCGCCGCTATGACGGTAGCGATCGTGCGCAGCCGGCGCATGCGCGCGGCGCTCCGCGCCGTCTATGCCGTTATTGTCGACTTCGCGCTCGTGATGACCGTGGCATGCGCGGCGGTGGCCATCCTCGCTGCCGCGTTCCTACTGACGGCCCCGCCCGTCTGAGCAGGCGTTGGCTAGCCGCGCTGATAGACGGCCGCGCAGATGCGATCATCTTCGAGCTTCTTGGCGAGATCCGTAGCGCCGCCAGGCGCCTTGCCGGCCTGATGGTCGATGTGGCGCTGCTCGCACCACTGCCAGCGCGGGTCTTCCCTTGAGGTGACCGGATTTGCTTCGGTGGCGATGGAGCCAGTGTCGATTTTCGAGGGCTCCTCCTTGCGGGCGACCGACTTTTCGACCTTGGCGCGGCGGTAATGCTTCGTCACCGAACCAGTCCGCAGGGTATCGGTCGCGCAGCCCGTTAAAACCAGCGATCCGAGCACGCCGATCGCGAACCAGGTCAGTCTATTGGCCGGCAGCATGGTTCGCCCTCCAGTTGCCGCGGCACGGTGCGGAGGCATCGCTGGCGGCACTCTTCCGGCTATCTGATTTGCGGGGGAGCCAACAGATCAGGGCGACCAAACGTGACCCGCAGCCCGATTTTGATGTGCAAATCTCGATTCGCTCCAAGCGCTGCGGCCACGGTGCTCCTCGCAACTGCGAAGCCGACTCGGCCCCGGCCCGCTGAATTGTCTAGCCACCTCGTGGGCAAATCAGCGAAGGTCGGGGACCGCGGTACACGGAGGAAGCGGAAGTGCGTGCGTACGGGCGCAACGAGGAAACGCCATGTCACGCAGACGGACCCAATCCCTGGAAAGCTACAGCGACAGCGCGATCACTTGGTTTTTCGTCGGCCTGATGCTGATCGCCGCCATTGCGGCAGTTCTCGGCCAAGTGGATATCGGCTGACATCGCCCCTAGAGAAAAGGGCGGCCCGTTGAGGCTCAGTGCCGGGCCGCTCAGCATCCATGCCGCCACATGCAGCGGGCAAAGCGCGGCGAGCCCCAGCCCCAGCGCTTGGAGCAACGCCAGCTCCAGCGGCCGCAGCGGTAGCCGGCCTTGTCGACGACCGAGTCCGAGGCTGCCTTCGACTTTGCCCAAGCGACGTCGGGCGCGCTGGCGGCGATCGCCTGTCCGATGACAAGCGGGGCAGCGAGCATCGTCACGGCTGCGAGCAAGAGGGTATGACGCATGTTGTCCTCCACGGTCAGCGTTCAACTACGGCATATGACGTAAGGGTTCATTTCTTACGTTTGTGTCAATCGCGTGGAAGCAGCGCGAACCAACGCAGCCGCAGCGCAAAAGGGTCGCCAAACGCGTCGCGCTCTTGACGAAATGGATAGCCCTGCGCACTACGCTGGGCGCGCCAAACGGCAGCATCCTACACCAAGCAGATCGCCACTTGCGGAGAGCACATGAGCCAGGACCCGATCGCAGATACGAAGAACAAGCTCGACGATCTCGAGCAGCGCATCCATGCGGCGAGGTCATCGCTCGGGGCGCGCGGCGATCTCAACGACGAGGCGCAGAAGGACTGGACCGCGATGGTCGAGAAGCACGCCGACATTCGCCGCAAGCTCGACGCGCGCGACGATCATCCGCCCGGTGTCATCGAAGGCATCCAATTCGATGTCGACATCCTGCGCTCCTCATTCGAGAAGTGGGTGGCGAAAGTCGAAGACAACTTCGACAAATAATCGCGGCTCTGCGCGCACCGCGTTTTCATAGGCACAAAAAAATACGGCGGTCGATTTCTCGACCGCCGCATCGATACCGCAAAAAATCGACAGCGTTAGATGATGTCGATCTCGGCCGGCATGTAGGAGGTGACCTCGAGGCCAACTTCCTGCTCGCGCACCTGCGGCTTGTTCCAAATTTTCATTGGTAGTTTCCTCCTTGAGCGGAGGACGACAGCGATAGCTCCCGTCCCCCCGGCTCGGATATAAGTTGCCGCACTTCGGGCCGCAACCGGATTCTTGCGCAATTGGTTATGGATATGGGCGTTTCCTCGCCCTCTCCGAGCGCCGCAGCGCACAAAGATCAGGGCGTTCGGCAGCGTGCCGCGGCTACTGGCCCTCGGCCTCGTCGTCGCTCTTGTTGTAGTTTTTGATGGCCGTCAGCACCGACTTACGGCAGGGACCCAAGGGACCCGCGGCGCCTGGATTTTCCTCGCCACGCATCTTCGGATCTTCGTAGTTCTTCTCGCAGTACTCAGCCTGCTTCTTCTCAAGCTCTGCGCGCGAGATCTTCTTCTGCTCGTCGGGGTCCTTGATGTCGGCGATCTGCGCCGGCGGCGCTGCAGCCTCGCCAGGGGCGGGCAGGCGGTCGAGTGATGGCGGTACGACGAGCGGCGCGCGCTCTGCCAGCTTAGGATCGGCGCTCTTGCTCTTGCCCGCATCCGACAGGCCCACGGCATCGAAAATGCCGCCGTTGAACTGGATGTCATCCGTGCCGCAACCGGCGACGCAGAGCGTAAGGCAGACGGCGATGGCCGGCAGCACGGACCTGGCAGGACGTGATCTCGGTGGCATGTGTTCCCCCGTAGCGCCCGTGTCCCCGCACTCTCAATTACGGCAGCGTCGAGCGCTAATCCCCTGCGCTACAACGACTTTGCGGCGTCTTTGCGACTCGCCATCAGCGAGTTCATACAGCAGGCCGATGACCCCGGCAACAATCGCCACATCGGCGATGTTGAAGACATACCAGTAGAACCCGAAAGCGTGCAGGGAGAAGAAGTCGGCAACCCCGCCGAGAGCGACCCGGTCGATGGCGTTGCCGATGGCCCCGCCCATGATGAGCCCCAGGGAGACGGCCAAGAGGCGTCCGGTGGCCCCGCGGGCGAGCCAGATCCATAGGGCGATGGTCGCCGCCACCCCGAAGGCCGCCAGCATGATCTGCCCGCCGTAGCTCTCCTGGTCGAACATGCTGTAGCTGATACCGATGTTCTTCACGAATACGAGGTCGAGGAAGGGAGTGACGGCGACGCGACCCTTTTCGGCGATGCGGTAGACCTCGAGCATCCACCACTTGTGGGCCTGGTCGAGCACTAGGGTGATGAGGAAAACGGTGAGGCCGAGCCGCGAGTACGGTCCCCACAGCCAGCCGCGCACGCCGGAGCTTTCGGTCGTCATGCAATTCCTTTGACGCGTTGGTCGAACTCGCGCACGGCGGCGGCATCGCGCGGCGAGAGGTCGGGATAGTCGGGATCGGCACCGACGTCGGGAAGGATGCGCCAGGAGCGCGCGCACTTCCTGCCCTGTGCGAGTTTCACGACGACGCCCACGCCCGGCACGTCCGGCAGGGTGAAGGCGCCCTCGGGCGGCGACTTGGCGATGAGGCGCGCGCCACTGGTGATCGACACCTCCTCGAGCTCGACGCCTTCCAGCGCCCGCAACATGTCGCGGTCGGCGACGTAGACCTCCGGGGCCGCCTCGAGGCTTGAGCCGATGCGCTTGGCCGCGCGCTCGAGCTCCAGTGCGCCGGTGACGACGCGGCGTACGTCGCGAACGCGGTCCCACTTCTTCGCAAGCTCTTCGTTGCGCCAGGCCTTGTCGAGCTCAGGGAAGGTTTCGAGATGCACCGAACCTTCGCGCCCGGGCTCGCGGGCGAGCCACGCCTCCTCGGCGGTGAACGACAGGATCGGCGCCAACCACGCGACGAGCGCCTTGAAAATCTCGTCGATGACGGTGAGCGCGGCGCGCCGCTTCACGCTCGAATAGGGCTCGCAGTAAAGCGCATCCTTGCGGATGTCGAAGTAGAACGCCGACAGCTCGGTGTTCATGAAATGCGAGAGCACGGCAACGACCTTGCGGTAGTCGTAAGCCGCGTAAGCCGCGCGCACCTCGGCGTCGAGTTCGGTCAGGCGATGCAGCATCAGCCGCTCGAGCTCGAACTCGCGCATGTCCTTGAACTTTACGCGCTCGTCGGCTGTGAGATGCGTCAGGGCGCCGAGCATCCAGCGCAGCGTGTTGCGCAGCTTGCGGTAGGTCTCGACGAAGTTCTTGAGGATGTCGGGCCCGATGCGCAGGTCGTCGGAATAGTCGGAAGCCGCCACCCACAGGCGCAGAATGTCGGCGCCGGACGTCTTCATGACATCCTGCGGCGATACGACGTTGCCGTCGGACTTCGACATCTTCTGCCCCTTCTCGTCGAGGACGAAGCCGTGGGTCAGCACGATGTCGTAGGGCGCGCGCGCGCGGGTGCCGCAGGATTCCAGGAGCGATGACTGGAACCAGCCGCGGTGCTGGTCGGAGCCTTCGAGGTACATGACGCGGTCCTTGCCGCCGTCGCGCACGCGCTTGACGCCGGCGAGTGTCGGGAAGTGCTGCGGGTCTTCCAGCGTGAAGGCATGCGTCGAGCCGCTGTCGAACCACACGTCGAGGATGTCGCGCACCTGCTCCCACTCGGCCGGGTTTTCGACGAGGCCGTCGAGAAAGCGCTCCTTGGCGCCATCTTCGAACCACACGTCGGCGCCCTTTTCGGCGAACGCCTGCGTGATGCGCGCCATCAACTCTTTCGACTTCACGAACTTGGCCGACGGGATGACCTCGCCCGTCTCCTTATGGCGGAACACGGTGATCGGCACGCCCCAGGCGCGCTGACGCGAGACGACCCAGTCGGGGCGGCCTTCGACCATGCCGAGGATGCGGTTCTCGCCCGACTGCGGCACCCATTCGGTTTCCTCGATCGCCTTGACGGCGAGCTGGCGCAGCGTCTGGTTGCCGCTCTTGGGGACGCCCTTCACCGGCTTGTCCATGGCGATGAACCACTGCGGCGTGTTGCGGAAGATGACCGGCTTCTTGGAGCGCCACGAATGCGGGTACTGGTGCTTGAGGCGGCCGCGCGCGATCAGCGCGCCGGCGTCGGCAAGCGCCTTGATGACGGCGTCGTTGGCGTCGCCCTTGTCGCCCTTCTCGTTGAGCACGCGCTTGCCTTCAAAGCCCGGCGCGTCCTTGGTCAAGACGCCGTCGGCATCGACGGTGAACGGGATCGTCGTGTCGATGCCGCGCTCTTTCAGCTTCGGCGCGCTCGCCATCCAGATGTTGTAGTCGTCGGCGCCGTGGCCGGGCGCGGTGTGCACGAAGCCGGTGCCGGTGTCGTCGGTGACGTGATCGCCGTCGAGCAGCGGCACGTCGAAGTCGTAGCCGAGCGCTGGCGAGCGGATGCTTTGCAACCAAGCCGCCAAGCTCTGCTGCCGAAACATCGGCGCGCTTTTCGAAGGCTTCGACCTTGGCCGACTTCATCACGTCGGCGGCGAGCTTGTCGGCAAGGATGAACTTGTCACCGACCTTCGCCCAATTGCCCTCAGGCGCGGCCGTCACCTCGTAGAGCCCGTAGTCGATCTTGGATGAGAACGAGACGGCGCGGTTGCCGGGGATGGTCCAAGGGGTCGTCGTCCAGATGACGACAGAGCGCGTCTGGCGAGCGCACGGAGCCTTGTCGGCACATTCGAGTCCCGACCGGGAACTTCACCCAGATCATGTCGGACTGATAGTCCTGGTACTCGATCTCGGCCTCGGCGAGCGCGGTCTTCTCGACGACCGACCACATGACCGGCTTCGAGCCGCGATAGAGCGTGCCGTTCATGGCAAACTTCATCAGCTCGCCGGCGATGATCGCCTCGGCCGGATAGTCCATGGTCTTGTACGGATGCGCCCAGTCGCCGACGACGCCGAGGCGCTTGAACTCCTCGCGCTGCACGTCGATCCAGTGCGCGGCGAACAGCGCGGCACTCGTCGCGGAACTCGTTGATCGGCACCGCGTCCTTGTTGCGGCCCTTGGCGCGATAGTTCTCCTCGATCTTCCACTCGATCGGCAGGCCGTGGCAGTCCCAGCCCGGCACGTAGTTCGAATCGAAGCCGAGCATGCCCTGCGATTTGACGACGAGGTCTTTGAGGATCTTGTTGAGCGCGTGGCCGATGTGGATGTTGCCGTTGGCGTAGGGCGGTCCGTCGTGCAGCAGGAACTTCGCGCGGTTGCGGCCCTTCTGGCGCAGACGCTCGTAGAGGTTCATCTCGGCCCAGCGCGCGAGCAGGCGCGGCTCGAGGTCGGGCAGGCCCGCCCGCATGGGAAAGGCGGTCTCGGGCAGGAACAGCGTCTTGCTCCAGTCGCGCCCGTCCGCGCCGGCGGAATCGCGGCTTCGGGCTGCACCGGCCCTTGATTTTGCGCGCGCTCCGGCGCGACGGCCGACGCTCCAGCGCCCGCCGTCTTTTTCGCTTTGACGGCGCTCTTGCCGCCGTTGTCCTTCGCCATCGTCGATTCTCGCCGGTTTCAAGCGGGCGTTCTAGCAACATGCTCCGCGCTTATCCAGGCGCCCTTCCCGCTGGTTAAGCGCCAGTCGCCGCAAGAATGTCGCGGGCGCGGGCGCAGTCGGCCTGCATCTGCGCGATAAGCGCCTCGCTGGTGTCGAACTTGCGGTCGGCGCGGATGAAGTCGACGAACTCGACCTCGATGTCGCGGCCATAGAGGTCGCCGTCGAAGTCGAGCAGGAAGACCTCGAGCACCGGCATGCCGTTATCGTAGGTCGGGCGCGTGCCGAGATAGGCAGCGCCGTCGTGGACCTCGCCGTCGATGTGGACGCGCACGGCATAGATACCGTGCCCGAGCGCCGTGCCGCGCGGCAGTGGTATGTTGGCGGTCGGAAAGCCTAAGCCGGTGCCGCGCTTGGCGCCGCCGACGACGGTGCCCGCGACGCGCCACTCGCGGCCGAGCAGACGCGCGGCGCCTCTGACGTCGCCTTGCGCCAGGCGCAGGCGGATGGCGCTGGAAGAGAACACCTCGCCGTCCTCGGCGACAGGAGGGATCACGGTAAGGCCGAAGCCGGCGCGCGACGCCGCTGCCTGCATGGTCTCCGGCGTGCCGCCGCGGTTCCTGCCGAAGAAGAAGTCGTGACCGATGACGACATGGCGGGCGCCGAGGCCATCGACGATGACGCGGTCGACGAACTCGTCGGCTGACAACGCGGCAAGCTGGGCGTCGAAGGGCAAGACGACAGCGATGTCGAGCCCCAGGCGGTCGAAGATCGCCAGCTTTTGCGGCAGCGGAGTCAGGTGGAAGTGCGGCTCCTCGGGATGGAAGAACTCGCGCGGGTGCGGCTCGAAAATGAGCGCGCCGGCCGGTGCGCCGAGCTCGCGTCCGATAGCGGAGGCGGCCCGCAAAAGCGCCTGGTGCCCGCGGTGCACACCGTCGAAGTTGCCGATGGCGAGCACGGCACCGCGCGCTTGCGCCGGCACATTCTTGTAGCCATGGACGACGAGCATTGGCTCTCCGCGTTGCGAACGCCCCCGAACGCGAAAGGTACCCGATCAGGCTGGACGCGAAGGGACCATGAGCACGGCCTCGCCAACGACGCACCGGCTTGCCGTTGACGGCGCACACGCACTCGAACTTGGCGCGCTTCTTCTCGGGGACGAGCTCGGCCACCTTGACGGTGGTGACCACGGCGTCGCCGATCTTCACCGGCGCCTTGAAGTTCAACGTCTGCGAAACGTAGATGGCGCCGGGGCCGGGGAGCTGCATGCCGAACACCGCCGAGATGTAGGCGGCCGACAGCATGCCGTGCGCGATGCGCTCCTTGAACATGGTCGTTGCCGCGTAGTCGGCATCGACGTGCACGGGATTCCGATCGCCCGAGACATCGGCGAACGCCGCGATGACGTCGGCCGTCACCGTGTTGCTGAGGCTGGCCTCCTGGCCGATGCTAAGGTCTTCAAAATAAACACTGTTTGGCGCCGTCCCCATCGTTCAGCCCTTCCGTGTCTCATCCGCCTTGGCGGTCGGCGGCGACACTATCTGCACGCCGTCGCGTGGGCAACAATGGCGCCCTCACCGACCGTCAACGAAGGCGCGATGCGCGGGTTGCACCGCAGGGGCGGAGCAAGCTATAAGGCGCGCAATTCCCCAGTTGTCCCAAAATACTTGGCCCTGCGGACCACGCAGGAAGCCGGAGGTTAAGCCCCCATGAGCGATCGCAAGCCCCTGATGCCCAAGGCGACGGCCGTTTGGCTGGTCTCGAACACGTCGCTGACGTTCGAGCAGATCGCCGCTTTCTGCGGTCTGCACGTGCTGGAGGTAAAAGGCATCGCCGACGGAGACGTGGCGCAGGGCATCAAAGGCCTCGACCCGGTCACCTCGGGCCAGCTGACGCGCGAGGCGATTGAGGATGCCGAGCGCGACCCGACCCGCGAGCTGCACCTCGCCGAGCCGAAGGTCGTCGT
This sequence comes from uncultured Alphaproteobacteria bacterium, assembly GCA_963724595.1. Classification (GTDB taxonomy): domain Bacteria; phylum Pseudomonadota; class Alphaproteobacteria; order Rhizobiales; family Hyphomicrobiaceae; genus Hyphomicrobium_A. Next base: position 78,420 of record CAVRVR010000007.1, on the reverse strand, counting down.
GCCGGAGACGCCGACCCGCAAAGGCCCGCGCTACACGCCCGTATCGCGCCGCCAGGACCGGCCCAACGCCGTCCTCTGGCTGTTGCGCAATCATCCCGAGCTGAAGGACAGCCAGATCATGCGCCTCGTCGGCACCACGAAGCCGACGATCACGCAGATCCGCGAGCGCTCGCACTGGAACGCGCCGAACCTGACGCCGCAGGATCCGGTGACGCTCGGACTGTGCTCGCAGATCGACCTCGACGCCGAGGTGAAGAAGGCGGCGCGCCGCCTCGATCGCGACCGCAAGGACAAGCCGGGCGCGGAGAAGGCCGGCACCCTGCTGCCGACCGAAGAAACGACGTCGCCCACCGCCGAGCGCAAAGTCGAGATCATGCAGCCCAAGCATGAGGAGCAGCGCGAGGAGACCGAGCAGGAAGAGCAGGCGCGCGTGTTCGCCAAGCTCAAGGAGCTGTCGGGCGGCGAGCGCACCGACGACGACGAGCCCGGCAAGGACTGACGACGCCGTCTGCGCCTAAGAGGGCGTCGCTGCGAGCACCGATTGCACGTCGCGCGCAACGCGCCACTGCAGTGCTTGGGCGACGAGCCAGAAGTATGCCGCCAGCAACGCGATTGGCAGCAGCGGGATGCCGTGGATCTGCGCCATGATCGCTACGCCGAACGGCAGTGCCCACAGGGCTCCGACGAGCACCACCCGGCCGAGCTCCTCCGCCGGGCGATCGTCCAGCAGGTACCAGACGAGCGCCGCGAACGGGACCGCCAGGTCGTAGGCGAGCACGTAGGGCACCATAAGCACCGAACCAAAGGTGATTACGGCGCACTTCAGCGGCCACGATGCCGAGCTGCGCGCCACCAGGAACGCCGTCAGAGCGATTACGGACGAGATCGCCGCCTGGCCGATGAGCGCCGCCCGCATCGGCATGCCGAGGAACCACAGGGCGGTGTACGGCGTGATCATCTGAAAGCGATAGAAGCCGTTCATCAGCTCGATGAACTGCCACTGGAACGGCATCGTCTCCGATACATAGACCCGCCACGGCTCGAAGCCGAAGGCGGCGACGCTCGCCGCCGCCAGCACCAGCACGGTCGCCGCCGCCACGGCGATGACACGCCAGGAGCCGAGCGCCAGCAGCAGCAACGGCAACAGCAGGCCGAGCTGCGGCTTGATCGTCAGAACGCCGAACAGCACGCCGGCGAGCAATGGGCGTGCCGGAAGTGCGCGCAGGGCGCCGACGAACAGCACCGCCAGCCACAAGCCCAACTGGCCGAAGACGATGTTGACCCAGATGACAGGCGCGAGAACCATGGCAGCGGCGAGCGCCGGCTCGCGGCGCGGCCACCGGCCGAGCGCCACGCCGGCAAAGCCGGCCGCGCCGAGCACGCGACCAAAGAATGAGCGCGGCGAAATAGGGGAGCGCGCCGAACAGCGCCAGCCCCAGCAGTGCGTGCGGCGGATACGAGAAGTTCATCATCCGGATGTCGGGTGAGAACCACTCGCGCAGCTGCGCATTGTAGGCGGTGAGGTCGTAGGCCACGTCGACGCGGTCGAGAACGGCGAGGCGCCCGCCCATCCAGTAGTTAACGAAGTCGCTGCCGAGGTAGAACCCGTTCGGCTGCATGGCGCCGCTGCCCGGCCAGAAGCTCACGGCGATCAGCACGACCCCCGCGGGCAGCGCGGCGAGCGAACCGAGCAGCACTGCCTTGGAGTATTTGCCGCCCATGCGAATGCCGCGTCCTTCGGTGAGGCGGAGAAACTAGCTCGGGACGGTAAAGAAAGGCCGAAACGGCGGGCGCCGGCAGCAGGCGCAAGACGCGGACGACGAACGACAGCGCTATTCCAACGCCCACGGCACCAAGATGAGCAACATCAGCAAGATCCAAAGTGCGATCGTTTGCTGCTTGAGCTCGCTCATGGCCATCTCCCCTGGCAGAGCATCCAATAGGGGAGACTAGCGTCTAAACGCCTGGCGCAAAAGACGCGATGCCACGCATACCGTAGGAATCGCACCGATGAGCCGCACACCGTTTAGGCGGCCGACTTCGCCGTTGCTCAGCACGCTGGCATTGGCTAGCGTTTTCCCGACATTGCGGATATCTCGCTGCAATTCCTTCCATCGAGCGCCGGCCGGACATGCCCCCCAATCCCTACGATGAGCACCTCGACAAAAACCCCGCCAACTACCAGCCGCTGACGCCCTTACAGTTTCTGCAGCGTGCGGCGCTGATCTACCCGAACCACACGGCCATCATTCACGGCCAACAGCGCTTCACGTACGCGCAGTTCTATGCGCGCTGCCGGCGGCTTGCTTCGGCGTTGGTGGCGCGCGGCATCGGCCAGGGCGATACGGTGTCCGTGATATTGGCCAATACGCCGCCGATGCTCGAGGTGCACTACGCGGTGCCGATGATCGGTGCTGTGCTGCACACAATCAACACCCGGCTCGATCCGCCCATCGTCGCCTTCCAGCTCGACCACGGCAATTCGAAGCTGCTGATCACCGATCGCGAGTTCGCCCCGCTGTCGAAGGCGGCGCTAGTGATGGCGCAGGCAAAGCCGGCGATCATCGACTACGACGACCCCGAGTTTCCGCAGGCCGGCGAACAGTTGTCGGCCGACGACTATGAGGCAGTTGTCGCCTCCGGGGATCCCGAGTTCGCCTGGCAGATGCCGTCCGACGAGTGGAATGCCATCGCGCTGAACTACACGTCCGGCACCACGGGCAACCCCAAGGGCGTCGTCTATCACCACCGCGGTGCGGCGTTGATGTGCTACGCCAACAACCTCGAAGCCGGCATGGGTCCACACTCGGTGTACCTGTGGACACTGCCCATGTTCCATTGCAACGGCTGGTGCTTCCCCTGGTCGCTGTCGGTCATCGCCGGCACGCATGTGTGCCTCCGGTGGGTGCGCGCCAAGGCGATGTACGATGCCATCGCCGACCACGGCGTGACGCATCTTTCCGGCGCGCCGATCGTCATGTCGACGCTGCTCAATGCGACGCCTGAAGAGAAGCGGCCGATCAACCATCGCGTTTCGGTCAATCACGCGGCGGCGCCGCCGCCGCAGTCGGTGCTCGATGCGATGACGGCGGCGGGCTTCCACCTCACGCACCTATACGGGCTGACCGAGACGTATGGCCCGGCGACGGTGAACGAGTGGAACCGGGAGTGGAACGACCTCGACGCTGAGGGCCGAGCCTTCAAGCGCACGCGCCAAGGCGTGCGTTACATAGCGCTCGAAGATCTCAACGTCATGGACCCGCAAACGATGACGCCCGTCCCCGCCGACGGCGAGACCATCGGCGAGGTGATGTTCCGCGGCAATATCGTCATGAAGGGCTACCTGAAGAATCCGGCGGCCAGCGCCGAGGCCTTCGAAGGCGGCTGGTTCCATTCCGGCGATCTCGGCGTGCTCTATCCGGACGGCTATATCCAGCTCAAGGATCGCTCGAAGGACATCATCATCTCGGGCGGCGAGAACATCTCCTCGATCGAGGTCGAGGACGTGATCTACAAGCACCCGGCTGTCGCCTTTTGCGCAGTGGTGGCGAAGCCTGACGAGAAATGGGGCGAGACGCCCTGTGCCTTCGTCGAGTTGCGTCCGGGCGCGACCGCGACCGTGGACGAGCTCCTTGCCTGGTGCCGCGACCGGCTGGCGCGCTACAAGTGCCCGCGCCACATCGTGTTCGCGGAAGTGCCGCGCACGTCAACCGGCAAGATTCAGAAGTTCAAGCTCCGCGAGATGGCGAAGGATGCGTGATGCTGATGGCCGCACGAGATCAAATTCATCACCGCCAGCGTGCAGCCGAATATGCGGCCAGCGCACCTTGACAGCATCGGGGTGAGGAGAGGCGAGCGAGGCCGCTCGCCTCGGGCGCCCTAGTGGCGCGTCTCGCCGTCGCTCAGTCGAGCGATTTCGTCTTTCAGCTTCAGTTTTTCGAGTTTTAATCGGTGGATTTCTAGGTCATCCGAACCGGGACGGGAGACCTCTGCTTCAATCTTACGCTCGAGAAGTTTGTGCTTCTCCGCTAGCTCTGCAAGGTGAGCTGCAAGCGCCATCATGGTCCTCCATGAGATGTTGAAGAGACCCCATAACGTGACAGAACATTGTGGCGTTGTCCAATGTGAGTCGGCATTGATGATCGTGTTATTTTTTATGAAAATGGGAACCTCTGCCGCAGTTCCGCTTATGGCAGCGCCAGCTGCCGCGCGGTCCGTTCAACGCGAGCCGCGGCAAACGCCTATGGCTTGCCATATACGCTGAACAAGACGATAGTCCGCGCGCTCGCGCGGTGTTCAAATGGGGCATTGACCGGCCGGCCAATGAAGCGCATCGACGAGAGAGAGCTGCGTGACGAACTCGTCAAGCTCAGAGCAGAGCATCGTGAGCTTGACGACCAGATTATTCTGCTCGAAGACGCGGCGTCCGCCGACCAGTTGCTGGTCAAACGTCTGAAGAAGAAGAAGCTCGCCATCAAGGACAGAATGACGGCGATCGAGGACCAGCTCCTCCCCGACATTATCGCCTAAGAGCTGTTCGCCTCCTTGGTCTCGCAGGGCCCGCTGCAGGCACTCACAATCCGCCCTTGTAATGGGCGGTCCCGCTCCTGTAATCCCCCGCTTTCTTTTCGGCCGGACGCAGCGAAAAAATGAGCACCGGGAAAGCCGTCGTCGGCATCATCATGGGCAGCCAGTCCGACTGGCCGACGCTCAAGAAGGCCGCCGAAATCCTCGACGAGTTGCAGGTTCCCTTCGAGACCCGGATCGTCTCCGCGCACCGCACACCGGAGCGCCTCTATGAATATGCCAAGTCGGCCAAGGCGCGCGGGCTGAAAGTGATCATCGCCGGCGCCGGCGGGGCGGCGCATCTACCCGGCATGACCGCGTCCATGACGCCGATACCGGTGCTCGGCGTACCCATCCCGACCACGGCACTGAGCGGCCAGGACAGCCTCTACTCGATCGTGCAGATGCCGGCCGGCGTACCGGTCGGAACGCTGGCCATCGGCGATATGGGCGCGACCAACGCCGGCCTACTTGCCGCGCAGATCCTCGCCATTGCCGACCCCCAGCTTTTGCAGCGCGTCGAAGCGCACCGGGCGGCGCGCTCCGCCAAGGTCGCCGAAGAGCCCAAGGATGCGTGAGGCACGTCGCTGATGCAGCCTCTTGAGCCGGGCTCGACCATTGGCATTCTCGGTGCCGGACAACTCGGCCGCATGCTCGCCGCTGCCGCCGCGCAGCTCGGTTTCAAGTGCCGCATCTATAGCGACCTGCCAGGACCCGCTTCCGACGTCGCGGTGGCGACGACGATCGGCGCCTACGAGGATCTTGAGAAGATCGCAAAATTCGCGGAGGCGACGGACGTCGTCACCTACGAATTCGAGAACGTGCCGGTGGAAGCCGCCGCCACTGTCGAGCGTGTGCGCCCGGTACGGCCCGGCCTCAAGCCGCTTGAAGCGGCACAGGATCGCTACAGGGAAAAGAACCTCATCGCATCTTTGGGCATACCGATCGCGCGCTTTGCGTCGGTCTCCGGCCCCGATGACTTTGCCGCGGCCATCGCCGAGGTCGGCGCGCCCGCGATTTTGAAGACGCGGCGCCTCGGCTACGACGGCAAGGGCCAGGCGCGCATCGAGACGGCCGGCGAAATCGCGCGCGGCGTTCGAGGCCATCGGCCGTGCCCCGGCGACACTCGAGGCGCTGGTGCGCTTCAAGAGCGAAATATCGGTGCTGCTCGTGCGCAGCCTCGCCGGCGAGACGCGCTACTACGACATCCCGACCAACCATCACGAGGGCGGCATCCTGCGCACCTCGATGGTACCGAGCCAGTTACCGCCAGCGCATCAGGAGCGCGCCCGTGAGATCGCCGCCAAACTCGCCGACGCCCTCGGCTACGTCGGCGTGATCGGCGTCGAGATGTTCTACGTCGGGGACGGGCCGGATCCCCTCCTGCTCAATGAGTTCGCGCCGCGCGTGCACAACAGCGGCCACTGGACTATGGACGGCTGCGCCGTCGGCCAGTTCGAGAACCACATCCGCGCCATCGCCGGCTGGCCGCTGGGTGCAACCGACCGGCATTCCGATTGCCGGATGACGAATCTGATCGGCGATGACGTCGCCGCCTGGCCGCAGCTAGCCGCCGAGCCGGGGGCCTGCCTGCATCTTTATGGCAAGCACCAGGCCCGCCCGGGCCGCAAAATGGGGCATGTCAACCGGCTAACTCCCCTGTCCAAGGGCCGCTGACCCGACCTTGCGTCGTGCGCATGGACAATTTAACCGCCTTTTGCTAGTGATCCGCCCATCCTCAACGGCAAACGGGATGCTGGCGATTCAGCCGCCGCACCGGATGCCGCGTTTTTCATTGGTGGCAGGTCAGGCAAAGGAAGCACCCGCTTGCAGGTTCTCGTCCGCGACAACAACGTCGATCAGGCTCTCAAGGCGCTCAAGAAGAAGATGCAGCGCGAGGGCATTTTCCGGGAAATGAAGCTTCGCAATTATTTCGAGAAGCCCTCCGAGCGTAAGGCTCGCGAGAAGGCCGAGGCGGTGCGCCGCGCGCGCAAGCTCGCTCGCAAGCGCGCCCAGCGAGAAGGCCTGCTGCCCGGCAAGGCACCGACGCCGACGACCGCCGCCGGTCCTCGCCGCTAAGATTCTACTGCCTGACGAATTTGCGATGCGCCCTGAGCGATGAGTTCACGGGCGCGTTTGCTGTTGAGCCGGGTGCGCAACGGGTTCGCGCGCGTGCGCCTTGACGCGCAGAGCCTCGACCCAGCGGAACAGCTCGTCATACGAGCCGTAGAGATGGTGGTCGGAGTGCCCGGCGTGCGGGAAGGTGACGATCTCCTTGGGCGCGTTGGCGGCGGCATAGACGGCCTTGCCCATGGCGACGGGGATGACGCGGTCCTCTTCGCCGTGCATGACCAGGAGCGGCGCGGTCACGCGCGGTAGGAACCGCATCGTCTCGTAGCGATCGAATATGAACGGGCGCACGGGCAAGTAGGGGTAGGACCCCGCCGCGACGTCGACGATCGATGTGTACGGCGCGTCGAGCACCAGCCCGGCAACCTCCTTGTCGGCCGCCACCTGCACGGCAATCCCCGAGCCCAGCGACTCGCCGTAGACGATGATGTCCTCGGGCGCCACGCCTTCCCGGCGCAAAAGCTCGTAGGCGCGTTTGGCATCGGCGACGTTGGCGCGCTCGCTCGGGCTCCCGCTTGAGCCGCTGTAGCCGCGATAGCTCATGAACAGCACGCCGTAACCGCGCGCCAGAAACTTTCGAACGCGTTCCGAACGGTTGGCGAGATTTCCCGCGTTGCCGTGGAAGTACAGGAGCGTCGGGCGCCCGGGAGAGGCCGGGGCGAACCAGGAGACGAGGCGCTCGCCGTCCGGCGTCTCGATGATGCGTTCCTCGACGCGCGGAAGATTGAAGCTGGCCGGAGCCGTCCGTTCGGGATCGGGGAAGTAGGTCAGCCGCCGCTGAAACAAGAATGCCGAAAGCGCCGCGACGGCATAGAGCGCCGCCAGCCCGAGTGAGAGCTTCAAGATCAGCTGCATGCACCTACGTTTCGCTGTGGCGAGAGGCCGTTTCCCTGACTGTCTGCACACCTTTGATCAACATAGACCGGCGAAACGCCGCCCGCGAAGGCCGATCCTCCGTGTGCGTTAAGCCTTACAGCAACCCGCAATTGCATCCTATAGCTCGAGCAACCAAGATACCCAGATTGCAAGGAGGGAGACTTACTCCGCCAGTCATTTTGAAATTCTCCCTTCCACGCTGCCGGGCGCTTCTCCGCCCGGCATTTTTTCGTTTCGGGAGCGTGCGTTACTTCCCAAGCGCGCGCAGTGGCTCGACGTACTTGGCGCCGAGCGCGTCGGCGACCGCAGCGTAGGTGATCTTGCCCTCATAGACGTTGAGGCCGGCAAGCAGGTGCGGGTCGCTGCGCAGCGCCGACACGGTTCCCTTGTCGGCAAGCGCCAGCACGAAGGGAAGCGTCGCGTTGTTGAGCGCGAAGGTCGAGGTACGTGCCACCGCGCCCGGCATGTTGGCGACGCAGTAGTGCACGACGCCATGCTTCACATAGGTCGGATTGGTATGCGTCGTCGGCTTCGACGTCTCGGCGAACCCGCCCTGATCGATCGAAATGTCGACAATGACCGAGCCGCGCCTCATGGCTTTGACCAGCTTCTCGCTGATCAGCTTGGGCGCCGCGGCACCGGGGACCAGCACGGCACCAATGACGAGATCGGCTTGCAGCACGTAGTCCTCGATCGCCTGGCGCGTCGAGAAGATGGTGTTGACCGAGGCGCCGAACCGCTGGTCGAGCGCATAGAGCCGCTCGATGTTAATGTCGATGCAGGTTACCGCTGCTTCGAGCCCGATGGCCATGCGCACGGCGTTGACGCCCGAGACACCGCCGCCGATGACGACGACGTTGGCGGGGGCGACACCGGCCGAGCCGCCAAGCAGCATGCCACGTCCGCCCTGCTCCATCTCCAAACAGTGCGCGCCTGCCTGGATCGACATGCGGCCGGCAACCTCGCTCATCGGCGAGAGCAGCGGCAACCCGCCGTTCACGCCCGTCACCGTTTCGTAGGCGACCGCCGTCACGCCCGAGCGCATCAGCTCCTTGGCCTGGTGCGGATCAGGCGCAAGATGCAGGTAGGTAAACAGCGTCTGGCCCTCGCGCAGCATCTCGCGCTCGGCGGCCTGCGGCTCCTTCACCTTCACGATTAGGTCGGCCTTGGCGAAGACCTCCGCGGCATTGGCTGCGATCTTGGCGCCGGCCTTGCGGTAGTCGTCGTCCGTAAAGCCAATGCGCTCGGCAGCGCAGGTCTCCACCAGCACCTCATGACCGTGCGTGACGAGCTCACGCACGCTCGCCGGCACGAGCCCGACACGGTACTCGTGAACTTTCAGCTCTTTGGGCACACCGACGCGCATGCTCGTCCTCTCGCGGTTCGCTGTGCCCCAAGGGTATTGGCAGACGCTGCGATGGCAACCGCGAACTTGCACTCTCCCGCGGAGAAGCTGTGCCTAGGTTTGCGGCAAGTGAACGCGTGGGCGTCATAGCCACACGATTTTCGTTCTCGCGGGCCTGGAGCCCCGAGGGATGTCAAAGAGCGAGGGAGCGCGGGCGCCAAACGACCGCCATCCTAATAGCAATCCGGCGACCTTTCGGCGCCCGCGTCGGTGTTTCGCAACTTTTAGGGTGCTGGCACAGCGGCAACGAGCGTCAGGTCTCACCCGCGCATCCACTGGGCGGGCTTTCATCGCTCAGGACCTCTGGCGGCTGCGCTCCTAGGGATGCGGGAAGCGCCGCTGCAGAAGGGCGTCCGTGCGTGCCGTTGCCGGCGCTGCACAGCCTAGATCTCCAGCCCCGGCCTCTGAGGCGAGCTTCACCTCGCGACGACGCTGCGAACGGAAAGCAACACCGCCTCAACCGGGCACCGTTCCTTGCCCCGCGTCAGACGCTCAGCTGATGCGTCCCTCGTGACGGGCAAGGATGCGGGGAAGTATGCGCGCGGTGAGAGAGACGGGGATTATTCTGCGCCATGGAAGATGGGGCGTGCCTAGGCAGTTTTCTTTTGGTTAGCGAACCGCTGAAGGCTGATGTCCCGGCTAACATGCTCACTCGGAGCCTTTACTGGCTGAGGCTCTCCTTGGGATAGCTTAGCGAGCAGCTCGAACATCTCATGTGGTAGCCGATCGGATCCAACATCACGCATCACGGAGGGTAACCCCGAACCGCTTTGTCAACTCGTGGTTTGGCATGGCTCAACCGCCTCCTTCAGATGCTCAATGCAGGCGGCAACGGTCGGTTTCATGAAATTCGAGCGAACTCACATTCAAAATCGAAAGAAGGCATGAGCAATCGACGACGCTGCACGCTTTGATCCATACGATCCTTGCTCCTATGACGGTCAAATAATCGATGGCAAGGCGCGCGTCGTGGTCAGCGGCGCCGATATCTCGATGGCGGGCGGTTCGCTGACGAGCCTTGCACTTCTGCTGAATGCTGTCGATTGCGAGATCGCGCCTCTGCTTAGCGGCGAGCGCGCGGCCGTATTCGCTGCAAACGGCGCAGGTGCTTCGAGCGCAGCGCGGAACCTTCCGCGCTGCGCTTTGTCTATTCTATGGCTTCGGCTGCTCGCCAGCCGGCGGCACGATCTTTACCTCGGACTCCGCGAGCGTCAGGACGAGACCATCCGGCTTGACCTCTCGAATTTTGTCTGACGCGACTTCGTAGCGCGTGGCGCCCATGCCGAGGAACGTGCCCGTGTCGACATAGACCATGCTGATCTTGTTATCCGGACCGCGGTTGATTTCCACGACCTCGCCGATCTTCTTGTTGTCGCTGCTGTAAACCGCCCTTCCCATCCAACCGTTTGCTTCGTCTGCCGTGAAGGTCATGCGGCCGGTCGTTTGCATCGGTGCCTCCATCTTGGAAGACGGAAGCGTGGCAACGGTTTCCGTAGGGCTGCGGCCGAACAGGTACCAACCCAGGGCGACAAGCACCAAGACCCCGAGCGCGGGGAGGAGCCAATCGCGCTGCGACGACGCGTGAGCGGTTTCGGGCTTCGCCCAAGCTCTCTCCGCTGGGCCGGTGATCCCATTGAGGATCCCAGTCCCGCTCAGATACTTGGCAAAGCCTGACGGCAACGCGTCGGCAATGTTGTCTTTTTGCGATTCAAGCAGCCGCGCCATGCCCGAGTCATCGAGGCCGCTCGCCCGTTGCTGTTGTCCGAGCACGCCCATGACGAGCGGGGCGAGGACTCCCATGAGCCCCTTCGAAGCGCCATCGCCGATACCGGTATACTTGCTCACCGCACTTGTGAGCGCCGACGTGGTGCTGCCGCCGAGCAACGAGGAGAGATTGCCAAGACCGGTGTCGATCAAAGCCTTCTGTCCGGATCCGCCGATGGCATTGGCGACGCTGGTGAGAATTCCTGGCTGTTGCTCGGCGACGGTATCGCTGAGTTTCGCTGCACCTCCCGGCTTTGCAACGAGAGAGGTGAGCGCCGCAAGCAGGCCAGGCACGCTGGCGGTGACGGACTTCTGCAGGGCCGCTTGATCGAGGCCAAGCGCCGATGCGATGCGCGCCAGTAGTTCTGGAGTGAAAAGCTTAGTGATGGTGGCAACCAAATTGGTCGGCATGAGACTCTCCTTCCCAGGTGGTCCCCCGATTTGAGAATTTGGCGTTCTTTGGCTTGGCACCGGTTCAATCGAGCGCATCAGCAATAGCGCTGATCGCAAGCGCCGGCACTCTTGTCAGGAACCGAGTTCTACGAGCCCATTTCGCGGCAATCTGCTTTTCCGCAGGCGATGGTTAATCGAGAGCTGCGGCATTTGCGGCTTAGTCGACGCTTGTGCGCGAGGCGCCGCACCGAGAGTTGAGCACATGCCACGCCCCTATTCTCGTCGTGGCGATATCCGCGCGCGGTTACAGTTCGTTCAACTATCGTGATCGCAACTTGAATGCCGTGTCGCCGAGCCAACACTTTTCGCGTTATGATGAGCTTGTCGCGGTGTCCTCGAAATCTTGCGTGCTCACGCCGCAGAATTGCGCACGCCGCGCCAACCCAAAACCTCCAAGGAGCCAGTAATGCGGCTACCCGCGACTCCAATTACGCCTACCATTGTGTTCGATCTCGACGGCACGCTCGTGCACACCGTACCGGACATTGCCGATGCGCTCGACATTGCGCTCACCCCCTACGGTGTAAAGCCGACGAGCATCGGCGAAGCCGCTAGCATGATGGGCGACGGGCTCAGCGAATTCTTCTGGCGCGCGCTGGTCGTCAAGCGGCTCAGCCTTCCCGCCGCCGAAGCCGATGCGGCGCGCAAGCGGTTCATCGAAATCTACCGTCAGTCACCGGCGCGGCTGTCGCACGTGTACCCCGGCATTCGCGCGCTTCTCAACGAGCTGCGCGCGCGCGGCGTGCATACGGCGGTGTGCACGAACAAGATCGAGCACATTGGCGTCGACATCCTCGAGCGTTTCGACTTGCGCGGTTTGTTCGACGCTGTCGTCGGCTCCGGTGACGACCGGCCGATGAAACCCGATCCACGCCCCATATTCGAGGCGGTGGCGCGTGCTGGCGGGCGTATCGAGCGTACACTGCTGGTCGGCGACACGGGCGCCGACTACGGCGCGGCGATCGCGGCGCGTATTCCCTTGGTGCTGCTCGACTATGGCTACAGTCACGTGCCCATCAACGCGCTGACCTACGGCATTATCGTCGACAATCCGCTGAGCCTGCATGATGCGGTCATGAGCTTTGTGAACGCCGAGCATATCGTCACGCCGGATACCGACCATCCGCACCACTCGGCGGCATAGCCTGGCCAGCCTGAACGTCAAAAAGCACGGCTTGCGTCCTCCCCGCGGGCCGATGGTCATTTTTTCGCCGAAGTCTGCTGACGCTTAGGCATGTAGCGGGACCGGTATCTACAAGGATACCAGGGGGGTAAGTCATGGCAGTTCCCGCTCGGCGCGTGCGCGCAGAGACATACGATTCCGACTTCGACGACGATGAAGGCTTCACGGAAGACTTCACGCTGGAAGAGCTCTCTTCCGGCGAGAGGATTTGTCCACCGCGAGCTGCCAGCGGCAGCATGCTGCCGGCGCTGCTCCTAATTCTCGTCGCGCTCGCCGGTGGCTACGCGCTGCTGCGTCATCAGCCAAATTGGCAGTACTGGTTGTCTCCGGTGGGCCGCAACGTGCCGGGGCCGGCAGCAGCATCGCCGAAGGACCCGGCGCTAGCACCTGCCAACACCGCAGCGCCGACGGAGCTCGCCGCAGCACCGCCGGCGCAACTGGAACCAGCGGCTACGAACGAGATTGCCGACGCGCCCGGTGAAGGGCCGAAATCTGCGGCATCGCCACTGACCACGGGCGCTCTTGCGCCAGCGGCCGAGCCGGCGGACGCACCCCTGCCACCACCGAAGACCGATCCCACCAACCCGTACCAGAAGCGGGCGGTTGCGGTCGGCCTGCACCCTGAGCTTTCGCAGGTGCTGCTCAAACGGCTGTCACCGACCGACTATCGCAATGCGGGGACCGCCATTCAGACCGCCGTCGCCAAAACACCCGACAACGCGGTGTTCGTTTGGCCGCGGCAACGCAAGCCCGAGCTTGCACTCTTCGAGGTCCGCTTCGTGCCCGGCGCCGCGCCTCATTGCCGGCGCTACGTCGTGACGGTGACCAAGGACGGCTGGTCGACGACAGCCCCGCCGATGGAAAAGTGCGATGCCCCGCTAGCCGCCCGCAAAAGCGGATGACTTTGCTGTATGCGTGGGCGAGCGCCTTGACGATCTCGTCGAGCAGGCAGGCGCGGCTCGATCAGCGATACATGTTCTCGCGATCTTTGAGCTGACGCTGGCAGATCTCCCGCCACTTGCTCTTGGTGATGTGTGTGCCCGTATCCCAGGTATTCATGCACTGCTCCAGCGCCTCTGCGGCGGACTGAGCCTCGGTCGCGGTGTCGGCGGGCAGCGTCGGAGCTGCGCCAGTTCCGTCGGGGCTGTAAAGGCGCGTTCCTTTGCGCGCCTGGACCTCGATGATCGGGGACACGTCGAACGGCGCTAGCGGAAGCGGGCGAGCCAACGCGGCGGCCGGGCCGACCTGCGCCGTGCACAAAATCAACAGCAGGACTGAGCGTGTGACAGCCATGGCAGGGTTATACCATGCCCCACGCCCGAGGATTAGGCGTGCCATGCCATCATAGTGAAGCAATTGCTCGTAGCGAAGCGCCGGCCTTAGTGCGCCAGGGCTTTGACGATCTCTTCCGTCATCTTCTTGGCGTCGCCCAGCACCATGACGGTGTTGTCGTTGTAGAAGAGCGGGTTGTCGATGCCGGCATAGCCCGATGCGAGCGAGCGCTTGTTGAACAGCACGGTGCCGGCCTTCCACGCCTGCAGCACCGGCATGCCGTAGATGGGCGAAGTCTTGTCGGTCTCGGCGGCCGGATTAACGACGTCGTTGGCGCCGATGACGTAAACCACGTCGGCCTGCGGCATCTCCGAGTTGATGTCTTCCAACTCGAACACCTCGTCGTAGGGCACGTTGGCCTCGGCGAGCAGCACGTTCATGTGGCCCGGCATGCGGCCGGCGACCGGGTGGATGGCGTATTTGACTTCGACGCCGGCCTTCTTGAGCTGGTCACCCATCTCGCGCAGCGCGTGCTGTGCCTGCGCCACGGCCATGCCGTAGCCCGGCACGATGATGACCTTGCTGGCGTTCTTCATCACGTAGGCGGCGTCCTCGGCCGAGCCGAGCTTGACGGGCTTCTGCTCGCCGCCGCCGGCCGGGCCAGCGACCTCGCCGCCGAAGCCACCGAGGATGACGGAGATGAAGCTGCGGTTCATCCCCTTGCACATGATGTAGGAGAGGATGGCACCCGACGAGCCGACGAGCGCACCGGTGATGATCAGCGCGATGTTCGACAGCGTGAAGCCGATGCCGGCGGCCGCCCAGCCCGAGTAGGAGTTGAGCATCGACACCACGACGGGCATGTCGGCGCCGCCGATGGGAATGATGATCAGGATGCCGAACAGCATCGCCGACAGCGTGATGGCCCAGAACAGCAGCGGGTCGCCGCCCGACTGGCAGAACAGGTAGATCAGATAAACGAGGCCGCCGAACAGCGCGAGGTTGATGACGTGGCGCAGCGGCAGAATGATCGGCTTGCCGGACATGCGCCCCGACAGCTTGGCGAAGGCGATGACCGAGCCGGTGAAGGTGATGGCGCCGATGGCGACACCGAGCGACATTTCGATGAGGCTGGCAAAGTGGATGGCGCCACGCTCGCCGATGCCGAAGCTGTCAGGCGCATAGAGCGCGGCGGCGGCGACGAACACCGCGGCGAGACCGACCAGCGAGTGGAATGCGGCGACGAGCTCCGGCATCGCCGTCATCGGAATGCGCCGCGCCGTGATCGCGCCGACAAGACCGCCGACGACCGAGGCCGCCGCCGATCAGATACCAGGTGAGCGGCAGTTGCGGATTGGCCACCGCCAGCGTCGTGCCCATGGCGATGAGCATGCCGAGCATGCCGGCATAGTTGCCGCGCCGCGACGTGGCGGGGCTCGACAAGCCGCGCAGGGCGAGGATGAACAGCACGCCGGAGACGAGGTAGAGGCCGGCAACGAGATTGGGCGTCAACATTGCACTCGTCCCCCGTGGGCGTTCATTCGGGTGCTCACCGCTTGTCGCCCTTCTTCTTGTACATCGCGAGCATGCGCTGCGTGACGAGGAAGCCGCCGAAGATGTTGACCGAGGCCATGGCCAGCGCGAGCACGCCGAAGATCTTGGAGGCGAGCGTATCGCCGCTGACGAACCCCTCGACGACGCCGTGCTCGACCGCGACGGCCAGCAGCGCGCCGACGACGATCACCGAGGAGATGGCGTTGGTCACGGCCATCAGCGGCGTATGCAGAGCCGGCGTGACGCTCCACACGACGTAGTAGCCGACGAAGATGGACATGACGAAAACCATCAGCTCGTAGACCACTGGATCGATGGCGCCGCCGACGGCCGCGGCCGCAGGTCCAGCGCTCCCGATCGTGAAAAGTCCGGCGACAGCAGCCAGCTTCAGGACCGCGTTTTTCATCATGCCGCTCCCTGCAGGCTCGGGTGGACGATCTTGCCGTCGCGCGCGATCAGCGTGCCCTTGACGATCTCGTCGTCCCAGTTGACCGTCAGCGTCTTCTCCTTCTTGTCGATCATCGTCTCGAGGAAGGCATAGAGGTTCTTGGCGTAGAGGCTCGAGGCGTTGACGGCGATCTCGCCGGCGAGATTGAGCGGGCCGAAGATGCGCACGCCGTTGTGGTCGACGGTCTGATCGGGCTGCGTCAGCTCGCAGTTGCCGCCGCGCTCGGCGGCGAGGTCGACGATGACCGAGCCAGGCTTCATGCTCTCGACCATGGCGCGCGTGATGAGGCGCGGCGCCGGGCGGCCGGGGATGAGCGCGGTGGTGACGACGATGTCCTGGTTCTTGATGTGCGCGGCGACGAGCTCGGCCTGCTTGGCCTGGTACTCGGCCGACATCGGCTTGGCGTAGCCGGCCGCCGTCTGCGCCTGCTTGAACTCGTCGTCCTCGACGGCGACGAACTTGGCGCCGAGCGAAGCCACCTGCTCCTTGGCGGCGGGACGCACGTCGGTGGCGGTGACCTGGGCGCCGAGACGGCGCGCCGTGGCGATGGCCTGCAGGCCGGCGACGCCCGCGCCCATGATGAAAACTTTTGCGGCGGGAACCGTGCCCGCCGCCGTCATCATCATCGGCATCGCCTGCTCGAACATGGCCGCAGCATCTACGACGGCCTTGTAGCCGGCGAGGTTCGCCTGGCTCGACAGCACGTCCATCGACTGCGCGCGCGTGATGCGCGGCATGAACTCCATGGAGAACAGCGAGGCGTTGCCCGCCGCCAGCGCCTCCAGCGCGGCGCGGTCGCCGTAGGGATCGAGCATGGCGATGACGAGCGCGCCGGGCTTCAGGGCCTGCACCTCAGCGGCGCCGGGACGGCGCACCTTCAACAGGATGTCGGCATCGCGCAACGCATCAGCCGCTGTCGGAGCGATCTCCGCGCCCTGAGCGCGCAACACCTCGTCGGAAAAGCGCGAGCGGGCGCCGGCGCCCGCCTCGACCTTCACCTTAGCGCCGAGGCCGACGAGCTTCTTGACCGTCTCGGGCGACACCGCAACGCGCGGCTCGTCCGCAGCCTCCGCCGTAACCGCTATGGTGACCATGCACTCGTCCGATCGCGTGGAGGTTTCTCACACCGCCGGACCCGAGCGCCCCGTGACCGGCGCCGAGTTTCCAGCGCGCGGCGCGGTGAAATTAGACCAAGAAGTAGGCCATCCCAGAGAGCAGTACGACCAAGAAGGCGATCGAGATCTTGGTGAAGCGAATGAACGTCTTGTAGGTCTGCTCAGCTTGCGCGTAATCCATGTTCGGATTGCCGCCAGTCAAATCGATGGCCACACTGCCCTCCCTCGGGTTTCTTGGTCCTTCGTTTCCCTCCTACCTCAAGGCTGGCCCGCTATCAAGCGGCCTAGGCCGAACCGGCGGAAGGGAGTGCCGTCTGGGTGAGCGGCGGCCGACCTGCTAGCCTGGGGGCCAGCAGATGCGGCCCCCATGGATACCTACCAACTCATACAACGACTGGCTGTGGCCCTCGCCATTGGTCTCATCATCGGGATCGAGCGCGGCTGGAAGCAGCGTTCAGAGCCAGAGGGCGAGCGGGTCGCGGGGCTGCGGACACTCTCCCTCGCCAGGCTCTTGGGCGGGGTCTGGGCGCCCTCGCCCTCGGCGCTGTCCCCTGGGGCATGATCGGCCTCGGCCTCGCCTTCTTCGGCTTCACGGCGGTAATCGCCGTCTTCCGCGACCGCCGCCACGCTAGTCGCGGGTGCCATCGGTCTGTGGCTCGCGCTGAAGCTCTGAGCGCGATGCAACATCGGTCACGCACGCGCGTTCAGACGACGCTGCCGTCCGGCAGCGGGACGCCGGCGGCGGTGAAGGCGTCGCGCTGGCGCTCGGCGACGGCGGCGAGGTCGAAGTCCTCGATCAGCTCGTTGAACAGCCGATACCAGTTCTGCCGCGCGTCGAGGTGCAGGAACACGCCGCCGAGGCCGATGGCGGCGCGGTCCATGAACACGAACTCGCGCGGCACGGTCACCGGACCCTTCTCGCGCAGGATGCGGTGCACGCTGAAGGCCTCCTTGCGGCCGTACTCGCCCGGCGTCGTGCCTTCGGCGATGCGGCGCTCGCGGTCATCGAGCAGCGGGCCGTAGATGAAGCGCGCCCAGATGGTGAGGCCGTCGATCAGCTCGCCGGACAGGCCGCGGAAGCCCCACGTCTCGTAGGCGTGCACGACGAGGTCGCGGTCGCCGCGCGACAGGCCGTTGTAGAGGTCGATGACGCCCTGCACGAAGCGCGGCGCGAAGCTGCGGATGCAGCCGTAGTCGAGCAGGTTGATGCCGGCCGGACGGCCGGCCTCTTCGAAAATGGTGTAGTTGCCGAGGTGCGGGTCGCCGTGGATGACGCCGTAGTGGCTGAACGGGAACCACCAGGCGCGAAACATCGCCTGCGCGATGGCGTTGCGGTCTTCGAGCGGCGCCGGCTTGTAGTCGAGCAGCCTCTTGCCCTCGAGCCAGGTCATGGTGAGCAGCCGCTTGGTCGACAGCTCGGGCAGGACCTCCGGCACGCGGATGCGCTGATCGTCGGCGAAGATGCCGGCGTAGAGCTTGGTGTGTCGCGCCTCGAGCTCGTAGTCGAGCTCCTCGCGCAGCCGCGCCGAAATCTCCTTGAGGATCTCGCCGGTCTCGACCGCCGGGTTCATGCGCGCGTGAATGGCGAACACGGCCTTGAGCTGCATGAGGTCGGCTTCGACGGCCGACGGCATGTCGGGGTACTGCAGCTTGACGGCGAGCGCGCGTCCGTCGTGCGCGATCGCGCGGTGCACCTGGCCGAGCGAGGCGGACGCGGCGGCGGTGGTGTCGAAGGACGCAAAGCGCGATGGCCAGTCGGGGCCTAGCTCGGCCTGCATGCGGCGCTTGGCGAACGCCGGTCCCATGGCCGGCGCGGCCGACTGCAGCTGAGCGAGTTCGCGTGCGTACTCGGCCGGCAGCGCCTCGGGGATGGTCGAGAGAAGCTGCGCCACCTTCATCAGCGGACCCTTCAGTCCGCCGAGCGCCGCGGCAAGATCGGCGGCACCGCGAGCGCGGTCGTGCTCGACGCCGAACAGGCGCTCACTCGCGACACGCGCGGCGACGGCACCGACGTTGGCGCCGACCTTTACGTAGCGCGCGGCGCGCGCCGAGAAGCGGTTTTCCTCGTTGGCCATGCTGAACCGCATATCGTGACGGCGCGGCGCAACGGCAAGTCGTGCCGGAGGCGCGCAAGCGATAAGACGTCGTACGTCAGACGGCGACCTGCGTGCCGACCTCGACGACGCGGTCGGTGGGGATCTGGAAGTAGGTCGTGGCGTCCTGCGCGCTGCGCGCGAGCGCCACGAACAGCCGGTCCTGCCAGCCGGGCATCTCCGACTTGGGCGTCACCTTCAGATTGCGGCGCGACAGGAAGAACGACGTCGCGCCAATGTCGATGTTGAGATCCTTGCGCCGGCAGACTTCGAGGATCTTCGGCACGCTCGGCGTTTCCATGAAGCCGTAGCGCGCGACGACGCGGATGAAGGTGTCGGTGACGCGATCGACGGTCACGCGCTCGTAGCGCGGCACGCGCGGCACTTCCTCGGTGCGTATCGAAAGGATGATGTTGCGCTCGTGCAGCACGCGGTTGTGCTTCAGGTTGTGCATGAGCGCGGTCGGCGCCGCGGTTGGATCGGCGGTGAAGAACACGGCCGTACCGGGCACGCGATGCGGCGGCTTGGCCTCGAGCTTGCGCAACAGCCAGTCGAGGTCGGCTTCGTTCTTGCGCGTCTGCTTGACGAGCAGGCGCGAGCCGCGCACCCACGTCGACCATGATGAGGCCGATGCAGGCGGCGAGCAGCAGCGGCACCCAGCCGCCCTCGAACACCTTGAGGAAGTTCGCCGTGAGGAACACCTGCTCGAGGAACAAGAGCGGGATCATCGTCAGCGCCGTCTGCCACAGCGGCCACTTCCAGTAGCGCCAGACGACGAAGAAGGCGAGCAGCGTGTCGATGACCATCGCCGCGGTGACCGACACACCGTAGGCCGAGGCAAGGTTCGACGAAGAGCGGAAGGCGAAGACCACGAGCAGCACGCCGACGAGCAGCATCCAGTTGATGCGCGGCAGATAGATCTGGCCGGACATCGCCTCCGACGTGTGCGTGATGCCGAAGCGCGGCAACAGCCCGAGCTGAATCGCCTGGCGTGTCAGCGAGAACGCGCCGGTGATGACGGCCTGGCTGGCGATGATGGTGGCGAGCGTCGCCAGGATGACCATCGGGATCAGCGCCCAATCCGGATACAGCAGATAGAACGGGTTCTCGAGCGCCTCAGGGCGGGCGAGCACCAGCGCGCCCTGGCCGTAGTAGTTGAACAGCAGCGCCGGCAGGATGAGCGAGAACCACGCGACCTGGATCGGCTTGCGGCCGAAGTGGCCGAGATCGGCGTAGAGCGCCTCAGCACCGGTGACGGCGAGGAAGACGAGGCCGAGCACGGTCAGACCGATGAGCCCGTGCGTGAAGAGGAAGCGGATTCCGTACCAGGGATTGAGCGCAACGAGCACGTCCGGGTTGCCGACGAGATGAATGAGGCCGCCGACGGCGAGCGCGATGAACCACACGACGGTGATCGGGCCGAAGTACTTTGCGACATGCGCCGTGCCGCGCGACTGCATCGCGAACAGGCCGACCAGGATGACGACCGAGAGCGGGATCACGAATTGTCCGAAGGCCGGCGAGACGAGCTTCAAGCCCTCGACCGCCGACAATACCGAGATGGCCGGCGTGATGACGGCGTCGCCGTAGAAGAACGAGGCGCCGGCGATGCCGAGCCCCATGATGACGGGCGCCGAGCGCTTGGCGACCGACTGGCCGAGCGCCATGAGCGCGAACATGCCGCCTTCGCCCTTGTTGTCGGCGCGCAGCAGGATGATGACGTACTTCAGCGTGACGATGAGCAGCAGCGCCCAGGTGATCAGCGACAGCACGCCGAACACGGCCTCGCGGCCGGCAAAGCTCGTTGCCTTGGCGGCGTGCACGGCTTCGCGGAACGCGTACAGCGGGCTCGTACCGATGTCGCCGTAGACGACGCCGATCGAACCGATGACGAGTGCCGCGAATTTCTGGTTGGGTACGCCGTCAGGCGCCCCCTGGTCGGCGCCCTTAGCCACCGACTGCGATTGTGCCACCTCGGCACCTCACATTGAGCTGGCTGCAGTGCAGCAAATGGCGGGCGCTTCTAACCTTAAAGCCGCTTAAGGAAAAGCCCTTAGCGGCTGGAGGCCAAGCTTCACAGCCTTGACAGTAACCCAGGATTCTGAAGCGAGAGCAAAAGGGCGGCAGCCGGCCCAGGCCCAAGCGCACGTTTATTGCCGTGCGAAAAGCTGCCGCCTGTTAATGGGTGCTCGTGGCCGGTTAATCAAGCCGCCGCGTCGGTTGCGGCCAGCTCGTCGATCATCCCCTCGATGACCTTGAGGCCCTTGTTCCAGAACTCGGGCTTCGACGCATCGAGCCCGAACGGGGCCAGCAACTCCGAGTGGTGCTTGGAGCCGCCGGCTTTCAGCATGTCGAAATACTTGGTCACGAAGCCCGGGTGCGCCTCGTCGTAGAGGCCGTAGAGCGAGTTCACGAGGCAATCGCCGAACGCATAGGCGTAGACGTAGAACGGCGAGTGGATGAAGTGCGGCACGTAGGTCCAGAACACCTCATAGCCGGGCTTCAGCTCGATGGCCGGCCCGAGGCTCTCGGACTGCGTCTCGAGCCAGATGGCGCCGAGCTGGTCGGGCGTCAGCTCGCCCTGGCGGCGTGCCTCGTGCAGCTTGCGCTCGAAGGTGTAGAAGGCGATCTGGCGCACCACCGTGTTGAGCATGTCCTCGACCTTGCCGGCGATGAGCGCCTTGCGCTCGCTCGGGTCTGCGTCTCCTTGAGCAGCGCCTTGAAGGTCAGCATCTCGCCGAACACGGAAGCCGTCTCCGCCAGCGTCAGCGGCGTCGGTGCCAGCAGCGCGCCCTGCGGCCGCGCCAGCATCTGATGCACGCCGTGGCCGAGCTCGTGCGCGAGCGTCATCACGTCGCGCGGCTTGCCGAGGTAGTTGAGCAGCACGTACGGGTGCACCGACGGCACGGTCGCGGCGGCGAAGGCGCCCGGCGCCTTGCCGGGGCGCGCCGGGGCGTCGATCCAGCGCTTGTCGAAGAACTCCTCGGCGACCGCCGCCATCTCCGGCGCGAAGTCGTGGTAGGCGCCGAGCACGAGGCGCTGCGCGTCGTTCCAGGCGAACGTGCGCTCGGGGCGTTCGGGCAGCGGCGCGTTGCGGTCCCAGTGCGATAGGCGCTCCTTGCCGAGCCACTTCGCCTTCATCGCGTAGTAGCGATGCGACAGGCGCGGATAGGCGGCGCGCACGCTGGAGACGAGCGCATCGACGACCTCGGCCTCGACCTGATTGGCGAGATGGCGGCTGTCGGCGACGTCCTTGAAGCCGCGCCAGCGGTCGGAGATCTCCTTGTCCTTCGCCAGCGTGTTGGTGATGAGCGTGAACAGCCGCACGTTGTCCTTGAACACCTTGGCGAGCGCTTCGGCGGCGGCGCCGCGCTTTTTCTCGTCGGGGTTCGACAACAGGTTGAGCGTCAGCTCGAGCGGCAGCGGCTCGGGCTCGCCGGCAACCGGAAAGCGCAGCGCCGCGATCGTCTCGTTGAACAGCCGGTTGAAGGCGCCGCCCGACGTCTGGCTCTTCTCGTGGAACAGCCGCTCGAGCTTCTCCTCGAGCTGGTAGGGCTTCTCCTTGCGGATGTTGTCGATCCACGGCTTGTAGCGGGCGAGGCGCGGGTTCTTCAGCGCCTGGCCATCACCGCTTCGTCGATCTGGTTCAGCTCCAGATCGAAGAAGATGATGTCGGTGGAGATGGCGGTCAGCTTCTCGGAAATGTCGCCATAGAACTTGGCGCGCTCGGGATCGGACTGGTTGCCGGCATAGTAGAGCCCGGCAAACGAGCCGAGCCGGCCCATCAGCTCGACGAAGCGCTCGAACTCCTCGATGGCGAGCGCCAGCACGGCGCCGTCGGCGCCAGCGCGACGAGCTTGCCGTGATAGGCCTCCTTGATGCGGCGCGCCTCGTCGGCGGCGATCTTCAGATCGCGGGCGATCTCCGGCGCGTCGGCGAGGCGTAGAGATCGGCGAGGTTCCATTCGGGCATCTGCCCGAGCGCTTCCACGGCCTCCGCCGCGCACCGTCCTGCGCGTTGAAGTTGCGTCGCATGTCGTTGGCGCGTGCGTGAATCGCATCATTTGCTCCAGTGAAACGGGGTAAATCGGGGGCTTGCGGTGTCGCGTGGTCGAGGCACCGCGCGTGGCGCCTTGAGACGCGCTCGTGCCCAAAAAAGGCTCAACCTGGGCTCCATCGCAACAGCTTATTTACCCTTGTTGGGCAGTCTTGCCTTGTTGAGTGAGCTACCGGTGGCCGAGTGTCCAATCCTGAAGCAATTCGGGGGGTCCGACCGGGGCAGGTCCGTTATCAGGTTGAGTTCGAGTGCCTCATGGTCAAGAGTCTTCTAATCGTCGATGACGATCCCACCCAGCGCCGCATTCTCGAAGAAACGATCAAGCGCCTGGGGTTCGGTACTAAGACCGCCAGCTCCGGCGAGCAAGCCCTGCAGATCCTCGAAGGGCCCGAGCGCGGCGATATCGGCCTCGTGCTTCTCGATCTCGTGATGGACGGCGTCGACGGCATGGCGCGTGCTCGACAAGCTCAACGGCAAGCCGGGCCTTCCTCCCATCATCGTGCAAACCGCGCACGGCTCGATCGACGCCGCCATCAACGCCATGCGCGCCGGCGCCGTCGACTTCGTCGTCAAGCCGGTGTCGCCCGAGCGGCTCGAAGTCTCGATCAAGAGCGCCCTGAAGATCGAGGCGCTCGCCGGCGAGATCAGCCGCATCAAGAAGAAGGTCGAAGGCACGCTGACCTTCGCCGATCTCGTCGTGCGCGGCGAAGGCATGGAGCGCGTCGTCGCGCTCGGCAAGCGCGCCGCCGCCTCCAACATCCCGGTGCTGATCGAAGGCGAGTCCGGCGTCGGCAAGGAGCTGATCGCCCGCGCCATCCAGGGCGAGAGCGAGCGCGCCGGCAAGCCGTTCGTCGTCGTCAACTGCGGCGCCATCCCCGAGAACCTCGTCGAGAGCATGCTGTTCGGCCACGAGAAGGGCTCGTTCACCGGCGCCGTCGACAAGCGCGTCGGCAAGTTCCAGGAAGCCGACGGCGGCACGCTGTTCCTCGACGAGGTCGGCGAGCTGCCGCTCGACGCGCAGGTGAAGCTGCTGCGCGCGCTGCAGGACGGCGAGATCGATCCGGTCGGCTCGAAGAAGTCGATCAACGTCAACTTCCGCCTGATCTCGGCGACCAACCGCAACATGATCCAGCTCGTGCGCGACGGTAAGTTCCGCGAGGACCTCTACTACCGCCTCAACGTGTTCCCGATCTGGGTGCCGCCGCTGCGCGAGCGCCTCGGGCGACGTCGCCGAGCTGGCGCAGCACTTCATGGCGCGCTTCGCGCGCCGAGGAAGGCAAGCGCATCAACGGCATCAGCGACGACGCGCTGCGCCTGATCAAGAGCTATCCGTGGCCGGGCAACGTGCGCCAGCTCGAGAACGCGGTGTTCCGCGCCGTCGTGCTGGCCGACGGCGCCGAGCTGACGGTCGCCGAGTTCCCGCAGATCGCGGCGCACGTCACGGGCTTCGACACGGCGGTGCCGGCAGCGCCCGCCCCGGCGCCGAAGCCGGGTGCGTTCAAGGGCCCGGCGCTGCTCGGTGCCGAGGACATCATCCCGCAGACGATGGAGATCCGCGTCGAACGGCGCACGACAGCGCGCTCGGCATCCCCGTGGTCACCGAGGCCGGCGACATCCGCCCGCTCGACGAGATCGAGGCCGACATGATCCGCCTCGCGCTCGGCCGCTATCGCGGGCACATGACGGAAGTGGCCAAGCGCCTGAAGATCGGCCGCTCGACGCTCTACCGCAAAATGCAGGAATACGGTCTCGAGCCGCGCGCCTGATAGGCGGGTGGCTCCTGGCTCGGAAGCACGCCGCGCTGCCTTCGGGTAGCGCGGCGTTCTTATTTTTGGCAGTGGATTTCCGCCATAACGGACGAATGCCGTCGTAATTGCGCAACAGTCCTCCCTCACCTTTGCGCCCCGCGCGCCGCAGGCCAGTGTCCGTTGTGGCGGGCGCGCCACGGCTCGGCTAGCGTGCCGCCAGTATGTGTGGAGGATGCGTATGTTGCGTTGGCGTCCGTTGGCTCTGGGCTTGGCCCTGAGCCTCTTTTTCGTGGCCGCGGCCGATGCGCAGCAGGCGACTCCAAGCGTGTCGCCACCACCGAGCCGCTGCCGGCGACGGCGCCGGCCGTTGCGCCCGCGCCCGCACCGCAAGATCCGCTCGGCATCGCGCTTCAACAGAAACTTTCGGCGCCCGCGCAAAGCGCGCGCTGACGATGCGGACGCGCAGGACCGCGCCGCGCTCGCCGCTTTCTACGCGGCACGCATCTACGCGCCGGTCTGGGTGTCCAGCAACGGCTTCAACGCCAAGGCCGCGGCGGTCATCGCCGAGTTCGGCAAGGCCGATGACTGGGGCCTCGACGCCGCCGATTTCCCGGCTATCCCGATCGTTGCCGCGGCCGGCGAGCGCCGTCTCCGGCCGCGCTGGCCGACGCCGAGGTCGACCCTGTCGCTGACGGCGCTGAAGTACGCGCGCTATGCGCGCGGCGGCCGCATCATCGATCCGGCGACGCAGCTCAGCTCCTACCTCGACCGCAAGCCGCAGCTCCTCGACGCCCAAAGACGTGATCGAGAAGATCGCGACGGCGAGCGAGCCCGACGCCTATCTGCGCGGGCTGCACCCGCAAGCATCCCGCAGTTCGAGAAGCTGCGCCAGAAGTATCTCGAGATGCGCAAGGCCGCTGCCGCGACGGCGCCGGTCAAGCTGCCCAATGGTCCGCAGCTCGTTCCCGGGCAAGAGCGATCCGCAGGTCGCCCTGCTGCGCCAGCGCCTGAAGGTCGATCTGCCGGCCGCCACCGACAAGCCGGTCGACGAGAACTTCTACGACGACGCGCTGAAGGCCGCCGTCATGGCCTTCCAGAAGGAGAGCGGCACGCGGCCCGACGGCATCGTCGGCAATGCGACGCGCGCGCCTGCTCAACGACGTCGAGGAGCTGAGCCCCGCACAAGCTGCTCGCCAACATGGAAGAGTGGCGCTGGATGCCCGACGACCTCGGCGACCTCTACGTCACGGTCAACATCCCCGAGTTCACGCTGCGCATCGTCAAGAACGGCGCGGTCATCCACACCGAGCGCGTCATCACCGGCCTCGCCGGCCAAGCAGACGCCGGTGTTCTCCGAGACGATGAAGACGATCGTCTTCCAGCCGCGCTGGAACGTGCCGAACTCGATCAAGGTGCTGGAGCTGTGGCCGAGCCTGGCGCGCGGCGGCACGTCGTTCGGCCGCCAGGGGCTGCGCCTGTCGCAGAACGGCCGCGACGTCGATCCCGAGAGCGTCGACTGGAGCTCGACCGATATCCGCAACTACGACGTCTATCAGCCGCCGGGCGCCGAGCAACGTGCTGGGCGAATTGAAGTTCGCCTTCCCCAACAAGCACTCCGTCTACATGCACGACACCAACGCCAAGGGCCTGTTCGAGGAGGCGAGCCGGCCGTTCAGCCACGGCTGCATGCGCGTGCGCAATCCGCGCCGCATGGCCGAGATCCTGCTCGGCGAGGACAAGGGCTGGGACGCGGCGCAGATCGCCGACCTGATCGCCAACGGGCCGGAGAACAACGAGGTGCCGATCGACCGCAAGATCGGCGTGCACATCACCTACTTCACCGCCTGGGTCGACGACAAGGGCGAGACTGCAGACCGCGCGCGACGTGTACGGGCACGAGCAGCGCATCACGCAGGCGCTGCAGGGCCGCTGGAGCCAGATCGCCAAGGGCCCGAACCACCTCGCGCCCGGTGCGCACGCCCGAAAGCGTGGCCTACGGCGGGCGGCTTCGGCAGTGTCGGCGACTTCATCAGCTCGGCGCTCGGCGGCTTCTGACGTCGGTGCTGATTTGCGCACGCTGTCCAACGGCGTAGTTGACCGGCGTCGCCCCGATATTGCCGCATGAGAGCCCGCTTCTGCCCCCATTCCGCGCGTACCTAACTGGTTCGCCGTGGTTACCAACCGTTAAGGGTTGGCGATTAACCCTGAGGGAACGTGAATGCCGGTCGCATACCGGGATGCCCGCAAGACGCTTGGCGCAGGGCTCGCCGCGACCGGTCAGGACACGGGGTGGCACGTTGGTATTGCGTAAAAAGGCTATCCTCGGCGGCCTGGCCGCTGCGCTTTTGGGCATGAGCGCTGGCGCGCCCCATGTCGTCGCCGCCTTCGGCTCGACGCGCACGATCTCGTTCTATCACATCCACACCAAAGAGACGCTGACCATCACCTACAAGAAGGATGGGAAGTACGACCACGACGCGCTGAAGAAGATCAACTGGATCATGCGCGACTGGCGCCTCAACAGGCGACGGAGATGGATCCCAAGACCATCGACCTGCTGTGGGAGATGCACACCGAGCTCGGCAGCAAGGAGCCGATCCACATCATCTGCGGCTATCGCTCCGAGCAGACCAACAACATGCTGCGCCGGACCGTCGGCGGCCAGGCCAAGAAGAGCAAGCACATGACGGGGCAGGCGATCGACGCCACGTTCCCCGACATTCCGCTGAAGCAAATGCGCTGGTCAGCCGCCATCCGCGAAGTGGGCGGCATCGGCTACTACCCGACCTCGGGCGTTCCCTTCGTGCACGTCGACACCGGGCCCGTGCGCGCCTGGCCGCGGCTGCCGCGGAGCGAGCTGGCGTTGCTGTTCCCCAACGGCAAGACCAAGCATCAGCCGGCCGACGGCGGCTCCATTTCCAAGGACGACGTGCGCAAGCGCGCGCGCCAACACGGAGGTGGCCACGCAGGTGGCCGCCTACTTCGAGATCCGCAATCATCCGAAGTCGGAGATCGAGATCGCCGAGGCCGAGGCCGGGGTCGCGCTGCCCGCGCCGGTGCTCAAGGCAGCGCCGACGCAGGTTGCGTGGCCGGCGCCCGAGACACGCGTCGCCTCAGCCGAGCCCGAAGTCTTTGAGGCGTCTCCCATTGCAGCGCCTCGCCCCGCAGCTGGTGCAGGCACCGCGCCCCGCATCACCACCACCTTCGGAAGCCGAGCGCGGACGTCTCGATCACGCTCGTGACGCTGGCCTCGCTCAGACCCCACCGACGTCCCGGCACAACGTCCTCCAGCAACGGCCGAGGCCGATCGCCGCCAGCTCGATGCGCTCGTCAGCACAGCGTCGGTCGAAGCGCCGGCGCCGCGACCGGAGGCGGCCGAGATGGTGCTCAAGAAGGAAACGCAGGTCGCGTCGCTCGACCCTGGCGTGCTCGATCTGAGCAAGCCTAGCCTGAAGAATGCACAGCCCGAGGGTTGGGCGCCCGCTCCGGAGTTCGACGAGGACCATCCTGAAGAGCTCTCCTACCGGCCGTTCCCGGTCGCGCCGCTGCTCACGCAATCGGCATCGGCGGACGACGAGGCGCTGGTGAAGATCGTGCATCCGAACCTGGAGCGCACGCTCGACCTGCTCGACGACAAGCAGATCGTGCTGCCGATGCGGCTGCGGCCCGGCGATCAGATCGCCGAGGTGCTGTGGGCGCAGCAGTTCCGCGGCAACGCGGTCGACTTCAGGCGCACGAAACCGACGCCGCGCCGCGCCACCGGCCTCACCTCGCGCACGGTCAAGACGACGGGGCGGTGAGCGGACGCGTGTGCCGCGGGTTCTTGCGGCCGGGCGGCACGCAGCCCTTCGACCATGCAACCTTGATCAGCCGGCCGAGCTCGCGGAAATCGCCTGCCCGCGGCGACGTCGCGCGCCACGCGAGCCCGACCGTGCGGTAGCGGCTCCGGCTCGACGAAGCGCGTGAGCGCCGATGTCGCGGCCGCGCACCTCGACGTTGAGGCACATCTCCGGCAGCAGCGTGATGCCGTAGCCGGCCGCCACCATCTCGACGATGGTCGACAGGCTGGAGACGCCGAACGTGTTGACGGTCGAGACCTGCTGCAGGCTGCAATAGGTGAGCGCCTGATCGCGCAGGCAGTGGCCTTCCTCGAGCAGCAGCAAGCCGCTCGTGCTCGATCAGGTCCCTGGTCGCGCGCACGCGGCTCGACAAGCGGCGCGACTGCGGCAGCGCCAGCAGGAAGCGATCGTCGAACAGCGACAGCGTCTCGATCTCGGCCTGCACCATCGGCAGCGCCAGCAGCAGCACGTCGAGCTTGCCGTCGATCAGCTCGTGGGTGAGCGGCAGCGTCTGCGTCTCGCGCACGTGCAGCTCGAGATGGGGATAGCCCTCGCGCAGCAGCGGCAGCAGCGGCGGCAGCATGTAGGGCGCGATCGAAGGGATGACGCCGAGTCGCAGCGAGCCCGAAAGCACGTTCTTGCAGTGCTGCGCGAACTCGACCATCTCGTGCACGTCGCCGAGGATGCGGGCGGCACGGGCGGCGATCTCGCGCCCCTTGTCGGACAGCAGCACGCCGGAGCGCGTGCGCTCGACGAGCATGAGGCCGAGCTGGTCCTCGAGCTCGTGGATCTGCATGGAAAGGGCCGGCTGCGTGACGGCGCAGGTCTCCGCGGCGCGGCCGAAATGCTGCTCGCGGGCCAACGCGTCGAAATAGCGGAGCTGCTTGAGCGTCACATGCGGAGGCATAAGAAACTCTGATCCAACGACCAACAATATACGATTAGAACTTATGCCTCGGGCTGTCTATACGAGGCAGGCAGCTTTTTGGCGCTAGCGCGCGCTTTGCGCGGTGCTGCGCCGTCCGGGACCGGCGGAGGGGGAAACCCTT
The DNA here is from genome assembly GCA_963724595.1 of uncultured Alphaproteobacteria bacterium. Taxonomy (GTDB): domain Bacteria; phylum Pseudomonadota; class Alphaproteobacteria; order Rhizobiales; family Hyphomicrobiaceae; genus Hyphomicrobium_A. The sequence goes on along the minus strand of CAVRVR010000007.1, from coordinate 48,869 downwards.
CCTCTCAGCCGCGGGCGCCTCGGCCGAGCGCCGAATCGGACCGGGGCGCTCTCCTACCTTTCGACCCTGCGTGCAGCGCGTACTCTCGCTAAGTAGCGCGCACCTATGCCTATTCCGCAGCGATCATCGCTTCGACGGCCGCATCGCGACCATTTCCGAGTTGCTCAAGCATGCCCAGCGCGTGCAGGTAAACCTCGAGGACCGCGTCCTCCTCCTGCCGCTCGGTCGCGCTCTTCTTGCGCAGGCGCACGACCTGGCGCAGCACCTTCACGTCGAAGCCGAGGCCCTTCGCCTCGAGAAACTTGTCGCGGATGTCGCCGGCGAGCGCCTTCTTCTCTTCCTCGAGCCGTTCGATCTGCTCGACGAGCTGACGCAACTGCTTCTGCGCCGAAGCCTGTAGCGTCGTCATCCGTCATCTCCCGTCGTGATGACTGAAGAGCGACGCTAGCGACGCCGCCTTGCCGCTTCAAGGCGAGCCGAAGAACGATCCAGAGGATTCTTGTGCGGCGCCTGCGGCGCGCATGTCACATCGGCCATTGGCCTACGGCTTATGCCCAGCGGCGGTCGATTTGGCGAAATCCGCCTGCGCTTGCGGCGGCGCTTCGGTCTGGTAGCGCTGCTGCCATTCCTTGTACGGCATGCCGTAGACGATCTCGCGCGCCGCATCCTTGCCAAGGGCAATGCCGTGTTCCGCCGCCGCCTCCTGGTACCAGTTGGACAGGCAGTTGCGGCAGAAGCCGGCGAGATTCATCAGATCGATGTTCTGCACGTCGGTGCGCTCGCGCAAATGCGCGACGAGCCGGCGAAACGCTGCCGCTTCGAGCTGCGTTGCCGTTGCGCGATCGATGTCACTCATGCGCTGCTCCTTTCCGCCGGGCTGCGTATACGGCGGTGCGCCTTCTGCATCCGTATGCGAACCGAAGTACTGCACTTGCTGCATCGCCTCACGAAGGTCGGGACGTGCGAACACTGTCTGCACCGCGGCGGCAAGTCGTTCGGCCCAAGCGCGCTGTCCTTGCGGGGTGCGAATGAGATCCTGGCGCACCTCGATGATGGTGTGCGCGAGCCCGCGCCGCGTGCCGTGCTGCCACATGCAGTCGCCGGCGAGCTTGCCGTCGTACGGCTCGTTCTCGCCGACGAGCAGACCGTTCTCGGCGCGCAGCGCTTCGAGCAACGGCACGGAGAAGCGATAATCGCGGTCCCACAGGATCGCCGCGTGCCAGGGCCGCGGCACGCCTTTCCAGTTGTCGGTGAAGCTGTGGATCGACAGCAGCACCGGCGGCACGCCGGCCGCCACGCACTGCTCGATCAGGCTGTCGATCGCGCAGGTGATAGGGCTCGTAATACTGCCGCACGCGCCGCTCCCGCTCGGCCTCGTCGAGATGGCGGTTGCCGGGCACGACCGCGCCGTCGGAGATGCGCATGATGAGCGTCGGATCGTCGAGGCCGCGGTTGGGATCGATCAGCAGCCGCGAGAAGCGCGTGAAGATGGCAGGCACGTCGAGCATCTGCGCGACTTGCTTGCGTCACTGCCGCGGCGCCGATGTCGTAGGCAATGTGGCGCTCGAGCTGGTCGGCCGACAGCCCGAGCGTTCCGTAGTCGCTGGGAATTGCGTTGACGGCGTGGTCGCACAACAGCAGCAGGCCGGCATCGCGCCGGCCGGGGATCACTTCGTAGCTGTCCGTGACGAGGGGAGCGAGGAGCGAGGCTGCCTCGCGCCCATTGAAATCTGGCATCTCCCAAATATAGCTTTGTGACCCCTCGAAGACCACCCGCGTCGGCGCGCCGCTTGACGGCGCAAACGCGATTGCGCAAACCAACCCCTTGGCAGGGAGCCGGAAAGAACAATGGCCGCACCCGACGTATCGGCATTCACAGCTGACACCGAGGGCGAAGGCCGGATCGATGCCCGCGCCGTGCTCATTTCTCTTGCCCGCCGCAGCTCAATCGCAATGCCGCCAAGTTCCTGGAAAACAACACTCGCGCCTGCTTTTTCCGGGCGAATGGCGATCCCGCATGCGCCCCTGTTTCAGTTACTCGAGTGTTTCCGACGCCTGCACGATGGCGGAGGCGAGCCGGGCCTACGGCTCTTCCGCCGCGGCGCTGAGCACGGCGCGAATTGCATAGGCGAGCGGAGCGAACCGGCGTGTCGGCTGAGCGAGGAAAGCGGCTTTGGCAGAGGGCGCGGCAGCATGCCGCCGCTGTCATGATGTTGCCGCTCCTCGTCCTCCCCAGCGCCAGCGCCAGCGCCGATCTGAAGCTGTGCAACTCGACCTCGAGCCGCGTTGGCGTCGCCGTCGGCTACCAGGACGCTACCGGCTGGGCGACCGAGGGCTGGTGGAACATCGCCTCGCAGACCTGCGAGACACTGCTCAAGGGTGCGGTCCCGAGCCGTTTTATTTACATTCACGCCCTAGATTACGACCGCGGCGGCGAGTGGGTCGGCACCAATTTCATGTGTACCGACGACAAATCGTTTGCCATCCGCGGTGTACAAGGATTGTCAGCAGCGCGGCTTCAAACGCACCGGCTTCTTTGAAGTGGACACGGGCGAGTCGCAGGAGTGGACCATCCGCCTCACCGACCCCGAGGCGAGTGAAAAATGAGACGTCAACGAAGGGTCAAGGTCGTCGCGACCTTGGGCCCTGCCTCGTCCGCAACGGAAATGATCGAGCGCCTGTTCCTGGCGGGCGTCGACGTGTTCCGCATCAACATGAGCCACTCCTCGCACGAGACGGCGCGCGCGCTGCAGAATTCCGTGCGTTGGGTAGCCAAGCGCCATCGCCATCCGATCGGCATCCTTGCCGACCTGCAGGGGCCGAAATTCCGCGTCGGCGAATTTCACCAGCGGGCGCGTGTTCGTCAACGACGGCGCCATCTTCCGCTTCGAGCGCACCGAGAAGCCGGGCTCGTCCGAGTGCGTGTTCCTGCCGCACCCGCAGATCTTCGCGGCCGTCGAGCCAGGGCACATGCTGCTGCTCGACGACGGCAAGCTGCGCATGCGCGTCATCGAGAAAAAGCAGAACAGCATCGCTGCCGAAGTGCTCGTCGGCGGTGCGCTGTCGAGCCGCAAGGGCATCAGCTTGCCCGACACCGTGCTTCCCGATCGGTCCGCTGACCGATAAGGACCGCGCCGATCTTGCCCACGTTCTCAAGATCGGCGTCGACTGGATCGCGCTGTCGTTCATACAGCGCGCCGAGGACGTCCACGACGTACGCAAGCTCGTCGGCGATCGCGCGGCGATACTCGCCAAGATCGAGAAGCCGTCGGCCATCGGCGATCTCGACGCCATCATCGCGGCGGCCGACGGCCTCATGGTCGCGCGCGGCGACCTCGGCGTCGAAATGCCAGTCGAGCGCGTGCCGGGCCTGCAGAAACAGATCACGCGCAAGGCGCGTGCCGCCGGCAAGCCGGTGGTCGTCGCCACGCAGATGCTCGAAAGCATGATCTCCTCGCCGGTGCCGACGCGCGCCGAGGTGTCGGACGTGGCGACCGCCGTGTTCGACGGCGCCGATGCGGTGATGCTGTCGGCAGAATCCGCCATCGGCCAGTTCCCGCTCGAGGCGATCCAGATGATGGACCGCATCGCCATCGAGGTGGAAGCCGACCCGAGCTACGACGCCATCATCCACGCCACTCGTATTATGCCGCAGGCGACCGGCGCCGACGCCATCGCGTCGGCTGCGCACGCCATCGCCGATACGGTGAAGCTCGCCGCCATCGTCTGCTACACGGCAACCGGCTCGACCGCGCTGCGCGTCACGCGCGAGCGCCCTGGCTTGCCGATCATGGGCCTGACGCCGGTCGAGGCGACGGCGCGCCGGCTATCGCTCGTCTGGGGAATTCAGTCGGTGCTGACGGGCGATCCCGCGACGCTGACCGACATGGTGAGCAAGGCCTGCCGCATCGCCTTCGACGAGGGCTTCGTCAAGCCGCACGACGGCATCCTGATCACCGCCGGCGTGCCGTTCGGCTCGCCGGGCGCCACCAACATGATCCGCATTGCATTCGTCGACGAGAACGGCGCCCCCGTCGCCGAGGTGCGCTGAGAGCCGCGAGCGGCTCGCGGGCGCTGCTCTAGATGCCCTGGCCTTCGACCTCGACCGACAGCTCGTCGACCGCTTCCTTGGCGCCTTCCTGGAAGGGATTGATCTTGAGGATCTGCTTGTAGGCCTGCAGCGCGCTCTTCTTCTGGCCGCTGTCGCGCAGGATGCGGGCCAGCCCCTCGAGCGCCTTGAAGTGATTGGGATCGAGCGCCAGCGCGCGGCGCAGATCGCCGATGGCGCCCTCGAAGTTGTTCTGCAGGAAATACACGTAGGCGCGCCGGTTCCAGCCCTCGGCGTAGTCCGGCGCCAGCTCGACGACGGCGTCGAGCAGCTGCAGTGCGAGATCGTTCTTCTGCTCGTTGATAGCCTTGGCCGAGCGGCCCATCAGCACGCCGATGGTGTCGCTGCCGGACTGCAGCCACAGGCCCTCGATGGTCTCGGCGATCGGCGCGGCCTGAGTAGCGTCAGGGGCTTGCGCCAGATGCACGTAGAGCTCGGCGAGCAGCGCGTCGCGGTCCTGCGGAACGGGCGGCTTGGCGGCTTGCGGCTTGACCGCCTTGTCGGCTTGCGGAGCGGGGGTCGGCGCGTAGGGGGCAGGGGCCGGCTCGATCGCGTCGGGTCGCATGCCCTCGGCGCCCAGGCCCGGCACCGGTATCCCCGGCCGGCCATCCTGGGCCAGAGACGGCGCAGCCACGGCACATAGGCCCGTGGCGACGAAGACCAAAACGAAGCGAGGCGTCATTCTGCGCATCCCCAGAAACATAGGATGCAGCCAAGTAAGCGTCAAAGCGTGGCGGGAGTACGCCTCAGCCCTGACGCGCTTTGAATCGCTTCTGCACCTTATTGATGATGTACACCTTGCCCTTGCGACGGACGAGGCGGTTGGCGCGATGGCGACCGCGCAACGATTTCAACGAGTTCCGAACTTTCATCTCAACACCGATGGCAAATGATGGTGGGCGCGACAGGGATCGAACCTGTGACCCCTACGATGTCAACGTAGTGCTCTACCGCTGAGCTACGCGCCCCAGAGGCGCGGTTCTATGCGGTCGCCCCTGTCGAGGTCAACAGTTGATTGAGTTGCCCCATTTCATGCGCCTTTAGGCCGCCAGCAGGCGGTCGACCTCGCGCACCAGATCCTTGAGGTGGAAGGGCTTGGACAGTACCCGGGCGTCCTTGGGAGCGGCCGTATCGTTGTTGAGGATCACGGCGGCAAAACCCGTGATGAACATGATCTTGAGGTCCGGGTCGAGTTCGCTCGCCCGGCGCGCCAGCTCGATGCCGTCCATCTTCGGCATGACGATATCGGTCAGCAGCAGGGTGAACGGCTCCGTCTTCAGTCGCTCGAAGGCTTCCTCGCCGTTCGGGAAGGCGATGACGTCGTAGCCCGCCTTCTTCAGCGCCCGCACCAGAAAACCGCGCATCGAGTCGTCGTCTTCGGCGAGCAGGATGCGGGAGATCGTTACGCTTGATGGCTTTGCGGTCATGGCTACTCTGAAACTATCGTTTCGACGCGTCTGCCGTCGCCGGGCGCCGGCTCGACTGTGAGGTGACTATGGTAAACGGGAGGTGAAGTGTGCCCCCGGCAAGCCGTGGCAACCTCGTTTTCTCCACCAACGAGGCTTCCAGCCTTACCGTCCCCCGATGGACATATTGAGACGACGTTGGCACAGTGAGCAAGGGCGATGGTGTGCATTGAGACGCATTGTCCTGGCGGTGCGTTTTTTTAGTGTCCGGTTGCTGTAAGGCGAGCCACATAAAGCCGCTGTCAGGCGTCCCTCACGCAAAAGGCTTAACGCAGAAAGCAATCGCAAGAAGCATGCCCGTGCGCGACTTCCCCCCAATTCCAACAGAGTATTTGCCGCCCTATGTCGTGAGCGCGTCCGAGACGCAGGTCGCGCCGTTTGTGCTCTGCTCGCCGCATTCAGGCAGCCTCTATCCATCGAGCTTCGTCGAGCTTTCGCGCTTGAGCCCGCTGTCGCTCAGAAAGTCGGAAGATTGCTTTGTCGATGACCTGTTCGCGCCGGTTGCCGCCGCCGGCGTGCCGCTGATCGCTGCGCGCTTTCCGCGCGCCTTCCTCGACGTGAACCGCGAGCCATACGAGCTCGACCCCGAGCTGTTCCACGAGCCGCTACCGGACTTCGCCAACACGCAGTCGGTGCGCGTCGCCGGCGGTCTCGGCACGATCGCCCGCATCGTCGCCGACGGCGAGGAAATCTACCGTCGCAAGTTGCCGCTGGCGTCGGGGCTCGCACGCATCGAGCAGCTCTACATTCCGTTCCACGCCGCGCTGTGCAACTTGATCGAAACGACGCGCCGCCGCTTCGGCTACGCCATCCTCATCGACTGCCACTCGATGCCGTCGGCCTCGATGGCGCCGGCAGGAGGTCCGCGTCCCGACATCGTGCTCGGAGATCGCTTCGGTGCCTCGGCCGACTGCAAGATCACCCGCTTCCTGAAGGATGCGCTGTGCGGCCTCGGCTACGAGGTGCACATGAACCGCCCGTATGCCGGCGGCTACATCACCGAGCACTACGGCCGGCCGGCGCGCGACGTGCATGCCGTGCAGATCGAAATCAATCGTGGGCTCTATCTCGACGAGCTGACGCTGCGCCCGACGGCGGGGTTCGTCGAATTGCAGAGGGATCTGCAAAGCCTGGCGGCGCCGCTCTTCAATGAGCTGCCCGCATTGCTCGAGCGGCGTGCCGCTGCCGAATAAGCCGACCTCGACGTCCGCATAGCCCTGCTAAGCTATGCAGAACAATCATGCTGCAGCGCAATATATTCCGACCGAAAACCCGCTTTTCGACGTCGGGGCAGGATGATGCCAGCATCGAATATGTCGTCGATGCGCAGAGGCCCTCAGCGGCGGGACGGCAGAAAGAAAAAGGGCCGTTCGGATCACGAACGGCCCAAGTCTAGGGAGGAAACGCCCAAGGAGGGCTACGACAAACGAGCCGGGCTCGCCATGTCGCATCGCAAAAGCTACTGGTGCGCTGCACCATTTTCAAATGCAATTTTTGCAGAGCTGCCCTACCGAAATCAGGGGCTCGTACGTTGGGCGATCTACCATGAAAAAAGGCCGTTCGGAGGACGAACGGCCCAAGTCTAGGGAGGAAACGCCCAAGTGGGCTAACGGTGACCTGGATCGACCAACGCCACCGCGCTATCGACGTATGAGCTTGTTCGGTGCTCGCTTCAACCAACGACAGCCCTTCAGCCACGCATTGGCGGTACTATGTCGCCATGCGGCAACACATATTGAGTGTTGGCCACATAAATGAAACATGCACTCTGCAACTCACGGCCTTATGCCCAAATTGAGCCCGCCATTATTGGATGACGACTTAGGGCCAGCGAGTGTAATACTGTGACAAATAAGACGCAGCCGACCCTGAGCGACCTCCTAGATTTTGCCCACACGCTGGCCGACGTGTCCGGAGCGGCCATTCGCCCGTACTTTCGTCAGCCAATCGACGTCGCCAACAAGGCCGGCGGGGGCGCCTTCGACCCCGTCACCGAGGCCGACAAGGCCGCCGAGCGGGTCATCGCCGCAGCCGTCGCGGAGCGCTGGCCGGAGCACGGATTTATCGGCGAGGAGCACGGGTCGACGCGGCCGGACGCGCGCCTCCGCTGGGTCGTCGATCCGATCGACGGCACGCGGGCCTTCATCATGGGTTGGCCGATGTGGGGCACGCTCATCGGCCTGCTCGATGGAGATGCGCCCATTCTGGGGCTCATGGACCAGCCCTTCACCCGCGAGCGCTACTGGTCTGGCGCCCATGCCTCCTACCTGCGCACGGGCGACGACGAGGCACGGCGCATCAGGGCGCGAGCCTGTCCGAGCCTCGGCGACGCAATTCTTTCGACGACGCACCCCGACCTCTTCGGCGCCGGTGAAGAAGCAGACGGCTTCGCCCGGCTCACGTCGAAGGTGCGCATGACCCGCTACGGGGGCGACTGCTACGGCTATTGCCTGGTCGCGGCGGGATTCGTCGATCTTGTCGTTGAGGCTGGCCTGAAGCCCTACGATGTCGTTGCGCTCATACCGATCATCGAGCGCGCCGGCGGGCGCATCACGACGTGGGACGGCAAACCGGCGACGGCCGGCGGGCGCATCGTGGCCGCCGGCGATCCGCGCGTGCACGAGCAGGCGATGGCGGTGCTCTCTCGCTCGACGTAGGCGCTCAGGCGACCTTCACATCGACGCCCAGATACGCGTCGAACGCGGCCCAGAAGCGCGTGCGTACCGCGTCGTTCTCCTGCAGGATCTCGTGCCGCGAACCGGGCATCAGGATGCACGAGGAAACCTTGGCCCGCACGGCGAAGTCCTCGATCGCGCGCGTCGAGACGACGGTGTCGTTGCCGGCCGCGAACAGCAGCAGCGGTACGTTGATGCGCGCCGGGAAATCGGGCGAACCTAGATAACGGCAGGACCGCAGCGCCGACTTGAGCCAGCCGACCGTCGGCGAGCCGAGGCCGAGCGCGGGAGCAAGGTCGAGCACGGCCTTGGTGCGCAGCCAGCGCTCGTAGTCGGAGGTGAGTGCATTGCCCTCGAACTTCTGGCCAGAGGCATTCTCGTCCGAGCCGCCGACCACGTAGGCCGTCGACATCCCCAGCAGGGAGGCGACCTCGGTGTAGACCCGGACGCGCGATTGCGTTGTGCCGAGACAGCTCTCGGGGATCGAGATCATCGGCGCCGTCAGGACAATCCGCTCGAACCACAGGCCGGGCATCGTGGCATTGCGCAGAAGTATGTTGCCGCCCATGGAGTGCCCGAGGCCGATGAACGGCGGCGGGCAGTCGGGCAGCACGATATCCTTCATGAAGCGGATGAGGTCGCGGTCATACTCCCAGAAGCCGGCCACATGGCCCTTGTGCGGGTTGGACAACATGCGTTGTGAGCCGCCCTGCCCGCGCCAATCCATGGTGGCGACGGCGAAGCCACGGCGCCGCAAATCGGCGATGACCTCGAAGTATTTCTCGATGAACTCGGCACGCCCGCTCAACAGGCAGACGGTGCCCCGGCGCGGCATGCGCGTAGCGTCCCAGCGCGCATAGCGCAGCTCGGCCCCGTCGTATCCGCGGAAGGACCCGACGGTTCCCCCGCTCGGAACCGGATTCTTGGCGAGCGATACCAGCTCCATCGCGCCCCCTCAGCGTCGGTCAACTCTTCGCCGCCATCATATAGACGGCGAAGAGCGGCGGCCACGACGGAGGTGGAAGCTGTTAGCTTTGCTCAGTAGTACGGCCGCGCCCAGTAGCGGCGGGGACCGTCGGCGAAACGCCCGAAGCGGCTCCAGCCGAGCGGCCGTGCGTCGACGACCTCGCCGGAGCAGCGGTCGATGGTCAGCTCGAATAGCCTCCCCGAGGGACGACGCGCCTTGACCAGCACGACCCTGTCGTGCGGCTCGAGAGCATGGAAACCGTGCCAGCCGGCGGCCCGCAGGCGATCGCGCGCCACCTCACGCGGGATGCAGCCGCCACGTTCGGCGTAGGCCGGCGGCGGATACGGCGGCTCGAAATCATCCGGCACGTCGGCGTAGCGATCGGGCGGCGGTGGACCCTCGCCGTAGCCCTCCTGATATCCATCGTAGGGCGGCTCGTAGAGGTCGGCGGCGGCGGCGGGAAGGGCGAAGGCGGCAAAAGACACGGCAAGCGCAGATGCCGCGGCAAGACGGACGTACGCTGGCATTGTGAAACTCCTCGTAGCAGATGGCTGCTTTCCCAAAGCGCCCCGAGGGTGGCGTTTTCAACATGAACCCGGGCTGAAGGGCAGATCGATTTCCGTTGCATGGGAGCAACTTGGCCGTGCCCTCAAGAGCTGTCGGCGGAGGCTTGAACGCCTCGATCCGGCGCCTAAATAGTGGGTGCGCACGCCCTTCGGGGGTGCGCGTTCAAAGACCGCCTGGCCGATCCGGCAGGCGCACCGCATGTCGCTCAATCATGGAGGATATGTTCATGCGACAGTTCGACTTTGCTCCCCTCTATCGTTCAACGGTCGGTTTCGATCGTCTTGCCCAGCTCATGGACAGCGTCGGCGGCGTCGATGCCGACGGGTACCCGCCCTACAACATCGAGCGCCTCGGCGATAACGAGTACCGCATCACCATGGCGGTCGCCGGCTTCCACAAGGACGAGTTCAAGATCGAGGTGAAGGAATCCACCTTGGTCGTCACCGGCGAAAAGAAGCCGGAGGACAAGCAGCGCGTTTTCCTGCACCGCGGCATTGCTGCCCGTAGCTTCGAGCGCCGCTTCCAGCTTGCCGATCACGTCGAGGTCAAGGGCGCCGACTTCAACGACGGCCTTCTGCACATCGACCTCGTCCGCAACCTGCCCGAGCGCATGAAGCCGCGTACGATTTCGATCGGCTCGGCTTCTCCCAAGCAGATCGAAGCGACGGCCTAAGCGGCCGCTTGCCGAGCTACCGACTGCGAGGCGGTCGCCGTACCGACGGCGACCGCCATTCGCTGTCCGTGCACTCCACGGATGGGGTTGCGTTGATGCTTGTGCGCGCACCAGAAATCTGCGAAGCTCGGCGGAAAGGTCAGTACTCCTGTCCTTTATGAACCGCGGCCAGGGACGCCTCAAGGCCCTCCTTGGCCAAAGGCATGACTGGCAGGAGCGAGCGAGGTGTACGTCGAAATGTGGCCGACCGGTAGGCCGGCAAGCGCCGCTGGCGCAGCCAGCCGCAGCGCGGCAGCAAACGCCGCCAAAACCTCCGCTTCGTTCTGACGTTCTTGACTAACTCCACCTGAGGTCGATCAATCGGTCTTGGGTGCTCCGCTGATCTGTCCGAACTGAGCAAATTCACGCTGCAGCGTCCCGCACCGAGGTCGCAGTATGACGAAGAGCCAAGACATGAGCGAAGCCGAGGCATTCGAAGGCTTCGAGGCGCCGCAGGCGCAGGGCCTCTATGACCCGGCGCACGAGCGCGATGCGTGTGGCGTTGGCTTCATCGCCGACCTCAAGGGCCGCAAATCGCATCAGATCGTCTCCGACGCTCTCAAGATCCTCGCCAACCTCGAGCACCGCGGCGCGGTGGGCGCCGATCCGCTGGCCGGCGACGGCGCCGGCATGCTCATTCAGATTCCGCACGACTTCCTCAAGGACGAGTGCCGCAAGCTCGGCTTCACGCTGCCGCCGCCGGGCCGCTACGCCGTCGGCCACATCTTCATGCCGCGCGACGAGCGCCTGCGCGCCCATTGCGAGCGCGTGTGGACGCGCATCGTGAAGGAAGAAGGGCTGGAGCTGCTTGGCTGGCGCTCGGTGCCCGTCGACAACTCCTCGCTGTCGGAGATGGTGATCGCCACGGAGCCTGTGCACCGCCAGGTGTTCATCGGACGCCCGTCGACGATTCTCGATCAAGACGACTTCGAGCGCAGCCTTTTCCTGACGCGCAAGATCGTCTCCAACTCGATCCAGGAGGCGTACAAGAATCGCGACATCGGCCATTACACCGTGTCGCTGTCGAGCCGCACGCTCGTCTACAAAGGCATGTTCCTGTCGTATCAGGTGAAGGCCTACTATACGGACCTGTCCGACCCGCGATTCGTGTCGGCCATGGCGCTCGTGCATCAGCGCTTCTCGACCAACACGTTCCCGTCCTGGAAGCTCGCGCACCCTTATCGCTTCGTCGCCCACAACGGCGAGATCAACACGCTGCGCGGCAACGTCAACTGGATGGCGGCGCGCCAGGCGTCCGTGTCATCGCCGCTCTACGGCGACGACATCTCGAAGCTGTGGCCGATCTCCTATGAGGGCCAGTCGGACACCGCGTGCTTCGACAACGCGCTCGAATTCCTCGTCATGGGCGGCTACTCGCTGACGCATGCCGCGATGATGCTCATCCCTGAGGCGTGGGCAGGCAATCCGCTGATGGATCGCAAGCGGCGCGCCTTCTACGAGTATCACGCCTGTCTCATGGAGCCGTGGGACGGCCCGGCCGCCATGGCTTTCTCCGACGGCCGTCAGATCGGCGCCACGCTCGACCGCAACGGCCTGCGACCCGCCCGCTATTTCGTCACCAAGGACGGCCTCGTCGTCATGTCCTCGGAGGCCGGCGTGCTGCCGGTCCCGGAGGAGACGATCGTCCAGAAGTGGCGCCTGCAGCCCGGCAAGATGCTGCTCATCGATCTCGAGAAGGGGCGCATTGTCTCCGACGAGGAGCTCAAGGCCGAGATCGCCGCCAGCAATCCGTACGAGACGTGGCTGAAGCGCGCGCAGATCCTCGTTTCCGATCTGCCGCTGCCGAAGGGCCGTGCCCCGGCGAAAAAGTCGAACGTCGGGCTTTTGGACCTGCAGCAGGCGTTCGGCTACACGCAGGAGAGCGTGAAGCTATTGATGTCGCCGATGGCCGAGAGCGGCCAGGAGGCGGTCGGCTCGATGGGGACCGACACGCCGATCTCGGCCTTGTCGTCGAAGTCGAAGCTGCTGCACACCTACTTCAAGCAGAACTTCGCGCAGGTGACGAACCCGCCGATCAACTCGATCCGCGAGGAGCTCGTCATGAGCCTCGTGTCGTTCATCGGCCCGCGTCCGAACATCCTCGACCTCGAGGGCACCTCGCGGCAGAAGCGACTCGAGGTGTATCAACCGATCCTGACCAACGAGGATCTGGAGCGCGTTCGCCAGATCGGCGAGGTGAAGGACAACGAGTTTTCATCGATCACCCTCGACATCACCTATGCAGCCGAGAAGGGCGCAGCGGGGATGGCGTCGGCGCTCGATTGCGTGTGCGCCGAGGCCGAGGAGGCCGTGCGCTCGAAGGAATACAACATCATCATCCTGTCCGACCGCGCCGTCGGTCCGGACCGTATCCCCATTCCGTCGCTGCTGGCGACGTCGGCGGTGCATCATCACCTGATCAAGCAGGGCCTGCGCACGTCGGTCGGTCTCGTCGTCGAAACGGGCGAGGCCAACGAGGTGCATCAGTTCTGCACGCTGGCCGGCTATGGCGCAGAGGCGATCAACCCATATCTCGCCTTCGAGACGCTCGAACAGATGCTGCCCGATCTCGACGAGGAGATGACGGCCGAAGAGGTTAAGAAGCGCTACATCAAGGCTATCGGCAAGGCCATCCTCAAGGTCATGGCCAAGATGGGCATCTCGACCTACCAGTCGTACTGCGGCGCGCAGATCTTCGACGCGGTGGGGCTGCGCTCTAGCTTCGTGAGGAAGTACTTCACCGGCACGCACACGCAGATCGAGGGCATCGGCCTGCGCGAGGTGGCGCAAGAGACGGTCGATCGTCACGCGGCGGCCTTCGGCAACGTTCCCGTGCTCGAGAACGCGCTCGATGTTGGCGGCGAGTACGCCTACCGCGTGCGCGGCGAAGCGCACGTGTGGCGCGCCGGCGTCGTCGCCGATCTGCAGCATGCCGTGCGCGGTAACATTCCCGACAAGTACCGGTCGTTCGCCAAGCAGATCAACGACCAGTCCGAGCAGCTGATGACCATGCGCGGCATGTTCCGCATCCGCTCGGCAGAGGCGCTCGGCCGCAAGCCGGTGCCGATCGAGCAGGTCGAACCCGCGGTCGATATCGTGAAGCGGTTCGCGACCGGAGCCATGAGCTACGGATCGATTTCACGCGAGGCGCACACGACGCTCGCCATCGCCATGAACCGCATCGGCGGCAAGTCGAACACCGGCGAGGGCGGCGAGGAGACGGATCGCTTCAAGCCGCTGCCAAACGGCGATTCCATGCGCTCGGCGATCAAGCAGGTCGCGTCCGGACGTTTCGGCGTCACGGCCGAGTATCTCGTCAACGCCGACATGATGCAGATCAAGATGGCGCAGGGCGCCAAGCCCGGCGAGGGCGGCCAGCTCCCCGGCCACAAGGTCGACGCGGTGATCGCCAAGGTGCGCCATTCGACGCCCGGCGTCGGCCTCATCTCGCCGCCGCCGCATCACGACATCTATTCGATCGAGGATCTGGCGCAGCTGATCTTCGATCTGAAGAACGTCAACCCGAAGGGTCTCGTCTCGGTAAAGCTCGTCTCCGAGGTCGGCGTCGGCACGGTCGCAACCGGCGTCGCCAAGGCGCGCGCCGATCATGTGACGATCTCCGGTTTTGAGGGTGGCACCGGCGCTTCGCCGCTGACGTCGATCAAGCATGCCGGCTCGCCGTGGGAAATCGGCCTGGCGGAGACCCACCAGACGCTGGTGCTCAACCGCCTGCGCGGGCGCATCGCCGTGCAGGTCGACGGCGGCGTGCGCACGGGCCGCGACGTGGTCGTCGGCGCGCTGCTCGGCGCCGACGAGTTCGGCTTCTCGACGGCGCCGCTGATCGCCGCCGGCTGCATCATGATGCGCAAGTGCCATCTCAACACCTGCCCGGTCGGCGTCGCCACGCAAGACCCGGTGCTGCGCGCCAAGTTCCAGGGCAAGCCCGAGCACGTCATCAATTACTTCTTCTTCGTCGCCGAAGAGGTGCGCGAGTACATGGCCGCGCTCGGCTTCCGCAAGTTCGAGGAGATGATCGGCCAGACGGACGCGCTGGATAAGGATCGCGCCATCGAGCACTGGAAGGCGAAGGGCCTCGACTTCTCGCGCATCTTCTACAAGCCGCGCATGCCGAAGTCGGTCGCCATTTCGCATAGCGAAGCCCAAGACCACGGCCTCGACAAGGTGCTCGACAACAAGTTGATCGAGCTGTGCCAGCCTGCTCTCAAGTCGAAGAAGCCGGTGAAGCACGAGGTGGCGATCAAGAACACCGATCGCAGTGCCGGCGCCATGCTGTCGGGCGAAGTGGCCATGCGCTACGGCCACGCCGGCCTGCCCGAAGACACCATCTGGGTGACGCTCTCGGGCACCGCCGGGCAGAGCTTCGGCGCGTGGGCCACGCACGGCGTCACGCTCGACCTCGTCGGCGAGGGCAACGACTACGTCGGCAAAGGATTGTCGGGCGGCAAGCTCATCGTCCGTCCCAACGCCATCTCGAGCATCAAGCCCGAGGAGAGCATTATCGTCGGCAACACGGTGCTGTACGGCGCCATCACCGGCGAGTGCTATTTCCGCGGCATCGCCGGCGAGCGCTTCGCCGTGCGCAACTCGGGCGCCACGGCCGTCGTCGAAGGCACGGGCGATCACGGCTGCGAATACATGACCGGCGGCGTTGTCGTCGTGCTCGGCCCGACGGGCCGCAACTTCGCGGCCGGCATGTCGGGCGGCATCGCCTACGTGCTGGACGAGAGCGGCGACTTCGAATCGAAGTGCAACATGGCCATGGTCGAGCTCGAGCCGGTCGAGGCCGAGGAAGAGCTCATGCAGCGGCTGATGGGTCAGCAGGGCGATCTCGAGAGCCACGGTCTCGTCGACGTCATGGGCGACATGACGAAGCACGACGCCGAGCGGCTGTACGCCCTCGTCGCGCGGCAGGCCCACTACACCAACTCGGCGAAGGCCAAAGCCATTCTCGCCGACTGGCGGGCCTACATGCCGAAGTTCAAGAAGGTCATGCCGGTCGAGTATCGCAAGGCTTTGGCGCTGATGGCCAAGGCGCAGGCGACCGACAAGGACGGCCTCGCGAAGATCGAGATCGGCCTCAAGATGGCCAAGGCTTGAAGGATTTCGCCTCTCCATGAAATGATGGCCGGGGCGACGGCGCTAGGAGCCATGCGGGCTCCAGCGCCGCTGATAGGGAGCGGGTATGGGCAAGATTACGGGCTTCCTCGAATTCAAGCGAGCGGAGCGAAAGTACGCTCCGGTCGCTGAGCGCGTGAAGCATTGGCGCGAGTTCGTGCAGGCCTTGAGCGAGCAGGAGACGAAGGTCCAGGCAGCCCGCTGCATGGACTGCGGCATCCCCTATTGCCACACCGGCTGCCCGGTCAACAACCAGATCCCCGACTGGAACGACCTCGTCTATCACTCCGACTGGAAGCAGGCGGCGCAGAACCTTCACTCGACGAACAACTTCCCCGAGGTGACCGGCCGCGTCTGCCCGGCACCGTGCGAAGCCGCGTGCACGCTCAACATTGATGACGTTCCGGTCGCCATCAAGAGCATCGAATGCGCCATCGCCGATCGGGCGCTCGAAGAGGACTGGGTCGTGCCCGAGCCGCCGGAGAAGAAGACCGGCAAGCGGATCGCGATCGTCGGCTCCGGTCCGGCCGGTCTCGCCGCCGCCCAGCAGCTGGCGCGCGCCGGTCATGATGTGCACGTCTACGAGAAGAGCGCCAAGCCCGGCGGCCTGCTGCGCTACGGCATCCCCGACTTCAAGATGGAGAAGGGGATCATCGAGCGCCGCATCAAGCAGATGGAAGCGGAAGGCGTGACCTTCCATTGCAATGCGCACGTCGGCAAGACGATCTCTGCCAAGGAGCTCGAGGGCAGCTACGACGCGCTGCTGCTCGCCGGCGGCTCGGAGCAACCGTTCGACTTTTTCGCGAAATCGAGCGGGCGTGACCTCGACGGCATCCACTACGCCATGGATTTCCTGCCGCAGCAGAACCGCCGTGTAGCGGGCGAGACGCCCCCGGCCATCACCGACGCCAAGGACATCCTGGCGAACGACAAGCACGTCATCGTCATCGGCGGCGGCGACACCGGCTCCGACTGCATCGGAACCTCGTTCCGGCAGGGCGCCAAGTCGGTGACGCAGCTCGAGATCATGCCGATGCCGCCCGAGCGCGAGAACAAGGGGCTCTCCTGGCCGAACTGGCCGTTGAAGCTGCGCATCTCGTCGAGCCAGGCCGAGGGCGCCAAGGTCGAATACTCCGTATCGACCACGGGCTTCTCGGGCCGCGACGGCAAGGTGAAGAAGCTGCACTACGTGCAGGTCGACAACAAGATGCAGCCGGTGCCCGGCACCGAGGCGGAGCTAGAGGCCGACCTCGTGCTGTTTGCCATGGGCTTCTCGGGCCCGATCGAGGACGACGTCGTCAATGAGCTGACGCTGCCCGTCGTCGCGCGCGGCCGCTTCAAGGGTCTCGATGCCAATGAGCGCGACTATCGCATCCCGGGGCGGCCGAAGCTGTTCGCCGCCGGCGACATCCGCCGCGGGCAATCGCTCGTCGTGTGGGCGATCCGCGAAGGACGCCAAGCAGCGCAAGCGATCGACACGTTCCTGATGGGCAAGAGCGCACTGCCGCGCTGATCGCTCGGCGCGAAGCAGCTAGTGTGTCGAGGCGGTGCCTTTCGGCCCGCCGTCCGCCATCGGCGGCGGCTCGCTGTGCACTTCCGCCGTCGTCTGCGGACGCGGCCAGGTGAAGTCATCGGCGCGGCCGGGCTTCGAGGGCATGCGCTCGCCCTGCTCGAACACGCGGAAATATGGACTTTGCGTCGGTGACAGACGCCGGCGGCTGCCGTCGGAGCCGCGCGGAGGCACGATCGAGCTCATGACCGTCAGTCCGCCGGGGATCTGATCGACGAGCACGTCGCCCATCTGCGCCGCCTTGTCGTCGCTCTGCTTGCGCGTGACGAGCGCGACGACGGAGGCCGGAATGGCCGGCCGCACGATCTCGACGGTGACGATCTGCTCGGTGCCGTCAGTGCCCGGCACCTTGATGTCGACCTTGCCTGTCTCCGCCTTCTGGTCGCGCGCGCCGTCGGCGGCGGCGGCGTCAGCGGCCGCCGGTGCGGCGACGCCACCGCCCTTGGCCGATTTGCGCCTGGGCGCGCGCGCGCTCGCTTTCCGCCTTGAGGCGCACCTTGTCGGGATTGACGCGCGACTGCTCGGCCGTGTCGCCGGCGAGCGGGATCGACCGCTCGGTGCGCGCCTGAGAGATGTCGCGCTTCAACTCGCGCTCGACGAAATGCGCGAGCTTGCGATAGCCAGCCTCGGTGAAATGCACGCCGTCGGTGTCGCGCAGGCGGCGGACCTTGCCGGTGACGTCCGGACCCCAATCGCTGTAGCCGCCGCTCTCGTCGATGAAGCTCGCGTAGGCGTCGATGTAGCGCACGCCGTTGAGATAGGCGCGCTCGCGGATGACGTCGTTCATCAGCTGCGCGCGCTCGTTGTCCTGCCAGCGGCGCATGTTCGGCAAGCCGACCCAATAGACGGCGCGATCGCCCTTCTTCAGAAGCTTCATGAGCCGGTCGACGCGGGCAGCGTACTCGGTGCGCCAGTCGTCGGTCTCCTCGGCCGCCGCGCCGGCGGCTGATGCTGTAGCGATCCTGCGCGCCGAGCATGACGATGGCGATGTGGCTCGGATCGTTGCCGAAGGTCTGCTCCATCTGCGCCGAGATCGTCGCAGAGCGGTTGCGCATCAGGCCGTCGAGATCGTAGCGCTTGCGCGAGATCGATACGCCGGGGCCGGCGGCGAAGGCTTCGACGAGGCCGCCGAGCAGCCCTTCGGCGAGCCAGTCGCCGACGACCTGCACCTGATAGACGTCATTTTCGGGGAACGGCGTGATGAAGCTGCCGCCGAGCCCCTGCTCCTGCGCGGAGGCGGGCAGCGCCCGCACGAGCAGGAGGGCAGAAAGGGCTACGGTGAGGAGGGCGCGAACCACGTCGATCGCTCCCTGCGCTAAGCCGGGCCGCGCGCGAATTCGCGGGCGACGCAAGCAGTTGTCGCCACTGCGTCGCCCAAGCACAAGGCGGAAACGTGACCGGAGAAGGCGCGGAGGGCCAGTCGGCGCGGCTTCGCTAAGCCGCGCGCTTCGGCCTTCTTACACGCTCTTCAAGCGCACCGGCGCCTGCTTAGAGCGCGCGGCCTGCCACTTGAGCTCGTCGAGCTCCGAGCCGCGGTGGTGCGTCTTCACCACGCACGTCACGGGCGCCGAAGGCTTCGCGCAGGACCTCGACGCACTTCTGCGGCTGGGCGTCTCCACACATGAAGACGTCGAGCGCCGCATAATCGGCCTCGGGCCAGCTATGGATGGAGATGTGGCTCTCCGACAGCACGGCGACACCCGACACGCCGCCATTGGGCGTGAAGTGATGCAGATGGATGTGCAGGAGCGTTGCGCCCGCCACCTCCACGCATCGCTTGAGCGTGCGCTTGATGTGCTCGAGATCATCGAGCCGTCGGGCGCCGAACAGATCCACCATACAGGTGGGTGCCGGCGAACCGAACGCCATCGCGCTCGATGAAGAAGTCCTTCCTGTCTTCATGCGCCACTTGCGTGGCATCAGTCTTCGTGCGCTACATGCGCAGCAACACGACGATCTTCCTCTTGGGCGGTGCTTGAACGAGTTAAGTCCATCCCCAATTGGAAGAGGGTGTCATTAAAGGCCATATGACCCTCCCCAACCAGCAGATAGAGGTGACCCGTCCGCTCCTTACCTTTGGGGTTTCTGGAAAACCTCGACCTTAAGGGCAGGTGGACGAACGGAGAGGGGTCATATGAGGCACACCCCCCCCCTACGCAAGAAAAATTTGCCCCTTGGGGCAAAAAAAATTCGCCTGCGCCGCTCGCGCGGATTCAGCGATGCCAGTTTCGCGCGGCATTGACGGGCTTTGCGCGCCAAATGCGACATTCGCGCAAATCGCCGCATCATTCCTTGCCCAAAAACTTATCGAGCAGCTTCTCCGCCTTCGACGGCTCGCCGTTCTCGCTCTTGCCGAAGAGATCCTGGACGACCTCGCCGGCGTTCTTGCCCTTGAGCTGCTTGCCGATCTCCTTTACGGCGTCGATGGTGCCCGGGCTGTTGATCGCGCCGTCGATGTCGGGCGAGATGTCGGGCTTTTCCCACGAGCCGGTGATGTGCACGGGCACCTCGATGCCGGCGGCGTTGTCTTCGCCGCCGTCGCCGTCGAGGTTGGCGACGAGCTTCGGACGCACGGTGTAGTCGAGGCTGCGCTGCGGGCAGATCGACGGTGCCGGCGCCGGTCGCGTGCAGGTGCGGGCTCGTCGAGCTTCAGGTCGTCGTTGTTGGCGATGCCGTCGGCGATGACGAAGGTGCCGTTGAGCCCGCTGAAATCCGTCTTTTTCGCTGGATCGGACGCGAAAGTCGGAATGCTGCCGTCGGACAGCTCGTGCATGGCGCCGCCGAGATCGAAGCCGATGACGGCGCCGTCGCTCACCGTCACGTCGGAGGTGCCGTTGAGCGATTGCACCATCGCCGCCTCCCTGGTGCCGTGCCCGGATACCTTCCAGGCCACGTCGGCGTTGCCGGCAAGCCAGTCGACCTGCGCCGAGTTCGCGCAGCAGCGGCCGGGCGGCGATGTCCGACAGAGAAACGTCGGCCGTGAAGGCTGGCTCGGCCGCCGATGCCGTCGAGCGTGACGAGGCCGTGGCCGCGGCCGTTGTAGAGGCGGAGTTCGGCAAGCGTCACCTTGGCGACCTGGTCCTTGACGCCAACCGACACCTGGGCGCCATCGATGCGCGTGTGCCCGTAGGTGACGTCGGCGAGCGCGAGCGTGGCATCGACGTCGACGAGGCCCAGCGCCTTGATGTCGATCGGCTCGGTGCTCCAGCCGGCGCGCTGCGTGTAGCCCTTCACCTTGGGGCCAGGCCGCTCGAGCAGGTCGTCGATCGAGTTCGGCTCCGACGGCTGCGAATCAGATCCCGGGGCGGCAACGCCAGCGGCGTCGGGGCCGGCACGGCGGGCCGGTTGGCCGCACGCACGTCCGCGCCGAGCGGCAACTCGGCAACATTCAGCCCGGAGATCTTGAGGTCGGCGGCAACATGCGGACGCGCGCCTTCGCGCTCCTCAAAGCCGACTGTGCCGCTGGCGGCGGCGCGCCTCGCCTTCAGATCGATGCTCGGAGAGGTGCACGCTCGTTCTGCGTGGCATTCAGCTTGGCTGAGAAGGCGACTTCGCCCGCGCCGGCTTCCGGCGACAGATCGGTGCCCCACCAATGCGCCAAGGCGCCGAGCGACGATGAGTTGGCGGATTCGTGCCCTCGCATCCTTGAGGCCACCGTGCCGTCGTAGCTGAAGCTTGAGCGGCGCGCCCGTAACGGTCAGTGCCAGCTTTGCCGGGCGCTGCTCGGCGAGATCCTGCGGCGTCGTCAGCGTGCTCTTGAAGTCGAAAGGTTCGCCCTCGGCCACGACAGTGCCGCTGGCGGTGAGCGGCTCGCGCATGGCGGGGAGGGAGAAGCGCGCGTTGATGCCGTCGAAGTGGCCCCAGGCGCCATTGCGCTCGTCGCTGTAGCGCACGGTGCCGTTGGTGATGCGGATGTCGTCGAGCGACAGCGCGGCGATCTCGCGGCGGCTCGGCTGCCGCAGCGGAACCGATAATGAAGTCCCCAAGACCGATCACCGGGCGAGCCTGCGCGAAGCGCACCGGCATGATCGATGCCGGCCGTGTCCCAGCTCTTGCGCCCCTCGGCGTCGACGCGCAGCGAGAACACCGGCTCGTTGAGTTCCAATCGATCGACGACGATCTCCTGGCGCAGCAAGGGCAGCAGGCGCACGCCGACGTCGAAGTTCGCCGCCTTCACGCAACGGGTCGCCGCCCATGCTCGGTGGCGCCGACAATGACACGTCGCTGAGCCGCAGGCCGAGCGATGGGAAGACGGTGAACGACGTGCCTCCGGCGATGGTCAAGTCGCGCCCGGTCTCCGCTTTCACGCGCGCGATTATTTCGCGGCGGATGTAATCGGACGGCGGCGACATGATGAAGAACGTCGCCGCGCGCGACGCCGAGGGCGAGCAGCGCCACGCCGCCGTAGAGAAGCACGCCGGAACAGGGCCGAGCTCCGCGGCTGCGGGGCTTGCCGGCGATCCGCGCCGACGCCGAGCCGCGCGCCCGGGTCATATTGTCCCGGACGAGTCGCGACGCGCCGTGGAATGGGAGGAGTGCCCCTGCTGGGCGGCCTGGTGTTGGTCATGTCGGCCTCGAATGGCTCCTCTGCGTCGGCGGCCGGAACTCGGGCGCCCTCCAGCTAAATGGAGGCGATACAAGCTGCGTTAAAGGCCGTTTTCGGTGCATTGCGGCAGAGTCAGCGGGCAATTTCGGCGTTCGCGGTCTGCGGTAACTCTGCCGCAGGCAATGAAGGGAAGTGTCCTAAAGGGAACAGCATGGGTGGAGAAGTCTTATATTATGGGGCATCGCTCCGACAGCGGTGTGATAATTTGTAGTCGATGCTATGGCGTTATCCAGGCCCGTAAGACACTTGCTGCGACGCAGCAAAGGGAAGGTCGATGCACTACTACGCATATGAATTGGCGCACACCGTTTTGTCTCCGCTCCGCCTCGGCGTGAGCGGGCTGCGCAGCATGCTCGACTCGCCGTTCAATCTAATGGGCAACACGCCCTACGGCCGCCATCTCGCCGCCGCCTGCGAACTGTTCGAAAACGTCACGCGCCGCTACGGCAAGCCCGAGTTCGGTATCAAGACGACGCACGTCGGCGGCGTCGAGGTGGCCGGTGCGCGAGCAGATCGTGGCCTCGACGCCTTTTGGCCGTCTGCTGCACTTCAAGCGCGACGAGACCGCGCTGACCGGCAAGCGCTACGACCCCAAGGTGCTGATCGTGGCGCCGATGTCGGGTCACTACGCGACGCTGCTGCGCGGCACCGTCAAGGCGATGCTGCCCGAGCATGAAGTCTACATCACCGACTGGGTCGACGCGCGCGACATCCCGCTCGCCATGGGCCGCTTCGACCTCGACGATTTCATCGATCACGTCATCGAGTTCATTCGCGTGCTCGGACCCGATACGCACGTCATGGGCGTCTGCCAGCCGGCCGTGCCGGTGCTCGCCGCCGTGGCGCACATGGCCTCGATCGACGATCCGTGCCAGCCTGCCTCCATGACGCTGATGGGCGGCCCGATCGACACGCGCCGCAATCCGACGGGCGTCAACAAGCTCGCCGAGCAGCGCTCGATCGAGTGGTTCGAAGCCAACGTGATCAGCCCGGTGCCCTTCCCGCACGCCGGCTTCATGCGCCCTGTCTATCCGGGCTTCATGCAGCTCACCGGCTTCATGACCATGAACCTCGAGCGCCACATGAACGCGCACGTCGAGCTGTTCAACAATCTCGTCAAAGGCGACTGCGACAGCGTCAAGCAGCACCAGGACTTCTACGACGAGTATCTCGCGGTCATGGACCTCACCGCCGAGTTCTACCTGCAGACGATCAAGACCGTGTTCCAGGATCACGCGCTGCCCAAGGGCACGATGATGCACCGCGGCGTGCGCGTCGACTGCTCGGCCATTCAAGACACGGCCCTGATGACGGTCGAGGGCGAGCGCGACGACGTGTGCGGCATCGGCCAGACGCAGGCGGCGCACGACCTGTGCACCAACATCCCCGACGACCAGAAGGTGCACTACATGCAGGAGGGCGTCGGCCACTACGGCGTCTTCAACGGCACGCGCTGGCGCACCGAGATCCAGCCGCGCATCCGCGAGTTCATCCGCACCATCGAGTATGAGCGCGGCTCCATCCCCACCGGCCGCACGGCGCGCCGCATGCAGCATCCGTCGAGTGGCGGTCTCGCCGGTCTAACGGACTTTAGCGCGCCCTTAGCGTCTCTCCGGCAATCTTCATCTCTTGCGGGCATCCCGCCGATGGAGTTGCCGATGCGCGGTTCTATTTTCATTGCAACAGCGATCCTCCTGCTTTCCGGTCGGCGCACTGGCCGAGGAAGATCTCGAGATCACCTTCAACGACCACTGCCGCGAGTGCCACTCGTTCTTGAAGGACGACAACCGGCTGGGGCCGTCGCTCTACGGCGTCGTCGGACGCAAGGCGGGCGCCGAGTCCGGCTACGGCTATACGCAGTCGCTGAAGGACTTCTGGCGTCACCTGGGACGAGGCGACGCTCGACAAGTGGATCGCCGATCCCGGCGCGATCATCCCCGGCAACGGCATGAGCCCGCCCTATGGCGGCGTCGCCGATCCGGCGATACGCCAGCGCATCATCGCGTTCCTGAAGACGCTCGCGCCAGAAAACAAGCGGCGGCCCGTGAGGACCGCCGCGTGCCGCCGTCTAATACGAGAATCGACAGTTAGATGATGTCGATCTCGGCCGGCAGGTAAGAAGTGACCTCGAGGCCAACTTCCTGCTCGCGCACTGCCGGCTTGGTCCAAACCTTCATGGTTCTTTCCTCCTCTAGCGGACGGGCGCCATTCGCCCGCCGTATGGCCAGTATGCAGGCACTGCCCACATAAGCGCCAATCGCATTTCCTTGCCTGAGAGATAAGCGTGGCTGATTGCGCGTCAATGCGCTTCACGCATTAGTGCGCGGCTTCCCAGTTGTCGGCGGCCTTGGCGTCGACGTGGATCGGCACCGCCAGCGCAATGACCGGAAGCGCCGCGCCTTCCATCACTTTCTTGACCGTGCGCAAGGCGTTGGGCACTTCGGCTTCGCCGACTTCGAACACCAGCTCGTCGTGGACTTGCAAGAGCATGCGCGCCGACTTGAGGCCTGCCTCGTCGAGCGCGCCCGGCATGCGCGCCATGGCGCGGCGGATGATGTCGGCGGCCGAGCCCTGGATCGGCGCGTTGATCGCCGCGCGCTCGAGATTGCCGCGCACGCCTGGGTTCTTGGTGTTGATCTCGGGGTAGTGGATGCGCCGGCCGAACACTGTCTCGACGTAGCCGCGCTCGTGCGCGCGTTTGCGCGTCTGATCCATGTAGGCGCGGATGCCGGGGAAGCGCTCGAAGTAGGTCTTGATGTAGGCGCCCGCCTCTTCCTTCGAGATGCCGAGCTGATTGGCGAGCCCGAAGGCCGAGATGCCGTAGATGATGCCGAAGTTGATCGCCTTGGCGCGCCGGCGCACCTCGCCCGGCATGCCTTCGACGGGCACGCCGAACATCTCCGACGCCGTCATGGCGTGGATGTCGAGCCCCTCCTCGAAGGCTTTACGCAGCTGCGGGATGTCGGCGATGTGCGCCAAGATGCGCAGCTCGATCTGGCTGTAGTCGGCGGAGATGAGCTTCTTGCCGGGCGCGGCGATGAAGGCCGTGCGGATCTCGCGCCCTTCCTTGGTGCGGATGGGGATGTTCTGCAGGTTGGGCTCCGACGAGGCGAGACGCCCTGTCGTCGTCGCGCCGAGCGCGTAGGAGGTGTGGATGCGCCCGGTGCCGCCGTGCACGTAGGCCGGCAGCGCGTCGGTGTAAGTGGAGCGCAGCTTGGTGAGCTGGCGCCATTCGAGCATGGTGTTGATCAGCTTGCGCGCGTCGTCGGGCAGCTCCTCGTTGGCGGCGAGGTCGTCGAGCAGCCCGGCGCGCGTCTCCCATTGGCCGCTCTTCGTGCGCTTGCCGCCCGGCAGCTGCAGGCGGTCGAAAAGCAGTTCGCCGAGCTGGCGCGGTGAGCCGAGGTTGAACTTGTGACCGACGAGTCGGTTCACCTCCTCCTCCAGGCGCGCGACGCCCTGCGCAAAGGTGGAGGACAGGCGCGAGAGGATAGCGCCGTCGACGCGAATGCCGGCTCGCTCCATGTCGGCGATGACCTGGACGAGCGGCCGCTCCAGCGTCTCGTACACGGTGCGTCACGCGCTCGGCGGCGAGGCGCGGCTTCAGCACCATCCACAGGCGCAGGGTGACGTCTGCGTCCTCGGCGGCGTACTCAGTTGCCTTGTCGAGCGGCGCCTGACCGAAAGTGCGCTCGGACTTCTTCTTGCCCGGCACGTGCGCGATCACCTGCTCGAACGTCATGCAGGCATGCCCGAGGTGGCGCATGGCGAGATCGTCCATGCCGTGCCCGCCCTTGCCGGCGTCGAGCGCGTAGGACATCAGCATGGTGTCGTCGAGCGGCGCCACGTTGATGCCGTGCTGCGCCAGCACGTTGAGATCGTACTTGATGTTCTGGCCGATCTTGAGGATCGAGGGATCCTCGAGCAGCGGCTTCAAGAGCGCCAACGCCTCGACGGTCGGGAATCTGCACGATGCCGTCGTGGGAACCGAAGTCGAACGCCTCCGAGCTGGCGCGATGGCTGAGCGGCACGTAGCAGGCTTCACCCGGCGCCACTGCCATCGAGAAGCCGACGAGCTCGGCGACCATCGGATCGATCGACGTCGTCTCGGTGTCGAAGGCTAGGCGGCCGGCGGCGTAGGCCTTCATGATCCAGGCTTCAAGGCGCTCACGGGTCGTGACCGTCTCGTACTTCGAGCGGTCGAACGGCGCCTTCGCCGCTGTTGCGGCTTCGGCGGCACCCGCGGCCGGCAATTCCGCCACGACAGGCTCGCTCTTCGCCTTCTCAGCACCTGGCTGCATGCGTCCCTTGGTCGGCACGGTGGAGCCGACAGACACCGCGACGGGCGCCGGCGGCTCGGTGCCCGAGTGCCTCGGAGATGCGCCGCGTCAGCGTGCTGAACTCCATCTCGCGCAGGAAGCCGAGCAGCGTCGCCGGCTCGGGATCGCGCACGCCGAGGCGGTCTGTCGGGATCATTTCCGGCACGTCGTCCTTGAGGCGAACGAGATCACGCGACACGCGCGCCTGATCGGCGAACTCGATGAGCTTTTCGCGGCGCTTGGGCTGCTTGATCTCGCCGGCACGCGCCAGGAGCGCGTCGAGGTCGCCATACTCGTTGATCAGCTCGGCCGCCGTCTTGACGCCGATGCCCGGGACGCCGGGAACATTGTCGGTCGAATCGCCGGCCAGCGACTGCACGTCGACGACCTTTTCAGGCGGTACGCCGAACTTCTCCAGCACCTCGTCGCGGCCGAGCTTCTTCGACTTCATGGCGTCGAACATCACGACGCCCGGCCGCACGAGCTGCATCAGATCCTTGTCGGAGGAGACGATGGTGACGTCGCCGCCGGCGTCGACCACCTGCTTTGCGTAGGTGGCGATGAGGTCGTCGGCCTCAAAGCCGAGCTGCTCGATGCAGGCGACGTTGAACGCCTTCACCGCGTCGCGGATGAGTGGGAACTGCGGGACGAGCTCCTCGGGCGCCGGCGGCCGGTGAGCCTTGTAGTCCTTGTAGATCTCGTTGCGGAACGTCTTCTCCGAGGCATCGAAGATCACAGCGAAATGGGTCGGTGCCTCGGACGCCTTGGTCTCGCGCAAGAGCTTCCATAGCATGGCGCAAAAGCCATGCACGGCGCCGACGGGAAGGCCGTCGGAGGGGCGTGTCAGCGGCGGCAACGCGTGGAAGGCGCGGAAGATGTAGCCGGAGCCGTCGACGAGATAGACGTGGCTGCCCTTGATAATGGGCGTCGCCTCGCCCGCAGGCACGGTCGACGTCGAAGCCTTCCTGGCTTTGCTTTTCGTTTCGCTCATGGATGGGTCATGCTGTCCGGTTGGGGCCCCGGACTATAGGCGCTGCGCCTGGCGCGGTCAGCCCGCCGACTGCACTCATATGGGGACGATCCGCAGACCGGAAAATGGGCCGCGCACAACGCGGCACACTATTTGCCGGTCGGGAAGGAATGCGCTATCAAGCGCCCTCTTAAGCACCCGTAGCTCAGCTGGATAGAGCGCTGCCCTCCGAAGGCAGAGGCCAGGGGTTCGAATCCCTTCGGGTGCGCCACACTTTTCTCTTAGACATTGGGTTTTTGCTCCGCGATGGCTCCCGCCATCTTGTCGGGACGTGTCGGAAACTGCTGTGAACAAACGAACGCTGCTGGGGGCAATGTGGGGGCGACCTTCCGCCCACGTCGCATTCTCGTAACTGCAACTTGTGGAGTGAGTGACCGCGAGGATCGTCGATATCGCGGCTCAGGCTTCAGCCGTTGCTAGCCAACGACACTGCGCCGGCCCCACCTAGTGCGCGCAACGCCCCCTATCGCAGAGGTGAGCCGAAACCTGCCGTCAACTCGTCGACGCTAAGGGCCAGAAGCTGACGTTGCGCGCCTTTCAACAAAACATATGAAGGGCCGCAGGTGGAGGCTCCTGCGGTGCCCTTCATAGTACGCAGTCATCTACAGCGAATTAGCGACCGCCATACGTGTTGGCGCCGAAGGTGCCGTGCACCGAGAGCGAGCTGTCGGCATAGGCGGGGGCGGTTGCGATCGCGGAGATGCTGAGCAGGGCGGCGAGGATCAAGGTCTTCATTTGAGTTCTCCTAAGGGTTGCGGTTTCGAGACAAGTTGCGGACTGGCTGACAAGTGCCAGCGCTTCCGAGGACCGTTATGCCGATCCGCGGCTTCGATCTGAAATGCCGAGTTCCTTCGGAATCGATGCTCAGGAGCTATGAAACGCTTTGCGGCCTTTGGCGGGCCGGGAGGTAGCCAAAGGCTATCGAGACGGGAGTCGATCCGCATTTCTGGCGCGGCGGAGACCTCGTTATGGTCAGAGCCTAAAGGCGCCACAACGTGTCGCCGCCGATGGAAGAGGTCGACACCATGCTCCGCTTGCTCCTCCTGCTCGCCACGCACGGCGCCATGCTGGGTCTCGGATTCCTGCTTGGTGTCTATTTGCTGCCAATCCTAACGGCGCCTGCGGGTCCCGACGAAGACTTGCTGCAAGCGACGGAGGCGACCGCCCTATTCAAGGGTCGCTTTGAACGCAAACTCAAAGGCAGCGACTTCGTGCATTGGGGCGAAGGAGAAGTGCGTGTGTCACCAGACACGATCGCCCACCAGGGGCGCCTTGCGCCAGGGCCTGACTACAAGCTCTACCTTGCGCCCGAGTTCGTCGACACCAAGGATGGTTTCCTCAAAATCAAGGAGCAGTCGAAGCGGATCGGCGACGTGAAGACGTTCGACGGCTTTCTACTCAACGTGCCGCCTGGAGTCGACGTCGGCGCCTACACGACGGCGGTGGTATGGTGCGAGGCATTCAGCCAATTCATTAGCGCTGCGAAGTACCGCTGAGCAACACGCGCATCACCATGTCTTGCTCCGGCGGTTCTGGTTGCTGCCTTACCGACTTCTATCGTGGGGCTAAACGGCGACGCTTTTTGCGCCTTGCAGGCGTGCCGCGGCCGCATTGAGGTCGAGACACGTCTGCGCCTCGACCATCACTGGTCCGACCTGGGGATCCATCCGCTCCTCCTCGAGGAGTTCATGCAGATAGACGCCCTCCATCGGATCGAACTCTCCCTTCCACGGCGCACCGTCGATGGCGCGCATAGTCTTCTCGTAGCCCGCATCCCAGCGTCTGCGGATGCCGGACGGGCTGAAGTCGATGTCCTTGGTGTGATCCTCATCGTCATGTCCGGGCCACAGCAGCCTGACGACATGCATGCGCGTCAGGCAGCCATAGGCCGTCAACGCGCGCACCGCCTCGCTGCGCCGGACATCGTCCGGTAGCAGGCTCGACAGCTCGCGGATGACGTGACGTAGCCGGTGGATCTGCGCCTGGCGCGCGATGTGCGTGGCGACGCGGCTCGAATATTGGATGTCCTTCTGGCGGTGCAGAACCTCCCAGATGGTCTCCGGCTCGGGGCCCTGCGGGTTCCACATGTGCACGGCAAAGACGAGCGAGTTGACGCGCGGGTTCTCGTCGAAGATCGCTTCGGTCGGCGTATTGGAGAGAATGCCGCCGTCCCAATACAGCTCGCCGTCGATGCGCACCGCAGGGAACGCCGGCGGCAGTGCGCCGGAGGCCAGGATGTGCTTGACGCTGAGCTCTTCGGTGCGGCTGTCGAAATAGCGCATGCGGCTGGTGCGCACGTGCGCGGCGCCCACCGTCAGTCGCGGCTTGTTGCGCGCGACGAGCGAGAAATCGAGCAGCTCGCAGAGCGTCTGCTCCAACGGCGCCGTTGAGTAAAAGCCCGCGTGGTCGGCGCCGAGGCGCACGTGCGGGCCGAGGAAAGCGAGCGGATTAGGAACGAAGAAGCCGGGCAGACCGGCGGTGATCGTCGTCAGGTAGGACGCCGACTGCGCGAAGCGGGGCCACGCCGACCACTCGTGCCAGATCGACTTGTGCGCCATGCGCCGCCAGAACTCGCGCAGCGCCGGCACGCGGTTCTCCGGTTCGTTGCCGGCGATCAATGCGGCGTTTATCGCGCCGATCGACGTGCCGATCATCCAATCGGGCTCGATGCCTGCCTCGTGCAGCGCTTGATAGACGCCGGCTTGATAGGCGCCGAGCGCGCCGCCGCCCTGCAGCACCAGGACGATCCGACCGTGACCGTCGATGGCGTAGGGCGCCTTGGCGCCGTTGCTTGCTTCCTGACCCATGACATCCTCCTTAGGCACCCAAACAAATTAGGGCTGCCGCGCCGCTACGCTCGAGGTGATCGAACCGATGACCTCGGAGGCCATCTGGAATTGCGCATTGCGGTCGGTGATGTTGTGGCGCCGCGCGATCCAACCGAAGTCGGTGTAGGCGACCCACACCTGTCCAGCGTCATCCTGGTTCACGAGCAGCCGCACCGGCCAGTCGAGGCCTGCGTCTGGGTTAGCGGTGAGGAACTGTATACCAAGCGGCGGATTGCCGAACACCAAAAGCTTCGACGGATTAAGCTTCAGGCCGGCGTCGGCTCCGAGCTGCGCCTGGTCGACGACCATGAAGAACTTGATGCCCTTCTTTTCGATGTCGGCGCGCAGGCGGCTGACGGTCTCGTCGACGCCATAGCCGCTCTTGACGTGAACGATCCCGTCGCTGGTCTTGCCTGCGGTGGCCGTATCGATGGGAAGCGCACGCAGAGCGAGCGCAGCGAGAGCGGCGACGATCCAGGTGACGATTTGGGCACGGATAGGCATGGCTGGTCTCCTCGAGGGTTTGGGCGTGCGAGAACCTGTGCCCACCATGAGGAACCCAGCGTCATTGCTGAAATAGCGATTGGCTCAGATGTTCATAGACGCCGACTATCGGTCGATAGCGTTTCATGCCCTGCGGCTATCGAAACCAAACCCAATCGATATTTCAGCGCCGGCCCGCAGCTCCGTAGGTTCCTTGCCAGCCGCCCACCCCTGGAGCGGTTGCTCAAATCAAGGAGACCTACGATGACCAAGTTGTTTGCCGCGCTCGCCGTCGCTCTGATCGCCGTTACGGCGCCTGCCTTCGCCAAGACGGATTGTGACGACGGCTTCAAGAACCACATGGGCAAGATGTCGATCTACGTGAACAAGATGAGCGGCTATGAGCTTGCCGACGCCGTCCGCAAGTCGCTCGACGCCTACAATTCCTGCAAGGCCGGCGACAGCTTCTCGCCGCACGGCGTTTGGGATCAGATCATCGCCGACATGGAAGCCAAGTCCCACAACTGAAACTTTCGACTTCCAATCAAGGGGGTCTCGGGGCGATCCCGAGGCCCCTTTTCATTCCGATAATTGCGAGGATGCCATGCCGGTTGTGCAACATGCCCGCGCGCTGCGCGCCACCTTTTTTGCAGCTCTTGTCGGCGTGCCGCTGGCCTTCGCGGTCGACGGTATGCGGTCCGATGCTTCGCGCGGTCTTATCCTTTCCCATCTGCCGTCGCCCGGAAGCGCCAGCTATCTGAGCTCTAAAGCGCGCTGCGGGCGATCCGTCGGGCGAGTCGCTGGAAATGACCGGCGCCGAGATGTGGTCAGTGCCGCTGGAGCGCCTCGACGCGCTCAAGCGAGCGGCAGCCGAGCACGGCGTTTCCGTCATGGAGCTCGACGACAAGTCAAACCGCGCCTTGCTGCCGATGGACCCGGCGGCGCCCATGACGCCAAAGCAGAGCGCCATGATGCATGACGCCATGGGCGCGAAAGCCGCCATGGGCATGGCAATGATGGCGCTGCCCGATCCCAAGGTGATGGAGTACGAGCTGACCAAGGGAATGCATGCCCCCGACGCCGCGCAGCTCGGTTCCGAACTGATGCTGTCCCTCGACACCACCACGACGATCAAAGTGCGCCGCACGCGCGTCGAGAAGACCAGCCGATGGATACGTATGGCACGGCACCGTCGTCGGCACTGACGATCAGGTTACGCTGCTGTGGTGGCCCAGCGGGCGGCTGTCCGGCCAGATCACCTATCGCGGACGCCATTTCCTGGTGAAGAACCTCGGCGGCACGCTGCACGGTGTCGTCGAGATGTCGCCCCGCAAGCTGCCGCCCGAGCATGCGCCCATGGACAAGTCGATGCTCGACAAGATGAAAATGCGCAAGGACCCGCTCGTCACCAAAGGCGATGCCAGCATGCTGCGCGAGCCGCCTGCCGGAGAAGTCGAGCGTCCGCGCGAGCCGATCCGCAACTTGCAGGACGCGGCCCCGAAGTCGCAGGCGAAGGGCGGTACTGAAATCGCCCTCGTCGTCCCGCCGGCGCCGAGCGGCCATTCCCCGCGCGAGCCCGTGACCATCGACCTACTCGTCGCTTATACGCCGCAGGCCGCAGCGCACTACACCGACATCAAACGCGACCTCATCGAGGTGGCCGTCGAGGAAGCCAACCAGTCGTTCCGCAACAGCGGCGTCGACAACGTGCAGCTGCGTCTCGTCCACGCCTACCAGACGGACTACGTGGAATCCGGTTCGCATTTCGAGCACGTGTTCCGCTTCGCCGACAAGGGCGACGGCTACATGGAGGAAGTGCACGCACTGCGCGATCAACACAAGGCCGACGTCGCCGCGTTGATCGTGCACGACCCCAACGGTTGCGGTCTCTCGGCCGCCGTGGCGCCGCCGGCCGATCGCGCCTTCACCGTCGTGCATCACGAGTGCGCGGCGCTCAGCTATTCACTGGCGCACGAGATCGGACACATCATCGGTGCCCGCCACGATCTGGCGCTCGACGACGACCGGAAGCCGTATCCGTACGGGCATGGGTTCGTATCCGGCAAGGACTGGCGCACCATGATGAGCTACGAGGAGAGCTGCGATGGCTGCCCGCGTCTTCCGATTTGGTCCAGCCCGCTGATCAAGGTGCGCGGCGTCGCGGCGGGAGATGAGACAGCCGACAATGCGCGCGTCATCGCGGAGGGCGCGGCGCGGGTCGCCGCCTTCCGCTGAGGCGGTCGGCTAGGTGGCGTTGTCGCGCAGGCGCAAGCTGAGGATCGCGGCCACGCCCAGGGCGGCACCAATGCCGACGACGGTTGCCGGCCAGCCCAGCCGGTCGAAGACTTGCCCGAGCACCGCGGTACCGACCAGGCCGCCAATGAAGTAGCTGGCGAGATACATGCCGCTGGCGGCGCTGCGGTCGCGCTGTCGCGGCGTGGCTGACGAAGCCCGTGGCCAGCGCCTGCGCGAAGAACGTGCCCACGGCCACGAGCACCATGCCGGAGAGCACCAGCGACAAGCCGCGGCGACAGCAACAGCGGCAACCCCAGGGCAGCCGCGGCCAGGCCACCGAGCAGCGCGTTGCGCGTCCCGAGCTTGCCTGCCACCGCGCCGGCAAGCGGGGTCGTCAGGATCGACGGCAGGAACACGAAGTAGATGACGCCGAGTTCCATCATGCCGACCGACAGCGGCGGCGCGACGAGGATGAAATTGACGAATGTGAAGGTGCCGATGAAGGCGAACAGGATGCAGAAGCCGATCCCGAAGCCGGCGCGCAGCGATGGATGCCGCAGGTGCGCGAGCCATCCCTGCATCGCGTCTTCAACGGGCATCCCGGCCGGCATCGGATGCCGCTGTGCCGGAATTGCGACGTAGGCGAGCCCAGCACCAGCGAGGTTCAGTGCCGCAAACGTGTAGAACGCGCCGGCGAGCCCGAAGTGATCTGTGACGCCCGTGGCGATCAACCGCCCAATGAGGTTGCTCGCCACATTGCCGGTGATGTAGGCGGCGAATGCGCCGGCGGCCTGCTTGGCGCTGTAGTGCTCGCCGAGATGAGCAAGCGTCAGGCTGAAGGCCGTTGCCATAAACACCCCCTGTATGACCCGCAGCGTCGCGAATACGGCGAGGTTTGGTGCCTGCGCCAGCAGGGCCGTCGGAATAGTGAGCAAGGCAAGGCTCAGCACGATTCCCGGCGCGACGATCGATGTGTCGGCTGAAGAGCGCCACCGAGAGCCCGGCGGCGGCCATGCCGAACGTGCAGGCATTCACGGCAAGCCCCATTGCGGCAGGCGACACGCCATAGCGGGCAACGAGCGTCGGCAGGAGTGCCTGCGTCGCGAACAGATCGACGACCGTCAAGAAGGCCATCGTCGCAATGACGACAAAACGCGCCGTCCCGTCGATGACGCGGTGGCTTTTCGGCTCGTCCATGGCTACCGGGCTGGCTATCTCAGTCATGTTCCAACTCATTCGCTTTTGTCGATGCGAGGCGGGACGCACTTCCGTGCCGAGGAGGTGGCGGCGAGAAAGCGACGTCCCGCTCCGCATGCGGCCGGCTTACATGCCGTGCTGCTCGGGGTCCTGGGCGATGTCAGCCGATATCAGCACCACCGGCTTCTTGCTGGTGTTCTTCCACCAGTGCGACAGGCCGCCCTGCTCAACCGACAGCTCGCCGGTCTTGTGCACGATCGGCACCTGGCAGTGGCTTGAGTATTCGGTGATGGTGCCGGAGACGACGTAGATCAGCGCGGGCCGCTCGCCGTGGCTGTGCCAAGCAACCTCGCCACCGGGTTTGATGTCGAGGCGGCGCATACGCAGATGGTGACCGGCGACGGCGATCTTTTCCTTGGAGAGGTCGATCTGACCGAGCAGTTTTTCCGCCACGTCCTTGTGAGCAGTGGCGCCGGCCTTTTGACCGTCGGTCGTTTCCTTACCGGCCGGGCAGGCGCCGGCAAAGGCGGGGGCGGAAATCGAAAGTGCGCCGGCGACGACCGCGGCGAGAACAAGGCTGAGTTTGGTCGAAGGGGTCATGGAGGAGCATCCTTTGCAAAGGGTTGATCGAGCGCGCGTAGCGATTGCGCCCGTGCCCGCAGGATGCCCGTCCTGAGGGCTTGATTTGAAATGCCGATTGGCCACCGTATCGATAGCTCTTGGCTATGGGAGCGCAAAAAAGGGCTGCCGGCGGATGCGGGAGCCCATACGCAAACCTGCGGGTGCGGGACCTACTGCGCCGTCCAGCCGCCCTCGACGGGAATGGCCGCGCCGGTGATCGAGCGCGCGGAACGCGAGCACAGGAACACGGCCAGGGCCCCGATTTCCTCGGTGGTGACGAACTGGCGTGTCGGCTGCGCGTGCAGCAGCACGTCGCGGATGACCTGCTCCTCCGTCAGCCCACGCGCCTTAGCCGTTTCCGGGATCTGCTTCTCAACCAAGGGGGTCAGCACGTAGCCCGGACAGATGGCGTTGACCGTGATGCCGTGCTCGGCCGTTTCCAGCGCCACGGTCTTGGTCAGCCCGACGATGCCGTGTTTGGATGACACGTAGGCCGACTTGAACGGGGAGGCGACGAGAGCGTGCGCCGAGGCGACATTGATGATGCGCCCGAAGCCGCGCGTCTTCATGCCGGCGACCGCCGCGCGGATGGCATGGAAGGCTGCCGACAAGTTGATTGCGATGATGGAGTTCCACTTCTCGATCGGAAATGTTTCCACCGCTTCAACGTGCTGGATGCCGGCGTTGTTAACCAGCACGTCGACGGCTCCGAACGTCTCGGTCGTTTCGTCGACCATGCGCGCGATGTCGTCCGGCCGCGACATGTCCGCGGCGGAATAGGCGGTCTTGACGCGATAGGTCTCCGCCAGCTCGGCCACGACACGGTCGATCTCGGCGCGGTCGCCAAAGCCATTCAAGAGGACGTTCATGCCGCACGCCGCGAACGCGCGCGCGACGCCGAGCCCGATGCCGCTGGTCGATCCGGTGACGATGGCCGATCTGCCCAACAAATCGGCAAATCCGTACGGATCCGCGGTCGTGCATCGATTTCGCTGGCTTGTCCAGCATTTGCGTCTCCATCGATTCGGTCCTGATTAAAAGGAGACCCGGGGCGCGCGCGAGGGACGGGAGCGGCCCCGGGTCCAGGCGACTGACGGCGGGGGGAGGCCGTCAGCGGGGAACCAGTTTCGACAGCGACGCTATGCGTAAGAAGTTGTAAGTTGAAATGCCGTATGGGTCCGGAATTGATAGCAAGCGGCTATGGCTTGACGGCGCCCTGCGGCTGCAGGCATTTCACGACTGATAATGACTGCGTTGGTGTCCCCGCATGGAAATGCACCAAGTCCGATACTTCCTCGCCGTAGCGCGTCTGTTGAACTTCACCCGCGCGGCCGAGGAGTGTCACGTCGCGCAGCCGTCGCTCACGCGGGCCATCAAGCAATTGGAAGAGGAGCTGGGCGGAGAGCTCTTTCGGCGTGAGCGCAACCTCACCCACCTCTCCGAGCTCGGCCATCGCATGCTGCCGCTGATGCAGCAGTGCTTCGACAGCGCGCAGGCGGCAAAGCAGGTGGCGACCTCCATCAAGAAGGGCGCGCTGGCCCCGCTGTCGATCGCGCTGCCGTCCACCGTCAACATCGAGATCGTGCTGCCGTTCCTGAAGGAGCTGGTGCGCGCGATGCCGGGTCTCAATCTCAAATTCGTGCGCGGCAGCAGCATCGAGGTGAGCGAGCACTTGAAGAAGGGAAGCGTCGACCTGGCCGTGGCCCCGACGTTCCCCGAGAGCTGGGACCGCCTCGAATCCTGGCCCCTGTTCACCGAGGCCTACCGGCTCGTCACCGCCAAGGCGCATCCGTTTGCCAAGCAGGGAACGGCCACCGTCGAGGATCTGAAGAAGGAGCGGCTTGATCTGCCGCCCCTATTGCGAGGATTTCGAACGCGGAATCAACTTCCTCAACACCTCCGGCGTAGAGATCCCCACCGCCCACAATGCCGGCTCGGATGTCAGACTTCGTGGCGCTCTTGGTCGCCGAGCTCGGGGTCGGATTCGCGCCCGAGAGCTGCCTCGACGTCGCCCGACCTCGCGCTCATCGAGGTTGAGGGATTTGCGATGGACAGGACGGTGTTCGTCTACGCGGTGGCTGGGCGCCAGCGCTCAATGGCCGCGAGCACGCTGATCAAGATGATGCGCGCCGCCGATTGGTCGCGCCAAGAAGGCAAAGCCGCTTAGTTCACGCACGCGCGGCCGAGACGGCATCGAGGATGGCCTCGACGTCCATGCGCTTACGGTAGTCGGGATCGATGTGACGCGCCTTGACGAGGCCGTCGCTACCGACGACGAACGTCGCGGGATCGGCAGCGTCCAATTGTCGTTGGCGTTGTAGGGCGGGATGTTCCAGCCGGCGAACTTCATGACCTTCTTCTTCTCGTCGCCGACGTAGAACGCCAGGTTGAGCATCAGCGCGTAGCCGTTGTCCATGTCCGACAGCACCGGAAAGCGCGCGCCCACCGCCGACCGCAGCTCCGCGTTGAAGCGCTCGATCTCCGGCGTGATGACGACGAGCTCCGCCCCGCGCGCCTGCACGGCACCATGGATGCGGGTGAGCGCATCGGCGGTAATGCGGCAGTACGGGCACCAGTGACCGCGATGGAAGGCGACCACCACGGGCCCTCGCTCCACGAGATCGGCAAGGCTCACCAGTCGTCCATTCTGATCGGGCAGCATGAACTCCGGCATCGGCTCGCCGGGCCCCGGCGCCTTCTCGCCGGCGCCGGAGGCCTTCAGACGGTCGATCATGCGCTCGACGATATCGGCAAAGTCGGAATTGAGTGCGCGCACTTCATCGGCGAACGCCTGCAGCCGTGCGGCTAGCGGCGCATCGAGATTGCGACAGCGCTCGGTCGTCTCCTCGAGAATTTCGGCTATCGATTGTTCGGCCATCTTCGGCTCCGAAACGCCAGACGCCACGAATTCATCTTTGTCCAGACAGGCGGAAATCGCACTAAAAATCTGCCTCACGCGGGGGCCTGCGTCCCTTCAAAGTGCCGATCGCAAGCAGAATGTCTTCAATGTCCATGCGGGTACGAAAATCCGGATCGACCTTGCGGGCGATAACGCGCCCATCGCCATCAAGCACAAACGTTGCAGGTATTGGAACAAACCAGGTTGCATTGCCCTGATAGCGCTCGATATCGAGACCGAACTGCTGATAGAGCGCGCGCACTTCGTCGCCGAGCCACATGACGATGCCTACCGACAAGGCATAACCATTGTCGATGTCGGACAGCACGGTCACGGTCTCGTTCGGTAAGGGACCTAACCTTGCGCGTGTATTCGCCGCGCTCCGGCATGATCGAGACGACCTGGATACCGCGCGCGGCGAGTTCGGCGTGGGCGCGTGCAAAGGCGAGAAGCTCGAGCTCGCAATACTCGCACCAATGGCCGCGATTGAAGCTGACGACCATGGGTCCATTGGCCAGCAAGGTATCCAGATCGCGGAGGCGGCCGGTGTGGTCGGGAAGCAAGAACGGCGGCAGCGTATCGCCGATGGTGGGCGCGGTGACGCCGGCGGCGGCATGCTTGAGTTGCGTGATGAGGTTCTGGTAGGCGGTGGCGAACGGGCGGCCGTGCTTCTCGACAGCGGCCGTGAACAGCGCCAGGCGCTCGCTCAAGGGCGCTTCCGTCGCGCAGATCTTCTTGAACGCCTCGTCGAGCGGGTTCGCCTCGGTCATTGCGCAGCCCTCTCGGCAGGAGCTGCGGTATCCGGAATACTATTGGTGTGCCTTGGTAGTTCAGCCATGCCTTGCCGTACTATGGGCCTCTGCGCGGCGCAACGCGCTGAGGATTTCATCGACCTCCATTCGTAAACGGAAGTCCGGATCGACGTGCCGCGACACGACAAGCCCATCAGCGGCAACCACAAATGTCGCCGGCAACGGAACGAACCAGCCGTCGTTGCCATGAATCTGGTCGAGGTGAACGCCGCGCCCCTTCATCAGCTCCTTTAGACGATCGCCGAGCCACAGGACGAGGCCGAGTGACAGCGCATAGCCGTTGTCGATATCGGTAAGGATTAGCAGCTTGCCCTCGGTGTCGGCATCAAGCTGACCGAGGAATCCTTGTCGGTCCGGCAATATCGACACGACACGTCCACCATGCGCGGCAATCTCCGCGTGGTAGGCCGCGACGGTGCGCAGCTCGATCTTGCAGAACGGACACCAATGACCGCGGTTGAAACTGATCACCACCGGTCCGTCAGCCAGCAGCTCGTCGAGACGCACGAGCTCGCCTGAACGCGACGGCAGCGCGAATAGCGGCATGGGCTCGCCGACCTTCGGGGCATCGGCGCCGATCCCGCCGTCGATGAGGCGCGCGACCAGCGTGTCATAAGCCTCGGCGAAAGGAAAATTGAGCTCCTGCAGCTTCTCCGAGTAAGCGGCGAGCTTGCGGCTGAGTGGGGCGTCCATCACGCAGATGTCTGCGAAGGCTTGTTGGAGCGTGCTGGGAGATGTCACCGGGGGCCGTACCTTTTCTGATCTTGCGGCCTAAGCCGGGTGGCGATGATGTTAGCGCGGTGCAATGCACGCGGCGACTGGACCTTTCTCCGGATCGTGAACGAGGTGATCTGGAAGCCGGGCACGAGGCGCCGGCTTCCAGTAATTCCGCGCATCAGACAGTTGCCGTGACAAACACCGGGGAGACCATCATCTGGTTGGTTCGAATGTTTCATTGGCATGTCTGCGCGGACCGCTTCCAGGTTGTGACGCGCCGCTCAGCGGCCGTCGACGAAGCCGTGCACCGTGATGGTGGAGCCGGTGCGGGCCAGCTCACGAACGTCGGACCCGGCATAGGCGGCCGTCGTTGCCAG
Organism: uncultured Alphaproteobacteria bacterium; assembly: GCA_963724595.1. GTDB lineage: Bacteria > Pseudomonadota > Alphaproteobacteria > Rhizobiales > Hyphomicrobiaceae > Hyphomicrobium_A. The sequence goes on along the minus strand of CAVRVR010000007.1, from coordinate 9,547 downwards.
CACGGCGCCGAGCAGAGAGGTGAGCATGATCGTATTCATGGTCGTCTCCATCGTTGAGTTTGTGAGGCTCCCGTGGCGGGAGCGAAGCCGAGGCGGAATAGTCCGTCTCGCCATGTTCGGATGATGCGGAACCAGGAGCCAATTCGGAAATATTGGCTTTCTCTCAATTCGATAGCCCGGTGCTATCGGCAACGGCGGCATTCCATCGCCAGCCGGGCATTTCACGCGGGACCGTTTCGGCGGCACCTTCTCCGTACCGGCGGCCGCCCTGATGGATTACTGACCGCGTCCGAGGTTGCAGGCCTTAAGCTTGATGCGGACTGGGTCGTCATGAGCGCGTGCAATACAGCAAGCGGAACAGAGCCCGGGGCGGAAGCCCTGTCGGGGTTGGCGAAAGCTTTCTTTTACGCCGGAGCGAGAGCGCTGCTCGTTTCGCATTGGCCAGTGAATTCTTATGCGGCGACAACGCTCACGAGCCGCACCTTCGAGGAAATGAGGCGGGATGACACGATCGGACGTTCTGAGGCATTCCGGCGGGCGATGCTGTTACTCCTGAGCGACACCAGTTTGCCTTGGGCGGCGCATCCTTCGGTATGGGCGCCGTTCGTCGTTGTTGGGGAAGGCGGCGCGGAAGCACCACGCTAATTGGACCGGCAGTTAGCCCGCAAAGAGAAGGGGCGCCGAAGCGCCCCTCGCTGCCGTTCGCTGAGAGAGGGTGGCTCAGTTGGCGGCAGTTGTCTCAAGCGACGTGACGGCCAGCTCCTGGGCGTCGGCGCGGCAGGCGAACTCCAGAATCTTGCCTTCGGCGAGCTGATAGCGCGTGGACCGGCCGGTCTCGATCGCGGTCTCGAAGCGGTTCGGCGCGTAGTGGGCCTCGTCGGCGGCGGTGACGACCAGCTGGCAAGCACTGTCGTCCTTCAGGAAGTAGCCGGAAGCGTGCTTCGTGCCGGCGTGGAAGCTAACGCCCTGCATGGGCTTCATGGTCTGGATGTCTTCGGCCTGGGCGGCAAAGGAAAGGATGATGGAAACTGCGGCGGCGATGAAGATGTTGGTGATCGAGTTCATGGCGTAGATCCTTCCAAATGGCTTTGTTTCTAACCCCTGCATCTGCCCAGTAGGTTGGACGTCGATGCGATGGGTGGATCATGCGCCGTCACGCACCGGGGCGCTGTGCGATTTGCCACACCCTTGAAAATTGTCTGAAGAGCCGGCGTCAGCGGGCATTGGTGAGCTTTACGCCAGTCGCGAAAGGCCGAAGCGCAGCGGCTAGACCGCGCCGGAAGAGCCCTATCTTCCGGCCTCGTACTAAGGTCTCGCCTACCAAAGTCCAACCGCCTGTTGTGGCAAAAGTCACATCGCGGGAGCGCGCGATGGCGGATTTCACGGGTGCGTTTCAAACATCGCAGGACCCCCATGACGATCCGCAAACTCGACGACCTCTTCCTGACCGAGCTGCAAGAAACCTACGCAGCCGAGAAACTGATAGTCGCCCCGTTGTCCAAATTGGCCACGACGGAGGCTGACTCCTCGACGGGCTACATCACCCGCTGCCATCATCGGATCGACCGGCTTGAGCAGATCTTTGGGTTGCTCGGGCGGCAGCCCGATACCGGCAAGCCGCCGCCGATGGGGGGCATGCTTGCCGAAGTCGACGAGCTGATCGGCAGTGACCCCACGGCATGCAACTACGCCGCGGCCGTTCGATCGGTGGTGGAGACGGTGCGGCACTACATGATGGCGCGCTACGTCACCCTGCGTCGTGGGCCAACGAACTAGGCATGCCGCAGGTCTCAAAGCTCATCGCCGCGACGCTGGAGGAAGAGCGAACCGGCTCAGGACGCACCGGTTGCGGCTGAGCGCAATCAAGACAACCCAAAAGGCATCAGTCTCGGCGAGCGGCTCACGGCCATGTTCGACCGCAAACGGTGAACGTCCATGCTATTGGCGATTGAGCGGACGCAGCCAGCTGCGTCTCTTCTCCGGCGGCACACTGTCGCCGGCAGCACTTGCACTCGGCGCCCCTTGCTCGCTGCTGCAGACAATGCAGCAGCTATGTCCGGCGCCGGTGCGACAGGCTTCTTGGCCGGAGGCGTCCGCCCCCGATGCCACTGACACTTCGACTTCTGCGCGAGGCTGCTCCGGCGTGCTGGCAAGTGTTCTGAAGACTGGTTGTGCGGCCTCATCGTGCGCGGGCAACAGGCTGCGGAAATAGGCTTCGATCTCTGGACCCATCGAGGTGAATCGAATCGACACGGTCGACTTCTCGTCAGAAGTCGTCTCCAGCACCTTTGCGTACAGCGCCCCCGGCAACTCATGCCCTCGCTTGCCGACGACGTGCATCTTTAGATTGGTGAAGTCGGCGACAGGGGTTTCCAGCCTCGCCTCGGCTTGCTTGAGCGAAAGCTTGGTGAAATGCCCCCTCAGCGTATCGCTGCTCAGATGCGACCCTTCGACGACCCCGCAGTTGAACGCAACCTCCTCTGCCAGCGGTACTACCGCGTCTTCGACCTCAGGCAGCACCAGTCGGTAACGGCCACCGATGCCGAGCACCTCGGACACGGTCACGGGATGCTCGATTCCCTTGGCCTTGATGGCAGTTTGCTTACCGAGCTTGAGACCGGGCCCCGCGTCGCGGCGCGTCGCATCGGTAATCAGGATCTGACCGCCCGTCGTGTAGGACTGGATGCGCGACGTGAGATTCACGTGTCGCCCGACGACGCCGTACTTCATCCGCTCGGGTGAACCGATGTTACCAAGCACGACCTGGCCGGTGTGCAGGCCGATGCCCATTTCCACCTCCGGCAGGTCGTCCTTGCGGTTCTCCTCGTTGACCTCCTCCATGGCCAGCTGCATCGCCACCGCGCAGGCGACGGCGCGCTGCGCATCGTCCTCACGCCAGGTCGGCGCGCCGAATAGAACGAAGATGGCGTCGCCGATGAACTCGTCGATCGTGCCCTGATAGCGCTTGATGATGGTCACCATGGCCGCGAGGTAGCGATTGAGGATGGCAACGACGCGGTCCGGCGGCAGCCGCTCTGACAGCGACGTGAAGCCGCGCAGATCGGTCATCATCATCGTAACTTTTCGCTTCTCGCCGCCCACCTGCAGCCCCGTCGGCGTCTCCAGCACGGTCGCGACGACATCGTCCGTCAGGTAGCGGCCGAAGGTTTCACGAATGAAGCGGTTGCGCAGCTCCACCTCCTTGGCGAGCCGCTCAAGCTCTGCCTCGGCGCTCTTGCGGTCGGAGATGTCAGCCCACGACCCGATAAGCTCCTTCGGCTTGCCGTCGGGGTCGTGCGTGACGGTGAACGTGTCTTGGATCCAGATGAAGTGCCCTGCGCGGTGCCGGAACCGGTACTCCACCGAGCCCCCGCCTTGCGCGATGCGTTGATCGAGCTCGGCGAACACGCGCTTCGCATCGTCGGGGTACAGGTGCTTCACCCAGAACTTCGGATCATCGCGCATCTCCCACGGCGCGTAGCCCATGGTCGACTTCAGGTTGTCGCTGACGAAAGTGCAGGCGAAGTCGCCCGAGACCTGCGTCGTATAGATGACCGAAGGGCTGGCGGCGACCAGCGCCTGCAGATCCTTCATGATGGCGAGGCGTTCGCCGAGGGCGCGCTCCGCCTGCTTGCGATCTGAGATGTTGGCCCACGATCCGACGACCTCGAGGGGTTTGCCCGTCGCCGCGTCGGGGATCACCTTGAACGTGTCCTGGATCCACAGGTAGTTCCCGTCACGATGGCGGAAACGGTATTCGACCGTGCCGCCACCCTCGGCCAGCAGGCGTTGGACCTCGGCGATGACTTGCGGAGCATCGTCGGGATGCAAGCCGCGACGGCCAGAACTTGGGGTCCTCGAGCATCTCCCACGCGGAGAAGCCCATGATCGGGTCCACATTGTCGCTGACGAACGTGCACTTGAACGCGCCCGAGGCCTGGTTCGTGTACATGATGCCCGGCGCGACCGACATCAGATACCTTTGCCGTTCGCGCGCCGCCTTCAACTCGACCGTTCGTTCCTCGACGCGCTGCTCCAGCTCGTAGTGCGCTTTCTGCAGCTCGTCTTCCGCACGCCGGCGCTCGCGAGTGTCGGTGGCAAATCCGACCGTGCCGATCTCGTGTCCGGCCTCGTCGAGAAGCACGGACGCCGAGATCAGCACCGGGATATCTTGGCCGTCCTTCGCCCTGAGCGCGCTCTCGAACGCCGACGCCGTCCCGCCGCGCTTGCGCATCTCGCGCACGACATCTCTGACCCGCTCCTCGCTTCCGTAGAGGAACGACAGCCGTTTCCCGATGACCTCCTCGGTGCGATAGCCCAGCAGGATCTCTGCCCCCTCGTTGAACAGAACGACGTTGCCGGCTTTGTCGGTCGAAATGATCGCGTCGGTCGAGCTCTCGAGCAACCGCGTCAGATACTGCTTGGTCTCTTGCAGCTCGATGTTGGCCTTGAGCGCGACCTGCTCGCGTTGCTTGCGCTCGGAGATATCGGCCCAGGCGCCGACCAACTCCACTGGCTGGCCGGCTTCGTCGCAGACGACCCTGAAGGTGTCCTGAATCCAGATGTAGTGGCCGTCCCGATGGCGGAAGCGATAGGTAACCGTTCCCTCGCCCTGCTTGATCAACGGCGGCAGCTCTTTGAAAACCCTGGGCGCATCCTCGGGGTGCAGGCGCTCCGGCCAACACTTGGGATCCGTCGTCATCTCCTCGGGCGCGTAGCCCATGATCGCCTGCAGGTTCTCGCTTATGAAGGTGCAGGCATAGCCGCCGGAAACGCGCGTCGTGTAGATGATCGCCGGGCTAGCAGCGAAGAGGTATTGCAGGCGCTGACGCGCGCCTTTTAGTTCGGTGATGTCCGCCCAGGCGCCGATCAGTTCGCGCGGGCTGCTCGCCGTCATGGCCAATGACCTTGAAGGTATCCTGGATCCAGATGTAGTGCCCGTCGCGATGGCGAAAGCGGTACGAAACCGTTCCGCCGCCCTGCTCTATTAGCGGCGGCAATTCAGCAATGACGCGTGCGGCATCGTCCTTATGCAGGCGCTCGGGCCAGCACTTCGGGTCGGTGGTCATTTCCTCCGGCGAATAGCCCATGATCGCCTGCAGATTTTCGCTCACGAATGTGCACGCATAGCCATCGCCGGAAGCCTGTGTCGTGTAGATAATGGCCGGGCTGACAGCGAGCAGATACTGCAGGCGCTGGCGGGTTCCGATGAGCTCCGATCTCAATTGCGCTCCGGCCGTCGCTCGATTCCGCAAAGCGGGCCGCGATATCCAGATTGACTTGATTGGCCATACGAGAGGCTCCAAAAATGCATTGCGAAGAAGTGAAATAGACCCAGTGGGTCCGACTTCAAAATATGATCAGCCCGCAAACTAACGCTAGCACGCACCCCACTTGAGGGCGAGCGCCTGCGTCTGCCGGCGTTCGCAGTTTCGGCGGAGTGTTGTCCAGATTTTTTGCACTTCCGCCCCGGTCTGCCTGTGGCAATTCCCACAGCACAAGGTCGAGGAAGCGCGCATGCTCCTATCATCGCATTGGTCACCGGAACCTTGAACCGGGCGCCGGGGTAGCAGAACAACTTTTCAATGGAGCCGTGTCATTGAACTCGATGAAGAACACATTTGGGATGACCGTGTTGGCCGGCGTACTGTGCTTGAACGCCGTTTCCTCCTCGCACGCCGGGGCCGCCGCCTGGACGCTCAGGCCATTGAACGGCCTTAGCTTCGACATCGGCACCAAACGTGCGTTGAGCTATTTCTTGAGCGAAGAGGGCAGTGCAAGCTGACGCTCATCGTCGCCAACCAGATGCGGGGTGATGAAGTGCCGACTGATACGCCGGTCCGTTTCGATGTAGCCATCGATGCCGGCAAGCACGCTCGCCTCGATACTGCGGAGGGCAAGTCGCTGCGCTTCGACTGCGCATCGCAAACGCAGGCCCTTACCATCACTAGGATTGAACGGGTCGCAACGTACGCGAGTGCCGCGAAATAGCGTCAACAGCGGCCCCCCAGAGGGTCTAGATGGAGGCGCACCACGCGTGTCTATCCACTTGTCGTCGAGAAGCTAGCGCGCTGCCGTGGATCCGTTCTCGCCGGCAACGACTGCCGCATGACACAAGTCACGTTGGGTCGCAACCTGCAACGAGAAAGCCGTTGTGGGTTAAATGCAACGCCTGTGCGCGATCGTTAATCATAGAATAAGTACGAAACGGATTATTATTGTCGCCAATTGCCGTTATGGCAATAGCGCTTTTTTGTCTATTCCTTTCGGAATCAAATCGAAATTGTAATTCGCCACTTATGTGGCAAACACCACAGCCAGAAAGTGAGTCCACGATCAAACTCCCCTTCTTGCTTCTCATTTCGCGAGCAATTACTTTCCAAAAGGGGATTTGCCATGAGCCGTGTCAATACTCTCGCTGTCACCGCATTGCTCTTAATGTCCGCTTTCGCTGACGCCGTAGCGCTACGTGCCGAAGAGAGCCCGCCCATCTCCCTAAAGCCAATGTCAGGCCCGGGGGCGTCCAGCGCGGGCCACAGGTTCCTGCTCAATGAGATCGTCGGCAAGAAGCAGGCGATCAGTTATTTCCTGAACGAGAACGGGTTGTGCATGGTTACCGTCATGGTCGGCGACGCCTTCATCGGCACCGATGTTTCCGACGCGGCGGCCGTGCGTTTCCAGGTCGCGCTCGCCGTCGGCGCAAGTGCGCGCATGGATACGACCGAAGGCAGTTCGCTCGAATTCGTTTGCCGGGAGCGTGCGCAGGTGCTGACCGTCAAGACCGGCAGCCGGCCGCAGACCTATCCGTCAGGAACGTGAGCGCCGACAGGCGCCTGCGAGGAACGACGGCTCTTCGCGGGCGCTTGCGATCCTAAAGACCCGCTTAATGCGCGTTGACGCACCGACAGCTATTCTTCAACCAACTCATCTTCGGACGGCACTCATGACCCGCTCCACTCCGACGCCGAGCACGCAATCACTCGACAAGGTCGCCGTGTTCGCGGGGCTTCCCGCCGAGACGCTGGCGCGCATTCAGAAGCGCTGCAGCTGGCGCCGCTATGAGCCAGGGGAGCCTATCGTCGACTACCTCGATGCCTCCAACGACGTGTTCTTCATCACCGCCGGCGAGGCGCGGGTCAGCATCTATTCCGTCGCCGGCAAGGCGGTCACATTCACTGACTTGGGTGCCGGCGACATGTTCGGCGAATACGCCGCGATCGACGGCGCTCGGCGCTCCGCCACCATCGAGGCGCGCACCGCCTGTCACGTGGCATCGATGTCGGCCACGGCCTTTCGCGAGCTGCTGCATCAGGAGCCGGCTGTCATGCTGGCGCTGTTGAGCCAGTTCGTCTCGAAAATCAGAACTCTCACAACGCGTGTCTATGAGTTCAGCGCGCTTGCCGTCAGCAATCGCATCCAGGCGGAGCTCCTGCGCCTCGCCAATCTGGCGCCGCAAGAGGGAAATTGCGCTCGCGTTGCGTCGGCACCGACCCATTCCGAGATTGCCAGCCGCATCAGCACGCACCGCGAGGCGGTCACGCGCGAACTCAATCGACTGGCGCGGCTCGGTCTCATCGAGCGCAAAGGCAATGCCTTGGTCGTCAAGGACGTGCGCCGTCTCGCGGCGATGGTGCACGAGATAACTGGGGAGTAGCGCAATATTTCTGCTTCTGGCCCAGAGCGGACCTACGCAGGCCGAGCTCGAGGCGGTGCCGCCGTTGAGACTCTTGGGCGCAGATTTTCACATTTTTCGTGTGCCGCCCTTGGGTGTGAGTTGGGCGAACTATTTTTCTCGATCGGACCCCCGGCGTCCCGCTCAAGACCACCTTGCGAGCCCCGTAAACAACGGTTAGAGGGGGGCTCCGGTGGTGGGGCGTCGCCAAGTGGTAAGGCAACGGATTTTGATTCCGTCATACCCAGGTTCGAATCCTGGCGCCCCAGCCAACGTTTTCAGTTGTTTATCGAGCCAAGGTGTCGCCGACTCTCACGTCATTCCCACTCGAGATTCCCACTCTCACCCCAGCTTTGTTCTCTTACGGTCGACGAAATCGCGCCGCTTGATCGCTGCGGCAAGCTCCTGCCGGTCGTTGCGCTTCACGTAAATGCACGCCGCGTCCGGCGTCGCGTGAGTGGACCGGGTCATGATCTCAAACGCTACATCAACGCGCGCGACTACAAGTTGCCCTGGCTATCGTGCGGAACGTGGCCAGCCGATGACGCGCCAAGCTGTGAACTACCTCATCCGGGAAGCGGGCGGGCGCGCAGGCCTCGGTCGAGTGTGGCCCCACATGCTGCGTCACAGCGCAGGTTACGCTCTCAGCAACAAGGGTCATGACTTCCGGCTGCTGCAGGACTTTATGGGTCACCGCGATCCGCGGCACACGTCGCGCTACACGCGCATCGCCAGCCGGCGGTTCGAGGGACTGTGGAAATGATCTAGCGCCGAACGAACCGGCGCTAAAAAAAGGCCCCTCCGCTTGAGCGGATCGGGGCCTAAGCTTTTTGAGCGGAATGGACGGCCATCCTCGCAACCGGGGAGAAAGGCTGGTACTGCCGGCTCAAAGATCCCTTTCGGGGTGCGCACGCCAGCAGCGATGGCCGCTAGCCCCAATGTGTTCCCGGCGGGCCGATGCCGTCAAGACTTTCACGCATTGAACGGGTCGATACGTCGAGCCCGCTGAATAACGCGAGGAACGCGAACGATGCTCAGTCTTTAGGGACAAATCGGCGCATTCGGACCGCGTACCGCTGGGCCGTTACAACATGCGCAAAACGAGGTCGGTAAGGCTCAGAACTTGTCGCTGGAGCCGGCCCAGATCGTGCGTCGGAGGCTACGTTTCATGCCGCCCTCCCACCGAGCAGCACGAGAATCATTGCCCCATCGCCTCATTGCACCAACTTGGCGCGACCTGTTCCCAAGTCACGGCCGACACTGGTCAGTACTTGACCCTCACACCTCCGTACGCCGCGAACGGCATCGCAGGCGAGATGGTGCGTGGGTCGCTCAAGCCGGGCCCTCCCAAGGCAATATCGATAGGGCTCACCTCGACGGGATCGAAATACGTGCCGTAGAGACCGTATTTCGAATTGAACAGGTTCTTCACCAGGCCATAGACCTGAACGTGGTCGGTGACGTCGTAGGACGTGTTCAAATCCACGCGCGCGTAGCCCGCCAGTGTCCCCCGTCGAGTCCCAAGGCGTCCGAGACATCGTTGGGGAAGAACGGCTGGTCGCTGACCGCCACAAGATCGCTGCCAACCTTCCACTTGGACGTCACCGAATACTCGATGCCGGCCTTGAAGCGGTGCTGCGGTATGCCCGGCAGGCGATCCCCGACTTCAAGGAAGGCGCATTCGCCACCCGGTTGGTCGCATTGGTCGAGAGTCGCATCGACGAAGGCATAGTTCGCATACACATTCCACTGGCGCGTCTCGTACGTCGCCGACAGTTCGACGCCTTGGCGCAGGGTATCGCCGGCATTCACAAAGAAGATGCGGTTGTTTTCCGTGATGGGCAGGATGTCATCGGATGCCAATGTGCGAAACAG
>CAVRVR010000006.1:0-85823 GCA_963724595.1 uncultured Alphaproteobacteria bacterium | reverse complement strand
ATGGTGGGGACGTAGCTGTTGTCGGCGACGAAATCGGCCGCGACCGGGTAGCCGATGGCGGGCACTTCGGCGAGCGGCTTGGTATCGTAGTCGGCGAGCACGACCGGCTCGCCGTAGATGTCGATGACCGTCTCGATCAACGCCATGTCGCCAACGGGGTCGGTGGCGATCAACCGTGCGGGAATGGCCGTTGGCTTGCCGTTGGCGAGAAACGTCACGTAGATCGTCTTGGCACCTCGATGACGTGGTTGTTGGTGGCGATCGTGCGCTTGTCGTTGATGATGAAGCCGGTGCCCTGGCGCGTGCCCTGAGCGTGCTCCACCTCGATGCGCACGACGCTTTCGCGCACCTCGTCGCGGTCATAGAGCGTCGCCGATCGCACTGCTGAGGTGCCCAGGCAGGCAAAAATTAGGGCCGGCGCGAGAATCGCAGCCAGCCCCCAGCGTCGTGTGCCGCAAATCGAACTAAGCATTCCAAATCCCCTAAAGTAATATCGGCTCGCAGATTGCCAAACTTACGGACGTCCAACAAGCGCGCCTCGCAGGTTAGCGCCGCGAAAAGCCGGGTTGGCTAACGGGCTAGGCCGGCGGTTCATTATGTGCGGTGCGGCGTTGGAGGGCCCCGGGGTGCCTTTCACTCGCCCCATATTTGGGCGTATCGTGACGCGATCCTGGAGACAGAATGCGCTTCATTCGGCGTCGATCGAACCCCGGACTAGCGGCACTGCTCGCAGTTGCGATGCAGGCGGCGCTATTCTTGGCGCAAACGCATGTGCATTCGCATGTGCATTCGGGTGCCGTGACAGCCGGGGCATGGGCATGGGCGAACGGCACAGTCCCCATCGCCTGCCGAACGATCGTCCGTCCGCGGTGCAAACCCGCCGTTCCGCACGATCACCGTAACGAGTGCCCGATGTGCTGGTCGGTGACGACGGCCGGTACCGGAGTGCTGCCGGCGGCTCCGGCGGTGGCGCTCGACGCGCCTCCCTTCAGCGTGCCCTCCCCGCCGCGCATCGCAGAAGCACTCCCCGGCAGAACCACGGCCAACTTCCAGGCGCGTGCCCCGCCGCTGGCGTAACTTCTCACCTTTCGATCCCCGTCCCAATTCACATCCGCTTGCGATGCTGCCGTGAAGGCCGCGCGAGCGGGACCGATCGAGGAGCATGATCATGCGCAACCAAATAGCAACCACACTCGCTGTCGTGGCGATTTCCCTGCTGACGACCTCGGCGCGCGCCGAGGAGGAGCACCGCGAGCTCGGCCCGCACGTCCACGGCCACGGCACGCTCAATATCGCTATCGACGACAAGGCGGTCTCCTTGGAGCTGGAGGTGCCCGGCATGGATATCGTCGGGTTCGAGCACGCGGCCTCGACCGACGATCAGAAGGCGGCAATCGAGAAGGCCAAGGCGCATCTGGCCAAGCCGCTCGGGCTGTTCTCGCTGCCGGCAGCTGCGGGCTGCAGCGTCGCCGAAGCGAAGGTCGCCATCGAGGCCGAGCATCATCACGACGGCGATGACGACGACCACGGCGCCGACCACAGGGATGGCGCGAAGGGCGACCACGACCAGGGCGACCACGACGAACACGCCGGCCATAACGAGTTCCGTGCCACTTACGCGTTCGACTGCACCGTCCCGGCCGAGCTGACGACCATCAACTTCGATTACTTCGCGCTGTTTGCCGGCGCGCACGACCTAACCGTCAACGTCGTCACCGCCAAGGGGCAAAGCAAGTACGAGGTGAGCCGCGACAAGCCTACGCTCGATCTTGGCGGGATCATGTGATGCAGCGCGCAACAAAGACCGCGCCCGACGTCGTCAGGATGTCGGGCGTCCGCTTCCGCTGGCCGGGCGCGCGCGGGTTTTCCCTGTCGATCGAGGAATTCATGCTGCCCGCGCGTCAGCGGGTTCTGCTCGTCGGGCCGTCGGGCGCCGGCAAGTCGACGTTCCTCAGCCTTTTGTGCGGGATCGTGACGCCGTCGGCGGGCCGGCTCGAGGTGCTTGGTACGGATCTGACACGGCTGTCGAACACCGCGCGCGACCACTTCCGGGCCGAGCACTTCGGCATCATCTTCCAAATGTTCAACCTGCTCCCCTACGGTTCGATCCTCGACAACGTGATGCTGCCCTTGAGCTTTGCGCGCGATCGTCGCGAGCGCGCCTCGCGCAACGGCCCCGCTGAGGACGAGGCGCGCCGGCTGCTGCAAAGCCTCGGCCTCGACGCGGCGGAATTGGCAGGGCTTTCGACGGCGAACCTCAGCGTCGGCCAACAGCAGCGCGTTGCCGCGGCGCGGGCGCTCATCGGCGGGCCTGAGCTGATCGTCGCCGACGAGCCGACCTCGGCGCTCGATCGCAACCGGCAGCTCGCCTTCCTTGATTTGCTGTTCGCCGAGGCGGAGGCCGCAGGCGCCTCGGTCATCATGGTGAGCCACGAGGAGCAGCTCGGCACGCGCTTTGACCGTGTGCTGCGTCTCGACGAGATCGCGGTCTCGGAACGGAGTGCCGCCGCATGATCGTGCCGCGCCCCATCATTCCGCGTCTGGCCCTGCAATCCTTGCGTAACCGCGCGCTTACGGCCTCGCTCACGGTGCTTGCCATCGCCTTCAGTGTGATGCTGCTGCTGGGCGTCGAGAAGGTGCGCACCGGCGCGCGTCAGAGCTTCGCCGACACCATCTCCGGCACCGACCTCATCGTCGGCGCGCGCAGCGGTAGCATCCAGCTGCTGCTCTATTCCGTGTTTCGCATCGGCAATGCGACGAACAACGTCACGTGGAAGAGCTATGAGGACATCGCCAAGCGCCCCGAGGTGGCGTGGAGCGTGCCACTGTCACTCGGGGACAGCCACCACGGCTTCCGTGTCCTCGGAACGACGGCCGACTATTTCGAGCGCTACAAGTATCGCCATGGGCAGACACTGACGTTCGCTTCAGGCGGGCCGTTCAAGGACCTGTTCGACGCGGTCATCGGCGCCGATGTGGCGAAGGCGCTCGGCTACAAGGTGGGCGATCGCATCGTCGTCGCACATGGCCTCGGCTCGGTGTCGTTCATCGAGCATGCCGACAAGCCGTTTCGCGTCGCCGGCATCCTCACCAAAACCGGCACGCCGGTCGACCGCACCGTGCACGTCAGCCTCGAGGCCATCGAAGCCATCCACGTCGACTGGCAGGGCGGCATGCCGGTACCCGGCGAAAGCGTGTCGGCGGACGCTGTGCGGCAGGTGGATCTCAAGCCCAAGGCGATCACGGCGGCGCTGGTCGGGCTCAAATCGAAGCTAGCGACGTTCAAGCTGCAGCGGGCGATCAACGAGTACGCGGAGGAGCCGCTGTCAGCGATCATGCCCGGCGCCGCGCTGCAGGAGCTGTGGGGGCTCGTCGGCACGGCGGAGACGGCCCTGTCGGTCGTCTCGGCGATGGTCGTCGCCACGGCACTGCTCGGCATGGTGACGATGATCCTGACGACGCTCAACGAGCGCCGGCGCGAAATGGCGATCCTGCGCTCAGTCGGGGCGCGGCCGGGAACCATCCTCGGGCTGCTCGCCACCGAAGCCGGGCTACTGACGCTGGCCGGCGTCGCGCTCGGCGTCGCGCTGCTGTACGCCACGCTGGCCTTGCTGCGGCCGTGGGTCGACGCGACGTATGGCCTCAATCTCGACATCGACGCGCCGATGCAGCGCGAGTGGCTGATGCTCGCGTCGATCGTCGCCGCCGGGTTCCTTGCCGGTCTGTTGCCGGCGATGCGGGCCTACCGCCTGTCGCTCGCCGACGGCATGACCGTGCGCACATGAAGGAGAGAGACGATGACGAAAGCTGTCGCTCGTGTCGTGCTGGCGCTGGTGCTAGCGCTGCTGTCGCTCGGCGTCTCGTACGCCATCGATGCGCCGATCGATCTCAAATGGGGGCAGCTCATGCCGCCGGCCGAGGCGGTCAAGCCGAAACCCAAGACGTTCTTCTCCGGGGCCAGCCCCGCTACGGCGCCGGGCGCCGACGACGGTCCCGCACCCCCGCCGCTGCCCGAGGGCGGCTTCATGTCGATAAAGCGCCGGCAGCCGGGCGGCGACAAACCCCCGCGCGTAGTGACGGAGTTCAACGGCAAGCGCGTGCGCATCGGCGGCTACGTCGTGCCGCTCGACTTCGAGGCGACGTCGATCAAGGAGTTCCTGCTGGTGCCGTTCGTCGGCGCGTGCATCCACGTCCCGCCGCCGCCCGCCAACCAGATCGTCTACGTCAAGGCGGACAAGGCTTTCGAGATCGACGGGCAGTTCGATCCGGTGTGGGTGACCGGCACAATGAAGACCGAGACGGCGTTCACCGGGCTCGCCGACGCAGGCTACACGCTCGATGCCGAAAACGTCGAGCACCGGCCAGAGTGATCGAGGACATATCAAGGATAAGCCTGCGGGAACAGCGGCGTGGCGAAGGTTCTGCCATGGGCGTTGGGCCGCAGACGCTCATTGAGCCAGCGTGATAGAGTGCGGCAGCTATCGATCGCCGAATAAGGAATTTCCCGATGCACCCCTTTCTTTCCAAGAGCTACGCGGCGACGAAGAAGTATCTCGGCGGCACGCTTCTCGGCGACACCGGCTTCTTCTTTCACTTCTCCGCCTACGTGCTCGTCAACGCCATCCTCATCGCAGTCAACCTGCTGACGACTCCGGACCGGCTGTGGTTCTACTGGCCGCTGCTGGGCTGGGGCATCGGCATCCTCGCGCACGGCCTAGCCGTGAATTTCTCCACCGAGGAGAAAGTTCGCCGCCGCTCGCGCACACGCGGGGCGCGCAGCACCTAAGTCTCGCTCGCGCCAGTAGGCTTGCCGCGCACGCGCTCGGCCATCAGCTTCATAATCTGCAGCGCGAACTCCGGCTCCTCGGCGATGAGTTTGAGGAACGTTGGTTTGTCGATGACGGCGACCTCGGTCGGCACGCTGGCAAGTGCCGCTGCAGCACGCGGCGCATCGTCGATCAGCGCCATTTCGCCGAACACACCGCCCGGACCGACGCACTCGAGGATCTTGCCGAAGCTGATGACGTCAACGGCGCCGCTGCGCACGACGTACATTGCCATCCCCCTCTCCTGCTCGAGGAAGATGCGTTCGCCGGCATCGAAGCGTCGCAGCGGGATGCCGCGGCGCGTGAGCATGCTGAAATCGAAATCGTTGTGCGTCACTGTCCGCGATGCCTTGACCGTCGAGTAGGCGGACCAAACTAACGGAGCAGCGTGCGCTGCAACAAGCTGACACATAGTAGCGCTTGCGGTTATGCACGCGCAAAGAACAGCACGATGAAGCGCTCGTAGATTCGCGTCAGCGTTTCGAGATCGGCGAGCGGCACGTGTTCATCGACCTGGTGAATGGTGGCATTAAGCAGCCCGAGTTCGATCACTGGACAATGATCTTTGATGAAGCGCGCGTCCGAGGTGCCCCCGGTCGTCGAAAGTTTCGGCGTGTGCCCGGTAATCTCATGCACTGCAATCTGCATAGTTTCGACAAGGGGTCCCGGCTCGGTGACGAACACGTCGCCGGTGCCGGAGAAGCTGAGCGAAAAGCGCGCGCCGACTTCTGCCGCCGCCTTCTCGCACGCCTCGCGCAGCTGCGCTTCGAGTCTAGCCCGCGTGTGCGCATCGTTGTAACGCACGTTGAAGCGCGCGCGTGCCTGTCCGGGAATGACGTTGGTCGCCGTGTTCGGCGCGGAGATGACGGTGACGACAAGGTGCGATGGCTCGAAATGCGAGGTGCCGGCATCGAGTTTGAGGCTAGAGAGGCGGTCGATGATGCGCGCCAGCTTCGGCACCGGGTTGTCGGCGATGTGCGGGTAGGCCGCGTGGCCCTGCTTGCCCTCGACGACGAGGTCGCCGTTGAGCGAGCCGCGCCGGCCTATCTTGATCTCGTCGCCGACGCTATTGTGGCTCGACGGCTCGCCCACAACGCAAGCGTGCAGAACCTCGCTGCGGGCCTTCAGCCAGTCGAGCACCTTGATGGTGCCGTTGATGCTGTCGCCTTCCTCATCGCCGGTGATGAGCAGCGATATCGAGCCGGGCATCTTGCCGCCACCGGCGGCGAGGAAGCGCTGCGCGGCGGCGACAAAACAGGCGATCTCCCCCTTCATGTCGACGGCGCCGCGACCGTAGAGAACGCCGTTGCGGATCTGCGCGGCGAACGGCGGTGCGCTCCAGGCGTCGATATTGCCCGGCGGTACGACGTCGGTGTGGCCGGCAAAGCAAAGGTTCGGCCCGGTGTTGCCGAGCCGCGCGTAGAGGTTTTCGACGTCGGGGAAGCCCGGCTCGGAAAACGTCATGCGGTGACACTCGAATCCGGCGGCGACAAGCACTCCCTCGAGGAGGGTCAGGGCGCCGCCTTCCACGGGCGTCACGCTTTCGCAGCGGATCAGCGCCTGGGCCAGCGCAACCGGATCGGATGCGGTCGTCATGCCGGTTGCTGGGCTCCTGCGAGGGGATCGGGACCGTAGCGATTGGGACCGACGGTGCCGCGGATGAATCCGTTGTCGACGAATGCAAACAATAAAACGGTGGCCGAGAGCCAGAATGCCACGGCGCCGGGGGCGCCGGCAGTGGGATCGATCGGCAACCCGAAGTGGGGTGCCACAAAGTCGAAGACGCCGACGGCACCGAATGCGTAACCGAGCCACCAAGGCCAGTCACGGTCCTTGAAGCGCTTCACCGTGATGGCCGTGCCGGGCATGAGCCAGACGAGTTGCCAGATGGTATCTGGCCAGCTCGGCGGCGGCATCGCCTCTCTGGTGAACGTCTCGGGATTGAACAGTAGCGTGCCCAAGATGATGCCGATGAACGTGACGACAAAGCCGATCCACCATTGCTTGCAGCTGATGCGGCCGTTGAAGGTTGTCAGCAATAAGAGGAAATTGCCCATCCTAGAACCGGCCCGTCATCATCCGTCGGCCCCCTCGCGCGACCACGTCAGCTCGCCAGCGGATATCGCGGCGGCGCCACGCACGTCCTCGATATCGGTCTCGACTAGCGTGATCTTCTGCCAGATTTTCTGGCTTAGATTGGTGGTCAGGCGCTCGATGTCTCCGACGGCGTCGACCACCGCCGGATCATGGATCTTCTCACCGTAGACGGCGGCCGCTTTGCTGGCGAGCGACAGCATCTCGGAGCAGTAGCTCAAGTACCGCACGAGCTCGTAGCGCGTCATGTCGCGCCCTGGCGAGGAGCTCGTGCGAGGGCCGCCGAGTGCGCTCGGGTCTTTCGTGAGCTGGTGCATGTCAATGACGTGCGCGATGGAGCGGAACTCGTTCAGCGCTTTGAGGGCGGCTCCGCGGCGCCAGCGGCTTTCAAGGCTCGAAAGGTAGAATGCGGCGCCGCCCAGCACGATGAGCAAGCTTACGCCGGCGTCGACGCCTTGCATCACGTTGGTGAGCTCGGTTGACGCCTCGAGACTGAGCGCCTTGGAGGCCAGCCAGGCAATGGTTGCCGCAGCAAGTGCCAAAAGGAACCAAATTGACGCGAGAAGCGGAATGTTCGCCCGCGCGATCTTGTCCGCGCGCTTGGTGGTCTGCTCCGCCATGACCGTGAGCTCCCGACACACGTTGAGCAGGCCGGAGCCGGGGAAGCGCTCATCAATGCGCGATGAAAGCGTCATCAGCGTCTCGACGATCTTCTGGCTGGCGAGATTGCGGTACGAGTTCATGTCGCGACCCTTTGAGCCGGCTTCAGTCGCGGAGCAACTCGTTGATAGAGGTCTTGGCGCGCGTCTTCGCGTCGACCTGCTTGACGATCACCGCGCAATAAAGATTTGGGCCGGGCGAGCCGTCGGGCAGCGGCTTGCCGGCCATCGAGCCGGAGACCACCACGGAGAACGGCGGCACCTTGCCGAAGAGCTTCTCGCCGGTGGCGCGATCGATGATCGTCGTCGAGGCGCCGAGATAGACACCCATCGACAAAACCGAGCCCTCGCCGACGATGACGCCCTCGGCCACCTCGGCACGGGCGCCGATGAAGCAGTTGTCCTCGATGATCACCGGACCGGCCTGCAGCGGCTCCAGCACGCCGCCGATGCCGGCGCCGCCGGAGATGTGGCAATTCTTGCCGATCTGTGCGCAGGAGCCGACCGTGGCCCACGTGTCGACCATGGTGCCTTCATCGACGCGGGCGCCGAGGTTGACGAACGAAGGTAGCAGCACGACGCCGGGTGCGATGTAGGCAGAGCGGCGCACGATGCAGCCGGGGACGGCGCGGAAGCCGGCGCGACGGAAGTCGTCGGGGCTCATGCCGTCGAACTTGGACGGCACCTTGTCCCACCACGTGGCTCCGCCGGGGGCGCCGGAGATGGCGACCATGTCGTTCAATCGGAACGACAGCAGCACGGCCTTCTTCAGCCATTGATTGACCGTCCAGCCGCCAGGACCCTTCTCGGCGACCCGAACCTCGCCCTTGTCCAGGAGGTCGAGCGTCTTTTCCACGGTATCGCGGACGACGCCGGTCGTGCCTGCCGAGATGCCCTGGCGCTCCTCCCACACCGCCTCGATCGCGCTCTGCAACTCGGAGGTGTTCACGTTCTGAGACATTGGGCTCCCCGGTATTGTCGTCTTCGAACTAACGGCCCGCGTTGTCGCGCGCGTGCAAAATGCTGTCAATGCGAACAATTTCTTACGTCTGCCGCTTCAATTGGATACGTCGCGTTAAAACCCATTCGCCATACTCTGAAGGATGCCGATGGCGGATCGGCAGTCAGTAAAGGGTTGCGTCGTGTTGCAGGGCGAGAGAGTGGTTGCGGTGGTCCAGGCGAGTGCAAGCGGGAAGTGGGCCGGCCGTGACGGCTTCGTTGCCGAGGCGGCGGTGCAGTTCGACCGGATCAACGGGAACATGGCGCGCCTCGAGCGCGAGCTCGAGAAATCGAGGGCTATGGTCGCCGAGATGGCCGAGGAGGCGAACCGCACGCGGCGCTTCCAGGCGTTCGACGAAACCCTCAAGAACTCACGCGACTACAAGATCACCGACTTGCAGCGCTGCTGCAAGGATTTGAAGTCGCGCCTCGACACCATCGAGGGCGACAAGACCACCTTCCTCGGACTGGCCTACCGATCGTTCGAGCCGATCAACCGTAAACTCGTCGAGCTCGGCGCGCTGCAAATGCAAGTCGAGCGGGCCGAAGGCGCCGCACGCCGCAACGAGGCGCTATTCTTCGGTGCGTTGGCCGTTGCCGCCATGGCGCTTGCTTCGCACCTGATCTTCTAGAGCTGCGCTTCGATCAGGCGCTTGGCTTCCGGGCTATCCCAATGCGCCGGGCCGATGAGCCGGCCGATCTCGCGGCCTTCGGCGTCGATGAAGATCGACGTCGGCATGCCGATCACCTTGAGCTTCGTGCCTTCCTTGGCGGTCGGGTCGGCGAACGGTTCGAGCTTTTCCGTCTTGATGTCGGCGAGGAACTTGCGGGCCCCCACGACGCCGGACTTGTCGACCGCCAGCGCCACGACCTGGAACTTGTCGGAGCCAAGCGCCGCCTGCAGCCGGTCAAGCGCCGGCATTTCCTCCCGACAGGGCGCACACCACGTCGCCCACACGTTGAGCAGCACGACCTTGCCGCGGAAGCTGGCGAGGCTCACTGCGCCGCCGCTGCCGTTAAGAAATCGGATATCCGGCAGCGCCTCAGGCTGCGGCTTGTAGACGAACGTGGTCATGGCGCCTGTGGCAAGCGGATGCGCGCCGGTCTTAACGGTTGGCGCCGGCGTTTCGGCGCTCGGGCCAGGCAGCGTTTGATTGTCAGGCGTGCCCAACGTGACGTATACCGCCGCGAAGGCGGCCAGCGCCGACAGCGCAGCGAGCCACGCGTATGTGGCCATCGAGCGGTTTTGCTTCCCTACCGGTGGCTGATCGCTCATGTGCCTTCTTTCGCCGAACGCCATCGACCGGCCCCTGACGGAGCACCCTAGCCGTGACCGACAAGCCTGCTAACCGCATGTGGGGCGGCCGTTTCACGGCCTCGCCCGCCGAGATCATGGAGGAGATAAACGCCTCCATCGGCTTCGACAAGCGTCTGGCTCCGCAGGACATCCGCGCCTCGCAGGCGCACGCCGCCATGTTGGCCGAGCAGGGCATCATCGGCAAAGACGACGCGGCCGCGATCATCAAGGGCCTCGATGCTGTGTTGGCCGAGATCGATAGCGGCAAGATGGCTTTCTCGCGTGCGCTGGAAGACGTGCACATGAATGTCGAGAGCCGTTTGAAGGAGGTGATTGGCACACCCGCCGGGCGGCTGCACACGGCGCGCTCGCGCAACGACCAGGTGGCGACCGACTTCAAGCTCTACGTGCGCGAACGGCTCGATGCGCTCGACGAGGCGCTGGCGGCGCTGCAACTGGCGCTCGCCCGCAAGGCCGAGGCGCATGCGGCGACGGTCATGCCAGGCTTCACGCATCTGCAGCCGGCGCAGCCCGTCACGTTCGGTCATCATCTGCTGGCCTATGTGGAGATGTTCGGCCGCGACCGCGGCCGGCTGGCCGATGCGCGCAAGCGGCTGAACGAGTGCCCGCTCGGCTCGGCGGCTCTCGCCGGCACGTCGTTCCCCATCGACCGGGCGGCGACGGCGAAGGCGCTCGGCTTTGACAAACCCACCGATAACTCGCTCGACGCCGTCTCCGACCGCGACTTCGTCTTGGAGACACTGGCCGCCGCTTCGATCGCCGCCGTGCACCTGTCGCGCTTTGCCGAGGAGATCGTGCTTTGGTCGACGCCGCAGTTCGGCTTCCTCAAGCTCAGTGACAAGTTCACCACCGGCTCCTCGATTATGCCGCAGAAGCGCAACCCGGATGCCGCCGAGCTGACGCGCGCCAAGGTCGGGCGCATAGCCGGCGCGTTCCAGAGCTTGCTCATCGTCATGAAGGGGCTGCCGCTCGCCTACTCGAAGGATATGCAGGAGGACAAGGAGGTCGCCTTCGACGCCCTCGACAGCCTCGGCCTCGCCGTCGCCGCCACCACGGGCATGGTCGACGACATGCAGCCGCAGGAGAAGGCGATGTTGGCTGCTGCCGGCGGGGGCTATTCCACGGCCACCGACCTCGCCGACTGGCTGGTGCGGGTGTTGAAAATGCCGTTCCGCGACGCCCACCACGTCACCGGGCGGATCGTCGCCGCGGCGGAGGCCAAGAATCTACCTCTGGATAAGTTATCGCTGGAGACCATGCAGGCGGTCGAGCCGGGCATAACCGCGGACGTTTTCTCGGTTCTGAGCCCTGAAAAGTCGGTCGCCAGCCGTGTGAGTCATGGGGGAACCGCGCCACAGAACGTGCTGAAAATGGCCCAAGCCTGGCGGAAGCGGTTGGAAAAGGCCCCCGCCAGGGGCTAGAACAGAGACGAATGGCCGGGCGCCCCAGTTCCGCCTTAGCGGTGGAGTGCCCTGGCTTTTCGGCTGTTTAGCCAGTGGGATCGGTCGGGGATATGCGCGTAACGTTGATACCGAAGGCGATGGTTGCCGCGTTCATAGCGGCCGGGCTGTGTCTCGGGCTCGGCGCTTGCGGCGTGCGCGGCTCGCTCGATCCGCCGCCCTCGGCCAAGGCCACCGGCACCGCCAAGTCGGCCGAAGCCAGCGGCACGCAACCCGATTCCGCCGCTCCGCCCAAGCCGCACGACGGCTTCGTCCTCGATCCGCTGCTGCGCTAAGGCGAATCGGGGGCTAAAAGCCCGCCATGCACCACTTCCATTATAAGGACGGCGTGCTCCACGCCGAGGATGTCTCGCTCGCCCGCCTCGCGGCTGAGGTGGGCACACCCTTCTATTGCTATTCGACGGCGACGCTGCAGCGGCATTACCGCGTGCTGACCGAAGCCTTTGCCGGGCAGGACGCGCTCATCTGCTTTGCCGTCAAAGCCAACTCCAACCAGGCGGTGCTAAGCACGCTGGCAAAGCTCGGCGCCGGCATGGACGTCGTCTCCGAGGGCGAGTTGCGTCGCGCGCTCGCCGCGGGCGTGCCGGCAGCCAAGATCATCTTTGCCGGCGTCGGCAAGGCGCGCGAGGAGATGGCTTTCGCACTGGAGCAGGGCATCCTCGGCTTCAACGTGGAGAGCGAGCCGGAGCTGCGGGCACTGAGTGAGGTGGCGGAAGGCATCGGGCAGACGGCGCACGTCGCGCTGCGCGTCAATCCGGATGTCGACGCCAAGACGCACGCCAAGATCTCCACCGGCAAGGCGGAGAATAAGTTCGGCATCCCGTACGGGCAAGCGAGGCAGCTTTACGCCCAAGCCGGCAAATTGCCCGGCATCGCCGTCGCCGGAATCCACATGCACATCGGCAGCCAGATCACCGATCTCGAGCCGTTCCGCAATGCGTTCCGGCTGATGCGCGCACTAGCCGAAGAGCTGCTCGCCGACGGGCACAAGCTTGAGCACCTCGACATAGGCGGTGGCCTCGGCGTGCCGTACATGTCGGATGGCGAGGTAGCGCCGCTGCCTTCCGCCTATGCTGCCGTCGTCAAGGAGCAACTCGGCGACCTCGGGCTCAAGATTGTCATGGAGCCGGGGCGTGTCATCGTCGGCAACGCCGGCGTGCTCGTCACGCGCGTCATCTACGGCAAGGAGGGCGTCGACAAGACGTTCACTGTGGTTGACGCGGCGATGAACGATCTCATCCGCCCGACGCTGTACGAGGCGCAGCATGAAATCTGGCCGGTGCAGGAGGCGAAAGCGGCGATGCCGCCCATCGTCCAGGATATCGTCGGTCCGGTTTGCGAGACGGGCGACTATCTCGCGCTCGACCGCAACCTGCCGCCGCTGCAGGCGGACGACCTCATCGCCGTGATGACGGCGGGCGCCTATGGCGCCGTGATGTCGTCGAGCTACAATACCCGCCCTTTGGTGCCCGAAGTATTGGTGAACGGCTCTGACTATGCCGTCGTGCGCCCGCGCTTCGGCATCGAAGCCCTCATCGGCCTCGACCGCGTGCCCTCCTGGCTGAAGTAAACGGGCGTTTTAAGATCAGCAGAACAAGGCGCTTGTGACACCTGTGCTAATGTGAGCAAGCTGACTTGCTGTCCAGTTTCAGCCTTTACGAGGCTGTGCAAATGAACGATCAGCAACCCTATCGCATGCTCATTCGCCACACGATCATCGGGCTCCCGCGGGGCGCCACGTACAAGCTGCGGTTTGACCAGATAGGCGACGTTTTCCCGCCGGGAATGATCGGCAATGACATCCACCCGCATGCGTTGGCTGACCTGCGAGCCTTTGCCGACGACGTGGGCTGCCGCGTGACGAAGGACGACGAGCGGAAGGCTTTTCTCTTCTGCAAGCGGGACTAGCCCGCACCTGCCTGTCCTGGATCCGTTGTAGCCAATCGGGCTTTTGCTGCAACGTTAGGGGAACACCTGACGAAAGTTTAATGCCGGCAGCGCCGCCGCGCCGCTTTGCCCGCCGTAATGTTCCCGCTATCGTCCTCGGATGTCGGAGCCGAAGGCCGCTTCCCCCCTCGACGCCAAGTTCGCGCGCAAGGTGCGCGCCAGCCGCTGGGCGCTGCTGTTTGAGCGGCTGTGGCCGCGCGTGTGGCTGATCCTCGGCCTCGTCGGCCTCTTCCTGCTCGTCTCGCTCGCCGGCCTGTGGCCGATGCTGTCGGACCCGGCGCACTACGTGGCGCTGGCCGCGTTTGCGGTCGCCGGCGTCGCCGCGCTGCTGCACGCCGTGCGCGTGCCGTTTCCCTCGCACGAGGAGGCGGTGCGCCGCATCGAGCGCGTCTCCGGCGTGCCGCACCGGCCGGCGTCGTCCTACGAGGACACCATCACCGCCAACGCCGAGGACCCGCGCACCGCGGCCATCTGGCAGGCACATCGCGCGCGACTTGCCGCGGCGCTTTCCCGTCTCCGGGTGGGGCCGCCGCGGCCGCGCGCCGATCGGCAGGATCCCATCGCCCTGCGCGGCCTGCTCGTGCTCGGCGTCGTCGCCCTGTTGGCACTGGTCGGCGACAGCGTTTCCGATCGCCTGCGCTCCGCCTTCCGCTTCAACTCGGCGATCGCCATCTCCGAAGCGCGGCTGGATGCCTGGGTGACTCCGCCGTCCTATACCGGCAAGCCGCCGTTGATGCTGGCCGACGGCGCCCGCGGCCCTGCGTCCGTTGCGGCTCAGCCGAAGCTCGTCGAAGTGCCCGAGCGTAGCGTGCTCATCGTGCGCACCAGCGGGCAGGGGCTGGGCACGCCGTCGCTCGATGTGTTTGCCGAGGGTTCGGCCGAGCGCAAGCACGTCGAGGCCAAGAAGCCGGAGGCGGGCAAGTCGTCGGCACCCAACAGCGACATCGCCGAGATCCGCTACGAGCTCCGCTCCTCGGCCGAAATCCGGGTTCTGTCGGGCGGCAACGAGCTGGCGCGCTGGGCGTTCTACGTGAAGCCCGACAAGGCCCCAGTCATCGCCATAACGAAGCCGGCCGAGCGCACTCGCCGCGGCTCGATGAAGCTCACCTATTCAGTCGAGGATGACTACGGCGTCGTTTCAGCCGGCGTCGACTTGAAGCGCGACCGCAGCGCCGAGAAGACGATCGACGCGAAGAAGGCGTGGGCGCAGCCGGAAGCCTTGAAAGGTCCACGCCCGCCACTCGAGCGCCCCCCCGAGATTACGTTGCGCCTGCCGCGTCCCTCGCAGAAGGAGGCGCAGACCTACATCGATTTCGGCCCGCACCCGTATGCTGGGCGCGAGGTGATCCTGACCCTCGAGGCCAAGGACGTTGCCGGAAATATCGGTCGCTCAAAGCCGATGAAGCTGGTGCTGCCGCAGCGGCAATTCGAGAAGCCATTGGCGCGCGCCGTCGTCGAGCAGCGGGCGAAGCTGCTCGACGATCCGCGCTATGCTCCCCTCGTCAAGCGCGCGCTGGAAGCGCTGACGCTGGAGCCCGAGGGTTTCATCAACTCAACGTCGGTCTATCTCGGCATGCGCGCCGCGCTGCGCGGCCTCGAGCGCGATACTTCGCGCCAGGGCATGAAGACCGTCACCGACGGCATGTGGGAGCTGGCGCTGCGTATCGAGGATGGCGACTTATCAGATGCCGAAAAGGCACTGAAGGATGCGCAGGACAAACTCGCCGAAGCGCTGGAAAAAGGCGCGCCAAACTCCGAGATAGACAACCTCATGCAGGAGCTGCGCGAGGCGCTCTCCAAGTACGTCGAGCAGCTGACGAAGAACGCCAACGATCAAGCGCCGCCCGAGGGGCTGGACCAGCAGAACCAGCAGCTGAGCCAGAAAGACCTCGACCAGATGATGAAGAATCTGGAGGACATGACGAAGGCCGGCTCGCGCGATCAGGCGCAGCAAATGCTGAGCGAGCTACGCGACCTGCTGGAGCGGCTGCAGTCCGGGCAAGTCTCCAAGAAGGAGGGCGAGCGCGGACAGATGATGATGAAGAAGCTGGACGAGCTCGGCGGCCTCGTCGGGCAGCAGCAGCGGCTGATGGACGAAACATATCGCCAGAACCGCAAGCAGGCGCAGCCCGGCGGTACGATGCCCGGCGAGAACGGCCAGCAGCAAAGCCAGGGCCAGCAGGGCCAGGGCATGCCCGGCCAGCAGGGTCAAGGCGGCCAGTCGGGCCAGAAGGGCCAGCAGGGCAAGGGCAGCCTCAGCCAGCAGCAGCAGGCCTTGAAGGAAGAGCTCGAGAAGCTGCGCCGCGAACTCGACGAGCTCGGCGCCAAGTCGGATGAGCTCAACAAGGCGCGCGACGCCATGGAAGGCGCGCAACGTTCGCTGGAAGAGGGCGACACCAACTCGGCGCTCGGCGATCAGTCCGAGGCGCTCGACCAGATGCGCCAGGGCGCCCAGAAGATGGCTGAGGGCATGGCCAAAGATGGCGCCTCGCGCTTCGGTCAGAACGGCGAACAACCGCGCGATCCGCTCGGCCGGCCGCAGCGCTTCCAGGGGCCCGACGCCGGCAACTCGGTGAAGGTGCCGGACGAAATCGACATGCAGCGGGCGCGCGAAATACTTGAGGAGCTGCGGAAGCGCCTGGCGCAGCCGGCGCGGCCGACCATGGAGCTCGACTACTACGAGCGCCTTCTGCGCCGCTTCTGATCGTCCCCAGATTTACCATTTTTGCGTTTGGGCCCACACGACCCTGATTTCGCCATGGCGTTGGCGAAAGTCGTCCCCATGGGGAGACTCCTGACTGTCGTCTTATTCGCCTGGGCCATGACGTCGCCGTGGCAGGTTGCCGTCGCGGCCGATGCGTGCGCCGAGGGCCGCCTGCGTCCCGCGATGCTCGTCGATGGCGACAAGCTGGTCATGAGTTGGGTCGGTACGGTCACGGAAAAGATGGCGTCGTCGATCGCCGCCGCGTTCGAGGCCGACAAGCGCCGCACAAAATCAATCGAGCTATCTCTGAGCTCTTGTGGCGGGCGTACCGACTACATGGCAGCGACCGTCGGCGTCCTGGCCCACATCAAGATGACCCATCAGTTGACCACCGTGGTCGAGCGGGGCGCGACTTGCGCTTCTGCCTGCATCCCCATCTTCCTTTCCAGCGACAGGCGCGTCGCCGCCTTGAGCAGCCTATGGTTCTTTCATCGGTCGTGGCGGTACCAGATGACCGGTGGCGTTGACGGGGTGCAAACAAAGGTGCCGGGCGATAGCTCGCTAGAGGGGTTTCTCGACCGGTACTACGCCTCCGCCGGAGTATCGCGTCCATGGTTGGCCCAGCTGAAGACGATCATCGAGACCAACGACGGCTTCTGGCAGACCGGGCGAGACCTGTGGGAGCGTAAAAGCGGAATCATTACCGAAACGATCGGCGACGTCGCGCCCTTCGACCGTGGGTCCACACACCTCGCTCCCGCGCCCGGATGCTCGGCGATGTGCAGAGGTTGAGGTTGTCGACGCGGCTACGGCGCAGACGCCAGGCGTACGGCTAGGCCGCTCACGACCTGGTGGCTGGCGATTTCCGCAGAGATATGGCCGCCGGGCGGCTTCTCGCCGGCAAACCAGCGTTGGATCTGCCGCAAGATGTCGAGCGGTAGCCAGCTTCCCTCCAACTGGGAA
This sequence comes from uncultured Alphaproteobacteria bacterium, assembly GCA_963724595.1. GTDB lineage: Bacteria > Pseudomonadota > Alphaproteobacteria > Rhizobiales > Hyphomicrobiaceae > Hyphomicrobium_A. The sequence goes on along the minus strand of CAVRVR010000006.1, from coordinate 68,853 downwards.
AGCGGCGCGCTGTAGTGGCCATACGTGAATTTGTACTCGACGAAAAACGACACGCGCGCGAGGCGGATCTCGACGCCGATCAGCGCTTGCGCGGCCGGTCCGGCGTAGTTGTATTCGTAGGTGCGCGGCCGGCTGCCGTTTGCCAGCTCGAACTCTGTGTGCGGCAGCAGCACACCGGCGCCGCCACCGGCATATGGGCTGACGCGCGCGCCAATTCCCGGCAGCCGCACGAGGCCGTTGAACAACAGCATGTTGTGGCCGTGCGAGAACTCCAGTTTGCTCACGACGTCGGCGATACGTGCACGGGGGGGAAGTGGCTTGCCGTCAATGGTGCCAGAAAAGTTTACTTCTTCCTCGAGCGGGGCGATCGCCTTCGAGTGGATGAAGTCCACCATGGTGCCAGCCTTGCCGCCCGAGAACCAATGCGCCACGCGAGCGCCGTAGTAGATTGGGCTCTTGAACGGGTGGGTGTACCAGTTGACCGGGTCGATGGTGAAGTCCAACGCGCCCGGCTGCTCGACGCGCGCCGCGCTCGGATAATTGTACGGCATGCCGCTGTAAGCGCCAATCACCATCTCGCGTCCGGGAACGACGGAGCCGCCGCCGCGGCTGCTGCTTCCCTCAGCCTGGCTCGGCTCATTGTCCACGCGCGCCTGCTCGAGCATACCTGATGTGGCCTGTGCGGTGATCATAAGGGCCGCCGCGAGCGTCGTGACGGCGCCCCAGCGGCGCTTACCGCCCGCACGGTCGCCGCAACCGGTCCAGCCAATCGTGAGCAGAGCCGCCATCGGCACATCCCCCCAAATGCTTTTTCTCTTGCGCCCGTACCCCAGCAGCGGGTGCCGAACCTGGCGCGCAAGGTAAGCGAGGATGGCGGCAAGGCCAATTCGTCGGGCGGCATCGACGGTGTGCCCCGTTGACGCGCCTTGGTTGTCCGCCTCAGGAAGGCGCGCGGGGTGCGGAGAGGCGCTCCAGCATGCGGTAGACGGCGGTGATCTGCGGGGCGTCGCGCGTCAAGTAGTCGGCGCCGGTGTAGCCCCACCAGTCCCAGCACCCCTGGGGATTGAGCGGTGTTGTCGCCGTCTGCGGGAACAGCACGATCATGTTGTTGCTATCGGCCCAGCGGGCGTAGCCGGAATCGCGGGCGAAGGCGTCGCCGACGACGGTGCGGTTTTGGCCGCAGCCGTGGAAGGCGATGTGCACACGGCAGCCGGCGTCCGCCTCGCAGGCTTGCGGCACATAGACGAGGCCGTCACTGCTCAACCCGTGGTTGGAGAGATCCTCCGTGAAAGTCTGCTGGTCGAAGACCTTGAAGCGTCCCGTCGTCTGCTTGGCCGGCTCGTTGAGCGGGCCGTACATTTGTTTGAGCACCGCGCCCGCCTGATCGTAGTCGCAGTCAACGATGTACGGCTTGCCGGTGTGGTCGCATTCGGGGCCACGGTCGTCGGTGACGAAAGCATGTCCGGCGGGGATGTCCGTCACATAGAGGATCTGATCCGCCGGAACACCGAGATCCTCGTAGAACCTGCGCGCCGCAGCGACGATGGGCCGGACGACCGTGTGATCGTTCGTGCCGCTGAACAGGTATATGCGGTCGGTCTTCACGTCGGCGATGGGATCGATGCGGTTGTGTTCGGCCAACCGCTCGGCGCGCTGTGCGAGGTGCTCCGGATTTGGTACGCCGAAGGCTTGCAGCGCGTCGAGCATGCAGCCGTTGATCGCCTTGGTGAGATTGAGCAGCGCCGTTCCCGGACCCGGAATGACGTCGGCGTAGAGGCTTTCCGAGCAGCCGTACGGACCGCCGGCGATGATGCCGGCGCCGACCACGTCCTTTGCATGCGCCATCTGGAACTGGCCGGCCATGTAGGCGCCCGACGAGACGCCGGAGACTGACGTCGCGTTGCGCTTGGCCTCGTAAGCGGGAAGATTGGCGGCGTGCTGATCGCTGCAGCCACCGACAAATACGGCAAGCGCCAGTAGAGCAGCCGGGATTAGGCGTCGTATCATAGCGCTCGCGCCGCTTGTGACCTCACGACGGCAGACTAACGCTTCTGCGCATCGCCCGCCATCGCCGCAACCTCGCCGGTGTCTTTAAGTCTGACTGTGACGCGGTCGACGCGGCCCTTGGCATCGACCACGGAAAGCTTGACGAAACCGCTGCCGTCCGGCTGCCAGATGACCTGCCGGGCGCGTGGATCGGAGTATATCGGCGCGCCGTTGACAAGCCAGGTCAACGGCAGCACGCCGCCGCTCGCCTTCAGCAGCACCGGACCCTTGTCCTCGGTTTCGACCTCGGCGCGGTCAGGTGGAAATGAAATGAGCACGCGCGGCTCGAGGAACGGTCCTTGCGCCGTCTCGACGCCGCCCTCGCGGAAGCGCTTCAGCGGCGGCGGCAACTCGGAGCCGGTGACGCGCAGGACGCCTGCTGGCGCGCCCGGAAGCGCGGTGCGCTGATCGCCGAGGCGTGCGAAAGCATCGAACAAAATGGGTGCGGCGGCGAGGCGGCCGACGAGGCCGGGTGTCGAGGCGCCGTCCGGGCGTCCGACCCACACGGCGATCACATACTTGCCGTCGTAGCCGACCGCCCAGGCGTCGCGATAGCCGTAGGAGGTGCCGGTCTTATAGGCGAAGCGGCCGGCCTTGGCGTTGAGCGGCGGCGGGGCGTCCTTCAGGATGTCGGTGACGTACCACGCGGCGAGCGGCGACAGCAGCCCTTTGCGCGGGGGTTGTTTCCCGTGAAGCAATGCCAGTGCGGCTTGCGCCGCGTCGGCGCGCCGGTGCACGAGCGGGACGACGTCGCCGCCGCGCGCCAGGCCCGTGTAGAGCGTCGCGATGTCGTGCAGCGTCAAGCCGACGCCGCCGAGCGCCATGGCCAGCGTCGGCAGGCTCTTGTCGGGGAAAGCAGGCTCGACGCCGACGCGACGGAAGCGGCCGGCGAGCTTGCCGGGGCCGACCGCCGCCAGCACCTTCACAGCCGGAATGTTGAGCGATTGCGCCAGTGCCTCGCGGATCGTCACCGTGCCGTGGAAGTCCTCGTCGAAGTTTTTGGGCGCGTAGCTGCCGTAGCGGACGGCGCGATCCTCGATCAACGTCTCGGGGTGCGCGAGGCCGGCCTCGAAGGCGAGACCGTAGATGAAGGGTTTCAGTGTCGAGCCCGGCGAGCGCATGGCGTTGACCATGTCGATGGCGCCGAAGCGTGCGTCGTCGAGGTAGCCGGCCGAGCCGACGTGGGCAATGATTTCGCCGGTCGTATGATCGACGGCGAGGATGGCGGCCGAAAGCTTCTGACCGAGCAGCTTGGTCTGCTCCTCGGCGAGACCTTCGAGCGCCTTCTGCACAGTGCGGTCGATGGTCAGCCGGTGAACGGGCTCTTTCGGTTCGGCCATCACCTCGGCTTCGGCGAGGTGCGGGGCGAGCTTGGGAAAGGCACGGCGCCCGATTGGCACCGGCTCGTGGGCGGCGCGGCTGGCTTCCGCCACGGAGATCACGCCTTCCTCTGCCGCTCTCTGCAGCACGCGGTCACGCGCGAGGCGCGCCGCGCGCGGGTTGCGATCCGGGCGGCGCCATTCGGGCGACTGCGGCAGCGCGACCAGCAGCGCCGCCTCGCCGACCGACAGACGTCGCGGCTCCTTGCCGAAATAGGCGAGCGAAGCGGCGCGCACGCCCTCGATGTTGCCGCCGAACGGGGCGAGGCGAAGGTACAAAGAGAGGATCTGCTGCTTCGTCAGATGATGCTCGAGCTGCAGCGCGCCGACGATCTGGCGCACCTTCGCACTGCTGGAGCGCTCGTAGTGGCCCTCGATAAGACGTGCCACCTGCATGGTGAGGGTGGAGCCGCCGGAGACGATGCGGCCGTTCTCGATGAGCTGCAGCGCGGCCCGCGTGAGCGAGCGTATGTCGATGCCGCCGTGCTGGTAGAAGCGCTTGTCCTCGAATGCCATGAGCATGGCGAGGTAGCGCTGGTCGACGTCGGCGGCTTCGACCGGGAAGGCGCCAGCGTCCGTCCGGCGTCGTAAAGGCGCGCAACAGGCGGTCGCGACGGTCGAGGACGGTGATCGAGAGCTGGTTGGTCGTTTCTAGGTTGGGTGGGCCGAGCCGATCGATGGCGATGTATGCGCCGGCTGAGCAAACGACGGCGGCGCCAGCAAGCGTGCCGGCGCCGATCAGTGCGATGCGCAGGTAGCGCCGCTTGCCGGGAGGCGACGCGGCCACCGCCGGCGGGGAGCTGTGTGACTCCCCGCCTTTGGGTGCTCTCCGCCAGGAGATGGAGAGCAGGTTTCTTGGCCGCGTCGCGCATTACGTATCTCACTTGCCGTTCGCTACTTGCTGGGCACGACAGTCAGCTTGCCCGCCGCCGAGCGCGCGTAACGTTCGGGGCGATACATGTCTTCGACCGTTGCCGCCGGATGGATGAACGCACCCGGGGTAACGGCGCGGACCATGTAGGCGACCGTCGCCGACGTGGCCGGGCCCTTGGTCACGGCCGCGCCGTCCGGGGTCGATTCCGCCTCCTCGCTCGGCTGCGCCGCGCCGGCGCTCGAGAAGTTGAAGGCTGCGACGAAGCGGTCATCGCGGAACTCGCTGTGCTCCGGCTGCACGGTTGTCTTCAGCCAGTCGAGTGCCTTGACGTCGCCGCTGTCGACGATGCGCGGGTTGTCGATCTCGAAGCCAGCGGGCAGCCGGTCGACGAGCAGCACGCGGCCGCCGGCGTCCTTCGATTCGACCTTCACGACCGCGACGAGGCGCTCGTTCTGCTTGATCTGCGAAGACCCGCCGGTGGCGCTCTTGAGGTCCACCTGCTTGCCGTCGAGCGTGTAGTAAGTGCGCTCGATGGTGAAGCCCTTGGAGACGGGGGGCTCGGTCGTCAGCGACGAGCCGATGACGCTGACCACGGCGTCGACCGGGGCGGCGCCGTCGTTGGCGACGGTGAGCGGCGATTTCAGCAGCTCCTCCGCCGACATCGCGCGGTTGACCGCGCCGACGACGGGCGCACCGTTGACGATCAGCTTGAGGTCGCGGCCTTCCTCGGCGAGCGCGTTGGCGGCCAGTAGCATCCACGCCTGCTCCTGCGTCGACGTATAGGTGCGCCCGACGTAGGCCTTGGCGATGACGTTGACGAGCTTCGGGGCTTCGACGCTCGTGACGCGCGTCTCCGAGGCGAGGGTGACCAGCGCAGCGCTGTCGCGCAGGTCGGAGCCGTAGTCGGCTCGATAGCCGAGACCGGTGGCGTCCGGCAGGTTGAGGCTATCGAGCGCCGAGGCGAACGCCGCCTCGGCACGCGTCTTGTCACCCATCATGGCCAGCGCGGCACCGAGCTGAGCCTTGGCGAGCGGCGTCGAGAAGCGGTCGAGACGCGTGTCGGAGTAGTAGCGTAGGTCTCCGATCGGCGCGCGGCCGTTGCGGGCGAGAACGTAGAGCGCGTATGCCCGGTCCTCGCCGCCCTTCTGGAAGTCCTCGGCGTAGGCGATGAAGTTCTGCAGCCGGTCGAGCGCTTGGGTGAAGCCCTGCGGGTTGACCGCGAAGCCCTGCTCCTTCGCTCGCGTCAGGAAGTCGGTGACGTAGCCCGTCAGCCACAAGTCGGTCGAGCTCGGACCCCACACGCCGAAGGCGCCGCTGCTATCCTGCATCTCGAAGACGCGATCGACGGCCTTCTGCACGCGCGCCTTGATTTCCTTATCAGGCGCGATGCCGAGCTGGGCGGCGACCGCGTTGGCGTAGACCAGCGGCAGCGCGCGGCTCACCGTCTGCTCGGCGCAACCGTATGGGTAGCGGTCGAGCGAGGTGAGCAGCGCCGGGATGTCGAGCGTCGCCGTCGGGCCGACGCTGATCGAGACGCGGGTGCGGGACGCGATCATATCGCGCACGAGGTCAGGGCTGAGCGAAATATTGCCGCCGGCTTTTAGCGAGGCAATCGTCGTCCGCTTGATGTCGCCGGCCGGCGGCTTCACGTCGAACGTCAGGTGACGCTTGACGTCGATACCGTCGGGGCCGGTGACGCGCACGTCGTAGTCGACGAGACCGACGCTCTCTGGCTTGACGGGGATATGCTCGGAGCGCCGCTCGCCTGCCTTGAGATCGAGGTTCGCCGTGTGCGCGGTCGTCGCGCCGTTGAGGAGCTCGAGCTTGTAAGCGGCTTGCGGCCCTTCGACGTTGTGCACGGCGATGTCGAGGCGTGCCTCGTCGCCGAGCGTCAGGAAGCGCGGACCCGAGGCGGTGAGCGCCACCGCGTCGCGTACGATGACGTCGCTCTGCCCGTGGCCGAGCTTGTCGGCGCTCCAGGCGACCGCCATCACGCGTACCGTGCCGTTGAAGTCAGGCACGTTAAAGTCGACGCTAGCGGTACCGTCGGGGCCGACCGAAACGATGCCGGAGAACATGGCCACCGTTTCTTCGACCGGCGGGCTGCCCTGCAGACCGGCGTCGGCGCCGCCGTCACCGCCAGAGCGGAGCGTGCCGCGCTCGGCACGCATGCCGTCGATGAGGCGGCCGTAGAAGTCGCGGATCTCCAAACCCATGCGCCGCTGCGCATAGAACCAGTTCTCCGGCGCCGGGGTCTGGAAGCGTGTCAGATTGAGGATGCCGAGGTCGACGGCGGCGAGCGTGACGCGCGCCTCCTCGCCGGCTTTCAGTCCGCCGATCTTGACGGGGACGGTGAGCGTGGTGCCCGACTTGATCTTCTCTGGCGTGCCAAGAGCGACGTTCAGCGTGTTGGCGGCCTGGTCGAGGCCCAGCCACTGCACGCCAATGGCGCGGCTTGGCATGCGCTTCAGGCTTTCGTCGAGCGGGCGGTAGAGCATGGCGGTGACGTAGGCACCGGCGCCCCAGCCCTCACCCACCGTAACGTCGGCTTCGCCGCCGCCGTTGGGGATGTCGAGCTCCTGCTGCGACAGCAGGCCGTTCGACAGCACAGAGATGAGTGCCTTGCCGCCGTGCTTCGTGGCAATGCGCAGCTTGGCGGTTTCGCCCGGTTTATAGCTGGCGCGGTCCAGCGCCACATCGAGGATCTCGGGGCTCTCGCTTTCATTCGAGGCGGTGTACCAGCCAGCATTGAAAGCCGTGCTGGCGGATGGACCGCTCGGATCGGCCGAGGTGATCTCGAGCTTGTAGCGTCCGTAGTCGACGCCGGCCTCGATCTTCGGCAACGCGCCGTCGGCCGTTGCATTGAAGGTGCCGTCGGCGATCTTGCGCGTGAGCGTTACGGCCTCGTAGTTCCACTGGCCGTCGCGACGGTACCACTGCCAGTTGGTGTCGAGGCGGTTGAGCACCCAGTTGAGCCCGTCGGCGGCGACGCGCTTGCCCTCCTTGTCGAGCACGACGACCTCGAACGACGCCGTCTGCTTCTCATCGAGATCAGTACCCTTGAACAAGGGCTTGATGCCGATGCGAGCCTGCTTCAGGTCGACCGGGATGGTGAGGCTGCGCTCGATGGTGCGGCCGCCGGATTCGCGCAGGCGCAGGATAACGCTGGCTTCGAGCGGCTTCGCCGTCTGCGTAACGGGCGGCAGCGTAACGGCAACCTGGGCGATGCCTTCCGCGTCAGTGGTGGTCGTCGTGTCGAGCGGCTTGCGCACCGGCTCGATGGTTTCGTCGGCCTGTCCGAACTGGAAGCCGGGGTAGCCCGCCACGTCCTTGCTCGACGGCTTGACGACGATGTCGCCTTCGATGGCGAGGTCGGCGGCGGGCGGGCCGTAGAGATAACGCCCCATGGCCTTGATGGTCTGCGTCTCCTGCGGTGACAGGGCAGCCGCCGGCGGCTCGAGCTTGAGGTCGAGGCGCTCGGGGACGAAGTCCTCGACCAGGAACGAGACCTGCGTGATCGGATCCTTGTCCGGATCGGTATGCAGCTTGGCGCGCCACGTGCCGGTCTGCGACGACGCAGCGAGCGGCAGCGTGATGTCGCGGCCGCCGAGGCCACGGTCTTTCAGCGTGTAGCGCGAATGCTCGACGCCGTCGGGGCGCGTGACGATCAAGGTGACCGGCAGGCTGGCGGCCTTGCCGGCGGCATCCCGTACGAGGGCGGCTATGTGCACATCCTCGCCGGGGCGGTAGACGCCGCGTTCGGTATAAACGAAGCCATCGAGCGGGCCTGGCGTCTCGCGCCCTTTGACACCGCGGTCGGTTAGGTCGAAGGCCCCCGAAGTAAGATCGAGGAAGGCGTATTCGCCGGTCGCGCTTTCAGCAACGAGCATGGCCGGCTGCAGGCCGCCTTCGCCGCGGGCGAGGCCGCCATCGAACTTGGCGTAGCCGTGCGCGTCGGTCTTCGCGGTGCCGAGCACCTCGTTGTTGCGGGCGATCAGCTTTACGTTGACGTCGGCCGACGGGTTGGTGTCGGCTAGCGAACGCACGAAGGCGTGCACGCCGTCATCGCCGGAGAAGGCGGTAAGGCCGAGGTCCGAGACGATGAACCACTGCGTCGCCTCGGTATTGTACTCCTCCCGCGACTTCTGCGACGGCTTGGCGATCATCACGTAGACGCCCGGCTTCAGCGCGCCGACCGCTTCCGTGACGGGCAGCGCCGTGGTGATCTCCTCGTTCAACTTCTGCGGCACGTCCATCGAGCCGGTGAAAACCTTCTCGCCGGTGCGCGACTTGATCTGCTCGAGCTCATAGCTCTGCAGCTGGCGCTGGAAGTCGCCGCTCTCCAGCGCGCCGACGAGGTTGCGGTCGCCGATGCGGTACACCTCGACCTCGACCTTCGCCGTGTTGATGGAGACGAGCGGGATGCCCTGCTGGCCGCGGCTCGGCAGCACGTAAGACTTGCCGGAGAAGCGGACGAACGGCTTGCGGTCGGGCACGTACACGGCGATTTCGATGTTCTTCGTCAGGTCCTCTTCAACAGCAGAGGGAAGCCCGGCGCGGATCTGCACCTGGTACCGCTGGCCGTGGCTGAGGCCGTCGATGCACAGCTGCTCGTTCTCGGCCGAGACGCTCTGTGGATCCTTGCCGTCGACGGAGATGAACTTGGCGAAGTCGACCTGGCCGCGGGCGAGGCTCTCGGAGAATTGCAGGCACAGGCGCGGCGCCGCCATTTCCGATTCCGCCTTGTAGTCGGTCATGCGGAAACCGTGCTCGGAGCGCAACTTGTCGTAGCTCTCGCGCACGGCGCCGTTGTCGGCGAGGGCAAGGCTGGTCTTCAGCGCGTCGATCGCCGGGCGCCAATAGGAGCGCCGCTGCAGCGCGTCGCCAAGCACGGCGAGGGCGCGGGCCTTCTGCGGGTCGCCCTCGGCGCGCTCGTAAGCGATGTAGGCGGCGCCGGAGGCGTTCACCGGCAGATCGTAGCGCTCGTTGTCCTTGTTGGGGTCGGCGGGGATGGCGAGCAGGGCGCGGGCAAGACCGATCCAGCCATCGGCGTCGCGGCTGTCGGCGACGACGGCGCCGGCAAAGTTGCGCGAAGCTGCGCGCGGATCGACACGCAACATGCGCTCGCCGTCGCGGCGCAGCTCAGCGGCCGGGCGGCCGGAGAGCTTCCAGTTCGATTTGAGATACGCCTCGTAGCGTCCGGCATCCTCCTTGACGCCCTGGTGTGCGAACGGGTGCACCGCTTGAGATTGCTGCTGCTGCGCCATGGCGGGCGCCAGCGGAAGAACGAGAATGAATGCAAGGAGAAGGCGCGCGAGAAACGGCATGGTGGCCACCCTGAAGGTCTGAGCCGAAACGATCCAAATGCATTATCGGCAATGGAAATGTCCCGGTGAAGGCGATCAGGGTCCAATGTGCACGCGGCGGCGATAAGCTCATTGTTATCGTCAGTTTCCGCCTGTTGCTCCCCCTTGCATCCATGCCGCAAATGCGAACGAGGCCGGTGCTGATGCGCCGGCCTCGCGGGTGGTCTGATTTGTGGATCCTAGTGAGCCGTTACTGGCGGCGTAGGCCGTCGGGAAGCCCTTCGCCGGCAGCGATTTCCGGCATCTGCGCGAGGGCGGCTGTGATGGACGGCATCGCATAGACCGGCACGGTGGCCCGCCACAGGCTCTCGAACGAACGGGTGGCGTGGGCGCCAGTCTGGGCGCAGTTGGCGGCGAAGCGCTCGAGGGCGTCGCGCTTGCCGGGGTCGCGGCGCATGCAGTCTCCGACCCACGTGCAGGTAGGCGTCAGTGTCAGCTGCTCGTGAGCTGCGAGTAGGCGGGGGTCGCGGGCAAGGCGGCATTCGCCCGGCACCGAGAATGGCGCCATCAAATGCACGGGTTTTGCAGAGTCGACCTCGCTGAAGATGGCGCGTACGCGGATGCCCATGGCGGCAAGACGTGCAGCATGCGAACGCAGCGCTTCGGCGACCGGGCTGTCGGGCGAGCGGGCGACCAGCAGATAGCACCCGCCGGCAGCGTGCATTCCGTGCGTCGAACGTGAGTCGAGATCCGCGCCGATGAAGGCGCTCAGCTTCGAAACTTTCTCGGCTATGGACAGGCCATGAAGCAGTGAAGGCGTTTCAATTGACATGACCGTAGTCCCCCTTGTTGCCCGAGTTCGACGCGCGAAACATGTCACACCCGGGGTTGTTGCTGTTGCCGGCCATTAAGCTGTCATTTCGGTTAAGCAAGTGTTGCGAAGCGCCCGCCGCGAGCACCTCTTGCATGCGGCGACAACGGCTTATTCCACCATCCTGCGCAGTACGCGTGGCGGCTCGAAGTCGGCGCCATCGAATTCCTGTGGACCGGATTCGTCGGATAGCAGGATCGCCTGCGTTTCTGCGGCCGTGATCGCCGGTAATGTGGTGGCGGACGATATCTCGAGCTCTGGTGCGGCCGGCGTTTCATTCTCGATGTGCAGCGCGTCGCCGGTGAGCTTCTTCAACGCTTCCGGCAGCGCGGCTTCGCTCACCGGAATATGGAATGTTGCAGTTTCGCGCCGGAGCTCGACACCGATGGTCGGCCGCGGATCGCTTGATTGCATCTCGGTATCGCCGGCCAAAGCTGTGGCGATACGCTCGGCGAATGACGACGGGGCGCGCGGTGCCGGTATCGCCTGCGTAGGGGCCGGGAACGGCACGACGACGGCCTCTTCCTCGCCAGCGGATGGGGCCGTGCGCGCCGTGTTGCTGTTGGCGTGATCGGGTGCGTCGTCTTCGACATCGCGGTAGGTCGTGAGCTCCGCCTCAGCGAGGCCGGCATAGGAGCCGAAGCGTTGGCGATAGGCCTTGTCGGTCGTCGGTTCGGCCTGGCGCGACAGCGACTCGCGGCGGCGTTCCTCGAACGACTGGCCGGTCGGCAGCGTGTGGCGGCGACGCTCGGCCGGCTCGTGCACGGCGCCGGGGCGATGTTTGAACACGTTGGGACGTGAACGCCTGCGCACCATGAGGTCGGGATCGAGGCCGGGCAGCTTGACGCCGGGCGTCGTTGAGGTTGCCTCGTTGGAGAGAGAGCGCTCGAACTCGGCGCGCACTTCCGCGATCTCCTCGACGGTAGGCGTCACCTGCTGCTGGCGTCGACGCTCGGCCTCAATGCGACCGGCAGCGCCCATGACTGCGCCGAGGATCAACTCCGGCCACGCCCCATTCTTGAAGGCATAGATGCGGAAGGCGGGTCGCTCCTCGCCCTTGCGATCGGAAACGAACATCGCCATCAACGCGCGCCCGGCACGCGGCACGGGCGCGATGTGGCTTTCGCGATAGCACTCGATGAACTTGCTCCCCTGGCGGGTGAGCTTGCGGCGGGCGACAAGCCCCGGTGCGATCTTCCACGGGCGCGTCAGTACGCCTTGGCCTTCGAGAGCGTAGCACAGGTTGGCTAGTGCCTGGGCGTCACGGCGGAGCTGCTCCCGCTGCGGGTGTCCGAGCGGGGCGTTGAGTGGCACGGCGACATAGTAGCCGCCGCCCGATTCGAAGATCACCTCGCGGAACACGTCGAACGTGCGCCGCATCTCCTCGTGGTTATGGATCTCGGAAAAGCGGGACAGAATGGGGAACACCGGGCCGCGCTCGGCCTCGATCATGCTCTGGCGCGTGGCAACGAAGCGGTTCATCGGCCGGCCGATCGAGACGAGCAGTAGGCAGAGGTCGACGAACACGGCGACGCCGAGCGGGATGTAATCACGCTTCGACAGGCCGACGGCCTCGTTGCTGAGCGCATGCAGGGAGGCGGGATTGTCGATCGACTGCACCGCCCGCTGCTGCAATTGGCGCAGCTCGTCGGCCGACGGCGGCAGCTCGAAGGACAGCAGGCCGAAGAACGTCGCCGTAAGGCGGCGGAAGGCCTCGATGGTGGCTTCCGAGCCTTCGACCGCGGCGATCTCCGGCTTCTCCAGGTTGGGCAGCTGGTCGATGGCCAATACGACACCGCGCAGGGCGACTTGGATCTGTGCGTCGGGGCAGGCGATGGATTTGCCGTGCCCGTCGTCGATGGTGGTGCGCTGGGCGCGATCGGCGAGGTCGGTTCGGATCTGACGCAGCTGCGGATCGGTGCGGAAAGCGTTGAAGCCGGTCACCGTCATGTCGAGGCGGCGGCCGAGTGAGCGCATGAACTCGTTGCGCGTGCCGGTCGCGGCATCGATGGTCGAGGCGTCGTTGGAGACGATCTTGGCGAGTTCGGCGTCGAGCGCGCCCATGTCGCCCTTGATGGCGGCGACACGGCCTTTGACGAACTCAGACGCGAAATTGAAACGCGCGGCATCCTCATCGCGCATCTTGCGGCGCGGTCCGTCGCCCGGCGATGAATTGGGGCAGGAGGTGCCCTTGCTGTGTTCGAGCTCGGCTTTAGAGGTCGACATGGCCGAGAGCTGCACGAGTGTCGCCTGCAACTGCTCGAGGCGCGTTGAGGCGCCATGCAACGAAGATTGCACCTGCCCGACGGCGCTTTCCGCCGAGCGGGCGGCCTCCGAGCGGCTTTCGAGAACCTTCCAGTAGAAGCCGAAGCCGAACCCGATCGAGATGATCGACAGGAAAACGTAGCCGAACACGTACGAGAGGCGTGTGAACCAATCGATGGGCGAGAACATCTGGTCGAGCAGCCACACGACCATGGTCATCAGCATGGCGACGGAAAAACCGATGATCAGCTTATGCAGGATCGGCAGCGAGCCCATATTGGACTCAATCAGCTCGAGCATGCCGACGTAGGTCGCCACCCACGACAGGCCGGCGAGGCCGACGATCAAGAACAGCTTCTTGTAATCGCGTTGGGGAGGATCCGGCTCGGCCCAATCTGCCGACGCCTCGAGGCTATGGCCGAAGCCGCCGGTGGTAGTCCTCGTGCGCGTCCACGGCGCGCCCGTCCTTAACGACATGGGTGACCTGCTCAACCGATCGGCGCACAGGTGGTCGTCGACCCGCAAAGCCGAAGCTGCGCGGGACCGCCCACCACCGAACGCGCGAAACGACTCTTTCGCTGTTCAGTGTCTTCCGTCTGCCGGTAAGTGATCCATCGCCTTGGTAGGCGCGGTTTTTGTCGCCAGTACGGCGCCTCAGTGGCCAAAGCCCGCCACGCACAACGCGACGAGCGCGCGGAACTTTTTAAGTGGAACGGTGATGGAAAATCTTCGCTGACCCGCAAGAAGTGCGGCGCGCGCGCAGTTGCGTGACGTTGTTAGCGAGAGGCGGCTTAGGACTCGGCTTCAGAGTCGTTGCCGAGCACGCCGAAATCTTCCGAGCGCCGAGAGCGATCGGTGTCGTTGCCGAGCTCCGCCCGTAGTCCCCGACGCAACAGCTCGCGGATCGCAGCCGCGCGGCTCGGCATCCGGCGCTTGAACCGCCAATCGTCGATGGCGGCCAGCTCTTCCTCGTCCAGCATGATTTGAAGGCGTGTTTCGCGAGACAGACCATTCATGGCGGGCCTCACTAGCTCCAAATGTTGAAGTTAGCCAACGGCTTCAAGTTAGTTAGACACGCTGTTTGTGTCAAGTAGGTTACTTACTCATTAGGAGCTAAGACTAAGCAGTGCTCAAAAGAAGGCCTTTGAAGTCAGGGAGTTAAACCAGTCCTTCGCGGATTTAAGCCGATGCGGTGCAGGTCTAAGCTGCGGTCTAGTCATTTCAGGAGCACCACGGATGACCCCCATCCGCATGGAAACCTTCGAGCCGGAAGACCTCGCGTCATTGGGATCGATTTTCGATCAAGCTTGGGCTTCAGTTGCCGCCGGTTATGAGCATGCCGACGAGGACACGCGAGCCGCGGCCCGCGCGAGACTAGCGCGCATCTTGCTCCAACTGGCGGCCCGACGGGTCGCTCCCGAGAGTCTCAGGCAGGTGGCGGTTCGGGCTTTTCTGCAGATTCCAGCCTCCTTCGCGCCAGCCGATGACGCGAGCACTGACGCGCACATGGCCGTGAGCGCGACTGAGTAGGAAGTGCTAGCGACACATCTCTTACAACTTCAGTTGGCGGTGAGCTTGGCCGGCTTCTTGGCGGCTGCCGCGGGTGGCGGAGGCGACTTCGGCTTCACCGCCGCCGGTGTGCGGTTGCGGCCCGTCACCTCGGCTTCGAGATCCGTGAGCAGCGCGTCGAGCAGCGGCACGGCAACCTGCGCGGCGTGCAGGTTTCGCGCCCACGGCTCGCGCGCCGAGCCGGTGCCGACCACGACGACGTAGGAATAGGCGGCGCCGTTGGAGAATTGCACCCCGCCAGTGATCCACGCATCGACGGTTGCGTCGACGTCCTCGGTCACCTGCGTGCCGGTCTTGGCGAAGTGCAGCTTGACGCCCGGATGCCGGGTCGCGCACCAGCCGGATAGGTCCTTCAGCGTGCCGGTCGGCTTGCCGCCCGCCTCGTAGCACAGCGGCGCCTGCAGCAAGGCACGCACAAGCCCGCGTCCGGCAGTGCGGATGATCTTGTTGGGTGTGATTTTGCCGGAAGTGTCCGGCGCGTGGTCGTCAATGTTGGTGAAGTCGTAGCTCTTGATCAGCGTGGGTGCCTGCAGCGGCGTTGCCCCGCGGCCGATAAGGCTCGCCAGCACGACACCGGCAAGGTGATGCACCCGCCGCGGCGCTGCTGCAACCTGACCGAGGACGACGGCGGTCGATGGCGGCGTGCCGCTACCGTCGGCGTTGGTCGGCGGCATGTTGAAGCCGAGATCGTCGATGAGCTTCTTCACGCGCGCCTGGCCGACCTGGGCGGTGCGGTGCATCAACGGATCGTTGAGCGAGCAGGCAAAAGCGACAAGGGCACGCCGCCCATGGCGCTCGCCGCCTTTGCCGCAGGTCTCGAGGCCTTGCGCCGGCGCCTGCGTGTCGAGATAGAGCGATTGCGGGGTGTCGCGCAGCGTGTTGGCGATGGCGATGGCGGCGATGATCTTGCCGGTCGAGGCGACCATGCGGCTCTCGCGCCCCGAGTCGTAGTAGCCGGTCGCCGTCTCGCGCGCGAACGGCGAGCCGAAGTACGCGGCGTTCTCGCCCTGCTCGAAGTAGCGGACGATCTCGCCGTTGGCATTGGCGGCGGCGACGATGACCCCGGGGCTGTGGCGGTCGCCGGTGATCTTGGCCGGGTCGAGCGTGTAGCCGGCATCGATCTTGTCGCCGTGCTTGGCGTCGATCTCGGCGAGGCGCTCGCGCGCCTTCTCGCCGAATGCAAGGTTGGTCACGGCGTCGAATGTCGTCGTTATGCCGCGCACGTATTCGCGCCAGCCGAAGCCGTAGCGCTGCTTCATCTCCTCGCGGATGCCGTAGCGGGCGGCAGGCATAAGGGCGTTGGCGCGGATGACGGGATTGGCCTGCGCCGGCAAGGCGAGGCTAGGCACGTACTTGTCGAGGGCCTCCTGCAGCTTCGGTTTGATCTTCGGGTCGGGCGGACCCGCCGCCATGGCGATGAGGTCGAACACAACCTCTTTCTGCAGAGCTTCGTCCGGGATGAGCTTCTCGGCACAGGTGCGTGCGCGCACCTCGGTGAGGTAGCGCCAGCGGTCGAGGCGCACGGCGTTGAGACGCTCGCTACCCTCCAGGAGGATGATCGGCCGGTTGACGGCGGAAGCGAGCACGAACTGCTCGGCGATGGAGAGGTCGGCGGCCTCCTTGCCGAAAACGATGCGGCTCGTCAACTCGATGCCGTGCAGCGGGGAGCCGCCGGTGCGCTGGGCGAGCCACAGGTGATTGGCCGCCCATTGCTTCAAGGCGAGGTTGTTGCCGCCGGCGGTAAGCTCGCGGTAGACGACGGGCGCCAGCCACCATTCGCCGAGTTTGCGCTTCAGCTTGATGAGCGCGCCTTCGCTGGAGTGCGGCGGCGTTTTGTAGATGACGCGCACGAACTGCATGGCCAGCGTCGAGCCGCCGACGCCGAGCACCAGGCGCTTGGCGGCGAACGAGCGGCGTACCGTCGACAGCGGGATCTTCAAGACGCCCGGCAGGTCGATGCCGAACGGATTGAGCACCCCGCCGAGGTTGCGGTCCTCGTGATAGACGAGGCATTGCCAGTAGTGCTCCGGCACCTCGCGCACGGGGATCGACTTGTGGTCGGGGTTGGCGACGTAGTCGCCGAGGTCGATCGCCTCGCTGGTGTAGTTCACGTCGCGCAAGCTATCGAGGCGCGGATCGAAGGTGCCGACGAAGTTGCCGCGCGCGTCGTAGATGGCTGTCGCCAGCCAGCGCTCGGCGTCGTAGTGCAGCTTTTCGCCCAGCGTGTAATGGCCCACGGCGCCGCGGAGGGGCGCCAGCACGTAGACGAGCAAAAGTGCGAGGGAAACGTAGAAGATACCGGCGCCGGCGACGTAGCGCAGCGGGCCAAGCCGCGGGTTGAATGCCACCCGGTCCAGAAGAAGATGCAAAATGCGGAAGGGCAGGAGCGCCAGCAACTCCAGCGCCCGCAGCAGTACGCGGAATACAACGAGCATACCGGCCGATCGCACCAGAGTGAGCGCAGTCGCGCCCGAAGCTCCAGTGAGCTAGCTGGTCTTTATGGCGATATTGGCCCCGTCGGATGGCGCATTGCCCTAGTGCGCCCGCCAACGCTCGTCAAAACGTGTGCAACAGTACGAACAAGCCAACGCCCACGGCCGGCCCTAACACTGTTGCCACGACAAGCATCATGAATGACTTCGCAACCATAACACTACCCCGCACCACACGCCGTCGGAACGCGACGACGTCCTCAATCGCAACAGCCGCATTGTCGCCGGAGACCCCCTAAAAATTTCCGGTGACTTAAAGAATTTACATCAGGAAAAAGAAGTTGACACGCCCTGTTTATCGGCAACGGCGCGTTCAGTTTCGCAATTGCGAAGCACGGCGTTGCTGCGGCTCCGTCGCGACGGCTGCGCACGGATCAAAAAATGAATTCTGCAAATGCTTTAGATAAAACTCTAGTGGAGTTCGGATGAACTCCGCCGCGCGCTCACGGGTGATTCCTCTTGCCGAAGCAACCTGTGGACGCGTGGCGCAAACGCATCAGCCGCGCTTGACATTGCCGGTCGCGAGCGCCCGTGCCGGCGGATCGAAAAGGCGCAATTGGCGCTCGTCCTGACCCTTCGTTTCGCGCGCCAATTGTTCGATGCGATCGAATGGCACCTGCTCTGCTTCGATAAGCGAGCGCTGCGCCTTCATCGGCCGTACGAGGCCTTCCTGCACGAGGTGGAATTCGCCCACCGTCTGGCCGGGAAGGACCGCCGCCGGCTCGAGGCCGGACTCGCTCGAGAACGCTGCCTTGAGCTTGCGCAGGGCCGTGTCCTCGCGAACGCGGCCAATGAACCAGCTCGTGATCTGATCGCGGCTCTTGTAGTCGAGGTCGCCCGGCGACTGTGTCGCCAGCATCATGCCGAGGCCGGCGGAGCGGGCGCGCTTCAGAAGGCTCTGCAGCGGCTCGGCGGTGGCCGGCTTGGCGTTGGCCGGAATGTAGAGATCGGCTTCGTCGAACATGACGACGGCCTGCAGCTCGTCGTTCGGATTGCGCTGGCAGAAGCGCAGCGCTTCGGACAGGAACTGCGACACCCAGAAGAGGATGTTCTCGTTGTCGCCGAGAAAGCCCGTGTAGATGATCGACAGGCGCGTGCGGCCCTCGCGGGCGTGGGCACCGAGACCGAGCAGGGATTCCATGCTCAGCGACTCACCGCCGGCCTCAAACAGTGAGGAGTTGCGGTGACGGAGACTGTCGAGCTGGGCGACGAGATCGCGGCGAATCTTGCCCGAGGGGTCCATGCGCTGCGTGAGATCTGACAGCTCCGGATCCTCGTCCTCCAATAGGTGGATGAGGTCGGTCAGCGTCACTTCGCGGCTATGGCGCGAGCCGAGGATGCGCAGGGCGACCGACAGCGTGCCCGACTGCTTCTGGTGCGTCGCCGAGTTTTTCAGATGCAGCATCTCGCCGAGCGCGGCGGAGGAAAGGTTGGCCAGCAGCTGCTGCTCGTGCTCGGGGAGCTCGTTGATGCCGTTGGGTAGGAGCGTGATGGAGATCGGGCGGCCGGAGGAGCGTCCCGGCGTGAACACGGCGACGTCGATCGCATCGGCCAGCTTCTCACGCTCGCCGCGGCGCTCGGAGAACTCCTCGTCATTCTCGCGCCAAACATCCGGATTGGCATAGCTGCACAGGTCGCCTTTGCGGTCGATGAGCACGGCGGGGATGCCGCGCAGCAGCAGCTGCTCGATGATGGTGAGCGCGAGCGTGGTCTTGCCGGAGCCAGAGCCGCCGAGCACCGCCGCGTGGCGCTTCAAGACGTTCTTGTTGAGGGTGATCGACTTGGCACCCGGGCGCAGCTCGCGGCCGGCAACGATGCTCGTGCCTCCGCCGTTCTCGTCGAGGATCACCGACAGCGGCAGCTGCTCTTCATCATCGCCGATTAGCGGCTCGGTCGCACCGCCGGCTGCCGATAGCTCGTCGCTGTCGAGCGCCACGGCGCGGCCGCCGTTCGCTTTTCTGCCGTTGACTGCTGCTTCGGCTTCCGCCGCCGCCGACTTCGGCAGCGCGCGTCCGAGCAGGTCGAGGCGCAAAAGCTGGATGATGGCGGGCAGGTTGGACAGCAGCTTGGCGCTGCCGAGCCAGCCGGCAAAGCCCGGGTCCTGGCGATGTTGGGTGTGGAACTCGCGCACCATCATCATGCGCTCCCACTCGGGGATCGGCACGAGGATCTGGCGGCCGCCGGCGTCGCGGAACTTACGGAACGCCTGCGCCGTCTGGTTCTTGCGGTTGGGTGGGAAGTCGGACGCGCGCAGCATGAAGCACTGCTTGGCGCCTATGTTCGGCAGCACGCGGTCCAATTGCCGCTTAAGACCGCCGCCCTGCGTCGGCTTATTGCAGATGAAGACGCGCCCGTCGGTGGTGAGGCCGCCCTTGTGCTTCAGCGTGAAGTCGATGGCGGAGAGATCATCGGCAAGCTCGAGGCGCTCGATGTTGAGCAGGATGGTGCCGGCCCATTCTTCCTTGGCGAGGCCGAGTGCGCCGGCGAGGACGTCGAGCAGCTCGCGCTCGTCGGACGGGATTTCCGCTTCCGAGGCGTTCTGGAAACGCTCCCAGGCGTCGCGATAGTCCGCCGGCGCCGATGGCATGGTGTCGCCGTCGCCCGCAAAGCCCAGACCGAGGGCCGCGGCGAGGCGCGAGATGAAACCGCCACCGGTTTCCGCCGGGGCACCCTCGTCGGGCTCCTCCGCTTCCGGGGAGGTCTTGGTGCGCAGCCGGTTGTGTGCATGCTCGAGCAGGCGCCGCGTCGATAGCCCGGCGAACTCCTCGTAGAACTGCGGCCCGAAGTAGGCGGACGGATCGGAATACCCGGTCTTGCTGTCACCGGTCGCGGCAAGATGCGCGAGACGCTTGGCGATGATCAGCTTGGCTTCTTCCGGCGTGCGGCTTTCCAGCAGCGCGACCGGGCCGGCTTTCTCGATGCGATCGATGTAGGACTGCGCCAGCACGCCGCGCACCTGGCCATAGAAGTCTTCTAGGCACGAGATGATCAGAATGGCGTTGGGCACGCGGTTGGCGATTTGGATGAGATCGCGCACGGCGCGCTGGAAGCGCTCCTCGGCGTCCGAGAAGAAGCGCAGATCCTCCACCTGATCGACGCAGAAGACGAGCGCGGCACGGTCGACCGTCCACATCACGGCGCCGAGCGCCGCAATGATTTCGAAGGCGCGATCTTCTCCGTCGTTGGGGTCGAGTGCGCCGACGGCCTGATGCGCGAGCTCAGTCAGGGGGCGGCCATGCAGGTACTGGCGGATACGCTGGTCGATGCGCGGGTCGCGGCGCTCCAGATACAGCATGGCGCGCACGACGTTGATGTCGAGATCCTGCGCCGCGTATTTGCGGCTCGAGACGATGTCATCGGCGATCTTGAGGACGAGCTTGGCGAGTTTGGCCTCATCGAGGCTCGCTTCGCGCAGGTTCTGCAGGTCCTTGGCGTCGACGGTCGCATCGGCGACCAGCCGGCCGGTCAGGCGCGTCAGCGCGCTCTCGCCTGAGGCATCGGGGTCGTACGTCTTTTCCAGCGAATGCACGAGCCGGCGCAAATAGTAGTCAGCATAGTTGGCTACATCCGGTGTCATTTGCGCGTAGCCGAAGTACGCGGTGCCGTCGCGGTGCGCGGTGGTGCGCAACGCGCGCAGGAGGTGTGTCTTACCGGCGCCCGATTGGCCGTGGAACAGCAGAATACGGTCCTGCGTGCCGGGGCCCTTGCCCGAGGTGATGCCCGACAGCAGATCGCCGAACTTGCGGCGCGCCTTGGCGTGCACTTCTACGACGTCGACGGGATCGGCCCGCCAGATGTCGTCCTCCCAGGTGATCGATTGCTCGAACGCCGAGAACAGCCGGTCAGGAGCGGGCTGTGGGGGAGCTTCTTGCTGCTGCATTAGTGGACGGCCCTCGACGTCTCAGTCTTCGACGCGCACGTAGTGCCAGACGGTGTTCTTGTAGAGGATCGCGGAATCCTCGAACTCCTTGATGTTTTGTTTGTTCTTGAGGTCGGCGCCGGTGAGCACCAGCTGACCCGCCCGGTGGGCACCGGCCAGCATGTCCTTGAACTCGATCTCGGAGAGACCCCACTCGGGGTGCGAGGTGCGAATCGCGTCCCACACCCGAGAGATAAACGCCTTGCGTGCCCCTGGCCAGCCCTCGGCGCGGGTGCGTGCCGCACCGAGCACACCGGCGGAAAATTGCGCCAGTCCAGGGCGCTGCGGCGTTTCTTCTGGTTGTGATGTGAGGATCTGCGGCGGCGGGGTTTCCGATTCGCGAACCGCCCGCAAGGCGGGCTTGGCATTGAGTGATACACTGATCGGCACATCGATACTGGCCAGCTTGCGCAGCACGCAAAGGCGCAGCGTGTCGGCGTCGAAGCGGGCAGCGCCGGCCTGATCGGCACACAGCGCGGCGATGAGACGTGTGTCGGTCGGCAGCTCGCGCGGCTTCTGCAACAATTGACCTGCCAGCACGCGACCCGCCTTGGCGGACAGCGCCGAGCCCTTGGCGAGACCCTCTTTGACGTTGTCGCCGAAGGCACGCTCGAGCGCCACAAGCGCCAGAGCCGCGCGCAACTTCGAGGGCGACAACGCCTGGCGCACGGAAAGGCCGAAGGCGCGCTGCACGACGAGTGCGCTTAAGCCATCGGGGCGCGTTAGCGCCATGCGCAGCGCGGGCTTGCTGGCGTCGATGCCGAGCGCCTTGGCCACCAGCCAGATGTCGCGCTGATCGCTCCAAGTGCGTGCGTGGGCCTCTTTTTCCCCGAAATAGCCGGCAACGATCGCCTCGCCCTGCTCGGTGAGGCGGAGACGCCCGCGTGCATCGCGAATCTTGCCGCTCATCATCAAGCGCGCGAGTGCCGTGTCGGCCGTCGTCTTCCATTGGGCGGTGGAAAGCTTCGGCGCTACCAAGGGTCCGAGATCGCGCACGATCTGGGCGCGCGTCGCTCCGCCCGAGCAGGCGATGCGCGCTAGAATGAGATCATCGATGACGGACGGTGCCGCCCCGCCGGCGGGCAGCGCCTGCGCATTTTTGCTCAGGGCCGACATGCAACGCGTCTCCTATGCCGTTGGCATTGCCGTACGCGCGAATCAGCGGCCGCTCGGAGCGAATTGTGTGTGAGTTTGCCGTGGCTTCAAGAGGGCGAAGCGAATGCGCGGGGGACAGTTGCATCGGCGCCCGATGTATTTCGGCGCTCCGCCCGGCTTTCGCCGCAACCAGGTCAAATTGGCGACACCATAATAAAGCGTGATCGGTTAAGGCGCTTCGTGATGCCGCTACGTAACCGGGGGTAAGACCACACGAAATGAGGATATGCGGCTCGCAGAGGCCCGCTTCCGGACGTGCGGTTACAACTCCTTAGCATTAACGGCGAGTTAACGGGTTTGCGCGATGATCAATCCTTGTACCGCAATCTTCCACGCGGGAGTGGCTCGTATGTATCGCGTCGCGCTATGCGCGGGTGCTGCAGTGGCGTTGGGTGCCTGCAGCCTCGGTTCCGGAACGATCTCGTCCGGCTATAACGAACCCGACACCACAGCTTCGATCACATCTTCGCCGCGCGCCGAAAGCGTCGCGCTCGGCGGCGAGCCGTCGGCGCACCGTGAAAAGGCTCCCGCCGTCGCCGGCCAGCAGTACGCCAAGCTCGACGATCAGGCACCGAACGGTTCCTACGAGAAGGCGCCGGCCGGCGCGCTCGCCGATCGCGACTATTCGCACACCGCGCTCGATCCCGAGAAGGCGCGCGACCTCATCAATCAGTATCGCCACGACAAGGGCCTGAAGCCGCTGAAGCTCAATGCCGAGCTGTCCGAGGCCGCCAAGGCCCACTCGCGCGATCTCGCCAAGTGGGATCGCATCTCACACTACGGCTCCGACGGCTCCAATCCGTGGGACCGCGTGAAGCGCACGGGCTTCAAGGCGCGCCTTGCCGCCGAGAACGTCGGCACCGGTCAGGTCGACTTCCAGGAAGTGATGCGCGGCTGGAAGGAAAGCCCCGGCCACAACAAGAACCTGCTGCTGAGCGACGCCACGCACATGGGCATCGCGCTCGTGCAGGATCCGCGCACCGAGTTCAAATCCTTCTGGACGTTGGTGATCGGCACGCCGATGTAAGCGCTACGGCAGCGGGGCTGATCAGCCCCGCGGCTTTGCTCTTGAGAAGGTTGCGCCATACGGCGACCTCGATGCCGAGCGTTCGGCTCACCACCACGTTGTTCATCAACGCCCCCGTCATCAGCGCCACCGACGTCGCCGTCGCTGCGCCGATCAGGCCGTAGTGCGGCACGAGGAGGAAGTTGAGCGCGACGCTGAGCAGCGCCACGGTGACCTGCACGGCGGCGCACAGCGACTGCTTGCCGAGCATGTTCAAGAGGAACTCCGCCGGCCCCATCGACGAGCGGAACAGGAAGCCGACGACGAGGATCAGCATCACCGGATAGCCGTCGACGAACTGCGGGCCGAACAGCCACAGCAGCGGGACGCCGAGTATCAGGATGATGACGGCCGCGGCGAGCGACGGCCAGAAAGTCCAGTGCGCCGCGTCGCGGGCGAACTTATCGAGGCTTTCCTTGTCGCCGCGCGCGCCGAGCGCCGCGAAGCGGTTGCCGACAGCGCTGCCGACCGCGTAGTGCACGAACATGATGAGGGACATCGTCTTCGCGGCGGCGAAGTAGATGGCGACGTCGGTCGGCGACATGTAGCGCGACACGACGAGCACGTCGGCGCTCTGCAGCGTGAATTCGCAGGCCGCGATGACGAGCAGCGGCCACGTCGCTTTGAGCCACACCGGAAAGTCATAGCTGTGCGCGCCGGTGCCGACGGTCTGCTTGAGGCGCTTGTCCATGAGCACCGTCTGCACGATGCCGGTGACCCACGTGGCGACGATGGCCGCGGCGGCCGCCGTCTTGGCCTCCATTGGCAGGCCTGCCACGTGAGCGACCACCATGGCGACCAGCAACAGCGCCGGGCGCAGCACGTAGGGTGGCACGATCGACAGGCCCATCCAGGCGAATGCCTTGCCGATGCCGTCCTGCACCCAGGTAAGCGCGTAGACGGGCACGCAGACGAGCGCCAGGTAGGCGGGCAGCATGAACGGAGTGTCGAGAGGTTCGAACAGATAGAGGCCAGCGACGCCGGCGATGGCGATCACGGTGCCGATGCCGAGCGCCAGCCAGCGCGGCGCCGCGGACGACGCCGCGCAACAGCGCCGGCTCGCCGTGCTCGCGGTAGTGGGGCACGAAGCGGATGGTGGCGACGCCGAGGCCGAGGTCGGCGAGGCCGCCGAGGATCATGCACCCAGGTCCACACGAAGACGTAAATGCCGTACTCGTAGCTGCCCATCCAGCGGGCGAGCACGATCTGCGAAAGATAGAGCAGCGCCGCGCTGGCGCAGGCGCACGCCGAAGGCTGTGAAGGCGTCGCGCTGCGTGCGATGCGCGCTCGTTCTTCGCCCTCGAAGATCGCCATCACCTGCGACGGCAGCTCCCTGCAGCGCCAGCCAGAGCAGCGCGGCGGAGGACACTCCGAGGGCGTTAGACTGGCTCATTTCTGTCATCCGGCGAGAGGGCGGCCTCAGTGTGAGCAAGCGGTCGCGCTGGCGGTCGCGCACGCGCTCGGCGACGTCCGCCCAGGCGAGCGAACGGTCCTCGTCGCCGTTCTGGAGATGGACCGCCGAGAAGAAGTCGGCGACCTCGCGCCGCGTATAGGCCATGCCTTGCCTCGAGAACGCTCGCCATCGCGTCGTAGTCAGGCTCGTCTATGGACGGTTTTTCTTGCCAGACGTTTGCCATCGTCGTGGAATCCCGGTGTGGTCTCCAGTTCCCACGGGTGGAGCAAGAAGCGCGCCACCGGTTGGTGACCCAAAATGAAACCGGGCGCCGCACGGCGGCGTTCGTGCTAGTCTGTCGGGCAATCGTGCGGAGGAGGATGCGAGATGGCCCCACGATCGCGGTTAACGCTTCTTTGCGCGGCATCGATAGCCATGCTTGCGATCGACTGCATCCGGCGTTTGCGCAGGCCGGATCGACTGCTGCGCCCGCGTGCGCGTCACAGCCGCGCCAGGCAACGGCGACAGCGAAGCGGCTCAGCCGCCGCCGAGCGAGCGCCAGCCCGCGGCGCCTAGCGGCTGCCCGTATCGCGACGGGAAGCTCGAGCTGATCGTTTAGGCACAGCGTGCCGCGCCCGAGCTCGCCGGCGGAGCAGAGCTCGCGTCTACTGCGGCGCGAACGATGCCGCGGCGGGCGGCGGCATGGTGCCGCGGAGCTGCACCGTAGCGGCGCGCTGCCCGTCGTTTCCGGCGCGACATCGACGGTCACCGGGGCCGGGCTTCTCGCGCCGTCTCTGCCGGCGCCTTTTTGCTTGCCTTCGCCACGGTCTTCTTCTTGCCCCTTGCCTTGGCGACGCGCGCCTTGCGCTCCTTGCAGCCCCACGACGAGACGTCGTTGCGCACGCTCTTGCACGGTCGCCGCGGTGGCCGAGCGGCATGTTGTCGAGCGTCGTCGAGTTGAACAGCTGCTTCCAGCCGGTCTGCTGGAAACCGTACTCGAGCAGGCTGGCGGCGCGCACGTTGCGCTCGCCGCTGCTGTTATCGCCGAGCACGACCGCGATGATGCGGCGCCCGTCGCGGCTCGCCGTGGCGACGACGTTGAAACCGCTATCGCAAGTGAAGCCGGTCTTCATGCCGTCAGCGCCCTCGAACGAGCGCAACAGCCCATTGTGCGTGACGAGCCGGTTCTTGCCGAGGCGCATCTCCGGCTTTGCCCAGTAGTGCGCATACTCGGGGAAGTCGTTGATGATGGCGCGGGCGAGCTTGGCGAGGTCGCGCGCCGTCGTCACCTGCGCCGGCGCCGGCAGGCCGTTCGGGTTGACGAACACGGTGCGACTCCATGCCGAGGCGCTGGGCCGTGGCGTTCATGTTGGCGACGAATGCGGCCTCGCTTGCCGGCCACGGCTTCGGCCAGCATCACGGCGACGTCGTTGGCCGACTTGATGATCAGCGCCTGCAGGCCCTGGTCGACGGTCATCTCGCCGCCGACCGGCAGGCCGATCTTGCTCGGCGGCTGGCCGTTGGCAGCGGCGGAGCAGGAAATCTTCGACTTGAGCTCGAGCTTGCCGGCCTTCAGCGCCTCGAACACGAGGTAGGCCGTCATCATCTTGGTCAGCGACGCCGGATGCCACGAGCTGTCGGCGTCCTCGGCGTGCAGAACCTTGCTGTTGGAGACCTCGAGGACCAGCGCAGGGCCGGCCGCAGCTTCGCGCGGGACGAGGCCTGCGAGCAGCAGTAGGGCGACGAATGCGGTGCCGCGGCGCATGCAATTCCCCCAACAGTCTCTGACCTCGCCGGATACCACATTCGCCGCCGCCGCTGCAACGCAGCAGGGGAGCCTTTCGCCCGCCGGTGTGACCATCGGCGCACACTCGCGGACGGCCTCAATTGAGGCCGTCCGGCGCGTTGGCGCGAGCTTTGTGGCGGTTCAGGTCGTGAGCGTTCGGTAGGCGTGCGCGAAGGCGAGCATCGTGATCGGCACGGTGACGAAGACACCGACGACGAGCGCCAGCATGCCGAGCAGGTTAATTCCGAGCAGCGCGAGGAAGAGGAGGAGCAGCTGCCACTTGTGCCCCTTGGTGATGCGCCAGCTCTCCTTCAGAGCGTCGATCGGCCCGAGCGCCGCGGTCGACGACGAGATAGGGCACGAAGGCGAGACCCAGCGAGAGGATAATGCCGGGGACGATCAGCGCGACGAAGCCGAGGGCGATGGCGATGACCGTCAGGATGTGCGCGCCGAGAAAGCGCCAGAACGGCTCCGGGTTCCACAGATCGGCGATCTGCACGCCTTGAATGTTGTCGTGCGCGCGCAGCGAGAAGGTCGTCAGGCCGAGGCCGACGAGGATCGACGACGACGATGCTGGCGAGCGACGATGATGGCGTCGAGCGTCGTGATGCGGCTGCGGGATGATCTTGCCGTCGGGCCCGACCTGCCGGATGCGGTCCGAGCACGCCTGGGCATGCCGGCGATGACCATCGCCAGCACGAACGCGCCGATGAGAATCCACGGCCGCTGCTTGAACGTCTCCCATCCGAAGCGAATGCAGTCGCCGACCGACAATGTGTGCATGTCGCACCCCCTCTTTGAAACGAGCTGCCGAAATACGCAGGTGATCAAACGCGCGAGCAGGCGCCGACGCGGCGGCCGATCCGAATAAGGAGCCTACATCGAAGCATGGGGGCTGTGGAGTGCCGTCGGGAATTGTGCGGTGGAGGTGGTGCCCCAGGCCCGACTCGAACGGGCACATCCTTGCGGATAACAGATTTTGAGTCTGTCGCGTCTACCGGTTCCGCCACTGGGGCAAGCCGATCAGGCAGCGCGCCATTGCCCTCGCACCGCCGATCGGGCCCCTTCCCTACACACGATGCAACAGGGACGCAACGCCGATAGCGGACAGCCAGGCCGCGCCGTCCACATGTGCGCCGTCCGCTCAAGCGACGGATCCAGGCGAGATTTCGCCTCCCGAGCCGCTAGCCGACCAGCCGTAGGGTAAAATGCTCAACGGCGTGGGAACCGGCGCAGTGCGGGCGCCGTTGCGGTGGTGCCCCGCAAGCCGCTGAAGGATTGGACCGTGGCCTCATCCCCGCCCGCGCCCGCGATGACCGAGGCCGTCTTACATCCGGCGCGTGCTCATCGCCGTCGGCATCGCTCGCCTTCGCCGCCGCGCTCTACGTCCTGTCCGACATCCTGCTGCTGGCCTTCGGCGCGGTGCTCGTCGCCGTCGTGCTGCGCGCCATCGCCCTGCCGATCAGCCGCGGCACCACGCTCGGCCAGAGCTTCTCGCTGCTTGGCGGCGGGCCTGGCGGTCGCCGGCCTGCTCGGCGGCATCGGCTACATGTTCGGCGGCCAGATCAGCGAGCAGCTCGTATTCGCTGATCGAGAAACTTCCGGCCGCGGCCGACAGCTTGTCGAAATCGGTGCCGTATCTGTCCGTCGCCGAGCTCGTCAAAGGCTCCTCGGTCGGCAACCTCGTGGCCAGCGCCTTGTCGTGGGGCACGACGGTGTTCGGCGCGCTGGCGACGCTCGTCGTCGTCGTCATCGCCGGCGTCTACATCGCCATCGCGCCAGACGTCTATCGCGATGGCTTCATCATGCTGTTCCCCAAGCGCGTGCAGCCGCAAATCGCCGACACGGTCGACGACGCCGGAGAGGCGCTGCGCCTGTGGCTCGGCGCGCAGCTGCTGGCGATGATCATCGTCGGCGTCATGATCGGCGCCGGGCTGGCCGTCATCGGCGTGCCCTCCGCGCTGGGCCTCGGCTTCATCGCCGCCGTGCTCGAGTTCGTGCCCATCGTCGGACCGATCGTCGCCGCCGTGCCGGCGCTGCTGCTCGCCTCGACGCAGAGCTGGGAGATGGTCGCCTGGACGCTCGGCCTGTTCGTCGTCGTGCAGCAGATCGAGAGCAACATCATCATGCCGCTGGTGTCGGGCCGCGCGGTGAAGCTGCCGCCGGCGGTCGGCTTGTTCGCCGTCGTCGCCATCGGCATCCTGTTCGGGCCGCTGGGGCTGCTGCTCGGCTATCCGCTGGCCATCGTCGTCGACGTCGCCGTGCGCCGCCTCTACGTGCGCGAGGCGCTGGGCGAAAAGGTCGAGATCGCCGGCGAGAGCGAGAAGAAATCCTGAGGCGCTCCAGGGCCGGCCTATTTCCAGGTGTAGGTGACGCGCCCGGTGTGATGGCGGTGCTCGGTGATCTCGACGTGATCGCCGACGTGCGGGTCGGTCTTCTTCAGCGCCATGACGCTGACGCGGCGGCCGCCGTCGAGCGCCACCTGCACCGAAAGCCCTTCCTCGACCATCTTGGTGTTCTTGATATTGAGCGGGCCGACCTCGGTGACCGTCGCCGGCACGCGCACGTTCTCGACGCGCGCGTCGTAGTCCTCGTAGACGAAGTAGGCGCCGATCAGGACCAGCGCCGCGGCGCCCATACCGATCTTCTTGAGGCGCTCGCGCCACAGGGCACGCTCGAGCTTGCGGCGGGTTTCCTCACGCATCGGCGTTTCTTCCTTAGTATTGATTGTATGCGGCGGTTTAGGCGGCCATGGCCTGGCTGACCGACGAGGTGCACGATGTCGGCCATGATGTCGTTGAGCTGGAAGTTCTTCGGCGTATAGACCGCGGCGACACCGAAAGCCTTCAGCGTGCGCTCGTCCTCGGGCGGGATGATGCCGCCGACGACAACGGGGACGTCGCTGAGGCCTTCCT
The DNA here is from genome assembly GCA_963724595.1 of uncultured Alphaproteobacteria bacterium. Classification (GTDB taxonomy): domain Bacteria; phylum Pseudomonadota; class Alphaproteobacteria; order Rhizobiales; family Hyphomicrobiaceae; genus Hyphomicrobium_A. Next base: position 39,817 of record CAVRVR010000006.1, on the reverse strand, counting down.
TGCGCATGCGCTCCATAACCTCCTGCACGAGCGGCACATGGCTGCCCGACAAGATCGATAGTCCGATGACGTGCACGCTTTCGTCGACGGCGGCGCGCACGATCTGCGTCGGTGTCAGGCGGATGCCCTCGTAGACGACTTCCATGCCGACGTCGCGGGCGCGCACGGCGATCTGCTCGGCGCCGTTAGAGTGGCCGTCGAGCCCCGGCTTGCCGACCAGGAACTTGAGGCGCCGGCCGAGCTTGGTCGACAGCTCGTCGACCGAGGCGCGGACGCTGTCGAGCGCGGCACTGTCGCGAGCAACGGCTGCCTGCGCGACGCCGGTCGGTGCGCGGTACTCGCCAAATACGCGACGCAAGGTCGTGCCCCATTCTCCGGTCGTCACGCCGGCGCGGGCGGCCTTGATCGACGGCTCCATGATGTTGCGGCCTTCCTTGGCAGCCGCTTCGAGATCGGCGAGGGCAGCTTTTACCGCTTTGTTGTCACGCTCCGCGCGCCAAGCCTTGAGACGCTCGACCTGCTGCGCCTCGACGGCCGGGTCGACAACCATGATGGCGCCTTCGCCGGCGGTCAGTGGCGAGGGCTCGGTGTCGGTCCACTTGTTGACGCCGACGACGGTGAGGTCGCCGGTCTCGATGCCGGAAAGGCGGCCCGTGTTGCTCTCGACCAGGCGCCGCTTCATGTAGTCGATGGCGGCGACTGCGCCGCCCATCGCCTCGATGGTTTTCAGCTCGGCCTTGGCCTGTTCCTTCAACTCAGCGACTTTGCTGGCGATCACTGTCGAGCCGTCGAAGAGGTCGCCGTACTCGAGCAGGTCGGTCTCGTAGGCCAAGATCTGCTGCATGCGCAGGGACCACTGTTGGTCCCACGGACGCGGTAGGCCGAGTGCCTCGTTCCAGGCGGGGAGCTGCACGGCGCGTGCGCGCGCCTTCTTCGACAGCGTCACGGCGAGCATCTCGATGAGGATGCGGTAGACGTTGTTCTCCGGCTGCGGCTCGGTGAGGCCGAGGCTGTTCACCTGCACGCCGTAGCGGAACATGCGGTCCTTCGGGTTGGTCACGCCGTAGCGCTCGAGGGTGATCTCGTCCCACAGCTCGTTGAAGGCGCGCATTTTGCAGATTTCGGTGACGAAACGCAGGCCCGCGTTGACGAAGAAGGAGACGCGCCCGACGACCGTGCCGAACTGCTCGGGTGGCACCTCGCCCGACGCCTTGACCATATCCAGCACGGCGATCGCCGTTGCCAACGCATAGGCCAGCTCCTGCACCGGCGTCGCGCCCGCTTCCTGCAGATGGTAGGAGCAGACGTTGGTCGGGTTCCACTTGGGAACCTCGCGGTAGGAGAAGACGATGGTGTCCTTGATCAGCCGCAGCGACGGCTCGGGCGGGAACACATAAGTGCCGCGCGACAGGTATTCCTTGATGATGTCGTTCTGGATGGTGCCGGTGAGCTTGTCGCGCGAGGCACCCTGCTCGTCGGCGTAGGCGACGTAGAGCGACAACAGCCACGCGGCCGTGGCGTTGATCGTCATCGATGTGTTCATCTGATCGAGCGGAATGCCGTTGAGCAACGTCCGCATATCGCCGAGGTGGGAAACCGGCACGCCGACCTTGCCGACCTCGCCCTTGGCGAGCTCATCATCGCTGTCGTAGCCCGTCTGGGTCGGCAGGTCGAAGGCGATCGAAAGGCCGGTCTGACCCTTGGCGAGGTTGTTCCGGTAGAGCTCGTTCGACTTGGCGGCCGTGGAGTGGCCGGCATACGTGCGGAAAATCCACGGGCGATCGGGCGCCCGATCGGACCCGCTCTTGCCTTCGCGCATCAACGTCAACCTCGGTTGGGTTCGGCTGTTGCCGTAAAGTACCCATAACCGTCGGTGCATTGCAAAATGATCTTTGCCGCAACCGCGGCTGCGGCGCGCCGGGTGCTTACTAAGCGCGCTTGAACTGGTGCCGCTCGAGCCGCAAGCCGCTCACGACGGCCGACACGCGCAGGCACACGAGCAGCACGAACAGCGAAATGATCAGGCCCACCGTGCAGGCGATGACGACGTTGGTCTCGCGATCGGGGGTCGGGTAAAACCCGGCCAGCTCGAATACGTAGTTCATTATCAAAGCGCCGAGGACGAAACCGGGGATGAAGACGAGCGCTAGTACGGTCCGAGACAAGACATGCAGGGTGAGCACGCCCGCCCACCCCGAAAGCATGGCCACAACGACCAGCGTGTAGGTGTCGACCGTTAGGGCTCTATTCAAAAAATCAAGCATGTGCCGCTTTCGTTGGACTGCTTGGCCGGCCCGCCAACCCCAGGAATTCCCAAGATCGACCGGACCTTTTAGGACCGGGCGGATTAAAGGTCCGTTGACACGATCGCATAGCGGCGCCAGAGCCTCTTCATTGCAGCGCGGAAACGTGCTTGAAACGCCGGTAGATACTTGCGGTCAAGGCGCCGCCAGCCAGTACGAGCCGGCCCGCGGGCCCGGCAATCCATCACGGGAGCCAAGAATGACGAGCCAAAGCGCCGTTAGGACGGAAGTTGCCATGGGCGCACCGGCGACCGCCGAAAAGAAGGATCTTTACGAAATCGGCGAGATTCCGCCGCTCGGGTACGTTCCCAAGAACATGTACGCCTGGGCCATCCGCAAGGAGCGGCACGGCGAGCCCGATACGGCGATGCAGATGGAAGTGCTCCCCACTTGGGAGCTCGACAGCCACGACGTGCTCGTCTTGGTGATGGCGGCCGGCGTTAACTACAACGGCGTTTGGGCGTCGCTTGGCAAGCCCATCTCGCCGCTCGACGGCCATAAGAACCCCTATCACATCGCCGGATCAGACGCGTCGGGCATCGTGTGGGCCGTCGGCTCCAAGGTGAAGCGCTGGAAGGTGGGCGACGAGGTCGTCATCCACTGTAACCAGGACGACGGCGACGACGAGGAGTGCAACGGCGGCGACCCGATGTTCTCGCCCAGTCAGCGCATCTGGGGCTATGAGACCCCCGACGGCTCGTTCGCCCAGTTCTGCCGCGTGCAGGACCGCCAGCTTCTGGAGCGTCCGCGCCATCTCACCTGGGAGGAGAGCGCCTGCTACACGCTGGTGCTCGCCACCGCTTACCGCATGCTGTTCGGTCACCGCCCGCACGTGCTGCGCCCGGGCCATAACGTGCTCGTCTGGGGCGCCTCGGGCGGCCTCGGCTCCATGGCCGTGCAGCTGTGCGCGACGTCCGGAGCCAATGCCATCGGCATCGTGTCGGAGGAGGACAAGCGCGATTTCGTCATGCAGCTCGGCGCCCGCGGCGTCATCAACCGCAAGAACTTCGACTGTTGGGGCGAATTGCCGAAGGTCGGCACGCCCGAATACGACGCCTGGTTCAAGAGCGCGCGCAAGTTCGGCGCCGCCATCTGGGAGGTCACCGGTAAAGGCAACAACGTCGACTTCGTCTTCGAGCACCCTGGCCAGTCGACGTTCCCCGTGTCGGTGTTCGTCGTCAAGCGCGGCGGCATGATCGTCATCTGCGCCGGCACCACCGGCTACAACCTGACCATGGACGCGCGCTATCTGTGGATGCACCAGAAGCGCGTGCAGGGCTCGCACTTCGCCAACCTGTTGCAGGCGGCGCAGGCCAACAAGCTCGTCGTCGAGCGGCGCATCGATCCGTGCATGTCGGAGGTGTTTCCCTGGGAGCAGATCCCCAAGGCGCACATGCGCATGTACCGCAACGAGCACAAGCCGGGGAACATGGCGGTGCTGGTTTCCGCGCCGACCACCGGCCTGCGCACCTACGAGGACGTGCTCGAAGCCAGCCAGCGCCTGCATAAGAAGTAGCGCCGGCTAACGGCGCATTTCACTGCCCTGCCTGCACTTGTTGCCGGATGGCTGCCTTACGCGCTGGCGCGAGCGCTTAGCGGGCGCGGAGTGGTGCGCGTGCGGCGACGGGGTCGAGCCCGACGGCGCTCATGCGTTTGAACTCGAAGATGCCGCGATTGAGCTCTGCGCCGAGAATGACGATCACCGCCGTCATCTGGAAGAAGATCATCGCCACCATCAATTGCGACAGGCCGGCGTAGAAACGCGTGTAGTCGCTCAAGTTCAAATAGTACGAATAGAGGCCGGCCACGAGGAGCCACAGCGCGGTGGACAGCAGCACGCCTGGCCAGACGTCCTGAATGCGCCGGCGCCCCGCGGCGAGCCACAAGTGGAACGCCAGCAGTTGCCCGGCGATGACTCCACCCGCCGAGGCGTACCGCAGGAAGGCGCCCGCCCAGGTCGAGCGCATGAATGTGAACGACTGCGTTAGCGACGGGTCAAAGCGCGCCGCGAGTGCCGGCCCGACGACCACCACCCAGGTCAGCACCAGCATCGATACGGCGCTGGCCAAGACGAACAGCATGCTGCGCAATAGGCACAGCAAATACGGCCGCGTCTCGATCACGCGGTAGGCGCCGTTGAGAGCGGTGCGCAGCGTCTCTATGGCGTTGGTCGCGAAGAACAACGATAGGCCGGCGCTGACCGTCAGCAGGTCGATGCGCGTACGGCCCATGATGGCCTCCACCTGCGGGGCAAGACCGGCGGCGACGCCCGGCGGCAAGATCTGGAACAACTGCTCGACCGCCTGAGCGGCGAGCTCACGGCCGCCGAAAATGCCCGCCAAAGCACCGAGGAATATGCAGAACGGAAACAGCGAAACGACGAACGAAAAGGCCACCGCGCCCGCCATGGCGAAGCCGCTGTGCTCGTAAAGCCGATAAATGGCTTCGAGCAAAGTGCGGTAGCGCTGCATTCCGCTCTCCCCTGACTTCTCTCTTATTTTGGCCGGAACCTATCCGCGCTCACCGTCGAGGTCTACGCCGCGATTGCCGCGCCTACCGCAGAGGCTCGGTCGAAAACCCGGGCCCATTCACCAACGCCACGTGGACGTGGGGTGCAGGCTTTCTTACAATGGCGGCGTATTCGGGAAGGAGCGGCGGCCGGCGTGGGAAGCGAGCACGAGGACAGGGGACGGCAGAACCCCTTCGTGGGCTACGAGCCGACGCGCCCGTCGAGGCTGCGCGGTCCGGGCGATGAGCCGCCGCCCGTGCCGCAACCGGCTGACGACGGCGACGAGGGGTTCGGCCATGCCGGCGAGGACGGCCTGCGCATGCTCGCCGCTCTCGAAACACTGACCAGCCTCGAGCCTGACTACTCCGATGATGTCGCCGCCGAAGCCTCCGTCACGATCATCGAGTTTGCCGGCTACCACGTCGTTGCCGAGGCGCTGGGCGGTGATGCGGCCGATGTCCGGTCGCTGCGCTCTCGCTTGCACGACTTCGACGACGCGCCGGATCCTGCCCTCTACGACTACGACGATTTCAGCGGTCCGGGCGACGAGGCCACGGTCGAGATCGTCGAGGCCGGACATTCTTTCGATGCACCTGAGCCCGTCCGGGGGGCGCAGCCGGGCAATCCGTCGTCGCTCGCCGAGCGCATCGCCTCCGCAACCGGGCGGACAGCGGCCGGAGGCCGCTTCCTCAAGGCGCTGTCCGGCGGCGGCTGATGCCCTGGTGCGGCACCAATTGCCTTGACGACGGGGCCCGTTATTCTGCAACGCAACACTGAGCGGCGCCGGTACCGGCGGCCGCGACACGAGATTCCCAGGAGGGCATGATGTCGACTGCGGTGAAGACGGCCGAGCACGATTTCCTTTCAGCCGGCCCGGAAGCGCTGCTACAGCGCGCCGAACGCGCGGTCGCTTCCGCCGACAAGGTGCTGCAGGCTGCCAAGGCCGGTGTGCGCGTCAAGGTCACCGAAGCAGGCGGCATCGACAACGCTCAGCACCCCGCGCACGGGCTTGCGTGGCTCGCCACCGCCGTCGAGGGCCTGCGCCAGATGCAGGTGTGGGGCACGCGCCTTTCGGGCGAAGGCCGCTTTGGCGAGTTCGAGCAGCTGATCCTCGCCGCCGCTTTCGCCGAGTACCTGGCGCAAATCTCCGGCGGCATCCCCATGAGCCAGCTTGAGTTCGTCCGTCCCGAGGCTCTGGGTGTGCCGCGCGCCGACGTGCGCCGTTACGAGGACGAGGTCGCCGACATGATCGCGGCGGGCAACACGCAAGAGATCAAGAAGCGCCTTGCCGATCTCATCGCCGCGCAGCCCAACGCCGCCACCTTCGGCGATAGCGGTCTCGACGAGACGCACGCCGCCATCCACGACCAGATGCGCAAGTTCTCCGAGGCCGAGGTTGTGCCGCACGCGCACGAGTGGCACCTCAAGAACGAGTACATCCCGCTCGAAGTGATCGGCAAGGTCGCCGAACTGGGCGTGTTCGGCCTGACGTTGCCGGAGGAGTACGGCGGCCTAGCGCTCGGCAAGGAGGCGATGTGCGTCGTCTCCGAGGAATTGTCGCGCGGCTACATCGGCGTCGGCTCGCTCGGCACCCGCTCGGAGATCGCCGGCGAGCTCATCCTCAACAACGGCACCGACGAGCAGAAAGCGAAATATCTGCCGCTGATCGCCACCGGCGAGTTGCTTCCCACGGCCGTGTTCACCGAGCCCAACACCGGTTCCGACCTCGCCGCGCTGAAGACACGCGCGGTGAAGGACGGCGGCACCTACAAGGTCACGGGGCAGAAGACGTGGATCACGCACCCCGTGCGCGCCGACTTGATGACGCTGCTCGTGCGCACCAATCCGGACGAGAAAGGCTACAAGGGCCTCTCCATGCTGCTGGCCGAAAAGCCGCGCGGCTCGGACGCGGACCCGTTCCCGGCCCCCGGCATGAAAGGCGGCGAGATCGAGGTGCTCGGCTATCGCGGCATGAAGGAGTACGACATCTCCTTCGACGCCTTCGAGGTTCCCGCCGGCCAGCTTCTTGGCGGCACCGAGGGCCAGGGCTTCAAGCAGCTCATGAACACCTTCGAGGCGGCGCGCATCCAGACGGCGGCGCGTGCAGTCGGCGTCGCGCAGGCGGCGATGGACCTCGGCCTCAAGTACGCGCTCGAGCGCCATCAGTTCGGCAAGCCGATCTATGCGTTCCCGCGCGTCTACAACAAGATCGTCATGATGGCGGTGGAGACGATGGTCGCGCGCCAGCTCACCTACTTCGCCGCGCGCGAGAAGGACGAGGGGCGCCGCTGCGATCTGGAAGCCGGCATGGCCAAGCTGCTGGGCGCGCGCGTTGCGTGGGCGAATGCCGACAACGCGCTACAGATCCACGGCGGCAACGGCTTTGCGCTCGAGTACCCCATCAGCCGCGTGCTGTGCGACTCGCGCATCCTCAACATCTTCGAGGGCGCGGCCGAGATCCAGGCGCAGGTCATCGCCCGCCGCCTCCTCGAAGGCGCCAACTAGGGACGGGCGGACATTGATCTGCCGCGTTCGGCGCAGCGCCTCGACGAGGTGCGCCAGCAAATTCTCGATGTGCCGGACATCAGCGCCGCCAAGGTGGCAGGGGCCGTGCTCAACCGCGTGTTCCGTTAAAGCTGGGTGCGCGTCTCGTCCGGCTGCCGAATGATCGTCACCGTGGTGAGCACGACGACGAACATCATCGTCAGCAGGCGGTGAGCGCCGCGGTCTCGCAGATGTCGCCACTGCGCCACGCTCATGCCGGTCGCGTCGATCGACGTGCTCGCTGCGCCTTGCACCAGGTAGCCGGCGACGAAATCGAGGGCGACGACGCGCGTACATGGCGATCGCCTGCAGGTAGTAGGACTTCGGCTGCGGCGCTCGGTCTGCTCGCGGTCCGCGTGCGCGCAGGTAGAGCGCGAAGATCTGCATGAACACGAAAACCGTCAGGTACCAACCGAGGTAGTTCTGCAGCGGCACGCCGAAGAAGCCGCCGCCCTCGTGCCAGATCCACCATTGGCCGAGCGTCGATGCCGATGGATCCATCGCCAGGTCCCACAACACCATGATGAAGGCGCCGATCGACGGCGTGGCGAAGGTCGACAGCGCATCGGCGCCGCGCTTCACGTCGCCGACGAGCACGGTGCCCAACACCCACGACAGGTAGCCGACACCGAGATAGGCCGGCCCGATCATCAGCGGCACGTACCCGAGCTTCGGCCCGAGCGCGTCGGTGTAGTGGTAGGGGCCGAACGGGAAGCCGGTGGCGACGCCCATGTTCTCGAATATGTTGCTGACCACCAGGCAGATGACGGCAAAGGCGACGATGCCGCGGGTCCCGTAGCGCATGGCGCCGTGCACGAAGGCGAACGACAGGAGTATCGTAAGGTGCAGGACCGTCAGCGGGACGGTACGGTAGAACTCGCCGACTAGGCTCTCGATGGCGAGGAGCAGGACGAGTAGCCACAGGAGATTGCGTGCCTGCATGTATTGGCTCACTGAAAGGCGTGTGAAGCAGCCAAACGCCGAATCAACCAATACCCGTGCGAACATAGCACGCGGCTAGCTCCCGGGCCGATCGAACCCCATGTGTTGTTGTCAGTCACAATCGATCTGAGGCGAGAGATGGCGAACCAGACGATTATCGAAACGCGCCGGCATCAGATGTTCCCGGTGCTTGCGCCCGAGGAGATCGAGCGCGTCCGCCGTTTCGGCGAGCTGCGGACGTTCGCGGCCGGGGACGCGCTCGCCAGCGTCGGCCAGATGTCGCCCGGACTGATGATCGTCCTCTATGGGCACGTGGACGTGTTTCAGCAGCAGGCCGGACATCGCTCGTTGATCGTCACGCACGGCCCCGGCGGCTTCATGGGTGAGCTTGCGCAGCTCGGCGGTAGGCCGGCGCTGGTTGACGCGATCGCGCAGGATTCCGTCCAAGTGATCGTCATCCCCACCGTGCAGTTGCGCGCTCTCCTCGTCGCCGAGGCGGAGCTGGGCGAGAGCATCATGCGTGCGCTCATCCTGCGGCGCATGGGGCTGATCGAGTCGGGCGGCGGCGGGCCGGTGATCGTCGGCAGCGCCGGCGATGGCAATGTGCTGCGCCTGGAAGGCTTCCTGCGCCGCAATGGCCATCCCTATCACCGCCTCGATCCCGAGGCCGATTCTTGCGGCAAGGTGCTGATTGAGCGGTTCCAGGTCGCGCTGACCGAATTGCCCATTATCGTCTGTCCCAACGGGCAGGTGCTGCGCAATCCGACCGAGACGGAGCTCGCCCGCTGCCTCGGCCTCGTTTCGACGCTCGACCCGGACCACCTCTACGATGTCGCCATCATCGGCGGTGGTCCCGCCGGCTTGGCGACGGCCGTCTATGCCGCTTCCGAGGGTCTTTCGGTCGCCGTCCTCGACTGCCGTGCGTTCGGCGGTCAGGCGGGCGCCTCGGCGCGCATCGAGAACTACTTGGGCTTCCCGACCGGCATCTCCGGCATGGCCCTGATGGGGCGCGCCTACAATCAGGCACTGAAGTTCGGCGCCGACATCGTCATCCCCTGCGAGGCGCGGCATCTCGAATGTCAGGGCTGGGGGTACGTCCTGCATCTCGAAGGCGACCAGCGCATCAGGGCGCGCACGGTCGTGCTCGCCTGCGGTGCGCGCTACCGACGCCTCGAGGTCGACAACCTGCATGAGTTCGAGATGACGAGCGTGCACTTCTGGGCTTCGCCGCTCGAAGGAAACCTGTGCGCCAACCAGGAGGTGGCGCTGGTCGGCGCCGGCAATTCGGCCGGCCAGGCGACGGTCTACCTCGCCAGCCGGGCGAAGAAGGTATGGCTGCTCGCCCGCGGCAGCAGTATCGAGGCGACCATGTCGCGCTATCTCGTCGACCGCATCGGCAACCTCCCCAACGTCGAGGTGCTGACCAGCGCCGAGGTCACGGGGCTCGAAGGCAAGGACGGGCGGCTCGAGGCGATCCGCTGGCGGCATAGCGGACGCGAGCAGCGCTGCGCCATCCAGCACTTGTTCCTGTTCATCGGCGCCGACCCGAACACCGCCTGGCTGCGGGACTCGGGCGTGAAGCTCGATGGTAAAGGCTTCGTGCTTACCGGCAACGACTTGTCCGGCTCCAATGGCAAGCCTCTGGAAACCAGCCGTCATGGAATCTTCGCCATCGGCGACGTGCGCGCGGGCTCCGTCAAGCGCGTCGCCGCCTCGGTAGGCGAAGGTGCGCAAGTGGTCGCCGCGCTGCATGCCTTCCTCGCCGATGCACTCGCCGCGGCGCCTGACGATCGCCCGGCGGTCGCGGCAGCGCTTGCCTCCGGCGGTTCACGGTGAGATCACGACTCATGGCAAAGGATCAGAAGCACCCGCGCGTCGTCTCGCTCATCGCCAGTTCCACCGAGCTGCTGCACGCGCTCGGCGCCGGCGATCTGCAGGTCGCCCGCTCGCACGAATGCGACTACCCGCCTTCGGTGCTGAAGCTGCCGGCGATCACGCGGCCGAAATTCGACGTGCACGGCTCCAGCGCCGAGATCGACAAGCGCGTGCGCTCGCTGGTCGAGAACGGCCTCTCCGTCTACGAGGTCAACGCCGACGCGCTGGAGAAATTGAAGCCCGACGTCATCCTCACGCAGGACCAGTGCGAAGTGTGCGCCGTGTCGCTCGCCGACGTCGAGCGCGCGGTGTGCAAATTCGTGCACGGTCGAGCCGCGCATCGTGTCCATGCGCCCGCACACCATGGTCGACGTCTACGCCGACATCGAGCGCGTCGCCGAAGCCATCGGCCGGCCCGAGGCGGGAGAGAAGCTCATCGCCTCGATGCAGGATCGGCTTGCGGCCATCGCCGCCAAGGTCGCCGGCCGGCCGAGGAAGCGCCTTGCCTTCATCGAGTGGGTCGACCCGCCGATGTCGGGCGGCCACTGGATGCCCGAGCTGATCGAGATTGCGGGTGGGACGAGCATTTTCGGCGTCACGGGCAAGTCATCGCCGTGGATCACCTGGAAAGAGGTTGCGGCTGCCAATCCCGACGTGATCCTCGTTGCCCCGTGCGGCTACGACATCGAGGTGACGCGGCGCGAAGTAAAGCCGCTCGCCCGCTACGCCATCTGGCAGGAGCTGCGCGCGGTTCGCGACCACGAGGTGTTCCTCGCCGACGGCAACGCCTTTTTCAACCGCCCCGGTCCGCGCCTCGTCGAGAGCGCCGAGATCCTCGCCGAGATCCTGCACCCCGATGAGTGCGATTTCGGTCATCGCGGCAAGGGCTACGTCGACTACAAGATGATTCCGGCCGGGGTCATCACCTAGACCATGCTGCGCAGGATCCTCGCCATTGCCGTATTGCTAGTTGGCGGAGCGGCGGCCATGGCCGACGACTTCAACCTGCCGCCGAAGACCTACTACCGCACGGTCGACGTGCTGGGGCACAGGATCTTTTATCGTGAAGCCGGCGACGCGGCCAAGCCGACCATCGTGCTGCTGCACGGCTATCCGGCTTCGTCGCATTCGTACCGCGAGCTGATCCCGATGCTATCGCGTGACTACCACGTGATTGCTCCCGATGACCTCGGCTCAGGCTTCAGCGACCACCCCGACCCCGACATCTACACCTACACCTTCGACAAGCTCGCCGATCATGCTGCGGGCCTCTTGAAGGCGCTGAAGATCGGCAAATACACGCTCTATATGCAGGACTTCGGCGCGCCGGTCGGCTTCCGCGTCATCGAGCGCGATCCTAGCGCCGTCGAGGCAATCATCGTGCAGAACGCCAACGCCTACCTCGACGGCCTCACGCCAGAGCGCCGCGAGTTCTTCCGCAAGGCGCACGATGATCGCAGCCCGGCGAGCGTCGCGACGCTTTACGAGCGTACGGGCCCCGACGGCATCATCAACAAGCAGTATCTGCGCGACGTTCCGCCTGCCAAGCGCGACATCATGAGTCCCGATAGCTGGACGCACGACCTCGCATTCCTGCGTACCGACCAGGACCGGAAGATCCAGGTGCAGCTCTACCAGGACTACCAGACCAACATCGATAGCTATCCGGCCTGGCAGGCGACGATGCGGAAGCATCAGTTCCCGGCCCTGATCGTGTGGGGCAAGAACGATCCGGCCTTCATCGCGCCGGGCGCCGAGGCGTACCTGCGCGATTTGCCGAAGGCGGAGTTGCATCTCATCGATGCCGGGCATTTCGCAGTCGAGGAACAGCCGCAACTCGTCGCCGCCCACATACTCGCCTTCATGAAAAAGCGCGCGGGAGGCTAAAGGCTCTCTGTGGTGCGCCGCAGCCGCTTGGATAGCCGCCGCAGCAGGTCGAGCGCGAACGCCGGGTTGCGTTGCACGAGATAGAGGAAAGCGCGCTCGTCGATCACCGCTACCTCGGTCGGCTCGCGGGCAATGGCCGTGGCACTGCGCGGCACCCCCTCGATCAGAGCCATTTCGCCGAAGGTGCCGTTGGGGCCGATGACCTCCAATACCGTGCCGGCCGACATGATGGCGACCTTGCCCGACCGCACGACGTACATAGCGGCGCCCTCGTCCTCCTGGGTGAAAATGCGCTGCTCAGGCTCGAAGCGTTGCAGCGGATAGCCGCCGCTGACCAAAGCCTCGAAGTCGAAAGCGTCGTCAGCCATATCATGCGCCTCACGCTGCATCGCAAAAGAGTAGGCCGCGTCCGTGCAGCCGACAACCGCTTCCGGTTCTGCCGCGTTATGGAGTGGCGCCGGCGATACGCCAGGCGCGCCGCAACGCGCAATTTTGCGGCAAACGGCAGGACAAACGCCCGTTTTTCCTATATCGGCCTATACAAGGTTGGGGACTAGGCGGGCGGTAACCGGGGGACAGGCCAATGGCCGACGGCAAAGCAGGGGCAACGTCAGCCTGGGGTCGCGCGACCGACTATCTGCTCGGGCGTAACACGCTGATCGGCGTCGCTTCCCTCATGCTGCTGGTAATCTCCGGCTTCGCCACCTGGCACGGCATGCGAGACTTCATCATCGGCGTCTCGACATCTCCGACGGGAAACTCGCAAGAGCTGCCCGGCGGCATGTCTTTCTCCAATGATTTCCTCGTCATCATCGTTGTTTTCGCGCTCACCTTCCTCATGTGGCTGGCGCTGCGCGAGACGTTCGCGCAGGGGCGCCGCTTCACCGACCGGCTCGTCACCTTCCCGCTCTATGTGTTCCTCGCCATCTGGTCGATAGGCTTCGGCTACGGTTTCTGGTGGAGCCTGATTGCCGGCGAGGAAGCGACCCGCACCGGACTTTCCGGCTTGCAGCAAGATGCCGGCGACGCGGCAAGCGCGGTGGCGGCCCGGCTAGATGCTGTCAAGGTCGGTCTCGACGGAGTCGTCACCTGGTCGGAGACCCAGATGACGCGCGAGGAAACGAGCGGCGGCTCGTGCGGAACGGCCTCCGGCGCCGGGCGCGGCCCGCTCTACGCCGCCCGCGTCGGCGTGCGCGATCAGATCACCTCGCTGCGCGATGGCGTGCAGAACTCTTGGATCAAGCCCGTGCAAACCGACATCGAGTCACTGCAGCAGAGCGTTGCCTCGCTCCAAGGGACGACGGTCGCCGAGCGGCAGCAGAGCTTCAACGCCATGGCGACCAACATCCGCTCGCGCGCCCGCGACATCGCCGCCCGTTCGAACGAGCTCGGCAAGTCCACGGCCACGGAGATGCGCGCCATTGCCGCCGCAGTTTCCGTGCCGCCCGGGCAGAGCGGATTCTCCTGTTACGACCCAACGCTGGCGCAGCGTCTGACGCAAGCGGCCGTGCAGGCCGACCAGCCGGCGACGCTCAATCTGCGCGAGGCCGCGTTCAACGAAGGGCCTGCCGGTGTCGCCAACGCCATCAAGCGCCTGTGGGAGAACATCGGCTCCTACCTGTCGAGCCTGTTCGGCTACGTGTCGTCGGGTGGCGAGACGGCGGGGGCGACGACGCACACGGGCCAGCCGATCACCGGGCGCGATATGATCGCGCTGCTCGCTACCATAGGCATCGATCTCGGCCTGTTGGCGCTGGCGATCCTCAACCCGCCGCCGGCGGAGAGCAAGCGGCCATCATCGGGGGTCATTCGCCAGATCCGCGCCGCTATGAACACCGCAATAGAGCGCGCGCCGGGCGCCAGCATCGAATGGGTACGCCGCCACTTCATCTATCACAGGGGCGCATCCTACCTCGTCATTCCCAACCTCTACAGTTGCGACCCAAAGAACGAGGACGAATGCGCCAAGGCGCTGGCGATGAATCAGCTCGCCGGCGTGCTCGACGATCTCGACCTCGTGCGCTGGCCGCGCAAGCCTCGCTGGTGGACGTTCCGCAAGGGCGAGCTCGACAAGCTCAAGGCCGAGGAGAAGGCGGCGAGCGATACGGATCTCAGTCAGATCCGCAAGGACTGGCTCCAGAGCCATCCCAAAGAAAAGGAAGCCATCACGGATGAGGACGTCGGCTTCGAGAAGGCACAGCCCATCCGTAACCACGGCCTGTTCTCGAAGGCCGAGAAGGCGCTGACCTTTGCCGGGTGGAGCGAGAGGGCGCGGCGCGATATCGAAATCTTCCCACTCGAGGACATCGAGGGGCTGACGCCGATCCTCATGGTGCTGGCCGATGACGGCAGCCTGGAACGCGCGGAAGCCGAAGCCGCCGCAGCCAAGGGCAAATCGTGGCGGCCGTTTGGCCGTGAGGCTAAGAGCGCCTAGGAGCCTACCGACCGCGCCACAGATAGATGGTGAGCACGGCGCCGGCGATCGCCAGGATGTAGAGCAGTATCGGCATGGCAATCCCGAGAATTCCGCCGATGAAGTAGCCCATGAACGATCCGGCGACACCGACCAGGCCGTAGGTGACCTCACCGCTGGTCGTTGCAAACTGCCGACGCAGCCACGTACTGCCGTGGTGAAGCATGGCCCAACCAACAGCCGCGCCGATGATCACCAGAATTATGAAGTTCAAAAGCATGTCCGTTCCCCAGTCCGCCTGCGCACCAGCAACGAATCACTTCGCGCATTCTAGCGAACGGCGCGGCCAAGCGCGCAGACTTCCTGAAGAAACTAGGATCAGGCGCGGTGATCCCGAGAGTTGCTGCAGCGCGGTAGAGCTGCTCGATGCGGGCAGCATCCGGGCGAGCGGCGGCGTCGCTCCAGACTGGGCGCGGTGATGAGGGGCTCGACGCTGTCCGGCTGACGTCAGCGTCGGTGTTACGCCAGTATGGAGAAGGTGAGGACGGCGGCGGCGGCGACGAGGGCGCCGGCCGAGAAGCCGAGCAGAAGCGCGGAGAAGAAGCATTAAGGCGCGAAACTTCAGGGGCGATGGTAGGGGTGCCCGGAGAGGATGGTCGTGGTGCGATAGAGCTGCTCGATGAGCACGGCGCGAGCGATCCCATGCGGCAGCGTCATGGCGCCTAGGGAAAGCTTGAGCGCGACGCCATGCATCGCCTCCGGTCCGTGTCCATCCGGGCCGCCAATGAGAAACGCCAAGTCTCGGCAGCCCGCATCGCGCGTCTGCGCGGTCCACTTGGCGAAGGCTTCACTCGAAAGGGATTTTCCGCCTTGGTCGAGGACGACACGCACCGTTGCGCCGGCGGCGGCCTTCAACAAGCGCGCTGCCTCGTCGGTTTTGCGCGCTTCGGCGCTTCCCGCTCGGCTTTCGCTCAATTCCGAAATCGACAACGGGCCAAGACCGAGACTGCGCCCGGCGGCGTCAAAGCGCTTCTGATAGCGCTCGCACAACTCGCGCTCGGCGTCCTTGAGCCGGCCGACGGCGGCAACGATAAGGCGCATGCCCGCTTCTCCCGCCGGGAGCGCGGTTGCCGCACGTCGCGCACCGTCCCGTCTAGAACGGCGTTAGTGGGCGGTCGTCGTCTCGCCCGGCCTGTCCGCCGACCACATCTTCTCGAGGTTATAAAACTCACGCACCTCGTCGCGGAACACGTGCACGATGATGTCGCCGGTGTCGAGCAGGACCCAGTCGCACGCCTCAAGCCCCTCGATGCGTACACGACCGAGGCCGAGGTCCTTCAATTTGCGTCCGATCTGCTCGGCGATCGCTCCGACGTGCCGGTCAGACCGGCCGGTGGCGACCACCATGAAGTCACCGATGGAAGACTTACCTGCTAGATCGATCGTCACGATCTTCTCGGCCTTGGCGTCGTCGAGCCAACGGACGATTTTCCCGAGCAGGTCAGCCGGCTTCTGTCCTTCTGACAAAAGTTCGGCATGAGGCGCGCCCGTACGGGCACCCTCAAGTGCGGTTCGCATCGTGTGCTGTTTGTCCCTTCCTCATGCACCCCTTGGGGCCGTGCGCCGTGGGCGGATTACCTCCCGCGGCGCTCTTCAGCGGACAGCCTGCAGCCGTGTCGCCGAAGCAAAGATAAGGCCTCACCCCACCTGCCATCAATAGTTAATGCATGCAATAGTTAGGCGCGGGCCACACCGCTGTGTAAAAAATCTAATGTATTTCCTAAGGTTACTGGCTCTGCTTGGCCCGCAAGGCGGTGGACGAGGCCTCCGACAACCGGGTGCTGAGCAGGGTCCAGGCAGGCGGTGTCATGCGAGCAAGGCCTGCCGCCAGGTTTTCTGGCAGCCGGTAGCGGGCGAGGCTACCCGCCGCTGGCGACGCCAGCGCCTTGAGCCGCCAGCCTGGCCGGTCGACCACCGCCATCGGCACCAGCCGGGCGATATCCCGCCAGCGCTGCCAGCGGTCGAAGCCGGCGAGGTTGTCGGCACCCATCACCCAGACGAAGTGCACGCCGGGAAGGCGCCGCGTCACGTAGCGGAGGGTTGCGTAGGTGTAGGGGCTAGCGAGCGCCGCCTCGAAACCCGTCACCTTGATGCGCGAATCGGTGGCAAGCCGGCGGCTGGCGGCCATGCGCGCGTGGAGCGACGGCAGGCCTTCGCCACTCTTCAGCGGGTTTCCAGGCGTCACCATCCACCACAGCTGATCGAGTTGCAGCCGGCGCAGAGCCGTGACGGCGCAAATCAAATGCCCCTCGTGCGGAGGATTGAAGGTGCCCCCCATCAGCCCGACGCGCTGGCCGGGTGCGACGAGCGGCATCTGGGCACGAAGGGTAACAATGCTTTGCTGGGATACGGACATGGCTCGTTATGGGTGGCGTTCATCTCGATTGTAAGCCGCCAACCGATTGAATTTGCAAACGGTCCGCATTCGACATGCAACCACGGTAACGAGCCAGTCATTATTGCTCTGCCATTGCTGATGCACCGGCCGGCGCGGCCAGGAGGCACGACATGCGTAGACGGCAGTTTCTGGCTTCGGCTGCGTTGTTAGCTGGGTCGGCGGCCTTATCATCGCGCACATCGGCATTGGCGGGCGACGGCGGCAAGACAGTTGACACGCACGCCATACCGCACCTGCTTGATGGATTCCTCAAGCTACCCGGGACGAAGAGCGTGCAGGTCGACGTCGACGAGCCGACGAGCCCGTGGCGCGTGACCTCCGATCCCGACGCCGAACTCTTCGTCGGCAGCTGCTTCAAGACGTTCGTGCTGACGACCTACTTGCAGGAGGTCGAAGCTGGACGCCTTGTTGAGACGGAGCAACTCGCCGTCGACGACGGCGTTCGTTCGTTCAGCAGCCCCGTGCTTGAGCACCTCACCGGCACGACCCAAGCGCGCAGCGCACTTGAGGCGATGATCGCCCACAGCGACAATACCGGCACCGACATGGCTCTGAAGCGCGTGACGCCCGCGCGCGTGCGCCAGTTCATCAGCGACGCCGGCCTGAAGAAGGCTCGCATCCCGAATTCGACGCGCACCTTCTTCTCTTATGTCGCCGGCGCGCCGCAGGGCGAGGACTTGGGCTGGAAGGGGATGAAGGCCGTCGTCGACAGCGACAAGCCGGACGTCTCGAAGTTCCGGCCCGCGCTCAACGACGTCGAGACAATGGCGGTGCCGGCCTCGGAATTCGTCTCCTACTACAAGCGGGCGCTAACGGGCAGCTTCCTCCAGAAGCCGGAAACGCTCACCGAGTTCAAGCGGATCCAGGCGATGGCCGACGTCATCGCGATGGTCGTGCCGGCGGATACCGTCGCCTACGCTAAGGGTGGCTCCATCGACTGGAACGGTTTCCATTGTCTCGCCGTCGCTGGCCAGATGATCGTGCGCGCCACGCCCGTCACCTTCGCGATGACGCTCAATTGGACCGACAGCGACGGCGACTCCAAGCAGGTCACTAGCGCTTACAAGGACGCCGTCTCCGACGTCCTCAGCAAGATTTACAAGCGGCTGTTAGAGGTGCGGGCGTAAAGCCATGCCGAGCGACAACCTCATCGCTTCGACCGTTCTTGCGCTGCTGTTGATGGCCGCGCCTGCAGGGCTTGCCGCTGCCGAAACTGCCGAGGACGCAATCCGCGCCACGTTCGCGCAGTGGACCAAGGACTTCAACGCGGGCAACGCCGAAGCCGTGTGCCAGCTGTTCTCGCCGGAGCTGCGCTACGATTTCCGCGGTTATCCGGAGCGCGATTACAACGACGTGTGCACGTTGCTGCATCGCTCACTGTCCGACTCGAGCAAACGCTACATCTACAGCCTCGATATCCGCGAGATCATTGTTTCCGGCGATCTCGCCGTCGTGCGCTTGGCCTGGACGCTGACCGTGACACTGCCCACCGGGCAGATTGTGAAGTCGGTGGAACCAGGCATGGACATTCTGCGTAAGGGCCCGGACGGCCAATGGAAAATCATTCGCTACATCGCCTACGAAGCGCCGGAGCGACCAATAGACGGCGGGCCATAGAGAACCCGCAGGGCATGATGGGAGTTATGGTTGAGGTCAAATTATTCTGAAGCCCAAGGAGGAGTCCAAATGACCGCTAGAATTAGCCTTGTAGCCGTGCTCGCCGTGATGGCGGGTTCCGCATTCGCCCAGGAGCCACCTGCAGCTCCCTCGACCACCGAGAAGGCGCCCAGCATGCAGAGCGACCAGATGGCGCCCAGCACGACGCCGGCCCCTGCCACCGAGGCCCCGGCAGCAACTCCAGAACCGACCCCTGCTCCGGCGCCCGCCCCGGCCCCTGACAAGCAGGCCGCTGCGCCCGCGCCGTCCGGCGACGTGGTGATTAGTGAGCTCAAAAAGACCGAGGACGATTCCAAGATGGTCCCGGCAGCGAACGCTACGGTCGACAAGGCCGAGCAGATGGATATCTACGACGCCAACGGCAAGAAGATCGCCGAGGTCGATTCCGTTCTCGAGGACAAGAACGGTGAGGTCAAAGGCTTTGCCATCGAGTACGGCGGCTTCCTCGGCTTTGGTGAGAAGGGCGCAGTCATCACCTTCGACCAGGTCAAGCTGAAGGACGGCAACCTCGTGACCGATCTCACCGAGGATCAGCTCACGACGCTTCCGGCCTGGGACCAGTAACGGCCCGACACGAATTGCAACGCGCGGTGCCCTCGGGCGCCGCGCGTTGTCATGCGTCAGCGGCAACGACTTATTAGCCAAACGCGCAACTGGCGCGCCTTTGAGCAGCAGCGCTCAAGCGCTGGGCATATGCCGCACAGGCGAGCGAGATCGGCGTCGATCACGCTCTCGCACGCGCGTTTACTGCTCGATTATGCTCGACCAACTGTCGCATCGTCCTCGGACGAGTTTCCGTCGCATGCGTGCGCACAAGCATTTGTTAGGCGCGCGCAGGCAGCCTTGCTCGCGGGATATCGAGCGGCGGGAGTCATGTCTGAAATTTCGGACCAGGTGACGGGTGGGGAACGCCGTGAGGGTCCGCGCGAGTTTGTGCGCCGTATGGTGCGTGGTGCCTTGTTGCGTTGCACGGCAATTTGGGACGCCCTCGACAGCAACCGCACCAAGCTGAAAAGCGCCCGCGCCGTTGCCGATGCCGCGGTCGCCACGGCTGCCGCCGCCCACGAGCGGTTGCGCGAAGCCCTCGAGATACTGCCGCAGGGCATCGTGTTCCTCGACAACGAGGGGCGCTACATCCTGTGGAACCAGAAATACGCCGACATCTACAAACGCAGCGCCGATCTGTTCAAAGTCGGCGCGCGCCTCGAAGATACGCTGCGCATCGGCGTCGCCCGCGGTGACTATCCCGCCGCCAAGGGCCGCGAGGAAGAGTGGATCGCCGAGCGATTGCAACTTCTCTACAGCCCCGGCAGGCAGCACGAGCAGGTTCTCGCCGACGGCCGCTGCATCCTCATCGAAGAGCGACAGACCGGCGACGGCGGTGTCATCGGTCTGCGCATGGACATCACCGACTTGAAGCAGCGCGAGGCGTCCTTCCGGCTGCTGTTCGAGGACAACCCGGTGCCGATGTTCGTCTTCCGCCGCGACACGCAGGCTTTCCTCGCTGCCAACGCCGCCGCGCTGTCGCACTACCGCTTCAGCCGTCAGCACCTGCTGGCGATGAGCCTGCACGATTTGCGCGCCGAGGGCGACCAGCCGGTATGCGAGGACTCCGATCGCTTCGAATCAAGCGTCATCAGGTCAAAGCATCGCACGCACGATGGCCGGACCATCGAGGTCGTCGTCTTCTCCCGCGAGCTCGATTACGAGGGCGCGCCGGCTGTGCTCATCGCCGTCATCGACATCACCGAGCGCAAGGAGGCCGAGGCGCGCATCGCCCACATGGCGCACCACGACGCGCTCACCGACCTGCCGAATCGCGTGCTGTTCCGCCAGCGCATGGCCGACGCACTCGTGTTCACGACCGTTAGCGCCGCATTAAAGGCCACGGGCCTCGAGCCGCAACGCCTGGATCTGGAAATCACCGAAAGCGTGCTGCTCGATCGCACCGATCAGGTCATCGCGCACCTGCATGCGTTGCGGGCGCTCGGCGTGCGCATCTCGATGGACGATTTCGGCACCGGCTACTCTTCCCTTAGCTACTTGCGCGCCTTCCCGTTCGACAAGATCAAGATCGACCGCTCGTTCGTGCGCGACCTGCCGGGCAACCGCCACACGCTCGCTATCGTGCGTGTCATCCTCGGGCTTGCGTCCGGCCTCGACATGAAAGTCGTCGCCGAGGGTATCGAGACGCAGGCAGATCTCGCCTGTCTCGCCGCCGAAGGCTGCAAGGAGGGCCAGGGCTTCTTCTTCTCGGAAGCCCGGCCGCAGGACGAAGTGATGAAGCTGCTTGCCGATCAGCAACGCCGCGTCGCTTAGACCCCTTCAGCTCTTCTCGCGATCGAGCAGCGCGCGCTTGCGCGCCGTACCCCAGCGGTAGCCCGTCAGCTTGCCGTCGCTGCCCAACACGCGATGACAGGGAATGGCGACGGCGATGTGGTTGGCTCCGCAGGCGGTGCCGACGGCCCGCACGGCCGCCGGTTTGCTGATGCGGCGTGCGATGTCGCCATAGGTCACCGTCTCGCCGGTGGTATCTCGCGCAGCGCGGCCCAGACCTGGTGCTGGAAGGCGGTGCCGCGGATGTCGAGTGGCAGGTCGAGATCCTTGTGCGGTGCCTCGACGTAGGCGACGACTTTGGCCACCAGCTTGCCGAATTCGCGATCGCCTGCGATCAGCTTGGCGCGCGGAAAGCGGTTGCGCAGTTCTTGCTCGAGCAGCTCGGGATCGTCGCCGAAGAATATGGCACATACACCCTTGTCGGTGGCTGCGACGAGGATCTGCCCCAGCGAGCACGGTGCTGTCGCGTGGCGGATCTCGATGTTGGCGCCGCCGGCGCGGAACTCGCCCGGCTTCATGCCCAGCGATTTCGCTGCGTCGGTATAGAAGCGACCGCTGGAATTGAATCCGGCTTCGTAGATGGCTTCCGTCACGGACTTGTCTCCTTGCAGTGCGTCGCGCATCCGGTTCTGTCGGTGCGCTACCGCGTAGGCCTTCGGTGTCACGCCGGTGACCGTCTTGAAGACACGGTGAAAATGATACGGGCTCATGCCGGCGCTCATTGCCAGCTCATCGAGCTTCGGCGGCGTCTCGGCCGTCTCGATCATTCGGCAGGCTTCAGCGATTTTGGCCGTGTGCTCGCCTTCACCGGCGGGCGCGTTCGGCTTGCAGCGTTTGCAGGCGCGGAAGCCGGCCGCCTCAGCTTTATCGTTCGATTCATAGAAGCTCACGTTCTCGCGCAGGGGCCGGCGCGCCGTGCACGAGGGGCGGCAATATATGCCCGTGGTTATGACCGCGGTGACGAACGTTCCGTCCGCCGCCCTGTCGCGCGCGACGACGGCCGCCCAGCGACCATCGTCTGCCGAGGCGGTTTTGCTTCGAGCTTTGAGTGCAGTGCGGGGCATGGGACCTACTCTGGCGTGTTCCATACCCGATACATAGGGGCAGCAGGCCGGCCCTACACTCCGAACCTTGCGGTTGAATTCACAAAGTCGGACACAGGAGGCTCAAGGTGTCGGCGCGCCCTTCTCGGCGACCGCCTTCAGGTTCGAAAGCCCCTTCTCCATCTCGTCGCCGATCAACTTCTTGCCGCCAAACACGATGCACATCGCCTTCTCGAGGAAGTTCTGGCGCCCGCCCATGCTCCACGTGACGACCGTCTGATTGGCTTCAGGCTTGAACTCGAACTTCGAGCTGCTGGTGTTCTCGAACGGCTTAGTGAAGTCGACCTTGATATCGACTGCCTCGGCCGGGCGGCTCTCGACGATGGTCATGCGGCCCTCGCCGATCTTATCGTTGCCCGACCAAGTGAACACGGCATCCTTGCCGGCCACCGGACCTTCGAAGCCGACCTTGGCGTTGGGATCCATCTTCGCCCACGGCGACCAGGCGTCCCACTTTTTCAGGTCGTTGACCTGCTCGAACACGGCGCCGGGCGGTGCGGCGATCGTGGCCTGACGTTGGATGTGGAGGTCGTTTGGCTGCATGGCGACATAGCCAGCGAATGCGGCGACGAGCACGACCAGAGCGATGAGGATTTTCTTGATCATGGCGTTGCTCCCGTTGTCCTTGTTGCCGGGGAGAGCGCCACGTCAATCTGGCAACATAGCGGCGCCGCGATCACATCTGCACTAGCAGCTAGCGGCTGCCGAGGCGGCGCGCTTCGGCGCGATCCCACGCCTGCTGCTCGGCACGGCTGCACCACGGATTGCCGTAATAGCCCCAGCGGCCATTCAAACGCGTACAGTCCTTCACGGGGGACGCATTCCAATAGCGGGCCTTGGCGCGGCTGCCACTTTCGGCCGGCACGGCGGACGCTGAGGCCACTGCGAGCAGGAGGGCGATACAAGTCAATGAACGCAGCATTGGATGACCTCTCTTTTGGCGGCGCTACTTCGGCCTGATCTGTCCGTTCCCACGCACGACGTACTTGAAGCTGGTGAGCTGTTCCACGCCGACCGGGCCGCGCGCATGCAGCTTGCCCGTAGCGATACCGATCTCGCCGCCGAAGCCGAACTCGCCGCCGTCCGCGAACTGGGTCGAGGCATTGTGCAACACGATGGCGGAATTGACCTCGCGCAGGAAGCGCTCGGCGGTGCCGTCGTTGGCTGTCACGATCGCGTCGGTGTGCTGCGTGCCGTAGCGGGCGATGTGCTCGATCGCACCGGCAACGCCGTCGACGTTCTTCACGGCGATAATGGCGTCGAGGTACTCGGTCGCCCAGTCGGTGTCGGTCGCCGGCTTCACGCGCTTGTCGGTTTTTTGTGTCGCCGCGTCGCCGCGCACCTCGCATCCTTCCTCGAGTAGCGCCTTGACCAGGGTCGGCATGAAGTTCGCCGGAGCGGCTGCATCGACGAGCAGCGTTTCGGTTGCCCCGCACACGCCGGTGCGCCGCAGCTTGGCGTTGAGCAAGATGCTCACCGCCTTTTCGAGGTCGGCATCGCGATCGACGTAGGTGTGGCACAGGCCTTCTAGGTGCGCGAACACCGGCACGCGCGCCTCCTTCTGCACGCGCTCGACAAGGCTCTTGCCGCCGCGCGGGACAATGACATCGATGCTGCCGTCGAGGCCGGCCAGCATGTGGCCGACAGCGGCGCGGTCGGGCGTCGGTACGAGTTGGATCGCTGCCTCGGGCAGTCCGGCGGACTTCAAGCCGGCGACGAGGGCGGCATGGATGGCCAGCGCCGAGTTGAGGCTCTCAGATCCGGCGCGCAGGATCGCCGCGTTGCCGGCCATTACGGCAAGGGCACCGGCATCGGCTGTCACGTTGGGGCGGCTCTCATAGATGATGCCGATGACGCCGAGCGGCACACGCACGCGTGCGAACTGCAGCCCGTTGGGCCGCGTCCACTCGGCCAGAACTGTGCCGATGGGATCGGCGAGCTCGGCGATCTCTTCAACGCCCTGCGCCGTCGCGGCGATGCGCGCTTCGTTGAGCAGCAGTCGGTCGATGAATGCCGCGGGCCGCCCAGCCGCGCGCGCGGCTTCGACATCCTTGGCGTTGGCTGCGAGGATCGCCGGCGTCGCCTCACGCAACGCCTTGGCCGCCGCGCGCAGCGCCTTTGTCTTTGCCTCAGGTGTCGCCAGCGCCAAGGCATGCGCGGCCTCGCGCGCGTGCCGGCCGAGGGCGAGCATCGTCTCCTCGGTGGAGGCGCCAGCGTCGATGCGCTCGGGCTTGTTCATGCGCTCATCACTTCCGGTGCAGGGCCATGTCGTCGCGATGGATCAGCTCATCGCAGCGCGACACCCCCAATATAGTGGCGATATCCGAACTTTTCCTGCCGATGATACGCTCGGCGTCGAAGCGGGCATAGGCAATCAGTCCCCGCCCCAGTTCGTGGCCGTCGGGTGCGCGGATGACTACAGCGTCGCCGCGGTCGAAATTGCCTTCGATGCGCGCGACGCCGGCAGGCAGCAAGCTCTTGCCCGCCGCCAGTGCCTTTTCCGCTCCCGCGTCGATGTGCACCTGTCCTTTAGGCTCAAGCAGCCCGGCGATCCAGCGCTTGCGTGCCGTCATCGGATCGGAAGTGGGCGAGGAACCAGGTGCACGGCGCGCCCTCGCCGATCGACCTCAGCGGATTGAGCACCTTGCCGCTGGCGATCACCATGTGCGTGCCGCCACCGAGCGCGATCTTGGCCGCCTCGACCTTGGTGCGCATGCCGCCCTTCGACAGCTCGGTGCCGGCGTCGCCGGCCATGGCCTCGATCTCCGGCGTAATGGCAGTGACGACCTCGAGACGCGTCGCATTCGTGCTGGTGTTGGGCGGCGCCGTATAGAGCCCGTCGATGTCCGACAGCAGCACCAGGCAGTCGGCCGACACCATGGAGGCGACGCGAGCTGACAGGCGGTCGTTGTCGCCGTAGCGGATCTCCGCTGTGGCCACCGTGTCGTTCTCGTTGACGACCGGCACGGCCTTGAGGTCGAGCAGTGTTTCGACGGTGTGGCGCGCGTTGAGATAGCGGCGGCGCTCCTCGGTATCGCCGAGCGTCAGCAGGATTTGCGCCGCGACCATCCCGCGCGCGCGCGCCATGTCCTGATAGGCGTGCGCCAGGCTGATCTGCCCAACGGCCGCGGCCGCTTGGCTCTGTTCCAATTCCAGCGCGCCCTTCGGCAGTTTCAACGTGTGCCGGCCGAGGGCGATGGCACCCGACGACACGAGCACGACCTGCTTGCCCCTGCGCCGCCAGCGCCGCCACGTCGTCGAGCAGCGAAGCCATCCACTCCGTCTTGAGAGTGCCGGTCGCGCGGTCGGTCAGCAGCGCCGAGCCGATCTTGACGACGATGCGCTTCGCGTTTGTCCACTCGGCGCGCAGCGCGCTTCCCGGGGCGGATTTTGCTTTTGTTGTCATGGCTTGCGCTTTGGCGGAGGGCTTCCAGTGTTGGCTCAAGGCACGCCTGATAGCTCACTCGCGCCAAAAGCGGTAGCCTCCCGCAAAAACAAGGGGGCCTGCGGTCCCTCATAGCGTGGCGCTCATAAACAGGCGGTTGCTTCGGGCCAAAGCCGGGGCGACGCGCGCACGCGATCGAGGGAGCTCCAATGACCGTCCGCCGGCACGCGCCTTTCGTAGCCATCTGCTGCGCCATCTTCACCATTGTCTCTGCGCCGGGCACGCGAGCTGGGGCGCCGCCGGGAAGGGCCGCCACCGAGCGTCGTTCTGAAGGGACACGAGGCCGACCTCGCCGGCGCCGAATTTAGCCCCGACGGCAGCAAGGTCGTCACCGCCTCGAGCGATCACACGGCGCGCATCTAGGATGCCAAGACCGGCGCTGGTACTTCTCCCCCGCTCGGCGGGCATCCACGGAAGAGCGACCGCCAGCGCCGGCAAAAAAGCGCGTCGTCCCACCGCCTCGGCTGACAAGACAGGGCGCATTTGGAACGCCGCCGACGGCGCTGCGACGGAGCGACGCTATCCGGTCATACGGGGATGGTGCTGGGCGCCGCGTTCAGTCCGGACGGCAAACTCGCCGTTACCGCAGCGAGCGACAAGAGCGCTCGCATCTGGGATGCCACTACCGACGCCCTGATCACCCGACTTGTCGGGCATGTGCGCGGTGACGCAGATTTCCTTCAGCCCTGACGGTGGCCGCATCCTCACTGCGTCGCAGGATAAGACCGCGCGCATCTGGGACGCCAAGACCGGGGCACTGCTGGTGACACTCACGGGGCACAACCGCGCCGTCGCCAGCGCCCAGTTCAGTGACGACGGCGAGCGCGCGTCGTCACCGCGTCGCACGACAAAACGGCGCGAGTTTGGGATGCGCAGACTGGAGCGCTGCTCGCTACGTTGCCGAGCGACGCCAGCGAGGCGCAGACGATCGCCATCAGCCTGGACGGCACGCACGTGGTGGTTGCTTGCTACGACGGGGCGGCGCGTATTTTGGATATCACCACCTTCAAGCCGCGCTGGACCGGAGCGCGCCGTCAGGCAGCCTGGCGGCGCACTTCCAATGCCAGCAGTGTCAGGCTCACGCCCTGCAGGAACAGCGCGGCGCCAACGATGGTGCCGAGCGTCCAGCCCGCCGATGAGGGCAAGTCGAACAGGATCAGCAACCCGGCGACGATTGATATCACCGCCGAGAGGATCAGCCACCGGCGGCCGCCCCAGTCGGGCACCCCGCCGCTGACCATCAGCGAGGTGACGCCCTGCGCGACCAGCGTCACGGCGATGATCATCGTCAGCGAGACGAGACCAAGGGTCGGGTAAATGAAGATCAGCACGCCGCCGACGATGGAGATGACGCCGCCGAGCATCTGCCAGGAGGCGTGGCTCCAGTCGCCAGCCTTCATGCCGTGCATTAGCTGTAGCACGCCGGCCGCGACCAGCGCCGCGGCGATCCAAATCTCGGTCGTCAGCGATGCCGTAACGACGCCGAGCGGTGTCGTCAGGATGAGGCCGCCAAACAGGATAAGAACGAGGCCGAGGGCGAGGAGCCAGCCCCAGCTTTGATGCAGCTTCGAGCGCAGGTCAGGCATGGCGTCCACTCTTCGGTTGGCTTCGTTCGGGCGCCAGCGTGCACGCTCCCCTGCTATTTTTCCGTAACCGGCCGCGCGGGGGCTATCGCACTCACCCTGTCGCCGCCGTCTGCATCGAATGCGCCGCAATGAATTGCGTCATCTGTCCGGCCGGCAGCGGCCGCGAGAACAGGAAACCCTGCAGCTGGTGGCAGCCGGACGCCTGCAGCCAGCGCTGCTGCTCGCGCGTCTCGACGCCCTCGGCGGTGATCGTGAGGTCGAGGTCGTGCCCAAGCTTGATGATCGAGGCGAGGATGATCGAGCTGTCCTGCGGCGCGCCGACGCCTCGATGAAACTGCGATCGATCTTCAGCTTGTCGAAGCCGAACCGGCGCAGGTACTGCAGGCTCGAATAGCCGGTGCCGAAATCGTCGAGCGCGACCTTGACGCCGAGGCTCTGTAACCCACGCATCTGCTCGTTGGCGCGCTTCTCGTCGGTGAGCAGCACGCTTTCCGTGATCTCGATCTCCAGCCGATCGGCGGGGAAGCGCGCTTCCGTCAGCGCATCGCGCACCACCTGCACGACGTCGCCGTGATGGATCTGCGACGCCGAGACGTTGACGGCAACGTTGACGCCGCGCCACGCCTTGCCGTCCTCGACGGCGCGACGTAACACGAGCTCGCCGATGTTCTGGATGAGGCCGGTCTCCTCCGCCAGCGGGATGAAGATCTCGGGCGACACCGCCCCGAGCATCGGGTCTGTCCAGCGCGCCAACGCTTCGACGCCGAGCACGCGCGTGCCGCTGCGGGTCCATGAGCGGCTGGTAGACGACGTCGATGGCGCCGTCGGCGACGGCGTGGCGCAGAGCGATCTCGAGCGTGCGCCGATAGCGTGACCTCTGCGTCCATCTCCGGCGCGAAGGCGACGGCGACGCTCCTGCCGCCCTCCTTGGCCTTGTCGACGGCGAGCTCGACGCGGCGCAAAAGCTCATCGTCCGGATCGCCGTCGCGCGGCGCGATGCGCGTAGCCGACCGAAGCGGTGACGAAGACGCGCGTGCCGGTCGAGATCGACCGGCTCGGCGATTGCCGCCAGAGTCGGCGGCCAGTGCAGCGGCCGTCTCGGCGCTGAGCCCCGGAACCAGCATGACGAAGCGTCGCCGTCGAGGCGCGCGAGCAAGCGCGCCGGCGGCAGCATCGCGCGCAGCCGGTCGGCGGCGGCGACAAGCACGGCATCGCCGACGGCGGCGCCGAAGGCGTCGTTGATGCCCTTGAACTGATCGAGGTCGATCGACAGCACGCCGAGCGTCGACCCGACGCGCTGGCCTTCTCGCAGCAGCCGGGCGAAGGCCTCACGCAGTGCCACGCGGTTCGGCAAGCCGGTCAGCGCGTCGGTGCGCGCTGCAAGCGTCGCGTGCTCTTCGCTGTTCGAGGATGCTGCTTGGCCTGTCGGCTGCCCCAACGGATGAGGAGATAGGTCAGCGGCCGAGCAGCAGGAGCGACGATGCCAAGCCCGGCGCGCCACGCGGCGGACGAACTCCAGCCCGGCCGATCGCTTGCGCCAGGCGAGCGTGCCGACGGCGGCGCCGTTGAGCGACTTGACGGCTCGCTGGACGCTCGCCGGGCGGCGCCATGCGCTGACCCACTGCATGTCGCGGAAGCCGAAGTTATCGCCGAGCCGCTTGGTGAACGCCTTGTCGAGGTCCTCGACGGCGACCAGCAGCATCGGCTGGCCGCGTGACCAGTGCGCGCGGGGCCTCGATCCGGCATGATCGTCGAGACGACGACCGTCGCCGGGCGCCCGTCGATTGCCCTGACGTCGGCGACGGCGCGATGATGCGCGATCTTGCCCATCGCCAAGGGGACGTCGGTGGTCACGACGTTGTAGGCGGGCAGCATCGCTGCGGGATTGCGCACGGCGACCAGCAGGTCCGTGCAGACCGCTGCCGATGCTCGGCGAAATCTCGTCGCTGGTGTCGCCTCGGCACGTAGCCGAACACCGGCGTGTCGTCGCCGGCGAGCACGTAGATGCGGTCGTAGCCGAACAGCTGGTTGAGATAGATGCCGTAGAACGAACGCATCCAGGCGGTATCGCGCGCGCGCGTCTTCTCGTAGGACTCGTTCCACACCGTCTGCACGCGCAGCTCGCGCGCCAGCGAATAGCCCGTGCTGGTCGAGGGCGTGCTCGATCGTCTCGCGCTGGCGGGCGAGGGCGATGCTGTCGACCTCGCGCGCGCCGATAGCCAGCGAGGCGAGCACGACGGCGAGCGACGCGGCCGCGAGAGCCACGATCGGCAGCGTCACGAACGCGGTCGTGCGCTTCGGCAATCGGTCATCACCCGGTCGCGACGTCTCGCCGCCGGTGACTCTTTCAGCGGAGTACTGTCGGCGCAGGCCGCCTGAACAAGCGGTAATTCCGGGGAAAGCGGCATGTTGGCGCGGTGAGCGCTTCGTTAACATGCGGCCGAGGTCGCGCTCCAAACGGCACAACCGTATGCAGCGGCGCCGATGGTCGGCTTAGGGCCGCCAGGGCTGTTCGGGCTTCGCGGCTCTCGCCGCGTCCTGCTTCTTGCCGCGCGTGATCTCGCGGGCGAGCGCGAAGAGCGCCTCGCGGACGCCCTCGCCGGATACCGCCGACAGAACTCAGCGGCTTTTTCTTCGCCGCTTTCTTCAGCGCCTCGGCGCGCGCTTCGAGCGTCTCCTTGTCGATGGCATCGCACTTCGACAGCGCGACGATCTCCTTCTTCTTCGTCGAGCTCGGCGCCGTAGGCTTTCAGCTCGCGGCGCACGGTGCGGTAGGCCGTCGCGACATCCTCCTCGGTCGCGTCGACGAGGTGGAGCAGCACCTTGGTCCGCTCGACGTGGCCGAGGAAGCGCGTGCCGATGCCGGCGCCTTCGCTCGCGCCTTCGATGAGCCCGGGGATGTCGGCCAGCACGAAGTCGACTTCGCCGGCGCGCACGACGCCGAGGTTGGGGTGCAGCGTCGTGAACGGATAGGCGGCGATCTTCGGCTTGGCCGCGCTCACGGCGGCGAGGAAGGTCGACTTGCCGGCGTTGGGCAGCCCGACGATGCCGGCGTCGGCGATCAGCTTCAGGCGCAGCCAGATGGTCAGCTCCTCGGCCGGCTGGCCGGGGTTGACGCGGCGCGGCGCCTGGTTGGTCGAGGATTTGAAATGCGCGTTGCCGAAGCCGCCGTTGCCGCCCTTGGCGAGCAGCGCGCGCTCGCCGACCTTCGACAGATCGGCGAGCAGCGTCTCCTGGTCCTCGGCGATAGATCTGCGTGCCGGGCGGCACCTTGATGATGCAGTCGTCGCCGTTGGCGCCGGCGCGGTTCTTGCCGGCGCCGTTGCCGCCCTTCTTGGCCTTGAAGTGCTGCTGGTAGCGGTAGTCGATCAGCGTGTTGAGATTGTCGACGCACTCGGCCCACACGTCGCCGCCCTTGCCGCCGTCGCCGCCGTCGGGTCCGCCGAACTCGATGAACTTCTCGCGCCGGAAGCTGAGGCGAGCCGTCGCCGCCCGCGCCCGACGCGATGTAGATCTTGGCCTGGTCGAGAAACTTCATCGCGCAGCACTCCGCCAGGCCGCCAGCAGCGGACGCCGCGCGCGTATACTTACCGTCGCCGACCTCGCTCTTGCGCGCCTCGCACCACTGCGCGCCCTTGCCGATGCGGCGGAAGCCGAGCTTGGCGATGACGCGGGCGGAGGCCGGGTTGTCGATGAAGTGGCCGCAGGTGAGACGGCCGAAGCCGCCGGCGCCGAAGCAATGCGTCAACCAGCGCTTGCGCCGCCTCGGTGGCGAAGCCGTGGCCCCACCACGGCTTGCCGATCCAGTAGCCGATCTCGGCCTGCGCCGGCCTCGCCCTCGATGTAGCCGACGGCGCCGATCAGCTCGCCGTCGAGCTCGACGCCGCGCACGAACTCGTCGTCGTCGATGGAGGCGATCCACAGGTCGGCATCGATGAGCGAGTAGGGGTGCGGGAATGCGCGAGGTCATGCGCGCGATGTCCCAGTCGCCGGCGAGATGCGGCGATGCGGCCCGCGTCGGGGCCTCGATCGGTCGGTAGCTCAGACGCTGGCCGAGCGCATGCGTCGCCGCGCGCCGATCGTCTATCGCCTCATCGCCTCATCTGGATCGGCCCGAGTCGGCTGAAGCAAAAGGGGGACGTTGCGACATCCCCCTTCAACCTAAAGCAGGCGATGGGCCGCTGTCCGCTACTCGGCTGCTCTCGGCCTCGCCGCCGCGCACCGACACGTAAACGCGTCCGTTGCGCTTGGTCGTGAACTCGACCGCGCCCTCGACCACGGCGAAGATCGTGTGATCGGTGCCGATGCCGACGCCGGTGCCCGGGTGCCACTGCGTGCCGCGCTGGCGCACGAGGATGTTGCCGGGGATGACGCGCTCGCCGCCGTAGCGCTTCACGCCGAGGCGCTTGGAATGTGAGTTGCGGCCGTTCTTCGTCGAGCCGCCTGCTTTCTTTTGTGCCATGGATCAGTTCCTTGAAATGGCCGGCAGCCCTCTAGGCGCCGACGATGCTCTTGATGCGGACCGTGGAGAGGTCCTGGCGGTGGCCGCGCTTGCGGCGCGAATTCTTGCGGCGGCGCTTCTTGAAGGAGATGACCTTCGGGCCGCGCGTGTGCTCGACGAGCTCGGCGACGACCTTGGCGCCGGAGACGAGCGGGCTGCCGAACTTGGCGGTGTCCGAGCCGCCGCCGATCATGAGCACCTCGGCGAACTCGACCTTGGCGCCGGCGTCGCCGGCGATCTTTCTCGATGGTGATGACGTCGTCGGCAGCAACACGGTACTGCTTGCCGCCCGTCTTGATGACAGCGTACATGGCTATTCCTTCACGTTATCCGCGCCCTATGGCGCCGCAGTTTCCTGCGGACTTTAATGAGCTCGCCGTTAAGGTGGCGATGCAAGCCTCGGGCAGCGCATCTGCGCGCCCGGTCTCAGAGGCCGGACGCGAACGGGCGGCTTTATCGGCGAGGACGCGGCAAATTGTCAATCCGGCCAGACCGCCGTGATTTGACCACGGTCAATGCCAGCAGGGACGCATGGCGAGTTTCCGCCGGTCCGGCTGGTTGCGAGCGGCTTTCGGGACGCCGAACCGAGGTCGATCGCGGCCGGCCGGACACTCACCGCATCATGACTTGGCCGTCGAGCTCCCCTCGACGGCCATTTTTTTGCTCTCGCCATGCATCGCCGGCGCCCATGCTCGCATGATGGGCATGAGCAGACGTGCACCTCCCCAGAGCAGCTGGTGCGCATTCCCGTCCACGACGTTGGCGCCGACTTTCCGCTCGAGACGCTGGAGCGCGAGGAGGCGCGCGCCGACGCCCTCATCGACGGCGCCACCGCGCGACGTGCCGCGCGCCGCTCTGCGTGCGCTCGACGCCATCTCGCGGCGCTGGCTCGCCAAGCAGGACAGCGTCCACCTCGCCGAGATCGACGCGATCGCCCGCCGCTCGGCCGTCCCGGCGCCTACTTCCTGTCGGTCAACTACGAGTGGGGCTGCACCTGCCGCGTCGGCGCCCTCGCCCGATCGGCAAGAGCGCGCGGCTCGTGCGCGTGCTCGACTGGCTCACGCCGGGCCTCGGACGCGCACGTCATCGCCGCGCGCGTTGCCGGCGCCGCCGGCCCGTTCGTGACGCTGACGTGGCCCGGCTACACCGGCGTGCTGCAGGCGATGGCGCCCGGACGCTTCT
Organism: uncultured Alphaproteobacteria bacterium; assembly: GCA_963724595.1. Lineage (GTDB taxonomy): Bacteria > Pseudomonadota > Alphaproteobacteria > Rhizobiales > Hyphomicrobiaceae > Hyphomicrobium_A. The sequence continues at coordinate 7,055 of CAVRVR010000006.1, read as the reverse complement.
CCGCCGCGCTCAACCAGGCGCCGATGCGCAAGCCGCTCGGCTCGCTTCTATCTCGACTGGGCGGTCAACCGCGCGCGCGTGTGGCGCATGCCGCACCTGACGCCGGCGCATCTCTTGCGCGAGGTGTTCGAGACGCGCGCGGCTCATTTGCCGAGGCCAAGCGCATGCTGGCCGAGCGGCCGATCTCGACGCCGGCGATCTTCTCGCTCGCCGGCGTCAAGCCGGACGAGACGGCCGTCATCGAGCGCACCGAGAAGGAGGCGCGCGTGCACGAGGGCGCCAACGCCGCCGCCAACCATTGGCAGGCGCCCGGCTGGTGGGGATCGCGCGCGGCAACGACAGCGCCGGGCGCGCGCGGCAGATGCATCGCGTGTCGACCGAGTTCGATCCGGCTTTCCCTGGCTGGCGCCGCCGATCCTCAACCGCGAACACGCGCCTCGTCATGATCGCCGACGCGCGCGAAGGGCGCCTCGTCGCGCAGGGCTATCGAGGTCGATGGGCCGGCGACCGCGCCGCTCGAGCTAGCGCCTGAGCGACGCCGCGCCTCGTCTCGCTAACGCGCCAGAACCTCCTTCGTCACGTCGAGAGCGTGCGTGATCTCCTCGGCCGTGAACTCGCAGGTGAGGAAGAAGCGCAGCCGCGCCGCGTTCACCGGCACGCCGGGCGACATGATCAGCGATGTGTTGATGCCGCGCTCGAGCACCTTCGACACGGCCTTCGCCGCGCGCGTCGTGGCGCCGACCATCACCGGCAGCATGCCTCGGCGAGGCCGCGCCCGTTCCCGAGCACGCCGCAGCCGTGCGCGTCATCGACCATCAGCCACGCGCCGTAGCGGTCCTTGAGTCGACCACGCGCGCGAGGTCGGGAATGTCGCCTTCGGTGGAATAGAGGCCCTCGATGACGACGAGGCATCGTGTACCTGCGCGCTCATCGCGCAGGATCTTCTCCAGCGCCTCGAGATTGTTGTGCTTGTAGGTGAGCGTCTTGGCGCCCGACAGGCGCATGCCGACGACGGCGCTGTTGTGCACGAACTCGTCGTGCACGATGAGGTCTTCGGCGCCCATGATGGTGCCGATGGTCGACACGTTCGCGGCATGACCGCTGACGAACACCAGCGACGCCTCGACGCCGATCGTCTCGGCGATCTCCTGCTCCAGCTCGCGGTGCAGCGGCGTGTCGCCCGACACCATGCGGCTCGCCGACATCGAGGTGCCGTAGCGTCGATGGCGGCCTTCGACGCCGCGATCAGATCGGGGTGCTTGCTGAGGCCGAGGTAGTCGCACCAGGCGAAGTTGAGACGGGCTTGCCGTCGATCAGCGTGTGGCGGCCTTGCGGACCTTCGGTCGAGCGAAAGAACGGGTTCTCGATGCCGAGCAGCTTGCCCAGGTTCTGATGATACGTGATCGACTTGTATTCCGGCAGCGACGAGAAGGGCGCGGCGACGAGGCCGCGGTCCAGCTTGGCGCGCAGCTTGTTCAACGTCTGTGGCATGATGTTCATGGCAGTCTCTCTTAAGCGACGCGCGACCGCTGCCGGTGCGCTGACCGATCAAAATCTCGCGTAAACACCGAGGTGAAAGTCGAAGCCGCCGGTCCATTCATCGGCGGTATCCGCTTCGACGTCGTCGGCTTGCGCTGCACAGCGGTGTGCGGGACTTGCGGCGAATCGATTTTCGAAGGCCGCAGGATGCCGAAGCGATCATCGCGTGCAAGGCCACCGAACGGATGGCCGGCAACGGGCCTGCTCTTGCAGCGAGGGCTCGGACGATGAATGACTTAGACACCTCTCCTTTAAATCGTCGCGCGAAGCTTCAGCGGCGCGATGCAGAGGGTTTGAGAGATGTGTAGGGCTCGCGCCAGCCGGAACAGCGGGCGAGACGTCGGTCTCGCCCGCGACGATGTCGTGCCGTTAACCGGCGGTGCGCTTCTGGCCCGACCAGTCGACCTGCAAGGTCGAGAACATGACGACCGCCAGCATCACGAAGCCGGCGATGGCGCCGGCCAGCAGCGCGTAGTCCTCCAGCTGCAGGATCAGATAGAGCAGCCCGTACAGCACGAAGAACACGACCGGCCATGACGAGCCCCTTGCTGACGCTGTCCTGCACGCGCGCAACGTACAGCGATAGGAGACCGCCGGTCGCCACCGCGGCGATGAGATAGGCCGACAGGAAGCCGATCTGCTCGGCGAGCGACAGCAGCAGCACGTAGAAGAAGATCATCGTCAGTCCGACGAACAGATACTGCACCGGATGCACTTGCCGCGAGCGAGCCGATTTCCAGCAGGAACACCGCCATGAACGCCGTCGCCAGGAACATCATCGCGTACTTCGCGGCGCGGCTGACGAGCTGATAGAAATCGACCGGCACGATGAAGCGCACGCCGAAGCTGTAGGGGGACATGCGTTCCAGCTCCTGATCGCCGAGGCTCCACGATTGCGGGACGCTGCGGGCGAGGTGCGGCATCTGCCAGCGGGCGGCGAACGACGTCGGGTTGAGCACGCGGTCGTTGGGCAGGAAGGCGCCGGTGAAGCTCGGATCGCGCCAGTCGGACGTGAGGGCGACGGTCGTCTGCTGCGCGACCGGCGCGAACGTGAGCTCGGACGAGCCGTTGAGCGTCAGCGCGAACTTGAAGTCGAAGCCTTTAAGTGCCGTTGGTGCGGACATCTGGTGCGGCACCCGGCGCCGCGAAAAGCTTGGCTGCCGAGGCCAGCCGCGCGTGAATGCCGTCGACGCGCGTCGCCGGCACGCCGATGCTCGGCTCGAACGATAGCGTCTCGCCGCCGTCGATCTTGAGCGACGCGGCTTCCTTCAGGCCGGAGACGTCGCTGACCGCCACCGCCAGCACCGCATCGCGCCAGCGCACCGCCTGGACGTCGGCTACGACCTCGCTGATGTCGGGCGCGGCGAAGCTGCCTTCGAAATCGAGAAAGCTCGTGTAGACGGCGACGTCGTAGATCGAGCGGTGCAGCACCTTGGTCGTCGCGTTGCCGCTGATCTTCAGCGACTTCGGCAGGAACACCGCGCGCTTCTCGACCAGCTCCTCGACGCGCTTGTCGCCCTCGCCGGTCACGCGCTTCGACGGTGTAGGGCACGATCAGCAGCGGACCGTCGATGTACTGCGAGCCGCCCCACTCGCGCGCCACCTCTGGCGCACGCCCTCGGCGCGCTGCTCGCGCTCGCCGATCAGCCCCCAGACAAGCAGGAGCGGGATGGTGAGGACCAGGATCAGTCCGCAGATGAGGAAGAACTTGAAGGCGGGGCTGCCGAGCAAGCGCCCGATGGCAGCGGTCAGGCTTTCCACGACGTAGTCTCCACAGCGAGCAATATCGCTGCGCAGGGAATCAGCAGGCCGATGGCGCGAACAAGTCAGCAAGTTGGCGGGAATTCCGGAAATTCCGGCATTCCCGCAGGCGCTCAGCCGGCGGCGGCTCGCAGCTCCGGCAGCCGCTCGTCGGTCCACACCTTGAACGTCTTCAGGACGTGTGGGCCGAACGTGTTGATCAGCGGCACGTCGGTGGCGTCGCGCCCGCGGGCGACGACGATGCGGCCGATGCGCGGCTTGTTGTGGCGCGCATCGAACGTGTACCAGCGGTTCTCCAGGTACACCTCGACCCAGGCGCTGAAGTCCATGGGCGCCGGATCCTTCGGCACGCCGATGTCGCCGAGGTAGCCGTTGACGTAGCGCGCCGGGATGTTGAGGCAGCGGCAGAGGGCGATCATCAGGTGCGCGAAGTCGCGGCACACGCCTTTCTTCTCCTCGTAGGCTTCGAGCGCGGTGCGCGTCGCGCGCGCATGCGGGTAGCCGAACGTCAGGTGGTTGTGCACGAAGTCGCAGACCGCCTGCACGCGCGTCCAGCCCGGCTTGACGCCGCCGAACAGATCCCAGGCGACCTGGCTCAGCCGGTCGGTCTCGCAATAGCGGCTGCCGAGCAGGAAGCTCGAGCAAGTAGTGCGGCAGCAACTCGACCGGCACCTCGCGCGCGTCCCGCGCCACCTCGTCCGGCTTGCCGCTGTCGAGGATAGTGCCGTCGAGGCGCAGCGTGATGTCTCCGGCCGGCGCCATCAGCCGTCGGCACTGATTGCCGAAGCCGTCGAGGTACATCATCGACGGAGTCGCTGGCAGGGCGTGGAACGGAGCTTCCGAGCTGATGTCCTTGCGCCGCTCGGGATGGACGTCGAGCAGGCAGATCAGCGGCGTGGCTCTCGGGACCGAAATAGCGATCTCGCAGCCGTAGTTGATGAGCATGTGTGGAATTCCTCTTGGCGTGGACAGTAACGCGCGCGGGTCGGCGCGGTTCCTTGCCCGGAGCGTCGGCGTGACGACAGGTCACTGCGCTCCCGCGAAAAATTCGCAATGCATCGGTCTGATCGTAGCACCGCTCAGTAGGCGGCGAAATCGGCAACGCAGCTCTCGGGCGCGCGCATTCGTGGCGGACCGCTGCCTAAAAATGCGCATCAGCGAGCGCGTCGCCGTGCTTGACAGCATCGCGTCGTCTGTCGCAAATTTCTGTCATGACAGAAATAAACGTACAGACAGACGCCTTGCCCGGCCCGGTCGAGCGCTTCGTCCTGCACTGGGGCGAGATGGGCACGTCGTGGGGCGTCAACCGCTCGGTCGCGCAGATCCATGCCCTGCTCTACCTCAGCGACGCGCCGCTCACGCGCCGAGGACATCGCCGACCGGCTCGGCATGGCGCGCTCCAACGTATCGACCAGCCTGCGCGAGCTCCTGTCGTGGAGCCTCATCCGCCGCGTGCACGCCATGGGCGACCGGCGCGACTACTACGAGGCCGAGGCCGACATGTTCGAGATGGTCCGGCGCATCGCGCAGGGGCGCAAGGCGCGCGAGATCGATCCGGCGCTCGACCGTGCTGCGCAGCTGCGTCGCCGAGGCGAAGATCGATGCCGCGCGTGCCGCCGAGCGTGCGCAAGCGGCTCACCGCCATGCTCGACTTCACCGAAACCGTCGACCGCAGCTTCGGCGAGATCATGCGGCTGCCGGCGCCGACGCTGATGGCGCTTATCCGCATGGGTGGCGCGGTGGCGCGCTTCGCCGGACGCAAGAGCAACAAGAAGCCGCCGCGCGCGGCGACGGTCGGCATGAACGGGGGAGGACGTGCCGTGTCAGCCCTTGAGGTCTGCAAGTCCGTAGACGAGCCGGCAGCTGCGGCCGCTCCGCGGCATCACCGCCGTCGGTCGGCGATCTGCGCTTTCGCACGCTCGTCGGCGAGGCGGCCTGGGCCGAGTTGCCCGAGGCGGTGCGCCGCCGCTTCTCCAAGTGCCTCGCGCCCGGACGAGACGCTCGATCTATCGCGGCAACGTCGTCGCCACGGAGCTGTCGCGTGCCGGCCGCATCCTGTCGTTTCTCGCCCGCGCCATCGGCTCGCCGCTGCCGCTGACCGATGGTGCCACCGGGCCGGCGCTGGTCGTCGTCACGGAGGACGTGCGCCTCGGCGGGCAGAGCTGGCTGCGCATCTACACGCGGCCCGGCCGCTTTCCGCAGACCGATCCACTCGGCGAAGCGCTTTCGCGGCCCGACCGGGCTCGAGGAGTACGTCGGCTGCGGCATCGGCATGTCGCTGCGCGTCACGGTCGAAAGCGGCGCACTTGTCTTCCGCTCGGCTGCGTATTTCCTGGAGCTTGGCCGTTGGCGCCTGCCGCTGCCGCGGGCGCTGCATCCCGGACGCATGCAGATCGAGCACCGCGACGAGGGCAACGGCAGCTTCGCCTTCTCCTTGGAGCTATCGCACCCGCTCTTGGGCCGGCTCGTGCATCAGCTCGCCATCTTCCGCGATACCTGATGCGCGCTCGCACAAGTCGCCGCACACAGCTATGATCGCGGCATGACTCGACGCGCTGTACGTCTCATCTGGGTTCTGACTGGGCTGTGCCTCATCGCGGGCGTGGTGGCCAGCGCCGCCATCTGGCTGGGCGCACCCGATCAGCCATGGCAGCGTGCCGTGCAGGAGCTTTCGACGCTGCTCGACGTCCTGGCGCTGCTGTTGTGGATGGGTATCTTCGCCATCTACTGGGCGCGGCGCAGCCGCCGTCCCTAAAACGCAGCGCGCCGGGACACCCCGCGGGCCCCGGCGCGCTTCTCAAGTCGCAATCCCCAGAGACGAAGGGGATCGCGATTATTCACTGACCGGAAACGAGACCGCGTAGTCCCGCATCTGCGGTTCGACCTGCGCCTTGACCTCGGCTTGCGGCTGCGACCGCACCTTCTGCGAATAGTCGACCTCGCACATTTCGACCGTCCCGCGCACCGTGCGATCCTCGTCGTTCATCGACTCCCAGATCCACGGCGTCGAGACGTTCTCCAGCGCATCGGGCTCGTAGGAAACCGCTTCGACCACGCAACTAACGCGCAGGTCGTAACGGATGCGCTCGACCTTGGCGGAGGCACGTCGCGCCTCCTCGAAGACGCGCGCGGTTTCGGCACGGATTTGCGCCAGCGCGGCCCGCGCGGGAGCATCTTTGGGCCGGGCATTTTGGCCAGTCACCGCGGCCGGAGCTTGGGCTCCGCCCGCAGCATCATCGAGTACGGTCCAATGGAAATTGCCCGGCTCGGAGAGATCGGGCTCGGTTGCACGCCACGCATTACTTGTCTGCGGCAATTCATCGGCACCGGCGGGGAGTGCTACCAGCACAAATGCAAAAGCGAGACAAAACGCTTTCAATTTAACACCTCTATACTTTCAAGCGGCGACGGCATTTTTGCTAACACGGCCTTCGGGCCTCACCAATGCGCTCCGCGGCGTTTTGCACGCTATGCACATGGGGCCTGTGAATTTCGCTCCCCTGCGAGAAAACCCTTTGCACCGCTATTTTTTGCCGAGGGGAGCATGTGCATCTCAAGAAACGGGTTTCCTGCGTCCAACAAATCACGTATTTGCAATGATGTTAACCACAATTGGTTGAGACTCCGCTTTGCTCTACAATCGTGAGGGACGGGCCATGACCGAGACGTTGAAGTTGGTGGCGACGGAGTATGCGGCCGCCTGCCTGGGCAAGGTGGAAAGCGTGGCGCGCTCGCGCGACCGGCATTGGTGGGCC
>CAVRVR010000005.1:0-236636 GCA_963724595.1 uncultured Alphaproteobacteria bacterium | reverse complement strand
AACCGCCTGCAAATGGCGACAGTCGTCGGGCCGGAAACCCGATAGCTCAGCGCAGTCCGGCGTCGACCGGGAGAAGGGCGCCGGTGACACCCGATGAGAGGTCGCACGCGAGGAACAGCGCCGCACGGGCGACGTCGTCCTCGGTCACCAGTCTGCCGAGCGCAGTTGCCGGCGGCAGCCTGCTGCAGCGCCTCCTCGACCGTCAGCCCGCCCTCGGCTTCGCGGCGGGCGAGCCGCTCGCGGAACGCCTCGGTCGCGACCGGGCCGGGGCCGATCGCGTTGACGCGGATCCCGAGCGGCGCCGAGGTCGAGCGCGGCCGTGCGGACGAGCCCGAGCACCGCGTGCTTGGAAGCCGTGTAGGCGCCCTGGGCGGGCGCGGCATGCGAGGAGTTCATCGACGCCATCACGACGATCGCGCCGCCGTCGCCCGCGAGCGCGCCGGGCGCCGTGCTTCATCGTCGCGGCGACGCCACGGACGTTGACCGCGAGCGTCCGGTCGAGCGCGGCGAGGTCGAGTTCGGTCGTTCCGCTCCAGGGCGGCACGACGCCCGCGTTCGCGACGACGACGTCGAGTCGGCCGAACCGCTCGGTCGTGGCCGCCACGGCGCGCTCGACTCGCCCTCGGCGGTCACGTCGGCGGCGAGCGAGATCCACCCCTCCGGGCATGGCCCCGGTCTCGAGGTCGACGACGGCACCGACCGCACCGGCGCGCGGCGAACGTGCGGGCGATCGCGGCGCCGAGGCCGCGGGTGCCGCCGGTGACGAGCGCGACGCGGCCGTCGAGCAGGCCGGGGAAGGAGTCCGTCACTGGAGAGGGGCGGTGCCGCGCCGGCTCGGGGGCCGTCTCCGTGCGCCGCGCTTGCGCTTGTGCGCGCGCCAGGTCGTCGCCCAGCAGGCCGGGTCGTTGAGATCGGTCGGCGCCGAGGCGGTGGATCGCCTGGTTGTGCGGCGCGGTGCGCACGATCTCCGGATCGGTGTAGGCCTCGTCGATGACGTGGGCGAGGACGTCGATCCACTCGTCGATGTCCTCCTTCGACCACATCTCGCCCGCCTCCGGCGTGAACGGCTGCGGCACGAGCCACGGCTCGTGGCTGAGCCAGAAGGCGTCGATCCCGAAGTCGACCATCCGGTTCTGCACGTCGAACACGGTGATGCCCGTGTCCCGCTCGACGGTCTCGAGGCTGTAGCGCGTCATCTCGAGCCGCGGCGCGGTCAGGTGCGGCTGCGACTTCGTGACGCCGCGGATCGCGAGCAGCCGCTTCTCCATGTAGTTGTTCGCGAGCACGGAGATGTCCGCCGCCTGCTTGATCCCGTCGGCGCCCATCGCGCGGCTCCAGGCGTAGGCGTAGACGAGCTGCGGCACGTTGCCCCAGAACTCCCGCACCTTGCCGACGGAGTCGGGCCTGTCGCGGTCGAGCCGGTAGCGGTCGCCGTCGCGCACGACGACCGGCTCGGGCAGGAATCGGGCCAGCTCCTCCGTGCAGCCGTAGGCGCCGACGGCGGGGCCGCCGCCGCCCTTGGGCGCGCCGAAGGTCTTGTGGAGCATGTACATGCAGGCGTCGAAGCCGAGCTCGCGGGCCTTGATCCTTCCCATGACGCCGTTGAAGTTGGCGTGGTCGTAGAAGCAGAGCCCGCCGGCGTCGTGGACGACCTCGACCCATTTCTCGATCTCGGGGTTGTAGACGCCCATGTCGTCGGGGTTGTTCACCATCAGCGACGCGGTGCGGTCCGACACCGCGGCCTTGAGCGCGTCGAGCGACGGGTAGCCGTTCTCCTCGAGCGGCAGGGTGACGACCTTGAAGCCCGCCGCGTTCGCCGTCGCCGCGTTGCACGGGTGCGCCTGGATCGTGGTCACGATCTCGTCGCGCTGCTCGAGCTCGCCGCGGGCGGCGTGGTAGGCGCGCGCGATGACGGCGTGGGTGTAGGCCGCATGCGCCCCGCCACCGGCCTGGAAGACGAACGCGTCCATCCCGGAGACACCGCGCAGGATCAGGTCGAGCCCGTGGACGAGCTCGAGGACGCCCTGGAGCGTCTCGTCGTCCTGGTCGGGGTGCAGCTCGGCGATCTCGGGGCGCGCCGCGATCTCGGTGGCGAGCCGCGGGTTGTACTTCATCGTGCACGTCCCGAACAGGCTCACGCCCATCATCCCGAGCGTCTCCTGCGAGAGGTGGAGGTAGTGGCGCAGCACCTCGGGCTCCGACAGCTCGGGCAAGGCGGGCGGCGTGGAGCGGCGCAGCGCCGCCGGAACGAGCGCTTCGACGTCGCCGATCAGACGGTCGACGTCCGGCTCGGGCGCGTCGAAGACGACGCCCCGGCGGCCCGGGCGCGCCCATCTCCATCACGAGCGGCTCGTCCCAGACGGCGGCGTGGTAGCGGCGCAGCGTCACGCGACCGCCTCTGCGACCGCCGTCGGCGAGTAGGTCGAGGTCGGCCTGCGTGTGCACCTCGGTGACGCAGAAGAGAGCGGACTGGCCGAGCGCCGGGAAGTCATGCGAGAGATCCTTGCCGCCGAAGATGCCACGGGCCCGCAGGGCGCGGTTGATCTCGGCGACGGTCTTGCCGGTGGCACCGAAGTCGACGACGAACTCCTTGAAGAAGCCGTCTGGGAACGACGATGCGCACGCCGTCGATCTCCGCCGAGGCGACGGGCCGCGTAATGGCTGCGGGCGATGATCAGCCGGCCGAGCTCTGCGAAGCCCTCCGGCCCCATCAGCGACATGTAGACGGCGTTCGCGACCGCCCAGAGATAGACCGAGTTGCCCGTCCAGTCGTTGCCCTCCTCGCGGCTGCCGTACGACGTCTGCTCGAAGAGGGCGATGCCGAAGCCATGCTCGCCGGCGACCGTCTCGGAGATGCTGAGCAGGAGCGTCGGGTACTCGTGGGCGTAGCGCGGGTCGTCGCGAGTTGCGATGAAGCCGCCCGCGCCGCCGCCGCAGGACATGTGGACGCCGAGCGGCTGCGTGCTGCCGACGACGATGTCCGCGCCGTAGTCGGACGGTGGCGCGAGGATGCCGAGCGAGAGCGGGTCGACGCCGACGATCGTCTCCGCCCCGTGGCTCCGTGCGAGCGCAGCGATCTCGGCCACGCGAGGCTCGATGCCGCCGAGGAACGAGGGGTTGTCGAAGAGAACAGCGGCGGTGCGCGCCGACAGACGGCGCTCGAGGTCGGCCAGGTCGACACCACCGGTCAGCGGGTCGTGACCGACCAGCTCGACCTCGATCTGTCGTGACGGCTCGGCGGCGGCACAGTATGTCCGGATCACGGCGAGGCGCTCCGGGCTGATCGTGTCGGGCACGAGCACGTGCCGTCGCCCCGTCATCCGGGTGGCCATCCGCACGGCGTGACCGGCGGCGCAGCCCCAGCTGTAGACGGGGAGCCCGACGAAATCCATCCCGATCAGCTCGCCGAGCTGGCTCGTGAACTCGAACCAGGCCTGGTTGCGGCCGTGGTCGGAGGACGGCGTGCCCCACACCGGTGTCAGGAACTCGCTGCGGCGCACGACCTCGTCGCAGATCGCGGGCACGTGGTGCTGCCAGATGCCGCCTCCGAGGAAGCTCAGGTTCTGCTCGCAGGTCTCGTTGCGTGAGAGCATGTCGAGCAGGTGGCGCCGCAGCACGGGTTCGGAGGTGAGCGCGGGTGGCAACTCGAGGACGCCTTGCATCCGGTGGGAGGCAGGGATCTGGGAGAAGAGCGATTCGACGTCGGTGACGCCGACGGAGTCGAGGAGGACGCGCTCGAGCTCCGGCGTCGAGTTCGGCATGTACGGATGCGCGGTCATGCAGCCACCCTGTAGACGAGAGTACGCCGCGGCGCGACGTGGACGCGACGATAGCCGCAGAGGAGCTGGTCGAGCTCCGGATCGCCGGTGTCGACGTGGAGCACGGCCGGTTCGAGCTCGAGGAGCTTGCGCAGACCGGCGATCACCTCGATGTTCTCGGCGCCGACTCGGCGCAGGACGGCAGGGCTGATCTGCTGGTTTCCACGGCCGAGCAGCGCGCCCTGTCCGCCGACGACACCAACGACGACCGTCGTCGGCTCGTCGTCGACCAGCGCCAGCAACTCGTGCTCCCCGAGATCGGCTCCGATGAGCCGGCCAGCTCGGACTGCATCCACCCCGAGCAGCGTCTTTGGCAGCCCGAGATGACGCATGACGCGGCGGGTAGTCGTGCCGGGCCCGAGGACGTAGATACGGCGGGGATCGAACTCATCGGCGACGGCCGCACAGACCGCCTCGAGCGCAACCTCGTCCGTGGGTGGGGCGCTCAGCTTCGCTCCCGGCACCCGCAGTCGGTCGTCGGGCACGCGCGCGGCGCCGAAGAGCTTGGTCGAGATCGTGCCGGCCCGGACGGCTTCCTCGTCGACGTCCACGACGTCTTCCTGGCGCACGGGGCCTCGCCCGGCCGACGCAAGGAACGACGCGGCGACATCACCTGCGCTCTCTGGTGTGCTGGCGAAGACCCCTGAATGCATCTTGACGCCGGTCGGGATGCCGAGTATCGGCACGCTCTCCCCGACCACGTCGTTGATGTCGCATGCGGTGCCGTCGCCGCCCGCGAACAGGATCAGGTCGACGTCGCGCCGGAGGAGCTCGGCAGCTGCGGCGCGAGTGTCGTCGGCGGTGGTGGCCCCTCCGTCCCCTGCTCCGTGCTCGAGCACCTCCGTCTCGAACGGATGACGGGCGGCCACGTCCGCGCCCATCGCCCCCGTCGCAGCGAGAACGCGCGCCCCGGCGCACTGCCGCCCAAGACGCTCGAGCGCACGGTCGGCGCGTTCCGCGGCAGCGGGAACCGCGCCGAGCTCTCGCGCACGCACGAGGATGTCCACTCCGTCGGTTCCCTTCAGGCCCACGCGGCCGCCCATGCCTGCGATCGGGTTGACGATCAGCCCGAAGCGCGCCATCGGCTCAGGCCTCGCTCCGCAGCTCTGCGGCAACGTCGTCGACCGCCTGTCTCGTGATCCGGACGAGCTCGCCGACCTCGTCCTCGGTGATGACGAAGGGCGGGGAGAACGAGATCGTGTCGGCGGCCGGCAACGCGCGTGTGATCAGACCGAGCTCGAGACAACGGCGGGTGACCCTGGCGGCGACCTTGCGGGAGGGATCGAACGGCTTCACGGGATTCTTCCCTGCCACGAACTCGACGGCTCCGATGAGGGCCGTGCCGCGCACCTCGCCGACGATCGCGTGGTCGTCGAACGCCTCATGCAGGAGGGTCTGCATCAACGTGCCCCTCGCCTCGGCACGGGCGAGTAGGCCTTCGTTCTCGATGAGGTCGAGGTTCGCCATCGCGACGGCGGCGCCGAGGGGATGCGCGGAGTAGGTGTACCCGTGGCCGAACGGGCCGCCGGTCGAGCCTTCGACGAGCACGCGCCAGACGCGGTCCGAGACGATGCAGCCCGAGAGCGGGAAGTAGCCGGACGTGAGCCCCTTGGCGACCGTGATCAGATCGGGCTCGATCCCGAAGACGTCGCTGCCGAACCACTGTCCCAGCCGTCCGAAGGCGGTGATGACCTCGTCGGCGATCAACAGCACGTCGTAGCGCCGGAGCACCGCCTGGATCAGGTCGAAGTACGTGTCGGGGGGGACGAGGACGCCGCCCGCGCCCATGACGGGCTCGGCGATGAAGGCGGCGACGGTCTCGGGTCCTTCGGCCAGGATCAATGCCTCGAGATCGTCCGCGAGCTTCTGGGCGAACTCCTCGTCGGTCATGCCAGGCTCTGCCTCCCAGAGGCGATGCGGAGCGGTCGTGTGCCGGATCATCGGCAGCGGCAGGTCGAAGTTGGCGTGCAGGCCCGGCAGTCCGGTCAGGCCGGCCGACATGACGCTGACGCCGTGGTAGCCGCGGTTTCGCGCGACGATCTTCTTCTTCTCGCGGCCGGCCGAGCACGTTGTTGTAGAACCAGACGAGCTTCACCTGGGTGTCGTTCGCGTCGGAGCCGGTGCAGCCGAAGAACACCTTCGACATCCCGGTCGGCGCCAGCTCGATCAGCCGGTCGGCGAGCAGGCCCGGCGTGTCCGTTCCCATCGACGAGAATGCGTGGTAGTAGCCGAGCCGCGCTGCGTAGGCACGCATCGCGTCGCCGAGCTCGACGCGGCCGTAACCGACGTTCACGCACCAGAGTCCGGCCATAGCGTCGATGTAGCTGCGGCCGTGGATGTCCTCCACGCGGGCACCGCTGCCGGCCACGATCATGCTGGGCGAGCCGGCCTGCTCGTGTGGCGTCGAGCTGCGTGAACGGGTGGAAGACGTAGCGGCGATCGGCCTCCTCGGCGGCGGAGATGATCGCGTCGGTCGTCATCGGCTGACGCTGCCACGAGGTCGGTGTTCGATAACCGAACAGATGTGCGCGAAGCGTCATGCCACAGGCTACTCCCGCGGCGCGCCTGCCGTCAAGAAGGAGCACGGAGGCGGCGTCGCCGGATCTGACATCGGGCTCAGCCACGGTGGAACACCACCGTCTTCAGCTCCGTCATCTCCTCGATCGCCGACCGCGGCCCCTCCTTGCCGATCCCGCTTCGCTTGAGACCCGCCGTAAGGCATCGGGTCCGAACGCCACAACGGCGACGAGTTGATCTGGACCGAGCCGCAGTCGACCTCGGTCGCAAAGCGCAGGGCGCTCTCGAGGTCCGACGTGAACAGGCCTGCCCCTAGGCCGTAGTCGCTGTCGTTCGCGAGTGCGATCGCCTCGTCGATTCCCGACACCGGGGTCAAGGCGACGGCCGGGCCGAACAGCTCCATGCGGGAGATGTCGAGCGACGGGTCGACGTCGCCGAGGATGCTAGGGCGCCACGACGGCGCCCTCGCGCCCGCCGCCCGTCACGAGCGTTGCGCCCGCTTCGACCGCGTCCCTGGATCTCCCGCTCGACCCGCATCGCCTCCGCCTCGGAGATCACGGGCCCGAGCCCGGTGCCCTCGTCGAGCGGATGGCCGGTGCGGAGGCCTTCCACGATGCGGCGTCAGCAGCTCGACGAACTCGCCGTAGACCTCGCGGGCGACGAGCACCCGCTGCACGGAAATGCACACCTGGCCGGCGTTGACGTAGCCCTCCTGTCGCCGTTGCGGCGGCCACTCGCTCGAGGTCGGCGTCGGGCAGGACGATCAGCGGGCAGTTCGCGCCGAGCTCGAGCGAGAGGCGCTTGATGCCGGCGACGCGGGTGATCGCCTCTCCCACCGCGGTCGACCCCGTGAAGCTGATCTTCCGGACGCGCGGATCGGCGCAGAGCGCGCGCCGAGCTCGGCGCCCGAGCCCGTCACGCACTGGATCGCGTTCTCCGGCAACCCCGCCTCGAGCAGCGTCCGCGTGAGGAGGAGCGCCGTCAACGGCGTCTGGCGCGCCGGCTTCAGCACGACGGCGTTGCCTGCGGCGAGCGCCGGGCCGACCTTGTGGGCGACGAGGAGCGCCGGGTAAGTTGAACGGCGAGATCGCGACGACGACCCCGCACGGCTGGCGCAGCGTGAACGCCAGTCTTGCCTGCGCCGTTCGCGGCCGAGTCGACCGGCACGGTCTCGCCGTGCATGCGCGCACCTTCCGACGCACTCGTCCGCAGAAGCGCCGGGATGCGCGCCGCCTCTCCCCGCGCTTCTATCAGTGGCTTGCCGACCTCGGAAGCGATCGTGCGCGCAAGCTCCTCGACCGCGCGCGTCGAGCAGATCGGCGGCTCGGCGCAGGATCTCCGCCCGCTCCCATGCCGAGAGCTTCCGCATCACGCGCGCCCCCTCGACCGCGGCAGCGATCGCCGCGATCCGCGTCGTCGGCGGCGGCCACCGAGACGACCCCGACGACCTCGCCGTCGAAGGGGCTCCTGACCTCCTCCTCGCCGTGCCCCCACCCTACCATTCACCCGCGACGTACATCATCGTCTGATCGCCCCCCTCGCCGGCACCGCCCGGGGCGCCGGCAGCATGGTCGTTTGCGGCCGGACGGGCTCAGGGCCACAATGGCCTCGATGAGCTCGACCTCCCTTCGCCTGCCGTCCGGACACGGCCTCGAGCGGGGCGCGCCCGTGTCGCTCACGCTCGACGGCGCGGGCAGTGACGGCCTACGCAGGCGAGAGCGTGGCCGGCATGCTGCTCGCGGAAGGACACTCGGCCACGCGGACGACGCAGGCCGGCGATCCGCGCGGGGTCTACTGCGGCATGGGCGTGTGCTTCGACTGCCTGGTCGTGGTCGACGGCGTGCCGAACACGCGCGCCTGCGTCACGTGGGTGCGCGAGGGCATGGTGGTCTCGCGCCAGAACGGCCTGGTTGCTCTCGTGCCGGGTCAATAGCGCGCCTCGACGAGCGCGACGTAGTTTCCGTCCGGCTCGGCGAAGTACGACGTAGCGCCACTCTCCGGAGCCGACGTCGAGCGCTCTGCGGCTCGCCGTGCACGGCGACGCCCCAGTCGCGCAGTCGGGCCGCGGCCGTGTCGATGTTGCCGACCCTGATGCCGAAGTCCATCGGGCCGAGGTGGCCCCACTCGCCGCGGCAGTCGTGGCCGGGCGGATCGAGCACGACCGGCTCGATCGCCGCACCCTGGGCGGGCATCGGCATCGTCATGTGCTGCGCCGGCAGGGCCTGCCGGGTCGTACCAAGGCGCCTCGTACCACGGCGCCATCGGATCGAAGAACTCCACCGACTCGAAGAGCAGCTGCGTGAAACCCGAGCCGCTCGTAGAAAGCGCGCGTGCGAGCCATGTCGGTGACGCCGAAGGCGACGTGGTTGACACCCTCGGCGCGTGCGCGGGCCTGGCAGCGAGCGCCACAGCCCCGTCCACTCGATCATCTCGAGCTTCGTCCCCCAGGGATCGGCGACGTAGGCGATGTCGAGGCTGACCCCGGACGGCGGCACCTCGGCGCTCATCGGCTCCATCAGCGAGGCGCAGCCGGCGGCGACGAGCGCGTCGTGCACCTCCTGCACGTTGCGGACGTGCAGGCAGATCTCGCAGACCCCGACCTCGCCCCACGCCTGTCCCGCGGGAACGGGCGGCGGCCCGTCGCCGTCGAGCACCTGCACGAGCTTGACCCGGCCCGGGCCCGATCGGCGTCGCACTGCTGTTCTCCAGCATCGCGACCCGCGCGCGCGGCGTCCTGCCGGCGATCGCCTCGAGCCCCGGCAGCTCGCCCGTGTAGTCGAACAGCACCCGGTCGAAGCCGACGTGCCGGCCGTAGAACTCGATCGCGGCGTCGACGTCTCCGACCCCGACGCCGACGTGGTCGACTCCCTGGAAGGTGCTCACGCGGCCTCCACCGGCTCGGAGAGCAGGCCCGCCTCGACGAGGATCTCGCGCATCCGCCGCAGGCTCGCCTCGTCGGTGACCGGCAGGCGCGGCGGCCGCACCTCGCCGCCCGGCTGGCCGAGCATCTTCATCAGCGCCTTGAGCTGGCTCTGGTAGGCACCGAACTGGCCGCCCCAGCCGCCCGGGAGCCAGAGCTTCGGGAAGAGCTCGTCGGTGCGGCGGGCGTGCTCGTAGGCGACGTCGAGGTCGCCGCGCCAGACCGCCTCCCAGAAGTCCGGCGTCACGGGCACCCCAGAGCGAGCCGCCGCCGATGAAGCCGTCGCCGCCGTGCTCCAGCAGGAACTCGAGGCCGGCCACGCTCATGAACGGGCCGAACACCCGCACGTCTCCGAGCACGCGCTTCGTCGTCTCGAAGAACTGATCGAGGTTCGGCGTGCTGTCCTTGATCGCGACGACGTTGTCGACGGCGGCGATCCGCTCGGCGAGGTCGGGGCCGATGTCGACGCTCGTGCCGTGCGGCCAGTTGTAGACCATCACCGGCACCTCGACCCCGTCGGAGATGTCCTGGAAGTAGCGGACGGTCTCGTCGGGATAGGTCTTCGAGTAGGGCGGCGGCGTCGAGCCGATCCCGTCGGCCCCTGCGGCAAGCGCATGTCGGCCGAGCTCGACCGCCTCCTTCGCGGTGAGCGAGGTGCAGCCGATCACGACCGTGACGCGGCCGCCGACCTGATCGATCGCAGTCTCCGCCACGAGGCGACGCTCCTCGGCGTCTGCGAGAACCACTCGCCGGACGTCCCGTTGATGAAGATGCCGTGCATGCCCTGTCCCACGTACCACTCGACGAGCGCGCGAAGCGACTCGATGTCGAGGGCGCCTTCGGCCGTGAACGGGGTGGGGCACGCCGGCCAGTAGCCGTGCCAGTCGACGTCGTCTCGGTTCATCTCTCTGCCTCCTCAGGTTGGATTGGGCGCGGGGACGCCACGGTCGACGGCGAATTCCGGGGAATCAGGTTGTGTCCGGTCGCCATCGTCTCGGCGAGCAGCCGACCCATCAGCGGGCTCAGGGTGAATCCGGTCGTCGCGATCAGGCGTGGTAGCCGGGAAGCCGCTGGGACTCGCCGACGATGGGCGCGAGATCGTTGGTGAATGCCATCACGCCCGACCACGTCCGGACGATGCGGACGTCGGCGAGCAGCGGCACGACCCGAACCGCCACTGCGACGTTGCCCGCCATGCTGTCCCAGCGTGTCGAGTAGCGCCGCGGTCGCGGCTCGGGGCGGGCCGGCCAGCCGCCGCCGATGATGAAGGTGTCGTTGCGTCGTCTGCTTCAGCGTCAAGCGCCGGCCGATGTGCTGCACCATCGGCCCGAGCACATGCTCTCGCGGCTCCGTCACGTTCAGGTGCAGCCCGTCCGACCACAGCGGCAGCTCGAGGCCCGTGAGCGCGGCGAGGTCGTTCGCCCAGGCTCCGGCGGCGTTGACGAGCCGGTGAGCGCGGATCCGGCCGGCCGAGGTGGTGACGGTGAACCGGTCGCCGGCCGACATCGCGGTCGACCTCGACCGCCGTCACGTCCGCGTGGGTGCGGATCACGGCGCCTGCCTGCGCTGCGCGGAGAGCGAACAGCGGCGTCGCCCGGGCCGGGTCGGCGTGTCCCTCCTGGGCGCAGAACGTGGCGCCGAGGAGATCCTCGGCGAGGTACGGCGCGAAAGACGCGGAGCTCGTCTCCCTCGAGGACGTGACGTCTCGAGGCCGGCCTCCTCCTCGATCACGCTCTTGTCGTGCAGCAGCCGCAGCTCGTCCTCGGTCTCGGCGACCATCAGCCCGCCGGTGATGTGGAGGTCGAGCGTGCCGTCGAGCTCCTGCTTCGAGCGTCTGCCACACCTCCGCCGCCTCGGCGTGGAGGCGCACCTCCGTCTGCAGCCGATCGCGCACGTTGGTCGGTCTCGGTCGCCGGTGAGCTGGTGGATCGCGATCTGGAAGTGGAAGCTGCCGGCGTTGGTGCCCGGAAGCCTCGCGGTTGAGCTCGCCCCGCTCGACGAGCACGACCTCGACGCCCGTGCCGCGCGAGGTAGTAGGCGAGCGACGTGCCGGCGAGGCCGCCGCCGACGACCAGCACGTCCGTGCTCGTCGGGCAGCGGGCGCGAGGAGCTCGCTCCGCGGCAGCCAGCCGCCCGCGGGCTCGGCGTCGCGGCACCCGCTCGAGGTCCTCAGCCGGCACGAGTGAAGAACCCTTCGTCGCCGATCGATGCGTCTGCGACGGCCGCCGATCGCCACCGGCCGCAACGGCGCGCGCGGCGTCGCCGACGTGACGTCGGCGATGTCGCTCGCCGTGTGCGGCGCGCGATCGTCGCCGCGACGCTGCCGCTGACAGTTGCGACCCTGGCACAGGCCCATCGAGACCCGGGTCAGCGCCCTTGACGATGTTGACGTCCGCAGTCATCGCGATCGACGTCGTCGAGCGACCGCGGCCGTCACCCCCTCGCAGCGGCAGACGATCGTGTCCGCGCGCGGCGAGCTCGTAGATGCCCGGCCCGACTGGCAAGAGCCGCTGCAGCGCCCGGCGGAATGCCTCCTTGCGGCGCAGCCGCTCGGATCGCGGCGAGCGCGCTCGGCGCGGCGCATCGGCGCGGCGAGAGCGCCCGAGGTCGAGAGCGCCCCGAGCGCGGCGAGCCGCCCCTCGTCGACCGCGACGTACGAGCCCTGGCACGCCGGTCCCGTCGCCGGCGGCCGAGATCGCCGTCGACGGTCGTCCGGAGCCACTCATCACGGATCGACGACGGGCCCGCCGAGATCCTCGTCGTAGGCGAAGTCGCACAGCCGGCGAGCCGGAGCAGCTCCACCGAGGGGAAGAAGCCGTAGCCGACGCAGAGCGCGTCGGCGGCTCCGGTCTCCTCCGTTCCCGGCGACGGGACGCCAGTCGCGCGTCGACGGCCGCGTGAACGACCTGCTCGACGCGACCGTCACCCTCGGCCCGCACGACGATGCGGCGGTAGCGGAGCGGCACGCGCTCGCGCAGCAGACGCGTGCGATAGGCGAACGCCTCGCGCAGGAGATGCGACGTTCCCGCGCGCGGCCCGCGAGCAGCCGCAGCAGGTCGCCCGGTCCCGGGAGCGGGGCCGGCCTCGAGCACGCGTCGTCACGTTCGCCCCGTAGCCGCGCAGCTGGGCCGGGAACGCGAGCGCGAGCGGTCCGCTGCCGGCGAAGACGATCGCACGCCCGGGCAGAATCCGCTGCGTCTTGACGAGCGTCTGGGCGCCGCCCGCGGTGATCACGCCGGGGAGCGTCCAGCCCGGGAAAGACGACCGGACGGTCGTGGGCGCCGGCGCGACGACGATCCGCTGCGCCTCGACCGCGCGGGCGATGCTCGCCCTCCGTCACGAGCACGACGCTCGGTGCCGTCGATCGCGACCGCGCTCGTGCGCGGCAGCAGCTCGGCGCCGCAGCGCTCGACCTGCGTCGATCAGCGCCCGTCCGCGGACGAAGTCCCGGCCGAGCGTCGTCCGGGCTCGTGATCGCGGAAACCGGCCCCCGGCTGCTTGAAGATCTGGCCGCCCGAGCGTCGGCCGCTCGTCGACGATCGCGACGGACAGGCCTTCGTTCGCCGCCTCGACCCCGGCGGCGAGGCCGGCCGGGCCACCGCCGATCACGAGGACGTCGTAGGGCTTGGGGCTCATCTCAGACCGAGGCTCTGGTTCGTTGCGGGGATCGCGTGGCCGGCGGCAGAGCCGCCGGCCACATCCGTGACGATGTATCTACTTGCAGGCCGGCATCGCCGGCAGCGGCGCGCCGATCGTCGCCTTGTAGGCCACAGCCAGCGCACCGCTCTTCTGCGTCTTGCAGAGGAACTGTGCTCAGGCCGGCCGCGAGCTTCGGCGTTGCCCTTCTGCACGCCGTACGAGCCGTACTCGACGTGCAGCGGCTTCGCGAACGGCACCTCCTTGAGCTTGTTGCCGTTCGACTTGTTGAACTGCGCCAGGAGGTAGTTCTCGACCACGATGCCGTTGGCGCGGCCCGTCGCGACCTCGAGGAACGCAGCGTTCTGATCGGGGAACGACGACGACGTCGCGTTCGGGAACGTCTTCTGGACGAGCTGCTCCGCGGTCGAGCCCTGCAGCGACGTGATCGTCTTGTCAGAGGTGTTCCAGGCAGCGATCGTCGCCGGGGTCGTGTCGCTCGTCGGCCGCAGCCAGGATCTGGGCGTACGGCACGTATGGGCGGCTGAAGCTGATCGACTTCCTCCGCTCGGGCGTGGCCGAGAGCCCGACCGAGACCATGTCGAACTTCTTCGCCACGAGGCCCGGGATGAGCCCGTTGAAGTCGAGGTTCTTGATGTCGAGCTTGACGCCCCACTGCTTCGCGAGTGCCTTCAGGAGCACGACGTCGTAGCCCGCCGGCTTGCCCTTCGCGTTCGAGGTACATCTGCGGCTTGAACTGAAGCGTCATGCCGACCGTCAGCTTGCCTCGGCTTCTTCAGGTCGTGCGGGTTTGCCGCCTTGCTGCCGGCGGACGCGCTGGCGATGACGGCGATCGCCGTCACCAGCACGCCGACGAGGATCGACGTCCGGCCGAACCATGTTCGTGCAGTCACTTTCCTACCCTCCTTGCGTTGTGGCCGTGAGGCCGTGTGGTGTGGTCGTAGGTGTCGAAGAACGCCCCTCCTGGCAGTTCTCCGTTGATACGACGTCTTTCCGGCGCATTGGTTACGCGCTTCGCCGCCGCGCCGCTGGAACTCGTCGACGATCTGCTCGACGCGTCGCCGCCGCCGGCCGTGGATCATGCGCGCGATCCGTCCCTTGGGCGGTGTCGAGAGCGACTTCTCGATCGTCCGGAAGACGAAGTCGATCGCGAACGCGGCGATCACGTAGAGAAACGCGGCCCCCGTGTAGAGCACGAAGGGCTGGAACGTGATCGAGTTGATGTTCTGGGTCGTGCGGACGACCTCGATCAGGCCGATGACCGTGAACACCGACGTGTCCTTGACCATCCCGATCAGCATGCTGCCGATGTTCGGGACCGCGATCTTGGTCGCCTGCGGCAGGGTGATCTTGACGAACACCCGCAGAGGCGTCATGCCGAGCGCGAGGCCCGCCTCACGCTGGCCGCGCGGAATCGCCTCGAGCGCAGAGCGGTAGATCTCCGCGATGAAGGCGCCGTAGAGCGCGACGAGAGCGATCACGGCCGCCTGGAAGACCGTGAAGCTGATGCCGAGCACGAGCGACCAGCCGAAGTAGACCCAGATCACGCTGACGAGAGCGGGCACGCCGCGGAAGACGTTGATGTAGGCGACCGCCAGCCACGAGATCGGGCCCTTCCTCATGCGGGCGGCCGCGAGCAGGATCCCGACGACGACGGAGAGGAACATCGCGACGATCGAGCCACCTCGAGCGCGACCTTGAGGCCGTGCAGGAAATCGGCTCGGTAGTCCCAGAGCAGCGACCACTGGTAGGTCGCGAGCATCAGAGCACCGCCGCCAGGAACTGCTTCGTGCGCGGGTTCGAGCAGGTGTCGAGGAAGCCACGGCGGCCGGATTCCACGATCAGCCCCTCGTCCATGAAGACGTTGAAGTCGCCGATCTCGCGGGCGAAGTTGAGCTCGTGCGTGACGATCACCATCGTCATGCCCGACTCCGCCAGCTGGCGCATGACGGCGAGCACCTCGCCGACGAGCTCGGGGTCGAGCGCCGAGGTGGGCTCGTCGAACAGCATCACCTCGGGATCGAGGCTGAGCGCACGCGCGATCGCGACCCGCTGGGCCTGGCCTCCGGAGAGCTGGGCGGGATAGTGCGCGGCCCAGTCGAGGAGCCCGACCCGCTGCAGCCCGCGCGCCGCCGCAGCCTCCGCCTCCGCGCGCGGGATCTTCTTCGCGGAGCGAAGCGGGCGGGCGATGTTGTCGAGCGCAGTCAGGTGCGGGAAGAGGTTGAACTGCTGGAAGACCATGCCGACGTGTCGGCGTAGCTGCAGCGGCCCGCCGCGCCTCGCCGTCTCGCCGCCGAGCCCGGGGCCGTACTCGACGCCGAGCACGCGGACGGAGCCCTCGCTCGGCTCCTCGAGCAGGTTGATCGTGCGCAGCAGCGTCGACTTGCCCGAGCCCGAGGGGCCGAAGATGACGACGTGCTCGCCGGCATGCGACCGTGAGGTCGACGCCGTGGAGCACCTCCTTATCCCCGTACGACTTCTTGATCCCGCGCAACTCGACGACCGCGGGTGCGGTGGGCGGGCCTGCGTTCGATGCCAATGGCACGTCGTCTGTGATGGTGTCGGTGTCTTGGACAGTCGTTCGCATAGCGGCTGGAATGTGCGCATCGTGAACCCCGAGGCAGGCGCTGTCAAGCACGCCGCAGCCCGGAAACGCCGGGGCGGGAGGCCATCCGCAAGTATCCTCTTCGCATCGGGACCGCCTCCAAGCCCACGCGCCCACGAGACCGTGCGACGCCGCATCTCGGAGTCGACGGTGGCTGGACGGGGCTCGTATGAGCGGTCGCGATCAACTGTCACGCGAGCCAGCCGCCGTCGACGACGAGCACGTGGCCGGTTACATAGGACGCCTCCTGCGACGAGAGGAACGCCACCGCAGCTGCGATCTCGTCGGGCCGCCCGAGCCGGCCCAGAGCGGACGCGGCTCGCTCCGAGCGCATCGAGCTCCTCGCGGGAGGCGAGGCCGAGCGTCAGGTCCGTCTCGACCGTGCCCGGCGCAACCGCGTTGACGCGCAGGCCGCTGGCGGCGACCTCCCGCGCGGCCGCCTGCGTGAGGAGCCGCACCGCCCCTTTCGACGCGTCGTAGACCGTCATCGGGCCGGTGGAGGCAGTGAATCCCGAGGTCGAGCAGACCGTGACGATGCTGCCGCAGCCACGCGGGGCCATGGCGCGGACTGCCGCCTGCACGACGAAGAAGACACCGCGAACGTTGACCGCCATTAGGGCGTCGTAGGCCGCCGGCTCGACGTCAGCGAGCGGCTGGGCGAATGCCACCCCGGCGTTCGCCACCACGGTGCCGAGCCGCGGTCTCGGCGTCCACCGCCGCCACGACCTCGCGGATCCGGGCGACGTCCGTGACGTCGAGCACGACCGGGCGGGCCGATCCGCCAGCGGCCCGGATTGCCTCCGCGGAGGAGGCTGCGGCCGGCCTCGTCGACGTCGGCGACGACGACGTCGTCTCCCCTTGACGCGAGTGCCTGGGCGATCGCCCGGCCGATGCCGTGGGCGCCCCCGACGACGAGGCTGCCGCGCGGGCGGTTCAGCGGATGTAGCGTGGCACCGTTGACGTCGATCGTCGCACCGGTCAGATGCCTGGCGCGGCCCGTGCGAGAGGAACGCGATCAGGTCGGCGACCTCCTCGGGCGGGACCATCTCGCCCATCGCAAGCGCTGCGTTGAGGGCCTCGATACCACCGCGCGAGACGGCCGAGATCTCCGACATCGGTGTGTGGACGATACCGGGCGCGACGACGTACGCGAGGATCGCCGTCCTTCGCATGGTTCCGGGCGATCGTCTGGGCGACGTTCCGCACCGCTGCCTTCGAGGCCGCGTAGGCAGAGAGGCGAGGAGATCGCAGAACCACGCTCGGCAGCCCAGCTCGAGAGCGCGACGATCGTGCCGCCGCCGACCTGAAGGAAGTGGCGCACAGCCTCCCGCATTAGACTCACAGACTCCAGGACGTTGACGCGCAGCGTCGCTTCCCAGTGCTCGTCCCAGAGCTCGTCGCTGCCATCGAACGGGGTCTCCACGCAGGATGGCCGCGTTGACGACGACGACGTCGATCCTCCCGCGCCAGCCGAGCGCCTCGGCGAAAAGGGCGCGCGCCGCGCCCGGCCTGGCGAGGTCCGCCTGCACGAGCAAGCACCGCTCCTCGGGGAAGGCCGAGACGGCGGCTTCGGCGCCCTCGCGATTGGCGCCGTAGTGCGCGATCACGGAGGCGCCGCCGGCACCGAGCGCAGCGACCGTGACCGACCCGATGCCGCCCGACGCACCGGTGACGAGGACGACCCTGCCCCCGAGATCGCCACTCCCGGTCATGGCGCCGCCTCCCTCAAGCGTGCATAGACGTCGGCCGCCTCCCCGCTCTCGAGCAACACGTCGACGATGACCTCGTCGACACCGGCGGCCGCGAGTTCCGCAAGGCGCGGGGCGAGCTCCTCGCTCCGGCCAGCCGACTCCACGATCCGCAGCACGACCCGGAGGCTTGCGAGATCCCGTCCGGCCGCGGCCGCGGCCGCATTCATCGTCGCGATCGGCCCCTCGAGATCGGCGGGTGTCAGCTCGGGGAGAGCCTGCTGGGCAAGCCAGCCGTCGCCGGCCCGACCGGCGCGGCGCAGAGCGACACCCGAGTGACCGCCTACCAGCAGCGGCACCGGGTGAGCGGGTTTCGGCAGGCAGAGTACGCCGGCCGGCAGGTCGTACAACTCCGAGGACGACGGCGGCGGAGTGCCTGTCCAGCAGGCGCGCGTGATCGCTATCCACTCGTCCAGCCGGCGGCCACGGCCCGCGTAGGGCACGTTGAGGGCGTCGAACTCCTCCTCGAGCCAGCCTGCACCGACGCCGAGGGAGCAGTCGGCCGCCGCTCGCGACGTCGATCGAAGCTGCCTGCTTTGCGAACACGACCGGCTGGCGCAGCGGCAGTACGAGCACGGCCGTCCCGATCGTGGCACGCTCGGTCGCCTGCGCGATCAGCGCCAGCGCGATCAGGGCATCGAAGTACGGCGTGTCCGTTGCCCAGGTTGCGCGTCCGTCCTCCGCGAATGGATAGCGCGAGCTCGATTGCCTCGGGAAGCACGATGTGGTCGCTGACCCAGAGCGACTCGAACCCCGCCCCCTCGAGTTCGGCGGCCATCGCCCCGATCCCGAGGCGCTCGGGCAGCGGGCCGCTGTTCGGAACCTTGGCGCCGATCCTGATCGTCATTCGCGTCTCCCGTCCGGTTGGGCGCCGTCGGGCGCCGCTCGGCGCGCCACGACGCGGCCGGGCGCCTGCACTGCCTCGACTCAATCACAACCGCACCGCGTGCGTCAACCGTTCAAGCGTTCGTCATACGCACACATCAGGATTAGGAGCGCAGGCGCCGGTTGACCGCCTTCCCGCACGACGACGTAGGGTTCGTCCTGAGCACGTTGGTGCGCTTTCCGAACATCATCTCCATGCCCGTCAACCCGTGCAGATCGCCCCGCTGAGGAATGCAATCGCCAAGCTCGTCGAGGACGGCGACACCGTCGCGCTCGAGGGGTTCACGCACCTGATTCCCACGGCGGCCGGCCAGGAGATCATTCGACAGGCAAGGCGCGACCTCACGCTCGTCCGGCTGACCCCGGACATCGTCTACGACCAGATGATCGGGATGGGGTGTGCGCGCCGACTCGTGTTCTCCTGGGGCGGAAACCCCGGCGTCGGCAGCCTGCACCGTTTCCGCGACGCCGTGGAGAACGGCTGGCCCGGCCCGCTCGAGATCGAGGAGCACAGCCATGCAGGCATGGCCAACCGGTACGCCGCGGGTGCCTCTGGCCTTCCCTTCGCGGTGCTGCGCGGATACGTCGGCAGCGACCTCGTCGCGCACACGCCCTCGATCAAGGAGATCACATGCCCGTTCACCGGCGAGATACTGAGCGCGGTCAGCGCCCTCGAGCTCGACGTCGCCGTGATCCACGCCCAGCAGGCGGACAGCGCCGGCAACGTGCAGCTGTGGGGTATCGTCGGCGTCCAGAAGGAAGCAGTGCTCTGCGCAAAGCGAGTGCTCGTCACGGTCGAGGAGATCGTCGACGTCGCTCGAGCCCCGACCGGGTGCGATCGTGCTGCCGCACTGGACGATCGACTACGTCTCGGAGGTCCCGAACGGCGCCCACCCGTCCTACGCTCACGGCTACACGGAGCGCGACAACGACTTCTACGTCGCGTGGGACGCGGATCAGCCGCGACCGCGCCACCTTCAGGCGCTGGATGGAGGACAATGTCCTCTCGGAACTGAGGCTGCGGCGTGCCGCTCCGATGACCTGGACGGCGGCCGAGATGATGACGATCGCCGCCGCCCGTGCGCTCCCGGACGGCGCCACCTGCCTCGTCGGCATCGGCCTCCCGAGCACGGCAGCGAACCTCGCTCGCCGCCTGCACGCCGCCGGCCTCGTACTCGTCTACGAGTCGGGCACGATCGGCGCCAAGCCCGGCTACCTACCGCTCTCGATCGGCGACGGCATCCTCGCCGAGACCGCAGACACGGTCGTCGGCCTGGTCGAGATCTTCAACTACTGGCTGCAGCCCGGCCGGATCGACGTCGGCTTCCTCGGCGCCGCCCAGATCGACCGCTTCGCCAACATCAACACGACAACGATCGGCGCGTCGTACGAGGCTCCCGACCGTCCGCCTCCCGGGTGCCGGCGGCGCGCCCGAGATCGCAGCCTCGTGCGCCAGAGGTAATCATCGTCGTCCGCCAGACGCGCGAACGGTTCGTCGAGCGGCTCGACTTCGTCACCTCGCTCGGGCACGGCGCGGGAGGCGACGAACGCCGCCGCCTGGGCCTCAGAGGAGGAGGGCCGACCGCGGTGATCACCGACCTGGGCGTGCTCGAGCCGGACCCGGTTACCCGAGAACTCGTGCTCACAAACGTGCACCCCGGGCGTCGAGGTCGACGACGTCAGGGCAGCGACCGGCTGGGACCTCCGCCTGGCAGCGACGCTCGAGACGACGGCACCACCCACCGACGAGGAGCTCCGAACGCTCCGCGAGCTCGAAGCAGCGAGCCCCGGGGGCGACACGATGAGCCAGACGGGGATCGGTCTGGCCGATCGGGAGACGGACTTCGTGCAGTCGCTGCAGCGGGGCCTGGCCGTGATCCGAGCCTTCGACGCCGACAACCCCACCCTCACGCTCAGCGACGTGGCCCGCTCGACCGGCCTCGCCCGGGCCGCCGCACGCCGCTTCCTGCTCACCCTCGTCGACCTCGGCTACATCCGCGTCGACGGCCGCCAGTTCCGGCTCAGCCCCCAGGTACTCGAACTCGGCCGCGCGTACCTGTCGAGCCTGAGGATCCCGGGGATCGCGTTACCGCACTTGCGGGACGCGACCGAGCGAGCTGCGCGAGTCCTCCTCACTCGCCGTCCTCGACGGCACCGACATCGTCTACGTCGCCCACACCCCCGCCAAACGCATCCTCTCGATCACGATCAACATCGGCACCCGCGACCCCGCCTTCGCAACCTCCCTCGGACGCGTCCTCCTCGCCGGCCAGGCCGACGACTGGCTCGACCACTACCTCGCCACCGTCGAGCTGCCCCCCATCACCCCCCGCACCATCAACACCCCCGACAAGCTCCGCGCCGAACTCATGCGCATCCGCCGCCAGGGCTGGGCACTCGTCGACCAGGAACTCGAAGACGGCCTCCGCGCCATCGCCGCACCCATCCACGACGAACACGGCAACGTCATCGCCGCAGCCAACCTCGCCGTCCACGCCAGCCGCTGGAACAACGACGCCATCCGCCACACCCTCCTCCCCCGCCTCCTCCAAGCCACCAGCCGCCATCGACCGCGACACAAACGCAGCCGCCCCACCCGCGGGCAACCGCGGCACGACATCACCGCGCTCGAATGAAACCCCGCCGACCGGGGATGGTCTGGCCGATCGGGAGACGGACTTCGTGCAGTCGCTGCAGCGGGGCCTGGCCGTGATCCGAGCCTTCGACGCCGACAACCCCACCCTCACGCTCAGCGACGTGGCCCGCTCGACCGGCCTCGCCCGCGCCGCCGCACGCCGCTTCCTGCTCACCCTCGTCGACCTCGGCTACATCCGCGTCGACGGCCGCCAGTTCCGGCTCAGCCCCCAGGTACTCGAACTCGGCCGCCCCTACCTGTCCAGCTTCACCCTGCCCGAAATCGCGTTACCGCACTTGCGGGACGCGACCGAGCGAGCTGCGCGAGTCCTCCTCACTCGCCGTCCTCGACGGCACCGACATCGTCTACGTCGCCCACACCCCCGCCAAACGCATCCTCTCGATCACGATCAACATCGGCACCCGCGACCCCGCCTTCGCAACCTCCCTCGGACGCGTCCTCCTCGCCGGCCAGGCCGACGACTGGCTCGACCACTACCTCGCCACCGTCGAGCTGCCCCCCATCACCCCCCGCACCATCAACACCCCCGACAAGCTCCGCGCCGAACTCATGCGCATCCGCCGCCAGGGCTGGGCACTCGTCGACCAGGAACTCGAAGACGGCCTCCGCGCCATCGCCGCACCCATCCACGACGAACACGGCAACGTCATCGCCGCAGCCAACCTCGCCGTCCACGCCAGCCGCTGGAACAACGACGCCATCCGCCACACCCTCCTCCCCCGCCTCCTCCAAGCCACAACCGCCATCGACCGCGACACAAACGCAGCCGCCCCACCGATCGAAGGCGATCATCTCCCCCCGGCCGGCGACGCGGCGTAGCGATCTTCAGCGGCGGCCGATCGGGTGCATCGTCGCCCGGTGGAAGTCGACCATGCCGGCCGTCTGCAGCAGGAGCCGGCTGATCCGCCAGCCTGCCTCGGTTCGACTGAAGCTGTGGCGGTACCGGCCCCAGAGCTCTCCGTCGGGCGAGCCGTCGACGTAGCAGTGCCAGGCATAGAGGTAGGTGATCGCCTCCGCGCGATCGGGCCCGTCGAAAGCGATCTGGATGTTCGAGACGTGGTGGCTCGTGGCCGCGAACGTCCGCTCGAGCCCGACCGCAATCATCTCGGCGATCGCCGCGGAACCCTCGATCGTGGCCGACTCCGGACCGTAGTCGACGATGGCGTCCACCGTGAACAGCGCCGCGACCGCCTCCGGCTCGTTGTTGTCGAAGTGGAAGCAGTAACCGTGGATCAGGTCCGTGATCGCCTGGCGGTCGGCGATCTCCCGCATGAACTCCTTGGAGTCCATCAGGCGTCGATGGCCCTGTCTGCCGTCTCCACGTTGCGCCCCTGGCGCCGGAGCAGGTCGGCGATCGCATCCTCGGCAAACCGAAGACCGTCGTGCATCCCGAGGCGATACGGCGCCGTGCCCTTCGCGTCGTTGAACGCGATCTCCTCGGCGATGCGAGCCAGCAGTGCCTCCAGGCCCTCGAGCGAGGTCGTCGCCGGACTCGATCACCCTGTTGCCCTGCGAGGCTGCGAGCGAGTTACCGGGCGGCTCGATCACGCTCGCGGCCGCCCTGTAGGCGCGCACCAGCTCCTGGAGCGCCGACGGGTCGAAGCCCACGATATGGACCTCACCCCAGAACAGCTGCGGAACGACGATGTCCGCCGACCGCTCCGCGAGCTCCTCGCGCGCCTCCTCGCTACGCCTGATGTTGCGGTCCTCGAACGGGACGTCGTTGTCGGAGAGAAACTCCCTCACGCGGCAGCACTCCTGTCAGGTCGGCGTGCGCGCTTCCGTGTTGAGCGTGTAGAGAACGACCTCCGAGCCCATCAGCCCTCCCTCGCCGGCGCATACCGGTCGTCGACGGTGATCTGCGGCAGCGCTCCAACGCTATCAGCGCCGCTACGCGCCCGGCCGCAGGCGCCTCCGCGGCCGACGGCCGCAAGGCAGACGCTGCAGAATGGGCCCGATGATCATCGACTTCCGCGTCCAGCCGCCGTTCAAGAGCTTCCTCGACATCTACTTCTACCGGCCGCGCCCCGCGGTGCTCGACCCCGTCAAGGTGAACGCGTTCTCGATCGGGCGCCGCACGAGCGCCGCCTACGTCGAGCGTTCGATCGAGCTGTTCGTCGAGGAGATGGACGAGGTCGGGATCGACCTGTGCGTGATCATGGGACAACACGCCGGCGCGGCTTGGGGCAGCGTCGACAACCACGATATCGGGGAGCTGATCCGCCGCTACCCGGGCCGGTTCGCCGGCTTCGCGGGCATCGACCCGCAGGAGCCAGGCGCCACGGACGAGATCCGCCGCGGCGTCGAGACGCTCGGCTGCCACGGCATCGCGATCCTGCCTGGCTGGAGCGACCCGCCGCTCCGAGACGACGACAAGCGCGTCTATCCGAGCTACGAGACGGCCGCGGCACTCGACATTCCGGTGATGATCACGTCCAGCCACGTGATCGGCCCGGACATGAGCTACGCGATGCCCGAGCACATCCAGCGCGTGGCCCTCGACTTCCCGCAGCTGACGATCATCGTCGGGCACGCGTGCTGGCCGTGGACGACGCAGGCGTGCGCGCTCGCGATGCGCTGCACGAACGTCTACCTGATGCCCGAGTTCTACATGCACATGCCCCATATGCCCGGCGCGCAGGACTACGTGGACGCCGCCAACAGCTACCTCTCACACAGGATGCTCTACTCGTCCTGCTACCCGACGAGGCCGCTCGGCCAGGCGCTGGAAGACTTCCGGCGGCTGGCTCTCGCACCGGAGTCGCAGGAGACCCTCCTGTGGCGAAACGGCGCCCGGCTTCTCGGGCTCGAACAGCCGTGACATTCGCAATCGACGCGATCGACGCACACGCCGAGGGCCAGCACGGCCGGGTCGTCGTGGGCGGCGTCGGCAGACTCGCCGCGCCGGGCGCGACGATGTTCGAGAAGATGAAGTACTTCGAGGAGCACGGCGACTGGTTCCGGCTCCTGATGCTCCGCGAGCCGCGCGGCTATCCACGCTCGTGCGTCAACGTGCTCCTCCCCACCACGGATCCCCGCGCCGATGCCGGGTTCGTGATCATGGAGCAGTCGGCGCTCTACGCGACGATGTCGGGCACGAACCTGATGGTCGTGACCACCGTCCTACTGGAGACCGGCATCCTGGAGTACGTCGAACCGGTGACGACGCTACAGCTCGAGGTACCGGCCGGACTGATCGAGGTGCGGGCGCACTGCGAGGGCGGACGCGTGAAGCTGGTCGAGTTCGAGAACGTGCCGTCGTTCGCGACCGCGGTGGACGTGCCGATCGAGGTGCCAGGCTTCGGCACCGTTCCCGTCAGCGTCGCCTGGGGAGGGATGGCCTGCGCGGTCGTCGATGCGGACGCGTTGGGCGTCGAACTGGTACCCGACCAGGCGCGCAACGTAGGCGACGCGATCGTGGCCGTCTGCGGAGCCGCGCGCGAGCAGATCGGCTTCCGGCACCCACTCAATGCCGAACTGACCGAGATCGAGGCGACCGTCGTGATGGGCGCATCGCGTGATCCGGACAACAACGCCCGCCAAACCGCCGGCGTCCCGACGGGACAGATGGACACATCACCGAGCGGAACCGGAACCTCCGCCGGAATGGCCGTCCTCCACGCGCGCGAGGCGCTCGCGGTTGGTCAAACCTTCCGCACCGAGGGCCTCCTCGGCGGCGTCTTCCACTGCGCCATCGCCAGCGAGACGAACGTCGGCGGTGCACGGGCGATCGTTCCACGAATCGGCGGCCGCGCCTGGATCACGGGGTACGCCAGGTACGTTCTGCAGGATGACGACCCGTTTCCCGAGGGTTTCGTCATGGGCGACATCTGGCCGGCCGCCAACGCCGGATCCATCGCCGAGCGGCTTGCGACAGCCCGCCGACGGTCGCCCTAGGCCCCATGGGGGTTCGGTGGTGTAGGTGATCTCGCCGCGTTCGGCGCAGGGACCACCCCGCTTGAAGCGTGTTGTCGATGCGCGTCGACGTTTCCACAACAGCCAACAAGAGGCCGAGATCTTCGGGTAAGAAGTTCTCAACCAAGCCGCATAATTTGGCTTGAATAGGCGGCTCAACCGGCGTTTTCGTAAAAAAAGCGGCGGACTTCTAATCCGCGGGTCGGAGGTTCGAATCCTCCCGGGCGCATCAAGAATACCCCGCAAAATCGCGATTTCCACGGAAGCCGGGGCGAGCGTACAGGTCGGTGACCGTACCAGGGGACGTAGACCCGTTCCCCCCAACCCAGGCACGCGGGCCACGGGCATGGTCAGGGGCTGGCTGCCGGCGCGACCGCTCAGATATAACGCAGCGTGTATTTGCGCAGGTGCCCTCGCTGGGGTCGGTATTCTGAATGTCGGGCCAGTTGCCGGCGGGGTCGCTATCGATTGGCGGACAGGCAGACGCCTTGACGCTACGAGAAGAGGCGCTCACCGGCCGGATCGAGCAGCGGCTGCTCGCGGACGACGGCGTGGCGGCGCTCTCCGAGGATGCCGATCGTGAGCTCCGTGCCCACCGCGGCATGGTCGACTGGAAGGTACGCGAGGGCGATCGAGCGTTCTATCGTGTGCCCGTAGCCTCCGGATGCGGCATAGGCAACCGGGCGCTCGCCGTCTCCGTAGATCGGCTCGAGTCCGTGGGCGTCGGCGGCGTCGGCGTCGACGACGAGGCAGGACAGCGCGTGCGTTGAGCCTTGCTCGCGCTCGCGAAGGAGCGCGTCGCGGCCGATGAAGTCGCCCTTGTCGAGCGCGACGAAACGCCCGAGGCCCGCCTGCAGCGGCGACCAGTCGGCAGACATGTCCGCGCCCCATAGTCGATAGCACTTCTCGAAGCGCATCGACTCGAGCGCCCGGTAGCCGAAGTCGACGAGGCCGAGATCCTCACCGGCATCGAAGAGCAGGTCGTACAGGGCCCGTTGCGCCTCGATCGGGTGGTGCAACTCCCAGCCGAGCTCGCCCACGTATGACACCCGCATCGCGAGCATGCGCGCACTTCCGACCTCGACGTCACGTGCGCGGAAGAAGGGGAAACCCTCGTTGGAGAAGTCGTTGCGCGAGACCAGCTGCATCAGTTTGCGTGACTGCGGCCCGGCGAGCGTGAGCACGCCGTATCGCGGAGTGACGTTGTCGATCCGCACCGACCCGTCGCCCGGCGAGTGGCGCTCGATCCAGGCCAGGTCGTGCGTCTCGGTCGCTGCCGCCGAAACCACGTAGTAGCGGCCAGGCTCGACGAGCGCGACGGTGACGTCGGCCTCGACGCCTCCCTTTGGGGTGCACATCTGCGTCAGCGCCATCCTCCCCGGCTCTGTTGGAAGCCGGTTCGCGCAGAGCCGGTCGAGCAGCGTCTCGGCGCCCTCGCCGCTGACGACGAACTTTGCAAAGCTCGTCTGGTCGAGCACTCCGACACCGGCGCGCACCGCACGGCACTCCTCTCCGACGGCGGCGAACCAGTTGCCGCGACCGAACGAGTACTCGTCGCGGGCGAGTCCTGAAGCCGCGAACCAGAGAGGTCGCTCCCATCCGGAGCGCGCGCCCATCACGGCGCCCTTGGCCACAAGGCGGTCGTAGAGCGGGTCGGTCTTGAGCGGGCGGCCCGCCGGACGCTCCTCCTCCGGAAAGTGGATCTTGTACTCGTCCTCGAACACCTCCGACGCGCGTTGCACGACATAGGACGTCGAGCCGGCGTAGTCACCGAACCGCCGGATGTCGAGGTCCCACATGTTGTCACTCGGCTGGCCATCCACGATCCACTCGGCGGCGTACTGCCCGGCACCGCCGCCGAACACGATCCCGAAGATCGAGAAGCCTGCGAGCACGTGCAGCCCCGGCCGCCCCGGCACGGGGCCCATCAGGCATCGGCCGTCGGGCGTGTACCCGTCTGGCCCGTTGATCACCGTCTTGATTCCCACCTCGCCGAAGCGGGGAATGCGCTCGGCGGCCGCGACGAGACAGCCCTCGATCTGCTCGAGGTTCGACGGCAGAAGTTGGCTGTGGAAACCTTCGGGGATCCCATCCAGCGCCCAGGTGAGAGGGTTCCGCTCGAACGGCCCGATGATCAGGCCACTGCCCTCCTGGCGCGCGTAGAACGAGTTGTCCGGGTCGCGGAAGACCGGCAGCTCGACCGTGCGCGACTCGACCTCCGGCATCGGGTCGGTCAGCAGAT
The DNA here is from genome assembly GCA_963724595.1 of uncultured Alphaproteobacteria bacterium. Classification (GTDB taxonomy): domain Bacteria; phylum Pseudomonadota; class Alphaproteobacteria; order Rhizobiales; family Hyphomicrobiaceae; genus Hyphomicrobium_A. The sequence continues at coordinate 209,673 of CAVRVR010000005.1, read as the reverse complement.
AGTGGTGCTGCAGCGGGACGATCGGCAACTCGATGCCGGCGAACCGTCCTACCTCGCGGGACCACTGGCCCGCCGCGATCACGACGTGCTCGGCCCGAATGTCGCCCGCGGAGGTCGACACTGTCCAGCCGTCGCGCTCGCGGACGAGCTGCGTCACCCGGGTGTGACGCAGAATGGTGGCGCCGCGGTCGGCGGCGCCCTTCGCGAGCGCGTTCGTCAGGCTCGTCGGATCGACGTGCCCGTCGGTCGGAAGGTAGGCGGCGGCGAGGACGCCGTCGGGTCGCGCCAGCGGGAACAGCTCGAGCGCCCGCTCGGGCGAGACGATCTCGAACGGTACGCCCACGCACTCGGCGATCCCCTTCACGTGCTCGAACTGGTGCAACCGATCGCGGGTCGTGGCGATACGGACACTACCGCACGGGTGGAAGTCGACCGGGAGTCCCGTTTCCTGCTCGAGAGCCCCGTACAGCTCGACCGATGTCCGGAGGAGCTGCATCAGGTTGATGCTCTGGATGAACTGCGTGCAAAGGCCGGCGGCGTGCCACGTGGATCCGCTCGTGAGCTCGTTCGCCTCCACGAGCGCGATATCGCTCCAGCCGAGCCTCGCGAGGTGGTAGAGGGTAGAGACGCCTCCGATGCCGCCACCCACGACAACGACGCGTGCCTCGGCGATCACGGGCGCCCGTCGTCCGCGCGCGCGGCGACGATGGCGTGGAAGCTCCTCCACGCCCGACGTATGATCTCGACCGCCTCGTCGGGTTCGCCGCGTTCGAGCGCTGTGAGCAGGTCATGGCGGTACGAGTGCCCGACCTCGACGATCGATTCCTGGTACCAGAGGTAGAGCACGCGGTCGAAGCGTGGGCCAATCGATGACAAGGCCCGGTGAAATTCGACGTTGCCGGTCGCCGCATAGACGATCCTGTGCAGCGCGTGGATATCGGCGAGCGCCTCGATCAGTTCGCCGGACGCGGCGTGCGCCGTTGCGCGATCGAGCGCCGCGCGCATGGCGCCGACCTCCTCTGCGCCAAGTGCCGGAACGCCGAGCTCGTAGGCGCGGACCATCAGCGCCTCCATCACCTCGAGGACGTCGAGCGCGGTGCGCCTCGTGAGCGGCGCGACGCGGTGCGCACGGCGCGGCAACTCCTCGACGAGCCCGTCGGCGACGAGTCGCTTGACAGCCTCGCGCACCGGCATCGCGCTGAGCCCGAACGACGCTGCCAAGTCGTCGATCACGAGCGGAGCGCCCGGCGCGAGACTGCCCGAGACGATTGCCTCGCGAAGGCTGACGAAGGCCTGATCGCGCAGATAGCTGGGATGGATCGGAGTCAGCGGTGGCACGTTGAAATCGTCCTTGCGATCGTGTAGAGATACACATATCTGAGATCTAAGGCCGAATCAAGGAGCCCGGGAAAGCCCTTGTCGGAGTCGCATTACTTCGATCCCTCCGCCTGGCGGCTCGTCCCGGGCCACACGGTGCACGTCGTCATCGACGATCAGAACGACTTCCTGCACCCCGACGGGTGGTATGCCACCCATGAGATCGACATCGAGCACATGCGGCGCGTCATCGAGCCGACGAAGGCCCTCAACGAGGAATGCCGCAGCCGCGGTGTCCCGATCGTATGGACGCGGCACGGCACCCGCGGCATCGAAGACGGCGGACCGTTCATGGCGAAGCGGGTGATCCTGCTCGAGGGCGGGCTCCGGACGGGGACGTGGGGATTCGAGATCCTCGACGAGCTCGACGCCCGCCCGGAGGACTGGACGGTCGAGAAGACCCGCCTGTCGGCTTTTTTCCAGACCAACCTGGAGCAGATCCTGCGGGCACTCGGTGCCGAGACGGTGATCCTCACCGGGGTGCTCACGAACCAGTGCGTCGGAGCAACATGCAAGGACGCGCTATTCCGCGACTTCAAGCCCATCGTTGTGGAGGAGTGCGTCGGCACCGCGACGCCCCACCTCCACGATCCCGCGATCGAGATGATCCGCGTCGGTTGGGGACAGGTGAACACCCTCGGGCGGACGCTCGAGGAGCTCCGCACGTTCCCGCTCGCCGGCGCCTAGCGAAAGGAGACGACATTGGGCACGATCGGCTCCCAGTTCCTGGCGCAGGACTTCGAGGAGTGTGTCGCGTCGGTGCAGAAGGCGGAGGAGGCGGGCTACAGCCACGCCTGGTTCGTCGACTCGCAGCTCCTCTGGCAGGACTGCTTCGTTTACATGACCCACGCGCTCGCATTCACCCAGCGAATCGTTGTCGGCACGGCGGTGACGAACCCGTACACGCGTCACGTCACGGCCACGGCGAGCATGTTCACGACCCTCGCCGGGCTCCATCCTGGGCGACTCGCACTCGGCATCGGGCGCGGCGACAGCTCGGTGCGGACGATGGGCCTGAACCCTGTCAAGACGTCCGTGCTGGAGGAATCGGTCGTGCTGCTGCGCGAGCTGATGGCGGGCCGGCACGTGACGATCAACGACGCCGACGTGTACCTGCGCTGGCTCGACCGCGACCCGGCGATCCCGATCATGATGCCAGCGACGGGGCCAAGGAACCTGCGGGTGGCCGGCGCCCTGGCCGACCGCGTCATGCTCTACGTCGGCGTAAACGAGACGTCCGTGCGCTGGGCAATCGACCACGTTCGGGCAGGCGCCGAGGAGGCAGGGCGCGACCCGGACGCCCTCAAGCTGTCACTCCTCACGGCGATGTGGGTGAGCGACGACCAGGACGAGGCGTGGGACAGCTGCCGCTGGGCGCCGGCTGCGTGCGCGAACCACATCGCCGACACGATGAAGCGCAACAAGGCTCATGGCATGCCCGAGACGATGACCCGGCTGGCGCAGAGCCGCGACGACTACGACTACTACGAGGGCCATCTCTCGTCGGACGCCGATCATACGGCGTACCTGACCGGTGAGCTGATCGACGACTTCGCGATCGCAGGCTCGGCCGCAAAGGTACGGGGAAAGGTGCAGGAGCTCTTCGGCCTCGGGATCGACGAGATCTCCTGCGCCTATCTCAACGGGAACTTCGACCAGATGGACACCGTCGGCCGCGAGATCATCGCCGTCGACGCAACCGCAAAGGCCTAGGAGGAAGAGACCAGCATGAAGCGCATCGGAGTCGACGTCGGTGGCACATTCACGGACCTGATCCTCGTCGACGAGGAATCGGGCCGGATCACGGTCGACAAGGTCCCCTCCACTCCCGACGACCCCGCGCGGGGCGTCGTTGACGGCATCCGCGAGCTGTGCGCCAAGGCGGACGTCGACCTCTCCCAGATCGACAACCTCCTCCACGGTACGACGGTTGCTACGAATATCGTGCTCACCCACAGTGGAGCTGAGGTCGGGATGATCACGACGGAAGGCATGCGCGACATCCTCCACATCGCGCGTCACAAGAAGCCGCTCAACTTCTCGCTCCAGCAGGAGCTGCCCTGGCAGTCGCGGCCGCTCGTCAAGCGCCGCCACCGGCTGACGGTGAAGGAGCGCTTGACGGTGCCGCACGGCGACGTGATCGTGCCGCTCGACGAGGACGAGGTGCGCGAGCGCGTCCGCGAGCTGCGGGCCGCGGAGGTTGAAGCCGTCGCGGTGTGCTTCCTGCACAGCTACCTCAACCCGGCCCACGAGCAGCGGGTGAAGGAGATCCTGCTCGAGGAGTTCCCGGAGGCCTACCTCTCCGTCTCGAACGAGGTGCTGCCGCTGTACCGGGAGTTCGAGCGCTTCTCGACCGTCGCCCTCAACGCCTACGTCGGGCCGAAGGTGTCGCGCTACGTGGCGCGCTTCGACGACGCGATGCGGGAGGCGGGCTTCAGCCACGGCGTGCAGCTGATGCAGTCCTCGGGCGGCATGGCGACGGTGGCCTCGGCGGCGCAGCGGCCCGTCAACATGCTCATGTCAGGCCCGGTGGCGGGGCTCATCGGTGGCATCTGGGCGGGCCGGATGGCGGGCTTCGACAACGTGGTCACCCTCGACATCGGCGGCACCTCCGCCGACATCGGCGTCGCCGCCGGTGGCCAGCTGCGCATGCGCCACCTGCTCGACACGAAGATCGGCGACTACCAGGCGATGGTGCCGATGGTCGACATCGACACCATCGGCGCCGGTGGCGGCTCGATCGCATACGTCGACCAGGGCGGCGTGTTCCGCGTCGGCCCCCAGTCGGCCGGTGCCGACCCGGGGCCGGCGTGCTACCGGCGGGGCGGCACGCTGCCGACCTCCACGGACGCGCAGCTCGTCCTGGGCCGCCTCCGCTCCGACCGCGGGCTTCTCGGCGGAGCGATGGCGCTCGACCGCGACCTCGCCGAGCAGGCGGTGAGCTCGATCGCGGACGAGCTCGGGATGACGGTCGAGGAGGCGGCGCTCGGCGCCCTCCAGATCCAGAAGTACGGGATGACCCAGGCGATCGAGCTCAACTCGGTGCGGCGCGGCTACGACCCGCGCGAGTTCACGCTCGTCGCCTCCGGCGGCGCGGGGCCGCTGTTCGCGTGCGACATCGCGCTGGAGCTCGAGATCGCGCGCGTGCTCGTGCCGCCGCACCCGGGCATCCTCGCTGCGACGGGACTGCTCGCGACCGACCTCCAGCACGAGTTCGTGGCCACCGAGCGCCACGCGCTCAAGAGCCTCGACACGGCACAGCTGTCGGCGCGGTTCGACGAGCTCGTCGAGCAGGCCGTCGCACAACTCGACGCCGACTCCGTCCCTGAGGACCGCCGCCTCGTGCGGCGACTCGCGGACTGCCGCTACGCAGGACAGGGATACGAGGTGCGCACGGAGGTGCCGGCAGGCACGGTCGACGACGCCTGGGTGGACGAGCTGAAGGAGCGCTTCCACGACGCGCACGAGCTCGAGTACGGCCACCGCTTCGAAGCGGCGATCGAGATCATCAACATCCGCACCGTCGGCATCGGGCGCGTCGACGAGCTGCAGCCCGCGCCCATCGAGGCCGGCGACGGCGATCCGTCCGGGGCGGTGACGCAGGAGCGGGAGGTCGTGTTCGAGGTCGACGGCGGGGCCGAGCGCCATCTCACGCCGTTCTACGAGCGAGAGCTGCTGCGCGCCGGCGACCGGCTCGTGGGACCGGCGATCGTCGAGCAGTACGACACGACCACGGTGATCCCGCCGGGCCTCGAGGCCGAGATCGACCTTCACGGCAACATCGTGATCGACTGCACGACGCGACCTCGCGCCGAGTCCGGTCGCGGCGCCGGGCTCTCGACGCCGATCCTGATGCGCGTCGTCGGCGGCGCGTTCGCCTCGATCGCGAAGGAGATGGCGGGCGTGCTCTACCGCATGTCGTACTCCTCGATCATCCGCGAGTCGGAGGATCTCGGCGCCGGCATCTTCGACCGCGCGGGGAACAACCTGGCCGAGTCGGACTCGACGCCGATGTTCATGGGCGCGATGCCGAAGATCGTGAAGAACGTGATCAGGATCCTCGGCGACGACATCCACGAGGGCGACGTGATCCTGCACAACGATCCGTACGCCGGCGCCACCCACTCGCCGGACGTCGCGATCATCATCCCGATCTTCCACGAGGGCAAGCTCGTGGCCTACTCGGGCGCCTCGGCGCACGTGCTCGACATCGGCGGCGCCTACCCCGGCCTGGCGATCGACCTCGTCGACAACTGGTCCGAGGGGAACATCTACCGGGCCGTCAAGCTGCAGGACAAGGGCGTCTGGCAGGAAGGCCTGTGGAAGCACATCCTCGAGAACGTCCGCACGCCGAGCTTCAACAACGGTGACATCCGGGCGATGATCGCCGCCTGCGAGCTGGCGCGGAGGCGCTACGCCGAGCTGCTCGCCCGCTACGGCGAGGAGACGGTGCTCGGGGTCGCGCGGGCCTGGCTCGAGTACTCCGAGAAGATGCTGCGGCAGGAGATCGCGAAGGTGCCGGACGGCCGTTACGAGACCGAGGTCGGCTGGCTCGACGACGACGGCCGCACGCGGGGCATCAAGCTCCCGGTCAAGGTGGCGGTCGTGATCGAGGGCGACGAGATCACGTTCGACCTCACCGGCTCGAGCGACGAGGTGCCGACGGGCTACAACTGCCCGTTCGAGGGCACCACCGTCTCGGCCATGACGTTCATCACGCGGATGATCTTCCTCGACGAGGCGACCTACCCGGTGTTCGTGCCCCAGAACGAGGGCATGCTGGCGCCGGTCAACGTCATCGCGCCGCTGGGCTCGATCTTCAACCCCAACTATCCCCGCGCGTGCTTCGCCCGCTTCTGCCAGGTGCAGCGCGCGGTCGACCTCGCGCTGCGTGCGCTCGCACCGGTCATCCCCGACAAGATCACCGCGGGCAACTCGGCCCATCTCGCCTTCCTCGCCTACTCGGGCTTCAACGAGGAGGAGGGCGAGTACTGGGTCTACCTCGAGGTCGACGAGGGATCGTACGGCGGCCGCCCCGGACGCGACGGGCTCGACTCCGTCGACTGCCTGATCGCGAACACGCGCAACAACCCGATCGAGGAGCTCGAATGGCGCTTCCCGATGCGGACAGAGCGCTACGAGCTCCGCGACGACCCGTGCGCAGCCGGCAAGTGGCGCGGCGGCATCGGCATGGTGCGGGTGAACCGGTTCCTCGTCGACACGATCGTCACCTGCGAGGGCGACCGCTACGAGTCCGACCCGCCGTGGGGCATCTTCGGCGGCCACGAGGGCACGCTCGCGCACGGGAAGGTGACGGGGCCTGACGGGACGGTCGAGTTCTGGCCGGCGAAGTTCACCGGCCAGACGCTGCAGGCCGGATCGACGATCGAGCTCGCGGTGCCGAACTCGGGCGGTTACGGCGACCCGCTCGAGCGCGACCCCGCGGCCGTACTCTCCGACGTGCTCGACGGCTTCACCACGATCGAACTCGCCGAGCGCGACTACGGCGTCGTGCTCGATCCCGACGCCCTCACGCTCGACCTTGACGCGACCGCGCAGCTACGCGCGGAGCGATCACGACCGGCCATCACTGCCTGATGACCCCGTTCGCAGTAAGGACCGTGTTCGCCATCCGCGGGTCGGAGGTTCGAATCCTCCCGGGCGCATGAGAAAGTGCTGCAAATATGCATTGTGATGTCTGATGACTCACCTAGCGCGCGGTGTCGGACATCATCGTCGCAGTTGCTGACAGCGCGATCCGCCTAGTTGGGCTGAAATCCCTATTCTTGCTTTCTTGATGATCTCCGGGTTTGGGCCAGTGCGGTGTGGTTTCAGCTGACGTTGCAGGCGCCGTCGGTGCCTGCGACACCGGGCAGCTTGTCGAGCGTGTCGGCGAGCCCGGTGATTTCGCTCTCGTCGAGGTGGGCCTCGAAGAGCGCCTTGATCGAGGCGACGTGCGCGCAGGAAGCAGCTCTGGAGTCGTCGTACGCCGATCTCGGTCAGGCGCGCGTAGGTGACGCGGAGATCGGTGGGGCAGGATTCACGCTCCACGAGCCCGTCGGCCTCGAGGCCTTCGAGCAACCGCGTGATGCCCGACGGTGTCAGAAGCAGCTGCCGGGAGATGTCGACCCGCTTGAGCCGCTGACCGTCGGCGCGAGAGAGGACGAGGAGGGCTTCGTAGTCGTTGATCGTAAGCCCGTGCTCCTCGAGCAGCTCGGCGCTCAGCAGCCGGGTCGTGCTGGCATGCGCGCGCAGCAGCCGGGCGAAGGCACGCACGGCGGGGCCGGCCTCCTGGCTGCGGTCGGAGCTCTTGGCAGTGGTTTGTGTTGGGCTCATCAGGGAATACTTGCGCTCTCAATAGTAAATGTGCTAAATTGCTTGAGTAATCAATTATACACAACGCAAGGAGTTGGTACAGATGAGCAACACGCAGACTCTGACAATCGCCCCGGCCGGCACGTGGGAGCCTCGACGCGGTGCACTCGGTCGTCGGTTTCGAGGTCGAGTACCTGGGCGGGACATTCAAGGGCACGTTCCGCGAGATCGACGCCACCCTCGTCGTCGGTGACGACACGGTGAGCCTCGAGGGCTCCGCCAAGGTCGCGAGCGTCGACGTCAAGGACGAGAACCTCGCCGGCCACCTCCAGTCGCCCGACTTCTTCGACGCCGAGCGCTACCCCGAGATCCGCTTCACCGCCCAGGACATCAGCCTCGACGGCGAGACGGTCAAGGTCGAGGGCGACCTAACGATCAAGGGGGTCACGCACCCCGCCGACGTCACGGGCACCGTCACATCACCCCTCACCGACCCGTACGGGCGCGAGCGGATCGGGCTGACGCTCGAGACGCGCGTCGACCGCACGGAGTTCGGGGTCAGCTGGAACAACCCGCTCCCCAACGGCGAGCCTGCGCTCGCGAACGACGTCACCGTCGTCGCCGAGCTCTTCTTCGTCAAGTCGGCCTAGTCGCGATGAAGATCCTCGCCATCTCCGGCAGCCTCCGCGCCGACTCGCTCAACACGAAGCTGCTCCACGCAGCCGGCGGAGCTCGTCGATGACGAGGTCGAGTTCGAGGTGTGGGACGGCCTCAAGGCCGTCCCACCCTACGACGAAGACGACGACCACGGGTTCGCCGCCCCTGGCCGTCGCGCGGCTGCGATCAGGCCGTCGGCGAAGCGGACGCCGTCCTCTTCGCCACACCCGAGTACAACGCCTCGATCCCCGGTCAGCTCAAGAACGCAATCGACTGGGTCTCGCGTCCCGTCGCCACGAACCCGCTGCGCAACCATCCGGTCGCGGTGATCGGCGCCTCACCCGGCATGTTCGGAGCGGTCTGGGCCCAGGCCGAGCTGAAGAAGGTCGTCGCGCCTGCTCGGAGCACGCGTCATCGACGTCGAGCTCCCCGTCTCACAAGGCGGCCACCCGCTTCGATGCGGACGGCCGCCTGATCGACGACGAGATCCGCGCACGTCTCGCCGAAGTCGCTCGACGAGCTCGTCTCCGCCGCGCAGGAGCGCGACGCGCTCGGGGCAACAGGCTGAGCGTCGCTCCGCGAGTTGAGGAGATCTCAATGCGTATCGGCATCGATAGCTTCGTCTCTACGGTCACAGACCCCGTTAGCCGGTGTCGACGTCAGCCCGGTCGAGCGCGTGGAACACCTGCTCGAAGAGGTCGAGCGCGCCGACCAGGTCGGCCTCGACACCTACGGCATCGGCGAACACCACCGCCACGATTTCATGGACTCCGCCCCGGCGGTCCTCCTCGCAGCAGCAGCAGCCCGGACGACCACGATCCGCCTCAACAGCGCCGTGACCGTGCTAAGCGCAAGCGACCCGGTGCGCGTCTTCCAGGAGTTCGCGACCCTCGATCTGATCTCCAAGGGCCGGATCGACCTCGTCGTCGGCCGCGGCTCGTTCACCGAAGCCTTTCCGTTGTTCGGGCTCGAACTCTCGGACTACGACTCGCTGTTCGCCGAGAAGCTCGACCTCCTGCTGCGCATCCGCGAACAGGCGGAGGTCACCTGGTCCGGACAGCACCGCCCACCGCTAACCGGCCAGGGCGTCTTCCCTCGACCGCTACAGAATCCGCTCCCGATCTGGGTCGGTGTCGGCGGAACACCGGAGTCGTTCATCCGCGCCGGAACCCTCGGGCTGCCGCTCATGGTCGCGATCATCGGCGGCCAGCCCGCCCGCTTCCGCCCGCTGGTCGACCTCTACCGCGAGGCCGGCAGCCGCGCCGGCCATCCTCCACACCACCTCAAGGTCGGCCTGCACTGCATCGGGTTCGTCGGCAACACCACACAACAGGCAGCCGACGACTTCTATCCCGGTTGGGCACAGATGTTCGGCACGATCGGCAAGGAGCGCGGCTTCCGACCACCCGACCGCGCCCAGTACGACGCAATGTGCGCCCCCGACGGCGCCTACCTCATAGGAGACCCACAGACAGTCGCCACCAAGATCCTCCGAATCAACGACGACCTCGGTGGCATCTCGCGCATCTCCCTCCAAATGACCAACGTCCGGCTCGCCCACGAGAACCTCTTGCGCGGGATCGAACAGCTCGGCACCGGCGTTGCGCCCATCGTCCGCAACGCGATTAGTGGGCTCCTTGACTACAGCAAGTCGGGCGGCGTGTGACTGATACAGCAGGACCATCCCGATCGCCATTTGTACGCAGCTGAGCGTACGGTGAGCGTACGGGCCTGTCTCCGCAGGTTGCAGTTCGCTGCAGTCTATTGCAGTGCCGAAAGCGGTCACTTGCAGGCTGATTCAGTCTGCTGCGGTTTGTTGCAGCCTACGAGGGTGGACTTCTAATCCGCGGGTCGGAGGTTCGAATCCTCCCGGGCGCATCGCAAATAACCTGCAAATAGCCCTTTTTGTTGTCATTTCTGAATCGATGAACGTACGTATGCGCGTACGCTCGCTCCTTTCACCTCGCAGTACCTCGCAGCCTCTTTCAGTTCGTTGCAGCCTATTCACGGGGATTCACCATCCCGTCGGGTGTCCGACCCTAAGTGAATCTCAACAACCAGGCTGAACCGCGGACCCGTCATCGAGTGAGATATCGCACGGTCGTGCACGGGTAGCGACGTGCTCAACGATCGCCGCTAGGCGGTCACGGACGATTGTGGCTCGGTCTGGGGCGCCGTCGCACGTAGCCGGCGACGGCGCTTTGGATGACATATTCGAAGTAGGAGGGTAAGTCGGCGAGGGTGCGCGCCGTCGTGCGGTTTGCGGGCGCGGTTCTCGCGCGTCCGTAAACTGGTTCGAGATGGCAGAGACGCGAACTCGCAAGCTTGGCCCCGCCGCGCGGCCCGTCGCGGTGCCCGCCGACCTGGACGACCCGTCGCGGCCGAAGGCGAGCGGTCGGATCGAGCTACCGCTCCACATCCGCTGGAGCGGCCCACCCCTGACCTATGACCTCAACGACCGCAGCGATTGTGCCCGTGTCTACGAGCAGGTCCTGCGAGAGGGAACCGCAGACGACGTGCGCTTCTACGTCGACGCCGATCGGCTCCTCGAGCTCTGGGACGAGCTCGTGCTGCCGCCCGCAGTTCGCGAGGCGTGGACAGGCTGGATCGAGCGCCGCCGCCTCGTCGCGTAGGTGCTCAGCCCGCTGCAGGAACAGGTCGCCGAGATCATCGCCGGCTTGGCGGAAGCGGAGGGCTTCGCGCTCGCCGGCGGCGCGGCGCTGATCGTTCGCGGCGACGTTCGCCGCCAGACGCGCGACCTCGACTTCTTCGGACTCACAGCCGACGCTGTCGACCGGCTCGTTCCGGCCGTCGATCGAGCTCTGCAGGATGGGGGTTCAACCGAGCGCGGTATGAAAGTTTACCAGCCTGGTAACACCCGCATTTTTCGACGCGTCGACGACGTGAATCGTCCCTTCGATGTTTGTGCGCGAGTCCTCCAGCCAGTTGGAGGGATCCTTGTAGGAGGCCGCCGAATGGATGACGTGGCTCGGCTCGAAGCGTGCAAATAACTTATCGATGAGGGCTGCGGTCGGTTACGGAACCCTCGACGACCTCCAGCTGCGGATGGCTTTGAGGCAGCGAACCGCGATGACCGGTCGCAAAGTTGTCAAGGATAAGGACGTCATCGCCGGCGGCGAGATAGCGTTCGGCCAAATTCGAGCCGAGGCAGCCGGCACCGCCCGTGATGAAGATGCGCATGCCGCGCTACGTTTGAGAGGACGTGTTGACGTCGACGCGCGCTTCCTTAAGGTGCGTGTAGCCGCCGACGACGCCGTCGCGCTGCCATCTCTCAACGGACAGCCGTGCGATTTCATCGAGCGGCGTGAACGTCACGTTCGAGAAATCGGCAAACGTCCGCTCCGGATCCAACAGAATCGACGGGGCATCGTCAGGTCCCAACGGTTTTATCTCTACCTCCGGGACGTCGTTGAGTTTCATTGCCTTCACGACCGATTCGTAGAGCTCCATGATCGCCACGTCCTTGCCCGACGAAAAATGATAGGTGCCGCTCCCTTTGCCGTCCGCCGCCTGCACAACGACGTTGGCGAGGTCACCGGCGAAACAGAAGTCGCGTCTGGCCGGCGTCACAAAACACCTCTTTCGTTCGGCAAGCCGTGAATAAAAGATAGGCAATGGGCCCGAGACATTGCGAGGACCGATGACGTTGGCGAGACGAAAGGTCACCCAGTCGACGCCAGAGAATTGCACGTAGTTCTCACCCGCTGTCTTCGAGATCGCATAGCTCGAATTCGCGGGATTTATCGGATGGTCGAGCCGTATTGGCTGTTGCACCGGTTTGGTACCGTAGCAGAGTGCCGTCTGGAAGTAGATCAATCGTCCGACGTTGTGCGTCTTACAGGCTTTGGCGATGTTCGCGCCTCCGACTGCGTTGACCAGCGCATCGGTCGCCCAATCGTCCGGGTCCTTGTAGGAGGCCGCCGTGTGGACGACGACATCCGGTTTGAATTCTGAAAAAAGCCGTTCTACTAGAGCCACGTCGACGATTGAACCTTCGACTTGCGTGAGCCCTTTGCGATCGCGCAAGTTGTCGCGCCGCCCAGTAGTGAAAGTGTCGATCGACACAACGGTATCGCCGCGCGCCAAAATCATATCGGCCACAGTTGAGCCGACTTGGCCGGAACCGCCAGTGATAAGGACCTTCATTACGTCAACATCCCGATTGGTTTCTGTTATTGCGCGGCGACCGAAGCAGGCTCGAGATCGCGTAGCATGCGGCGAAACTCCGCGCCGCGGTCGTGGAACTGCTGATGCCAAAGCTCAAGGCTCAGCAAGCCCCACGTTTTGCGCGAGAAGCGATCGCCCTTGTCGAAACTAGCCAGGATCGCCGCGGAGTTAAAGTATTCACGGTGGCGGCTTTTTTGCGTTTGGAAGATGTCTTCCACCATGCCGTGCAGCTCGCCGCTAAACCACTCCTTCAGCGGTACGGGAAAGCCCATCTTATCGCGCCGCTGCATGAGTGACGTCGGTAGATCGGCTTCGAACGTGGACTTGATGAAGTGCTTCATCTGTCCCCCCTTGAATTTTATGTCCGCGGGTATCGTCGCGGCGAGCTCGACGACCGAGTGATCGAGTAACGGCACGCGCGAATCGAGGCCGTGCGCCATCGACATCCTGTCTTCAACCTGGAGAAGCGCAGGCAGAAGGCACTTGAAATCGAAATGCGTCATCGAGTCGAAGTAGGCCTCTTTCCGAACGTTCCTTTCCGAGTTGAAGATGGACTGGAAGCGGGCGAACACGCCCTCTCGATCGAGTGCCGACCAGTCTACCTCGTTCGCCATGTCGGCGGATCTGTCGATAAGACGGAAATAGCGCTCGTCCGGCGGTCCGAAGAGCCCGGTAGCAAACTGCTGGCGGATGAGTGGCTTGTATTCCTGCAGTACGGTCAAATCAGGTATAATTGACTCCGGCGTGACGACGAAGTTTCCATTGTTCTGCGTCCCCTCGATCGAAGCTTTCAGCGCTTGCTCCAGATATGCGATCAGGTAACGGGCATAGCCGCCGAAGATTTCATCTCCACCTTGGCCGCCGAGCACCACTTTGACGTGGCGAGCCGCCAGCTGAGACACAATATACTGAGGAAAGGCACCGGGCCCGGCGACGGGTGCATCAAGGTGGTAGATCACCTTTTCTAGGTTGTCGCGAAAGTCTGCCGCAGTAATCCTGATCTGATGCAGAGCGATCCCTGCATTCCGGCAGGCCTCCTCAGCATAGCCGCTTTCGTCGTAACCTGGAAACTCAGTGAACTTCCCGTGGAACCCAATACGCCCGGACGACGCCTCCCTCGCGGCCATGGTGCCGATGAGGCTCGAGTCGATGCCGCCGGACATATAGGCGCCGACGGGAACGTCCGAGCGCAAGTGGACATTGACCAAATCCGTCAAGCGCCCGCGCATCTCTTCGCTGAACCAGCGTTGCGTGTGGCCCCAGTCGATCTCGTAGTGGACATCCCAGTATCGAAATATCCTGAGATGGCCGTCTTGGACGGTGAGAGCGTGGCCTGGAAGCAGGCTGTGGATGTGCCTGAAGAAGTCTTCTCGCCGATCGTGTACTGGAAGGTCATGTACTCGGCGAGCGCGTCCGCATCGGTGGCAACTTCAGGAAGCAAAGGCAGAAGCGCCTTCATTTCCGAAGCGAAGTAGAGCACGCCATTTATGATCGCGTAGTAGAACGGTTTGATCCCGAACCTGTCGCGGGCGGCCAAGAACTTTCCGTTGTCCCAGATCGCGAAAGCGAACATACCCCGCAAATGGGTCAAGCAATCAGGCCCCCACTTGTCGTACGCCGCGAGGATTGTCTCGGTGTCCGAGAAGGTGCGGAACGACCATCCGGCGGAGAGCTCCTTGCGAAGCTCTACATAGTTATAGACCTCGCCGTTGTAGGTGATCACCGAGCCCGACTGCGCAGCCATAGGTTGATGACCGGAGGGCGAGAGATCGATGATCGCAAGCCGGCGATGCGCAAAGCCGCACCGCGCGTCAGCCGACCTCCAGTAGCCGGAGCCGTCAGGACCGCGGTGTGCGATAAGCTGGCTCATCACATGAAGTGCGTTGTCGAGCCCCGGGACGGGCTCATGCGATAAAGAAATCGCACCCGCAATTCCACACATCGGCTTACCTAATGCTAAACTCACCGAAGCGAGAGTGGTGAGGATGGCGCGTCACTTTAAAGTTTGCCTTAGCAGGCCCCAGACGCCTTGTCAGCCCTGCCGGTCCCCTCAGTTGGGGTGGCGTCTTGAAATTGACAGGTCCCTTGGGGCGTCGGACAATGTTGTTTCTCAACCACTGAGGCCTCTCTGCAGCCACGGGCGCCCGTGTTGGCCGGCCGCTCGTGGTAGCCTCGCCTCGGCGGGAGTCGTGCATTCTCGATCGGCGCCCGCGGTCAACGGAGCCTTGACGTAGGTGCAAAGTGCGATCCAGACGCTCATTCTGTCGCTGACCTATCCGCATCGGGCGTCGTACTACCACGATTGGCGGGACGCATTCGTGGAAAGTCCCGAGTACGAATGCGAGGAGTATAACATCCTTCGAGGTCCGTCATCGCAGCTCGCGACCTCGCTACGTGAAGCCGATCTCGTCATAGCGCTTCACAGCTGCAGCGCCGACACCTTGCAATACCTGAAGCCACTCGTGCCCTTGCTTGGCGCGCCAGACCGGCCGAAACTCGTAAGCTTCGTCGGCAACGAGTACAACTTCCCCTATGTCTCCATGGTCGATCGACTGCAGTTGTTCGGTGAGGCGCGATGCGACCTCATCGCGACGCAGTTCCCGCTTGAGGCCGGCGAGTACCTTTATCAGGGAACAGGTGCACGCGTCGTGGCAATGCCACATGCGTTGAACCCGCGTGCCTTCCCGCCCGGTGGTCCGCACCCAACACGGCCGTTAGACATTGGCGTGAAGGGATACAGGTATCCGCCGTACCTTGGAGACAACGACCGCAATCAAGTCCTTGGGTATTTCGCGCAGAACGCCGATCGGCTGCAGCTCGAAGTCGAGATCGGGGAGGACAGGCGCTCGAGCCGTGAGGACTGGTTCGCGGTTCTTGCAATCCTGCCGCGGCACAATCTCGACGGAAGCCGGCAGCTGGTATCTCGAGCGCGACGATAGGCTGGTGCACGACATTTACGCTTACTTATCGTCCAAGCGCACAGGCCTCGTGATCAAGAACGATAGCGCGCTTCGGCGAGCCGGTAGGTCTCTGCCGACGTCGGTCAAGTCGCTATTGTGGCGGCTGCTCAAATCGGGGCCGCTGAAGTTCGAGATACTCGACGATTTTAACACCGACTTCGAAGAGCTTGACGAGTTGTTCTTCAGCAAGTCCCCGAAGGCACCTGTCTACGCGAAGGCAATCTCTTCCCGTCACTTCGACGCGATCGGCGCCAAGACCTGCCAGCTCATGCTGCGCGGCCGCTACAATGACATCCTTCACCCCGATGAACACTACATCGCAATCGACCGCGACTTTCGCAACGTCGACGATACCGTGCGACGCTTCAGAGACGCTGGCGAACGCCAGCAAATCGTCGATGCTGCGTACCATCACGTTCTTTCGACGCATACGTACGCGCATCGCGCCGCGGAGCTGCGCAACCGTCTCGACGAGCTGTAAACATGGCGCTGACGGCTCAGTTGGCGACGGCCTTTTTCACAGCCGTGATGACGCGGTCTTGCTGCGCGGCATCCAAGTAGGGGTGCATGGGAAGGCTCAGCACCTCCCGCGCGAGACGCTCGGCCGTCGGCACTCCGTCGCTCGATAACGGAAAATGCTGATAGGCAGGCTGCTCGTGGAGCGCGCGCGGGTAATAGATGGCGGTCGAAATACCATCCGCTTTCAGGGCAGCCGCGACTGCGTCGCGTCGGCCGCCCGGAATGCGAAGCGTGTACTGCGCCCAGACGGAGAGCAGCCCGGCCGGAACGCAGGGCGTCGCTACGACTGACCGAAGTTGTTCCTCATAGCGGCGTGCCACCTCGCAGCGGCGCGCGATCTCGTCGGGGAAGATCACGAGCTTCTCGATCAGAATCGCGGCCTGGATCGTATCGAGCCGCCCATTAATGCCGATGCGGACGATGTCGTACTTGTCGCGACCCTTTGCCGTGCAGGCGGATCGATCGCATCACGTCGGCCAGTCGCATCATCATCGGTGAAGATGGCGCCGCCGTCGCCGTAGCAGCCGAGCGGCTTGGCCGGGAAGAAGCTCGTCGCGGTCGCGCGCCCAATTTGGCCGACCTTGCGGCCGTTCGGTTTCTGCGCCGAAGCTCTGCGCGCTGTCGCAGAGCACGAACAGGCCCTCGCGTTCTGCAAAGGTACGATGGCATCGTAGTCGGCAGGCTGGCCGAACAGGTCGACGGCGATGACGGCGCGCGGCGTGAGGCCTGCGCGCGGGCCGTTTCGATCGCGCCGCGAATAGCGCCACGTCGAGGTTGAACGTATCCTCGCGCACGTCGACGAACACCGGCGTGGCGCCGAGCAGTGCGATCGCCTCCGGCGTCGCCGTGTAGGTGAAGGCCGGGCACAGACCGCATCGCCGGGACCGATGCCCTTCGCCATCATCGCGATCAGTAGACGCATCGGTGCCGCTGGCGCACGAGATTGCGTGCTTCGCGCCCGCGAACGCCGCGAGCTGCTTCTCAAGCGCGTCGACCTCCGGCCCCATGATGTAGGCACCGTGGTCGAGCACGCTTGAGATCGCGCGCTCGAGTGGTCGCGCTCGATGCGATCCTGCTGCGCCTTGAGATCGATGAACGCCATCGGCACGGCCTCGGCGAGGAGGTGCCTTAGCGGGCTCGAGACGGCCATCGGAGGTCTCCCTGTAGCGGCTGTCGTCGGAGCGGACAGACGAGGTCGGGCCCGAGCCGCGGCCGGCGCGGCTCATCCAGCCGATGCGCCGTCGCCGGCACGCCGGCCATCAGCGCGTAGGCCGGCACGTCCGCCGGTCACCACCGCGCCGGCGGCGATGAAGGCAGTATTCGCCGAGCGTGTGGCCGCAGACGATGGTCGCATTGGCGCCGATCGTGGCGCCGCGCCTGACCAGCGTCTTGCGCGAACTCGCTCTTGCGCTCGATCTCGGCGCGCGGGTTGTTGACGTTTGTGAACACGCAGGACGGTCCGCAGAACACGCCGTCCTCGAGCTCGACGCCTTCGTAGAGCGAGACGTTGTTCTGGATCTTGCAGCGGCACCAATCTTAACCCTCGGGCCGACCACGACGTTCTGGCCGAGTGAACTCCGTCGCCGATCGAAGTCTCCGGGAGGATGTGGCTGAAGTGCCAGATGCGTGCTCCGCTACCGATCGGCGCGTCGGGATCGTCGATGTAGGCGCTCTCGTGCACCTTGACGCCGCGCGCCTCCCACTCCGGCTTAAACTGGCCAGCCATACTGGTACCTCTGGTCGTTCGCGCGCACCTTCAGCAAAAAAGGGTGCTGTTCGCCCTTGTTGAGCTCGATCGGTAGGGCGCGGATCTGCGCTACGGTCTCGATCGACGGGCGCACATCGTCGAGCGGAAAGCCGCGGCCAGCGAGGATCTCGCGGTAGCGAGCGTGTGCAGGTCCGTGAAGCCTTCGGAGAACTCGAGTTCGACGCCGTCTACGGTGATCGAGCGGTAGGTTCGCTGCTTTGCGGCGACGCTCCTCGGGCACGTCGCGAGCGTTGATCGACAGGAACCAGCGCACGCGCGCCTTGCTCGTATTCGAGATAGCCCGAGCGCAGTCCATAGCCCGGTGGTGCACGACGGTCTTTCGAAGCGATCCGAAGACGAAGCTCAGCATGTCGAAGAAGTGCACGCCGATGTTGGTCGCGATGCCGCCCGACTTGGCCTCGTCGCCCTTCCAGGACACGTAGTACCAACGGCCACGCGAGGTGATGTAGGTGAGATCGACCTCATGAATGAGCCGACGGGTGTCAGCCGCGATGCGGTTCTTGAGCTCGATGATTGCCGGGTGAAGACGCAGCTGCAGAATGGTGTGCACTTTGCGACCCGTTTCCTGCTCGATATCGGCAAGGCCGTCGATGTTCCGCGGGTTGAGCACGAGCGGCTTTTCGCAAATGGCATCGGAGCCGCTTCGCAGCGCGAATCTCACATGCGCATCGTGCAGATAATTGGGAGAGCAAATGCTAACGTAGTCAAGCGGTTTGTCTAGCCGGCGGCAGCGATCAAGATACCGATCAAAGCGCTCGAACTCGACAAAGAAGCGTGCATCTGAAAAGTAGCTGTCAATTATGCCAACCGAGTTAGCCGGGTCGAGCGCTGCTCGCAATATTCCACCGACGTCCTTGATGGCGCGCAGGTGGCGCGGCGCGATGTAGCCTCCGACGCCGATTAGGGCGAAAGTCTTTTTCATCGGCTCGTCTACGGCGTCATTCATAGCTTCACTCGGGCAAAGGCCGAAATCAAAGGCAAACCTCCTATAGACTAGAGATGGCCTTCGCTCGCTGATTCGGGGAGTACTTCCTTCAAGTCGTAGACGAAGCCTCGCTTGGGATCGAGCAGCCGACGGACACCTCTCTCGCCGAGCGCAACAATTTTGTCGTGGCGCACGGCCAGCACCACTGCGTCGAAAGGTCCCGGGGGCAGCTCCGTCTGCACCACGACGCCGTACTCATGCATCGCTTCCGCCGGGTCGGCAAGCGGATCGTAGATGACGAGTTCTTCTACAAGCGGCTTCAGCTCGCGAACCAGATCAGCGATCTTGGTGTTGCGCGTATCGGGACAGTTTTCCTTGAATGTGAAGCCCATCACGAGAACCTTTAGCTCGCTCACGGGCATCTTCCGCTTGATCATCGTGGTAAGGATATCGTGCGCGACGAATGCCGCCATGCCGTCATTGACACGACGCCCCGCAAGAATGATCTCCGGATGGAAGCCAATACTCTGCGCCTTGTAGGTGAGATAGTAGGGGTCGACACCAATGCAGTGCCCGCCAACGAGGCCCGGCCGGTAGCCGTGAAAATTCCACTTGGTACCAGCGGCATCGAGCACTTCGCGCGTCTCGATACCAAGCTTCTTGAAGAGCTGTGCCAGCTCGTTGACTAGAGCGATGTTTAGGTCCCGCTGGATATTTTCGATGACCTTGGCTGCTTCGGCGACGCGAATCGAGCTTGCCCGATGCGTGCCCGCGGTTATGACCGAGGCATAGACCTTGTCGACAATCTCCGCCGTCTCTTGCGTAGAGCCAGACGTGATTTTGAGGATGTTCGGCAGGCGGCGGTGGGGATCGCCGGGATTTATGCGCTCAGGACTATACCCGGCGTAAAAATCAACGTTAAACTTAAGGCCCGATATTTTCTCGATGATCGGGACGCACACCTCTTCGGTAGCACCCGGATACACCGTGGATTCGTAGACCACAATGCAGCCATCGGAAATTACGCGGCCGACAGCCGCGCTGGCTTGCTCAAGAGGCCCCAAGTTGGGCCGCATATGTTCGTCGACCGGCGTCGGCACGGTGACGATAAAAAAATTGCAGCTCATAAGCTGACTCTCGTCGGCACTGTATCTGAGGTTAACTGCGAGAGCCATCTCCTCCGCGGACACTTCGCGCGTACGATCCTCGCCGCGCTCTAGTTGTTCAATGCGCCCTTTGCAGATGTCGTAGCCGATCACCGAAAATTTGCGGGCGAGATACACGGCGAGGGGCAGACCGACGTAGCCCATCCCAATCACGCCAATGCGGATGTCTTTCAATTCTTGCGGCCCGGTATAGCTCATGCGATGCCTGTTTTAGAGCGACGCGCAAAACGAGGGTCGCTTGTTCGATTTGGCCCAATGCCCGTCCATTAGTGGCAAGCCGCGAAGGTTTCCAGTGCTTTCTCATCTTCTGACCGCGGCCAAGTCGCGACCCCCCTGGAGATCCATCGCTGCAGGGCGTTGTCCGCCGCTTCGAAGCAGCGATCATCGATGCCACAGGTGATGCGTGGCCGCCGAGTGTGCCGACGCGTTATCAGGTCCAACGTGCAGTTGCAGCCTCAGCGCACGATCAAGCCGCACCCTACTGCGTTTCTCTGCTGGCGCAGCCATGGGCGTTGATGACATGCTGGGTGCGCGTTCACGGAGCACCCTGACGCGCCGAGCAATGACTACTACGGTGCGAAGATACGGTGCAAACGTGGCCAAACTTACCACCCGCTCCCGCTAACATACCACGACCTCACTGACCGGCGTGGCAGGTGGACTATTTTCGGACGCTGCCCGTCTCGATACCGAGAATCTGATCCATGAACGTTGCGTGGTCACGAACATAACTCGCACGCAGGTGACCGCTGTCCATGTAGAACGGGGTGCCTTCGCTAGTCTCTCCGCGACACACAATGTTGTTGCACAGCCAATCCATAGGATCGATGACGTGCGCGCCCGTCGATCGCGCGACGGCCAGAAGTTTATGCTTGATGGGCATCCACGAGCGGTCGAACTGTTCTCTGTTCATCCTGAGCGGTTTGAATGTCGTGCCCCCTGCTAAAGTCCTGTGAATGGCGACTGCCGGTGATAGCTCGAAACCGTAGGGAGTACTGAGCACTAGCCACACCGACTTCCCATCTGCGACGAGGTCGCCAATCATGCGCGCCAGTACTTCAAATCCCTTATTCCAAGCCCTGCTTCCAACGACGAGATTGCCTGTCTCTCCGCTAAGATAATAACTAGAGTTGTTGAAGTACCCCATCCACGCCGCGCCAATGACAACTGTCTTGATTGAGGGCTCTCTGGCGAACGCGGCGCCCCTCTCACCGAAACCGGCGCAGTCCGGGTGTGAGTCATCGCGCACGCCGGGGATCGGGGGACACCCACCCCGCGTTGCGAAAATCACGGCCTTCCTTGACGTTTCGGCGGTCAGAATTTGTTCGATGCGCGGCCAATACTGCTGGATGTTGCTGTCACCGAAGAACAGAATTTTCTCGCTGCCATCGCCGCTCGTGTCGATCCGCAAGCCATCGGAAGTGAACTCCTTCTGCAGGCCGTCCGGAAATCTCCAATCGCTCATGGCAGCGGCAAACTCTTGGTGACGCGGCTCATTGAGACGGGGGTGCAAGCCGCCGAACTGCGTGAGGACACCGATGGCGCAGACGGCGATCGTAATACCAACGAGGCCGCGAGCCAACGTCACGCGCTGCGCTCGACGAACCGGCCGTTCGACAAGCAGGTAAGTCAAACAAGCAAGCGCCATCGCCAGCGCCATCAAAGCCAATACAATGCGCACATCATCGGCCACGCCCAGAATGTGGGCGAACGACAACAGCGGCCAATGCCAGAGGTAGAGGGAGTAGCTGACCAAGCCGACGAACACGACTACGGGGTGAGACAGAAGTGTTCGATTGACCAGCGCCTTCGGCCCCGCGGCGATCAGGAGCAGGGCGCCGCTCGCAGGGATGAGGGCGAGGTAGCCCGGATACATACGCTGCTCGGCGAGCAGTGTCGCCGCGCCCAACACGAGCAGCACCCCCGCCACCGACGCGAGGTCGCCGCGCCACCCCGCCAGCACGCGCGCGACGCGTCCTCGCCCGTACATCACCACCATCGCCAACAAGGCGCCGCCGCCCAGTTCCCAAACGCGGTATTGAGGCAGGTAGAAGGCGGACGCCTGGTTCTTGCCGAGTGCGAGAAGCTGTCCCACGAAAGATGCCGCGACCAACACCGAGATCACCAAGACGAGGGTGCGCCGCTCGCGCACCAACAGCAGCAGCAGCGGCCACACGATATAGAACTGCTCTTCGACGGCCAACGACCAAAGGTGCAACAGCGGCTTCTCGTCGGCGGCGCCGTCAAAGTAACCGCTCTCCCTTTTGAGGGCGAAGTTGATGAAGTATGCCGCGCCGGCGGCGATGTGCTTGCCGAGCGCGCGGAACTCGTGAGGCAGCAGGTAAAACCAGCCGATCAGCCAGGTCGCGACCAGCACGATAGCGAGCGCGGGAAACAGGCGGCGAACGCGACGCGCGTAGAAATCGATCAGGGAGAAGCGCCCAGCATCGCGCGTGCGGAGAATGATGCTCGAGATTAGAAATCCCGAGATGATGAAGAACACGTCGACGCCGATGTAGCCGCCGCGAACGATGCCCGGTGCCGCGTGGTACCCGATCACCGAGACAACAGCCAGCGCGCGCAGCCCGTCAATATCGGGGCGGTAAGAAAGAGAATTGCCTTCGCTCATTATCCCCGCCAGTGAGAGTTCCCATCGAGCCCGGCGCAAACACGAAGTCAGGTGCCCACCCCGGTCGTTGCGCGGACTGGATTAAGAGATCCAGGGCTCACGAAATGGCGGCCACTTTGGGGCAGC
Organism: uncultured Alphaproteobacteria bacterium; assembly: GCA_963724595.1. GTDB lineage: Bacteria > Pseudomonadota > Alphaproteobacteria > Rhizobiales > Hyphomicrobiaceae > Hyphomicrobium_A. The sequence continues at coordinate 187,043 of CAVRVR010000005.1, read as the reverse complement.
GCGGGCGTCTAGCCCACGAGGCACCCGGCTAAGAGGAATTGTTAGGTGGTTTCGATTAGGTTTAGACTGATTCTTAAGAGCCGCCCGAGACAAACAACGACCTTATATGCGCATTCTCAAATTTGCTCTGCGCCTCGGTCCGCTCGCCGCCGCGATCATTTCGTTGTTGACGGCTTGCGGTGAGCGCAACACCTACCAGCCGCCGCCGCCCTCCGAGGTCTCCGTCGCCAAGCCGGAACAGCGCAAGGTCACTCTCTATATGGAGGTGACCGGCAATACCGCGCCCTTCAATCATGTCGATCTCGTCGCCCGCGTGCAGGGCTTCCTCGACAAGGTCGGCTACAAGGACGGTGCCGCGGTCAAGAAAGGCGATCTGCTCTTTCAGATCGACAAAGAGGACTACGAGATCGCGCTGCAGATCGCACAGGCGACGCAACAGCAGCAGGAAGCGCTGCTCATCCAGGCCGACGCCGACCTAAAGCGCAAGCAAGACCTGGTGAAGACTTCCGCCGTATCGGTCGCTCAGGTCGATGAGTCCCGCGCCAAGCGCGATTCAACTCTAGCCGCACTAGCGCAGGCGAAGGGGCAGGTGGCGCAGGCGCAGCGCAATCTCGCTTACACGACTATCGTCGCGCCGTTCGATGGCATCGTCTCGGCCCGCCTCGTCGATCCCGGCGCCATGGTGGGCGCCGGTGAGCCGACCAAGCTCGCCACCATCGTGCAGGTCATGCCGATCTACGTGAAGTTCAATATCGACGAGCAGCAGGTGCTGTCGATCCGCGAGAAGATGCGCATCGCCGGCGTCACCCTGAAGGACTTGGGGCCTGTCCCCATCGGCGTCGGCCTGCAGACCGAGCAGGGCTATCCGCACACCGGCACGCTCGACTACGTCGCGCCCGAGGTCGATTCCAGCACCGGCACGCTCGCCGTCCGCGCCGTGCTCGACAACAAGGACAACGTCCTGCAGCCGGGCCTCTTCGTGCGCGTGCGCATCCCCAAGCAGCAAGAGGTCGAGTCGCTGCTCGTGCCCGACATCGCCCTCGGCAACAACCAGCAGGGCCGCTATCTGCTCATCGTCAACGATAAGAACGTCGTCGAGCAGCGCCCGGTACAAGTGGGTGAATTGGTCGACGGCGGACTGCGCATCATCGACAGCGGCCTATTGCCGAACGAGCGCGTTGTCGTCGGCGGCCTCATGCGCGCGCTGCCAGGCAACACCGTCGTTCCGGTCACGACCTCCGCGTCGGCGGCTGCCGCCGGGACTGGCGACGGCCAATGATCGCCAAGTTCTTTATCGAGCGGCCGGTCCTCGCCAACGTCATCGCGCTGCTCATCGTCATCCTCGGCATCGTGGCGCTCTACACGCTTCCGGTCGCACAGTATCCCGATGTCGTGCCGCCCACGGTGCAGGTGACGGCGCGATACCCGGGCGCCAGCGCCGCCACGGTGACACGCGAGGTAGCGCTGCCGATCGAGCAGCGCGTCAACGGCGTCGAGGGCATGATCTACATGTCCTCGCTGTCGACCAGCGACGGACAGTACACCCTCACCGTCACCTTCAGGATCGGCACCGATGGCGACAAGGCGCAGATCCTCGTCCAGAACCGCGTGTCGAGCGCGCTGGCCGCGCTGCCCGAGAGCGTGCAGAAGCAGGGCGTGCAAACCAACAAGCGTTCCACGTCCATCCTCGAGATCGTGGCGCTGAGCTCGCCCAAGGGAAAATACGACAGCCTGTTCCTGTCCAACTATGCGACGATCAATCTGCTCGATGAGATCGCGCGTCTCGACGGCGTCGGCAACGTCGCGGTGTTCGGCGCCGGCCAGTACGCCATCCGCATCTGGCTCGATCCGCAGAAGTTGCAGGCGCGCGGGCTCGTTCCCCAGGACGTGATCAACGCCGTCAACTTGCAGAGCCGTTCGACCAGCGCCGGTCAGGTCGGCCTGCCGCCCGTGCCGCAGGGGCAGACGTTCCAGTATTCGATCAACGTGCACGGCAAGCTCGACGACGTCTCCGAGTTCGAGAAGATCATCGTCAAGACGGACACGGGCGGCCGCATCACCCGCCTGCAGGACGTGGCCACGGTCGAGCTTGGCGCGCAGCAGTACAGCCAGACCTTCAAGCTCGATGAGAAGCAGGCCGCGGGGATGGCGATCTATCAGCTTCCCAACGCCAACGCGCTGGACGTAGCCAAGCGCGTCGAAGCCCGCATGCAGGAGCTGGCCAAAGCGTTCCCTGAGGGAATGGTGTGGACCATTCCGTTCAACACGACGAAGTTCGTCGAGTCGGCCGTGCACGACGTCTACAAGACGCTGATCGAAGCGGCCGTGCTCGTGCTCGTCGTCATCTTAGTCTTCCTGCAGGACTGGCGCGCGACGCTCGTCCCGGCCACCACCGTGCCGGTCACTATCATCGGCGCCTTCGCGGCCATGTCGATGCTCGGGTTCACCGTGAACCTGTCGACGCTGTTCGCCATCATCCTCGCCATCGGCATCGTGGTTGACGACGCCATCATCGTCGTCGAAGGCGCGGCCAAGCACATCGAGCATGGGCTGACGCCGCACGATGCCGCCATCAAGGCGATGGACGAGTTGCTTGGGCCGATCCTCGGCATCACGCTGGTGCTCATGGCGGTGTTCATTCCGGCCGCGTTCCTGCCCGGGCTTTCCGGGCAGATGTATCGCCAGTTCGCACTCGTCATCGCCGCCACCGCACTGATATCGGCCATCAACGCCATGACGCTGAAGCCGACGCAGTGCGCGCTGTGGCTGCGGCCCGTCACGCCGCCCGAGCAGCGCAACTTCCTCTATCGCGGCTTCAACCGCGTCTATAACGCGCTCGAGCACGCCTACGCTGGGCTGATCAAGCGCATGGTCGGGCACAGCGGCACTATGGCGTTGATCGTCGCCGGCCTCGTCGGTCTCGCCGTGTACAGCCTGAGCCGCGTACCGACCGGCTTCTTGCCCATCGAGGACCAGGGCTACTTCCTCGTCATCGTGCAGCTCCCCGAGGGCGCCGCGCTGGAGCGCACCACGCGCGCGCTCGACGACATCACCACGCGCGTGAAGGCCCAGCCCGGCGTCGAAAAGGTCGTCGCCATCGCCGGCCTCGCCGCCCTCAACGACAGCGCCAGTCTGTCCAACGCCGGCGTCGCCTACGTGATCCTCAAGGACTGGGATGGCGCAAAAAAGGCGAGGACCTGCTCGGCCTCTACAAGGGCCTGTCGGCGCGTGTCAAAAACATCAACGACGGCACCGCGCTGGTCATTCCGCCGCCGGCCATCCAGGGCATCGGTAACGTCGCCGGCGCCACGATGAAAGTCGAGATCCGCGACGGCTCGTTCGACTACGCCAAGTTGCAGCGACTTGCGCAGGCCGTCGCCGATCGCGCCGGCAACCAGTCGATGATCCAATCAGCGACCAACGTCTTTCTCGCCGATGCCCCGCAGCTCAACGTCGAGATCGACCGCGTGAAGGCCGAGACGCTCGGCGTGCCGCTCGGCAACGCGCTCGACGCGCTGAGCTCGTACGTCGGCTCGACGTACGTCGGCCAGTTCAACAAGTTCGGCCGCGTGTTCCAGATCTACGTGCAGGCCGACGCTGCGGCGCGCATCAACGCCGACAGCCTGCAGTACCTGCAGGTGCGCAACAACGACGGCAACATGGTGCCGTTCGGCACGCTCGCTTCCATCAAGACCGTCGCCGGCCCGTCGGTGATCAGCCTCTATAATCTCTACCCGGCCGCAACCGTCATCACCGCGACGGCCATGGGCTTCTCGTCGGGGCAAGGCATCCAACTGCTCGAGCAGATCGCCAAGGACACGCTGCCGCCCGGCACCGGCTACGAGTGGACGGCAATGTCGTATCAGGAGAAAGAGGTCGGCAATCAGATCTACGTCATCTACGGGCTGAGCCTCTTGCTCGTGTATCTGGTGCTCGCCGGCCAGTACGAAAGCTGGATCGCCCCGGTGACCGTTATCGTCTCCGTGCCGCTCGCCCTGCTCGGCACCGCCGCCGCGCTGCTGGCGCTCGGTGTCGGCAACAACCTCTACACGCAGATCGGCCTCATCCTGCTCATCGCGCTGTCGAGCAAGAACGCGATCCTCATCGTCGAGTTCGCGCGGGAGTTGCGCATCCGCGAGGGCAAGGACATCCTCGACGCGGCCGTCGAAGCCGCGCGCTCGCGCTTCCGCCCGATCCTGATGACCTCATTCGCCTTCATTCTCGGCGTGGTGCCGCTGGTCGTAGCCTCCGGCGCCGGCGCCAATGCGCAGAAATCGATCGGCATCGCGGTCTTGACCGGCATGCTCGGATCGACCCTGCTGACCGTCGTCTTCGTGCCGTCGGTCTTTGTCGTCATGCAGCGCCTCGAAGAGTGGCGCGCCCGACGCAAAGCTGAGCGGAGCGGCGCAACGGCCCCCGCTGCGACGCAATAAAGTCTGCGGCTACACTGCCGACATATTGTTCTGCGACGCGCCAACCCTAAATATTGCCCTGTTCCGATAGTAATCGTGAAAGTTCGTCAGCGTGCCGCGGAACCCCTCCGCCGCACGCAAGTTCCACTGGCAGAGAATTAGTAGGAGTGACTTCGATGCGTCTCAAAATGACGGCCCTCGTTGCTTCAGCTCTTGCCGGCTTCCTCTACATGTCGGCGCCGAGCGCGTCGGCCCTAACGGCGCCGTCGCGCTCAGACGTCACGACGCCGAATGCGAAGACCGGCGTCATCACCGAGGACGTGCACTACCGCCGCGGCTATCGCCGCTGGGGCGGCTATCGTGGCTACGATCTACGGATATTACGGATACCGGCCCTACCGCTACTACGGATACCGGCCCTACCCGTACTACTACGGCGGCTACGGCGGGTACGGATACCCGTACTACTATCGCCGGCGCCCGGGCTTCGGCATCTACTTCGGCTTCTGACACCTACATCGCTGCAGACAAACGACGCGGGGCCCAGACCGGGCCTCGCGATTTTGTTTGTGCGATGCGCGCCTGCGCACGTGCGCTGCGCTCCGCTACGCGTGACGAGAGGGCATCGGCGCCGCCTTCAGCTCCTCGCTCGGGGGGGCCGGAATCCGTCGCGACGCTGGCGACGCGCCACGGCGAGCCGACAGATCACTGCTGGTGACCATCACGAATCCGACGTCGGTTTGCCGGCCGCGCGCCAACGTTTCCCGCTGATCTGCGGCGCCGGCGGTAGCTCGCGAAGCTACGGCGCTGGTGGCGTCGTGGGAGTTGTGGGCGCTGCCGGAGGCGGGGCCGTTGAAGTCATCGGGGGTGTCTGAGTGGCAAACCAAATAATGCCCAGCACTACGGCAACGGCTACGGCAATGAGGATTGTTCTTTGGTCCATGGCTTTTCCTTAGTCTACAGCGCTGTGCGCCGCGGAAATGCTCCGCCGTCTGCAATCACCCGAAGATATACAGACGACTGAAGAGTGTCCATGTCGCTCGGTGCTCTTGCGCCAGAAGACCCGTTAATGTCTACTTTTTGAATATAGTAATCGGCGGGCAAGGCACGCTAAGATTTCCGTGGTCGTAGAACCGGCTGAGGGATGAATGACGCGCATTCCGTATCTCTGCTTCGCCTGGCTGATGCTGCTGCTGGCGCTGATCGGCGCGGTGCTGCCGCTGATGCCGACGACCATCTTCCTTATCCTCGCCGCCTGGGGCTTCGCGCGGTCCTCGCCGCGCCTTGAGCAGCGGCTGCTCGATCATCCGCGCTTCGGTCCGGTGCTGCGCAATTGGCGCGAGTACGGCGCCATCTCGACACCCACCAAGGCCGTGGCCTGCGCCGGCATGGCCTTTGGCTTTTCGGTGTTCTTGCTCAGCGCGCATCCGGCGCCCTGGGTCGTCGTCGGCGTCGCCGCATTCATGCTCGCCTCCGCCCTCTACGTGGTCTCGCGACCGGGCAGCAACGCTGCCAGCCGATCGGATGCGCACCGCGACGGATCGCGCCAGTCCTGACCTGCGGCAGCCGCCAAGTCGGACCGGTAATCTCGCGGCCCTAATCACGTTGACAGCCTAGCGGCAACGATAACAGTCTCGCCCGGCGCATTGGCGCTCGAGGTTGTCCCCGTTGAAGTACCTGATCGGTTTCCTTCTTGGCATGGCGGCGGTGTGGCTGTGGCCGCGCCTGCGGCAAAGCCTTGGGCTCGCTCCGGCGCCACATGCGAGCGGGGCAGCTCCCACCGGCGAGACGGCCTCGCCCATCCCCCTCATCTCGACTCCGAACCCGTCCGCCGCAGGCGTTCCCACGACGATAACTGCCGAGGCGGAATCGCTGACGAGCCGCCTGACGGCGTTGTTCAATGCCGTCGATGCCGAGGTCAACACTTCGGCCAGTGCGCGCGAACTCGCCAGCCATCCGAAGTTCGTCGAGGCGCGACGTCTGCTGGCCGACACGACGGTGCCGATCGAGACGGTGCGCGACTACGCCATGGGATCGAACTGGTTCTATTCCTGCACCGCACTGGCCGCCCTATACGATCGCGACGACCGTGACGCCGCCCTTGCCCAGGTGTCGGCCTTCTTCGACACGCTGACGCCTTGGGCCATGACCTTCGCGCTGAAGTTCTTCACCGTCGCCGAGCCTCGCCCGCCGGTCGGCGCACCGCTCCTCTCAGCGCGCGAGTATTGGCGCGATAACATGTTCGCCATCACGGCGTTGCGCGAATACCTCGACGAACGCTCGCGCCTCGGCGACGAACCCGAGTATGGCCCCGCGCTCGACAGCACCACTCCCGAGCAGCGCGAGGTGATCAAGGGCGTTCTCGCCCGCGTCAGCCATCCGCTCGCAGCGGAGCTTATCGATACGCTCGAGACGGCACGGCTGACCAACGTCGACCGCGCGTTTCTCAACTCGTTCGGGCGCTTTTGGCAGTTCAAGGCGAGCGACGCGCTGGTGGAGCCGGTCTTCTGGACCGACGCGCTGTCCGAAGCCGAGGCCAACGTTGTTGGCCCGCATCCGCGCTCGCTGATGGCAAGCGGCGAGGTGCGCGTCGGGAAGACCTCGTTCCTGAAGCTGCTCGGACGGCGGCTCGAGCAGCGGGGCTGGGAGCGTGTTCGAAGCCAGTGGCGCCGATCTCATGGCGGGGCAGAAATGGTTCGGTGAGCTTGAGGGGCGCATCCAGCGCACCATCGAGGAGCTGGCGGCCTCCAAGAAGGTCGTCTGGTACATCCCCGACATTCTGCAGATCGCCTTGAGCGGCACGCATCAGGGCCAGGCGGCGAGCATCCTCGATCAGATCCTGCCCGCCATCGCGGCCGGCCGCCTGATCGTGTGGACCGAGGCCTCGGCGGCCGGCACGTCGCGTATCCTCCGGCTACGCCCCGCTTTGCGCGGCACTTTCGAGGTCGCCCGCCTCGATCCGATGGAGCCGCAGGAAACCGACGAGCTCGCCCGCGACGTGGCGCGCGCCATCACCGCGGCAAGCGGCGTCAAAGTAGATGCCGGCGCCATCGACGTGGCGCTCGCCTCGGCACGCCAATACCTCACCGCCTCTTGCCTTCCCGGCGCCGCTCTCGATCTTTTGAAGCTCAGCGTCGGCCGCGCGGCCAAGGGCAGCGGCGCCACCGTCACGCCGAGCGACATCATCGAGACCTTGGCGCAGCTTACCGGCCTGCCGGCCTCCATCCTCGACAGCCACCAGCGCGTCGACCTCGCCGCCGTGCGCAGCTACTTCTCGGCCCGCGTGATCGGCCAGGACGAGGCCGTCGCTGCCATCGTCGATCGCATCGCCATGCTGAAGGCCGGGCTCAACGATCCGGGAAAGCCGATCGGCGTGTTCCTGTTCGCCGGGCCGACCGGCACCGGCAAGACCGAGCTCGCCAAGACGCTCGCCGAATTTCTCTTCAGCACGCAGGAGCGGATGATCCGCCTCGATATGAGCGAGTTCCAGACGCCGGAATCGACCGCCAAGATCCTCGGCAGCGGCGATACCGCGAACCCGACGGACTCGCTCATCACGCTGGTGCGCAAGCAGCCGTTCTCCGTCGTGCTGCTCGACGAGTTCGAGAAGGCGCACGCAAATGTTTGGGATCTGTTCCTGCAGGTGTTCGACGACGGCCGGCTGACCGACCAGCTCGGCCAGGTCGCCGACTTTCGCCACTGCATCATCATCCTGACGTCGAATCTCGGCGCCACCGGCCACCGCAGCTCGGGGCTCGGCTTCTCGCCCGGCGCCGACGCCTATTCCGCCGATCAGGTGCTGCGTACCGTCGCCCAGACCTTCAGGCCCGAATTCCAGAACCGCCTCGACAAGGTGATCGTCTTCCGGCCGCTGTCGCGCGAGCTGATGCGCGACATCTTGAAGAAGGAGCTGTCGCGCGTGCTCGACCGCCGCGGCTTCAAGGATCGCGAGTGGGCCGTCGAGTGGGAGGCGTCGGCGCTCGAGTTTCTGCTCGAGCGAGGCTTCTCCCCGGAGATGGGCGCGCGTCCCCTGAAGCGCGCGATCGATCAGTTCCTCATCGCCCCGCTGGCGGCGACAATTGTCGAGAAGCGCTTTCCCGAGGGCGATCAGTTCGTCTTCGTGCGCAGTGACGGGCGCGCCATTCAGGCGGAGTTCGTCGACCCCGATCTCGACGAAAACCCTGCGCGATCGCTCGACGTCGGCGGCGAGCAGCCGGCGCTGGCCGAGATGATCCTCGCCCCGCAGGGCAGCGACGCCGAGCGGCAGGCTCTCGAGGTGGAGCTCGCCTCGCTCGAGGAGACGATCGCCGCGGATGCATGGGAGGCCCTCAAGACCGAGCTGTCGGCGCCGATGCTCGACGCCGCCTTCTGGTCGAAACCCGAGCGCTACGCGACGCTGTCGCGCCTGGCGCTCATGGACCGCGTGCGGGCGGCGGCGGAAACGGCGCGCTCCTTGAAGACGCGTCTCGACAAGGGAACAGAGCGCGCCGGCAAGTCGTCGCGCGAGCTTGTCTCGCGCATCGCCCTGCAAGTCCTTCTCGTCGGCGAAGGCATCGAAGACGTGCGCAACAGCGCGCCGATCGAGGTGGTGCTGGCGGTCGAGCCGGCCTTCGAAAAGCCCGGCGAGGCTAAGGCTTCGATCGCCTGGTGCGGACAGGTGCTCGACATGTACCGCGGCTGGGCCGCCAAGCGGCGCATGCAGCTCACCGAGATTGCGGCCGATGCTGCCGACAGTGGCGCCCTGCCCATGCTGCTGGTCAGCGGCTTTGGCGCGCATCGCATTCTCGCGCTCGAAACCGGCCTGCACGTGCTCGAGCTCTCCGATGACGACAGGTCGGCGACCCGCGCCACCGCCCGCGTCCGCGTCGGGGTGGCGCCGCTGGAGGAGCTATCGAAGGCGAAACTCAAGCAGGCCCTGAAGGCGGCGCTGAACGGCGGATCACCGTCTAGCAGCGTCGTACGACGCTACCGGGGCGACGCCTCCCCCCTCGTCCGCGATCTCGTCGGCGGCTGGCGCAGCGGGCGCTTCGACGAGGTGCTCGGCGGCGATTTCGACCTCATGGCAGCCAGCCGTGGCCGGTAGAAGCGGCCCCTGGCAGCACCGGCAGTCTAAAAGTTGTCACGCTCGTCTGATGATAGCTAGGCCGCCCGCTGGCCGCCCAGCCCAGCTACACAAAGAGAAACCGAGTTTTTCCATGTCCTATCTCCGCATTGCTCTCGCCTCAATGCTGATCCCGTTCCTTTTCAGCCTGCCGGCCGCCGCCGAGAAGCGCGTGGCGCTGGTGGTCGGCAACTCGACCTACAAGGAGGTCACCCCGCTCGCCAACCCCGTCAACGACGCCAACGACATATCGTCTGCGCTCAAGAGCGCCGGGTTCGACGTCGTGCTCGGCGTCGACGTCGACAAGCGGGATTTCGATGCGCGCATCCGCAGCTTCACGGAGCTGCTCGAAAACGCCGACGTCGCTATCTTCTTCTATGCGGGACACGGGCTGCAGGTCGCCGGGCGCAACTACCTCATTCCGGTCGATGCCAAGCTGCAGAACGAGCGCGACCTCGACTTCGACGCCGTCAATCTCGATTTCATCCTGAAGCAGATGGAGCTCGGCCGCGCCGACAAGACCAATATCGTGTTCCTCGATGCCTGCCGCGACAATCCGTTTTCGCGCAATCTGGCGCGCTCCATGGGCACGCGCTCGGCGAGCATCGGCAAGGGATTGGCGCAAGTCGATACGGGCGTCGGCACCTTCATTGCCTATTCGACTCAGCCCGGCAACGTCGCCCTCGATGGCAAGGGACGCAATTCTCCATTCACCGCCGCGCTCGCCAAGCATGTCCGCGAGCCTGACCACAACCTAACCTCGGTCATGATCGAGGTGCGCAAAGACGTGCTTGCGGCGACCGACGGCAAGCAGGTGCCGTGGGACCACTCGGCGCTCACGGGCGAATTCTACTTCCAGCAAACCGCCGTGCCGGGGCAGCGTTCGGCGACAGGCGCCGGCGCGGACTCCGATGTGCAGCAGCGGATGCGCTCGCTCGAAGATGAGATCAAAAAGAAATCCGACGCCGAGCAGACCTCCAACATCGTCGCCTTGGCCCAGGCCCGCGAACGGCTGCGCCAGTTGCAGGAAGCCAATCAGGCCGACCAGCAGAAGATCTTCGACAAGCAGTACGAAACCGGCAGCAACGGTGACGCCAACTCCCGGCGCAACCTTTCCATGGAGATCGGCAAGATCCAGATGCAGATGGTCCGCCGCGGCGAGCAGCAGAAGAAGCTTCGCGAGGAGATTGCGACGCTCGAGGGCAAGCTCGGCATTGCTGCCGAAAAGACCGAAGACGCCGGGAAGTAGCCCGGCTCGGGCTGCGCGCCGACCGACGGCCGCGCCCTACGCCGCTGCCCGTGCGGGGGAGCGCGACAGGAAACTCGATAGCCGGTCGAGGTAGATGTAGATGACCGGCGTCGTGAACAGCGTCAGCACCTGGCTGACCAGCAGGCCGCCGACCATCGCGTAGCCGAGCGGCTGACGGATCTCGGCGCCCATGCCGGCGCCGAGCATCAGCGGAACGCCGCCGAGTAGCGCCGCCATCGTCGTCATCATGATCGGGCGGAAGCGCAGCAGCGAGGCCTTGCGGATGGCCTCCTCCGGCGACAAGTGCTCCGCCTGCTCGGCATGGATGGCGAAGTCGACGAGCATGATGCCGTTCTTCTTGACGATGCCGATGAGCAGGATGACGCCGATCATGGCGACCAGACTGAAGTCGTAGCCGAACAGCATCAGCGTCGCGAGCGCACCGGCTCCGGCCGACGGCAGCGTCGACAGGATGGTGATCGGGTGGATGTAGCTCTCGTAGAGAATGCCGAGAATGAGATAGACGACGACGAGCGCCGCGCCGATCAGCAGCGGCACCGAGCTCAGCGAATCCTGGAAGGCCTGGGCGTTGCCCTGATAGCTCGTGCGCAGCGACGCCGGCAGATTGAGCTCGCGCTCCGCCGCCTGGATAGCCTGCGTCGCCGTGCCGAGCGAAACGCCCTGCGCCAGGTTGAAGCTTATGGTCACAGCCGGGAACTGCCCCTGGTGGCTGATCGACAGCGGCTTTGTCTCGCGTGTCGTCCATTTGGCGAACGCGGCGAGCGGCACGAGCTGCCCGGTTGCCGGCGAGCGGATATAGATCTTGTCGAGGCTGGCCGGGTCGCCCTGCACCTCCGGCAGGACCTCCATGACGACGTGGTAGCTGTTCTGCTGGGTGAAATACTGCGCCACCTGCCGCTGGCCGAACGCGTCGTACAGCGTGTCGTCGATCGCCTGCGGCGTGAGCCCGAAGCGCGCTGCCTGATCGCGGTTGATGTCGACGGTGAGCGTCGTGCCGGCCATCTGCTGGTCGGTCGCCACGTCGCGCAGCTCGGGCACGGTCTTCAGCTTTTCGAGGATCTTCGGCGCCAGCGCGTTGAGCTCGTCGATGTTCGCATCCTGCAGCGTGTACTGGAACTGCGTGCGCGAAGCTCGGCCGCCGACGTTCACGTCCTGCGCCGCCTGCAGGAACAGCTTGGCGCCCTCGATCTTGTCGAGCTTGGGCCGCAGCCGGGAGATGACCTCCCCGGCCGAAGCATCGCGCTGATCCTTCGGCTTCAGAGTGATGAACATGCGGCCGTTGTTGATCGACGAGGACGAGCCGCCGGCGCCGATGGCCATGGCGATGGTGGCGACGGCCGGATCGCTGGCGACGACCTCGCCGAGCGCCTCCTGCCGGCGCATCATCTCGGCAAAGGAGATGTCCTGCGCGGCTTCCGACACGCCGCTGATGAGGCCGGTATCCTGCTGCGGGAAGAAGCCCTTGGGGATGGCGATGAACAGATACACCGTGCCGGCGAGCGTCGCGAAGAACACCAACAGCGTCGCGAACTGATGCCGCAGCACGATGTCGAGCGCCCAGGCGTAGCCGGACAGCAGCTTGTCGAAGCCGCGCTCGGTCAACTGGTAGAGGCGGCCGTGCTTTTCCTCCCTTTTACTCTTCAGGAAGCGCGATGCCATCATCGGCGTCAGCGTCAACGCGACGAACGCCGAGACGGCGATAGTCATGGAGACGGTGACGGCGAACTCGCGGAACAGCCGGCCGATGATGCCGCCCATCATCAGCAGGGGAATGAACACGGCGATGAGCGAGACGCTGATCGACATGATGGTGAAGCCGATCTCGCCCGCGCCCTTGTAGGCGGCATCGAGAACGGCATTGGCCGTCCTCGATGTGGCGCACGATGTTCTCGAGCATGACGATGGCGTCGTCGACGACGAAGCCGACGGAAATTGTCAGCGCCATCAGCGAGAGATTGTCGAGGCTATAGCCGGCCAAGTACATGAGCGCGCAGGCGCCGAGCAGCGACAGCGGCACCGTCACGCTCGGGATGACCGTCGCCCAGAAGCTGCGCAGAAACACGAAAATGACGCCGACGACGAGGGCGATGGTGAGCAGCAGCGTCACCTCGACGTCCTCGACCGAGGCGCGGATCGTCTGCGTGCGATCGCTCAGAATGTCGACGTGGATGGCGGGCGGCATGGCGGCTTGCAGCCGCGGCAGCTCGGCCTTGATCGCGTCCACCGTGTCGATGACGTTGGCGCCGGGCTGCTTGTAGACGACGAGGAACACGCCGCGCTTGCCGGTCGCCCACGCCGCCTTCTTGGCATCCTCGGGGCCGGGCACGGCGGTGCCGATGTCGCGCACGCGCACGGGCGCGCCGTTGCGATAAGCGACGATCACGTCGTTCCAGGCGTCGGCATTGGTCAGCTGATCGTTGGTGTAAATGGTGAAGCTGCGGGTGGCGCCGTCGACATTGCCCTTGGGTCGGTTGACGGTGGTGATCGACAACGGCGCCGCACCTCTTCGAGCGACAGCCCGCGAGCGTAGAGTTTCGCGGGATCGAGCTGGATGCGGATCGCCGGCTTCTGCTCGCCGCCGATCGAGACCTGGCCGACGCCGTCGAGCTGGCTGATCTGCTGGGCGAGCTTGGTATCGGCGTTGTCGTCGACCTCGGTCAGCGGCATGGAGTCGGACACGACCGACAGGATCATGATCGGGGAATCGGCCGGGTTGACCTTGCGGTAGGTCGGCGGCGCCGGAAGATCCTGCGGCAGCTGAGCGCTTGCCGCGTTGATCGCCGCCTGGATGTCGTTCGCCGCCGCGTCGATGTTGCGGTCGAGGTCGAACTGCACGGCGATGGTCGTGACGCCGAGCCCGCTGGTCGAGGTCATCTGCGAAACGCTGGGAATCTGCGCGAACTGCCGTTCGAGCGGCTGCGCCACGGTCGAGGCCATGGTCTCCGGGCTGGCGCCGGGAAGCGCCGCCGACACCTGAATGGTCGGGAAGTCGACCTGCGGCAGCGGCGCCACGGGCAGCTTCGGGAAGGCGATGAGGCCGACGAACAGGATGCCGACCATGATCAGCGAGGTGGCGATCGGGTAGCGGATGAAGGGCGCGGAGATGTTCATCGGGTTTGCACCCCGACCGCCGCCGCCGAGTGGCGCTCGCCGTTCGTCGGGTCGTCACCATGGCGGAGCTCAACCGGCGAGCCCGGCTGCAGGCGGTAATAGCCGGAGGTGACCACGCGGTCGCCGACGCTGATGCCCTGCGCGATGACGGCACGACCATCCTCGATGACCCCGACCTCCAACTTGCGCATCTGCGCCTTGCCGTCCTCACCGACGACATAGGCATAGAGGCCGTCGGGGCCGCGCTGCACGGCGACGTCGGGTATCACGACGACGTCGTGCAGCGTCTCGATGAGCAGACGCGTCGCCACGGTGAGCGCCGGCCACAGCTTGTGCTTCGTGTTGGGAAACTCGGCCTTGAGACGGATGGTCCCAGTCGTCGCGTCGACCTGGTTATCGACCAGGGCCAGCGTGCCTTTGTCGAGCTCGGTCTTGCCATCGGACGTATAGGCGATGACCGGCAGCGGCCCAGAATTCAGCGCGTCGTTGATGCGCGGGAGCTGCTCCTCGGGCGCAGTAAACACGACGGCGATCGGCTCGATCTGTGCAATGGCGGCGACGCCGGTCGGATCGCCGGCGTGCACGATGTTGCCCTGATCGACGAGCCGGAAGCCGATGCGCCCGGCGATCGGCGCGTTGATAGTGGTGTAGCCGAGCTGCACCTGCGCGTTGTCGATGGCGCCCTGGTCGCTCTTGATCTGCGCTTGCTGCTGCTGGACGAGCGCGCGCTGCGTGTCGATCTGCTGCTGGGTGACGGCGAGCGTACCGACTGTCGTATAGCGGACGAGGTCGCGCTTGCTGTTGGCGAGCAGCGCTTCATCGAGCGTCTTCTTGGCGAGCGCCTGATCGAGCGCGGCCTGAAAAGGGCGCGGAGTCGATCTGCAAGAGCAGATCCCCCTGGCGCACCGTCTCGCCTTCCTTGAACGCAACCTTGTCGATCTGGCCATCGACGCGCGTGCGAATGACGACGGTGTTCCAGGCTTGCGCGACACCAAGGCCGCTGAGATAGACCGGGAAGTTGGTCCGCTGCGCCGTGGCGGTGTCGACTGGGGCCGCGGTGGGCGCTGTGGCGGGCTTGCCAGCGGCGCGGTGTGCGTTGGTCTCATACCAGCGCCAGCTTCCGAAGCCGGCCGCGACCAGCAAGATTATGAATGCCGTTGCGCGAAAAAAGCGGCGCAATCTCGATCGCCTAGGCGGCGGCGTTAGCTGCTTGAGCATTGTGCACCGACTGAAAGTAGAATTGCGCGTCGACCGGGTACCAGGAATGGAACAAGGAATGGAACGACGTGGATCGGCCAGTTCCGTTGGGTATCCGTTCAGGTAAGATCGCGACCGACGGTCGCGCCCCCGTGCCTGTCGTGGCAGGGGTTTGCAACTTTCTTCACCTTTTCGCGCACGAATGGACGCAGTCCTGCAGGCTGGTACTTAGGCGGCCCTATCCCAAATATCGCTTGCGCGTGGGCTCGCGCACCGTTCGTCTCGGTCCTGCCACCAATCAAGTTCAAGAAGCGGGCGCACCGACGACAGCCAATCGAGATTCGAGGTGCTGCCATGCATAAATGCCGCCGAGATTTCTTGCGCCTTGCGGGCCGCACATGCGTCGTTTCATTGTTTGCGACCGCACCTGCGGCGCGTGCGCTCGCTGCGGGTCCGGGACATGACACAGTCGCCAAACCTTCTCCGCTGAGCAGCAACGACATGCCCACGCCTCAAAGCGGCATAGCCGTCCCTGACGCCGAACTCGCAAGAAGGATCAAGGCGATCTCGAATGTTTTCGAAGTCGGCGGTCCCGAGCCGGACTACGCCTACGTCGAGGATCTAGGCGATGGCCGCGGCTACACGGTCACGCAGTACGGATTCTGCACCTATAACAGCGAAGTCTCGCAGGTCATCGACCGTTATGCCCAAGTCGGTGCCGGAGACGCGCCTCAAACGCTTTCTGCCGCAGCTCCCGCCGAAGCAAGTGGACCAAGCAAACTCTGACCGGCTTTGCCGACGCGTGGCGCCACGAGATCAAGTCGTCCAAGTTTCTTGGCATCGCCTGCGACGAGGAGGCGGACATGCTTTATTTCCGTCCGGCGGTGGAGACGGCTGCCGCCGTCGGTGTTCACTCGGCGATCGGCAAATCGATTTTCTACGATACCCTTCTGCAGCACGGCGCCAGCAGCGATCCGGACTCGTTGGCAACGATCCTGAAACGCACCCTTGAGGAACACGGCGACGTCGACAGCGGATCGGAAGCCGAATTCCTCAGAGCGTTTCTCGCAATACGCAGATCAGTGCTGGAAGAGCCCGCCAATCGTCAGACAAGAGAAGTCTGGCGCGCCTCCGCACGCCGGGTCGACGCGCTGCTCAACTTGCTCGACAACAATCCAGATCTCGTCCCGCCCATCGAGGTCGCCAATACCGATGTCAACGTCGTTGTGCTGTAGCGGACCCTTTTGTTAAGTCAGGCGCGAACTTCTACGTTTCCGAGATTCACCGTCGCTTTGCGATCGAGCTTGCCCCAGCCGACGAAATGCCCCTTCGCAGCGTTCGTGACGGATTTGACCAGCACGTAATACAGCAGCTGCCGGTATCCGAAGCGCTGCAGCACGAGCCACCACAGCAGTCGCCAGTTCTCCCGCTTCTCGAACAGGAAGGCGACGACGGCCGTCGCCACGTCGACCGTTATGAAGAGCGCGTAGTAGAAAAGCGTGACCTTGAGGTTCGTCGTATCGAATTGCGCGCCGTGTTGTGCGTAGTCGGAAGCGACGGCGACGAACCTGCACGATGAGCAGCAGGTCGACGAACGGCGAAATGAGTGCCGAGAACGATCTGGAACAGCCAAGCCTGGGGCAGCGCGACAAGACCGAGCGCGCCGTACCGGGGACGCAGCGTCACGTCCGCGTGCTTCCACAAGCATTGCAAGGTCCCGAATGACCAGCGGAACCGCTGCTTCGCGAGCCCGGCGACCGTATCGGGCGCCTCGGTCCACGCTACGGCATCGGGATCGAAGATGGCCCGGTAGCCGGCCTTCTGAATGGCAATGGTGAGATCCTGATCCTCGGCAAGGGTATCCGTCGGGAAGCCGCCGAGCTTCGACCAGTGCGGATCTGCGCCAGGCGCCGACGGCACCCGGGACGACCGTGATGCAGTCCAAGGCCGCCAGCGCGCGGCGCTCCAGATTCTGTGCGGTGATGTACTCGAGCGCCTGCCAACGGGTCAGCAGATTGATGCGGTTGCCGACCTTCGCGTTGCCGGCGACGGCACCAATCGTTTCGTCGCCGAACCAGCGCGTCAGCCGCGCGATGGTGTCGGGCTCGAAATGGGTATCGGCGTCGAGAGCGACGACGACCTCGCCGTGCGATGCAGCGAGCCCAGTGTTGACCGCTCTCGCCTTGCCGCCGTTTGAAATCGTGATGAGCTTCACCCGTGGATCGGTCCCGAAGCGCTCGCGCACGACGTCGCTGGTGCCGTCGGTCGACCCGTCATCGATGACGATGACCTCGAGCGTTGGCGTGGCCGCTGTCGAGGATCCTCGCGACCGAGCCGGCGATGACCTTGGCCTCGTTGAAGGCGGGAATCAGGACGGAAACGGCGACGCCGTCGCTGGCCGAAATCGGCGGTGGCGGAATCGACTTGTAACGACCGCTCCAAATAGCCAAGCCGCACAGCGCGACGAGACGCGCCAGCCCGAGCGCGATGGCGAGCATGAACAGCCAGTGCATGGTAGCTTGCAGCCAGCTCGCGGTGATGAACACGTACCAGTTGACGAGCGCCGAGCGGTCCTCCGGCGGCAGCGGCGGCATCACCTGGTCGAATGTCCAGCCTGCGAGCTGCCGAGACCGGCACGATCTCCAGACCCTTGGCGCGCAGTGCATCGATGACGCGGGGGAGCGCCGCGACCGTATGCGACCGGTCACCGCCGGCGTCGTGCAGCAGCACGACCTGCCCGCGCGTCTCCGGGTTGGTGTCGGCCATGCGGTCCATGATCCGCTGCACGATCAGATCCGCGGACGGCCCTTGCCAATCGTCGGGGTCGACCCTCAGCCCGACCGTCACGTAGCCGAGCGACTGCGCGAGCTTTGACCGGCTCGATCTCGTCCGGCGTGGTCGGCTCCGCGTCGCCGAAGAACGGCGGCCTGAACAACCGCATCGACCGCCCCGTCAACGCTTCGACCAGACCGCTGCGTCGCGTTGAGCTCGAGCCGCGCGCCCTCGGCCGACGCTTCGCCCGATGTTGGGGTGCGTGAAGGTGTGATTGCCGATCTCATGACCCTCGGCGAGGATGCGCTGCACGAGGCCGGGATTTGTCTCGCCGTTCTCGCCGACGATGAAGAACGTCGCCTTGACGCCCTTCTGCTTCAGGATGTCGAGGATCTTCGGCGTCCACTCGGCGCTCGGCCCATCGTCGAAGGTCAGCGCCACCTTGTCGCGGAACCCAGCCGGAGCGGCGGATGACGTAGGTCGATCGGGATCTTCGTGAACGTCTCCGACGTGATGAGCCGCTGCGTGTCGTCGGTCTCGAAGGTTCGCGCGCCGTTCGCGGGCTCGGCCGCGATATTGAGGATCTCGCCCTGACCTTCGATATCGATGTCGCTGCCCGGCACGATCGTCTTCAGCTCAGCCGGAATCTCGGCGTTATAGGGTCGGCCGAGCAGCGACCAGATCGAGGGATCCTCCGATCCGAGCCGCCACAGCGCATAGCCCTTGGGGCGAAACACGTCGGCGGCCCGCATCTGATTTTGCGCGGTCACGGCATCGAGAGAACCAGACGTGATGGATGCTGCCGTCGTCCTCGCGGTAGTCGAAATGCGGATTGAGCGTCTGCGCATCGAAGACGATCGGCGCCTCCGACTCCTTCGAGGTGAGGACCGTCTCGCTGGAAGGTCATGTCGATCGGCGGGCGGTTTGTCGGACCAATCGTAGCCGTAGTTGCCGATAGCGATGATCGTCTTGGCCGGGTCGAGCTCCTTCATTCTGCGGCTGAGCTTGTCGACGAACCACGATTGCGAGGCGATGGCTCCGGGCTCGCCCTCCTCGAAGTGCTCGTCGTAGGCCATGAGGATTTGATAGTCGGTGGCCGCGGCGTAGCTGCGATAGGTCCACTCAGGATCGTCGAACGGAGCCGCGATAGCGACGAGCCATCCGTGCGGCGCGAACGCCGCGCGCAGCTCATGCAGGAACGTCAGAACAGTCCTTGTGCGCGTCCTTCGGGACCTCCTCGAAATCGATCACGAGGCCTTGCGCGGCGTTGGCCTGCAGGAAGGCGACGAGCTTGTCGAGCCGCGCTTGGCGCTTGGCGGGATCGGCCAGTAGACGCGCAAGCCCGGGGCCGTCCCACTTGCCGTCGGTGGCGTTCTGCAGCATCGGCAAAACGCTCGGGCGCTGCTTCTGCTTGCGCAGAAGGTCTACGGATTTCTGGTCGACGACCGCTCTTCAGCTCCATGTCCGGGCCGGTAAGCTCGAGCCAGCTCGGCACCACCCAGTCGAGCTTCGGCAGCGCCGTCTCCAGCGACGCGAAGCTGCTGTCATCCCAGGTCACGTAGAAGCCGATCGTCAACGGCCGGCTGTCGGTGCGACCGCGCGCCGCCAGGATTTGCCTTGGCGATGCTTTGGGCATCGTCTGCTTGACCGCCCACTTCGGCAGCTCGTTCGTATTCGTCCGCGCCGCATCGGCCAGACGCCGTGCCGCCGGGAGCAGCTCGCGCCGCTGCGCAATATCGTTCGTGGCCGTCAGGGCTGTAGCGCTTGTGCGGTGGATCGAGGCGGCAGCACGGAGGCCGTCGGAAGGATGAGCATGCTCGCCACGAAGAGTGCGAGCATGATCGTGCTGACGACGGACACGATCCACCCGAGGTGACCGAGGATCATCGAGCGGCGCTTGCTAGGATCGAAAAAAACTGGGTGTCGCGTCACGGGCTTGGCCTCGATCGGAGCCGCATCTTTGGGCACGTGACACGGGGGAACCGGTCAACCTTGTCGAAGCGCGGCCCTCTGTGCGTGGATTGCATGTCGGTCCGCAGCCATATCAATGGGCGCGCCCCGCAAAAACATACGCTTCCGTAAGGCCCGCATTAGATGGCGGCGCCAGCAAACCCTGGTCAGGGCGGCCTAAGGGCTGACCGCGAACCGGTGTGCAGATTGCGCCATATCGCAGGCGCCCCTGTCAGCCTAATGGACTGATATCGCTGAAGATTATTTCCAGCTTGATGCACACATAACTCAGCGGTTATACGTCAGATCAATAACCAGAGGGTTATCGATCCCAATGCCGAACGCTCATGATGTGCTCTTCAGAACGCTCGCCGATCCGACGCGACGGGCCATCTTCGAGCGGCTGTGCCGCGAAGGAGAGCAGACGGTCGGGGCACTGACGGCTCGGTCTGGGGTCTCGCAGCCGGCCGTCTCAAAGCATCTCGGGGTCTTGAGGCAGGCCGGGCTGGTGCGCGACCGCCACGAAGGCCGCCAGACGCATTATAGCGCGCAGCTTCGCGCCTTAGCTCCGCTGATCGACTGGACAAGCCAGATGGCCGGGTTCTGGGAAAACCGGTTCGACGACCTCGAAGACCTACTGAAAAGGATGGATCAATGATCGAAACTCGGCCGAAACACGCTCCGTCGTTGTCGAACGCGAGATCCCTCATCCGCCGGAAAAGATCTGGCGCGCGCTCACGCAACCCCACCTGATCGAGGAATGGCTCATGAAGAACGACTTCAAGCCAGCCTTGGGTCACCGTTTCAATCTTCGCGGAGACTGGGGCGGCTTGCTGGACTGCGAGGTCCTCGCCGTCGAGCCAAACAGAACGCTGTCCTATACCTGGAATTTTGCCCACGACGATGTGGCCTTCAATCTGCAGAGTGTGGTGACCTTTACACTCACACCGACAAGCACGGGGACCCACCTACGCATGGAGCAAACGGGATTCCGGCCGGATCAGAAGCAGGCCTACGGGGGCGCCAAGGCGGGGTGGCAGCAGTTCTTCACGAAGCTGGAAGAGGTCGTTGCGCGGACAGATTGAAGTCTGCCGCGTCGCGCTTCGGCTCGTCATCAGTGGGGCAAAATGTGGAGTGGCTATTCTCATCGAAGAATTTCTCTAGAGAATCCAGAACATTACCTTAACTAGTGGCGGAGGGGGTGTCCGCTCAGTGCCATTGATTTCGCAGAAATTTTTCACGCGGCAGAGTGTCTGCCCACATTCTTGCCCATATAAAACGACGCCCAAGAAGTTGCATCAGCACGTTTCCAACTTGGGTATCGATAGGCCGCGGCCACCGCTCGACTTCCTCAGCTAACGGGTCATCCGCTGTCCACGGCATCGCCGGTTCCGCACGAAAAAGCCAGACCGCGGGAGTGAAGCGCGATCTGGCTCAGACACGGGAGATGAGGTTCCGAGAGGGTCACGGAACCGGATGCAACCTGCCGCTGAGCGATTCGGGTGTCTACCTGCGATAACCGTCGCGCTGATCCCCGACGACGAGCGGCGTGCCGCCCTTCATCGCGCCCAGCGCCCGCTCGAGCCTCAGGCGTCTCAAAGTCAAGCTGGCTTCCTGAGGGTGCTAGCGGTAAGGCCAGAAGATTTTCTGCCCGAGATTGTCGAGGCGGCTTCGTAGCGGTCGTACTTCAGCGCAGCTTCGATCGAGTTCGCCGGCTCCTGTTCGCGGGCGTTGTCGTGTTGGCGTCCTTGACCCTCGACCAGCCCGACCGACATGCGGGCTACCGCTTACAGCTACTCGATCGGTGCCTGCGTAGGCCGCGGCTCCGTCGTCGGTGTTGGCTCCGTTGTCGGGTCCGGCGTTGGCTGCGTTACTGGCTTCGGAATCGGCTCTGTGGTCGGCTTCGGACTCGGTGTGGGCGATGGTGAAGGCGACGGTGTGACTGTCGTCTCACTGCTGTTATTTTCGGCAACCCGGGCGCTATCGCCCGGCAAGAACAAGGCAACTAAGATGGTCACCGCGATTGGGGCAAAGAAGAACCGCGCATTGTTAGCGATCCACATCGGAAGTGTGCCCGCAGCTGGGTCGGGCAGATCGCTGCATTGGTGATAGAAGGCCATAGCTTCCTCCATCGGTGTTTCTGCCGAACAGCGTCACGCTTGCAAAGTTCCTGAGAGCCGGTCGTTGCCATAAAGGTCGACGCTCCACTATACTTCCACAAGAGCCTCGGCCACTCGCTGCAGCAGCACCGATGGCGAGAAGGGTTTGGCCACAAACGTTGCCTTTGGCGGAAGGTCTTGTTTGACGGGGGCGCCGCGCACGATCAGCTATTTCTGAGTGCGCTGCAGGAATTAACGGCCTATGCCGCAGCGGAGGCCACCCGCCTCGAACTGAATAACCCGTCGAGTTCGTCGCGATACACGAATGCGCGCTGGGATGATGAAGCAGAGACGTTTAGGCATATTCTCGCCGCCGCCGGTATTGCTGTAGCCGTGCAAGGCTTGCCACCCTCGGCGGAGCATGCTCGTGCCGTTGATCGGTTCAATGCCGCTCTACGCCCCGACATTGTGTTGCCCTTCGCGACCTCCGACCTAAGGCACGACGGCATCCATCTCAACGCGGCCGGCTACAGCAAATGGCGCGATGCCATTGCCCCGATGGTCAAAGCCAACTGTTAGCGGCAAACTCTCCGGAACTGGCGTGGCTGCTCTGAGTTTGAGCAGGATGGAGCACCCGCGGACGAGCTTTTTCACGGCCATGCCGCTCTCGACTTCCATCGCGCGGTTTCTGCGATCGGAGGGCCGGAAGCAGGAGAGCCAGACCGATGAAGCCTTAAGGCTACTGCGTGAGGCGCAGTTCGAGCTTGATGCTATCCGCGATGACTTCGCGAAGAACCTGCTTCCTGCACCACCTCAAAAATTTTGAGACGGGAAGCCATGGATGCGATCGAAGTCGAGCTGAGGTGAGGGCTTCTGGCGTTAACCGTGTTCCGTTTTTGGAATTTGGCGACACCAAAAACTCCAAAAACCGCCCTAGGAAAACGGAGTCACGAAGTACCGGGGGATCGGCACATGTTTTCAGATCTAACCTTTGATTTCGAAACGCGATCGAAAATGACGCGCGCGCTCGACGATGCAATGCTGGAGCTGCGAGTTGTCCTTGGCGGAGAGCCACTCGACGCCGCTGGCACGCGCGAAAAGCTTGCCAGGAGGATCACCGCTGCGGCGCTGAGGGGCGAGCGAGATCCGAAGCAACTGAAACTCACCGCTCTTGGCATCAAGAAGAACTGACGACTTCAGCATCGACTTAGACCGGGCGCGAGCGTGAACAGCGACGGCCGGCGCGGCGTCTTCGCCTTCAGTACGGCGAGATGACGTCGGATCGCGGACGCATACCACCTACGTGAGTGCGGCGTTGATGCGAGCCAAATCGGGGCGGGCAGTTCGGCGGCTTCGACCATCTTCTCAAAGCGGGTCGAGCTGGCTGCCAGAAGAAGCCGCCCTGAGGACGATTCTGATAGCCTAAAGGGCGGTGAGACGTTGAACCGCGAAAGCCTTCATCAGCCCAGCGTCGGATTGGCCCTGACGCGCAACCGTCAAGATCGCATCGGCAATCCTTTGCCGGTCGCGCTCATCTTTCGGACCCATCCTGAGTTCCACACAGGCCGCTTCTAATGGAGCGTGCATGGCTTTGATCTGAGTATCGTCGAAGAATTCCCGCATCCCCTTATCCTCCCTCAAAAGGGCCAGAGGCGCGTATGCCGAACAACTTCATTCGGCTGCCTCCGACCGTGCACGATCTCCCTGGCATGTCAGTTCTATGCCCGGCAATGTTTGCAAAATTATGGGCGCCGCAGGCGTGATCACTCAAGTTTGGCGACAGTTTCGCATTATTTAGCGAGCGGATTATCGCCGACGACGCACCGAGGGATGCGCTTTAGCCACTGCTCTGTCCGACCGCTACTGTGAGATCTTGGCCTCAGTCGCGCCTAGCAATGACATTACTCGTTCTGTTAGCCGAGGCGCTGCTTCATTGTTGGATGCGCCGCCGCCCAGGCCCCTGCTACAACTTCCCCTTAGCCGCCCGAGCCCGATTATTGGCTCCAAGCGCGGCTCTTTTTGACCTCTCTCGATGATTGCGGTTTGCCTCGCGCCACGGCTGTTTGGATGTTGAGCCAATAGCGCGGAACGTCTCGGCGACACGGTATGGTGTGTTACTTCGAGGCGGTAGTTATAACTCCAAAGCTCCGGTTGAATACCTCCGCGGCCGAGAGTGTAGGGAATTTCGAGGCCAAACGCTTAAATCGAAACTTTGCTCGCCCAACCCCTCCCGGGCTCTTTGAAGCCACCGCGCCTGCCTTTAAGTCTTCCGTCTCGGCGAGATCGAGCTGAGCGGCAAGGACATCGTACGAGACTGCGGGCTCTTCTGACGCAATCACTTTTGCAACCGGCATTGGTGGGTAGGCCTGCGCCACCTCGATACGCCTCTGCTCGACGCGCGACGGCTGGCGCGGGTTCTTGTTCAATAAGTAGGGCAAACTGAGAGAGATTGATTTTGCGGTCACAATGGACGTCAGCTTCAAACCAACTACGCTGATGCCCGCCATCGCAAGGAAATATGCGATGACCCCTGTACACAGACGGAGGGGCGCTCTTGGCATGCGTAAGGCAATCCTCCGGGGGAGGACGAGTTCCATAAGCGTACTCTGCGCCATGGTGAACTTACAGTCCCCCGTTAGGGGGAAACAGGGAGAAGCGCTTCGCACCACAGTGCTCGACTTCCAGCGGGGGTCAAACACGTCGGGCCGGGGCGGAGACCATGCTATGACGGCTGTGCTGGGCCGTCGGTGGCCACATCGTTACCGCTGACATGCGGTTTAGATATTAGATTGCCATCGGGGGCTGCAGCGGCTGTTGTGCAATTCGATTCAGCTCGATTTCGCGCCGCACCACATCCTCTTCCGACAACCCGACTGCGGTTGGGCTCGAAGGTGCGCAAACCTCCAAAGGCAATGTTCCGCTGACGCTTTCAAACCAGGTAGAGGAACGCATCTCGTGAGCGGTCCGCGCACTTCCCTTCCGTCGTTGAACGTGATCGAAGCCAGCGCCATCGTCATCGGCATTGTTGTCGGCATCGGGATCTTCAAGACGCCGCCCATCGTCGCCGCCAATGTCGACAGCGAGTTCGCATTCATAGGTCTATGGCTGCTCGGCGGCCTGCTCACAGTGGTGGGAGCATTGTGCTACGCCGAGCTCGGCGCGGCGCGGCCCCATGCGGGAGGTGAGTATCACTACTTATCGGAGGCCTATGGCCACGGGCTCGGCTTTCTATTCGGGTGGGGCCGCATGACCGTGATGCAGACCGGCGCCATTGCGGCAGTTGCTTTCGCGTACGGTGACTACGCGACCACGGTGATTTCTCTGGGGCCATCAGGGCCGGCACTCCACGCGGCATTGGCGGTGATAGTGCTGGCGGGCCTGCAACTTGCTGGCACGCATATGAGTAGCAAGGTGCAAGTGGCGCTCACCCTGCTCACGATCATTTTAGTCGTGGTCGTGGCGGTTTCGGGATTTATCGGCGCGCAGGTCGAGGCGGCGCCGCCCGCTGTTTCCAGCCAGTCGAAAGGTGCAGCAGGCCTTGCGTTGGTTTTCATTCTGCTCACCTACGGGGGATGGAACGAGGCCGCATATCTCTCGGGCGAGATACGCGACGCCAGACGCAATATGCTGCGCGTCCTGCTCTCAGGCACTGGTGTCGTCACGGCGCTCTATCTGCTTATCAATATAGCGCTCGTGTCGAGCGTCGGGCTCGAGGGATTGAGAGAGGAGAAGCTTGTCACGGAGCCGGTGCAAGCCGCATTCGGCCCGCTCGGCGTTGTTGCGGTCGCTGTCATCGTCTGTGTTGCGGCACTGAGCACGCTGAATGGCACCATGTTCACTGGTGCACGCTCCATCCTTGCCCTTGGGCAAAACTTTCCTCTGTTGGGTCCCTTCGGTGAGATCAATCAGCGTAGCGGCGCACCGACGAACGCCATCATCGTGCAGGCCGTTATCGCGCTCGGTCTCATCGCCTTCGGGGCCACCACGCGCGATGGCTTCACGGCGATGGTGGAGTACACGGCGCCGACCTTCTGGATGTTCATGGCCCTCGTCGGCTTCTCGCTGTTCATCTTCCGCTGGCGTGAGCCGGACCGGCAAATGCCCTTCGGTGTCCCTCTTTACCCACTTGTGCCAATCGTGTTCTGCACGACAGCCGTATATCTCGTGCACGCGAGCGTTGCTTACACTGGGTTGGGCGCTCTGGTTGGTTTGGCCATTCTCGCATCGGGCATTCCGCTCTACTGGATTGGCCGACGGATGGAAGTGTGGCTTCCCATTCGGTCCGACTAAGCGGGCAAAATTCGCGGCTAGTCCAAGGTGGGCGATCGCCCTGTCATCCGGCTTTGCGCTATAAGTTCGCGTCGCTGCTGAGTATGAGGCGCGCGCAAATGGCATTCGCGCATACGAAACGCTCACATCGTCGCCTTGACGTGCACTGGAATCCGCACGCCATAACGGCACCGATGCCGCTCCGTCTTTCGATCGTGTGCGCGAGTGGGGTGGTCGCTCTGCTCTTCGGCACCGCCCGCGGGCAAGCGCAAGACCCCGGCTACTTTCCAACCACACCAGCCGCGGTCGACAAGATGATCGCCCTCGCCGACGTGAATGCTGGCGACTTCGTCATCGATCTTGGCTGCGGCGACGGGCGCATCAACGTGACAGCGGCTCGGCGCACTGGGGCGCGCGGCCTCGGTGTGGACTTCGACTCCCAGCGCATCGTCGAGGCCGAGGAAAATGCGAGACAAGCCGACGTCGCCGACAAAGTGACGTTCCGCAAGGAGAACCTGTTCGACACCGACATCAGCCAGGCCTCGGTGCTGACGCTCTATCTGTCGCTAAAGATCAACATCGCGCTTCGCCCGCGCATCCTGAAGATGATGAAGCCGGGCACGCGCGTGCTATCGAATGATTTTAATATGGGGGATTGGCTGCCCGATCGCTGGGAGCGTGTGGAGAGTAGAGTTGTGTACCTGTGGGTCGTGCCGGCCAAGATGGAGGGCGACTGGCATGTGACGCACGCTCGCGCGGGGAGTCCGCACAGCTTCGATTTGGCACTCGCGCAGCAGTTCCAGGAACTGAACGGCAGCGCCACGATTGACGGCCAGACGGTGCCGGTGCGTGACGCCCTAGTGGCGGGCGAGCGCGTGGGTTTCGCGATCGATGTCGGCAATGATGGGGGAATGCGGTTCGAGGGCCGGCTGGTGGATGGCCACCTCGAAGGCGACGGCTGGACGGCCACGCGCAAGTAGCCCCCGCACGCGCAAGGCCGACGCCAAGGGGCGACGCCTTCCGAGCCGGATGCCAGCCTGCGCGCTCAGAGCAGACGTGCCTCGACTTCCCCGAAGCTGTCATCTTGCCCAAGGCCGACTTACTTCGACGATGGCTCATTTGACAGCCATCGCTGTGACAGCAGCCAACCGCATACAAGCCGTTGCACCTACGATGAGCTTGACTGGGCATGGCGATCACAGGCGAAACATCACGGTAATCGCGACAGCGGTCCTACGCCTAGCTCTCCCACTACACAGCCCGAGATGTCTGCTTTGGGTCTAAAACGGATTGCCGCAAGCCGCGCATCCGCGGCGCTTTCGCGCCTGCTCGCTCATCAGCGCCGGTCGTCACCCTCATCGCCTCGTTTGCCGCGACGCTCCCCATAATGTTGTCCACGATCGCCGCGCGCTTCCCCGCCGCGGTTGGCCCCGCCATGTCCTTGGCCGACACCATCGCCCTGCAGCTCCTTGCCAACGCTATCTTCACGGCGGGCTTGACCACGCGCACCGCGCTCGTCACGGAAGCTATTTTGACCGCGATCATCACCGCGCTCGCCACGACGGTCATGACCACGATCACCGCGCTCGTCACGCCCTTGGTCACGGTCGCTACGATCACCCCGATCGTCACGGCGTTCGTAGCGATCACCGCGCTCGTCACGGCCCCGATCGCCTCGGTCCTCGCCACGCTCATTACGGCCATCTCGCAGGTCTCGCGGACCACGATGGATAGGACGCGTCCACCCGCGATCAGGAGGGGGACGCATGCCGGCAGGCGCATGATATCCTGAGCGCCACCAGCCAGGTCGGCGCGGACCCGGTGGCGGGGCGTGCCAGCCCTGGCGAGAACGAATCCTGTAGGAGAACCACCGATCGCGGTCCCTGTACCAAGGGCGCCCGACATAGTAGCGGCCCCAGTAGTCAGTTGCCACGAAGCTTATGATAGGGATTCTGAATTCGACGAGGCCCACGTCCGGCAGCGGCATCAGCTCGCCGCGGTAATCGAGCGCCAGATATTCGCTGTACACCCAGCCGCGATCGTCTTCCCAAATAACGTCGCACCAGGACTCATCGTGTAGGCAGCCCTTGATGTAGACCGGCTCGCCTTCGGGAATGACGGCAACAGGCGGGAATTCGATGTCCGGCCCCGCGCGCATATTCACATCGGCCGTCGAAAAAGCTGGCTCCGCGTGCGCTGACGCCATGCCCAATGTCGCAAAGGCCGCGATAACGGCGGCTAGCCTTGGCATCATTCTCGTAGACACTCCTTGTGGTCAGCTAATCAACGCAATGAGACTAGAACAGTTGCAGGCGATAGGCGGGGACCGGCACTCCGATCCCCGCCACGCAAATTACTTTGTTGCCCCTTTGGTCACGCCACCCTTAGTCGCAGGCTTGCAGAAATTCATTCTGGTCGAGTGTGCCATCATTATCCGGATCGGCCGACTTGAAGTCTGCAACATACGGCTGCGCTTGCGTCATGGTGATCGTGGGTGCGTTGCTGGGGTTCGCCTGCTTCCAAACGGCCTCGCAGTCGGCTTTGCTCATCCCAACGGCTCCACCGGCCGTGTCGCCTGCCTTCATAGGTGGAACGGCCTCATCCATCCGGCCCGTTGGTGGATGCTCCCCGTCCCGGGTCCCTTCATTTCGGGCGTGGCTGCGTCCATACTCTTGGTGGGCGCGTCGCCCGGGGTAGTTTTCTTATCAGCCGTTTGCGCAAAGGCTGACGTCGCCATCGCCAGGGCGAGGCCGGCGCCAAAAATCACAGCTCTCATTGGTTTCCTCCATGTGCATTTTTTAAATCGTCACACTGCTCGCGACGTTCTGGAGGAGAGTTAGCAGCACGCAGCCTGAACCGGAGCTGAAGTCTTGTAGGCGAGCTGAGCCATTCCCTATGCGGACGCTTGCCGGCTCGCTACCTCATGTCAGCTTTCTCATCTGCAGCCTGCACCAGATGCAAGGCTTCTCGCTCCCCTTTGTCTGTGCGCGCCGAGTGGCTGCGAAAACGCTTGTACGGGGGCTGGCTCGACTATTGGCTGTTGGCCGCAGATGCGCCGTCGGGCATGTGGGGTCGGAATCCGGTGGGCTGAGGCAGCTTCCAACAATCTGGTTCATTGTTGAACCCGCCAGGTGGGCAAAGCCAATATTCATCTTGCAGCAAATGTTCTTCGACACGATATGTGCTCGCATCCGCAGCCCACCCCTTCGATGCGGCGACTGTGTGTGGAACCGGAATAAGTCCGCATTTCGCGCTGCCATCCGCGAAGCAGGCATAAATTGCAATTGAAGTCGGGGCGAAGGGTTGGGCGACATTCCGAGATGCGGCTCGACGTTTCGATCTCACTCAATTCTTGCCGCGATGGGATCCTGAAGCGGCAGATGCTTTTAGCGGCCGCCTCTTCTTCATCCGTCGGGTTCGCCAAGTCGACCCACCAGGTCTTTTGCGGATCGATAGGTGCGGAACCGGGTTTGCCGCCAGGATAGGTGGTCAACATTCCGGTCCTCCAAGGCTGAACAAGTCCCGACAACCGCACCGTCGATACCGATGGGCGGCCCATCTGGGGCTAATCTTCGCGTTCCTAACAGGTCGTGCTCGCGGCAGACTTTAGATCTCAATCTTCGCCATCTCATCGAACGCAAACCGCGGTGAACGCGGCATCAAACCGGCCGGATCGCCGTAGCCCAGATTGCACAGGAAGTTCGACTTGATGTCCGTCCCGGCGAAGAATTCCTTGTCCACGCCCGCGTTATTGAAGCCCGACATCGGTCCGCAATCGAGCCCGAGCGCTCGCGCCGCGATGATCAAATAGGCACCCTGCAAAGTGCCATTGCGGAAGGCCGTCGTCTTGATGAAATGCCGGTTTGCCTTCGAACCAGCTCTTCGCATCGGCGTGAGGAAAGAGCTTCGGCAGGTACTCGTAGAATTTGAGGTCGTAGCCGATGATGGCGCAGACTGGCGCCTGCATCGTCTTTTCCTTGTTGCCCTCCTCGAGAAGGGACTTCAGTCGCTCCTTGGCCTTCGACTTCACGAAGATGATGCGCGCCGGCGAGCAATTGGCGCTCGTCGGACCCATTTTCATGATGTCCACGAGTTCCTTCAGCAGACTGTCAGGTACGTCTTTTGGACGCCATTTGTTGTGCGTGCGGGCATCGAGGAAGATCTGACGCAGCGCGGCATCGTCAATCCGATTGGGCATGGTCACGTCTTGCATGACAACCTCGTTCTGGCTTCTTGAAGTCCCTAAGAAAAAATTCCGCCAAACTAGGGGGGTTCCGCTGCACGGCGACTAAACCGCCTGATCACGTGCTTCCACTACTACACAGCATGTAGCTCTAGCCCGCAGTCATTTCATCGCGCACTTGTGTCAGAGTCCTCCGCCGCGCTTAACCCAACGCGACAAGTACTCGCACACTTGCGAATGTCTGCTCATGGCCCGCACTTGTTATCGCGCGCGTACTGTGGGTTGCCGACACACACTAGCGTTGTGTCGAGCCGATGCGCGACGGTCGCAGCGTCTTGTCGGCTGAGCCCGCGCTCGCCCATGTGGCGGCTTATGGTCCGGCGCACTTTCGGTAACATCTTGCCGAACTCGATCAGGCGATCGAACTTCGTCTCGTCACGCACGCGCGTCCAATCGGGATGATAGCGGTACTGCTTGCGTCGGCGCGCATCGCGGCCCGTCGCTTGGATATGACCGTCTGCGCGCGCATATCCACACTTCGGTCCAGGCCGACCTGCAAGTCAAGGGTGGCTTCCCGCTCGCCCGAAGACACAAGGGGGGTGCCCGTTGGACCGTCTTGTGTGTAATCGTCTCTTGCTGCTGGAAGACTTTTTTAGGGAACGTTCCATGTCCGAATTAAACCCATCGCCCATCATGCAGATTGGAATGGGCTTCTTTGCGTCCAAGACGCTACTTTCCGCTGTCGAGTTGGGGATTTTCACCGAACTTGCCAAACAGCCGATGACAGCTGCAGAGCTGGGGTGGAAACTTGGTCTTCACCCGCGCGCGGTTCCTGATTTTCCGGACGCTCTCGTCGCGTTGAAGCTTCTGCGGCGGGAGGGGAATGGGCCGAACGGCACCTATTTCAACACGCCTGAAGGCGCCGTCTTTCTTGACCGCAATAGCCCGGACTACGTCGGCGGCATTCTCGAGATGGCAAATGCCAGGCTCTACGGATTTTGGTCCGACCTTACGGAAGCGCTCAGAACCGGTGCTCCGCAAAATGAGACCAAGGGCTCTGGCGCATCAATGTTTGCCAAACTCTACGAGGAGCCGGAACGGCTCGAGCAGTTCATGAATGCCATGGCAGGCGTATCGGCAGGTAACTTTCGGGCGTTCGTTCAGAAGTTCGATTTCACTCGGTACAAGACGCTTTGCGATGTCGGCGGAGCGACAGGGCAGCTGTCCTGCATGGTGGCGACCGCAAACCCTCACATGCAATGTACGAGCTTCGACCTACCAAAGGTCGTGCCCATTGCGACGCGAAGAATAGAAAAGGCGGGTCTGAGCGGTCGCGTCGTTCCGGTCGGTGGTGACTTCTTCGTCGACCCACTTCCCAAGTCCGATGTCATCACGATGGGCATGATCCTTCATGATTGGAACCTCGAGAAAAAGAAGGTTCTCATTCGCAAGGCCTATGACGCGCTGCCGACCGGTGGTGCATTCGTTGTCATTGAGGCCCTCATCGATGACTCCCGACGGGAGAACGCATTTGGTCTTCTGATGTCCCTCAACATGCTGATCGAATTCGGTGATGCCTTTGACTATTCCGGCGCCGATTTCGTCAGTTGGTGCCGCGAGGCTGGCTTCCGCGAATTCGAAGTGATTCCGCTAGCAGGTCCTTCAAGCGCCGCGGTCGCCTACAAGTAGAGCGTCGCGGAGGCGCTAGTCGTGCCTTCGTGCGGCATCCCTGGCACGGGCTATGTCCTCGGGCTCTTTTTCGTCGATCTTCGTCATGGCATTGCTCGCTCGGGTCTGAGCATGGAGCAATTCGTCGAGCTTGGCTTGAATGGCCTGAGTGTCACGATGCTCAGCGCGCTGGATCAAGAGGGTCATGAACCAGACAGCCATGGTCGCTACGCCGTGCCAATCGAACGTATCGCGATCATGAAGGAACCAAGCAACGCCGAACGCAGCGACGATCACAAAAGCCAGAGGATGGGCTGCGAAGACGCCAAGCTGCGTAAGCGCACGACGGATTGCATCGACCATGGTGCGGCCTCCAAAGAAAATATCAAATGGCTGTGGTCAGGTCTTCTCGAACAGTTTGTAGCGTTCGCGGTTGGCTTCCCGCCACTCCGCCGTCTTCACCTTGATCCAGCCCGAGGCCGTGCCGGGGAGGTAGAGGCCAACACGCCGTTTGCTGACGATGCCCTCGAGCCCTTGCTGAGCGGCGGCGTGCAGAAGTTTTTCGCCATCGGCGAACGTGTGGGAGAGCCGCAACGGGGTGTCCTCGGTCTTGCGTAGCAGCACCTCGAGCTTGGCCTTGCGCTTTTCCAGCGCCTCCGATCTCAGATCCCGACCGCCGAGAATCAGGAGGTCGAAGCACCAGACAGAGAGACCAGAGGTCCGCCGGCGCATCAGGGCATAAAAGTCTGGCATACCCGTCTCGTCGCAGGAGACGAGCTCGCCGTCGATGACCGCGTCCTTCGCGGCCAGGCCGCGCACAGCAGCCGCGATCGATGAAAAACGGTCGGTGAAGTCCTTGCCGTTGCGCGAGAACAGCCGGACCTCCCTACCGAATTTGTGAAGCTGGATGCGAAAGCCGTCGAACTTCACCTCGTGCAGCCACTCCGGCCCCGTCGGAGGGGCTGGGCGCAGCTTCGGGCTTGCGATGGGGATGAAGCGGATACGCGGCACGAGGCTGATGTAGGACATCGGGCCGCAAAGAAAAACCCCGGCGCACGGGGGCGGCGCCGGGATTTCCTGGCCCTATCTCGAGGTTTGGGGGGCAGAACTCAAAAGGTGATGTTAGTCGTTGGAGATAGGCACGCGCATCTTCCGAGAGACTTTGCAGGCCCCCACTCCATTTCGTTTGCGAGAGCGGTGCCGTTGGGGAAGGGGGGATGGGGTGCCACGTGAGACGCCTAATGACTTCTGATGTTGGCCCTTCCGTAGTGCCCACAGGCTCAGGCAAACGATGAGGGCCGGTGCTTCCCAGCGCGGCCCTTTTCGCCCGGCGATGCTTATTACACGGGTCGAAGGGTCGCGCTGCTAGAAAAGCTGGCGCGTGAACCGGCAGTAGTCTTGCCGGCCCCAACTAACACACCCGTCCCACCGCCAGTCGAGGCGCCCATTGAGGCCGAAAGCAGCCAGGCGCCGCTTCCGAACCCAGAAAAGATTGTCCCAGCGCCGGAAGAAAAGAAAACCCAGCGAGCGAATGCGGGGACGGGGGAATGTCGTCGCTTCGACGCGATCGCCAACATGACGATCTCAGTTGCGTGCCCGGACTGAGCACGGTCCGAACCATCGCCCGTCATGTGCGCGGCGGCATTTAGTGGTCATAGGCGCAAAAACCCAGCCCCTGTGTGCGAAGGAGCCGGGTTGTTAGGTGCCACAATTGGGAGCTCGGGCTGATCGACACCAACCCAAGTAAATCATAGGACCCCCTCGCAAACTGGCAACGCAAATCCGTTTACCCACTCCATTTGGCTAGGCAAGTGGCAACGTGATCCGACACTCCAGGCCTTCCGGGAGGAAATCATGCGTGACGTTCGCCGTCGGCAGACCACTCTTTATCAAAGCGCTGCCCAGCCCTTGACGAACTGGTGGCGCCACGGCTGGACCATCCACTTCGCGCCACCGAAATTTCAGCCTGCGTTCCTCGAGGTGCCACGTCGCTTCGACCCGACCGTCACCCGACCAGGCTCCGTACTTGAGCGCGTTGGTGGCGAGTTCGTGCAGGACGAGGGCAAATGGTGTCGTGACTTCCGCCGGCAATACCACATTCGGACCTGCACGAAGGAGGCTCTCGGGATGCGGCGCCATCGGGGTCACGAGCGTCTCCACCAGAGAGTGGACGTCCGTGCCCGCGCTTGAGGTGGCGCTGAGCAAGTCGTGCGCGGCTGAAATCGCATGGATGCGGCCCGCTACTGATTTGGCCATCGCGTCAGGCGGACCTCCTGACTTGATTGTCTGTTGGCAGATGGAGGTCGCGATTGTGAAGAGGTTTTTGATGCGATGCTTTAGCTCT
Source organism: uncultured Alphaproteobacteria bacterium (assembly GCA_963724595.1). GTDB lineage: Bacteria > Pseudomonadota > Alphaproteobacteria > Rhizobiales > Hyphomicrobiaceae > Hyphomicrobium_A. The sequence continues at coordinate 152,667 of CAVRVR010000005.1, read as the reverse complement.
CGGTTGATGAGTTCGAGCTGCTGCTCGTGACGCTGGCTAAACTGCTTGGCCGTCTTCAGTTGCTCGATCAGGTAGATGATGAGCCCTCCGAAAAGCAAAAAGAACCCACCCCCGAATACGCGAAAGAGAATGACGTTCTCATGAGGCGCCGGATCAACCCAATAAGCCCCTAGCGCCGCCGAGAGCACCAATACTGTGATGCTCTTGACCGGACCGCACAGGTACGCGGCGAGCACCACGGCCGGAAAGAAGGTGATGAAGGGTAGACGTCCAGGCAGGACCCTATCCAGGGCTACGCGGCCGACGATGGCGCCGGCCAGGATCAGGAGCGCGAGCACGTAGTCGCGAACCTCACTTTTTGCCTCACTCCCCATGGCTCACGAATAGCATCTCGGAGAGACGGTGTTCGTGACTATTGTTATGAGGCGCTGGCGGGTATCAGTGTCCGTCAGCGCCCCCAACGACGTTTCAGCTTTGGCCTTATGGCGCCGCTTCAGCCGGTGGCGGGGGTGGCGGAAGGTCCGTACCGGCCTCACCCGTGCTCGCGCCGCTCGAACCGCTGTCGTAGAGATCTTCCTGCTTCTGCGGCGCAGTCGGGACCTGCGCAGCGGAGCCAGGATTGCCCGCCTGAGGATCGGCCGGGTTAAGTACACTCGGGGCTGGCACCTGATTTTTTGACGCGTTGGGGTCGTTCCCGAAGCCGGCTTCCTGCGCGAGGGCCATGCTTGCGGATGCGCTGAGGGCAACAGCCGCCGCAATTGCTAGGGTGGAGGATTTCATTGATTAGCTCCTTTGCCATGGGAAATCTTTGGTTCCCTTTGCTCACTATTGGCCAACGCGACGCTGCCGCGAGCTGTTCCCAGGCAAAGTGCTGCCGATTGCCTCGTCGTCCTTTTGTAAAGTTGACCCGCATCGCAGACTTTAACGCCTCTGATCTGCCAAGGTGCTGCGAACTTCCATGTCCTGTAGCTCGCGTTAGTTGCGTTCAATCCTCGCCAGATAGCTCGGCGCGCTTCTTTGACAGAGCTGTGATAACGTGCGGTTCGGCCATTTCTATCGACCTGAGGAATTCCCCTGGATCAAAGAATGATTTTGTTTGTGGCACTATTTGCCGTCGGGATGCTCGGCCTCCTGTACTTTGGCAGGCAAGCGCCTCCGCTTTCTTCGCCCTACGCCGTAACGACAGTACTCCCGCGCAAGGCTGCCTCGCCTAAGGATCTCGTCCCGCTGGCAACGCTGAAGATTGATACAAGACCGGCACTGCCACTGACGCCATGAGTTCTTCTCAGGCTACCGCTACCTGTGCACTTGCTACTTAATGCCCTGACGCCCCCGGGATACAGTTAGGGCTTTGTGTTGATTTTCCGCGAACCCCCAGCGGGTCATCCGTCGATGCTGCGGCCGTCTACGGAGTGCAGTGCCAAGAGCTTCAAGCGCTCGGGATCACGTTCGCCCGCGGCGACGGCCGCCCAGATCCGAACCGACATCATCAACCGCGGAATACGGCCGTCGTCTCCGCCGGTGGCCCGCACCTCCGCGCATGCATTCTCGATTGCATGCTTCACGACGCGCAGAAGCTCGGGGCCGGAGTATTCGCCAGGAAACGGCATGGCAGAACGCCTGATCAGTGCCGAATGCGGCTGGAGTGCACGTTCAATTCGCCTTCAGCCATGAGATTGTAACAGGCCTCGATAACGAAGCCTGGTTCGTAAGGTTTGCGGATGAAAAGGCTGCCGGCCACTTGCCGCGAAAGATCGCAGGCATAGCCGGAAGTGTAGAGGATGGGCAGGGCGGGATCTCTCGTCCTCAACGCCTCGGCGGTTTCCCATCCACTCATGTGTCCAGCGAGCCGAATGTCCGTGAAAACTAAGTCGATTTGGTTTTCTGGTATCAAAGTTAGGGCATGCTCGCCGCTGGACGCCTCAAGCACGTCCCAGCCATACGTGCGCAATTCATCTGCGATGCTCAGACGAATAAGCGGTTCGTCTTCCACGACCAGCACAACGCGTGGGGCTGCCTCGACACCCATGAGGCGACTCCGTGATGAAGGTTTCCTAGACATGCCGATCCGCGAAGTTCTTATGGCCTAAGTGCGGATCACCCAGGAAAAGCTGTGAGCGTGCATGGGTTCCGAGCAATCGCCAAAAAGTGGCCAACAGAATAAACAGCGGGCTAACAGTGGCTTCAAAACGCCGAGCTGCGCAAATCGGACTTTTGCCAGTTCAGTGCCAGCGTCGGCGATAGGTGAGCGCTAAAACCTGCAATGCGTCCGCCTTGAGCTCTGCGATGTCGTGGCATTCGTGATCTGCTGCAACGATCAGGATGGCCTCAGCTAGGCGCGAGCGGGCAACATCCGCATCCGTCTCGCCGAAGTGATGCGCGATCTCGGACCAGGCGCGATCAAAGGCTGCTCCCATCACCACCAAGGTGGTCGGATCGAACGTCTTACCGATAAGCTGGCGAGCACTCATCGCCGTTCTCCACGCGATCACCAATCATATCGCGAGGACAGCGTGACCGCTTTGTAGGCGAACTGGTTATTTGTGGACATGTGGCGAGCCAACTACGCTCAGAGCCAGCATTAGGCGTGCACATCCGATTTGATGTGCGATGGGTGCCCCTTTGCTTAACGTTTAGGCGGAGCCGCTTCCATCTGTTTGAGGGACACGAGAGATGGATTGGCTCACCCGGCGGCGGCAACCACTCCTGCCGTCCGGGTATCGCTACCATATGCAATGCTTCTTAAGCCGCCGCCTCGCGACCGCACCGACGACGGCGTTCAGCGAGTTCATTCTCGGCCATCACTCGCAGCAACTCGGTCACATCGACGAGGTAGGGCTCATTGACCGGCAACTGATTGGTGCGCTCTCTGACTTCTGCACCAATCCCGACGGCCCATGCTGGAAGAGTTAGCTCACGCATTGGGCACCGCCTTTCATGCCGCTAACAGGCACGAGGCGGCAGGCCGCTAACAGCGCCCGAGGCGGGTTGTTCCAAAACGTGCACAAAATCGTACATTGGCTCAGCGCAGCAATAATAGCTTGAAGAGCAGTAGGGCGCCGCCGCTGTTAGCTTCAAACGGCGGCGAACTTTCCGGGCTCAAGCTTGGCAAACACAAGCTGCCGGAGACATGTCGGTGTCGACATAGCGGCGGCGGCCCCCACGGCCGCTACTGACGCGGGGGATCGCTATGGAGGGTGGGCGATGAGCGTGAGAATGCGGAACTGAACTCCCATCGGCGAACTTCACGGGTATGCGCCATTCACCCATCGTCGAAATCGGGAAGTCGTTACGGCGAACCTTTTGGGAAGTCGTGCGCGAACCTATGTCGGAGCGTTGGGTTGACTTGATCACTCGTTTGGACGCGGAAGAGGCGCAAAGGCAATCCCAGCAGCGATTGAAGGGGCGGTCGCTCGGAAGAACAAGCGGGGACGGCACCGGCGTCTATCTATTCTATTGGTAACGCCACAAACGCAACTTCACCGCCGGCATTCTTGAGAAGCAGCAGGATCGATTGCCGACCGCAAAGCCGGAGGACGGTAGTGCCACGACCAAAGCAATGAAGGACCTGCCGGGTACGAAGTAATCGAGCTTGCGCCGACCAGAGGTTGGCGATGCTCTAGTTGAAACCGGACGCTTGGACGGCAGTCGCAGAACTGTCAGCTACGGCGAAAGTGTTAGGAGCATTTCCTGACGGAGAGGTGCATCGGTCGGGTTTCCCGCTGCTAAAGTAAAAGTATGAGCTGTCCCTCGGACCACGTCGCACAGGTGCACTCGGCACGCCGCACGGAGGTCAGCATGAACCGCCGTTTCTTCCTTCGTTTGTTCATGCGTCAGCATTTGGTCAAAGCCAGAACAAAAGTGTCCCGCTTACGTCCTCTAGGGCTTAAGCAGCAGAGAAGGTCAACGGCGTCACCGCTCGGCCACACCTTAGCGCCGGGCTTCGTCGTAGATTGGGAGCTGAGGGCTGTACCACAAGCGGGGTGTTTGGGGGTACGCCATGGTGTCGTCGAGTAATCAGCAGCGCCACGAGGTATACGCAGAGGTTGTTAGTCCGCTAGAGACGTTCACCTGGAACGTTGATGCGACGGTGACCGCGCGACGGCGTCGACGGGCAAACATCCTGCGCATGTTCGCGTTGGGGAGCTTCTTTGCGGTGATAGCGTTGGTCGGTGCCCTGCATCATGCGCGCATCATCGCCTTCGGCCCTGTAGCGAGCGCGGCTTACGTGCAGGGGCGTTAGTGATCGACATCCTCGTCGTCTAACTCGTCAACGTCGTCGTGGGCTGCCTTTTCGATGGCTTTCGACATGTAGGTGATCAGGTCGTCGCCATCGGAAGCCTCGGCGGTCACCTCTCCCAACTCCTCCTCGGTGATGCCTTCCTTTGCGGCATCGCTGACGCAGGCGGCGGCCAGCCGTTCCGCTTCGTCCTCTTGCCGGTCCCCAGGCACCGCCGATAATAGGCACTCCAAGAAATTGCTGCCGCCGCTCGATGACATCTTGCATTTACCTCCGGCAGCTATCTTGGCCATGCGCCACGCTTCCTCCACCCCCCGTCTGAGGAAGGCCCAGTGCCCTCGGGCAAGTGGCGCTAATAGGGACGCTGGCTCCTACCCCCGGAGTCAGCGTCTTTTATCGTTCAGGGTCCTGGCGCAATCTCGCCGCCGAACGATTAAACGCCTCGCATTAACTCCATCCCAGCCACCAATGCGTGATGGCAGAAGCACTGGACGCGTGAGCCGACGTCGTCACTCCCCAGCGCGTTCATCGGGCGGGATGCGGCAGTCGACAGCATCGAGGGCAATGAATTTAAGTTGCTCGGGATCGCGTTCGCCCGCGTCAACGGCAGCGATTACGTCCAGCGCCATGACTGTCCTCGCGTGTATCCCGTCGTACGCATTGGCAAGTTTCAGCTCCATGCACGCGTCGTCAATCGCACGCGCGATTAGCTTCGCCAGCTCAGGCTCACAGGATTTGCCAGGAAGCGGCATGGTGGTTTGCAGGGTTGACGCATCTCAATCTGCGCCCTTCCTGCCTGGTTGTCGAACCGAGGTCTTCATCAGCGAGGCAGCGCGGCGACCCCGTCAGTGGACCCCTTTCGCTGATTGCGGCGTCACACACGACGCATACCGCGAAGTCTCACCGCCCGGTATCAAAGCGATATATCATCTCGCAGCAGTTACAATAGGTTATACCATGTGAGTTGAACTGAGATAGTAATGGCTATTGGAGTAACAATCTGGGAGATAGCTGGTGGTAGCCGCTATAGAGTCAAATTAGTACTTTAGGGATCGAAGACGGACGCAGAGTTCGCCTGAGTCCCGAGCTTGGCTTGGCCAAAACGCTTCACTCCGAATCTACCGCTGCTGACCGATTTAGGAGTTGTCGAGCATCAATAGAGAAGCGGTGCAAGAGGCGGCCGCCCCCAAGCCGATCATGCATCCGTTGTCAACCTCGAGAATTTCGGCCCTAGTTACGTGTCGCGCGCGGCAACAGCTTTGGCAGTCTGCGAAGCCGATTGGAGCAAAGCGCGGGCCAACTATGGAAGTTGGGTGCGCGATGGGTTCCTGTTGGACCTGATCACCACCACGAATAGCTTTCTTAGCAGCCCTCAAGCTCGTGAGGCGTTTCGGGGTGGCTGGACAAGAGAAGAATTGTTCGGGATTACGTTTGAAGCGCCTCATCAATTGGGCTTGGTGTGTGCGGTGGTCAATGCATCGCTCGCAATCGTGCGCTTCGACGGTGGGTGGGTCTTTATCAAAACGCCTGCCATACAAGGTGAGGAGGGGGCTGACACGGTCCGTCGTTACTTTCGCAGCGCCTTTCAACATAACGATAGTGTTTCCTGGTGGCATCATCCAACCTACACGCGGATTGATCCACTAGTGGCGATCAGTGACCCCGGCAGGATTTGAACCTGCGACCCCCAAAAAGAGTTTGTAGGTTGTAGGTAGGCTTCCTAGCCAACGATCCTCAACACGCCCGCTTCCAGGTCGCCCGTGTCGTCGTTCTGCGGGAACAAGTGGCTGTAGGTGTCGGTCGTCAGCGCCAGCGTGTCATGGCCGAGCCGGGCCTGTACGGTCATCGGCGGCAACCCGAGGCCGCCGTCGGCCTTGGCGTTCATGAGCCAGCTGGCGTACCAGTGCCGCAGTGCGTGCATCCCGGTGTACTTCAGCTTGCCGTCTTTCGTGCCGTCCTCCGTCAGGTAGCGCACGTCGCCGTCGGCCGTCTTCACCGTGGCCTTGCGCATTAGCGGGATAAGGCCGCGCTTGCGGATGTTGGCCAGCGATTGCACGTTGCCGGTGCTGGTAGGGAACACGAGCCCCAGCTTGCCCTTCACGCCGTGCAGCTTCCACTCCCGCAACACGTTGGCGGTGTAAGGGTCAATCGGGATGGTGCGATTGCCTTCCTCCGACTTGGGGTTGCCCATGGCGTGGTAGATGTCGGCGCGCTCGCGCACGTGGATTTTGCCGCCGCCGGTCTTCGGTAGCTCGACGTTCACCCAGCGCAGGCCGCGCAGCTCGCTGGCGCGCATCCCGGTGAACATCGCCGTGACGAACAGCGGGCGCCAATCGCTGCCCTCTAGCGCGCGATGGAAGGCCGCGATCTCCTCCGGGCTTGGGATGTCCTCACCTACCTTCAACCTGCGCCTGGAGCGCTTGCTCTGCTCGACCTTTTGACCTTCGGCGACGTTGCGGTTGACGGCGCCGTCGCGGACGGCGACCGCCAGCAGCATGACGAGCGAGCCGAGCACCTTGCGCTGTGTTGCCAGCGTCACCCCGGCTTTCGCCAGATCGCGCTTGAAGCTGGCGACGTCCGGGCCGGTTAAGTCGGCGAGCTTCACGCGGCCGATGAGCGGGTTGATGTGCTTGCGTAGGTGCAGCCGGTAACCGGCGATGGTGCCACGCTCACGCGCGTTGGCCTCGACGCTGGCAATCCAGTTCTCGCCTGCCGAGGCGACGTCGATGCTGATGCTGCGGGGCACGTGCACACCGGCCTTGATGTCGTGGCCGACCTCGATGGCGCGTGCGTCGGCTTCCTTTTTCTTGTCGAACGTCTCAGTGCGGCGCTTGCCGCTCCGGTCGACGTAGTCGAGCACCCAGGACGAGCGCTCCTCGCCCTTCCTCGTCGTCCATTCGCGCTTGCGTACAGACATGGCGTCCTCCCACTCGTGACGAATACTTACCCTAGGTAGCGTTCGTGTCACGCCGAATCCGGTGGTCAGGCTGTGGACACAAAAAACCGGGTCGTGCTTCGGCAGGTCATCGCCGCGCACGTAGGCGTCGAAGATGTCGCTGATGTGGGCGGCGAGACCGTCGACCTGCCCGCGTCGAGGTACTGGTTGATGGCGATGGTTGTCCTGGGTGCCCACTAGCGATGTCACCTACGCGGATGGTTTGCCTCGCACGCGCTGGATGGCACGGATCGCGTCGGCGAGGCTCGCGCGCAGCCCAGAGCTGTCGCCCAGGTAAATCCAATCGAGTGTGAGGTAGCTGTCGGCGTAGGTGTCGCACAGCTTCCGAGCCACAGCCATCGATACGAGATTTTTGCCGGTCTCGTACTGATTATAGGTGTTGGCGGCGACCCCGGCTTTCTTGGCAAAGGCGCCTTGGCCGAGCCCAAGCGCTTCGCGCGTCTACTGCTGCAACTGCGGGCACGAGCGCGACGTTAGTCCCGCGACGGTGCCGCTGCCGGCTGAGACATCAGTGCCCGATGTCGGCAAACACATGAAGTGCTCGGTCTGCGATCAACACCAAGCCTGAGCTGTACCCCGGCGGTGTGGAGGCGATGCGAAGGGGAAGAATGTCGTGAAGGCTCGCAGTCTTATCGCAGACGCCGACCTGGATCTTAAAACGCGCTCGGTTGCTCTCAACGCGTTCGACACCGCGTGGGCCGAAATCGCCCAGCATTTTGGGAATATCCCCGCGGACATAGAGAGCGGTCGCGTGCGCCTCGCCCGCGCCATACTAATCGTAGCCCGCGCAGACAGCCAAGATCCGGAGCGACTGAAAACGGAAGCCCTCCAGGTCATGGCGCTGGCGTATAAGGGGCTAGGGCGCGACTGAAGGGCCGGATGTCACTCGCCACCCTCATGCTTGAGCAGCTCGCCGTAGCGCGGCGCATCACCGAGGATGGCCAAGAGGTGGTCCCGGCGTGGCGCATTGATACGTTAGAAGGCGCTTTCCTTATCTTCACGCCCTTCGATGCGACCAAGCCAGAGCAGCGTGAGAACGCGATGTTTCTGATCAGCCGTTTCATGGCATGGAAGATGGCCACCAGCTTCGTGCTTACTGCCGAGCCGTGGCTCGGTGCTGAAGGAGAAGACGCCTTACACATCATTGGCGTGTCTCTTCACGAGCGGCTCGCCCTCGTGCAACGCATCAAGCGCGGTGACGATGTCAGCTTCAGTCAACCTATGTGGCTCGCGCGGCACCACGTCGATGATCGGTACGTCGCAATGCTACCGCGCGGGCAGACGGAGATCACCGCCGAGGATGCAGTCAGGCTGGCGCGTATCTTCGGCAAGGACGGCGAGCTGCCGGCCGAGCGGTTGGGTTAGAGACGACGGCTAAGGAGGCGAGCGTCCAAGAGTTAGCCGAGGAAGCCGAGTGGAGGCTTGCCGGGCTTCGGGCTTGGCTCGCCGGTGAGCGCGTGGCGACCTTTGAGGGTGATGACCGCGGACGCGGCGTCTCGAACGAAGAATACGAGCCCGCGGTTCTCCAGGATCTTGCCGAGTGTCAGCTCCTCGGCGCGCAACTCAGTCGGCTGGCCCGCATCTGCGAGCTTCTCTAACAGCGCACGTTCCTGGTCGGTCAGCGTCACCACTTCTGCTAAACCTAGCCACCTTCATTCGTCGGCGTCGACCGCATGTAGGTGATCAGGTCGCGCCATCGGAAGCTCGGCTGACCGGTAGCAATCCTTGCCGTCAGATTGCATGATCATCATGAGGCTAACTTCGAGTAGCCCCAACGCTGCGGATGTCGGGCGCGTATCTTGGCAGGCTGCTCCGGTTCGAGTTCGCTGACCTCGTGCGGTTCAACCAGCTCTCGGCAGTCAGGACATTCCAGCTTGAGAGGCGTGGGCCAGTCGTCGGTCCACTTCATTCCGCAGCAGCGGTATGTCATCCGAAGCCAGACTCGCGCAACCTTTGCCACAGCTCTGTGAACCACGCTTGGAAACCGGCCTTGGTCGGACGAAATCGCGGTCCTTGCCCCCAGCAAATAGGGCTGGTCCCGCTCAGCGAGACCAACCCCTAGCGCTCCTTGGGCGACCGGTTGTTTAGCCGATCCTGTTGCGCCAATCCCAGCCTAAGCCCGCGGGTTAGGGTGTCACACTATCTGTGGGTTGTCGTTGCGCTGCACTCACAAGTGTCAGCTTACGAAGCCGCTCACCCAGACGAATATGCGCGGCGATGGCAAACCTGACTTCAAGGCATTGATGGAATGGCGAGGGCCATCTGTGTGCGTGGTGCTTCGACCTGCTGGAGTTGAACGGCTACAGGGAACGAAAGCGGGCGCTCATCGAACGCAAGGCAATGCTGCGCCAGCTCCTCATCAAGGCCGACGATGATGTGCTGCGTTACTCGGAGGAGTTTCCCAACGCCGAGAAGCTGCTCGCCGTCGCCACCAAGCAGGGACTTGAGGGCATCGTGTCGAAGACGGCCACGCAGCCCCACGTCTCGGGCAAGAACGTCGGCTGGATCAAGGTCAAGACAGCGACGTGGCGGCGGGCTAATAAGGATCGATGGGGACTTTTCCAACATGCCTCGACCCGCGCGTAAGTTGTGCTCTGTGGTTGATCCTGGCGGCCGGAACGTCCGCCGCCGCAGAAGGTGCGCGCTGCGCCGATAGTGCCGTTCTCGGTCAACTCATCACATGCAGGCAAAATGCTGAGCCGCAGCGTGCAGCGCGTTGCGCAGGTCGACGACCTCGCTGCCTTCACGGTCTCCCCAAGATCGGGGATGGCTTGATGCGGGGAAGCGAAGCACTGTCCTACGCGCCAAGGCACATTGATTTCGCCACTGACGAGTGGGGGAGCCCTCTCTTTGTGCACCGGCCAAGGAACTGACGGCACCAAGTTGGGGGGAACCGTCGTCAAGCGCGCCAGAGCGTGGCTTTAACCCCAGCGCTCCCCGCTGCTGAGGCCAGGGCCTTGTTCTGGCGCGTGTGCGGCGGATCGTCGGACAACGCCTTTGCCGGTCGAACGCAGGGGCTTGTCTTGTCCACTGATCAATCGGTTGCGGAACAATTTCACTAGAATTCTCAAGTCCACTCCCCGCAGGTTGCGGAGGCTGCGTCTCAAAGCGGGTCCAGCTTCTCTTGCTTCCTCGGCGGAGCGTCGGCCTATCTACCCGGCGCTCCGTTTCTTATTGGCGGAAGCCGACGGCACTGCGCTAGGCGCCGAGGCCGGTGCCAGCCCGCGTCAGTTGATGAGCTGGTTCGGATGGAAGTCGCTGAAGCAAGCCGAGCTATACGCGCGCACCGTCTGCAAGAAGAAGCTCGCCGCCAGCGTCGGGCATATCCTCGGCAAGCCGCGTGCGTAAGGGGAAGTCGCCCGGCCCCGCATAGAGCGACACCAAAAAAAACTCTTCGGCAGCGACCGGAGCTGACCTGAGCAGCGCGGTCGGCACGGCAGCGAGCGCCACCGTCTTGCCGAACAGACCAAGGAAGGAACGGCGGTTCATGCTGACCTCCGTGTGGCGTGCTTCGCACCCGAGCGAGTAGGGCACACGACGCTAGAATGCCGGTGCAGAATTACACCTGGCCGGAATATACGGAGGACGAAATACCTTCAATCGGGGTCCACCTGTGGAAAGCGGGGAGAGCGTTGCGCCAGCATCTTCCTGCACAAGGGACCTCGCCATAGAGAAGGGCCCCTAACGGAGGCCGGTGGCCTTGGGCGTCTGTATTGAAGTTGAGGGGGATTATGAAAAAGGTAGCTAGTGTGGCGTTGATCGCCGCGGTTTTTACTATCAGCGGGCCACAGTCTCGGGCCGATGGCCTCTACGCAAGCCTCCACGGCGGTGCTTCCTTCCCCGAGAATACAAGCAGCATCTCTGATCCTGGACTACCGTTTCAGGATTCGATTGTGACCGATGCAGACCGCGGCTACCGTTTTGGTGCTGCGCTGGGTTACGCATTCAGCAGGTACTTCAGCGCCGAGGGTGAATTTTCATACGACACGAATGACATTAAGTCGTTGTCGTCGGGTGTTCTTCTTCCAATTGGACCGCAAGCAGCTACCGGAACGGCACGTTTTTACTCCGGCATGGCGAATGCCTATTTAAGCCTGCCAGCTGGCGCATGGCGTCCGTACATCGGAGCAGGCGTTGGCAAAGCCCGGGTCAAGGCCGATGACATTGGTTTTGTAGCAATCCCTCAAATCCGCACCACGGACAGTGACACGCCGGTTGCTTGGCAGCTGATGGGCGGTCTGGGGTACCAGATCACTCCCAACCTGGAGTTGGGCGCGCGCTATCGCTATTTCCACGCGGGTGATGTCACGTTCGTAAGCAACAACGGCGATATTCAGGAGGTCGATGGCTCAAAAATACAGAGCGTCGAAGCCGTGCTCACGTGGTCGTGGCAGCGGGACGACCACCTGACCCCACTCAAGTGAACTCGACGAAGGTCGAGCCGCTTCGCTAGGCGGTGTTGATGTCCGGTTCTGGCCCGACGCAAACGTTGAGACTCGTCCCAGCGCTGCACGGCGGATCGTCTACGACGGCCACTCACTGCTTGCTGGCCGAACGCGGCGACTTGTGTTGTCCACTGATCATTCGTGCACGTGGGACTTTTCACTAGAAGTTCGGTCCAACTGCCGACAAGTTGCGGCGGCTGCGTCTCAAAGCGGGGCCAGCCACTTCCTCTGCGGGGCGTCGGTCACCGGACCGGCGCCCCTTTCTTATTGGCGGGAGCCAACGGCACTGCGCTATGCGCCGAGGCCGGTGCCAGCCCGCATAAGCTGATGAGCTGGTTCGGATGGAAGTCGCTGGAGCAAGCCGAGCTATGCACGCTTGCCGTCAACCAGAAGAAGCGCGCCGCCAGCGTCGTGCATCTGATCGGTAAGCTGCGTGCGTAAGGGAAAGTCGCCCGGCGCCGCATAGTGCGACACCAAAAACTCCGGCCCTTCGGCAGCGACTGGCGCTGACCTGAGCAGAGCGGTCGGCACGTCGGCGAGCGCCACCGTTTTGCCGAACAGACCAAGGAAGGAACGGCGGTTCATGCTGACTCCCGTGCGGCCGATCAGGGGGTCTTGACGCCGTGTCAACACTGCTCCACCGGACGTACTTCAATCGAACTGCTAAATGGGAGCGATCTAGCCGGTTCGGCGCTCGCCTACCGGAGCGGGCTTAGTAAACCCTGCCACGGTCCCACTATCGGCTGAGACACCTGTGCCCGATGTCGGCAAACACATGAAGTGCTCGAAGTGCGGCTCGCGCAAGATCAACACCAAGCCGGAGCTGTATCCTGGCGGGATGGAGGCGATGCGGCAGAGAAGGCGCGACCTCGGCACGACGTGAGGACTCCGGACGACGCTGCGTGGGGCTACGCCGTCCGGCCCCCGGACGCTCTGGAAGGTGGGCGCCCACCGCAACCTCAGTCGCGCGAGACTTTTGCTCGTTTTGTTTTGTGGGCATTGGTTAAAGCTAACAGGCCGAAGCAGCTGTAGGGCGTGGTTCACCGAACACAGACGCCATAGAAATTCGCCTCACGCAGATTGGTCACTGGACTGACCAATTCCTTGCTTGCAGATTGGGTTGTGCGGCCCGCGATGCTCTCGTCGGTGCCGCACTACGAACCGAGGGGCGCCAGCAATATTCCTCCGCTGGCGACCCCTTTTCCGTTCTGGCCGTCGCTTCCATCTCTGCTGCGGTGCCAAAGAACGCCCAGTTTCAACGATTCCGGCTCGATTGACCTCGGCTATCGGCAGGTCTCCGCGACTGTCAGTGTCATCCATCGGCGGGATCAGCCCTACTCGTTGTCGAATTGTTGTCGCCTTGTGGCCCCGCCGCCCTATGCCCGCGTCTTCGAGGTGGCTACGAAAGTTCGATGGTCAGCGCGCCCCGCTTTGCACTCATCCCGGCTTCTTTTATTGCCGCTGAGACGTGGGAGAATGGCGACAACAGACCGCGCGGGAACCGGGCCGCCCGCGCACCAGTAAGCTGGAACCCATGGCGCAGCTGATCGAAATTCTCCTGCCGTTGAAGGATACCTCCGGTGAGGACTTTCCCGCCGCTTACTACGATGACCTGGCGAAGGAGCTGGTCGCCAACTTCGGCGGCGTCACCAGCTTCCTTCGCGCGCCTGCGGAGGGCCGTTGGCACGATGAGGGCTCGACCGAGCACGACGACATCGTTGTCATCGAGGTGATGGCGCCGACGTTTGACCGGGCCTGGTGGACGGCGATGAAGGCCACACTTGAGCATCGGTTCAGCCAGGACGTCGTCGTTATCCGAGCGCACGAGGTCGAGGTGCTATGAGGGCGTTGGCCCGCCACAGCACAGCCATTCATCTTCTCGAACGCAAGCGGTGCAGACACCGCCCAGTTAGCTTTTAAGCGGCGTGTAGTCCTCACCGTAGCTTAGTTCCGACTTGAGGCGCGTTCGCTCTTTCTCGTCCAGGCAGTTGATCAACTCGACCCAGCGGACCGGCAATGGCTCGCGGACGACACCGTCATGCTGCGCGCGAAGGAGCCAACCAAGGCCACGCGCGGCGCTTGCTCCGGAGTTGACTCGGGAAGCCATTCGTTGATCCGTCAGTTCGTTTGATCCCTGCTTAGAGAACGCTGACACAGCCGCGCTGTTCCCCCTAGCTGACGTTCTGGAAGCGTAAGGGTGCCGCTCGTTGGCGCCCGTCCCACGCAAAAGCCCCGGCGCTCATGGGGGCGACGCCGGGGCTGCACTAGGTCGAGGCTGGGGGGAGCCTCGTCACCCTGTTGCCCAATTAAACCGTAACGCTCTGGGCATTGATTCTTGGGGGGACGTACAATGCGCCTGCGCCCTAAACTTCACTTCTTGAGCGCTCTAATGATCGGGCTTGCTCTGCTTGTCGCCGGGCTCGTGGTAAGCGATCGCACCCGAGCGGAGACAACGGTCGGCATCTCCTACTTCGATAAAACACTGTCGGCTCACGGCTACTGGGTCAACGATCAGCAGTATGGTCGCGTCTGGCGCCCCTCCCGCTTGCCTGACGGGTGGCGCCCCTACGCCTATGGTAATTGGGCGTACACGCGAGATTACGGATGGGTGTGGGTCTCCGATGAGCCGTACGGCTGGGTCGTCTATCATTACGGTCGGTGGGTGTGGAGCACGCGCTACGGCTGGGTATGGCTCGCCGGGTATGAGTGGGCTCCGGCCTGGGTCGAGTGGTGTTACGGCGGCGGCTATGTCGGCTGGGCGCCGGTGGGACCGGATTTCTATTGGCAGGGCGACTACTATTATGGAGGCTACGACTGCGCTTCACCCGCCTTCTACTCGCATGCCGTATTCGTCTCCGAGGCGTATTATGGTCGCCCTGGCATGCACTCACATTTCGAGCCATCTTCGCGCAACGCGACCGCCGCACGCGCCACAGTGAACGTGACGACCTACGGCCGCGGGCCCTCCGGCATTACAAACCGCAGCGTCGACGTTGCCAAGTTGGAGGCAGCAACGGGCCAGGCGATCAATCCCGTGTCGGTGATGTCGACCAATGCGCCGGTACCGGCCGGGGTCGATACGCAGGCTGTGCAGGAGTTGAAAATTTTTCGTCCTTCCGTTGTCGACACTGAGTTGCCGAAGCTAGAAGCACCATCTTCCTTGATCCTGGACCCGGCGCAATCCGACCTCACGAAACCGCTGGCTACCGATCGATGGGCGGCGGAGGCGATTCCGCCAATTCCGGCCCAATCCGTGCCGCCATTGCAAGCGCCCACTGCGCCAGGTCGCTTGTCGATTCCTGACGTGGGGCGGTCGCTACCGGTCGGATTTACAGGTGGTGGTGGCCTCGGCGGCGGCGCCCTCGGTGGGGCGGGCGGATTGCTTGGAAGGTAGGCCCGCTGGCAGAGATCTAGTTGCTCCGCTAGGCGATTCCGTAGGGGCGATACTCAAGCGGGCGTGGTACGTCGCCACCGTGAGCCGCTTTCTTCGGGCACGGCGCGTGCCTTGCGGCCCGCGTACGAAATCGGCGAAAGCCTTCGCTTCCGGCGAAGCGCGTTTGATTACATGCGCGCTGCTAACTTTTTCGCAGGCTGGGTTACGACTACTCGGGGTCGGCGTCGGCGCAGCCTAATTGGCCGCGCTGGGGAGGGCACGCAGGAGACGGTGACTTACGGAACAGGGTGCGTTCGCTGACTCCAGCACAGCTGCCGCATCGCGCACCTTCAGCTGCTTGCCGTCGGCGAGCAGCGTCTTGGCGTTGACAATGTCGGCGGGGGCGAGCTTGCGGCGCCGACCGGACACCTTGCCGTTGGCCTTGGCGACGGCGAGGCCCGCACGCCGCGTCATTCGATCGAAATGCCAAGGGCCCCACCGCCAAAGCGGGTAGGGCCCTCTAGCGGCTGTCGAGGTCGCATGGGTGTCGAAGGGGAACTTCGTCACCATTTCAGGGTGGGTTGAGTCGGTTAGCGAATTGTCAAAGTGCGGCAAACAACTTCCACATCCCCGTGACTCACCGAACACCGCACGATCTCCAGCTGTTTTCGATCTGGCCACCACCCGGGAACCAATCAGTGTACATCCCACTTTTATATGCGCATGTTTTGTGAGTTGGACCGATGGTGGACTTCTCCCGATTTTCCCTGGACTGAAGCCGATGCGATGCCTGCTGCTCGTGCGGCACGCTGCCGACCTGCGCGGCTCGAGCCACGCTGAGGAAGAGAAGCTCGACCGCCTGCAGCAAGCGCTCGAGGCCTACGAAACCAAGCGGTGGGCGCACAGGAAGAGGCCGCCGCCGTGGGCGGCTTAAGGAGGAACATTCGTGCAAGCCCCAATCTCCGTGGATGGGGGATGGGTAGTTGACGTTCGATACTGGGGCAGGCCGCTACAGCGGTTCTATGTCGGCTCGGGCGACGCTGAGGTTGCGGTCAAATGCGTGAGGCGCGCCATCAAAGCTGGCCGCGGTTATACCTTGCATGCGTTCCGTCGCCTCTCAAAGACGCACGCCAAATTGCTGAGACTAAAGTCCGGAGAGCTGCGAGCCACCTGAGACTGTCCGGCGGTGCGTCGCGCGCGGGACGAGTTACGACGGCCTTTCGACAGCGCGCATCGCGATGCGCTTCAGGTGCTCGGGGTCACGTTGGCCCCCATCTACGGCCTGCATGATCAGTAATGCCATTTCACGCCGTGCGCGCGTCGGATCGAGCGCGCGATAGACTGACTTGGATATGACGCTTTGCCAGGCTTCGTCGAGAACCTGCTTCATCAGGCTCAAAGTGACTGCGTCATAGGCGCGTTCCGCGAATAGCATCGGCTCTGCTCGCAGGTTGAGCCGCGAAATGTTGTCTACCGTGGCTCGGTAGTGGGCTTTGGCGTCGTTGGTGAGGCCGGGGGCATCGGTGTGGGCGTCACGGTCTTCACAGACGGACCGGCGTTATTGGTGTCCCCAACACGACCTTCGCTGGTGGGATAGTAGATCGCGATCATCAAGATCCCAATCACAGCGGCAACAAACAGGAGAGCGACGCCGATACCGGATGCGGTAGGGCGTTCAATGTTAGCGTGGGTATGCTGACCCATGGTTCACTCCAAACGCTTTGGAGCTTGAACATTTCCTTGCCTGCGAAGTTCCTCCGAATGAGGCCACCCGAAGGTGACCTAGATGCAAACCAGCCGCAGAAGTTCCTGGCTCAACTGCCCTAGCTGTTTTCGATTTTCCTTGAACGCTAGGCGCACTGAGAGCTGCTCCTCGACCGTGACGGCGTCGTAGGCGGCGAACCTTGAAGCAATATTGGCTTGCGCCCTCTCGAGTTGCCGAATTTCTCTCTTAAGCTCCTCCGCCTTGATGCGGTCGTGGATCGTTAAGCTTCTCATCGAAGATCTCATGGCTGCCATCGAATGCGCTTGAGCATGAGTCGACGTCGACATGCGAGGGTCGAAGTTGACCTATCCACAAACCGGCCTGTTGAACTCCGGTCGGGCATTTCAACACGCGCCGCGCTGGCCGCGTCTTCCGGGGATGAAGCTCGAAATGGATTGAAAGGGTGCGCCGCCTAAAGCGTTTCTAGGCGTCGATTAATTCTGGTTTTGGCGGCGCTGGTGGCAGGGGCGCGTCAGAAACTTCGCCGATCGCTTGGAAGGTGGCCCAGGCGATCGCTTCGTCCTTCATGCGCTGCGCTTCCGAGCTGCATACTGCTTTGTCGTATGCCTTTCTAGCCTTGGCATAGACAGCCCAGCGCGCTCTGTGAGGCCTGCGATCCTGCTCGCCGAAGACTGCCACCATTGCGACAGCCAAGTGCCGGGTGTCGCGCGCAGCCTTCACGCGGGCTAGGTGGTCTGCGCAGGCTCGGACAATTGCCGCGCTGTAGACTTCTTCAGGAGTGGGCATTTATGTCCTGCGCAATGCTGAGACGAGAAGGACGCTGATCCGGGGGGGATGGATCAGCGTCCACTTCCTATTGGCGCCACAGAACCCAGAGGGCGTCGGGGTCATTTCACGGGGAGAGTGGAATGGTGGCGCGCGACAAGTGTACCTTTTCGGACAAGAATGTGCTGTCACCCTTACGGGGTAACCCTCTGCCTTAAAATAGTCATTACAGCGAGTTGCACACGCCCCCTAAGTGCGGTTCGCGCGAGTTTTCGCGTCGCCAAGTGCTTTCGTCAGGCGACGTTGCGTCCGTCGCACGACCTTGGCTCGCTTGCCCGTCTGTTGCGCCTCGACGAGCCCGCGCATCAGCGTCAGGGCAAGCTTCGTGTCTTCCAGCATCAACATGACGATGCGCGTGACGGCATCGCTGGCCAGTGCGTGGTCGATCGCGGCGGCACGCCCATGCTGTGCCTCAATGGCGGTGAGCGCGTGCAGCGGAAGTGCGAAGGCGGGGCCCATGGCTTCTACAGTGCGGAGGATGTCCGGCGTCATGACGCGTCACCGATCTTCTCAGGTTGAAATTATCCATGGTTGCCTGGCCGTTGACACCGCTTCCGAAGTCATCATGCTTCACGCTTAAAGATGCAGCCGGTCGTAGTCGTGTCAGATTCCGTGCCAGAACGAGATGTGGTGCTCGTGTGGGTTCCGAGCGGACGCAAGCCGACCGAGGCGGAGTACGCCAAGGGTGAACCATGGGCCGACCTGAACAAGGCCATAGTCCATGCCGGGGAGTTTCAGCGACAGGACGGAATGACGCCTTGGATTCGCTACGACAAGAAATTTGTGTTTTCTCCCGAGGATGTTTTCGCCGCCTACGCTCAACTCAAGGAAGGCGGTTGAAGGCCACCTTCATCCCCACAGCCCTTCGAACCGCCGCGCCGAGGTGCGCGTTGCTTAACGAGTTCCTCTCCATCGAGGATGAGTACACGACGGTCGAGCTCGCCGAGGTAGTCAGGGGGCCAGCTGACGATCCATTTGTTCGCCGCCATCGCCCAGCACGAGCGCAGAATGATTTCCGAGCGCACCAAGGCGGCGGCGTGACGATGCTTGGTGACCGAGTGCGCGTTGCGCGCAGTACGCGGGTTGATACTATCGGGCGGCAGATAACGCCGGTGGCTTTTGCCTTGGCGATACTCCCGAGCTGGCACGGCTGAACTTCAAAAAAGTGGGTCACGATCCGCCCGGACCAGTAGCAACTTCGCGGCGCGCGTATACTCCTGCATATCCCCTCGCGGACGGCGGACACCTTGCTCGCGCACGCAAGCCTAGATGAACCGCAGAACGTCAGCCCACGGCCTCAACATCTTACCCGGATCTTACCTGGCTGAACTCTGCTCGAAGTTGAGTCCCGATCGAGCACAAGAGCGGCTCCGAACTGGCCGTCGTCGAGAAGATCGCGCGCGAGCTTGTAGTAACCGTCGACGCCCACTTCGAGTCCCGGAAGTACCCGCTGCACGACCCCAACGTCGAAATAGTGGGAACGCTCGGGCTGCACGAGACCGCAGGCCGGCTGCACGATGGGGGCCTGTCCGCCGCAAGTCTCAGATGCCTGGGTTGTGTTATCGAATGCCGCGACGTCAGTCGGGGCGGCCAGAACCTGCGATGGCGGCGTAAAGTAGCGCGCATAGCCCGCATGCAACGTCGTTCCCGCAAAGGGCGTGTAAACGATATTGGCGCGGGGGCTCCACTGGTTTGCATCGACGAACTGGTACATCTGGTCGAAGCGCAGGCCGACGTTGAGCGTCAAACGATCGGTGATCTTCCATTCGTCTTGCACGTAGGCGCCAAAGAGCCAGCCGAGCTTTGAGTTGCCCTCCGCGACACCGAGGGGAATATCGCCTCCGTCCGGCAAGACGCTCGACGCGCTGCTGACGTCCGTCTGCTCGCCGCTTGCGAAAAAGCCCGCGCGCAACGTGCTTGGCGGCATTCATCCGATAAGAGCCGTCCCCTTGCACGCCATTGACGAGGCTCTGCCTCTGCACGTCGGACGCGACACCGTTGAAGGCGAGGTCACCGAGCACGTCCGGGTTAAAGTGCAGGTCGCTGTAGCGAGCGAAGTAAGCCAACTGCCAGTCGACCCCGTCGCCCTTCTTCTGCAGAGCAATCACGTCGTAGTAGTTCTGTTCGAACTGGTTCTCGTTGAGCAGCGCCGAATTGAACTCGGTTATGCCGAACGGCTGGTAGACCGGCGCTTGCCCGGGGCTGTTGGGGATTTGAAAGTGATTGACGGTGCTGCCCGAAATCCAGCTCAGCCGGGTATCAGGATTGAGCAGCGTCGACACGTAGCTGAAAAAGCTGCCTTGCTCGGTATCGTCGTGGATGGGCACGACACTTGAAGTAGGATTCTCGATCCCTTCGTTGCTCTGAAAGTAGCGACCGGTCACGAAATATTCGGTGCTGCCGCTCGTGCCGCCGTATTCGAAGCTGGGGGTGAGGGTTTCGCGGCTGCCCCCGTACAGACCGACGCTGCCACCCTCGTTAAAGGCGCCGCTGCGGGCCTGGATGTCGACGAGCCCTGAGGTGCGCAGGCCGTACTCGGCTGGCAGCGCGCCCGTGACGAGCGCCATATTGCCGATGAAGGCAGTGTCCAGAACCTGACTGAACCCCGACACGCCGTCAGGGAGCAAGATGCCGTTGATCCGGTATTGGAGATTGGCGTGCTCGTTGCGCACGTGGATCTGGCCGCTTGCCACCGAATCCTGAGTGACGCCCGGCGCCTGCAGCAGCGCCTTGGCGAGGGGAGCATTGGTCCCTTGCGGCATCGCTTGGAGTGCTTCTCCACTCATCTGAAATGAGTTGGTGCCGATTTGCGTAAGAAGGTTGGATCGCGCGTCGTCAAGGCCTTCGTTTCGGCAGCCAGCGAAGACAATCCCGAGGATGCGGCGACGCCTTGCATCGGCCGCCGTGTGGCTCCCGACGAACCCCCGCTACCCTTCGTCGCCGAAGTTTTGCGCGGCAGGCCCTTCTTCTTCGTTACAGGACTTTCCACAACCACCACCGGGGGAAGCTCGGTAATTCCGTTGGGAGTCGTCGCGGAAGGCGTTTCTGCCTTCGGGCGGGCGGAGGTGCTGCGGGTGCTGCATCCGTGGCTCCTGCGGGAGCGGGCGTCGCGGTCGACGGTTCGACTGAGCCCATAGCGTGTGCCGAAACCAAAGTCGCAAACCCATTAGGGAAGCACGAAGGAGCATTGCACTCTCCTCGACTGAGTTGACTGCCCAAGCACGCGCCCGCCGCGTTGCGGCGGGCGGCGTTCCTGACACCGGGGCCCTGGGATTTGGAAGTGAGCGCTAGACGACCGCGACGATGGGGCGGAGCGCGGGCTTGGAACTTCACGGACTTACTGTCAGCAAATACCGTGTGGTTTGCTCCGGGTGCCACGACGTCGGTACCGGCACGGGGAGATGAAGCGCCGTCGACGTCGGCAACACGAGCGCGCCCGCAATGCTCATCGCCCAGCATACGCCGCAGGAGTGCTGAGAATGCATCCGCCGCGTACCGGCACTGGCAGCTCCGCACTGGGTGCCTGGAGCACTGAGGGTCGCTTGGGAGGATTGCCCGATTGGGTGATCGTGATGATGGCCAAATGTCAGTACAGAGCTGCAGTGGCTAGCGCAAACAGCGCTAGACCCCCGAACCCATGACTGGCCCTCTGAAAAACCGCATCCATTCCCCCGGGCGGTTGATCCAACAGTGTAGACTAGCCCGACCGAATCCGGCTGTGGCCGTGCCGTCGCCACTTCCCGTAATGCTGAGTTTAACGTGGGGTGCAAGGCCGACCGCGATCTTAATCGCGTTCACGGCTTTGCTGATGGTGGCGGCGTCTATGGCCCCGGGTATGAATGTCCGCTTTGGGCCAGAAGCTGACGTCAGAGGGCTGCGGCTCGGCTGCGTCAGCTTAGGGCCGGGAGGCAGGACTGCCCGACTTTTATAAAGCTCACATGCCTGGTCGCCAAAATTGATATGGATTTTTTATGCGGCTGCGCCGATCTGCTTCCGTCGAGGTCTTTGAGGGACGAGAAGACCTGATCGAGCAATGTGCGACCGGACTAGCCCAAGCGGGGTTGCAGGAGTATCAAACAGGCAGGAGGATTGGCATGTCAAAACCGATCCAAATTCAGATCATCGAAGAGGCCCGCTCACTCATCGAAGATGAGAAGCCGTGGTGCCGTGGCGAGCTGGCTTTCGACATTTATGGGGCGCCGGTCTGCCCGACGGGACCCACCGCGAGCAAGTGGTGCGCGTACGGTGCCTTAGTGGCCGTTTCCCATAGTATGGCCGAAGACACCAGTCGAGCATTCGACTTAGCTGACGTCGCTGCAAAACACTTCGGTGGCAGCGATGCCATCATGAAAGTCAATGATAAGCAGGGTCACGCCGCTGTGCTCACACTGCTCGACGAAGTGATACGGCGCTCGCCTTAGAGACCCGCTTCGCCACATCGCCATTGTCAGACCGCGACCTGCGTGCCGACCTCGACGACGCGATCGGTGGGTATCTTGAAGTAGGTCGTGGCGTCCTGCGCACTGCGGGCGAGCACGACGAACAACCGGTCCTGCCAAGTGGGCATCTCAGATTTCGGCGTCGGGTTCAGATTGCGACGCGACAGAAAGAACGACGTCGCGCCAATGTCGATGTTGAGATCTTTGCGCCGGCACAGCTCGAGGATTTTCGGCACGCTCGGCGTTTCCATGAAGCCGTAGCGCGCGACGACGCGGATGAAGGAGTCGCTCACTCGATCGACGGCCAAGCGTTCGTGGCGCGGCACGCGTGGCGTTTCTTCGGTGCGTATGGAGAGGATGATGTTGCGCTCGTGCAGGACGCGATTGTGCTTGAGGTTGTGCATAAGGGCGGTCGGCACGGCGTCGGGATCGCCGGTGAAAAACACGGCCGTACCCGGTACGCGATGCGGCGGCTTTGCTTCGAGCTTGCGCAACAGCCAGTCGAGATCGACCTCTTCCTTGCGCGTCTGCTTGGCAAGAAGGCGTGCGCCTCTGACCCAGGTCGCCATTACCAGCCCAACCAAGCCGGCCATGGCAAGCGGTACCCACGCGCCCTCGAAGACCTTCAGCATGTTCGCCAAGAAGAACGCCTGCTCGACGAAGAGGAGCGGAACGATCAACAGCGCCACCTGCCAGAGGCTCCACCCCCACATGCGCCAGATGACGAAAAATGCCATTAGCGAGCCGATGATCATCTGCGCCGTAACGGCAACGCCATAAGCGGCGGCGAGATTGGACGAGCTACGGAAGGAAAAAACGACGAACAAGACAGCAATCAGCAACATCCAGTTGACGCGCGGTAGGTAGATCTGCCCCTGCATTGTCTCGGACGTGTGGGTAATGGCGAAGCGCGGCAGGAGGCCGAGCTGAATGGCCTGACGGGTGAGCGAGAACGCGCCGGTAATGACGGCTTGGCTGGCGATGATGGTAGCCACTGTCGCGAGGATTACCATCGGGATCAGCGCCCAATCCGGATAGAGCAGATAGAACGGATTTTTCAACGCATCGGGACGGGCGAGAACCAGCGCGCCTTGGCCGAAGTAGTTGATGAGAAGCGCCGGCAGAACGAGCCAGAACCAGGCTGCCTGGATCGGCTGGCGGCCGAAGTGGCCGAGGTCCGCGTAAAGGGCTTCCGCACCGGTCACAGCGAGAAAGACGAGGCCGAGCACGATGAGCCCAACAAGTCCGTGCTTGAAAACGAACGTCACGCCGTACCACGGATTGAGTGCCACCAGGACGTCAGGACTATTGATGATGTGCGGGAGACTCCCGACGATCAACGCCAAGAACCACACAATCATGATGGGTCCGAAGAAAGTCGCAACCCTGGCAGTGCCATGCGATTGCATCGCGAACAGGCCAACGAGGATGACGACCGAGAGTGGGATCACGAATTGTCCGAAGGCCGGCGAGACGAGCTTCAAGCCCTCGACCGCCGACAGCACCGAGATGGCGGGCGTGATGACCGCGTCACCGTAGAAGAACGAGGCGCCGGCGATACCGAGCGCCATGATGACGGGCGCGCTGCGCTTCGCCACCGATTGTCCGAGCGCCATGAGCGCGAACGTACCACCTTCCCCCTTGTTATCAGCGCGCAAGAGAATGACGACATACTTGAGCGTCACGATGAGCAGCAGAGCCCACACGATCAGCGACAGGACACCAAACACGGCCTCGCGCCCGGCAAAACTTGCACCCTTCGCAGCCACGATGGCTTCGCGGAACGCGTAGAGAGGACTCGTGCCGATGTCGCCGTAGACGACGCCGATCGAGCCAATGGCAAGGGCCCAGAACTGCTTGTCAGGAGTAGCTTCGGGGTATTCCGCGCCTTTTGCCGTGTCCGATGTTCGCAATTCAACACCTCGCGCCCGGCTGGCCGACTAGAGGCAAATGGCTCCCGGTTGTAACGCCCATGCTGTCCGATGGGAACCTGTCACAAAGACATCATCCATCGGCAATCGTGAAAAAACTCATCGACCGATTGGGGCGAAGTCACCGGTGTCGAGGCCCCAAAAGAGGCAGCAGGCGGCGCAGGCGAGCGATCCTGCGAAGAGAAGATCGAACGGTAGCTGGCACAAGCCGCGACCCTCATGTCACCTTTAAGTCAGAAGAGGGCCTGTTGGTGCGAACTGCGCCAACGTCTCCGCAACACTGCGTGAGGGGTCGTCGCTACTTGATCAACGTGACGGGAACTTCGGCTAAGTGGATGACTTGAGTTGCGACCGACCCGAGAAACAGACCTTGAATTCCGCCAAGACCGCGAGTTCCCATTACAATCTGATCGACGCCTTCCTCACGCGCAACCTCGCCGATGGTCTTGGCGACTTGTCCGGCCCTGACCATCGGCTTGAACCCAATGTTGCTAGCTTCGCATTTGCTCAGAGCGCCCTTCAATGCCTCGTCAGATGCTCGTAAGGCTACGTCCTGGAACCAGTCGGGCGGAGCCATGGCCGCTACGCCCATCGGATCGATGGCCCCAACGTTTGTCACGTTGAGCAATATGAGCGAACCTCCTGGGACCCACGACAGCATCTCAAGAGCAAAATCGACGGCGCGAAGCGAGGCCGGAGAACCATCGACTGGGGTCAAAATTTTGGGTGGAACCATTCACTCACCTCCCGATCACTGCCGACCTCTGATACCAGCTAAGCGCGATCCGGTATGTGACCTAAAGTCAATCGTTCAGCAGCGCAACACTAACATGCTGAGCGGCAGCGGAGGATGTGGTTGCGTCGCTGCCTTCATCAGTCCGAACACGGATCGCGATGCCGCTAGAGCACTGATAAGGATTATCTGGCGGAGTCGTGGCATTGAGTGTGATGCTACGGCTTGTGGAGATTTACGCCGATCACGTGATCTCGCGACCGTATCCTCTAGGTCGAAGATCACAGGAACCGCAGCTTTCAGCAATGATCACCATCCTGCCAAGCCGACCCACGGATTGAAGGAGTTGCCCGTGCACATGCTGAAACCGACCATCGCGCTAGCTGCACTCGTTGTCGCCGGCATCGTCTGTGCGGCTGATATGGGCGATCCGCAGCGCGGTCTTGTCTATGCGAAGAAGGCTTGCTCAGACTGTCATGCTGTAGAGAAGGGTGAGGTATCGCCCAATATCAAAGCAGCGAACTTCAGCGCTATCGCAGACTCGCCGGGTATGACTGAGCGCGCTCTTGTGGTGTGGCTGCAAAGTTCGCATCACGCGACGATGCCTAATTTCATGATTGCGCCAGACGACCTTGATAACGTCATCGCTTATATCATGAGCTTGCGCGCACCAGAATAAGCGCCGACGACGCAGCTTCAGTTCTTGCCTGGCAATCATGAGCGCGGCGTAAGTGGAGCCAGGAGGATAAATGGTGATAGTCCGCCAATTGATCGGCTCGCGGCTTCGCGGAATTATCGCGACGGTCGCTGTGGGTATCGCTTGGCATTTGTCGCCGGCTTCGGCCACAGATGCGGCCGACGGCAAGGCGCTACTGGAAAAGAACTGCAGCCGATGTCACGCCGTGGCGCCGGGGCTCGCAAGTCCACTCAAGGAGGCTCCCAATCTGTGGACTGTCCTCGGCTACTATCCAACAGAGCGCCTGGAGGTCGAGCTCGCCGAGGGTATCGGCTCGAGACATCGAGATATGCCGCAGATTCAGTTCTCCGCTGAAGAGATCACAAGCATCTATTACTACCTTCATAGCGACACGCCCGAGGAAGAGCAGCGCGGGCGCCGCTGATGGGCGACCTGGCCTGGCACCGATGGGCGTCTCGCCGATCATCGAACTAACTGAGATCTCTACGGTGCCCCTCAAATCAATGCGGGGAGACCCAGTTGCGTGGCCGCGCTGATCAGCGAATGCATTCCGATAAATGCTCTTCCTCATCCAGCCGATCGATTTCCGTTCCCTTGAAATCACCGCGCGAGACGATGCCCCAAATGCGGCCGTCCTCGACAACGGGGACGTGACGGAAGCCACCGTCGCTCATCGCTCGCAGCGCATCGATGGCGCGTTGATCGGGCGTTACCGTAATGGGATTTGGCGTCATCGCCTTGTCGAGGGTCATCCGCGCCACACTCTTACCTTGCGCAAGGGTTCGGACAGCATCGCGTCCAGTGAAGACGCCTATCAGCCGCTGACGTTCATCGACCACCAGAACCGAGCCTACGTGCCGTTCACACATCGATTTGCAGGCGCTCTGCACGGTGTCGGCCGCCAACATCACAAGGGGGTTCTGGTCCTTTAAAATGTAGGCAAGCGTGCGATTGGTCATTGCTGCTATTCCTCTTTCTTGATCCTTCTACCGTCGTGGCTGCAGCCCCGACCAGGCGGAAGCCGCCTGCGCAAGCGGGCACGTACAGCACCTGCGGCGGTCGGCGGCCGGCGCTACGCTAGAGGCTCCTGCGTCGGCAACCGGCAAGCTGGGTACGGGTGCTCATCAATAACTCTGGTCCCTATTTCAAGGGACGCAAGTGTGTGCGTCTGTAGCGTGTGCAGTTTGCGTCGATCGAAGACCGAGTTGAGGCGTACCTTCGTGTTGGTATACTTAGGACCACAAGCACGGCGCCCTCGCGATTGACGGGGGCGGCCGCGGATCGCGATGGCCATGAAGAGTGGTTCCTCCTAACCTGCAACTGGTCAAGCTAAGGTAGAACGGCGATCCGAGCCTGGAATTGTCCGCGGGAAATACTCAACTCTTGAGCGTGGTACTTCAAACGCCGCGCAGCGTCCTTTGGGCATGAGGGGCGTCCTAGCAACCTGACGATAGGCAGCCACGCTTCCTAGCTGGCAGTGCGGCTAGCCGGCAAGCCTCTCAAGGGCGATGACGTTGGTGAGACGCAAGCCATGCCCCTCTGCTTTTACGAGCCCGCGCTGCTGCAGTGCAATCAGCGCACCGGCAAGCCTGCCAATTTTGACTCCGAGAAGCTCCGCGACGAAGCCGGAGGCGAGGTTATCGGGGATGCAGGTCGGATCCCGGCCCTCATACTGGTTGTTGCGCGATATGCCGATGAGCAAGGCCGCAAGCTGATTGATGGTGCGCTCGATGTGCCCCTCCGGCGTGAGCTCAAAGGAGCTACGAAGGCTGAGGTGGTTTGGGGCTAAGAACGGCAATTCGGCGGGCTGAGGATGGATTGTCGGCTGCATGCTCATCTCCATTCTTGAGCTGAGCGCAGCAGACCATAGCGAGGTCACGGAATGTTCTGACCTGTGCAAAGTTTTGTAGAGTTTTGTAACAAGTGCCTCATCGGCGCTTCCTAGCCCTTGTAGCCATCGCCTCGAGCCGAACGCGGCAGAAGTATAGAACATGCCGTAGAGGACCAATTCCGGCCTTCGAGCGTCGCTTTCCGATTCCGGATGGTGTCGAAGCCGAAAAGATCGAGGCGAGCTTCAAGAAGGGCTTACTCACTGTGACGCTTCCGAAGACCGCGCAAGCGCAGGCGGCTGAGAAGAAGATCGCGATCAAGTCCGACTGATCTTGGCGACCGGTGCATGCGCATGAACAGCTAAAGCCCGTCAAAATGACGCGCTTTAGCTGTCTCACGCTGTGGCGGAAACAGATTGGCCACACACACGGATGCAGGAAAGAAGAAGGCGCCGGACTCGTGTGAGTCCGAACGCCTTAGCTTGCCACAATAGGCCGGGGGAAGGCCCTGTTCTCTGGGGAGAGAATGTAGCAACGCTCACTAGAGCAGTTTCTCAAGTGACGCAGGTTGATATGCGTCAACACAAAGTGACGCACCCCCAGTGGAATGCCTACCGGGCCAAGATCAGGGTGTCCTTCTAATATGAGGGCAACCTCTATCTGCTCAGGCTGGTCGCGGTCCGCGTTGCGGCTGTGGCGCATGCCACACACAGAATAGATGACCAGACCGGCAATTGATGGGCCTCCGGTCGACGCGACAAGGTCCCACGGCTTCCTCTACCTGGAGCCCGCCGTCAATTTTTACCGCCGCTACATTGGCCTGATGCGCGAGCATGCGCGCGTTGAAGGCGGCTTCAAGCCGCGTCCACAGCGTGGCGCGATCATCTCGAATGCGACGGGCCTGATTGTCGAGGCCGGCGACGCGGATTCGCAGCTCCTTCATGAACCCAATTCGCTGAACTGCGATCTCACGATCGACTTTCCTCACCTCCAGCGGATCCGCGACAGCGGCTGGCTCAAATAGGAACCTGCCATGAAGGCCGTCGCGCCAGTTGACGAGGCGGTCGGTCAGATTTCGACCGAACCCGGGAACTTGCGCGATCTTGGCTGCATCGATGTCCGAGGCGGTCTCGATTCCCCAGGAGCGGAGGACGGCGCTACGAGCCACCCCCCATATTGTAAAGACCCGCGTCCTCGATGCGGAATTGTCCAAGGTATCGCGCGCGCTGCTCGGCCTCCGTGATGGTTTTCGCAAGCGCCTTGACCCGTCTTTCACGCGCCGGTCCTAGCGCGTCGAGACTGGCTTGTCGGAAAAATTCGGTGCTGCTGGTTGCGCGTGCCATTGCCTTGGAATGGGGGTTCTCAGGGGCCGCGCGCTCAGTGTCTCACCGCGATCCGCTCACCAAGTCATGTATCTCAACCGGGGTTGAGCTGCCGGAGAGCAGAGTGAGACACGCACGTCGCTCATCCTCACCGTTGGACAAGAGGATGCCCATTACGATTTTCCCCTGCTCCACATAGGTCGCGACCCGCTGAGATTGGCGCGGCAAGAGGCAACAGCCCAGGGACCGTTCGAGCGTCGAACCCCCTCCATTCTTTCTTGCGGCCATCTTCGCCGCGACCGATCGAGTACTGCAGCAAACCGGCTCGCCCCGCTCGAAGGCTGGAAGTTCTACAACATCCGGCATTGGGATGCTGTCGGCCGGGCGGCTCAAGAAGACAGTCGATAGGCCAAGGAGAATGACCCTCTCTTGAGCAATCCCTGTCTGGATCAACTCCTTCAAAACACGGTGTGCCACATCCCAGGAGCTGGAACGATCCAATTGCTATCCGACCCGGTGATAGAAGCATCAGCCTGCGCAAACCCTCCGGCTGCAAGAAGGCAGGCTGGGCTCGGCGGGCCTTCGAAGGCTTTGATCCAGCTCAAGTCAATTCACGACTGAAGAGGCAAACACTTCCCGCAGGGCGGCAACGAGGTCCGCTTGCCGGTAGGGCTTTCGCAGGATTTTGAGCTGAGCAAGTTCGGGCTCGACCGGCACCAGGTCCTCGGCATATCCCGACGTGAGAAGGACCTTTATGCCAGGCCTAAGTTTACGCGCCAATGCGGCGACGTCGCGGCCGGAGATACCACCGGGCATCACGAGGTCGGTAAAGACGAGGTCCACTGGCTCTCGACTTTTCAGCACCTCTGCCGCCTTCCTCCCATCCACCGCCTCCACGACGTCGTAACCAATCGCCTTCAGCCGGGACACCGTCAGTTCCCTCACTCCCGGATCGTCCTCGACCACCAGCACCACTCCGCGCCGGAGGGGGCCTGCGTCGTCGTTAGCGGTCAACGGCCGCTCGGGTAAGGCACCTTTCCCGCTTCGCGGCAGATAAATATTGAACGTCGTGCCATGACCAAGCTCGCTGTAAATCGTAATGTGCCCGCCAGATTGTTTTACAAACCCATAGACCATCGATAGTCCCAATCCGGTACCCCGCCCTTTTTCCTTGGTCGTGAAGAACGGCTCAAATGCCCGCTCGCGTACTTCGGGAGCCATTCCCGTTCCCGTGTCAGAAATCGAGAGCTGTACATAGCTCTCCGGGTGTCACGTCGAACTCAGCCCCGAGCTGAGCCGCATCCAAGATCGCGTTGCGCGTCTCGACAATGATTCTTCCTCCCTTTGGCATCGCATCGCGTCCATTGACCGCGAGGTTGACAATGGCGTTCTGGAACTGGCGTCGGATCGGCTTGCGTCTGCCACAGGTCCGGCGAAAGCGAGGAAGATAGGCTCACGTGGTCGCCGAGCGTGCGGCGAAGCATCTCGGTGACCGAGAGCAGCAGTTCGTTCAACTGGATCGTCTGCACGTCCTGTGTACGCCGCCTCGCGAAGGTGAGGAGCTGGCTTGTAAGCTGCGCACCGAGCTCTGCGGCGTCCTGCGCCTTCTTGACCAAGACTCGAAGGTCCTCCGGCTCGAGCCGGTCCTGCACCAGCTCCAAGTTGCCCGTGATGATGGTGAGAAGATTGTTGAAGTCGTGCGCGATGCCGCCCGTCAGCTGACCTACGGCTTCCATCTTCTGTGCCTGAGCGAGACGACGCTCGCTTTCCCGCAATGCCTCTTCGACGTGCTTGCGGTCGCTCAGGTCGTGGATGATGCCGGTGAAGTGGCGCTGACCCTCAGTTGAGAACTCGCTCACCGCCAAATGAATCGGAAACACCGCGCCGTCTTTGCGCCTGCCGCTCACTTCCCGGCCGATGCCGATGATCTTCTTGAGCCCGGTGCCGAGATAGTTGGCGAGGTACCCATCGTGCTCCGCACGATAGGGTTCTGGCATTAGGATTTTGACGTTTCGTCCGAAGAGCTCGGCGGCTTCGATAGCCGAACATGCGTGCTGTAGCGGGATTGACGTTCTCGATGACGCCTGCGGGATCGATAATGACAATGGCGGTAGCAGCCGACTGCAGCAAGCCCTCCAGCTTCGCGGCCTGCGCAGCAATGGACTCGCTCGTTCCATAAGGCATGGCCGACTTTCCCGTCCCGACTGTACGCAAGTTCAAGTGGACCGTATCAGATACGCAGCCTCCCTCCCACCCACGGAGATCCACCGGCTCTCAGGCTCACAAATTTGCCGGCGCTCGAGTTTCAATGATATCGCATCGGCAAACGCGACGCCCGAACGGCTAGAGGCGGCGCACTTCACCTGCAAAAGCGTAGCCGACCCCCCGCACCGTCTTGATAAGCTGCGGGTTCTCGCTGCCGCGCTCGATCTTCTTGCGCAGCCGGCCGACAAGCCCGTCGATCGAGCGATCCAGTGGCGTCCAATCGTGACCCTTCAGGAGATCCATCAGCTCGTCGCGAGAGAGAACGCGGCCCGGCCGTTCAACCAAAATGGTGAGCAGGTTGAACTCGGCCGTTGTCAACTCGCAGAGCACGCTCCGTGGGTCTTTGAGCTCACGGCGGGCGATATCGAGGCTCCAACCGTCGAAGGCATAGCGGAGGCTTTTCTTAAGTTCATGGGATGCGCGCGAGACTTCTGCGGCGACGGGCGCGTAGCGCCGCAAGACGGCCCGGATGCGGGCCAGCACCTCGCGCATGTGGAACGGCTTCGTAATATAGTCATCAGCGCCGAGTTCGAGCCCTACAACGCGGTCGGTCATATCGCCCATGCCGGTAATCATAACAATCGGCACGTTTTGCTTGGTGCGGACTTCACGCGCCAGGCTGAACCCGTCCTCACCCGAGAGCCTCACATCGAGTGTGATCAAGTCGATACTCCCCTTTTCGAGCACGGCCATCAGACTGGCACCGTCTTTGGCCTCCGACACCGCAAAACCCTCCCGCTCCAAGCCCGTGCGCAGCAGAGAACGGACTTCGGCCTCGTCATCAACGACCAGGATGTGAGCGGATATTGTGTCAGCCATCGCGCACGGCTTATCTCATTTGTTATGTCGCTGAGGCACACGTGCAACTCGCTTCCACTATACCTGATACTTGGCGATCGGCCCCTCCAACATTACGATTTCCAAATCTCTGGCTCCGCTCGAGGCCCGTCGAGCCCACAACAATCGAGTTGGTCGAATGCGCGAGCGGCCAATGCCGGCCACGACGCTGGAAGCAGAGCGGCGGTTTTGCTTAGATCGCCCGCGTAATCCTGAGCGGCCATTCAGCCGTCCGCAAATGCTTCCGGCTTCTGTCATCTTAGAAGCCATTGGCATACCCGACTGAACCCTCGTGTGATTTCCAGCAGCAGCCTGCGTAAGTTCGCTATCCCTGTCTGGCTTAGCGATGTTGATGGGTGTCGGCCGGTCTCCGCCATCCTCTACGGTCCGTGCGAGTCACTGGGGCGCCAAGGTCCTCGAGACCTTTGCAACCTCGCCTTTGCACCGCGCTAAGTTTCTCGAAAAGATAAGTTTGAGACCGGCGTTCCGGCTCCGCGTCAGGCCGCTCGGTATGGCTCCCGCAAAAGCTTGCAGCCCCAACCAGCCCCGCACTCAAGGCGGCAAAAGAAATAAGCCACCCCAATCCATTTCCGCTCCACCTGTTACACGCACGCCTAATCTCGCAGCAGTCCGGCTTAAGTCAGTGATGCGGGCGAGCGACGGCAATCGGCCGCGGAGTTGTGCCGCGCATTGGATCAAGAAACACCCAAACTTGTGGATTGGAGTAAGACTGCCGCTGCAGATATTGGTAGGAGGTGTTGCTTGAGAGAAGGACCTCATTGATTTTGTTGTCGAGAATGAAATCCCCGGCCGCAGTGCGGACCGTCAGCACCGCGTGACCTTCAAACCTCTCGTCCATAACCACAGTCATCAGCAGAGAGCTTGATGGCCAGCCGAGCCGCATGAGCTCGTGCCGCTTCAAGAGCGCATAGTCCTCACAGTCGCCCTTGCCATCCGTCGGGAGGGTCCAATACTCGTTGATGCCGTAGTGGTCGATATCCGTTTCCGGGGCGACCAATTTGTTCACTCGGCGGTTGAGCTCTTCGAGCTCTCGCAGCCGCTGCGAAGACGCTACAAGCCGCGTCTCGATGCTTGAGTTCGCTGTGCATTCGCCAGGGTTTTCCTGGCAGAATTGCACAAATCCCCGCGGCGGCTCCGCTGAGCCGTAGACCCGCATGAAAGCGGCGGGATGCCCAGCCGAACGCTCGGGGTGAATGGCCGCCACTTCCTGCGCGCTAACGCCGCTCGGCAAAAGCAGGACGCCGAAACAAATGACGCTACTGATACCTATCGACCGCATGACTCAAATCCCAAGCACTCAGGTTTCGACGGATGCTTAAGCTGCGAGTCAACAGGACGAAGGTCTCCGCATTAGGCGGGAGGCGCGACAAAGTGTAGAGTTTTGTAAAGGTGTGTCGTGTTCGCGGTGCCAAGGGCGGCGTCAACTACGGCCGAAGCCGCTTTATCCTGGTCGGCTTCGATAGCGAGACCGCGCGTAACGATTTGTATCAAAGTGTCGACATGGCCGGAGCGGTCGATATCGCTTGACATAGCGCAATGCTGATTGCCGCCGTGCGCGCTAATCTCAAAGCTATGTGGAAAGGAATTGATGAATTGGTGCGACTGGACAAACGCATTGTGGATGTGCGTTGTCGCATCGATGAGAGCAAACAGAGTGAAGCAAGCTCGTGGGCGCGGATGAAAATCCGTGAACTTCTCTGCCAAACTTTACAGGACTTAGAGGCCCGCAAGGTGGCTCTTGAGCGCACCAATCAGGCCGATGCCGAGCTCGCCAAGTAGCAAGCGCTGGATCATCTGAATTTCAACGACGACAAGGGTGATAAGCCCGTCGGCATCAATCAGCAATCGGCCGTCGTCCTATCGCCGCCTTTCGTAACTCCCGCGGCGGCAAGGAAATGCTGGAATGCACACAGGGCGGCAGTTGTGAGCGGCATCGAACCAGAATTTTCGGCTATGCGAGCTCTGGGCCCTTCGGGGACGACAAGCGAAGCGAACCGGTTACAAACTATTACATAACCTTACTATCCCGTCACACCTATCTGCCAGAGCGAGGATTTTCTGCATCAGCTGTATGAAGGTGCGTGGAGGTACAGAGTGACAGTTCAGCGTATAGAATGTGAGCAGCAGCCGCTTACCGCCGAGCCGACGGGGTTAGTGCGACGTGTGGCGTCCAATGAAACGCTTTTCCAAGAGGGGGATTTGAAGACGTGCTTGTATCGCGTGAGAGCGGGTGCGATTTGCCTCTACGAGCGCCAATGGGATGGGAAACAAGCGCACATCGATTTTGCCTTTGCTGGCGATCTTGTCGGGCTAGGCTTCCTTGAGACGCATGCTTGCTGCGCTCGCGCGGTGACGGCAGCCGAGCTCGAGTGTCTGCCTCTGGAAGACGTGGCAAGCTTGGTTGAAGGCAGTCCCAAAGCACAAAGGGAACTCGAGCAAGCGATTGAGAGGGAGTTTGAATATCGGCGTGCATTCCTCTCTGAACCAGATCAGCAAGCGCCGATCGTGCGAGTTGCAGGCTTCCTGCTCAGCTTGTCGCACAACAACGCTCTCGAAGGCCGCGATCCTTCCATGATCAGTGAAGCCTTCCAGTGCGGCCTCGTCGCCGGTTTGCTTGGCCTACGCATTGAGACCTTGGCTCGCACCCTTGTTGACCTTGAGCGCAGAGGCTTGATTGAGGCGTGCCAGCCAGCTGGCTTACGCCTCAAGGACCTCGGAGGTCTCCACAGGCTTTCGGATCGGCCGCCGATGCCGAAAGGGACGTCGCGAGCCGGAACCTTCAATGAGAGTGACGCAGCTTTTGGAGGACTATGATGAAACGAGAGGGAATCTTCCAATCGGTGCGTCTCGGAGCCCTAATCCTCGTCTCCGCGCTCACGGGGTGCGCTGCCCTACACGGCGAGAGTGCACAGCCGGTGGCGAGTTTAGTGGGAGGAAGCAATGCTTTGAGTTTTTCTAACCCGGCTGCGCGCAACATCGAGTCCTCTGCCGCCAACCAATGGGCGACGCACATATACCCCTACCGCGGGGGGCGCGATCCAAAGACCGGACTGGCCAAGATCCAGATGTGACGTAGCTTTGCGCGCTACCGATAATGGTCCCGATCACGGCTATTGTTTCTTCACGACAGCTGCGAGCCTTCTACTGACGAGGCAAGCACCGCGGCGGCGATGACGATGAGTCAACCGTGGCGAGTGCGGGCGCCTCAAGGCGACGCAGACCTCCGAGGAGACGCAAGTCGGGCAGATCACCTTATGCAACAAGGGCACGAGTGATTTACTCAGCGCATCCGCTCAAAGTTCGAAGCGCGCGTTGCGAAATAGCGCTGGGGCATAGAAGCACACAATATTACAAAACTTAACAATCCTGACACGCGGCGCTCACGGAGCTCTGTTCTTATTGCGTCGAACGGAGCCGATCTGGAAGGAATGCAAGAGGGGCGAGATTATGAACCACTCACAAAAAGTGCGACATTCAGAGGTGTCGATGCGGGGAAGTCGAAAAGAAGGAATTATCATTTATCCTACTGCCAACCAACAAGGATGCGCGGCGGTGCCCTTTGAGTTTGCTCAACCTGCGGAGCAACGCGAAGCCGTAAAAATTCAAAAGCGCGCCGTGACAGAAAGTGCTGGTGTAATGACCATCGCGCATCACTGTATCAACGGTTAAGCACGATCTTCCCCGAGGGCATCATGCGTCTCACACTCTTCAAGCTTGGAATATTTTGCGGACTGCATATTGCGATGATCGGCACTGCCCTCGCCCTCGCCAGTTTTTGATCGCGGCCGATAATGACATCGTTCATGTCAGCTAAGGGCCCTGACCTCGAAGCCGTTCGGCATCCACGTCCGCTCTGCGGGATAAGGAGGTGGCTTCGTGGTTTACCTGTGGGACAGGGTCTGAGGCGTTTGAGGGTGCATCACACGGGGCCTCGAGTTCGGCATTGGTTCTCGTAACCGCGCGTGCCACTTCTGGAATTTGCGACAAAATTCCGCCTACGGAAATTAAGATATATGCATCTATATAAATAAGTTAGTCCGTGGCTGTGGAGGCAGTCTGAGGCGAAACGGTCTCCGCGTAATTCGCTGTTTCGCGGGAAAGAACAGGGAATTTTGTAATTTTTGGCCGTTTTCCTTGCGAGCCGTGGGTGGAAATTCATGCGCGATCCGTGGCTTACGGTCGAAATTCCCATGCCTCAGAACAGGGAAATATTTCGAGTAAAACAGGGAAATTCCAGTGGCGAACAGCGAATATCCGCCCCCAGGCTAGGTGGATGCTTCTAAAGCCAGTAATAATCCGGGCGGCGGCTCCTCGGCGCCATCGCCTCGAACCGGCGATGATTAACCCCCTGTGTCTGTGGCAGCAGTGTGCGCTGCACCATTTTTATGTTGCAATGCAGCATAGAGCGCCTATATATGGATCTAGAGACCAGGGAAAACGGCGAATGCCACCCACAACAACGGACCTCGAGGATACCCCCCATGACCACTCAGTACGAACGGCAGGCAGCAGCGATCCTAAACGCTTCCCAGCTTAGCCACCTTCCAGAACACGTGCAGGCCGCCGCTCACAACGGTCTCGTCCAGACACGTGAAGCAACACTGAAATCGATTGCCCTCGTTCAGACGCTCGCGGTTAAGGCCCTCGACAATACGCTCGCAAATACCGAGGCCGTATTCGATGCCGCCCAAGCAATCGCCCGCGCGAAGGACATGAACGAGGCAGCGCAGCTGCAGGCGAAGTTCTTGCAAGCTCAGTTTGCCAAGGCCAGCGAACAGGGCAAGGAATTCTATGAGCTTTGGGCCAAGTCGACCCAACAGACGTTCGGGGCCCTGAAAACATTTGCTACGAAATCATTGGCCCAAATCGCGGCTTGACGGGTCGCGGCAGCGCTAGGGCCCGCATTGCGCCTCGGCTGCTGAAGGGGGCTTAGAGGGTGTCGTTCCCTACGATTGACTACCGCTCTCTGCGCTAGCTGCGTCGTCAACTTCTGCCGCTTTTGGAACTGGCGACCGCGTTCGTACGGGGCAGCGTGTGCAGTCGCACGATGAACGATGGCGATACGCGCAGTCCTGGCGCCTTGAATACGGATGCCTCCGCCAAGTACCGCCTGGAAAGTTCGGCGACAATGCGGGGCTTGCCGGCCGTCGCGAACCCAATCGATAACGAGCTGAAGGGAACAGCGACAAGTTCCTCTTCGACGCCGATGAGATGACATCACCGACCGCAAGCGCGCCGAAGAGGTCGGACATCAGCTCGTCGCTATCGTCAAGTCCCTCCGACGACGCCATCCTCAGCAAGAACCTCGACGGCGTCATCACTAGTTGGAACCGTGGAGCGGAACGACTGTTCGGCTATGCGGCCGACGAAATTGTCGGCAAGTCGGTGACGCTGCTCATTCCCGCTGAGCGCCACGATGAGAAACCTGAAATTCTCGGACGTATCAGACGCGGAGAGCACATCGAACACTATGAAACCGTTCGCCTGCGCAAGGACGGAAGTCTGGTCGACATTTCGCTCAGCGTGTCACCTGTGAAGGGAACCAACGTCGGCGCGTCAAAAATTGCTCGCGACATCACGGAGCGCAAACAAGCACAAGCCAAGAATTGTTGACCCGCGAGTTGCATCATCGCACCAAGAATTCGTTTGCCGTGGTGCAAGCGGTGGTGTTGAGAAGCTTTGCAGGCAAGCAGACTGTCAAGGCCGCACAGACGACGGCGATGAATTGTCTCCGATCTCTCGCCAACACTCACGCCCTGCTAATCGACAAAGCGTGGCACGGCGCGGATATTGCCGAAGTCGCGCACACGAAGATGAGCCCCTACACAGATCGCGTGACGATCGATGGACCGACGGTCATTTTGACCGCGCAGGCCGCGCAGAATTTCGCCCTCGCGTTGCACGAGCTTGCGACCAATGCTGCCAAGTATGGCGCACTATCCACCCAGACTGGCCAGGTTCGCATTAGCTGGTCTGTGGCTGAATTGGGGATGGCCAGTTCACCTTCCGCTGGCAAGAGCATGGAGGGCCACCCGTGACGCCGCCGACAGCCAAAGGGTTCGGCAGAGTCGCTCGAAGCAGGTGATGGCTGAGTTCTTTGACCCGCCCCCACAAATCAAATTCTCCCGCAGCGGCGTCAGCTATGGGTTAAGTGGGTCCCTAGGAGCCATTACGCCTGGTTCGGTCCTCACTCATTAGAGGTATTCTTGACCTTGGTGTACGGGTTTATCCAGTTGAGCCGGCGACCGATGTCCCCCCAGAAGCCATCCGGATCCTCGACCGAGCGCCGGTACATGGTCTGGTATCTCAAGTTATCGAGCCAGGCTCGACGTTTCCAATTGGCCGGGACGTCATGCACTTTGGCCACTCCAGAGATGGTGTCCATCTGTCGCCTCTCGTCGCTCAGAAATATCTGCTGCCTCTCGCGAGACACGCCAACCGAAAGAAACCCACGCGCCGGATAAACCCCGGCGCCTGGGCTGGTTCAAATCAGAAAAAGCCGAGTGCCTTCGGGCTGTAGCTGACCAGCATGTTCTTGGTCTGCTGGTAGTGGTCGAGCATCATCTTGTGGTTTTCACGCCCGATGCCGGACTGCTTGTAGCCGCCGAACGCCGCGTGTGCCGGGTAGAGGTGGTAGCAATTGGTCCACACGCGACCCGCCTGAATTGCCCGCCCAAAGCGGTACGCGCGGTTGCCGTTGCGTGTCCAAACGCCGGCGCCAAGTCCATAGAGTGTGTCATTGGCAATCGAAAGCGCCTCTTCGTCGTCCTTGAACTTCGTGACAGAGAGAACCGGTCCGAAGATCTCCTCCTGGAAGACGCGCATTTTGTTGTGGCCTTCGAGAATGGTCGGCTGGACGTAATACCCACCTGCGAGTTCCCCTTCGAGGGTCGAGCGCTCGCCGCCTGCCAACACGCGGGCTCCCTCATCCTTTCCGATCTTGATGTAGGCGAGGATCTTCTCCAACTGGTCGTTGGAAGCTTGTGCGCCAATCATCGTGGATGGATCGAGGGGGTGGCCCTGCTTTACTCTTTTTCGTGCGCTCGATAGCGCGTTCCATAAACCGATCGTAGATCTTCTCGTGCACCAACGCGCGCGAGGGACACGTACACACCTCGCCCTGGTTGAGGGCAAACATGGTGAAGCCCTCGAGCGCCTTATCGAAATAGTCGTCATCGGCATCGGCAACGTCAGCGAAGAAGATGTTGGGCGATTTGCCGCCGAGCTCGAGCGTGCACGGGATGATGTTCTCCGATGCATACTGCATGATGAGACGTCCCGTGGTCGTCTCGCCGGTGAACGCGACCTTGTTGATGCGTTTGTTCTGCGCCAGCGGCTTGCCAGCCTCGACGCCGAAACCATTCACGACATTGAGCACGCCAGGCGGCAGGATGTCGCCGATGAGATCCATCAGCACCATGATGCTCATCGGTGTCTGCTCGGCCGGCTTGAGGACGACGCAGTTGCCGGCGGCGAGCGCCGGGGCGAGCTTCCACACCGCCATGAGGATGGGGAAGTTCCACGGAATGATCTGACCGACGACGCCGAGCGGCTCATGGAAGTGGTAGGCGATGGTCGTCTCGTCGATCTCCGACAGCGAGCCTTCCTGCGCGCGGATGCAGCTGGCGAAATAACGGAAGTGATCGGCCGCGAGCGGTATATCCGCGGCCATCGTCTCGCGGATCGGCTTGCCGTTGTCGAGCGTCTCGACCATGGCGAGGAGCTTGAGGTTGCTCTCCATGCGATCGGCGATCTTATTCAGAAGGGCGGCGCGCTCGGCTGCCGGCATGGCGCCCCACTTCTCGCGAATGACGTGGGCGGCATCGAGCGCGAGTTCGATGTCTTCGGCGGTGGAGCGGGCAACCTCGCAGAGCGGCTTGCCCGTAATGGGTGTCGGGTTGGTGAAGTATTGACCTTTGACCGGCGACACCCACCGACCACCAATGAAGTTATCGTAGCGAGGCCGAATGCGAATTTGTTTGGAGAGCTCGTTGAGCGCTTGTTGGATCATGGAATCCTCCTCAGGTTTGCGAGGCAGCGCAAATGCGCTCGCCGTTTCGCCGTCGTTTCTGGCCTTGGAATACTGGTTAAGCTCAGCCAGATCGTCGCCTGGCTGATCGGCGAGAGCTTCGCCACCGCGGCAGATTGTTGAGGTTATGGGCTCAACAGCGCCCGTACCTAGAAGGTTCCACGAGTAGGCCTAGTTTGTTCCCCGTTCTAAATCTTGGCCACGCTCGGAGTTGCCGGCGGAATGCCGGCGACGAATTGCTCATCGATGGCCAGGACGACGAGGCGTAGTTTCCTCGCGCAAGCACCGCGCGTAGCTCGGTCGAAGTGTCTTGTAGGGGTGCGGGTGGCTGAGGGTGCAAGCCGTACAAGTCGACGACCGCACCGGAACGCAACCGCACGGGAAGCCAGAGCACATCGCCGGCACGGCCCTCGCCGTGCTCTGCGCGGCTGGTTCCAAAGGTGGATGGTGACAATGGGGGACCGAAACGCCCGCATGGAGTCCCACGCGGCAGGATCGATGCCCGTCTTGTTATAGGGGAGGAGGGTCGCGGGATCGACGCCCGGTGCAGCAATACCCGCTGCGATCGAGTGGCCGAACGGCGGATAATAAATGTCCGTCCCCGCCAAAATCAATCCTGTGGCGGCCTGCAGCACCAGCAGGACCAAGAGCAATGCGACCATCGCCCGTGCTACCGGGTTATGACCCAAGTGCGGGCGGACATCGCCGCGAATCACTCCCCCGTATGGCGATGTACGCTACCAGGCAGTAACCCACATCGGCCTCGTGCTCTGCTCCGCGAGCCCGTGGAGTGTCGATTTCCCTGCATCGGCGGGGTGTCATAATTCCACGGCTCGACCCGTGGTACGCTACCGTACTCACGCAGCACCGAGCCCGCCCAGCTCTGCGGGCTTTGCCTCCCCTAGTCGATCATCGCGTCTTGTTGCGCGTGTGAGGATTGATCGACAGCTCGGGACTTAAGCGACCACTCAAGGTCGCACTGCCTCTGGCAGCTTGCGCTTAGCCGCGCCATCGGAAATCGCATGGCACGCCCGTCTCTAGAGGGGCGCTCAATCCTCGTTGTTGAGGATCAGCCTCTGATCGCCTTGGACATCACGCAAGAACTCGAAGCAGCTGGTGCAGGCGTGACGACGACGAACACGCTCAAGCACGCCCTCATCCTCGTGGAGCATGACGGGCTTTGCGGGGCCATCCTGGATCATGCGCTAGGCGATGGCGATAGCTCTCTCCTTTGCTCGCGCCTCACGCAGCGAGGCATCCCGTTCATGATCTATAGCGGGTTTGCAACAGTTGGCGGCGCCTGTGCGGGCGCTCTGCACATTAACAAACCCGCCGCTGACGGTGCTCTGGTGGCAGCGATGGAAGGGCTGATCCGGGGAAACCCACGTCAAAATTAGCGCTGGCCGGAAGCCCGCCATGCGATAGCCCAACGTGGCGTCGTTCGACATCACAGGAGACGAGCTCGCCGTCGATCGCCACTGTCTTCGCGCCAAGCCGGCGCACGGCCGCCTTGATCGACGGGAACTTTACAGTGAAGTCCTTCCCCTTGCGCGATAACAGGCAAACGTCGGCCATGAGCTGACCGGCCAATGTACCGGCGCGTTAGCAGCTCCGTCGTTTTCCGCAGGATGCCGAAGATCAATTTGATCAGTCCGCAGGCGGCCTGAACCCGTTCGGCTTGACGTATACAAGCCGAACTCGAGGCCCACTTCATGGCCGTGTGCAGCGCTTCCCCCGCCGACAGCCGGAGACCACGCGGGGGGAACATTATTGGCGGCGTCGCGTTTATCGACTGGCCGGAAATCGGCACGCTATCCTATGGAGGCGGTCCCGATGTCGACGAGATTTTCAGTATCGCTGTTGTTGAGCATGATGGTAAGCGCGGTGCTGTTCGGAATAGGCGCGATTACCGTCCTTTCGATCCCAAGCTTATCAGAACATGCTCCGGTTCTTCTTCCGATCGTCATTGTGTTGAGTTTCGTCTTGGCTCCAATTTTCTCATGGGTGATTGCGCCGAAGCTGCGAGCAAAATACTCGCGTCAAGTCGAGGCAGCGGACGTGGTCGCGACAGACGTCACTAGGGAAACCGTGACCTGGCCGAAGCATTGACGCCCCTCATCGGCGTGCGACCATCCAACTATGACTGGCAAGAAACTAGCCGCGGGATGGGTCGTTCAATTGACGCTGCGTCAGCTCAAGCAGGATGTCGCGCCGGATATGCGAGCGCCGACCTTCCAGTTCTTCAATGTCGCCATCAGCTCGCCCGACAAGGCCATCGATGCGGCCCGGAGAAAAGCCGGTGCCCCGACCGACGCTCCAATGCGCATCGTGCGTGAACTCTCGCACCAAGAGATAGCGGCGCTCAGCTTGCACCCCGGCCACGTCAAAGCTGCGTAAGGCGTCTTAGTGCCCCCGGCAATCGTTGTGGCATGGATGACGCGGCAGCTGCCTGAGGTCGCAAATGCCCTGCAGAAAGCGCGACGCGAATTTGAAGATGCCCGGCGCATCTTTGAGGACGTCCTCAATCGGGGAACGCCCGGTGAAGCCGGACGTCGCCGCGCTTTTCGCTCATCGAGCGCAAACTAAAGCTAGGACCAAGTTATCGCCGCTCGTGGCCAGTGACTCGGCCGCACTCTCAACCCGCGCCGCCTCCATTGGATAGCCTTCGGAGCGCAGCTCCGTCACCAACAGGCGCAAGCTGTGCGCATTGGTCAAAAGACGCCTTCCAGTGCGAACGGTTATCTTGTGATATGGTCTGGCCATGTCGACTCCTATCCTGGGGGAAAACTGACGTCGAATCCACTTTAGCTGATGTTGAAGAGTTCGACGCTGGACGTGAACCGGCGTCATCCCCTGCCCGCCTCGGGCGGCACCGATGTCGGCTAAGCGTCATTCAGCGGACACCGTGATGCCGCGATCAGCAGTTCTTCAACCCACAGCATACGGCGCGTTGCTCCGCCCCGCCCAACCCTGCCGGCGTGGCCGACGCGTCAGGTCTCTTTGATGCCGGAGCCTGGCAGGCCCTGCTCGCTGCCGTAGTACTTGTAGGGCAGGAACTTGCCCGACATCGTGATGCGCACCCGATCGCCTTTGGGGTCGGGCTGGCGCTCGATTTCCATGTCGAAGTCGATCGCAGACATAATGCCGTCGCCGAACTCCTCCTCGATCAGCGCCTTCCACGCCGGACCGTTGACCATGACCAGCTCGTAGAAGCGGTAGAGGAGGGGATCGGTCGGCGGCATTGGGGTGCCGCGATGCGGCACCTCGTTCAGCATGCGCTCCTCGACCTCGGACAGGCCGAACAGCATCGCAGCCTTTTTGGCGAGCGGCTTCACGAGCTTCATCTGCCCCAGCAGCGCGCCGACGATCAGCACGGGAGAGACGCCGCCGATCTCGGTCGTGATGTGCTTCCAAGACCAGCCTTTGGCACGTTTTGTATCGAGAATTTTTTCGGTCAGCTGCTCGCGCGCATGGGCGCCCTCCGTCTCGACTGTGAACCGTACCGGCCCGAGCGGTGAAACCCGAGCCCGCCGGCTATTGGTTCAGTCCTTCTTGAACTTCGCCGCTTCCTCGGAGCCGCCGGTGGCGTTGCCGGCGCTGTAGGAATGCGCGCCGACGCCGGCGAGCTTGCCGTTCTGCACGATCAGGTATTCGTCGCGGATGGGCTTCCCTGCGAAGTAGCACTCGAGGATCTCGCGCATGCCGGCCGCGTAGCGCGTCTGCGCCGAGAGCGAGGTGCCCGAGATATGCGGCGTCATGCCGTGATGCGGCATCGTCCGCCAGGGATGGTCCTGCGGCGGCGGCTGCGGGAACCAGACGTCGCCCGCGTAGCCCGCGAGCTGGCCGCTTTCGAGCGCGCGCACGACGGCGTCGCGATCGCACAGCTTGCCGCGCGCCGTGTTCACGAGATAGGCGCCGCGCTTGAACAGCTTCAGCGTCTTGTCGTTGATCATGTGCTCGGTTTCGGGATGCAGCGGGCAGTTCAGCGTCACCACATCGCAAACCGGGTACATGCTTTCAGGCGTCTTGTGGAACGTGAGGTTGAGTTCCTTCTCCACGGCCTCCGGCAGACGGTGGCGGTCCGTGTAGTGCAGGTGGACGTCGTACGGCTTCAGCAACCGCAGCACGCGCAGGCCGATGCGACCGGCCGCGACGGTGCCGACATGCATGCCTTCGAGATCGTATGACCGCGCCACGCAGTCGGCGATATTCCAGCCGCCCTTGATGACCCAGTTGTAGGACGGGATGTAGTTGCGGACGAGCGCGAGGATCATCATCACCACGTGCTCGGCGACGCTA
The DNA here is from genome assembly GCA_963724595.1 of uncultured Alphaproteobacteria bacterium. Classification (GTDB taxonomy): domain Bacteria; phylum Pseudomonadota; class Alphaproteobacteria; order Rhizobiales; family Hyphomicrobiaceae; genus Hyphomicrobium_A. Next base: position 108,700 of record CAVRVR010000005.1, on the reverse strand, counting down.
TTGGAGTTGCAGTAGGTGACCTCGGCGACGGTGATGTTGCGATCCATCGCTGCCTGCAGATCGGTGTGATCGGAACCGATGCCGGCAGTGACGATCATCTTGAGCTTGGGCGCCTTGGCGATGCGCTCGGCCGTCATGTAGGCGGGCCAGAACGGCTGCGAGATGACGATCTCGGCGTCGGCCAGCTCCTGATCGAGCTTGGAGTTCTTGCCGTCCTTGTCGGAGGTCACGACGAGCGTGTGCCCGGCCTTCTCCAGGAACTTGCGAAGACCCAGTTCGCCCGAGACGCTGCCGAGCAGCGCGCCTGGCTTGAAATCGATCGCCGACGGCGTCGGCGTCGTCTGCCCGTCGGGATACTTGGTGATCTTCGGAATGTCGTCGCGGGCGTACGACTTCGGGATAGCCGTCGACCGGGATCGTCGTACAGCACACAGACAACCTTGGCCATGGTCTTAATCTCCCTAGAACTTCTCGAGTGTGGGACGCGCGGCCGTATGCGGCCGTATATAGCGCCGCTGATCGATAGCACCGATCGGGATCATTGATGTGAGAGATGGTGCTGGTTGAGTTTAGATCAGCCAAACGTGAACAACACCGCGGGAACCTTGGGTTCCCGCGAAGGCCTGCACGTCCGGTTCGAGCGTCGGTGTCCATACCGTGGCTGTCGCCGGGAGCTGCGCCGTCGATCGTCACGCGGAAGCGCGGCGCGAGCGCTCGGTGCATCTGCGGAGGAGCCCAGCCTATTTGCCGGATTGATTGCGGACGGTGAAGGACAGCGCATGACGCCGACGCACGCGGTCAAGAAGGGCCGCCGCTATCGGTACTATGTCTCGACGCAACTCATAACCTGCACCCGGCCGAACCACGCCAAGGGCTGGCGCGTTCCCGCGGGCGATGTCGAGGCTTTGGTCCTCGATCGGCTCCGCGCATTCTTTGCCTCGGAGCAGGATGTTGGAGAAGCGTTGTCTCGCTCCGATCTTGACGCCTCGACTCTTCGGTTGGCCCTGTCCAAGGCAATCCAACTCTCCGAAAGCTGGACGACTCTGCCGTCGATCGGGATTCGAGAACTTGTCCGATCGGTTATCGAGCGCGTTAGGGTCCACGATGAAAAAGTCAACGTGTCGCTCAAGCCTAAGGAACTTGCATCTGTCTTGTTGGGCAACAACTGCCGATTGCCATCGGATGGACAACCCGATCTCATCGAGCTGTGCATCGAAGCCAAGCTGCGCCGGGCGGGTAAAGGAATAAGATTGGTTGTCGGCGGGGGCATTGCCGAAAAGCCCGATAGGCAGATGATTGTTTTGCTGCGAGATGCGCATGCGACGCGCGATGCGCTTATGGCGGGCCGCGACGAGACGATCGACGCGATGGCGCGGCGGCTAGGCGTCAAACGAGACTATCTGTCGGCGCACATGCGCGTGACGTATCTCGCGCCGGATATTGTCCGCGCACTCATATCAGGACGATATCCACCCGAACTGACACCGGCGCGCCTTCTCTCTGTCTGCAAAGACCTACCGCACGACTGGCAGCTCCAGCGCGCAGCTCTCGGGTTCGAGACACGGTAGCGCGCCGGCCGCTTCAAAACGATGCGAGTCTGACCGGCCGAAAAAGGCCGACAGAGATAAATCAGCCTCCGAGCATAGGAACGTCCCGCGGAGACGCGGCCAGCCGCACGGGATCCCAAAATGTCTGTCGACAAGGCGCGGAATTTGCGACGAAATTCCGCCTACGGAAATTGAGAAATATGCATGCTATATCAATAAGTTAGTCTGTGGCTGGGGGACTAGGATTCGAACCTAGACAGGCAGAGTCAAAGTCTGCAGTCCTACCATTAGACGATCCCCCAATGCCGGGATCCGCGGCGGCGCAGTCAGCCGCCGGAGGGGCGCATATAACAGCTGGCCCGGGGCCCCGCAACCGCCTCAGCAATGCCGAACGCGATGGCTCGCAAATGCTGAGCGCGCAGGGGCATGCTCAGCCGCGTCGCGCTTCGAACGTGCCGCCGCGTTCGCCGCCGCCCCCGCGCACCCCAAGCAGCTCCGGCCGGTACTCGAAGTGCATGGTGTCGTAGTGATACCAGTGCCCGCCCCAGATGAAGCCGTGCTTCTCGAAGATGCGCACGATCTCCATCGGGATCTCATTCTTGTAGGGGAGCGCGCCGTCCTTGCCGGGCGCGTCGTTGCGCCAGTAGTTGCGAGCGCTTCAGCGCGATGTCGATGGCGATGCCGTGGCCGTGCGCGGAGACGCGGGTTGTGCCGGCGATGACGCGGCAATTGAAGGTGCCGGCCGACGGGAAGAGGAACACGTCGAACGACGCCGGCAGCGCGTCGAGCTCGGCGCTCACCGCCTCCAGCGCCCGCGCCGCGCCATTGATCTTGCTGAACGGCAGCCGCTGCTTCGTCTTCTTCGGCAGCCAGGCGACGATCGCCTAGGTTCTTCTCGACCTCGCCGTTGCGGCAGTTGCCGTAGACCTTGTCGAAGAACGCCGCGTTGCGCGCGCGTCCCGGATCGACGTTCTTGGCGGGCGGCGCCGCCGGCGCGCCGGCGGGGTAGGGCACCGCCAGCATGTCCTCGATGTCGGGGTGCTCCAGCCACTCCTCGAACGGCTTCTCGCCCTTGCCGTCATCGAGCGGCATGCGCGTGCCATCGCGCCAGACGAGATCGCCGCCGTCGATGCGCTCCAGCTGTTCGGGATAGGCCGCGAGCAGGCGCGCCTTGTCTGCCGCCGACAGCTCGGCGGCTGCAGCAGCATGGGGCGCCGCCAGGAATAGCGGTGCCGCAGCAACGAGAATCGGGACCAGCGCGAGACGGAGCATCGGTTAAGTCTAATTCAGCTACGAGCGGCGCGAGGATAGCTCATAGTCTCGAAGTGCGCTTTACCGGCCGCCGTTTGCTGATAGACTGGCGGCAAGTGTCATCCAGGAGACGCCTGATGACACGGCCTTGAGCCCGGCTCGCCGAGGCAATGGCCGTATGCCAGGCGCTGGAGCTAAGAACTGTGCAGGGCTATCCCGACGAGGGCGGCGCCACCGAAGCGCCTGATGCCAAAGGCCGGCAGCGGCGATTTCCCCGCCGCCATCAGTTCCCATTTTTCCCCGATCGGACACCACAGCGGCAGCGCCGACGGCACCGCTGCCGCCCCGCGCACCGGACCGCGATGCGCGCGCCGACGGCGTCTACGGCGCCCTCGACCTCGGCACCAACAACTGCCGCCTGCTGCTCGCCCGCCCATCGCGCCGCGGCTTCCGCGTCGTCGATGCCTTCTCGCGCATCATCCGTCTCGGCGAGGGCGTCAGCCAGACGGGGCGCCTGTCGGAGCCGGCCATGGCGCGCACGCTCGATGCGCTGAAAGTCTGTGCGGCCAAGCTCGGCCGCGCCAAGGTGCGCCGTTCGCGCCTCGTCGCCACCGAAGCCTGCCGCGTCGCCGAGAACGGCGGAGAGTTCCTCGAACGCGTGCGCGACAAGCTCGGCCTCGAGATCGAGATCCTGACCCGCGAGGTCGAGGCGCGCCTCGCCGTCTCGGGCTCGGCGGCGCTCATCGACGCGAGCTGCGACTTCGTCCTCGTGTTCGACATCGGCGGCGGCTCCTCGGAGCTGATCCTGCTCGACCTGACGCGCCGCAACCGGCAGCGCGACCGCCGCTTCGCCGGCCGGCTCGATGCGCAGCACTGCATGGTCGCCTGGACCTCGCTGCCGATCGGCGTCGTCACGCTGGCCGAGCGCTTCGGCGGTCGCCACGTGACGCCGGCCGACTTCGAGGCCATGGTCGCCGAAACGCAGGGGCGCCTGCAGGACTTCGAAGCCGAGCACAAGGTTGCCGAGCGCCTCGCCGGCCGGCGCATGCACATGCTCGGCACCTCCGGCACCGTGACCACCGTCGCCGGCATCCAGCTCGGCCTCACGCGCTATGACCGCAACCGCGTCGACGGCTGCTGGCTCAACGTCGGCGAGGTGCGCCAGGTGACGAACGACCTGCTCGGGCGCACCTACGAGCAGCGCATCGCCGAGCCGTGCATCGGCCGCGACCGCGCCGATCTCGTGCTCGCCGGCTGCGCCATCCTCGAGGCCATCCTGCGCATGTGGCCGTGCGAGCGCCTGCGCGTTGCCGACCGCGGCCTGCGCGAAGGCATCCTGACGACGCTGATGGTCGAGGACGGCGTGCTGGCGCCCGTGCGCCGCCGTCGCCGGCCGGCATAGAGCAGCACACATGACCCAGAAGCGTGGCGGCGGACCGCAAAAAGGACCGGGCGGCGGCCAGCGCCAAATGCACGTGCGCCTGAAAACGGCGCGCAAGCACCGGCCGTCCTCGCAGCGCTGGCTCGAGCGGCAGCTCAACGATCCCTACGTCGCCGCCTCGAAGCGCGATGGCATGCGCTCGCGTGCGGCCTACAAGCTGAAGGAGATCGACGAGAAGTACCGCCTCCTGAAGCCGGGCGCGATCGTCGTCGACCTCGGTGCCGCGCCGGGCGGCTGGAGCCAGATCGCCGCCGAGCGCGTGCAGTCGGTCGCCGGCAAGGGCCAGGTGGTGGCCATCGACTACCTGCCGATGGAGGCGCTCCCCGGTGTCGAGGCGATCCAGCTCGATTTCACCGCCGAGGACGCCGAAGCGAAATTGAAGGCGCTGCTGCGCGACGGCCGCGCCGATGTCGTGCTGTCCGACATGGCGGCGCCGACCACCGGCCACACGCGCACCGACCACCTGCGCATCATGGGGCTGGCCGAGGCGGCGGCGCTACTTCGCCTGCGACGTGCTGCGGCCGGGCGGCACCTTCGTCGCCAAGGTGCTGCAGGGCGGCACCGAGCGCGAGCTGCTCGACCTGCTGAAGAAGCGCTTCGCCAAGGTGCAGCACGTCAAGCCGCCGGCCAGCCGCTCCGATTCCGCCGAGCTCTACGTCGTGGCCACCGGCTTCCGCCCGGAGTAGCCACGGCTTCGAGGCTTGGCCGGCAGCAGGACGTCGAGTGACTTCAGAAGCGCGGCGTTGAAGCGGTCGCGATCCTCGACCTGCGGCGCGAATGTCCCAGTTCCTCGAAGGTGACGAGCGAGGCGCCCTTGATGCGCGCCGTCACCGCCGGCGCCAGCGCCGCGTAGTTGCCGAGCGCCTTGGCCGCTTCCGGCGGGGCGCGGTCCTTGCCGAGTGCGGTCGTGTCCTTCATGCCGATCAGCAGCAGCGTCGGCACCTTGATCTGGTCGATCTCGTAGATCACCGGCTGCGACAGCAGCCATGTCGCTGGTCAGCGCCTGGTTCCAGGCGACGAGGTCGCCGTCCTTGCCGGTGTACATCGAGGCCAGCATGTCGACCCAGCGATCGTACTCCGGGCTGCCACTCGCCGTGGTAATAGACGGCCTGCTGGTACTTCTTGATGCTCTCCGCCGTCGTCTTGCGCTCCTTGGCGTAGAGCTCATCGATCGTCGCCAGCGGCACGCCCTTGGCCTTCCAATCCTCCAGCCCGATCGGGTTGACCAGCACCAGCGCGCCCGTGTCCGCCGGGTACATCAGGGCGTAGCGGATGGCGAGCATGCCGCCCATCGAGTGACCGAGGATGATCGGGTGCTCGACGCCGAGCTTGGCAAGCAGCGCATGCGTGTTGGCCGCCAGCTGGTGCAGGCTGAACTGATAGGCGCGCGGCTTGGCCGAACGGCAGAAGCCGACCTGATCGGGCACGATGACGCGATAGCCGGCGTCCGACAGCGCCGGAATGACGCCTTCCCAGGTCGCACCGCAGAAGTTCTTGCCGTGCAGCAGCACCACCGTGCGCCCGTTCGGCCGCGCCGCGGAGATGTCCATGTAGGACATCCACAGGTCCTGGTCCTGCGAGCGGAAGTCGAACCTCGCGACCGGGAAGGGGTAGGGGAAGTCGGCGAGATACGGGTCGGCGCGCGCGGCAGCCGAGCAGTCGAGAGCGGCCGCAACGAGCGCGGCGAGCAGACGGAGACGTAGCGAGCGGCATCGGGCTCTAAGTCGGCGAGGCGGGGCGCGGGTTGCGCCTCCGGCGTGCGGAACAGGCGCGTCAGCACCCAGCCGACAGGACAATGATCGCCGCACCTAGAGGATGTCGAGCAGCAGGGCGGCGTGATGAAGTTGGTCGAGTCGAAGTAAAAGGCGAGGATGACGACGGCGACGGTCAGCGTCAGGGCGATCACCGCATAGACCCAGCCGACGATGCGATCGGCCGTCACCGACCTTCTCGCCCCAGCTCTCCTGCGGCCGCACGGGCCCGTGGCCGGCGAGCGATAACCGATGGCCACGGCGCCACGCCGATGAAGCCGCCGATAACGGGCGAGAACCACAGCAGGTCGGCAAGAAAGGACGCCCACTCGCGGCTCATATACGGATCGTTCGGGCCGCGCGCGAACAGCGTGACCGGCGAGGCTCATCCATAACGTGGTTGCCATCGGGCCGCATATCGCGCCGGCGAGGATATCGAGCGCCTTGCGTCCTCCGCGGTGCCCGCGCACCAGCGCCGTCATCCAGGCGGCCAGCGGCCCGCCGAACAGAATAATGAAAGGGAAAGTGACGTCGACCATCGCCGCGCTCCACCCTGCGGCCCATTCTAGCAGTGTTCCCCGCGGAACAGTCACGCCGTGCGCATGGCAGCTATGGCCGGGTGGCACCGGTCGAGCGCGTTTTAGCCTGACATGGCGGCGTGCCGCTGTCGGCGACTGTTAAGAGAATTTCATCAGTGCACAAGCCGTACGTTAAAGGACTTTAGGACGGAGATCAGTTACCATGTCACGCGCTCTAGAGAGGCTCCCGGTCATGACACGCCCGTCTCTCATCTCACTTGGTCTTGCTGGCGTGGTGCTTGCATGCGCGCTGCCGGCGGCCGTCCGCGCCGACGACACGTTCTCCGTCGCCCCGCAACAGATGGTGACCTTCGGCGGCGGTGACGGCGACACGTTTGCCGTCGAGCAGATCTCCCGCAACGACAACATGGTCACGGTCCTGCTGCGCCCGAAGGGCGAGAGCTGCACCTTCCGCTTCGACGTCGGCGTCGGCCGCAGCGTGCAGCTGCGCTCCGATACCCCGTCCGGCCAGTCGCTGTTGTGCAAGGCGACGCTGCAGCCGATCACCGAGGACGGAGCCGCGCAGTTTGGTGCCGAGTGCACCGAGGGTCCGCGCTCGGACGAGCACAAGTGCCCGGCCGAGGGCGATACCGCCGCCGTCACCTACCCGCAGCAGTAGCCACCGCATTTTCCGTTGGTGCAGCAACCTCGGCCGCTCGATTGCGGCGAGTTTTCTGCCTTTCATTGGCATTTACCGTGCATAGCGGGAGTGCACCAATAGGGCTAGATTCCCGTATCTTAGGGCTCCATGCGCTAGGGACCGATCGCCAATGCCCCCACACCTTCGACTGTTTGCTTGTCTACTTCTCGCCGCGCTGGCGTTCGGCACCTCGTTGGCCAACGCACAAACCGCTCCCGCCTACTTCCGCGAGGACGACACCCCGTCGACCTGCGCCGAGAAATGTAAGCAGCAGAAGACGCTGATTACGACCCTCGATGAGTTCACGCCGCGCCAGCGGCTCGAGATGCTGTTCGGCGCCCCGTTCAAGATTGTGCACAACAAGCGCTATCTGCTGACCTGGTACGGCGGCGAGCAGGTCGATCTGTTCGTACTGCAGGAGCGCGATAGCCAGGACCCGCAGGCCATCGCCACGATACCGCGCGGCCTTGCCGCCAATGATGCGCCAAACGTGCCAGCCACCCTGTGGTCCGACGATAACAAACGCCTCGACGTCGGTGACATTACGCTCGCCCAAGCCATCACTTGGGATCAGCAGGATCTCGACACGGGCGCGCGCAAGAACGACGACGTGCAGTTCGTCAATGCCAAGCTGGGGTACGGCTTCTCGCCTCTCATGTCGCGCGCCAAGCTGAGCGAGGAGCGCGAGTTCAGCCTGCTGTTTGCGCTGAACGGGGCGGGCTGCGACAAGCAACTCACCGACGAGCAGCTAAAGTTCGCCTCTCTCAAGTGCAGCAAGGCCGCAACGACGAAGGCGTCGGGCATTTTTGTCTCCCTGAAGAAGCGCGATAAGCAGGCGCCCGACGATCCGTCGATCTACCTGCTGCAGTTCCTCGCCGACTACCTCCTGTCGGGAGAGACCGAATCCGATCCGCCGCGCAACGCGACGAGGTAAAGGACGTCGGCCTAGCGATCAGTGGCCGGGCTTTGCCTTGCGGAACGGCGCTGCCGCGACGGCCACAATCGCTGCGGTCACAGCTCCGGCCACAAGTCCGACCGCTGCGGCGCCCGTCGCGGAGACCAGCCAGGCGAGCACGTCGGCATCGAACGGCACCGCGTCGCGCACTGCGTCCGCCAGCCCGCGCATAACATGCTCCGGCGCCGTCACGCCGAACGCGGCGAGGCCGTGCACAAGGATGCCGCCGCCGACCCACAACATGGCCAGCATGCCGACGAAGCTGAGCACTTCCAGAAACGGCGGCATGCCGCGCAACAGCGCGCGCCCGATGGGTCCGGAGATGGCGCCGTTGCGCACCGCCAGCCGCGCGCCGAGGTCGTCGGCCCGCACGATCAGTGCCACGACGCCATAGACGGCGGCGGTGATCAGCACGGCGACGGCGGCCAGGACGATCGCCTGCGTGACGAGATCGGGTGCCGTGATGGTCGCGAGCGCAATGGCCATGATCTCCGCCGACAGGATGAAGTCGGTGCGGATCGCGCCGGCGACCTTCTGGTCCTCGAGCGCCTTGTCACCCTGGCGAGCTCGACTGCCTGCTGCACGCCCGGCATGTCGTGTGCAGGCACCAGCATGTGATGCACCTTCTCGTATCCCTCGAGGCATAGGTAGAGACCGCCGAGCATGAGGAGCGGCGTGATCGCCTGCGGCAGGAAGGCGCTGAGCAGCAGCGCGGCGGGTAGCAGGAACAAGAGCTTGTTCTTTAGAGAACCGAGCGCGATGCGACCGACGATCGGCAGCTCGCGCTGGGCGGTGAGCCCCGTGACGTAGCGCGGCGTCACCGCCGCATCGTCGATGACGACGCCGGCCGCCTTGGTGCCGGCTTTCATCGCCTGCGCCGCGGCGTCATCGAGCGTCGCCGCGGTGAGCTTGGTCAGCGCCACCACGTCGTCCAGCAACGCCAGCAAGCCACCGCTCATGGATAGGTATCTCCTCGGCGTTCACGCGCCGTTCTACGGGAGATACCAATGACACGAAACAGCGCGGGCGCCAGAGTTGCGGCGGGAATGACCCAAATCGCGGATTGCGCGGTCGGCGCGAAGTCGTCAAAGTTTGACGCGAACCGGACCTTCAGGCTGCGAGGGCGATCTAGCCTCGCTGGTTATGTTAGAACCCGAACTCGAGAGCGCGCGCGCCGTCGACCTCGCGATGAGAGCGGCGCCCGCTTGAGGAACTGCATCGCCGGAGGTCGGCTGCCACCATTGTGTGGCACAGCTCCTCGACCGATGTCTCTGGTTTCCAGCCCAGCATCCTCTTCGCCTTTTCAGGACAGCCGATCAGAAGGTCGACCTCCGCCGGGCGATAGTACGTCGGATCTACGCAGACAAGCACGCATCCATCTTCCGTCGAGATCGCCCGCTCTTCTTTCCCCGACCCGACCCACTCGACGTCGATATCGACTGCCCTCCCGCCGAGATCCCCAAGTGTCGTTCCGTCAGTCTCATCGGGTCGGTTAGCGGCAGCTCCAAGTGCCGTACACCGAGTCCGAAATGCTGTGGCAGTCGGTGGCCGCGTTCCCGGCGTATGCGGTAGCGGCACCGCCGATCATGGCCAGCGCCAGCATGGAAATCGCCAAGGCTTTCATTTGCATCCTCCTTAAATCGATTGGTGTCGGGCTGAATGCCGACCGCGGATGCACATTGTCTTGGGCTCGGTCGGCTAATAAGCCGCTTTTCTCCCAAGGCCCTGTTCGCCTCCCGCAAACAATATCGCGATCGAACATCTCCTGCGCGACGCGGGCTCGGGTGGCCCTTCACTCCGATAGATATGGAACTGCTGGGCTCAGCGCCCCGCACCCCCCTGAATCCAAAATTTTTTGTGGAGAGGGTAGCGCGCATGGGCATTGACCGCTCGCAGGCAGTCACCCTCGGTGACCTCATCGAAGCGAAGAAACTTCTTTGGGTGTACTGCTGCGAGTGTGGCCACGAGCGTGACGTAGACCCCGCCACTCTGCCGCTGTCATGGGATACTCCGGTGCCGTTCATCGCCACGCACATGAAGTGCTCGGCCTGTGGCTCGCGGAAGATCAACATCAAGCCTGAGCTGTGCCCCGGCGGGAGTTGAGGCCATGCGCGGCTGGGGCCCTTAAGCATTCGGACCTTTCGGTCTCCTCACTTATTAAGCTCAAGCATAAGCTGCCGCGGCCGCCAGCGATCTCGTGTCGAAAGCCAAAGGCATGTCCCTTGCCACCCTGATGCTCGAACAGCTCGGCGTCGCGCGGCGCATCGTCGAGAATGGCCACGAGTTGTTGCCCACATGGCGGATCGAAACGCCGGAAGGCACCTTCCTCATTTCGACGCGGTTCGATACCAACAAACCTGAGCAACGCGAGGGGCCGGTATTCATGGTCACCCGGTTCATGGCTTGGAAACTGGCTACGAGTTTTGTTCTCACGACCGAGACGTGCCTTGGAGCGGAGCTGGTACAGGCGAGCGATGAAGCCCTGTTCACCATTGGCGTTTCACATCACGAGCGTCTCGCTGTCTTGCAACGCATGAAAAGCGATGGTGCTGTCAGCTTCAGCCAACCCATGTGGCTTGCATCGCACCACATCGATGGGTGCTATTTGAAAATGCTTCCGGGCAAGCGAGCGGAGGCCACCGCAGAGGAAGCCGCCGCGCTCGAGCGCGTCTTCGGCAAGAATGGCGAACTGCCGGCCGAGCGGTTGAACTAAGCGCAGTCGTTAGATCAGTAAGCCCGCGATCGCCGCACCTACGGCGAACAGACCAACGAAGGCAGATCCGACCAGCACAATGGTAATCGCGGCCGATGCCCAGCGTCGTGGTTCAATAGTGCTCATAGGAAGCCCCCCTAGAGCAGCGCTGCTTTCCCCGTCACCGTGCGAAGGTGACTAGTTCCCGCCGATGCGAACCCTACTCCTGTTCGCGGACACCCGCTACCCGGAGCCGTGTTGGATCCCATCATCATTGATGACGCAAGGCATATTGGGCCGGGCGTCATGACTGCACGTGGCGCTTCCTGGCGTCTGCGGAACTTGGCGGCAACAAACTAATCCCCGCCCCACTTCCCTCCCCATACTGCCCCGCATCCTTGCCCGTCACGAGGGACGCATCAGCTGAACGTCTGAGGCGGGGCAAGGAACGGTGCCCGGTTGAGGTGGCGTTGCTTTCCGTTCGCAACGTCGTCGCGAGGAAAAAGCTCGCCTCAGAGGCCGGGGCTGGAGATCGAGGCTGTGCATGGGTGGTAACACCCGGCACGGACGCCCTTCGCGCAACGGCGCTCGAGATTACCGAGCGCAGCCGCCAAAGGTCCTGAGCGACGATAGCCCGGCGCCCTAGAAGCCGCCGGGTGGGACCTAAGGCCCGCTGACGATGATGTTGCACCCTCGGCACAGCAGCAACCGCACGCGGGCGCCGAAAGGCTGCCGGATTGTTATCTAGGATGGCGGTCGTTTGGCGCCCGCGCTCCCTCGCTCTTTGAACTCGGGGCCATGCCCGCGGGAACGCGAGGCGCTGGCTCGGGTGTGCACAAGTGTGGGAAGGTGATGAGCTGTGGCGCGCAGGGCGACAGGAGCGGGGGGAAGCGTTAGCTCGTCATCCCCTGGACCCGTCGAGAGGACGACATGAAAGAGTACGTCAAGGCCGTGCGCCACGACACCTTGCGCGCCATCGAGAACGCCGAGCGCCTGGTGCAATCGCTGGGCGAAGCGGAAGGCGCCGGCACCGACAAGCTGCGCCAGGCGACGAAGCGCTTTGCCCGGCACCTCAAGGAGGAGCTGACGGCGTGGGACGACAAGTACAAGAAGGCCCGCGCCGGGGCGTGATCAGACGGCTTGAGCAGAAGGCGTGAGCAGAGGAATTGTCCGACGCTCAGCAACGCCGCGACGGCGTGCTGCGCCAACTTGAGACATCATCTTAACAATCGAGGGAACCGGCAGCGGCCGCGGCGAGTTTCTGGCGCAGAGACGACATCATCGCTGACACCCTGAGAGCCCCCGCCATGCGCCTCATGATGCTTTCCCTCGCCGCCATGACCGCCTCGACGGCGTGCCTCGGGCTGCTGTTCCTCTACGCGCTGTTCGTGCCGACGCTGCCGCCGCCGACGGCCGCCGTTACCGGCATACATGTCGCCAACTTCAGCGCCCCGCTGCAACAGCCGCTGGTAACGGCATCCTCGGAGCTGCGCTAAGGGCCGCCGCGTCGCGCGCCCGAATCAGGCGCCTGTCGCGTCCCGCACGCACTTGGCCGTGAAGCTCGTTGCGGCGGCGCCGTGCAGGTTCTTGGCTTTGGCGTCGGCGTCACATTTCAGCTTCACATCGGACGTGCATTTCTTCAGGAAGCTCGTTTCGGCGGCGCCGTGCAGCTTCTTGGCTGTCGCCTGGGCAGAGCAGGTGTCGGCGAGGACCGGCGCGGCGAGAAAGCCGATCGCGGCCAAGGCAATCAACATGCGCATGTGTTTTCCTCCGGGGTTGCGGGAGCCAACTCATTGCTCTGCAGGCGGCCGAACACAATCCTTGGAATACATACAAATGCGTAAAGTCGCCCGGCGCGGTTCGGCCGGCGCGTTGACACGGTATTGAGAGTGTCCACTGCCGGCCCAAGCCGCCGCAGGCCGCCTCGCTTCCCTCCATACGACTCAGGTGGTATAGCCCTGCCGACATCGTTCCCGCGCTGGGTCCCGGAACCTTGTCGCCCAGCCCTCAGGAGACCGCATAAGCATGGCCGCACGGTCCCATGGCCCGCTCACTATTGACTCCGCCGTCGCGCTGACGTTCGACGATGTCCTGCTCGTGCCTGCCGCCTCCGAAATCCTGCCCAGCCAGGCCGACGTCGGCACGCACATCACTCGCTCCATCCGTCTCAATATTCCGGTCATCTCCTCGGCCATGGACACGGTGACCGAGGCGCGTCTCGCCATCGCCATGGCGCAGGAAGGCGGCGTCGGCGTCATTCACCGCAACCTTGCCCCCGAGGAGCAGGCGCGCCAGGTGGCGCTGGTGAAGAAGTTCGAATCCGGCATCGTCTTGAACCCGGTCACCATCAATCCCGAAGCGTCCCTGCGCTCGGCACTGGCGCTGATGGCCGAGCACAGCATCTCGGGCGTTCCCGTCGTCGAGACGCCGAGCAAGGGCGCGTCGAAGGGCCGGCTGGTCGGCATCCTCACCAACCGCGACACGCGCTTTGCCACCAACCTCGACCAGCCGGTCTCCGAGCTGATGACCAAGGATAGGCTCATCACCGTCAACCGCTCGGTCTCGCAGGAGGAAGCCAAGCGGCTCCTGCACTCCAACCGTATCGAGAAGCTAATTGTCGTCGACGACGACTACAGCTGCATCGGGCTCATCACGGTCAAGGACATCGAAAAGGCGCAGAAGCACCCGCACGCCTCCAAGGACGCCGAGGGGCGCCTGCGCGTCGCCGCGGCGACGACGGTGGGCGAGGATGGCTTCCACCGCACCGAGCTGTTGATGGCGGCGGGCTGCGACCTCATCGTCGTCGACACCGCGCACGGGCATTCGAGCCGCGTGCTCGAAGCCGTGCGCCGCATCAAGAAGCTTGTCAAATAGCGTGCAGGTCGTCGCCGGCAACGTCGCTACCGCCGAAGCCACCAAGGCGCTCATCGACGCCGGCGCGGACGCGATCAAAGTCGGCATCGGCCCTGGCTCGATCTGCACCACGCGCATCGTCGCCGGCGTCGGCGTTCCGCAGCTCACCGCCGTCATGGACTGCGCCGACGAAGCCTCCAAGCACGGCGTGCCCATCATCGCCGACGGCGGCATCAAGTATTCGGGCGACGCCGTGAAGGCGCTCGCCGCCGGCGCATCCTGCGTGATGATCGGTTCCTTGCTCGCCGGCACCGACGAGGCACCGGGCGAGACCTACTTCTATCAGGGCCGCACCTATAAGGCCTATCGCGGCATGGGCTCCATCGGCGCCATGGCGCGCGGCTCCGCCGACCGCTACTTCCAGCAGGAGGTGAAGGACACCCTGAAGCTCGTGCCGGAAGGCATCGAGGGACAGGTTGCCTACAAAGGGCCGGCCGAGAACGTGCTGCATCAGCTCGTCGGCGGTCTGCGCGCCGGCATGGGCTACCTCGGCGCCCGCACGCTCGCCGACCTGCGGGCGACGGCGAAGTTCATCCGCGTGTCGCCGGCGGCGATCCACGAAAGCCACCCGCACGGCGTGCTGATCACGCGCGAGAGCCCCAACTACCCGGGCGGTAGCGTTTAGTCCTCGGCTCGGTCGTCGAGCGCATACTAGACGTCATGCTGGCAAGGCCGGCGACGGCAAGGCGATTCTGAGGGAACAACCATGACCGTTTCGGATCTGCTGCTGCCGGTGTTCGTCCAGGTCGGGCTGACCTTCTTCCTGATGTTCTGGATGGGGCTGACTGCGCCGGGAGGCCCTGAACTCCGGCGCGGTGAAGCCGAGCGACATCGCCCTGCGCCAGCCAGCGCTGGCCGCCCGCGACGCTGCAGGTCGCCAACTGCTTCCACAACCAGCTCGAGCTGCCGATGCTGTTCTACGTGGTGGTGGCGTTCATCCTCATCACTTCGACCAACAGCCTGATCTTCGTGACTGCTCGCCTGGATGTTCGTGCTGTCGCGCCTCGTGCACGCCTACATCCACACCGGCGCCAACGACGTCCGCCGCGCTCCACGGCGATGGCGTCGGCGCCGTCGCGCTCGTTCGCCATGTGGGTGATCTTCGCCATCCGCATTCTCGTCACCGGGGCGTAGAGCATGCGCGCCGGAGCCCGGATCGCGGCCGCGGCCGAGGTCCTCGACGACATACTCACCCGACACCGTCCGGCGGCGACGGCGCTCGCCGACTGGGGCAAGGCGCACCGCTTCGCCGGCTCGGGCGATCGCGCCGCCATCGGCACGCTGGTGTTCGACGCGCTGCGCCGGCGCGCGTCCATCGCCGCGCGCATGGGCGCCGACACGCCGCGCGCGCTGGCGCTCGGCGCCGCGCCACGCGCGCTGGCCATGACGCCCGACGAGGTCAGCGCGGCCGCCGACGGCTCCGAGCACTCGGTGGCGCCGCTTGAGCGACGCCGAGAAGGCCGGTCTCGCCGCCGACCTTCCCGACGACGCGCCGGCGCACGTCGCCGGCGACATTCCGCGAATGGCTGCTGCCGTCGTTCGAGCGTGCCTTCGGCGCCCGCGCGGCCGAGGAGGGCGCCGGGCTGGCCGCCCGCGCGCCCGTCGATCTGCGGGTCAACACGCTGAAGGCGACGCCGGACAAGGTCGTCAAGGCGCTCGACCGCTACGGCGCCGCGCCGACGCAGCGCGCGCCCGCCGGCGTGCGCGTGCCGGCGCCCGAAGGGGCCGGCAAGGCGCCGCACCTCGAAGCGGAAACGGCGCACGGCAAGGGCTGGTTCGAGGTGCAGGACGAGGGCTCGCAGATCGCCGCGCTGCTCGCCGGCGCCGGTCCACGCATGCAGGTGCTCGATTTGTGTGCAGGCGCCGGCGGCAAGACGCTGGCGCTGGCCGCGGCGATGCAGAACACCGGCCAGATCTACGCCTACGACTCCGACAAGAAGCAGCTGCGCCCGATCTTCGAGCGCCTGAAGCGTGCCGGCGCGCGCAACGTGCAGGTGATGGACGCGGGCGACGAGGCGGCACTGCTTGGCGCTCGGGCCCGCGTTTCGACCTCGTGCTGGTCGATGCGCCGTGCACGGGCTCGGGCACCTGGCGCCGCAAGCCCGACGCCAAGTGGCGCGTGAAGCCGGCGAACATTCCCGAGCGGCAGGCAGAGCAGGTGCGCGTGCTCGACCTCGGCGCCGGCCTGACGAAGCCCGGCGGCACGCTCGTCTACGTGACCTGCTCGGTGCTGCCCGAGGAAAATCGCGACCAGGTCGAGGCATTCCTCGCGCGCCACAGCGAATTTGCCGTCGAGCCCTTCGCCGGCGCCTGGGCCGAGCGCATCGGCAGCGAGCCGCCGCGCTCCGCCGACGGGCGCGAGGACACGCTGCAATTGACGCCGGCGCGGCACGCCACCGACGGCTTCTTCGTCGCGCTCCTTCGTCGTCGTTCCGCTTAACGAAGCCTTGAGCGCAGCACCGGGACAACGGCGCGGCGGAAAATTCGAAGATGCCTCTTGCAAAGTCGTAATTGGCCAATAAGTTCGCCGACTATCGGGGCCATAGGGGCCTGTTATTTTGTTCGGCCGATCGCCGGCTGACGGGGGCAATGAAGGCCCTGAGCCAGAGCGCGGCCCTTTGAGGACAATTGTCCATCATGGGATCTCTTCCCAAGGCGAAGCGGCCCAAGCGCCCGACGCCGCGTTCGTGTCTCGGTCCGGTTTCGGACCTCGAGGCGCATCTTCCCGCCGAGTGGTGGCGCAAGCTTTTCAATGCCCTCTACGTCAAGACCGACGGCGACGTCGTCGAGAACTCGGAGAACACGCGGCGCGACGTCGATTTCATTCTCGCCGCCGCTGCCGTGCAGCCGCACAGCCAGATCCTCGATCTGTGCTGCGGCCAGGGGCGCCACTGCATCGAGCTGGCGCGCCGCGGCTTCAAGAACGTCACCGGCGTCGACCGCTCGCGCTATCTCGTGCGCCTCGCCAAGAAGCGCGCGCAGAACGAGCGGCTGCAGGTCGTCTTCAAGGAAGGCGATGCGCGCAACCCGCGCCTGCCGGAGACGAGCTTCGACTGCGTCGCCATCATGGGCAACTCGTTCGGCTACTTCTCCAACAAGCAGGACGACGAGAAGGTGCTGTCGGCGGTCGGCAAGATCCTGCGCCCGTCCGGCCAGCTCGTGCTCGACATCACCGACGGCGCCTACATGGCCGACCACTTCGAGCGCCGCTCGTGGGAGTGGATCGACGAGCATCATTTCGTGTGCCGCGAACGCTCGCTGTCGGGCGATCGTGAACGCCTGATCTCGCGCGAGGTCATCGTGCACGACGAACTCGGTGTCATCGCCGACCAGTTCTACGCCGAGCGCCTCTACACGCGCGAAAGCATCGGCAAGCTCATGGAGAAGACCGGCTTCCGCAACGTCCGCCATCACGGCAACGCCGAGGCGCTGTCCGACCGCGACCAGGATCTCGGCATGATGGCGCGCCGCATCCTGCTTTCGGCCGATGCGCCGCAGCTGCCCGTCCGCAAGCGCGGCAAGGTGCAGCTGATCGACGTCACGGTCGTCATGGGCGATCCGCGCCTGCCCGACGCCGTCAAGCGCGGCGGTACGTTCAATCCCGAAGACCACGACACCATCCGGCGCCTGCAGGACGCGCTGTCGGAGCTGCCGGCCTACAAGTTCCGCTACCTCGACAACCACGCGACGCTCGACCGCGATCTGTCGGAGCTGCGCACCGACCTCGTGTTCAACCTGTGCGACGAAGGCTTCAACAACGATCCCTTCAAGGAGCTGCACGTCCCGGCGATGCTCGAGGCGCTCGAGCTGCCCTACACGGGCGCCGGGCCGCCGGCGCTCGCCGCCTGCTACGACAAGGGCCTCGTGCGCGCCGTCGCCTTGACGCTCGACGTCCCGGTGCCGCTCGAGACGCACGTGCGTCCCGGCGACCAGGGCGCCACGCTTCCCTCGGTGTTCCCGGCACTGCTGAAGCCGAACTACGGCGACAGCTCGCAGGGCATCACCAAGGACGCCGTCGTCAGGAACGAGAAAGCGCTGCTCGACTATCTCGAGCGCTTGCGCGTGGCGTTCCCCAAGCGGCCCGTCCTGGTGCAGGAATATCTGACCGGCGCCGAATACTCGCTGACCCTCGTCGGCAACCCCGACCAGGGTCTGCGCGCGCTGCCCATCCTCGAGGTCGATTTCTCCAAGCTCGACCCGAAGCTGCCGAAGATCCTCGGCTATGAATCGAAGTGGGAGCCCGACAGCGCCTACTGGACGCAGGTGAGCTATCAGGAGGCCGACCTGTCGGAGGTGCAGCAGCAGCAGATGATCGAGCACTCGGCGCGCCTGTTCGAGCGCCTCGGCTGCCGCGACTACGCGCGCTTCGATTTCCGCGCCGACTCCAAGGGCGAGATCAAGCTGCTCGAGGTCAACCCCAACCCGGGCTGGTGCTGGGACGGCAAGGTCAACCTGATGGCGGGCTTCGCGGGCATGCGATACTCGGAGCTGCTGGGACAGATCCTCGCAGCCGCGGTCGAGCGCCTTTCTATCGTCGGGAAGCCGGCGTCTGCTCCGCAGGTCGAGGCCGCCCAGTAATCGCGACGAGCAGTGCGGGTACCAGCGTGACGAAACACGCCGAGCTATTGGTGTTCCTGCTTCTCGTCGCCGGTGCGGCGTACTTCGGCATGACGTACGAGCCAGGGCCGTTCTACGCCGCCCTGCAGAAGCCGACGTGGACGCCGCCCGACGCTGTCTTCGCGCCAGTGTGGACGCGTCCTCTACGTGATGATCGCCATCGCCGGCTGGATCGCCTGGCGCGCGCACGGCTTCGGCCCGCTGCTGTGGCTGTGGCTATTGCAGCTCGGCCTCAACGCCGCGTGGTCGTACCTCATGTTCGGCGAGAAGCAGATCACCTCGGCGCTCATCGACATCGGCGCGCTGTGGCTCGCCATCCTTGCGTTCATCGTCGTCGCCTGGCCGGTGCGCCGCTCCGCGGCGCTGCTGTTCGTGCCGTATTTCCTGTGGGTTACTTTCGCGGCGGCGCTCAATTTCGAGATCTGGCGCCTCAACGGCTGATCGGCGCCGGCTTTGTCGGTGCCCGGCGCCCGCTGCTAGATATGCCCCGGCAGCTGGGGGGCGCCTATGATTGTGCAAATGAGAATCGGCTTCGGGGGCCGCATCGATCGAGCGATGGGGCCGTGTGCGCCGACTGCGGCGCCAGACGCGACCGGCAATTTCTGCTCAGCCTGCGGCGCCGACCTGCGAGAAAGCGCACTCGGCTTCCTCGGGCAGGCCGCCGCGCCAGTGCGGCGTAGCTTTCCCGGTCGTCTACCTGAAGCTGTTGCGTGCGCCGGTACGGCAGACCGTCACCCTGGCCGAGGACCCGAGCTACCGCGGGCACATCTCGTTCGCGCTGGCCGGCATCGCGCTCTACATACTGCTGTTCGTGCCCATCGTGATGCGCATCGTCATTCCCGCCGGCGGCATGCAGGTCAGCGAGAGCATGCAGACGCTGATGAAGGTGCTGTCGCAGGTCGGCATCTACGTCGGCATGGCGATCACCTTCGCGCTGGCCTACGGGCTATTCCGCTACTTCGCCACCGGCGCAGCGCCCGTTCCACGCGTACTTCAAGCTGTACTGCCTCGCGCTGGGCTTCATGGCGCCGATCTACGGTGCCTACGAGTTCATCGTGCGCGGCATGCTCGGCGGCATCGGCATGTCGTCCTTCGGCGCCCCGATGACGCTCGACGATTGGATGACGCCCTCGGCGCTGACCTCGATCGCGCTGGCGCTGCTGTTGTGGGCCTACTTCGTCGCCATTCACCGGCGCTTCTGGGGGATGCCGCGTGTGGAAGGCGACAGCGCTCTATCTCGTCGCCTGCGGTTGTCTCTAACAACGTCAGCTACTGGCTGATGTGGTGGGTCGGCTTTTACTCGGCGACGCGTGCTCACCGCCGCGGGCATCGTGACGATATGAGCGCCCGTCTGTTGCGCGCTCAGGCGGCGATCGTCGCGAGGTCCGCTTCGACGATCCACGGTCCGGCGTGTCGCCGGAAACGCCGTGCTCGGCGAGGATCGCTTCGAACTCGGCGCGCGGGATGGCGCGGAAGCCCATGGCGTCGATGGTCGGCGTGAAGTCCTTGCCGTCGTTGAGGACGTAGCCCCACTTGGCGAGATGATAGTTCAGCGAGACAAAGCCCATCTTCGAGGTGTTGCTCTCGCGGCTGAACTGCGATTCCGTGTAGAACACGCGCCCGATGGCGATGCCGTAGCCGCCGCCGACGAGGTGGCCGTCGGCGCTCCACACCTCGAACGAGTGGGCAAAGCCGAGGTCGTGCAGCGCCGCGTAGAGTCGCATGATCTGTCGGCGTGATCCAGGTGAGCCCGAGAGGGCGGCCCTTGCGCGGCTCGGCGCAGGCCTTGATCACCTCGTCGAAGGCCTGCATCGAAGGTGACGCGATAGTCGGTCTTGCGCATGTCGCGGCGCAGACGCTTGGCCATGTGCTGCTCGCCGAGGAACAGCACCATACGGCTCGCGACGCGTCCACCACTTCAGCGGGCCGAGATGGCACCAGGGAAAGAAGCCGTGGCGCGCGGCGGCGATGATGCGCTCCGGAGTGATGTCACGGCAGACGCCGGCGAAGGTATCGGGGCGCGAGCGGGTGGTCGCGTCGCTGGGGATCTTCGTCCGCCGCGGGAAATGTCCGCCGCCATGTCCCACAACAGGAACGGTAGGTCGGCGATGCGCTTGGGATGGCAGGCGTAGGCCGCTGCCCATCAGCCAGCGCAGCAGCTTCTCCTTAGGGCTCTCGCGGAACAGGCGCCGGCGCCGGGCGGCGAGGCTTTCTTCGTTCTCCTCGGCAATGATCTCCAGGAACGATGCGGCGACATTGGCCAACGGACCTACCTCCCAAGGAACGCTGGGCGCCGCTATGCGGAGCCCGGGGCTTCGGAACCTGCCGCCAGGGCTTACGAAACTACAAACAAGTTGCGTGCCAAGCTGGCCCGGTGCGCCTTCTTTGGATCTGCGCACGGTTACGTTAAGGCGTGCACGCGGCGGCGCGCTTCAGCAGCAAATCCCGCTCGCGGGCATTGCGCGTCATCGAAGCCGCCCGCTCGAACTCGCCGCGTGCCTCGTCGGCGCGGCCGAGCTTGGCAAGGAGATCGCCGCGCACGCTGGGCAACAGGTGGTAGTCGCGCAACGTGGCGTCGGCGGTAAGGGCATCGACGATCTCCAGCCCCGCCGCCGGCCCGAACAGCATGGACAACGCGACGGCCCGATTGAGCTCAATCACTGGCGAAGGCGTCAGCTCGGACAGACTCGCCATAGAGACCCACGATGCGCGCCCAATCGGTCTCCTCGCCGGTGCGGGCCCGCGCGTGGCAGGCGGCGATGGCGCCCTGCAGCGCGTAGGGTCCGCGCGCGCTGCCGAGCGCCTCGGCGCGCGCGAGCGCGGCAAGGCCGCGGCGGATGAGTAGCTGATCCCAGCGGGCCCGATTCTGGTCGAGCAACAATACCGGCTCGCCAGACGCATCCGTGCGCGCGCCGAGCCGCGAGGCCTGGATCTCCATGAGCGCGACGAGGCCGTGCACCTCGGCTTCGTCGGGAGCGAGCTCGGCGAGGATGCGGCCGAGGCGCAGTGCTTCCTCGCACAACTGTGGCCGCATCCAGTCCTCGCCGGCCGTCGCCGAATACCCCTCATTGAAGATGAGGTAGATGACGGATAGCACCGAGGCCAGGCGTTCGGCGAGCTCGGCTCCGCGCGGCACCTCGAAGGGGACGCGCTTTTCCGCCAGGGTGCGCTTAGCGCGCACGATGCGCTGGGCGACTGTCGGCTCGGGTACGAGAAAGGCGCGCGCGATCTCGTCCGTTGTCAGGCCGGCGATCAGGCGCAGCGTGAGTGCCACCCGCGCCTCCTGGCCGAGCACGGGATGGCAAGCGGTGAACATCAGCCGCAGCAGATCGTCGCCGATGTAGTCGTCGAGCGCGGCGTCAAGATCGGGCATCACGCCCTCACCATCGACGACCAGCTCGTGGCCGAACTCGGCGTGCTTGCGGTCGATGAGCTTATCGCGGCGGAAGCGGTCGATGGCACGATGCTTGGCTGCGGCCATCAGCCAGGCGCCAGGCTTGGCGGGAATTCCGGACTTCGGCCACTGCTCGAGCGCGGCGACGAGCGCGTCCTGCGCCAGCTCTTCGGCGAGGCCGATGTCGCGCACCATGCGCGCGAGCCCGGCGATGAGCTTCGCCTGCTCGATGCGCCAGACCGCGTCGATGGCGTGATGTGTATCGGTAGCCGTCACGGCTACCGATACCAGCATCTGCAGTCACTCGGTGCAAGCTGTGGAGCGATTGCTGCAACCGATCCGCCCAGTCGCCGGCCTTCGGCTAACCATCCTACGGCCTCGCGCTATCGTACGCTTGCTTAAGCTCTCCAATGTCGAACTTCTTCATCTGCAGGAATGCCTTCGTCACCCGTTGCGACTTTTTGGGATCCTTATCCGTCAGCATGGCCGGGAGCACGATTGGAACGATCTGCCAGGAGACGCCGTACTTGTCCTTCAGCCAGCCGCAGGGTCCTTCCTGGCCGCCATCGGTGAGCTTGCCCCAGAAATAATCGATCTCTTCCTGTGTCTCGCAGTGCACCTGGAAGGACACGGCCTCGTTGAACTTGAAGTGCGGGCCGCCGTTGAGGCCGACGAACGTCTGCCCACCGATGTCGAACTCCACGGTCATGACGGATCCGGCTTCCTTGCCGTGAATCTCATGCCCTTCCTTTCCGTAGCGATTGACCCTTCCAATCTTCGAATCTTCGAAAATGGACGTGTAGTACTTCGCCGCCTGCTCGGCCTGGGTGTCGAACCACAAGCAGGTCGTAATCTTGTGTGCGGCCATCTTCATGATGTCCTCCTTTTGGGATGCGGTAGACGCCTCGCTGCGCCGCCGATCGACGCGCGGAAATTCGTGACGATGCAGCAAGGCTGTCGCCGCTCAGAGTCCTAGCGCTGCGGGGTGGAGGGCTGACTGTCGGGGCAGCCAGGACCCTCGAACATCTGCCTGACCTCGGTCTCGCCTTCCCATTCGGGCCAGTGCTGCCGGTGGAGGTCCATGAAGCGCATGGTCAATTCCATGGCTTCCTCCTTCGTGCTGCACGTCGAACACCGCATAGCCGCCGATCACCTCCTTGGCCTCGCTGAATGGGCCGTCGGTGACGCTTAGCTTGCCGCGCGACAACCGCACGCGGTAGGCGCCCATGGCGGTCGGCAGCAGGCCACCCATGTCGACCATGACGCCTGCCTTTGTCATCTCCTCACCCAGCTTGTCCATCGCCTCCATCAGCGCCTGCGGCGGAGGCCCGAGGCGGTGATCCTCCGAAGACTTCACCATCGACATGAATCGCATTGTCATCTCCTATCGGTTCGGTTGAGGAGCCGGACGGCGGTATCAGCGCCGATCCGGCTCTGCTGTCTCGTCGAACGGCGCATCGTGGAATTGACACGCCGCAAGAATTTTTCCGTTACGACTTCATCTGCTGATCGAGCTGGCGATGGTGATCGACCGCTGCGCTCTCGCCGAAGTCGTCCAGTTCGAACAGCTGTCGAATCTCGATCTCGCTGTCCACGTTGTGCGGATTGGGGCAGCGCTTGATCCACTCGATCGCCTCGGCCTTCGACTTCACCTGGAGGATCCAGTAGCCGGCAACTAGCTCCTTGGTCTCCGCGAACGGCCCGTCGATCACGCTGCGCTTGTTGCCTTCAAAGCGCACGCGAGCGCCCTTCGAGCTCGGCTGCAGACCGTTCCCGTCGAGCATGACGCCGGCCTTGACCATCTCCTCGTTGAACTTGGCCATGGAGCCGAGCAGCTCTTCCGACGGCATGACACCCGCTTCGGAATCCTTGGTCGCCTTGACGAACACTATGAATTGCATGGTTGTTCTCCTTGTGAGTAACGGTGAGGAGCCGGGATCCATCCCTTGCTCTACCGACACGTCGAACGGGCCGGACAGGAATCGACATGGCCAAGCGAACTTTTTTAGGCAGCCCCCAAAAACCCCATGAATTCGCGACCCTGGCGTGCCTTGACGCTCTTTAAGGCGGGTGATCTATGGGGCCGCTCAGGGCCGGAAACCTTGGAGCCGACGTGACCGACACCGTCCTCATCATCGACTTCGGCAGCCAGGTTACCCAACTCATCGCTCGCCGCGTACGCGAGGCGGGGGTCTATTCCGAGATCGTGCCGTTCAATCAGGCAGAGGCGGCCATGACGCGCCTCAATCCCAAGGCGCTAGTGTTGTCGGGCGGTCCCGCGTCGGTGACGGCAGAAGGCTCGCCGCGAGCGCCGCAGAGCGTATTCGACAGTGGCCTGCCGATCCTGTCGATCTGCTATGGCCAGCAGACGACGGCGGTGCAACTCGGCGGCATCGTCGAGGGCGGCCATGCGGCGGAGTTCGGCCGCGCCGAGGTCGACATCAAGGAGGCCTCCGCGCTGTTCGACGGCGTGTGGCAGGTCGGCAAGCGCTATCCCGTGTGGATGAGCCACGGCGACCGTGTCACGCGGCTGCCCGACGGCTTCACGGTCAAGGCGACGAGCGAGAACGCGCCGTTCGCGGTGGCGAGCGACGAAAGGCGGCGCATCTACACGACCATGTTCCATCCCGAGGTGGTGCACACGCCGGACGGCGCCAAGCTCCTCTCCAACTTCGTGCACAAGATCGCCGGACTGAAGAACGACTGGACGATGGCG
Source organism: uncultured Alphaproteobacteria bacterium (assembly GCA_963724595.1). Taxonomy (GTDB): domain Bacteria; phylum Pseudomonadota; class Alphaproteobacteria; order Rhizobiales; family Hyphomicrobiaceae; genus Hyphomicrobium_A. The sequence continues at coordinate 84,205 of CAVRVR010000005.1, read as the reverse complement.
CACTTTCGCACCGCCGAGGTGGCGAAGATCCGCGCCCTGGTCGGCAGGGCGCGCGTCATCTCCGGTCTGTCCGGCGGCGTCGACAGCGCCGTCGCCTCGGTGCTGATCCACGAGGCGATCGGCGATCAGCTCACCTGCATTTTCGTCGACCACGGCCTGATGCGGCAGAACGAGGCCGAGGAGGTCGTGCGCCTGTTCCGCGGGCACTACAACATCCCGCTCATTCACGTCGATGCGCGCGAGCGCTTCCTCGCTGCGCTCGCCGGCAAGTCGGACCCCGAAGCCAAGCGCAAGACCATCGGCGCGCTGTTCATCGAAGTGTTTCGACGAGGAGGCCGACAAGCTCGGCGGCGCCGATTTCCTCGCGCAGGGCACGCTCTATCCCGACGTGATCGAGAGCGTGTCGTTCACCGGCGGCCCGTCGGTGACCATCAAGTCGCACCACAACGTCGGCGGCTTGCCGGAGCGCATGAACCTCAAGCTCGTCGAGCCGCTTGCGCGAATTGTTCAAGGACGAGGTGCGCGCGCTGGGCCGCGAGCTGGGGCTGCCCGAGCACTTTGTCGGGCGGCATCCGTTCCCCGGCCCTGGTCTTGCCATCCGCATTCCCGGCGAGGTGACCGAGGAGAAGCTTGCGATCCTGCGCCAGGCCGACGCCATCTATCTCGACGAGATCCGCAAGGCCGGGCTCTACGACGAGATCTGGCAGGCGTTTGCCGTGCTGCTGCCGGTGCGCACCGTCGGCGTCATGGGCGACGCGCGCACCTACGACTACGTGTGCGCGCTGCGCGCCGTCACCTCGACCGACGGCATGACCGCCGACTACTACGACTTCTCGCACGCCTTCCTCGGCCCGACGGCGACGCGCATCATCAACGAGGTGCGCGGCATCAACCGCGTCGTCTACGACATCACGTCGAAGCCGCCCGGCACGATCGAGTGGGAGTGACGGGACGTGCTCCATAAAGCGACGCCGGAACGGCTCAGCGCATTCTCCGATGGCGTTTTCGCCGTCCTCATTACTGTGCTGGTTTTGGAATTGCGACCCCCGGAGCTTCCGCACCTTCGAGGCGCTACTGTCTCTGTGGCCCACATGGCTAAGTTATGCGGTGAGCTACCTGTTCATCGCTATCGTTTGGATAAATCACCACTATCTCATGCGCTACGCTACGGAGGTGACACCTCGCCTGCTGTGGCTCAATTTCGCGCACCGTTTTCATGCGCTGCGTCGTTCTCCACCGCCGGATGCGCAGCAAGCGCGCGCACCGGTCGCTCACCGGCGACTGAACGCAGCATATAGGTGCGATGGGGCTGGAACGCCGCAGCACCGCTCGCAATATGCGCTGGCGATCGCCTACTTTGAGCTGCCGGTAGCGCGAAATAGTGCGACTTGCATGTGTATGTGCTCACGCTAGCGCCATCCGGGGAGCCTGAGTCATGACGGGCCGCGAACGGACGCACGCGATGAGGCAGTCACACGTCCAGCTCGTGGGGCCAACAGTCATGTCCGTCAAGGGTCCAGCTGTGCCTGTTCTCTGCTGTTCGCGTTGCTGGCTGGGTGTTTCTGTGGAGCGGCTGGGGCAAGCTCAACGCGCTGCCCTTCGTCACGCAAAATTTCGAGAGTGGGGCATCCCGTTCCCGAAATCATGACGCCGTTCGTGTCGGGCGTTGAGTTCGTCGGCGGCCTCTTCTGCTGCTCGGACTTTTCACGCGCGTCGCCGCCGTGCCGCTCGTCATCGTCAGATCGTCCCGATCTCAGCGCCAAGTGGGGCGAATCGATTCGCTCCACCTGCTCGGCTTCGAGGAGGTCCTCTACAGGCGCTGTTCGGTTGGCTCGCCTGGCCGGCCAGGGCCCGTCTCGCTCGACCGGCTGCTGCAGGCTGGCGCAGCACGCAGCCCTAGCTCGGTTGCGCCGATCGTCATGCAGGTCAAGGCGAAGCCGAACGAGATCTGATCTGTCGGCCTCACAAAAAAGTTGCCCTCCAGCCGGGGGAAGCTGGAGGGCCGGGGCCCGGCCGGACCGGACGGGGGGAGGCAATAGTCCGGACGGGAACCTGTGAGGGGGCGCTTAGTCGTCGTAACCGTCGCCGAGCAGAGACTCGACCGCCATCTCAGTGGCGGCGGCCTCGACGGCTTCGGTGATCGGGTCGCTATCGCTGTCGGCGGCGTCAGCCAGTGCGGCGGCGGCCTGCTGAGCGATGAGCAGGTCTTCGTAGCCACCGGCGTGGGCGGCGATGGCGCCGAGCGCAATGGCAAGCGCAGCGGTGCCGGCGAGCAGAACGGTCTTCAGGCTAGAGGTCATGGTTCATTTCCTGTCCCAGCGGAGGGACGCGCCGCGCGAAGCGGCGCGTCCCTTTGCGAGTGCGGTCCCAGGTGCAGGTCAGCCGCCTCGGAGATGAGCAGTAGGGCAGGTGGGAGCGGTCGGCTGTTCCCCGCGTTACAGGGCGGCAGCCGCCCTTTTCAGCGCTGCGTATGGGCGCCTTCGAGGATGGCGAGGATCTGATCGGGCGCGGCATCGAGCGGCAGCGCGTGGAAGTCGGCTTCGATGTCGAGCGCCTTTTCGAGCAGGCGGTGGAACTCCTCGCGGTTGAGCTCGACGGTGCCGAACTGGCGCAAGTGGTCAGTGACGAACTGCGTATCGAGCAGCCGGAAGCCGCCATAGGCGAGGCGCGCCGCGAGATAGACGAGCGCCATCTTCGAAGCATCGCGCTCGTAGGAGAACATGCTCTCGCCGAAGAAGGCGCCGTTGAGCGCGACACCGTAGAGGCCGCCGACGAGGCGGCGGTCGTTCCACACTTCGACGGTGTGGCAATGGCCGAGGCCGAACAGGTCGCGGTAGAGCCCGCGGATGCGCTCGTTGATCCAGGTCGAGCGGCGCCCGGGGCGCGAGGCGGCGCAGCCCTCGATCACACCCTCGATGTCGGTGTCGATCTTTACCGTCAGGTGCGTCGCGCGCAGCGTGCGCGTAAGCCGGCGTGGGACATGCACCTTATCGAGCGGCAGGATGCCGCGGTGCTGCGGCTCGATCCAGTAAAGCGCCGGATCCTCGGCGCTCTCCGCCATCGGAAAGATGCCGCACGTATACGCCTTCAGCAGCACCTGCGGCGTGATCTCGATGACGATGTCGTCGCGCGAAGCCATCTCGTCCGTCGGCTCGGGTCCACCTTGGTTGCGGCGAAGCTTAGTGTGATGATCGAGAAGTCCGCTACATCGCGCTCGGCTGGGGGTGCAGCGGACTTCTAGTGTCCTTCAGATCGCGAAATTCGCTCCTACCTTGCCGCACACTGGGACGAATTTCGCAATCAGAACACTAGCGTGAAAACTTTTCCGGCAATCGTCAATCGCCTGCGTCGGCGACCAAACTATGACTTGGCGAGATACTTTTCGAGCCAATGGATATCGTAAAGACCGTTGGCGATGTCCGGCTGGCGGATGAGATCGTTGAACAGCGGGATGGTCGTCTCGATGCCGTCGATGACGAACTCTGACAGTGCGCGCTTGCAGACGCATCAGGCATTCGTTGCGGTTCTTGCCGTGCACGATCAGCTTGCCGATGAGGCTGTCGTAGTACGGCGGGATTCGGTAGCCCTGGTAGACGCCGCTGTCGACGCGCACGCCGAGGCCGCCCGGCGGATGCCAGTAGGTGATCTGCCCCGGGCGACGGGCGGAAGGTGCGCGGGTTCTCGGCGTTGATGCGGCACTCGATGGCGTGACCCGAGAAGGTGATGTCCTTCTGCTGTGAACGCAGAGCTGCGCGCCGGAGGCGACGCGGATCTGCTCGAGCACGAGATCGATACCCGTGACCGCCTCGGTGACCGGATGCTCCACCTGCAGACGGGTGTTCATTTCGATGAAATAGAACTCGCCGTCCTCGAACAGGAACTCCACCGTGCCGGCGCCGCGGTACTTGATCTTGCGCATGGCCGACCGCGACCGTCTCGCCGATTTTCTGGCGTGCGGCCTCGTTGAGCGCCGGCGAGGGCGACTCCTCGAGGATCTTCTGGTGGCGGCGCTGCAGCGAGCAGTCGCGCTCGCCGAGATGGACCGCATTGCCCTGACCGTCGCCCAGCACCTGGATCTCGATGTGGCGCGGCTTGGTGAGATACTTCTCCATGTAGACTTGGTCGTTGCCGAAGGCGGCCTTGGCCTCGGCGCGCGCGGTCGACAGGGCCATGCCGAGGTCGGCCGGCGACTGCGCCACCTTCATGCCGCGGCCGCCGCCGCCGGCCGTCGCCTTGATCAGCACCGGAAAGCCCATCGCCTTGGCGATCTTCATCGCCTCGGGCTCGCTCGTCACGGCGCCGTCGGAGCCGGGCACGACGGGAATGCCGAGCTTCTTGGCCGTCTCCTTGGCCTCGATCTTGTCGCCCATGATGCGGATGTGCTCCGACGTCGGGCCGATGAAGGTGATCTGGTGCTCTTCGAGGATCTCGGCGAAGCGCGCGTTCTCGGACAGGAAGCCGTAGCCGGGATGCACGGCGTCGGCGCCGGTGATCTCGCAAGCGGCGAGCAGGCGCGGAATGTTGAGGTAGCTTTCGGCGGCCGGCGGCGGGCCGATGCACACGCTTTCGTCGGCGAGGCGGACGTGCATGGCGTCGGCGTCGGCGGTCGAGTGCACGGCGACGGTGGCGATGCCGAGTTCCTTGCACGCGCGCTGGATGCGCAGTGCAATCTCTCCCCGGTTGGCGATCAGGACTTTGTCGAACATTCTTTTCAGGCATCAGCGGTCCGGCAGCGGGCAGTGTGACGCGCTCACGGCTTCCCTGCCTGTTGCCGCTGCCACTGCCTACTCCTATTCGATGATGACGAGCGGCTCGCCGAACTCGACCGGCTGACCGTTCTCGATAAAGACCGCCGTGACCTTGCCGGCGTGCGGGGCGGGGATCTGGTTCATCGTCTTCATGGCTTCGATGATGAACAGCGTGTCGCCCTGCGCAACCTGCGAGCCGACATCGATGAACGCCGGCGCGCCCGGTTCGGGCGAGCGGTAGGCGGTGCCGACCATCGGCGACTTGACGACGCCTGGATGCTTGGCGGGATCCGTCGGACTGCCGGGGCTGCCGTGCGGCAGCCGGAGCGGGACGCATGTGCCGGGGCGGCCGCGAACGTCGACTGGACGTTGAGGTGCGCGCGACGCGCACCTTGAGCCCGCTCTTCTCGATCTCGATCTCGCTCAAGCCGGTCTCGTTGAGGAGCTCGGCAAGCTGACGGATCAATTGCTGCTCGTCCCCCGAGGTCTCGCCCTGATCCTTGGCCGTCATGCTTCGCTTTTCCTTCTTGTGCGGCTTTTCTTTCCGCCCGCTGCTCTTAGCCACGACGCGAGGCCGCCAACAAGTCGGCCATGGCTTCGAGCGCCAGCTCGTAACCCTTGGCGCCGAGGCCGCAGATCACGCCCTTGGCGCCCAATGAAATGTACGAATGCTGCCGGTACGGCTCGCGGCGGAAAATGTTCGACAGATGCACTTCGATGACCGGCAGCTCGGCCGCCTGCAGGGCGTCGAGCAGCGCGATCGAGGTGTGCGAATAGGCGCCGGCGTTGAGAATGATGCCCTGCGCCTTGTCGCGCGCCTCCTGCACCCAGGTGACGAGCTCGCCCTCGCTGTTGGACTGGCGGAAGTCGATGGTCAGCGATACGGCCTTGGCGCGCGCTTCGGCCTTGCGGCGCACGTCATCGAGCGAATCCGACCCGTATATGGCGGGCTCGCGCAGTCCCAGCATGTTCAGGTTGGGTCCGTTGAGGACGTAAATCGGCTTGGCCATGAGATCCTTGCTGCCGCCGGATGAGCCGGTCTCAACGGGCCCAAGGCGGACGGACCCCCATCTATCAGCTTTCCCCTGACGGCGGAAGGCCGCCCGGGGGGCTACGCCCGAGACAGCCTTAAAGCGGCGAACGGGCGCGGTGAGCGCGCTATCCCGCCGCAGCTTCCGGCTGCTGATCAGCAGTAGGAGCAACCCGACTTGCGCAGCTCCGTCACGTGGTTCTCGAGCTGGTCATAGAGGTCTTCCGGGGCCCCGGGGATGGCGCGGTCGCCGACGAGGAAGTGCGGTGTGCCGTTGACGCCCATCTTCTTGGCGAGTGCCTCGGACTTCTTGATCTCCGCCTCGACCTCGGGCGAGGCCATGTCCTTCTTTAGCTTTTCAATGTCGAGGCCGAGCTTGGTGGCGACCTGCCAGCGCATTGCGCTTCGTTCATCTGTCCCTTGGCCTCGAGCATGGCCTTGTGCATGTCCCAGTACTTGCCCTGCTTGCCGGCGGCGATGGCGACGCGTGAGGCTTCCTCCGAGCCCTTCGACAGGATCGGCAACTCCTTGAAGACGACGCGCACCTTGGGATCGCTTTCGACCAAGCTTGATGACGTCGTGCAGACCGCGCTTGCAGTAGCCGCAGTTGTAATCGAAGAACTCGACGACGGTGATGTCGCCGTTGGGATTGCCGGCAATGTCGGCAGTCGGGTCGCGATAGATGTCACGCGCGTTCTCGGCGATGGCGACCTTCAGCTTCTCCGCCTGCTCCTTCTCCATCTTGGACTCGAGCGCAGTCTGCGCCTCGAGGAAGACCTCCGGATTGGCGACGAGATAGTTCTTGATGATCTTTTCGAGCTCCTGCTTCTGCTCGGCTCGAGAACGCCGGCCTGGCGGCATCGGCATTGGCTGCGGGCGTGACAGTGCGGCCGCGGGAGCTGCAGGGGCGCCTCAGCGACGGCCTTCGGCGGCGTTACCGACCAGCTACCGATCATGACAAGGCCGGCGAGCAGCGCGATGGCGGGAACGGCGAGCCACAGCGCCTTACGGTCGGCGAGCACGCGCAATGGGTTGGGTCGAGCATCTCACGGACATTGACGAGGCCTCTTGAAAGGGCTGTCGCGGCTTTGCGCCTTGGCGGCGGCGCGATCAGGTCTGCGGTTTGTAGTTGATGATGTCGTCGTTCTTCAGCCATTCCGGCGTACCCGAGGGCAGCTTCGTTTGCGCACGCTTGGCGAACAGCTGCGCCTGTTTCAGGTCGCCCTCCAGGAAGTAGGCCTGCGCGATCATGGCGTCGGCCTCGGGTCGCTTGCCCTGCTTATAGTAGCTGTTGGCCAGAAGGCGATAGGCGCGCGAATTCTCGTCGTCAATCAGCGCCTTGCGCAGAAGACCCACCGACTCCGTGATACCCGCCTGGCTCTGATCCTCCTGCAGGGCGTCGGCGAGCTGCACGCGAATGAGGCTCGCGGAGGGGTCGAGCTTCAGCGCCTGGCGTAGCGACGGGATCGCCTCGCGCGTTTTGCCGGCGCGCATCAACAGGTCGCCCTTCGCCTCCCAGAAGTAGGGATAGGTGGGCCGCGACGCGATGAGTCCGTCGAAGTCGGCGAGTGCCGCTTCGAGCGCGCCCGGGCCGCCCTGGAAGAAGCGGGCTAGGGCCCGCGCGTAGCGTGCCGGCAACGTCTGATCGCTGGGCGGGTAGCGATTGAATACGACGGCGGGCTTGTCGAGGTAGCCGGACAGCTTGGCGCGCATCAGGTCGTGGCGCAGCTGCAGCTCCGGGGGATCCTTGACGCTGTAGTAGGGGCTCGTCTCGACGAGCTTGCGCAGGCGCGCGAGACGGTCGGTGGAGAGAGGATGGCTGCGGGCGAAGGCGTCCTTCTGCGCATCCGAGATGTATTCCTGCTGCGCGAAGCGCTCGAACGTCGTCAGCATGCCGCGGCCCGACTGCTTGGTCGCGTTGAGGAAAGTCGAGGCCCGCCTGGTCGGCCGCCGACTCCTGCTGCCGCCGCTCGGCGAGCAGCGAGCGCATGATCACTTCGTTGCCGCCAAACAGGACGCCCTGGCCGGCGCTGCCGAGATCGCGCGCGGAATCGCCACCGGCAACGCCGCCGGCCACCATGAGGCCGATACCGAGGATCTGCGCGAGCAGCGCGCGCGTCTGGTCCTTGGCGATACGCGAGCGCAGCGCGGCCATGTGGCCGCCGGTGATGTGGCCCGTCTCGTGCGCGATGACGCCGATCACCTCGTTGGGCGTATTGGCCTGCATCAGCGTGCCGGTGTGCACGAAGACGTTCTTGCCATCGAGCACGAAGGCGTTGAAGGCGTCGTTCTGCACGATGCGCATCTTGATGCGTCCCGTTCCGAGGCCGGCGGCGCGGAACACCGGCCTGGCGTAATCGCTAAGAATGCTCTCGATCTCGGTATCGCGGATCAGCGGCAAGGTTCTGCGCTGACGCGGACGCCGCCGCGCCGACCGTCGCGGTGGCGACGAGCCCGCAGACAGCGGCGATTTTCGGCCACTTGAGGTTCGGCAGTGACGACATCGTCATCGGCAACGGGCCTTGTGCGAAACAAGGGAATTCGGAGGCTGGATCGAGACCCTAGTTAGGGGCCTAAACGCCGTCAACGCAAGCCTGGATGGCGCGGGGTGGGCGCCTTATAAGGCTAGTTCTCGCCGCATAATTTTCACCTCGCACCGACGAAGGATAGCGCGCGCGGCGGGCGGGAATTGGGCGGTTCACCTTACGCTCGTGTAATGGTAGCGGCATGGCGGAACGTGAAGCGGCAAACGACTGGCGGCAGCAGCGGCGGTGATCGGCGAAGGTGCGCCGAACTCCGGCTCGGCGCGCAGCGCCATACCGAGCTTCATCGTCATGGACGTGATGCGTGCGGCGCTGGCCGCCGAGGTTGCCGGTCGCAGCATCATGCACATGGAGGTCGGGCAGCCGGGAACGCCGGCGCCGAGAGCGGCGCGCGAAGCGGCGGCGCGCGCGCTGCGAAGCGGAGACGCTCGGCTACACCATGGCGCTCGGTAACGATGCGCTGCGTGCGCGCATCGCGCGGCACTATGCGGATTGGTACGGCGTGAGCGTTGCCCCGGAGCGCATCGCTGTGACGGCCGGATCGTCGGCGGCATTCGTGCTCGCCTTCCTCGCTATGTTCGACGCCGGCGATGCCGTGGCGCTACCTTCGCCCGGCTACCCGTGCTACCGGCACATCCTGAGTGCGCTGGGCCAGCGGTCGGTGCTGCTCGAGACGGGGCCCGCAACCGATTGGATGCCGACCGCCGAGGATGTCGTGCGGGCGGTGCGCCGCGATGGCATCAAGGGGCTGCTGATCGCCAGCCCCGCCAATCCGACCGGCACGATGATCTCGGCCGCACGTATGGACGAGCTGGTCGCAGCGTGCCGCGAGCATGGCGTGCGGCTGATCTCGGACGAGATCTATCATGGTCTCACGTACGAGCGCGCCGCCGAGACGGCGCTGGCCCACAGCGACGACGCCGTCGTCATCAACAGCTTCTCGAAGTATTTCTCGATGACCGGCTGGCGCATCGGCTGGATGGTCGTGCCGGAGGCGGTCGTGCGCAGTGTCGAACGGCTGGCGCAGAACCTCTACATCTCGCCTCCGTCGATTGCGCAAGTGGCGGCGCTAGGGGCCTTCGATGCTGGCGAAGAGCTCGAAGCGAATAGGCGCATCTATGCGGCGAACCGCGCGCTATTGCTCGACGAGCTGCCGAGGGCTGGGTTTACGAAATTCGCGCCAGCCGACGGCGCCTTCTATCTCTACTGCGACGTCAGCCATATGACGGGCGACGCGGCGGAACTTGCAAAGACGCTGCTCGATAAGGCCGGGGTCGCGGTAACGCCGGGTACCGACTTCGACGCGGACCGCGGCAACCGGTTTCTGCGCTTTTCGTATGCGGGAACGACGGCCGACATGGCCGAGGCGGCGCGGCGTCTGCAGGACTGGGCAGGGCGCGGCCGCTAACCGTTTTCTAACCGGCACCCGTGTGCGGGGCGACGGATTGGTGTTGGACGGCCCGTTTCCTTGCCCAACAGCGGCGCAGAGGATAACGCGGCTGCCGAAACGCATCAGGAGAGTAATCATGAACAATCTGTCACGTGCGCTCGCCGTCACGCTGATGGCCGCCACTATCCCGGCGACCATCGTGCTTGCGCAGCAGGCGAACCCCGGCGATCAACCGGCGGTCGAGAAGAGCGAGACGCGTCGCGGACCGTCGCCCGAGACCATTGCGCGTCTGCAGGACGGTCGCATCGCCATGGCCAAGACCGCGCTCAAGCTGTCGCCCGACCAGGAGAAACTGTGGGTCCCGGTCGAGGAGAAGATCCGCGCGGGCTTCGAGGAGCGCCGCAAGGCGACGTGAAGCCTGGCAGGCCAAGCGTGATGAGCGCCGCGCCGAGAAGGCCAAGGGTGACGACGGCAAGGGCGAGAAGCTTGCTCTTCCCGAGCGCATCGAAAAGCGCAGCGAGCGTCTCACCGCGCGTGCCGCCAAGATGACTGAGCGTGCCGCCAAAGCGAAGGAGTTCGCCGAGGTCCTGAAGCCGCTCTATGCCTCGTTCTCCGAGGAGCAGAAGGCGGTCGCCGGCCGCGTGCTGAGCCACTTCGGCCAGGAAGGGCGCGGTCCCCGCGGTCCGCGCTGGGCCATGGGAGGCAAGCGCGGCCACGGTGGTCCCGACCGCGATTGATCGGCATGACGCAGACGAAGAGTAACGCTCAGGCTGCCGCGTAGCAGCCTGAGCAGTATGTCGCCGCGGCTGCGCCAAGCTTCGCCGTAGCCGGCGGCGATGAGACCCGCGATGCAGTCGCGCTCCCAGCGGGCGGCCCAATCGGTTTCCATGTAAATCCGCTTCGGCCAAAGTGCGCGCGGCGCCGCGCCAATGAATGGCAGCAGCGCCCGGTCCTCGAATCCCTCGATGTCGATCTTCAGCGCATCGATGCGATCGATGCCGGAGCGGTTGACCACCGAGAGAAGGGTCGCGACAGGCACTTGCAGCGGCGTCGTACCCTCGAGCTTCTCCATGCTCGACAGGCCGCGCCGGGCCTCGTCTACGAATAGCGTTGCCGTCCCTGCTTCCGGGCCGACGGCGGTCGGCACCACCTCGATGTTGCGGAAGCCGTTGACGGCGATGTTGTAGCGTAGGCGCTTCAGCATCTCGGGCATCGGCTCGATGGCGATGACGCGGCCATTGGGGCCGACGTTGCGCGCGGCGAACAGCGAGTAGGCGCCGCAGTTGGCGCCAACATCGACGAACACGTCGTTCTCGCGCAGGCGCGCGATGATCACGTCGCGGCCGACGTGGTCCTGGCGCGCACCCATGAAGACGAGACCCCACTCGGTGGGGTTGTCGCGCGAGGCGCAGCGCATCTTCATGCCGTCGACCTCGACGTCGAAGTAGCGGTCTGCGCGTCTTTCAGGTAGTTGCCGACGAAGCGGCGCGCGGCACCGCGCACGATACGGTTGCGTGTCAGCTGGATGGCGACGGCGGCGGCGCCTTGCGGCCGATAGGTGCCCCACGCTTCAGAGCCCGACCCGCTGGCCGTGGCTCGCAGCGCCGGCTGACTCGCGCGTGCATCGGTTGCAATCGCCTTGCCGTAGCGCATGGCTCGACTCCGGCTCGCGTAAATGGCTTTGGACAAACGATCCGTTAAAAGAGCATCTTAGTGCAGATGCATTGGCTGTGTCACTGTTCGCTGCTCGACGAGTGCCGAACTCCACAAGCGACTTCAGCCCGTGCAGATCAATCTGCACGGGCTGCTCGAAATGTCAGAAATGGGAAGACTATTCAGCCTGCTATAGCGGCTGCGATCGCTTTCATCGCATCCGGTCATTGGGCTCACTCGCCGCCGAGCTTGCGCTGCCACCAGCCCTTGCGTGCGGGCGCGCCGGGTGCGGTAGCATCCTCGCGCGCAGCTTCGCCTCCGTCCGGCGGCCCGACGACGATGCGTTCTAGGCGCGGCTCGCTGGAAGCCGCTGCGGCGGCGCGGTGCCGGCGGCGGTTGGCCTCGACCGCGGGTGCGCTGGGCGCTTCCTTGGCGGGGCGCGTATCTCCTCGCGCGGTGCACCTCTTTGGCAGGATGCACTTCGCCGTTGTTGCCGGTATGCGTCTCGGCGAACGCCGGCTCAGCCGTGCGTTGGCGGCGCGGGCGGTCCGCTTCGACGCGGGCCTCGCCGATCGCCCTCATCGGCCGAAAAGTAGGACGGCTGGTCGTCGCCGACGTGCGGCTCCGAGCCGCCGTTGCCGGCGTGTGTCTCGCCGCTGCGCTCGCCGTTGCGATCACGGCCGCGACGGCCGCCGCGCCGGCCGCGCCGACGACTGCGTCCGCCACGCTCGCGCGCGCGCTCCTCGCCGCCGCCCTCGTCGCTCGCGGCGCTCGGGGCCTCGCGCTCGTGCTCGCTCGTGTCGTGCGGCGCTCGTGGGTGTCCTCGTCGCCGCCGTGCTCGTTAGCGAGTCGGGGTGCATCCTGGTCGCCGCCGACGTCCTCGACACCGCCGCGCGCCTCATCGGCATAGCGGCTGCCGCCCTCCTCGCGCTCGCCACGGCGTCCGCCGCGACGGCGGCGCCGGCGACGGCGCGATCCGCCCTCGTCGCTGTCGCCACGCTCGCGATCGCGATCACCGATCGTTGCGCGCGCGGAGCCTCGCGGCTCGGCCGAAGACGGCTCGCGGGCTTCGAACTCGCCGCCCTCGTCTTCCTCGCCCTCGAAGCCAGACTCCATGTTGACGACGTTGCGCTCGATGCGCCGTTGCGGTTGCGCGGGCGCTGCGCCCTTCTCGATCGTAAAGTTGGCACCGGCGAGCTTGTCGCTGCCGGTGACCATGATCTGCAGTCCCAAGCGCGCTTCCATGTCGTTGATGAAGGGGCGCTTGTTGTTGAGGATGTAGAGAGCCACCGACGGCGTCGTCGTAGCGATGAGCGGCGCGCGCGTGCCGGCCATGATGGTGTCTTCAAGGCCGCGCAGAACCGCGAGCGCGACGGATTCCGTCGAGCGGATGATGCCGGTGCCCTGGCAATGCGGGCACTGCGAGGTCGATCCTTCGAGCACGCCGGTGCGCAGGCGCTGGCGCGACATCTCCAAGAGGCCGAAGTGGCTGATGCGCCCGACCTGGATGCGGGCGCGGTCGAATCTGAGCGCTTCCTTCAACCGGCGCTCGACGGCGCGGTTGTTGCGCTTCTCCTCCATGTCGATGAAGTCGATGACGATGAGGCCGGCGAGGTCGCGCAACTTCAACTGGCGGGCGATTTCGTCGGCCGCCTCGAGGTTCGTGTGGTGCGCCGTCTCCTCGATGGAAAACTCGCGCGTCGCCTTGCCGGAGTTGACGTCGATGGCGACGAGCGCTTCCGTCTGGTTGATGACGAGGTAGCCGCCCGAGCGCAGCGTCACGTACGGGCTGAACATGGCATTCAGCTGCCGCTCGATCTGGAAGCGCGTGAAGAGCGGCTCCGGCTCTTGGTACTGCGTGACGTTCTTGGCATGGCTCGGCATGAGCATGCGCATGAAGTCTTTGGCCTCGCGGTGCGCCTCGCCGCCAGCGACGATGACCTCGTCGACGTCCTTGTTATAGAGATCGCGGATCGAGCGCTTGATGAGGTTGCCTTCCTCGTAGACGAGGCTCGGCGCCTGGCTCTGCAGGGTGAGATCGCGCACGCTCTCCCACAGGCGCAGCAGGTATTCGAAGTCGCGCTTGATCTCCTGCTTGGTGCGTGCGGCACCGGCGGTGCGAATAATCAGACCCATGCCCTCCGGAACCTCGAGCTCGGCGGCGATTGCCTTGAGCCGCTTGCGGTCCTGCGGTTGGGTTATCTTGCGGCTGATGCCGCCGCCGCGGGCGGTGTTGGGCATCAACACGGTGTAGCGGCCGGCGAGCGAAAGGTAGGTGGTGAGAGCGGCGCCCTTGTTGCCGCGCTCCTCCTTGACGACCTGAACCAGGATCACCTGGCGACGCTTGATGACCTCTTGGATCTTGTAGCTGCGAGGACGGCGGCGCGGGCGCGAAGGCAGCTCCTCGAGGGCGTCCTCGCCGGAGCCGACCTGCTCGACACGCTCGACCTCGACAGGCGCGGCGTTGGCCTCGACCTCGCGGACCGCGCCTTCTGCACCGCCGGCTGCTTCGCCGGACGACCTCGGCTGACAGCGACATCGAGCGTGTTCTCATTGGCGGCGACGCCTGAATCCTCGCGGCGCTCGGGCTCGGCCTGTACGCGGTCGTCGGCCGGGACGGCCTCGGCGAGCGTGCGATGCTCGCCCTCGTCGTGGTGGTGGTGCTCGTGGTGGTCGTCGTGCTCGTCCTCACCGTCCTCGTGGGCGGATCGCCCCCCTCGTGCGGCTCGAGAACGTCGACCGCATCCTCCTCCTCGGGGGCGGCGGCACGCCGGCGCGCTAGTGCCTCGGCATGCGCGTCGACGGCAGCTTCCTCCTCGGCCTCGGCGGCGGCTTCCTCATCGAGGAGCGCCTGACGGTCGGCCATAGGGATCTGGTAGTAGTCGGGATGGATTTCGTTGAAGGCGAGGAAGCCGTGGCGGTTCCCGCCGTACTCAACGAAAGCCGCCTGTAGCGACGGCTCAACGCGCGTCACCTTGGCGAGATAGATATTGCCCCGAAGCAGCTTCCGGGCGGCGGATTCGAAATCGAATTCCTCTACCCGGCCGTTGCGGAGCACCACGACCCGGGTCTCCTCCGGGTGCGTGGCGTCGATAAGCATCTTGTTGTTGGACATGTGTGCCGATCCTCGGCGCGCCGGCTGGGCTGCCTGCCGCTTGGCTCCGCAATTCGCAGGCGAATTGGGTCAAGGGCGGCAAGGCGCCGGTCTGGGGCGCGCGTCATTGTTTGCGATGATGGGTGAAAAACAGGGGGTGACGGGGTGGCACACAGACTTCTGCCGCCGGGCGTGGCCGGGCGTGCTCCGCGGCGCGGACGGTTGCGCGCTGGAACCTGCAGATGGCTGTTGCCGAAGTTACGCATTCCAAGGGTCTTTCAATGGCTTGACGTGGAACGCGAGCAAATCGCGCTCCCGCCGGATTGCCCTCATATCGGCGCGGGCGCCGGGCGGTTATCCGCCTGCTCCGTACGCCTTCCTTTCACGGGCGAAGATCGGAGCGATGCAAGTGGTGATTGTCCGTTTCGAGCGGTTTCCGTCGCGCCGGGCGCAAGCTTAGCCCTCAGGCTCAAGGCTCCGCCGTCTAAAAAGACCCGGAGCGTATGCTTGCGGGCGCAGGGCGAACCACTCGATCGTCGGTCTGCAGCGGCTCCGTCCCTAGCGGGGAGCGGCGAACCGGCGCGAACGGCAGGACGGTTGCCCATCCAACTCGTTCTTGCGGCGCACAAATGTCCTCGAAAGAGCGCCGCTGCAGCAACGAAACAATAAGTACGGGTTCGCCGGTAGGCTTGCAAGCATGTTATAAAGGCTCGCTCGCCACCCCGCCGGCCAACTCTCTGCAATTTGAGGGAAAATCGGAAAAGGTTTGGTTAATGTCGGGGGAAAAGCGACGGGACTTTTGGGGCGGAGGGGGATGCAGAAGCATCTGCAACATAATGTTTGCGGAGCGAGGCGCGGGCTCGCGTGGGCACTTCTCGGGATAGCTCTGGCCGTCGGGCCATGTATCGGAGCCGACCACGCCTCAGCCGATCCGGGGAGTGTGCATCGCAAGAGCGCAGCGGTCGAAGCCAAGCGCGCCGAGCTCAAGGGCGATGCGACTTCGACCATGTTTCTGCTCGGGCTCTCGGCCGGGGTGCGGGCGGAGATCTTCACTCTCGCCAATCCCTATCGCGTCGTCGTCGATCTGCCTGACGTTGCCTTCCACCTTCCCGAGGGCACTGGCCAGAAAGGGAGCGGGCTCGTTTCCACCTTCCGTTACGGTCTACTGGCCGAAGGCAAGGCGCGCGTCGTCATCGACACGACCGGACCCGTCATTATCAAGCGCGCCGACATGAGCGCCAAGGGCGGCAGTGCCGTCGAGCTGGTGATCGAGCTCGCGCCGACGTCCGTGCAATCCTTCGGCAGCGGCACCGGCGGGGGGCGTAACGCCGCCAGCTGCCGCCGCGAAGACCGAGCCGCCACCCGCCCCCAAGCCGTCAAGGCAGCAGCGCGTCAAGCCCCTGGTTCTCATTGACGCCGGTCACGGCGGCATCGACCCCGGCGCGGCGGGCGCCAGTAACCTCAAGGAGAAGACGTTGGTTCTCGCCGTCGCGCACGCCCTCAAGGCGCAGTTGGCGGCAGGCGGTCGCTACGACGTGAAGATGACGCGCGCAACCGACGTCTTCGTGTCGCTCGACCAGCGCCTCAAGATGTCGCGCGATCTCGACGCTGACCTGTTCATCTCCCTGCACGCCGATTTCATCGCGCAGAAGGGGTTCGCCAATGCCGTGCGCGGGGCAACCGTCTACACCCTGTCGGAGCAGGCCTCGGACGAGGAGGCGCGGCGCATGGCTGAAAAGGAGAACAACTCGGACGCCATCGCCGGCCTGCAGACCGCCAAGTTCGAGGAGGAGGGCGAGGTGCGCAACATCCTCATCGACCTTTTGAAGCGAGAGACATCGAACTTCTCGGCCGATTTTTCCAACGCACTGGTAAAGCGGCTCGGCGCCAGCGTTTCGCTATCGGGCCGTCCGCAGCGCTCGGCAGCGTTCAAGGTGCTGCGTCAGGCGGACACGCCGTCGGTGCTGGTCGAACTCGGCTATATGAGCAACCCGGAGGACGAGAAACTGCTCAATTCGGCGGCTTGGCAGCGGCGCGTCGCCGCGGCCATTGGGTCGGCAGTCGATTCCTATTTCTCCAAGCGCACTGCCAAGGCGCGGTGAGGCCCGCGAACCGCGCCTTCGGCCCCACGTTATCTAAACTGCGGCGATCGACGACTTGATGCCACAATCCATGCTAATGTGCCTGCTTCGCGGCGTTGCCTTTCGTATCCACCAGGCTCGCGCGGATATGCCAGATCAACCGAATACGCACGATCAACGGATTTAGAGGTTGATGCGCGAGCATTTATACCCGCCTGAGCCCATTTACCCGTCCGAGCCACCGCCGCCGCGTAGACGCAAGCGGCGCAAGAGCTGGCTATTGAGCTTCCTCGGCTTTGGGTTTGCGGCGGCCGGCGTCGTGTTCATCTGCGTCTCGGCGGCGGCAGGCTACATGCTGTGGAAGACCTCGCAGGATCTTCCCGACTACGAGAGCCTTGCCAAGTACGAGCCGCCGGTGATGACGCGCATCCATGCGCACAACGGCGCGCTGATCGCCGAGTACGCGCGCGAGCGGCGTATCTTCGTGCCGATAAACACGATTCCGAAGCGCGTCATCGCCGCCTTCCTGTCAGCCGAGGATCGCCGCTTCTACGAGCATGGCGGCGTCGACTTCCAGGGTATCGCGCGCGCCGTCTTCAAAGTCGTCGAGGCCAAGATCCAGGGCACCGACCGACGCGCCGAGGGTGGTTCGACGATCACCCAGCAGGTCGCCAAGAACTTCCTTCTCAGCAGCGAGCGCTCGATGGAGCGCAAGCTCAAGGAGGCGATCCTCGCCATCCGCATCGAGCGCGCCTACTCGAAGGACAAGATCCTCGAGCTGTACCTCAACGAGATCTATTTCGGCATCGGCGCCTATGGCATCGCTGCGGCGAGCCTCAGCTACTTCAACAAGGAGCTGCAGGATCTGACGATCGAAGAGGTCGCCTATCTCGCTGCACTTCCCAAGGGGCCCAACAACTATCATCCGTTCCGCCGCACCAAGCAGGCGCTGATCCGGCGTGACTGGATCATCGGTCAGATGTTGGAGAACGGCTACATTTCCTCCGAGGAAGCCGAGGCCGCCAAGGCCAAGCCTCTGGGCGTCAATCTGCGCCAGACCGGCGCGCACATCTTCGCTGCCGACTTCTTCGCCGAGGAAGTGCGGCGCACGCTGCTGTCGCAGTTCGGCGAGGAGAAGCTCTACAACGGCGGCCTCTCGGTGCGCACGACGCTCGATCCGCGACTGCAACAGGTGGCCCGTCGCTCGCTCATGGACGGACTAGTGCAGTTCGATCGCAGCAAGGGCTGGCGCGGTCCGGTAACGAAGCTCGACGTCACTGGCGATTGGGGTAAGGCGCTCGACGCGGTCGAAAGCCCGCCCGACATTCAGCCGTGGCGTCTTGGCGTCGTGCTCAAGACGGAGCCGACCAAAGCGGTAATCGGGTTGCGCCCCGAGAAGCAGCAGGACGGCACGCTAGTGGGCAAGCGCGAGGCAGTCGAGATCGCCTTCGAGGAAATGAAGTGGGCCAAGTCTGCGACTAAGAAGGTGGCGCCCAAGGCGGTGACCGATGTCGTCTCGCCGGGCGACGTCATATTTGTTGCGCCGAAGGATCCAGGCGACGTCGGCGGCGTGTGGTCGCTGATGCAGATCCCCGAAGTGGGCGGTGGCATCGTCGCGCTCGACCCCAACACGGGGCGCGTGCTCGCCGTCGTCGGCGGCTTCTCGTTCGCCATGAGCCAGTTCGATCGCGCTATCCAAGCCAAGCGCCAGCCCGGCTCGTCGTTCAAGCCATTCGTCTACGCGGCGGCACTCGACAACGGCTATAAGCCGACGTCGATCATTCTCGATGCGCCGATCGAGATCGAACAGGGCCCCGGCCAGGACATCTGGAAGCCGGAGAACTACGAGAAGGAGCATTCGGCCGGACCGTCGACGCTGCGCTTCGGTATCGAGCATTCGCGCAACCAGATGACCGTGCGTCTGGCGCAAGATCTCGGCATGCCGATCATCACCGACTACGCCAAGCGCTTCGGCATCTACGATGACCTGTTGCCGGTGCTGTCCATGTCGCTGGGTGCGGGCGAGTCGACGCTGCTGCGCGTGGCCACCGGCTACTGCTCCATCGCCAACGGCGGGCATCAGGTGCGCGCCACGCTGATCGACCGCATCCAGGACCGCTGGGGCCGCACCGTGTGGCGGCATGACCAGCGCGTGTGCGAAGGCTGCAAAGCCGAGGCGTGGAACGGCCAGGAAGAGCCAGAAATTCCCGACGACCGCGTGCAGATCATGGACCCGCACACGGCCTATCAGATGACCTCCATGCTCGAAGGCGTCATCCAGCGCGGCACCGCCACGTCGCTCAAGTCGCTCGACCGTCCGCTCGCCGGCAAGACCGGCACGACGAACGAGGAAAAGGACGCCTGGTTCATCGGCTATTCGCCCGACATGGTCGTGGGCGTTTTCATGGGCTACGACACGCCGACGGCGATGGGCAAAGGCAACACCGGCGGCAAGATCGCGGCGCCTGTCTTCGGCAGCTTCATGAAGGAAGCGCTTGCCGATCAGCCGGCGGCCCCATTCCGCATCCCGCCGGGTGTCAAGCTGGCGCGCGTGAACCTGCGCACCGGGCTGCGGGCGGGCGAGGAAGATCCGCAGAGCATCATTGAAGCGTTCAAGCCGGGCGAGGAGCCGGACGACGCCTACTCGGTGATCGGGTTCACGGATCAGGGTGCCGGCGCCGTGCCGGGCCGCGACGACGAAAGTTCGGCGGACGATTCCTACTATCAGCCGCCGCCGCGCCAGAGCCCAGCGTACGGCTCCGGCCGCGGGGGCTTGTGGTGACGGCTAACGCCTGACGCTCAAGGCCGCCTGCGGCGCGCCTTCGCGTTTACAGCCGCCCACGCGGCGATTATATCACTCCGCACATCCTGAAATCGTCCGCCCGGAGGCAACGATGCGTGCCGAACCGCAAAAGCTCGTCGAATCCATCAAGGAGGCCCTAGGTCTTCTGCGGAGGCATCTTTGACTGGGATACGGCCCAGCAGCGTCTCGCCGAGCTGAACAAGAAGGCGGAAGACCCGAGCCTCTGGAACAACTCCAAAGCCGCGCAAAAGGTCATGCGCCAGCGCCAGCAGCTCGAGCGCTCGATCAATGCCTATCGTGATCTGGAGCGCGGGCTCGAAGACGGCGTGACGCTCATCGAGCTCGGCGAGACCGAGGATGACGACGCCTCGATCGCCGAAGGCGAAGCCATGCTCAAGAAGCTCGACGAAGAGGCGCAGCGGCGTAGCGTCGAGGCATTGCTGTCGGGCGAAGCGGACGGCAATGACACCTATCTCGAAGTGCATGCCGGCGCCGGCGGCACCGAAAGCCAGGACTGGGCGTCGATGCTGGCGCGCATGTACATGCGCTGGGCCGAGCAGCGCGGCTACAAAGTGGCGACGCTGGAGGAAAGCGCTGGCGAAGAAGCGGGCATCAAGTCGGTCACCATCGAGATCAAGGGCGAGGACGCCTACGGCTGGCTGAAGACGGAATCGGGCGTGCATCGCCTGGTGCGCATCTCGCCCTATGACGCCAATGCGCGCCGGCACACGAGCTTTGCCTCAGTATGGGTGTACCCGGTGGTTGATGACGACATCGACATTCAGATCAACGAGAGCGAGTGCCGCATCGACACCTATCGCTCGTCCGGCGCCGGCGGCCAGCACGTCAACACGACGGACTCCGCCGTGCGCATCACGCATCTGCCGACGGGCATCGCGGTGGCAAGCCAGCAGGAACGCTCGCAGATCAAGAATAGGGCGATCGCCTGGTCGATGCTCAAGGCGCGCCTCTACGAGCTCGAATTGAAGAAGCGCGAGGACAAGGCCAACGCCGAGGCGGCGAGCAAGAAAGAGATCGGCTGGGGCCACCAGATCCGCTCATACGTGCTGCAGCCGTATCAACTCGTGAAGGATCTGCGCACCGGCACGCAGAGCACCAATCCCGCGGCCGTGCTCGACGGCGAGATCGATCCGTTTATCGAGAGCGCGCTGGCGCAGCGCATCAAAGGCGGCGCCACCGTCGAAGTCGCCGATTTGGACTAGCGGTTCGTAAGTAGAGGGCGGTCCAGCGCTGCGGAGCTACCACGAATACACTGGACCGCTACTCCTGTAGGCCGGGGAGGCACCGGACGGCTCCATGGCCTCATTGGTATGGAAATGGAGGTAGCAGGTTTCCGTCGTTCGCTGAGCTATGGTTTCGATGCAGCGAAGCTGAAAGAAAGCGATCCAGCGCTGCAACGTCACCGCCAATACGCTGGACCGCGGAGTGCGCCTTAGCTGAGGCCCTCGACGCATACTTTCGCTGAACCCTTAAAGTTCGGCTTGGCGCGGTAGGTCATCTCGATGCGGTCGATGACGCGCTCGCCGCGACCCTTGAGGTCGAGCGAGCGCGTTTGTCCGCCGTCGCGGATCTCGGAGCGGACCTGGATGTCGTCCGGGACGCCATTGCCGTACACAACCTTGAGGTCGTTCATGTAGACGGCGTTGCCGGCCACCTCGAGGCGGATGGCTTTGAAGGTGCCTTCGCGGCGGCCGACCCTGATGACATCGCCGTCGACGAGGAAGCCGACCTTCTGGCAGCCGAGTTGCTCCCAGTGGTCGTGTTCCCGGTCGCGGCCTTCCGCGAGGGCAGTTTGCGAGGCGAGGCCGGCTAAGGCGACGGCGCCGATCAGCATCGAAGCGTACTTGAAGCTCATGCTTTATCTCCCGTGTTGGTGTCCGCAAGGCGGCACGGCTTATCAACGCGCGGGCGCCCGCGATCCGTTGCTTGGCTGCGGGCGAAGATCGGACCGAGCCACGCGCATTGCGCAGTATTAGAAATATTGTGAGAGCCTGCATTGCACGGGCGTGAGAGGAACTTGCGAGAGCGCAACGGTTTTCACAGCAGCGCGCGCGACACGTTTCCTGCGTCGATCCGCGCACCTTCGGCTGCGATGAGGAGCGAAAAACGCGAAGGGTTCAGCGCTGCGGTGTCACCGCGAATACGCTGAACCCGATGCTTGCGGCCGGACGGGAGCCGGAGCTCCGATGGCCACAGCAGCATAACGATGAGTGGCAAATATTCCGTCGCCGCCCGCGCCTTAAAGACTTAACGCGCGCTTGTTGTGCGGTCCGAAAGCTGACGGGCACGTGAACGGCGCCGCCAAAACCGCGCAAAAGGGCTTTGCAGCGGCCATGCGATGCGCCAAGACGTTGCCCATGGCGCAGGAAAACCAAAGACGCCGGGACAACGCACGCGCCGTGGCTCCGGCGCAGGACGGCCCGCGGTTGCAACTCATCGAGACCGCGGGGTTTCCCGACTACGCGCTGCTCGACAGCGGCGCCGGGCGCAAGCTCGAGCGCTTCGGCGCGATCGTGGTGGACCGCCCCGAGCCGCAGGCGCTGTGGACGCCGGGTGCGCCCGAACGCGAGTGGCGGCATGCGCACGCGGTGTTCTCGGGCGACGACGAGGAGGACAAGGGTCGTTGGCGCATCGACAAGCCGGTGCCGGAGAGCTGGCCGGTGAAGGTCGGCGCGGCGACGATGCTGTGCCGCCTGGCGAGCTTCCGCCACATGGGCCTCTTTCCCGAGCAGATGCCGCACTGGGAATGGATGTTGGAGCGCCTCGCCGTGAAGCGCCCGGAGCCGCCGCGCGTCTTGAACCTGTTCGCATACACGGGCGCGGCCTCGCTCATGGCCGCGGCGGCTGGCGCGCAAGTGACGCACGTCGATGCCTCGAAGAAGGCGATCACCTGGGCGAAGGAGAACCAGGAAGCTTCTGATCTGGGCGCAGCGCCGATCCGCTGGATGCTCGACGACGCTTCGAAGTTCGTGGCGCGCGAGGTGCGGCGCGGCAAGACGTACGACGTCATTCTCGTCGATCCGCCCAAGTTCGGGCGCGGTCCCGACGGCGAGGTGTGGGATCTGTTCACCAGCCTGCCGCCGCTGCTGAAGGATTGCGCCGCACTGCTGGCGCCGGGCGCCGCGCTGGTGCTGACGGTGTATGCGATCCGTGCGTCGTCGCTGGCGTTCGATCAGCTCTGCCGCGAGGTGCTCGAAGGGCGCGGCGGGACATTCCAGTCAGGCGAGCTCGCCATCCGCGAGATGGGCGGCAGCCGCGCGGTGCCGGCCTCGCTCTATACGCGCTGGAGCGCCCAATGACGGTGGCGCCGAAGGCCATCACCAGCTTGCAGAACGATCGCGTCAAGGCGATCCGCGCGCTGGAGATGCGTAAGGAGCGCAAGGAGACAGGGCTATTCGCCGCCGAGGGCACGTCGATCCTGGTCACCGCGCGCGACAACGGCTTCGTGCCGCAGACGCTGGTTTATCGTGCGGGCAGCGCCGGTAGCGGTATCGCCCAGGGTTTGGTGGCGTGGGCGCTGGGCGCGCGGCGTCGAATGCCTCGAGGTTTCGGAGGCCGTGCTCGGCAAGCTCGCCTCGAAGGACAATCCGCAAAGCATGCTCGGCGTGTTCAAGCAGCGCTGGGCCGATCCGCCGTCGGCGGCAAGGGTCGCGCGCGAGGCGGTGTGGCTGGCGCTCGAGGAAGTACGGGATCCCGGCAACCTTGGCACCATCATCCGCACGGCCGACGCCGTTGGCGCCGCGGGCATCATGCTTGTCGGCACGAGCTGCGATCCCTATTCGCACGAGTGCGTGCGCGCGACGATGGGCTCGGTATTCTCCGTGCCCTTGGTGCGCATCACGCGCGAGGCATTTCTCGGCTGGACGAAGAGCTTTCAAGGCGACATCGTCGGCACGCACCTCGATGCGGAGGAGGATTTCCGCAAGGCCAAATATCGCGCGCCGACACTGCTGCTGATGGGCAGCGAGGGGCCAGGGCTGTCGGATCCCCTCACGGCGGCGTGCACGCGGCTCGTCAAAATTCCCATGGCCGGCCGCCTCGACTCGCTCAACTTGGCGGTCGCCACGGCGCTGGTGCTTTATCAGATCCGCGGCCCTCACCTGAACCTGTGACCGAATGCGCATCGAATACCATCGGACGCTTGTAGCCGACCGCGTGCGCAATGCGGCATTCGAGGCGGCGCTACGGGCGACGATCAAGAAGGGCCTGACAACTGTCGCCGACATCGGAACGGGGACGGGCCTCTTAGCGCTGATGGCGGTGAAACTCGGCGCGCGCGAGGTGTTCCTCTACGAGGCGGCCGAGGTGGCGGGCGTTGCTGCGAAGGTTCTGAAAGCCAACGGCGCACGCAACTGTCACCTATTCCCGTGCCATTCGACAGAGATGGTCGACCCGCCGAAGGTCGATGTCGTCGTCTCCGAGACGCTCGGCAATTACGCGCTCGAGGAGCACATCATCGAGACCCTGGCCGATGCGCGAAAGCGCTTCCTGAAGCCGGGTGGCGTGCTGATCCCGCGCAAGCTCGAGCAGTTCGTGGCGCCGGTCGTCAGCGACCGTTTGCATCGTGAGTTCGCCGCCTGGGATGCGACCGGCTTTGATCTCTCGGTCGCCAAGGTGATGAGCCTCAACAACATCTACGTGCGCACGCTGACGGCGAAAGAGCTGCTCGAGGCCAAGGCGTGGGACGTGATCGACCTCGGGACCGATGGTCGCTCGAACCGCAAAGGCGAGGCGAGCTGGAAGCTGCAGGCGGCGACGACGATCTATGGCTTCGCCACGTGGTGGAGTGCAGAGCTGGCCCCCGGCATCGTTCTGTCGACGGCGCCCGGCGCGCCGCGCACACACTGGGAGCAGCTCTATTTTCCGCTGCTGTCGCCGATTACAGTAAAGGCCGCTGAGACGGTCGGCATCGCCTTGCGCTCGCGCACTTCAGCCGAGGCGGGAACGCACGTCGCCTGGGTGGCGACGCACAGTGATGCAAAGGGGCGCGAAGTGGGCCGCCAGTCGCTGAACCTCGACAAAGGTTTCCTGCCGTAGGTCCTGGCTCAGACGCGCAGCAAAAGGAAGGCTACAGCGACGATGGTGCCGGCGATGGCGAGCGTCGTCACCCACGCCATAGCATTGCGCATGCGCTCGCGGCGGTGCTCGCGGCGGGCCGTGTCGAGCCAAGTGGCGCTGGGCGGGGTCGTGGCGACATGGTCGAGATCGTCAATCACCTCTTCGAGCGAGCGCGGATCCGCGGAAATCGGCGGCGGCAGCGTCTCAGCTGCGGCCGGTGCAGGCAGATTGGGTGCCAGGCGCGTTGCAGACTTGGCGACAAAGCCGGCTGCCTCACCGTGCGCGGTCTCGACGCGTGCGAGGCGGCTCATCAGTGGCCGGTGGTGCATGACGCGCGCGATATCGTCGGCGAGCTGGCGATCCTCGGGACCGTCGAAGTCGGGCTTTACCTGGGCGGGGGCGGCCATCGGCGGTTCTCCCTCGAAGTGGAAGGTATCGAACGCATGCCGCAACTGAGGACGAACTGGGCGACGCAACTGGGGAGTGTGGGCCTGAGTACGCACGGAAACACGGGGAGCCTGCATGATTTACCTCGAACAACGACGAAGGTAACGGTCCCCGCGACCATTCAGGCGGAACGGCGGACTAGCGGCCGAAGCGCCCGAACTCTAAAAAAGCCTAGCGAGATGGCCGTAGCGTGGCAACGATTCGCCGGCGCGGAACAAATTTCCTGGGGGAGGGCGCAAACGTGCTGGTGATGGTGATTGGCCTCGTGCTGTTTTTCGCGATCCACTTGGTCCCGGCCAACGTTGAGTTGAAGAACGGTCTCGTCGCTCGATTCGGTGGCAACGGCTACAAGGTCATCTTCTCGGCGCTGTCGCTGATCGGCTTGGCGCTGATTGTGCTGGGCTTCCACAAGCTGCAGCTTCACCCCGGCAAGAATCCGATCCTGTGGGATCCGCCGATTTGGACGCGGCACCTGGCGCTGGCGCTGATGCTGCCGGCGATGATCGCGCTGGTGGCGACCTATGTGCCCTCGCACATTCACGTCATGCTCAAACATCCGATGCTGATCGCCATCAAGACTTGGGCGCTGGCACATCTTCTGGCCAACGGCGATCTCGCCTCGCTGGTGCTGTTCGGCAGCTTCCTCGCCTTTGCCGTCTACGACCGCATCTCCCTGAAGCGGCGCGGCGATCTCGGGCCGCTCGGCAAGGGGAGCGGACCTTGGATCAACGACGTGATCGTGGTGGTGCTGGGGACGGCGCTGTACGCCGCGATCGTGCTCTACCTGCATCAGCTCGTCATCGGCGTCTCGCCGCTGGCATGAGCGGGCGGCTGCTCGGCATAGCGCGGCGCCCAGAGCGGCGTGCCCCGATGCAGACGGTCGACAGCATCGATATCAGCCTCGAAGCGGGCGTTGCAGGCGATCACAAGGGTGCCAAGTTCAAGCGTCGCGCGGTGACGATACTGGCGCGCGAGGACTGGGAGGCAGCGCTGGCGGATCTCGGCCCTACTGATGAGCCTCTCGACTGGACGGCGCGGCGTGCCAACCTTCTCGTGGAGGGGGTACGGCTGCCGCGCGCCATCGGTGCCACGCTGCGCATCGGTCGCGTGCTTCGGAGGTGACCTATCCGACGACGCCGTGCGCGCGCATGGACGAAGCGCAAGCCGGATTGCGCAAGGCGCTGTATCCGGAGTGGCGCGGCGGCGTCACGTGCAAGGTGCTGGAGGGCGGCCGTGTCAGCGTCGGCGATGATGTCGCAATCGTGCAGTCGCCGCCGGAGCGGCAGATCCGCCTCCCCGGCTGAGCGTTAGCAAGTCCGCCTTAGTAATAGCGTGACTCAGCGCTGTCCGAGCGGCTGCGCCACGGCTCGACGACAAACTCCGTCCGCTCGCTCGTCTCGCGGCTGAGCCCATAGTCGGAGATGATGTACGAAGAGCCTGGCTTCATCAGCTCGGCGAGCTGGTCGGCGGTCTCTTTCGGGATCTGGATGCGCTCCAGCGCCTCCGCCGCATCGGCATCATGCGGCGCCGCGGGCACGAACGCCTCGTCGTCATGGCGGCGCTTCTTGCGGCGCGGTGGGGCGTCGTTCGACGAGGCCTTCACCGTGACGGCGCTCCAGCGCAGTCCCTTCTCGCCGTTGGTGTAGGCAGTAGCCGTCAACACGTGCGTGCCCAGCGATTTGCCGGGCTCGGCGATCGTAACCGGCACATTGATTACCTCGGTAAAGCCGAGCTTGGCGATGAGGCGGCCGGTCTTGGAGCTGATGAACACCGAAACGGGGTTGTCCTTCTTCGCTTCCAGTGCGTCGGCCGCGGCGAGCGCTTGCTTGGCATTGGCCAGCACCACATCGGCGCCCTTCACATCCTCAAAGGCGACCTTGCGGGCCTTCTCCAGGGCGACGACGTCGGCGACGGCCTGCTTGGCCTTGCCGCCTTGCGCATCGGCAACACGTTTGGCGACGACGGCGGCATCGGCGGCGTCGAGCATCTTGTTTTCTTCGGCCAACTCGTCGGCCGATTGCTTTTGAAGCTCGGTGGCGTCGATTGCCGCCACATCGACTTTCGCCATCTTGGCGGTCAGCTCGGTGAAGCGTGCCCCGGCAACTTCGGCGGCGCGCGCAGCCTTACGCGCGAGGTCGACGAGGCGACCTTCCTCGTTGCGCTCCTTGCCGATCGTCTGCTTGCCGTCCTGCACCGCGTTGGCTGCAGCCTTTGCTTGGCTCTCCGCGGCGGCCTTGGCGTTCTCGGCTTCGGCGATGGCGGCGACGAGCCGCTCGCGTTCGGCGGCGCGAGCAAGCGCGGCACTGGCACGGGTGCGCGGCTTTTCGGCTGCGGGGTCAGCGTTCACCGAAATCAGCTCATTGGCAGTGCCGGAGGCGGCTGACGGCACAGGGCCGTTGCCGTTCTGGACGACGTCATCGGGGGGCAGCGGCGAGATGAGGTGCGGGCTGCTAAATTCCGACGGTGTCACGTCGTCGTCGGTGATGATAACGCGGGCGCCGATGTCGGTGATGCCGAAAAGATTGCGCGAGAAGCTGTAGGGCAGGCGGATGCAGCCATGCGAGGCGGGATAACCCGGCAGCTCGCCGGCGTGCATGGCGACGCCCGAGTTGGTGACGCGCTGCATGAACGGCATCGGCGCGCTGCCGTAGAGGTTTGAGTGGTGGATACGGTTCTTCTCGAGGATCGAGAAGATGCCGGTTGGCGTCGGGTGGCCGTTCATGCCGCTGGAAATCGGCGACCTGGCGATCTGCTTGCCGTCGTCATAGACGGTGACCGTTTGATTGTTGATCGAGACAACAAGGACGAGCGGGCCGCTCGGCTTCGGCAGCGCGGTTGCCGGCTTCTCATCCGTCGGCTCGACGTAGCGGGGGACGGCGCGGCGCTGGCGGCGCGGCTTGGGCTGCCAGGGCCCTGGGTTGCCCCACGTGCCCCAAGGGTAGAACTGCGCCTCGGCGCGTTCGGTCGTCGCTGCAACGAGAAGGCCGACACCTAGGAAGGCCGCGACGGTGGAAATGCGTAGGCAGCCAACGAGGGCGCCAAACTTAATTTTCGCAGTCGTTTGCAAGGAAGCCCCCGGGCGAAATGAGAGTGTCTCTGAAGAGATCGATCTATATGATGATTTTAACCCTAAATCTTCGTTAGCAACGTGCTGAAATAGAATTCATTTCAAACGTTGTGTGTGAGGCACGGCAGGCGCGCCACTGGTTTGCGGGCCATATCATCACTAGGTTGCCGCGACGCCGGTCCATTAAGCGAGTACCCTATCTGACATGTCCGTGCACAGCACCCAGAAGCGCCTGATGGCGCCCGATATCACGGCGATGAAGAAGCGCCGGCAGCCGATCGCCGCGCTCACCGCCTACCACGCGCATACGGCTGCAATCGCCGACCGATATTGCGATTTCCTTCTTGTCGGCGACAGCCTCGGGATGGTTATGCATGGCTATGAGACAACCGTGCCGGTTCCCCTGGAATTAATGATCATGCATGGGCGCGCGGTGGTTCGCGGTGCCCGGCACGCCCTCGTCGTCGTCGACATGCCGTTCGGCTCCTACGAGGAGAGCCCGGCCGTCGCCTTCAGAAACTGCGCGAAGGTAATGAAAGAGACCGACTGTGGCGGCGTCAAGATCGAGGGCGGCCGGCGCATGGCGGAAACCATCCGCTACCTGGTCGAGCGCGGCATCCCGGTCATGGCCCACATTGGCCTGACGCCCCAGTCGGTGAACGTCATCGGCGGCTTCAAGGCGCAGGGGCGCCAGCGCGAGGAGTGGGCGGCAATCGAGGCGGATGCGCGCGCGATTGCCGAGGCCGGCGCCTTTGCCGTCGTGCTCGAGGCGATCACGGAGCCCTTGGCGCAGCGCATCA
Source organism: uncultured Alphaproteobacteria bacterium (assembly GCA_963724595.1). Lineage (GTDB taxonomy): Bacteria > Pseudomonadota > Alphaproteobacteria > Rhizobiales > Hyphomicrobiaceae > Hyphomicrobium_A. Next base: position 55,470 of record CAVRVR010000005.1, on the reverse strand, counting down.
CCGCATCGATCCCCATCCCGACCATCGGCATCGGCGCCTCGCTTGCCTGCGATGGCCAAATCCTCGTCATGGAGGACATGCTGGGCCTCAGCCCGCGCGTGCCGCGCTTCGTCAAGAAATTTGGCAACGTCGGCGAGGTCATCGAGGACGCCATACGCAGCTACGCCGAGGACGTGCGCACCCGCGCCTTCCCGACGCCGGAGCATACCTATGCCATGAAAGATGGCGCCCCGACCAAGGAGCGCCGGGTGGAGCGGGTCGGTGCAACCAGCGGCAGGGCCACGAAAAAGTCGAAAACGCCGAGCAGCAAGGCATAAGGGACGCGTGCGGGCCGCGCCCCGGGTCGGCTTAACGCCGATCAATCGCTTGCGCAGGGGATGCCGTCGGCTATGTATGCGGCTTCCAGATGCCCGGCCGGGCCTCGGATAAGAAACGCGCCAAGGTTCAGGGGCTGAATTCACGATGGCACAGCAGGACGATGGTCTTCTCCGCGAAGTCGAAGAAGAGCTGAGGCGCGAACGCCTCGAAAAGATCTGGAAGCAATACGGCACGTACATCATCGCTGGCGCCGCCGTGATCGTGCTGGGCGTGCTCGGCTTCAAGTTTTGGGAAAGCCACCGCCTTGCCGCGGCGCAGGATACCGGCGCGCGCTATGAAGAGGCGCTGCTCCTCGTCAACGAAAAGAAGGACGGCAGCGCCGAGAAGGAATTCGAGAAGATCGCTGTGGACGGCGCAGGCGGCTATCGCGCCCTGTCGCAGCTGCAACTTGCAGGCTCGCAGAGCAAGCAAGGCAAGAAGGCTGATGCGGTCGCGACTTACGAGGCTCTGGCCAACGACGGCACCGCCGATGAGATGCTGCGCGAGTTCGCGCGCCTCCAGGCGGCCGGCCTGCGCGTCGGCGAGGCCGACTTTACCGAGATGGAGAATCGGCTCACCCCTCTGATGACCGAGGAAAGCCCGTGGCGGTACAGTGCGCGTGAGCTGCTTGGACTGGCGGCGTACAAGGCGGGCAAGACTGCCGAGGCACGCACGATCCTGACGCCGCTGTTCGTCGATCAGGCAACGCCGCAGAGCATCAGCGAACGAGCGCAGATCGTGATGGCGGAAATCGCCGCTGGAGAGATTGCCAAGAAATCGGCCAGCGACACGCCGGCGCCCGCAACGCCATCTGCCAATGCGGCTCCCCCGGCGAATGCGACACCGCCGGTCACCATGCCGCCGGCCAAGAAGGACTGATTGGGGGATTTATGTGGGGGACACGGCGGAGCAGCGTAATCGGGGCGGGCCTATCTTCGCTCGTGCTGCTTTCCGGCTGCGCCGGCGACGGACCCTCGCTTCCCAAGATTTCCGATCTCAATCCATTTGCCGAGAAGGAAGTGCCGCTGCCGGGCAAGCGCATCGCAGTGATGCAGGCGCAGGGGCCGGAGACGGGCGAGCTGGCCGATGCCAGTGCGCCGATCGTATTGCCCGCGCCGCGCACCAACGATGCGTGGGGGCAGCCGGGGGGCGAGCCCAACAACGCGCCCGGCAATCTCGCTTTCGGCGGAGCAGCTAACGTCGTTTGGAGTGCCGATGCGGGGACCGGCTCGGGCAAGCTCGGACGCATCACCGCGAGCCCCGTCGTCTACAACGGACATGTCTTCACCCTCGACGCCGATGGCGGCGTGAGCGCCTTCGCCAATACGGGCGGTTCTGCCGTTTGGCGCGTTTCGCTGCGACCGCAGCGCGAAAAGAGCGGCAGCTGGTACTCGCTCGGCGGCGACAGTGGCGGCGGCGGTTACGGCGGCGGCCTTGCCGTCGACAATGGCAGACTTTACGCGGCGACCGGCTACGGCAACGTCGTCGCGCTCGACCCTGCAAACGGCAAGGCGATCTGGGAGAAGCAGCTCGAGGCGCCGGTGCGTTCCTCGCCGACCGCGATCGGCGACCGCGTGTTCATCGTCACGCTCGATGGACGGTTCTTCTGTCTCGCCGGCGCCGACGGCGGCGAGTTGTGGTCGGTGCGCGGGCTGCCGCAGCAGGCCAGCCTCATCAACAACGCCAGCCCGGCAGTCGAGGGCGACATCGTCGTCGTGCCGTATCCTTCCGGCGATCTCGTCGCCATGAAGGTAGCCGACGGGTCGTCGGTTTGGTCGGAAAATCTGGCACGCACGCGCACGACCTCGCAGCTCACCTCGATGAGCGATACAGCACGCCCGACGATCGACAACGGTACCGTGTTTGCCATCGGCCACGCTGGCCGCATGATCGCGACGCAGGCGGCGAGCGGCGAGCGCCTATGGTCAATCAACGTTCCCGGTATGCAGGGTCCCGCGGTTGCCGGCGGCAGTGTGTTCGTCGTCGACACGCAAGGACAGCTCATGGCGCTGGCGCGTGGCGACGGCAAGACGCAATGGACGACGAAGCTGCCAGGCAATGGCGCATGGGCAGGTCCGACGCTCGCCGGCGGCACGCTGTGGCTCGCTTCGTCGGAGGGTAACCTCGTCGGCGTTGACGCGACGACCGGCAAGGTTGTCGGGCAAAAGGAGCTCGGCAGCGCCGTCTACGTCGCACCGGTGGTGGCACAGGGGCGCATGTACGTGCTGACCGATAGCGCCAAGCTCATCGCGCTCAACTGAGTGGCCTTTGACGGTTCCGCCTTAACCCGGCGGTCGGGCGGCGTCTCTATCATCCGGGCAGCGAATGCGCGATAAGCGCCGCTCCACGAAATCGCGCCCGGCCTGTCCCCTATGTCCACTCCACCCGTCATCGCCATCATCGGCCGCCCCAACGTCGGCAAGTCGACGCTGTTCAACCGGTTGACCGGGGGGCGCACGGCGCTCGTCTCCGACATACCGGGGCTGACGCGCGACCGGCGCGAGGGCGATGCCGATCTTGCCGGCAATCCGGTGACGATCGTCGATACCGCTGGGCTTGAGCAGGCCAAGCGCGGCTCGATCGCCGAGCGCATGCGCCAGCAGAGCGAGGCGGCACTCGCCGCCGCCGATCTCATCCTGTTCGTCGTCGATGCGCGCGAAGGCATCACTTCGGACGACAAATCGTTCGGCAAACTTGTGCGCTCGTCGGGGCGCCCGGTCGTCCTCGTCGCCAACAAGAGCGAGGGGCGCGCCGGCGAGGAAGGTTTCTACGCGGCGTTCGAATTGGGCTTCGGCGAGCCGGTCGCCATCTCCGCCGAGCACGGCGAGGGCTTGAGCGATCTCGAGACGGAGATGCTGGCGGCGCTCGAGCTGAAACCAGTGCACGCGACGGGCGAGGAGGCGGAGGAGGCGCGGGCTACCGCACGGCCGATCCGCGTCGCCATCGTCGGACGGCCGAACGCCGGCAAGTCGACGTTGGTCAACGCATTCCTCGGCGAAGAGCGCATGATCACCGGACCCGAACCGGGCCTGACGCGCGATTCCGTGCCGAGCGATATCGAGTGGTCAGGACGCAAAGTGCGCCTATTCGACACCGCGGGTCTGCGGCGCAAGGCGAAGATCACCGAGACGGCCGAGAAGCTCAGCGCCAGCGACGCGATCCGCGCCATCCGCTTTGCCGAGGTAGTGGTGTTGCTGATCGACGCCGAGCGGCCGCTGGAGCATCAGGACCTGACCATTGGCGATCTCGTCACCGAGGAGGGGCGCGCGCTCGTCATCGCCATCAACAAGTGGGATCTCGTCGAGGACAAGCAGAAAATGTTGAAGGAGCTGCGCGAAACGCTCGGCTATCGGCTTGCGCAAGTGCCGGGTGTTGCCCTGGTACCGCTCTCGGCGTTGAGCGGACGCGGCATCGAGCGGCTGTCGACTGCGGTGCTCGAAGCCTACGACTTGTGGAACAAGCGCGTCTCGACGCCCGACCTCAACCGTTGGCTTCAAGAAGCGCTGGGACGTCACTCTCCTCCCGCCGTCAGCGGGCGTCGCATCAAACTGCGCTACATCACGCAGCCGTCGACTCGCCCCCCGACGTTCGTCGCGTTCTGTTCGCGTCCTCAGGACCTGCCGCAATCGTACATCCGCTATCTAACCAACAGCCTGCGCGAAGCCTTCAAGCTGCCCGGCGTGCCACTGCGGCTGAACCTGCGCAAGGGCGAAAATCCGTTCGCTAAGCATAAGAGCTGAGGACGTTTTTTCGCTCCAGAGGCCGTGCGGTCACTGGTGTTAACTGGTGACACGCGATAGCTTGGATTCGCGAGCTTGCAGCGGGGATGCGGCTCGGGGCCCGCGAGGCCCGAGGGGAAACTCTAAAGAGAAACTGGGATCGATGCAGAGGTGCTCACACGGCCGGGCGCGCCCGGTGCTACGTGCGGCTGCGGCGGGGGTGGCTGCGCTCTTGATGTTCGCCGGCGGATCTGCGGCCAATGCCTACTCGGCGCGCGTCAATTCCGCTTGCGAGCGCGACTACTACCGCTTCTGTGCGAAATATTCGATCGGCACGCCTGAGTTGCGCAGCTGTATGCTCGCCTCGCGCCGTACACTGTCGCGCCGCTGCGTCGACGCGCTAGTCGCCGCCGGCGAAGTGCCGAAGAGATACCTGACCAGCAAGCGCTGAGCGCTGGCAGCGGACGTCTCAAAGTCGTGGGGAAATACAGCGGACGGGAGCAGCGGCGAACCCGAAGATGCCGCTAAGCTCACCGCCCGCACGGACGACAGCCGCACGTCTGGCGCCGTTCCGGACCACGATAAGTAGGTAAGGCACTCACGCGGCGCAAGGGCAAATCGCCTTTGCGCCGCAGCATGTTCTGGCGCAGGCATGCACGGCGTGCAACGCGCGCCGCGACGGGTATAATTCCCGCATGAGCGAGCCGAATTCTTCCGCGCCGACCGAGGTACTTTTTTATCACCTCGAGCAACAGACCTTGGAAAAGGTGCTGCCAACCCTCGTTGAGAAAACGCTTGAGCGCGGCTGGCGTGCGGTGGTGCAGGCGGGGTCGCACGAGCGCCTGGCGGCGATCGACCTGGCGCTGTGGACCTTCAAGGAAGATAGCTTCCTCGCGCATGGCACGGCCAAGGACGGCCACGCAGCCGATCAGCCGGTCTATCTGACGACCACCGGCGAGACGCCAAACGGCGCGGGCGTGCGCTTCCTCGTCGACGGTGCCGAGGCGGAGGCGTTTTCAGGCTTCGTGCGCCTCGTCTACATGTTCGATGGTAACGACGCCGACGCGGTGCAGGTGGCGCGCTCCCAGTGGACGGCGGCGAAAAATGCCGGCTGCCCGGTGACCTATTGGCAGCAGAGCGCTACGGGCAAATGGGAGCGCAAGGCCTGAGTTGTCCTGTCGGCGGCGGGCAAAAAAAAGCCCCGCGGGGGAGCGGGGCTTTAAGGCTTCAGGAGGAGACGGGGTAGGGGAGCTAACCCGGGGGGAGAGCGCTTCAGGAGCGTGGGCCTTCCGTGCTCTCGATGTAGCGATATTGTCAGCCACGCCGACGCTTCGCCGTTCCCCACGGAACAGGGCGGGATGATTTTTAGATGCCGCCATGCCCTCCGCCTGATGGTCTTGACAGCTCGGTGCCAAGCGCGCTGAAGCCTCCGGCATGAACTACCGCCACGCCTACCACGCGGGAAATTTCGCGGACGTCGTCAAGCACGCGGTGCTGGCGCTCGTCATCGAGCACCTAAAGCTGAAGCCGGTGCCATTTCGCGTGATCGACACCCACGCCGGCATCGGCCTCTACGATCTTGCTTCCGAGGCGGCGCAGAAGACCGGCGAATGGCGCGAGGGCATCGGCCGCGTGTTGGAGGCAAAGTTTTCGCCCCGCGCTGCGGCGGCGCTGGCGCCGTACCTCGACGTCGTGCGGCGCCTGAATGGCAAAGGGCCACTCACGCGCTATCCCGGTAGCCCACTGATTGCGCGCGAGCTGATGCGCAGCGAGGATCGCCTCGTCGTCAACGAGCTGCACCCGGAAGATCAGAACGAGCTGAAGCGCCTGTTCGCTCACGATCCTCAGGTAAAGGTGATGGGGCTCGACGCCTGGACGGCTTTGAAGGCGCTGTTGCCGCCACCCGAACGGCGCGGCGTGATGCTTGTCGATCCGGCGTTCGAGCAGACGGGCGAACTTGATCGTCTGGCAGACGGCCTCAAGCAAGCGGAACGCCGCTTCGCTTCGGGCACGTTTCTGCTCTGGTATCCGATCAAGGAAGCAAAGCCGGTGGCCGCGTTCCGACGCAAGCTCGCCGAGCAGGCACTGCCGAAGGCGACGGCAATCGAAATTATGATCCGCGGCCCGGAGGATGAAACGCGCCTCAACGGTGCGGGGCTCGTTGCCGTGAATGCACCTTTTACTCTGACATCAAACTTGAGCGCTCTGCTTCCGGAGCTGGCACATGTTTTGGCGCAAGGAAAAGGCGGGGGATTCCGCCTCGAGGAGCTGGGAACAGAGGTATCGAAAGGCAATTGAGACACGGGCCGGGGGCCCTTGCCTGGTCAATTTTTTTCTCCGATAATTCCATCGCTCGGGCACATGATCGACCCGGCGGAGACTTTAAGTAGCTTTGAGATTGTTGCGCGCATGTTGCTCTTACGCGCTTTTTCCCCCGCATTGCGAACAGTTTCCCGAGCTTCCCCCCGGTGCGCCTCGTTGCGGGTCGCGCCGTTTTCGTTGTCTGCGCACGTAAGGAGATTTCGCGATGCGCCAGAGCGGCACGGTAAAATTCTACAACTCGCAAAAGGGCTACGGTTTCATCAAGCCCGATGACGGCGGCAAGGACGTGTTCGTGCACGTGACGGCGGTCGAGCGCGCTGGCATCAACAATCTCGACGAAGGGGCGCGCATCTCCTTCGAAACAGAACCCGACAAGCGCGGCAAGGGACCGAAAGCAGTCAATCTGCAATCCTCCTGATAGGCGATTTGCGTCGCAGTTTTTCGTGACGTGGCGTCACCGAGCGGCCACGATCCCCCACCTTTTTTGACGGCGGGCGCGTCGGCGGATGGGCAAGGGCGCCTGTCTGCGGCAATCTCTCGGACGTCGTAGTTTGCGATGTCCGGGAGTTTCAAATGATCAAGTCCATCTGCGCGGCGGCTGCGGCCGTTGCCCTCGTGTGCGCCGGTACGGCCGGCACGGCGGAAGCCGCGTGCTTCAAGAAGACCGCCTCGGGCACCGCGGGGTCCATCGACGGCGCCAAATTCCAGGTGAAGGAGGCGATCCTGCAGTCGTTCGACTGGGGCGTCTGGGCGGCGTTCATGGCGACTGGCTCGACCCCGGGCTACAGGGTCACCTCTAACGGCTACAAATGCACCCCGGGTGGCCTCGGCTACAACTGCCGCGGCACCTCGACGATCTGCAAGACGGGCTAAAGCCGGAAAATCGGCTATGAGCGTTAAGGATGGGTTAGATTAGGACAAATTGTCTTTAATCGTTAACCATTCGCTTGTAGCTCAGGAGGATGATGGAAGCTGCGGCGAGCCCGAGAGGGCGCTGAAGCTTGCCTCGGTCGATTTCCAGCGTGGTCGCCGGGTGACAGGGGTTGGCAAAATGCTGACCAGCATGGAGATTTGCGCGCCCGTCGAGCGTTTTCCGTTATCCTCGCCCCAAACCCGGGGTGGCAAGAAAACAAGGACTGTACCATGAGCCTTTATCGGATCTGCACGGGGGTCTTCGTTGCCGCCGGCTTCCTGACGCTTGCTGCCCTCGGCGGGGCTAGCGAGCACTTGGCGCCGGGCGCCTACGCAGGCGAATACACGCAATCGAAGAAGCCGGTGCGCCGCGCCAACCGCAAGGGCCGCGATTATTCGGTGGAACAAGGCTCTACGCCCGAAGAGATCGCCCGCTACTTCGCCCTGCACGGCGGCAACATCGATCCGTACATCAATAAGCAGTCGCCGGGCGGACCGTTCGACAGCGGCTTCTTTTTCGATTCGGGTATGGGCCCCAACGGCGGCGATTCACCTTACATGAACTGATCGCCCGTAGTTGCCGCGGTTACGCTATTTTTGTCCTGCACATGTTTGCAGGTGCGACGCCTAGGCAGTGGCCTATGGCCCCGCTATAAGGCTTTGGATTCGGACGTTTCCGCGCCGACGGGGGACTTTACAATGCGCGCTAAGCTATCGATCGCCTTGGCCTCGGTGCTGGTGAGTGCTCTCGGCGTGACGGCGCCAGCCGATGCGGCCTGCAAGAAGTTCGGCTTCACCGTCAACGACTACGGCAAGGACGGCCCGACCAACGACGCCAAGAATCTGCTCGACAAGCATATCGCCGAGTGGGCCGCTCAGAACGGCGTCACGGCCTATCAGACCGGCAAGAAGACCGTCTCCTGCGAGCTCTTCCTCGACGTCATCCTATTCGACGAGCACACCTGCACCGCCTCCGCCAGCGTCTGCTGGGGCGCCGGCGTCAAACCGAATAACGGCACTGGCGAACAGGCCGCAGCAACCGACGATGCCGCCGCCGGCAACGGCGAAGCGCCACCCCACCCGGTCCGCAAAGCCGACGCGCTGGGCATTGCTCCGCAGGCGCAGCAGGCCGCGGCCGTAGCGCCGGCCGCCCCCGCTCCTGCCGACACCGCCGGCGCGGTAGACGCCGCTCCAACGACACCGGTTGAGCAGATCGCTGCTCCGGCCGAGACGCCAGCCGCATCGCCTGCCGTTCACACGCCGGCCGCCGCCGTGGCGACGCCACCCGCTGCGACGCCTTCGGCCACCGCCGTTGTCGAGACCGGCGCTCTGCAGGCGAGCCAGCCTGTTCCGCCTGAGAAGAAGACCGCGGCGGGTCCCTCCGAAAAAGAGCGTACCGCCGCTGCTGCCGCTGCGGCCTCCGCCGCCGCAGCTGCCGAGCGCGCCGCGATGGCGGCCGAAACGGCTGCCAACGCCGCCAAGGAAGCTGCCGCTGCCGCCGTCGCTGCGAGCGCGGCGAGCAAGGGCCCCGCTACGGTGCCCCCGCTCGATCATGCCTCGGGCGCCAAGCCCGCACACACCGAGTGATCAGTCCGCTTCGGCACGCACGGTCAAAGCGATAGCGCCCGCGCCTTAGACGCGGGCGTTTTCTTTTGCGTTGGAGACTTGGCCGAGCCGCAGCCGGTGGCGGTCGTCGGTGAGCAGCACCACGCCGCCGAGGGCAGCGAGGAACGAGCCGAGCGCGGTGGCGCCGGCGATAAGGAACATGATCAGCATCTGGTACTTCGCGGCGCCGACGGGATCGGCGCCGGCGATGATCTGGCCCGTCATCATGCCGGGCAGCGCGACTAGGCCCGTCGTCGCCATGGCATTGAGCATCGGCATCATCCCCGTGCGCAGCGCGGCGCGCAGCGGTCCGCCGAGCGCCTCGAAGCGTGGCGCGCCGAGCGCCAGCCGGGCCTCGATGGCCGATCGCTCGCGGTTTGCCGCTTCGCTCAACCCGTCGAGCACCAGCGCGACGGCCGTCATGGTGTTGCCGAGCACCATGCCGAGGATCGGCAGCACATAACGCGGCGCGTACCAGGGATCGGGTGTGATGATCACGCCGACGCCGAGCACGGTGACGACCGTGCCGATGAACAGCAGCGTCGCGGTGGAGAGCCCCATCGTGCGCCAGCCATCGAGACTGCGATGTTGGCGCGCGACCACCTCGACCCCGGCTGCAGCGACCATGACCAGCGCGAAGGCGACGGTCCATGCCGGCGAGGATTGTGCGAAGATGAACTTCAAGACGATGCCGATCAGCGCGAGCTGCACCACCATGCGGGCGGCGGCTATGGCGATGCTTTTCTCGAGGCCGAGGCGGAAGCCCCAGGAGATGGCGCCGTTGGCAATGAGCAGCGCCGCGGCGAGCAGAATGTCGAGCGGCGTTAGCGGCACGTAGCTCATGACGCGCGCACCCTGTCGTTGGTTTTCCCATTGTCCGCTTTGGACAACAGCAGCCGCGCGTGGGCTAGGCGCTCGACCTGCGCCCGGTCGTGGCTGACGAGCACGACGCTATGCCCGGACAGCATCTGGAAACGGATCAGCTCCTCGGTGAGCGCCGACGATTGCGGATCGAGCGCCCCGGTCGGCTCGTCGAGCAGCAGGACTTTCGGCTCATCGAGCAACGCCCGCACGAGCGCCAGACGCTGCCGCTCGCCGGTCGACAGCACGGCGACGGGGCGATCGAGCAGAGATGCATCGACGTCGAGCGATTGCATGAGCCGATCAAGGCGCGCCGGGTTCGACACCGGCAGGCAGCCGCGCGGCGTGTCGGTCCACCACGCTGGTTCGGCCGCGCAGTAGCGCACGCGTCGCCGCCAAGCGTGCGCCGGCATCTCGCGGCGCTCCTCGCCGTCAACAACCACGTCGCCCGCCGCCGGGTCGAGATCGGCGATAGCGCGTAGCAGCAAAGTCTTGCCGGCGCCCGAGGCGCCCTCGACGGCAAGGCATTCGCCGTCGGCCACCTCAAAGCTCAACGGCGGCAGTCCCGCGACCTGTAAGCGTTCGACCCGCAGCACGCTATTACCTCTCGCGTCCGAGACGGCGAGCGGGAGGCTTAGCAAGCAATCGGCGTGTTCGGCTATAGCGCGGCTCAGGTCTTAGCCTGGCTTGGCGGACAGGAGAATGTCGGCGCCGTCCTGCAGAACCGCGAGGCGCATGCCAGCCGTCGACGCCAGCCGCCAAGTGTAATAGGCCTGGATCGTCATGGCATCGAGCGGCGGGGCGTGCTCGCCGGCGATGAACTCGGCGAGGTGCAGTGGCGCGCGTGCGTTGGTGCCGCGGCAGCGGATGAGAAAGCTCGGGTTTTCCAGCGTGCCGGCCATCTGCACCTCGATATCGCCGCCGCGCGGCAACGCGGTGATGGCGCTGGCGACGAGGTTAAGCAACAGCTTGGCCTTGTCCTTGCCCATGTGGCCAGGAACGGTCTTCCAGTGGAGGGTATGCTTGCCCTTGCCGACAAAGCCGCGCGAGATCTGCTCGGCCGTGCCGAGATCGATCATGGCGCCAGCCGAACCGGCGGCGCCGAAAGCGAAACGGCAGAACTGCAGGCGGGCGGAGGCCTGCTCGGTCACGTTACGGATGACGTCGAGGGCGTAGTTCTTGGCCTCCTGGTCGTCGTCCTCGTCAAGGATCTCAAGGCCATTGTAGATGGCGCCGACCGGGCCGATCACGTCGTGGCATATCTTGCTGGAGATGAGTGCGGCGAGTTCAAGGTCCGTCGGATTGGCGCGCTGGCCCATCGATGCCCCCTTATGATGTCGCAGATCCGAACGACGGAGTGACTAGTAAAGTCCCGGCAACGCTGGGATGCTCGAACAGAGCGAACAAGGGCCGCTTGCGAAGTGTTCTTGCCTTCTGATACACGCGCCGGACTTTCGATGCAAAGGTCTGCCGTGCGGTGCGCTTCTCGCGTTTGCGAAGTGATTTCCGCTGCGACCCTAGCCCCGACTGGCCGGCACAAAAACCGGCAAGCGAATCAGGGTACGAGCGGCAAATGAAGCTAGAGGAATACGGTCCGCTGGTCGAGGCGTTGCTTCCTGCCGTGCTCGCGGCCGGGCGAATCGAGATGCGCCACTTCGCGGCCGGCGTCGAAGTGGAGACGAAGGCCGACACGACGCCGGTCACGATCGCCGACCATGAGGCCGAAGAGGTGCTGACCGATGGCCTGCATCGCGCGGCACCGGGGATTCCGGTGATCGCCGAGGAGGCGGTGGCTGCCGGACGTATTCCGGCCACGGGAGATGCGTTCTTTCTCGTCGATCCACTCGACGGAACGCGCGCCTTCATCAAGGGCAGTCCGGAATTCACAATCAACATCGGGCTAATCGTCGATCGCCAGCCGGTCTTTGGCATCATCTATGCGCCGGCGCTCGATCAGTTCTTCGCGACCGCTGGGACCGCGCGAATCCGTTGAAGCGCAGATATCGGCCGACGCCAAAGGCATCGAGCTCGGCAAATGCGGGCTGACGCGGTTGGCAACGCGCCAGCCCGATCCGCAGGCCCTCGTTGCATTCGCCAGCCGCTCGCACGCATCGCAAAGCACCGACGAATTCCTGCAGCACCTGCCGATCGCGGAGAAGCGCAGGGCGAGCTCGTCGCTGAAATTCTGTTTGATCGCGCGCGGCGAAGCCGACCTCTATGCGCGTCTTGGGCAGACGAGCGAGTGGGACACCGCGGCAGGGCAGGCGATTCTCGCGGCGGCCGGAGGCAGCGTGACGACACTCGACGGGCGGCCGCTGCTGTACGGCAAGAAAGATGCAGGCTTCGCCAACCCGCATTTCGTCGCCTGGGCGCGCGAGCCGATGCTGCGCGCCCCCACGACGATGGAAGTGCCGCAATAAGGTCACAGGCGACGGCCCAGGCGGCCACACTTTCGTAACACTTTGCGTCGAAGGATTTTAAACTTAGAGGCATCTGCGGTCAGCCGCGGAGCCCGGGCGCAACCGATGGATCAACCATGGCGCTGCTTACCGGCGGACGTCGCTTTCCCCGTCTACTCGCAGTCGCCGCCGCGCTGTTTGCAGCGGCGGTTTTCGTTCCTTCATCGTCCGCGCAGGACTCGCAGGGCAGCGGCGGCAGCTATGGACCCTATTCAGGGGGCCGCACCGGCAATGACGCCTACGTCCCGCCGGCAAACGACGGCGCGGCCAACAATCCGCCTTATCGCCCAGGGGGCGCCTATAACGAGGGCGACAACTATCGGCGCTACGAGGACGAGCGCTCGGCCGCGGCCCCGCGGGACGAGGGCGCACCCGGATATGGCGAGCCCTATCACGCGCCGGGCGAATACGACGGCCCACGTGATGGCCCGCCGCCGCGCGACGACGGTTATTCGCAGAACGAGATCATCGAGGCAGGTGGCCGCTTTTTCGGCTCGGTGAGCAAAGGTCTCGCCAGCGTCGTCGAATACGCCTTCCAGAAATCCGGGCGTCCCAACGGGTATATCCTCGGCTCGGACGCCGGTGGCGCCTTCGTGGCCGGCCTGCGCTACGGCGAGGGCACCCTCTATACGAGAGATGCCGGTTCCCACAGGGTATTCTGGCAGGGGCCGTCGATTGGCTACGATTTCGGCGGCGAGGGCTCCAAGACCATGGTCCTCGTCTACAATCTTCGCGACCCGTCCCAGATCTACGAGCGTTATGCGGGCGTCCAGGGCTCCGCTTACCTTGTTGGCGGCGTCGGTATCCAGTTCCAGACGCATGGCAACGTGACACTGGCGCCCATCCGGTCGGGGATCGGCCTGCGACTAGGTGCGAACGTCGGATATTTGAAGTATACCCGCTCTCCAACGTGGAATCCGTTTTGAGTTGCCGTGCGGCTTTCGCATAAAGCCCGGGCCGGACAAGCGCGGGATGAAAGCATTGCGCACGCAACTCGCCAGTCGGATAATCCGCCCGCGAAAGCTGGGTCTGTCGGCATGCGAGGTACGTGCATTGCGTGAGGTTGCGCAGTCGAGGACGCAGGCGTGATCACGATCGAGATGGTCATGCTCGCGGCGTTGGGCTTCCTCACGGCGGCGCTCTTAGCGCTGTTCATTGCGCCCCTCTATCGCCGGCGTGTCGCTCGCCTCACCACCGAGATGCTGAAGCGCTCGATGCCTCTCACCGAGGCAGAGATCCGCGCCGACAAGGACCGGCTTCGGGCCGAGTCCGCAATCCGCATCCATAAGCTCGAGACCAAGGTCGAGGAGGCTTCGGAAGCCTCGGCGCGGCAAATGGTCGAGCTCAATCGCCGTGACGCGACGATCAGCGAGCTCGAGGGCGAAGTTTCCCTGCAGCGCACGGGGCTGGAAGAGCACGAAAACGCGCGCCGCGTGCTCGAGCAAACGATCATGGACCGCCTGCCGAAGGTGGAGCATCGCCTGGCCGAGGCGCGCAAGCTGCTGTTCCAGCGCGATCGCGAGATCGTCTCGCTGACCCAGTCGAGCGAGAAGCAGGCGCGCGCACTCGAAGAAGTGACGCAAATCAACACGCAGCAGACCGACGAAGTCCACCGCCTCAAGGCGGCGCTCAACACGCGCGCTTCGCGCAACCGCGAAGGTTTCGGCGATGCGCGCTACGACGGCGAGGTGGCGCTGCGCACCGAGATCGAGGCGCTGCGCGCCAAGACGCGCGACCAGACGGCACTCATCGCCCGGCTGCAGTCGCTAGTGGCGCGCGCCGGTCCGGCTGCGGAAGCCGGAGACGGCGTCGGCGTCAACGGCTCCGGTGATGCCATGCGTCCCGCCAAGGTGATCGCCACGAGCAAAAGTGCCGCCGAGGGCGCGCCGCCCGCTCAAGGCTGTCGACGTGGCACCCGAGGGTCCCGATCCGCAGACGCAAGCGGAGATCCGCCGCCTCAAGTCGGTCAATCAGGACCAGGCGGCCGAGCTGTCGCGCCTCAAGGCGGCGCTGACCACCTACGAGGCCGCCGACAGCGACGATCGCGTCGTCAAGGAGAGCAAGATCGCCATGAAAGCGCGCCTTTCCGCGCTGACGGCGCTGTCGGAAGAGCAGTCCAGCACGATCCATTCGTTGCGGGCCGAGCTTGCTGCCGGCAACGAGAAACTTGCGCGGCAGGCGGCCTACTTCATGGAAGAGATGCGGCGCCTGGGCTCGGGCACCATGCCGGCTTCGGGGCCGGCGCGCCGCTCGGCCGCGCCAACGGCCGAGGCCGCCAAGCGGCCGCTGGCCGAGCGCATCAACGATCCGCGCGTCGCGCGTCTCGTGCGTTCTGGGCAGGAAGGCGAGGAGGCGGCTGCCGCCGAGGGGGCCAGCGCAGCGGAGCCGCGCCGCGTCAGCGGATTTCTGAAGGCGCTCGATGCCGCCGCGACGCCCACTGAGACGCGTGTTGAGCACGCTCCCGCCGCCGAGGGCCCGGCCGTCGCGCCGGCAGGGACCGAGGTCAAGCGCACGCGCAAGGCGCGACTGCTCGACCGCATCACCGGTCTCGACAAGAACTCAGCTTAAGAAGATCGGCGTCCTAGACGTCGGTGTCGCTGCGATGCGCGTTGGCATCGAGAACTCGGCTGCCAGTCGCTCGCATCCTTGGCGCTGCGCACGCGGCCGTCGAACTGGGCGCCCTCGGCGATCACGAGGTGCTTCTGCACGATGTCGCCGTTGATGCGCGCGGTTGAATAGAGCGCAACTGTCTCGCCGCGCAGCTGGCCGTTGATCTCGCCGTGAATGGACAGATTGCGCGCGCTCACCGTGCCGTTGACCTTGCCGGTCTCGCCGACGGTGACGTCGTCGCCATGGATGTCGCCCGAGACTTCACCGGCGACGACCAGCGCGCTCTGGCAGACGAGCGTGATCTTCTGGCCGACGATGGCGAGGTCGGCGCCGATGACGGACGCAGGCTTCGACGGCGTCATCATCGGCGATGACGAAGCCTGAAAGTCGCGCGATCCTCGCGTGGGAGGCGGCGTCAGCGGTGGATTGGACGGAGATGACGGCGCGGCTGCACTAGGCGTTTTTTGATCTGGATTGGAACCGCGGCCGAACACAACGCACCTCCTACACCTGTCTACGAATGATCACGCGCAACGGAGCATGTGCGGGTGAGCGAATTATGTCGAGATATCTGCGCCCTGGACGCTGTGGTTTCGCTGCCGCTCCGGAAGGCGCATTGGGTTTAACGTTAATCCAAGACGCGCCGAAAATCCCGCGCCGAACGCAAAAGAAATGCGGCCGCGGGCGCCCCGTGGCCGCGCTGTACGACCTTCAGGCCGAAACGACTGACATCGTCAAGACTTGCAGACGTCGATCCAGGACAGGCAGGTATAGCCATCGCCGTCTTTGCTGCATTTATAGCGCTCGTTGCGGAAGGTATCCGTCTGGATCGGCCAGTTGCCGCTGAGCTGAGCGACGATCTCCCAGGCCTGGAACTTCGCCATATCCTGCGTCCATGCCCAGCCTTTGCCGCGCTTTGTCACGCAGCGGGCGGCCTCAGCCGGCGAGACGAACCCGGCGGCCGGCGCCAGCAGTACCCCGGCGGCGGCAAGGCCGAGCACGAGGGCAGCAACTTTTGCTTTCATGATGTTTCTCCTACGCACACGCATCCCATTTTCTGGCGTAGGACCGCCGCAGGCGGGAGACAATGTCGCCGGAGCAACACCTGCCCCTCATTCGTCCGACGGGTGATCTTTGGACGGAGCAAGGCCGGCGGCCGCCCTGCGCTCGCACTGCAACACCGGGCCGCCACGGCCACGCCGCCATTCTGGACTCCTCTAAGCGCCCAACCTAGACTCGTTCCAAGTGAGGACGGGCCGGGGGGGCTCGTTTTTACAAGAACTTTGCGTGGGGGAGTTCGATGGCCGACGGCTCGGGGGAGATCGACATCAGGGCGCTCCCCAAGATGGTGCGCTGGTACAGTCCCGCCCATCTCGTCAGTACCGGCTGGCGCTCCATCGTCTCGGAAATCTTCGGCCAGTACGCCGACCAGCGCATCATGCAGGCGACCATCGACGGCTTCGCGCCGGAGATCATGAAGACGGTTGTCGGCCGCTATAACTACTCCGACCTGCGCCAGCTCGGCGACGGCAACACCGTCTGGGTCGACTACGTCGCCGACCTCGGCGACGGCTTCGATTCAACCTACGCGGTCGCCTCGCTGATCAGCCAGCCGCAGATCGACCTCGAAGGCGTCGGCTCGCTGCCTGCCGCCAAGCTGCTGATCATGGGCGGCGACCAAGTCTATCCGTTCCCGACGCGCACCGCCTATCGCGAGCGCTTCGCCATGCCGTATTCGACCGCGCTGCCGCCGGCGCCGGACGGCAATTGGCGGCGGCTGCTGTTCGTGCTGCCCGGCAATCACGATTGGTATGACGGGCTCAGCTCGTTCGATCACATGTTCTGCAAGGCGCGCTTCGGCCACGCGGCGGAGAACCGCATCGGGGGCTGGCTGTGCCCACAGCACCGCAGCTATTTCGCGATCCGGCTGCCGCACAACTGGTGGATCTGGGGCGCCGACATCCAGCTCGCGCAATATCTCGACGCCGGCCAGGTGTTGTACTTCCAGGGCGTCGCCGAGGCGATGAAGCAGCACCCGACGGAAGCCCCGAAGCTCATCCTGTGCACCGCCGAGCCGAGCTGGAACTACGACAAGGACGAGAAGCTGCAGGGCGAGGACAACCTCAGCACCATCACCAAGATCGCCACCGACGCCGGTGCCCGCGTCGCTGCCGTCGTCGCCGGTGATCTGCATCACTACAGCCGCTACTTCGCAAAGGACTACGGCACGAGCTTCTTCACCGCCGGCGGTGGGGGCGCCTATTTCTCCCCGACGCACTATCTCAAGAACACGCGCAGGCTGCTTTGGGGCAGCACGAAGATCGACCTCGATCTGCGCTGCCAGTTGAAGGATGGCAAGAATACCGGCGAGCCTTCCTGCTGGCCCACACGCGGCAAGAGCCGGCGCCTCAGCCTATCGACACTGGCGTTCCCGTTCCGAAACTACGGTTTTGCAGTGGCGCTGGGCGTCATCTACTGGCTGATCATCTGGGTGTTTGCCAGGACGCCATTCGACGGCAGCGATCCGCAGAAATACAAGACGGTTGGCGACGTTCTAAACTTAGATCCAGCGTTCCATTGGTGGCCGGATCTGCTGTTGCTCACTCCGCTGGCCGCGGCGCAGAACGTCATGCTCGGCATCATGGCTCTCATGCTCTGGCTCGTGCTCTACTTCTATGCCGATGGAGCCTGGGGCAACAAAGCCAGGCTGGTGATGGGCTCGCTGCATTGGGCAGCGCACGTCTCGATGATGATCCTCCTCTATTTCGCCGTCTCCGTTACGTCGCTTTGGCTCGTCAATGAGGCGTGGCCACAGGCCAAGACGGTTCTGGAGTCGCTGGAGCTGAAAACGAACAACGACGTACGCGAGTTGCTCCGCGCCATCGTGATCTTCCCGCTAGAGATGGTCTTCATCGGCGGCATCTTCGCCGGTTTCGTGTGGGGTGCGTATCTAACCATCTGCTGCTTCCTTGGTCTGCACTGCGATCAGGCGTTCGCATCGATGGGCATTCCCGACTTCAAGAACTTCCTGCGCATGAAGGTCGAGCCGAACAAGCTGACGATCTACCCGATCGGCCTACGGCGCGTGCCGCGGCGGTGGGGATGGCGGCGCGCCAAGGATCGCGGCTTCGGCGAAACCGGCGGCCCGGCCATCGTGCCGACGCGGCCGCTGCGGCCGAGCCTCATCGAGGGCCCGATCGAGATACGCGTGGGTGATCTCAAGCGGCGCGAGCCACAAAAGCCGGTGTCATCGGCGGTCGGTTGAGAACAAGAAACGGCGCGGCTCCGCACGGAACGCGTATTGAGGACCGGGGAGAGTTGAGGCGTATGCAGGCGCGGCTGTCGATGCCCGCTTCGAAGCTCAAGGCGCACTACGACGTGGTCGTGGTGGGATCGGGCTATGGCGGCGGCGTCGCTGCCTCGCGATTGGCACGCTGCGGGCAGAAGGTCGCGGTAATGGAGCGCGGCCGCGAGTTCCTTCCCGGCGATTTTCCCGATGGCGTGGCGAGGGCCAGCGCCGAGACGCAAATGCATGGTCCGCAGGGGCGCCTTGGATCGGCGACGGCGCTATTCGACGTGCGCATCGGCAAGGACGTCAACGTGCTTATGGCGTGCGGGCTCGGCGGCACGTCGCTGATCAATGCCAATGTCTGCCTGTCGCCCGATGCGCGTGTGTTCGATGACACCGCATGGCCCGGCGAGGTGCGCCGCGACCGGTTGCTGGCGGAAGGCTTCGTGCGTGCGCGCCACATGCTGCGGCCCGAAGTTTCGCGCAATGCATCTTCCTACGAGAAGGTGGCGGCGCTGCGCATCGCGGCCCAGGCCTTCGAGCAGCCGGTGAAGCCCATTCCCCTGCACGTGACCTACGAGAGCGGTCCTAACGCCGCCGGCGTGCAACAGGAAGCCTGCATCGAGTGCGGCGACTGCTGCGGCGGCTGCAATGTCGGCGCCAAGACGACCGTCGCCTCGACCTATATCGCCGACGCCGCCGCCTTCGGCGCCGAGATCTTTACCGGCGTGCGTGTGCTCTCGCTGTCGAAGGACGAGCGGCACGGCTGGCGTGTGTGGGCCATGCCGACGGATGCCGACACGCATCGCGGACACAAATACTTCATCACCGCCGACATCGTGGTGCTGTCGGCCGGCACGCTGGGCTCGACGGAAATCCTGCTGCGCTCCAAGGCCGAGGGGCTGGCGGTGTCCGACTGGCTGGGCAGCCGCTTCACGTCGAACGGCGACGCCATCGCGCTCGCCTACAACAACGATGTGCCGGTCAATGGCATCGGCGTCGGGCAGCCGCCCAAGGCGCAGGTGCCGCCCGTGGGGCAGGCGGTCAACGCGTTGATCGATCTGCGCGACACCAAGGATGTACGCGACGGCCTCGCCATGTGCGAGTGCGCATTGCCGAGTGCCTTCGCCTCCGCGTTGCCGGCACTGTTGGCGCCCGGTGCCGCTGTCTTCGGCGAGCACGAGAAGCGCTCGCTCGGCGACCAGCTCGAAGATATGGAGCGTGCCACCGACAGCCTGATCAAGGGCGCCTATCAAGGTGCCGTGCACAACACGCAGACCTTCCTTGCCGTCGGGCACGATGCCGGCAATGGGCTGATGCGCCTGCAAGACGACCGCCTCGCTATCGAGTGGGGCAACGGTCCCCAACAGCGCGTGTTCCAGCGCATCGAGGAAGCCCTGAAGACGGCGACGCACGCGACCGGCGGCACCTACATGCGCAATCCCGTGTCCGAGAAGGTGCTGGGCGGCAACCTGATGACCGTGCATCCGCTCGGCGGCTGCACCATGGGCGAGAGCAGCTTGAGCGGCGTCGTCAACCATAAGGGGCAGGTTTTCAATGCAAGTCCGGGCGTCGAGCCGGACGCGGTCCATACCGGTCTCTATGTGTGCGACGGCGCGGTGATCCCGTGCCCGTTAGGCATCCACCCACTCTTGACCATCACGGCGCTGGCCGAGCGTGCGATGATCCTGCTCGCGCACGAACGGGGTTGGCACATGCGCGAGGAAGCTGCGCCGCTGCAGGTAGTGAAGCCTGCGCCTGCGACGGTGGAGCAGCCGGACAAGGTGCGTGAGCGGAACCTTGCTTGGTTTGCCCGCTGGCGCCGGCGTAGTCCTGCGCCGGTCGAGGGAGAGTGACATGCGGCGATTGTCGAAGTCCGTCGCCGAGCTGAAGTTGCGCTACGACGTAGTCGTGGTCGGCTCGGGTTACGGTGGCGGCGTTGCTGCTTCGCGCATGGCGCGCGCCGGCAAGAAGGTGGCCGTGCTTGAGCGCGGACAGGAGTTCGCCATCGGCGATTTTCCCGACCGCATGATCGAGGCGCAGGAGCAGTTCCAGGTCTCGCAAGACGGAACGCACGTCTCCGGGCGGCCGACCGGGCTTTACGATCTGCGCCTTGGCAAGGACATCCACGTTTTCGTCGGCTGCGGCCTGGGCGGCGGTTCCCTGATCAACGCCAACGTCTCGCTGCCGCCCGATCCGCGCGTGTGGGAGGACCCGGTTTGGCCGCCCGAGATCGCGCAGGACCAGATGCGCCAGGAGGGCTTTTCGCGCGCCATGGAGGTGCTGCGGCCGGTGCCATATCAGGGCCCGGCGCTCGATAAGCTCAACGCGCTGGGTGTCAGCGGCAATGCGCTACGCAAGGACGTGGTGCGGCCGCCGATCAACGTGACGTTCGAGAAGCAGGTGAACTACGCGGGCGTCGAGCAACCCGCCTGCACGTTGTGCGGCGATTGCTGCTCGGGCTGCAACGTCGGCTCCAAGAACACGGTGCAGGTGACGTACCTCGCCGACGCCTTCCACCACGGCGCCGAGATTTTCACCGAGATGCGGGTGACGCACGTACGCCAGGAGCGCGGCCGCTGGCGGGTGTTCTTCGAGCCACTCGGCCATGAGCGCGAGAAATTCGCCGCCGCGGATCAGTCGCTCACCTGTGATGTCGTCGTGCTTGCCGCCGGCACGCTCGGCTCGACAGAGATCCTCCTACGCTCACGCGAGCAGGGGCTGCCCGTTTCCGATCAACTCGGCGAGCGCTTTACCGGCAACGGCGACGTGCTGGCTTTCGCCTACAACAACGACGTGGCCGTCAACGGCATCGGCGTCGGCGAGCCACCAGTCGCCGAGACGGGACCGGTAGGTCCATGCATCACCGGCCTTATCGATCTGCGCGATACGCCCAAGCTCGAGGACGGCATGGTGATCGAGGAAGGCTCGATACCCTCGGCGCTCGCCCCCATGCTGCCGGCGCTGCTGGCCACGGGTGGCGACAAGTTCGGCGACGACACGGACCGCGGCGTTATCGACTTCATCGCCGAGCGCACTCGCCGGCGCCAGAGCCTCTTGTTCGGCGCCTACCAGGGTGCGGTCAATCGCACGCAAACCTACCTCGTCATGAGCCACGACGACGGCAAAGGCCGCATCGCGCTCGATGAGGGTAAGCTGAAGCTGTCGTGGCCGAAAGTTGCCGCGCAGCCGATCTTCGAGAAAATCGACCGCAACCTGCGCAAGGCGACCCAGGCGACGGGTGGCAACTACACGCGCAACCCGCTGACCGATACGCTGTTCGGGCACAACCTCATCTCGGTGCATCCGCTCGGCGGCTGCACCATGGGCCGGGACCGCACGAGTGGTGTCGTCAATCACAAATGCCAGGTATTCGACGGCCGCCCCGATGCAGTGGAGGCTGTGCATGCCGGGCTCTACGTGTGCGACGGCTCGGTCATTCCGCGGCCGCTAGGCGTCAATCCGCTGCTGACGATCACCGCCCTGGCCGAACGGGCGATGATCCACCTCGCCAAGGATCGCGGCTGGGAATTTTCCGAAGCTCAGAAGTTCGACGCGCCAATGCTGATTGCCGCGCCTGGCGGCCGCGAGACGATCAAACCGGCCGGCGTCGAGTTCACCGAGCGCATGGCGGGGTTCATCTCGCCGGCGACGACGCTGCCGCATGAGACGGCGGCGCGGCGCGGCAAGGAGGAGGGCCACGCCTGCAGCTTCACGGTGACGGTGCTGATCGATGACGTCGACCGCTTTGTTTCCGATCAGCAGCATGCCGGGCGCATCATCGGCACCGTCGAGTGCCCGGCGCTGTCGCCCGACCCCTTGGAAATCTTCGACGGTAAGTTCAACTTGATGCGCGTCGACGAGCACACGGTGGAGACCAAGCGCTTCGACTATCGCTTCTCGCTCGGCGCGCGCGACGGCTCTGGAGTACCAATTTATCGGCTACAAGGTCGTGCGCTCGGATGCCTCGCTCGACCTGTGGCGGGACACGACCCGGCTCAACGTCGACATCGGCAAGGGCGCGCAGGGTCAGCTCGGGCGCGTCGCCCGCGGTATGCTCGAAATCGCGCCCTCGGATTTCTACGTGCAGATGCAGACGTTGCGCGGCGTCGGCGGCCGCGATGCCGCCGACCGCGTACGCGCCGTCGGCAAGTTCGGCACTTTCTTCAGCCGCGAGCTGTTCGACACCTACGGCGGCGTGCTGGCGCGCTCGGGCCGCTACGACGTGTTCAATCCGCGCAAGAAGCGCACGCTGCGCGTTCCGGAACCCGAGATCCACCTCGTGCGCACGGACGACGGCAAGATCCTGCGGCTGACGCGCTATCAAGGCGGCAGCAAGGGCCCGCTCATCCTGACGCATGGGCTCGGCGTATCGAGCCTCATCTTCTCGATCGATACGATCGACACCAATCTACTCGAATACCTGGTGGCGGCCGGGTACGACTGCTGGCTGCTCGATTTTCGCGCCAGCGTCGACCTACCGTACGCGCACGAGCTGTGGAACGCCGACGACGTGGCGCTGAAGGACTATCCCGCAGCCTTCGCCAAGGTGCGCGGCATCACCCGCACATCGACCGTACAAGTCATCGCCCACTGTTTCGGCGCGACAACCTTCACCATGGCCATGCTGGCCGGCCTCGAGGGCGTGCGCTCCGCCGTCATCTCGCAGATCTCCACCGACTACGTGGTGCCGTGGCTCCCGCAGCGGCTGCTGGCCTACTTGCGTGCTCCGCAGCTGTTCGATGCAATGGGCATCGACGTCGTCAACGCGCGCGCGACGACCGCCGATTCATTGCGCGAGCGGGTGCTCGACAGGCTCTTGCAGATGATCGTGCCGATGCCGCGCTCAGAGCGCACGCATGATGCCACGAGCAATCGCATCACGGCACTCTACGGCCGCCTGTACAACCTCGAGCAGCTCAACAACGCGACGGTGACCTCGGGCCTCGCGGAGATGTTCGGCGAGGCCAACATCGAGGCATTCAGGCAGCTGGCACTCTTCGCCCGCAAAGGCCGCCTGCTCGATGCCGACGGTCGCGACGTCTACCTGCCGCACGTCGACCGTCTGGCGCTGCCGATCCTGTTCGTGCACGGCGCCGAGAATGCGTGCTTCAAGCCGGAGAGCACGGCGCGCACGGTCGAGCGTCTGGCGGAGGCGAACGGGCGGCAGCTCTACGAACGCCATGTGATTCCTGGCTACGGGCATATCGACTGCATTTTCGGCAAGAATGCCGCGCGCGATATCTTCCCGCTCATCGAGGCGCACCTCGACAAGACGGCGACGTCTACGCGCAGCGCTAGACGGCGATGCGTGCGCGGCGAACGTCCTTCATGATCGAGCGGAATGCCGTGCCGGACAAGTGCACGAGGCTGCGATGGTCGCCGCCTTCGAGGTAGACGTCGGGCTGCTGATCGAAGCTCTCGTCGACGAACGCATCGACCGCATAGGCCTCGGGTAGCGGCGGCACCGCGCCCAAGTCGCAGTCGGGAAACAGCTCGCAGATCTCATCCTCGCTGGCCAGTTGGACCCGGCAATGCAGCATGCGCTCAATAACGTCGAGGCGGACTCGCGCCGTCGCCGGAACAACGGCGACGACGAAGCCGCCCTCGCGCGTCAGCACCACGGCCTTGGCGAGACGCTCGCCCGGCACGTGCGTGGCGCGCGCGGTGTCGAACGCGCAGTGCGTGCGCTTGTGCAGCATCACGTCGTAAGGGACGTGGTGGTCGTCGAGGTATTCCTGCAGCGTCAGTGCGATACCCATGGCTATCCTCCTGCCATACTCGCGGGATGCACCGCCCGGCCGCAGCAACAACTGACAGCGGCTCGCAGCTCCACGAAGACATATTCCTGCCCGTAGTCAGCCGCAAGCGGATGGCGCGCGTCGGCGCAGCCATGGCTAATCAAGCATTTCGGGAAGCTGTCGACTTGGCGCTTTGCCTAAAGTCCGGGCAGGCCTTGGTTCAGGACTTGGCCTTCGCCTTGGGCGCGATCGCCGCCGTCACCAGCGGCGACAGGCCCTCCGCTCCGCCCTCAATGTACTCGGTGAGCTGCTTGCGCATGCGCGGGGTCCAGAAGTTGCGGATGTGTGCGGCGATGCCGTCGAGCGCCTCGCGCGCGCGGGTAGGCTTCGAAAAAGGCCGCGATCTGGTTGGCCATGCGGATCATGTCGCGGTTTTCCATGCGGGCAGTGCTTTCCGAACGGTTGTGACTAGCTGTTGAAGACGACGACGTTGTCGCCGGCGAGCGAGGCGATGAACAGCCGCGCCTTGCGGGCGAGCTCGAGGGCGAGCGCGGTCGGCGCCGAGACGGTGACGAGGGCACCGATACCGTAGGTCGCCGACTTCTGCACGAGCTCGAAGCTGCAGCGGCTGGTCATGATGACGAAGCCCGTGGTGAGATCGGTGCCGGCTTCGGCCAGCGCGCCGACAAGCTTGTCGAGCGCGTTATGGCGGCCGACGTCCTCGCGCACGAGCAGGATGTCGCCGGCGAGCGTGCACCAGGCAGCACCGTGCACCGTGCGGTTGAAGCGGTTCATGGTCTGCCGCTTGGGCAGCTCGGCGGCAGCCTTGAGGATGGCTTCGGTGGCGGGGCGTACGGTGTGGGGCACCGGCTCGGTGACGCGCACGACGTCGGCAATGTTCTCAACGCCGCAGAGGCCGCAGCCTGAGCGCCCCTCAAGCGAGCGTCGCGGCATGCGGGCGTCCGCCAGCGCCTCCTCGTCGATGGCAACGTCGACGGCGTGGCCATTCTCTACCGGCATGGCGATCACGCCCAGGATATCGGAACGATGGGGAATGATGCCTTCAGCAAGCGCGAAGCCGATGCCGAAATCGGTAAGGTTGGCGGGGGTCGCCATCATCACCGTGTAGGGTACGGAGTTGATCAGCACTGCGACCGGCACCTCTTCGGGGAGCTGCCAGGTGACCGGCGTACGCTGGCCGCTCGCGTCGACTGACACGCCATCGGCAGGCACCGAGCAAAGCGCGGCGCTGCGGTCGGCGACCTCGGCGGTATTGGCCATGGCGGTCATCGGACAGTCATCGAGAGCAACGCGAAGTGGTCATGGCGCGCGAGACCTACACAACTTAAGACGCTCGCGCGCCGCCCGTCACTCCGCCGCGACCAGCGTCTTGTCGCCGATACGCTTGTTCTCGCGCTCGCGTTCCTCCCACTCGTCCTGCCATTCGGACGGCCGGTTGGAAGGCGTTACCTGCACCGCCGTCACCTTGTATTCGGGGCAGTTGGTCGCCCAGTCCGAGTTTTCGGTGGTGATGACGTTGGCGCCGGAGACGGGGAAGTGGAACGTCGAATAGACGACGCCCGGCGGCACGCGGTCGGTGACATTGACGCGCATAGTGGTTCCACCGACGCGGCTCGTCAGCGAGGCCATGGTGCCGTCCTTGATGCCGCGCACCTCGGCGTCGGAGGGATGCATCTCGAGGATGTCCTCCTGGTACCAGACGATGTTTTCGGTGCGCCGCGTCTGGGCGCCGACGTTGTACTGGCTGAGGATGCGGCCGGTGGTGAGGATGAGCGGGAAGTTGCGGTTGGAGCGCTCAGGCGTCGCCACGAACTCGGTGAGCATGAAGCGGCCCTTGCCGCGCGTGAACTCCTCGGTGTGCATGATCGGGGTGCCTTCCGGCGCCTCGTCGTCGCACGGCCACTGGATGCTGCCGAGCTCGTCGAGCTTCTTGAACGAGATGTTCTTGAAGGTGGGCGTCACGTGGGCGATCTCGTCCATGATCGCCGCGGCGGACGTGTACGTCATGGGATAGCCCATGGCCGTGGCGAGGCGGCAGACGATGTCCCACTCGGCCATGCCCTGCTTCTCACGCATCACCGGACGCACGCGGTTCACGCGGCGCTCGGCATTGGTGAAAGTGCCGTCCTTCTCGAGGAAGGAGGTGCCGGGGAAGAAGACATGCGCGAACGCTGCCGTCTCGTTGAGGAACAGGTCCTGCACCACCAGGATATCGAGGGACTCCAGCGCGTGCTCGACGTGATTGGTGTTGGGATCGGACTGCGCGATGTCCTCGCCGTGCACGAAGAGGCCCTTGAACGTACCGGCCGAGGCTTCGTCGAACATGTTCGGGATGCGCAGGCCGGGCTCGCCACTGAGCTCGACCTTCCACTCCTTCTCGAACAGCTGGCGCGTCGCCTCGTTGGAGACGTGGCGGTAGCCGGGGAACTCGTGCGGGAACGAGCCCATGTCACAGGAGCCCTGCACGTTGTTCTGGCCACGCAGCGGGTTCACCCCGACGCCTTCATGGCCAATGTTGCCGGTGACCATGGCAAGGTTGGCCATGGCCATGACGGTGGTCGAGCCCTGGCTGTGCTCAGTGACGCCGAGGCCGTAGTAGATGGCCGCGTTGCCGCCGGTAGCGAACAGCCGCGCGGCTGCGCGCACTTCATCTGCGGGCACGCCGGTGATCGGCTCCATCGCCTCGGGCGAGTGCTTCGGATCCTTGATGAACTTCTCCCAGCGGGCGAAGTCCTGCTTGTCGCAACGCGCGGCGATGAAGCTGCGGTCGGTCAAGCCTTCGGTGACGATCACGTGCGTCATGGCGTTGAGCACGGCGACGTTGGTGCTCGGGCGCAACTGCAAGTGATAGTCGGCCTGCGACGTGCGGGCTGCGCACGATATCGGTGCGGCGCGGATCGACGACGATCAGGCGGGCGCCCTCGCGCAAGCGCTTCTTCATGCGCGAGGCGAACACCGGGTGGCCGTCGGTCGGGTTGGCGCCGATGACCATGATGACGTCGGACTTGTCGACGCTCTTGAAGTCCTGCGTGCCGGCGAATTCGCCGAACGTCTGCTTCAGGCCGTATCCGGTCGGCGAATGGCAGACGCGAGCGCAGGTATCGACGTTGTTGTTGCCGAAGGCGGCGCGCACCATGCGCTGCACGACGTAGACTTCCTCGTTCGTCGTGCGCGAAGAGGTGATGCCGCCAATGGAGCCGCGGCCGTACTTAGCCTGCACGGCCTTGAAGCGATCGGCGGCGAACTTGATCGCCTCATCCCAAGAGACCTCGCGCCACGGGTCGGTGATCTTCTCGCGGATCATCGGGTTGAGGACGCGATCCTTGTGCGTGGCGTAGCCGAAGGCGAAGCGGCCCTTGACGCACGAGTGGCCTTCGTTGGCGCCGCCGTCCTTGTAGGGCATCATGCGCACCACGCGCTCGCCCTGCATCTCCGCCTTGAACGAGCAGCCGACGCCGCAGTAGGCGCAAGTGGTGACGACGCTGTGCTCGGGTTGGCCGTGCTCGACGACCGACTTCTCGATCAGCGTCGCGGTGGGGCAGGCCTGCACGCAGGCGCCGCACGACACGCACTCGGACTGCAGGAAGTCGTCGTCCTGGCCGGCGGACACGTGCGAGGCAAAGCCGCGACCGTCGATCGTCAGTGCGAACGTGCCCTGCACTTCCTCGCAAGCGCGGACGCAGCGCGAGCAGACGATGCACTTCGACGGCTCGAACTGGAAGTAGGGGTTCGACGTGTCCTTCGCCTGCCACAGCGGATTGGCCTCGCCGTTCGAGCGCGCGAACACATGGTTCTCGCCCTCATAGCCGTAGCGCACTTCGCGCAGGCCGACGGCGCCGGCCATGTCCTGCAGCTCGCAGTCGCCGTTGGCGGCGCAGGTGAGGCAGTCCAGCGGGTGGTCGGAGATATAAAGTTCCATCACGCCCTTGCGGATGCGGGCGAGCCGGTCGTTCTGCGTCGCGACCTTGATGCCGGGCGCGACCGGAGTGGTGCACGAGGCCGGCGTCCCGCGCCGACCCTCGATCTCGACGAGGCAAAGGCGGCAGGAGCCGAACGGGTCGAGGCTGTCGGTGGCGCACAGCTTCGGCACCATGATGCCGAGGTCGGCGGCGGCGCGCATGATCGACGTGCCTTCAGGCACCGTGACCTCTTGCCCGTCGATCTCCAGCGTCACCATCTTGTTGTTGACGGCGTGGACGTGCGGCGTGCCGTAGTCCTTTTCCTTGATGAGCGTCATTGTGCTCGCTTCGCTCGTCATGGCATGGCCCCTAATCTTGTTCATTCGGCCGCCTCGGCGCGTACCGGGCGGTTGAAGTCCTCAGGGAAGTGACGCAACGCGCTCATCACTGGCATGGGTGTCAAGCCACCCATGGCGCAGAGCGAGCCGTCGGTCATTGTGTTGCAGAGATCCTCGAGGATCTCGATGTTCCGTTCGCGCTCGATGCCAGCCATGATGCGGTCCATCGTCTCGACGCCGCGCACCGAGCCGATGCGGCACGGCGTGCATTTTCCGCAGGACTCGATCACGCAGAACTCCATGGCGAAACGCGCCATCTGCCGCCATGTCGACCGTGTCGTCGAAAACGACGATGCCGCCATGTCCCACCATGGCGTCCACTTTGACGAACGCCTCGTAGTCCATCTGGGTATCGAGCTTGTCGTTCGGAAGATAGGCGCCGAGCGGGCCGCCGAACTGCACGGCACGCAGTGGGCGTCCCGACAGCGTGCCGCCGCCGTAGTCCTCGATGAGCTGGCGGGCGGTGACGCCAAACGCCTTCTCGACCAGACCGCCCTGCTTGATGTTGCCGGCGAGCTGGAACGCGAGCGTGCCGCGTGATTTGCCGACGCCGAAGTCGCGATAATACTCGCCGCCCTTGTCGAGGATGATCGGCACCGAGGCGAGGCTCAGCACGTTGTTGATGACAGTCGGCTTGCCGAATAGGCCTTCGAGCGCCGGCAGCGGCGGCTTGTAGCGCACTAATCCGCGGCGGCCCTCGAGGCTTTCCAGCATCGAAGTTTCCTCACCGCAGATGTAGGCGCCGGCGCCCATGCGCACGAACAGCTCGAAGTCGTGCTGCGAGCCCTGAATGGTGCGTCCGAGCCAGTTGGCCTCGGTGGCGATGCGGATCGCCTCGCGCAGGGTGTTGACGGCGTGCGGGTACTCGGAGCGGACGTAGATGTAGCCCTTGGTCGCGCCGACGGCGATGCCGGCGATGGTCATGCCCTCGATGAGGCAGTACGGGTCGCCTTCCATCAGCATGCGGTCGGCGAAGGTGCCGCTGTCGCCCTCGTCGGCGTTGCAGCAGATGTACTTCTGGTCGGCCTTGGCGTCGTGGACGGTTTTCCACTTGATGCCGGTCGGGAAGCCAGCGCCGCCGCGCCCGCGCAGGCCGGAGGTCGTGACCTCCGTGACGATGTCGAGCGGCGGCATGGTGAGGGCTTTGGTGAGGCCCTCAAAGCCGTCGTGGGCGCGGTAGTCTTCGATCGACAGCGGATCGGTGATGCCGCAGCGCGCGAACGTCAGCCGCTCCTGGTTCTTGAAATAAGGGATCTCGTCGGTAATCCCGTGCGAGAGCTTGTGCGTCTCGCCGTTGAGGAACTTCGCCTTGAAGAGGCTCGGGACGTCGGCCGGCTTCACCGGCCCGTAGGCGACGCGGCCCTTCAGGCGTCTCGACCTCGACCAGCGGCTCCAGCCACAGCATGCCACGCGAGCCGTTGCGAACGATCTCGACTTTGGCGTTACGCTTCTTGGCTTCGGCAGCGATGGCCTTGGCGACGGCATCGGCGCCCATCGAAAGCGCGGCCGCATCGCGCGGTACGAAAACCTTGATCATGCGGCGGCTCCGCGATCGAGATCGGAAATGATGTTGTCGAAGCGCTCCTTGTCGACGCAGCCGTACAGATCACCGTCGATCATCATGGCGGGCGACAGCGCACAGTTGCCGAGACAGTAAACCGCCTCGAGGCTGAACTGGCCGTCGGCGGTGGTCTCGCCGAACTTCACGCCGAGCTTCTCCTCGGCATGGCGGCAGAGCGTCTGCGTGTGCATCGCCTGGCAGGCTTCAGCCCGACAGATCTTGATGTTGTGTCGGCCACCGGGCGTGCGGCGGAACTCATGATAAAAGGTCAGCACGCCGTAGATTTCAGCGCGCGAGCGATTGAGCGCGTTGGCGATGACGGGGAGCACCAGATCGGGGATGTAGCCAAGCTCGTGCTGCAGATCATGGAAGATCTCCAGGAGCTCATCCGGGCGGTCGCCATGTGCAGCGCAAATACTACGCGCGCGCTCGGCGCTTCCGGCCGGAGGTTCAATCACTACTTCTAGAGTAGACTTAGACATTCACGCGTGCCTTTACGGCTCTTGCTGCGGCAAACTGACTTCTCTCAACTTGCGTCTTGCTGATCAAATCGGTGCTCTCAATGTGCCAATCGAGCAGGTCAATGCTGCGCTGCACAAATAAAGCTAGCTACGTGCCGACCCGCTCGACGAACGATACCGGCGTGAGCAGGGCCGCTGTCTCCCGTAACGCCTCGATCAAAGGTGAAAGGGGATCTCGAGCCGCTGCAACCAAGCCGACGCTGTGTTCGACCGTCGGTGCGTCGAGCGGAATGGCCTTCACGCCGGACATGTTCCCGAGCACATCCAATATATATTGGGGCATAATGCTTGCTAGCCCCATGAGTCGCACATTCGAACACAAATTAATGACGGAATTTGTTTCGAGGTGAGGGCTTGGATGGCATTTCGCCGTCTCAAAGGCGCGGTCGATTATGCGCC
Source organism: uncultured Alphaproteobacteria bacterium (assembly GCA_963724595.1). Classification (GTDB taxonomy): domain Bacteria; phylum Pseudomonadota; class Alphaproteobacteria; order Rhizobiales; family Hyphomicrobiaceae; genus Hyphomicrobium_A. Next base: position 24,796 of record CAVRVR010000005.1, on the reverse strand, counting down.
TGTTTTGCATATTGGGCGTCAGCAGGCAGAGGGGCACCTCGGCCGCCTCTCGCCACGTCACCGATGAACGGCTGGCGAGCGGGTGGGTCTCCGGCACGAACAGGCAGTACCGCTCGACATAAAGCGGCGTCGCCAACAAGCCTTCGATCGGCTCGTTGTCCAAATAAGTAATGCCGACGTCGACAGAGAAATCGGCGATGCCGCGAAGGATCTCCTCGGAGCTTTGCGACAGCACCGTGAAGTCGATGCCCGGGTGAGTGATGCGGATCTTCTTGGTCAGCAGTGGGATCATTGGCAGCGCCGAGGGGATGCCACCGAGTACTAGTCGTCCCGACAAGCCACTGTCGTGATCCTTGAGGTGGCCGAGCTCCTCCTGCATCGACTGCCAGCTCTTTAGGATGACCTGCGCCCACTTGAGGACGCGTTCGCCTTCCGGTGTGAGGCCCCGATAGCGTTGACCACGCTCGACGATAGGCACCTCCAGCTCCAACTCGAGCTGCCGGATGCGGCCCGACAGGGTGGGCTGGGTCACGTTGCAGGCGGCGGCAGCGCGCGTGAAGTGCTTCTCGCGGGCAAGCGCGGCAAGATACTGAAGCTGCCGGATGTCCATCGCGCCCCTCCCGAGGCAAGCGGTCGTCGTTATTGTTCTGCGTCGTCATGCCCACGTCAGGGAGCAGGAAGCGCAACCTGAGCGAAGCCTCGCCGTTGCCACGATCATCGAGCCTCTCGCCCCGAAAGGCAATTGCGGCCCCGGGGTTGTCCGCTGCCTCAAGGCTAAGCGCTGCGCCATGTTGTTGCCTTGGAGCGCTTTAATAGTTGCCGTCGAACGAAGCGGACGCCGTCGCGGGATCAATCGCGCGGGAGCGGGGCAGAGCTCTCATCGGGCGAGCCGACTTCGGGTGGGCCTGCGGCTGCAAAAAAGCCTGCGGGCAACTCTGGGTGGGTGGGACGCTTACCGTCCTGCATGTGGTAATCATCGGCGATCCCGTGGGTCGCCTTGCAGCCGGCCGCTTCGGTCGGGGGGTGTAGCGTATGAACGCATACGGAAGCACGAGCCTATTTGGCATGCTGATGGCCACGAGCCTCGTCTCGGGCGCCAACGCACTTGAGATCAACCAGCAAAGCGCTCCCTCAACGGGCGGCGCTCCGGCCTTCACGTTGCCGGCTTTCCTCGACGTTGCTCGTCTACCCGACATGCAGGAGGCGTGGCGCGCTCGCTTCGGTGACGCGAGCGATGCTGCCGCCGTGCAGCCCGCCGGCGACGTCGCGCCACCGGCGCCCGGCGCCGAGACGGCACCATTGCTGGATACCGCGCGTGAAGCGATGACTCGTGCCGAGCAGGCCGGCCGCGAGGCAGCCGCAGTGCGGGCGCGCGCCGAAGAGCTCAGCCGCCGCTTCGGCGCGGGAGGTGCAGAGTCTGCCGCCGACATGGGCGCGGCGGCAGCGGCGCCACCAACCGAAACGGCATCGATCAATTCCGACGCCAACGCCGCCGATACCGCGCAGCCGGCGGTCGAGCACGTGCTGGCACCGGCCGACGAAAGCGCCGCTCCCGATACGGCCGCGGCTTCGACGGACAACGCGCCGGTCATCGAGGACATGGCAACGAAGCCCGCCAAGCCCGTCAAGCGCTACACCGCCCCCGTTCCATCGCGCCAGGCGGTGCAGCAGACAGCAGCGGAGAGCGCGTCGACTGCTAAGTCGATCCTGAAGGTCGATCCTGCGGCGCCGAAGCCAGAAGATGATCCGATGTTGCCGTCCGGGCTGCGTTCCTTCGGCTGGAACGCCCAGCCGTAGCTGCAATGACGGCCACGCGACCTTCTCGAACAAAAAAGCCGCCCGCAGTTTCCTGCGAGCGGCTTTCGACTTTCTGCGCGGTGGCGCGGACTACATGTCCATGCCGCCCATGCCGCCGTGGCCATGCGTATGGCCGTGGCCATTGTCCTTCTTCGGCGCCTCGCCGATGGCCGCCTCGGTGGTGATGAGCAGGCCGGCGACGGAGGCCGCGTCCTGCAGGGCCACGCGCACCACCTTGGCCGGATCGATGATGCCCTTCTCGATCATATCGCCGTACTCATCGCCCTGCGCGTCGTAGCCGAAAGCCTGGCCGCGCGCCTCAAGCACCTTGCCGACGACGATCGAGCCCTCGACGCCGGCGTTGGCGGCGATCTGACGAATGGGAGCCTGCAGCGCGCGCTTGACGATGGCGATGCCGGCGTCCTGGTCGGAGTTGTCGCCCTTCACCGTGATGGCGTTGCCCGCCTTCAGCAGCATCACGCCGCCGCCCGGAACGACGCCTTCCTCGACCGCGGCGCGGGTCGCATTGAGCGCGTCGTCGACGCGGTCCTTGCGCTCCTTCACCTCGACCTCGGTGACGCCGCCCACGCGGATAACTGCGACGCCGGCGGCGAGCTTGGCAAGACGCTCCTGCAGCTTCTCGCGGTCGTAGTCCGAGGTCGTCTCCTCGATCTGCGCCTTGATCTGGCCGACGCGGGTTTCGATGTCCTTCTTCTTGCCGGAGCCGTCGACGATCGTCGTGTCATCCTTGGTGATCGACACGCGCTTGGCGCGGCCTAGCATGTCGAGCGTCACATTCTCCAGCTTGATGCCGAGATCTTCCGAGATCGTCTGGCCGCCGGTGAGGACGGCGATGTCCTCGAGCATGGCCTTGCGACGATCGCCGAAGCCCGGAGCCTTGACGGCGGCAACCTTAAGGCCGCCGCGCAGCTTGTTGACGACGAGCGTCGCTAGCGCCTCACCCTCAACCTCTTCGGCGATGATGAGCAGCGGACGGCCGCTCTGCACCACGGCTTCGAGGACGGGGAGGAGCTGCTGCAGGTTCGACAGCTTCTTCTCATGGATGAGGATGTACGGGTCCTCGAGCTCGACAACCATCTTCTCGGCGTTGGTGACGAAGTAAGGAGAGAGGTAGCCGCGGTCGAACTGCATGCCCTCGACGACTTCGAGCTCGGTGTCGAGGCTCTTCGCCTCCTCAACCGTGATGACGCCCTCGTTGCCGACCTTCTGCATCGCTTCGGCGATCATGTCGCCGATGGCCTTCTCGCCGTTGGCGGAAATGGTGCCGACCTGCGCGATCTCGCCCGAGTTCTTGACCTTCTTGGACGCGCTTGGCGATCTCCTCGACGACCTGGGCAACGGCCTTGTCGATGCCGCGGCGCAGATCCATCGGGTTCATGCCGGCGGCGACGGCCTTGAGGCCCTCGCGCACGATGGCTTGAGCGAGCACCGTCGCGGTCGTCGTGCCGTCACCGGCGAGATCGTTGGTCTTCTGGGCAACCTCGCGCACCATCTGCGCGCCCATGTTCTCGAACTTATCCTCCAGCTCGATCTCCTTGGCGACGGTGACGCCGTCCTTGGTCGTGCGCGGGGCGCCGAACGACTTCTCGATGACGACGTTGCGGCCCTTGGGGCCGAGCGTGACCTTCACCGCATTGGCGAGGGTGTCAACGCCGCGCAGCAAGCGTTCGCGGGCATCGGCGGAAAAGCGGACTTCCTTGGCAGCCATATTGGCTCACTCCTTAAAGCTGGGGCCGTAGTGTCGGGTGACGGAGGCTGAGGCGGGCGCGAAACGCGCAACGGCTTGGCGGTCGGCGCGACGTGTGAAAGGGTTTGCCCGGAGATTTACTTCTCCAGCACGCCCATGATGTCGCTTTCCTTCATGATCAGCAGCTCTTGCCCGTCGATTTTCACCTCGGTGCCGCTCCACTTGCCGAACAAAACCTTGTCGCCCGTCTTCAGCTCGATCGCGATGAGCTTGCCGCTCTCGTCGCGGCTGCCCGGACCGACGGCTACGACTTCGCCCTGCTGCGGCTTCTCGGCGGCCGTGTCGGGAATGATGATGCCGCCGGACGTCTTGGTCTCGCTGTCGACACGCTTGACGACGACGCGGTCATGCAAAGGACGGAACTTCATGAGAAATCTCGCTCCAGATGGCGGGATCGGCCATGGGCCGATGTCTGTCGATGGGATGCGTTGGCACTATGTCCATGAGAGTGCCAAACGCGCCGAGGTGATACGCGCGTGCGGGGGCGCCTGTCAAGAAACGCGCAACCGCGCCCGGGCGTGCACTTGCCTTAACGGCAACTTGGAGAACGACCGGTTAATTTCAATGCTCCGCAGCATCACTTGGCAGGGGCAACGGTTGTGATCGATCTCACTCCATGGACTGGTCCGCGAACGGAAATGTGGCCGCGGCTACGGCTCGCCATCCAGACCACGATCGCGGCCTGCCTATCGTACGTGGTCGTCGATGCTCTGGGGCTGCAGCAAGGTTTCTGGGCGGTCATGACGGCGATCCTCGTTACGCAGGCCAACGTCGGCGCTTCGCTCGGTCTTGCTGCCGACCGGCTCTTGGGCAGCTTGCTCGGCGTCGTCGTCGGCGGTGGCGTTGCCGTGGCGTTGGCCGACGCGCAGGAGTTGAAGTTCGCCGGGCTCGCCGTGACGGTTCTGGTGCTCGGATTTTTTTCCGCGCGGCGACCCTCACTGCGCATCGCCTGCGTGACCGCCGCCATCGTTGTGCTCGGCGATCCGCGGCTCGGTCCGCCCATTGCCTCGGCAGAGAACCGCATGATCGAGGTGGCGGTCGGCACTGTCGTCGCCATCCTGACGACGCTGGTCGTCTTCCCATCGCGCGCTGGGCCGTCGTTCGCCGAGCACGTCACGCGCACATTCACGCCGCTGTTCGAAGTGTTGCGCGATGTGCTGTCGGCGGCGATGGGCGGGCCGCTCGACGTCGAAGCTATGGGTGCGCAAGGTGCGCGCATTCGCGCAGCTTTTGCTGAGGGCGATACCCTGGCGCGCGAGGCGCGCCTCGAGGTTGCGGGGTATATCGCCGATAGCCCGGACCCCGAAGCAATCCTGCGCGCGTTGCGGCGTCTATGGCACACCGAGATCATGCTGTTGCGCGCCGTCGCGCAGCCGTTGCCGGAAAAGGCGGTGCAGATCTTGGGCCCGTCGATCGAGACGCTGCGCGTGGCGATTGACGAGGTGGCGGGACAACTTGCGGCGCCGGCAACCGCCTATGCGCCGCCGAACCTTTCCGAAGTTGAAAGTGCACTCGCCGCCATCGAGCACCGGACTGAGGAAATGCGCGCCCGTGGCGAGACACGTGAACTACCGATGGACGACATCATCCGGCTCATGGCTTTCGACTTCGCGCTCGGTCAGCTCCGCCTCAACCTGCGCGACATCGCCGAGCGTGCGCCCGAGCTCGCGGCCTTCGCTGAGTCGACGTTTCCACTGATCCGGCGACTGCAGGCCATTCCGGCAAGCTGGAAGTAGTTGTGATTCAGCAGCCGCGCTTGGCGACGCCGGCGGCATCGAATACCTGGCCGGTGAGCGTGCGGCCGGGGCGCGAGGCGAGATAGAGCGCCAGCGCGGCGATGTCGGGCTCGCTGGCGAGGCTGGCTCCGGAATCGGGCGGCATCGCCGAGGGACCGACGGCATTGACGCGGATGCCCTGCGGCGCCCAACGCTCGGCCTCGCCGCGCGTGACGGCAGCGAGAGCGGAGCGCACGACGCCGGCGAGGGCCGCTTCGCCCGCTGTGCGCGGCGCCGGCATGGTCATGACATTCAGCACGAGACCTTCGTTGAGCGTCAGCCGCATGCGGTTGGCGACAATGCGGGTGACATGCACCGGAAGCATCAGCTTCTCAGAGACGAGATCTTCGATGTCGCCAATGCTCGCACGGCCCTGCATGTCCGCAGCGCCGATCGGGATGAGATTGATGACGACGTCGAGGCCGCCGAATGTCTGCGCAGCGGCCTGGGCGAAACGGACCGAAGATTTCGGGATCGCGGCAGGCGTCAGTGAACAGCTTCACCTCGCTCGCCGTCTCGGCAAGCATCGTGGTGACGGCATCGAGCTCGGGGGAGGCGGCAGTGGCGTGCACCACAAGGCGCCCGCGGTGATCGGCAAATTTGCGCGCAACGTCTACGCCGCAAGTCGGCGAAAGACCCGTGATAAGCACGCGAACGCCAGCAAGCTCACCGTAATATGACGCACCCGAATTCCGACCCATAACCGTCATCAGCATGAGCTTTCCCTTCACTTATACGCCGGGAGGTTAAAGGGAACGCCCCGACACAACTGATACCACGTCGATTCGCCTAACGAGTTCTAAACAGCGCCCCGATTCCGGTTGGCCGGGGGCCGACCTGCGGCGCGACTGAGGCGCGTCATGGCAATCCACGGGCAGTTGCGAAGTTCCTGCTGGGATAGCCAACGTCTGTGGACGAATCGATGTGCCGGTGCGCGATGCCGATGTTTGGCTGTTTTGCTCAGCGCCATGCCTCGGACACGAATCGCCGTGCTGTTGAGAAAGGTGGTGAAAGTGGCCGGGCTGTCATTGCGCGGCGGGGGCGCGAGCGAAAAGCTCGGAAGATAACGAATCGGCAAGGGGGCGTCGTCACTCTTCCATGGCGAGCATCGAACACAGCGAGCACGGGATGCCGAAGCAAAGCGGCGTTGCCGATCTCATCGTAAAGGGGGCCATCGCGCTGGTCACGGCGGCCTTCTTCATTGGCGCATATCTACAGTTCCAGCTCACCTTCTGGCTGGCGCTCATCGCCGCGCTGTCGGTGTACATCATGCTGCTCATGGTGCACGCCCTGAGGCGCCGCGCCGAGCGCGAGACCGATCTTGTCTTCGAGGTCACGCGCCTCGGGGATGAGGTCGCGCGGCTGCAGGTTGGCAACCAGCCATCCGATGGCATGCGCAAGGACCGTGCGCCGACGTTCGTACGGCCGGACGCCGTCAAGACGCCACGCCGCGCCTGTTGCGCCTCCCATTGCTGCCAAGCCTCCGGCTGCAGCTGCGCCGGCCTTCGCCAATTCAGCGCCGCCCGTCCCTCAGCCGTCAGCTGCCAATCCGCCGCGCATCTTCCGCAATGCTCCGCCTGCGTCCGTGACCGAGCGCGAGCCGCGCCTGATGTCGCATCGACCGGGCGCCGCGGCTGAGCCGCAGCGGCCGGATCCGACACTTTCCGTGCCGACGGCCCCGTTCGCCGCCGCAGAAGCTCGGTCCAGCCCGACCCTGCCGGACTGGTCCGCGCCACCTGCCGGAGCCGCTGCGAGCGGCGGCCAGATGCACGATTACTGGCCCGCCCGCCAGGCGAAGCCGACGCTACCCGAGGGCCCGCGCGTCGAGTTGCCACCGATGCCGTCGCTTGCCGCCGAGCGCGAGACCGATCTCGATGCCGTGCACGGTATGATCAAGCGCCTTGCCGACGAGGTGAGTGTCGGCGCCGAGCCGACCTTCGATGAGATGCCGCCACCGCGCCAGGAAAGTGTGCTGCGGGCTTCGCTCAATGCGCTGCAGACGACGGCCAACGCCATGCGTGCGACGAAGAAGAAAGGCGGCCTGCCGGTCAGCCCGGCAGCCCCGCGTGCCGGTGCTCCAATGCCGCCTCCGATTATGCCGTCGCACACCCGGCTTGCTTCGCTCGCCGAAGCTGTCGCTGCCGGTCGCATCGACGCGGCGCTGTCGCCGATCGTCGGCCTTGCCGACCACCAGGTGCACTACTACGAGGTCGTGGCGTGCCCGCGCGATGAACGCGGAAACGTCCTCGCGTCTACGACACGCGATCCGCAACTTGCCCTTGCCGGCCTGTTGCCGCTGCTCGACAGCGCGCGCCTGCGCCAGGCGGCACAGGTCGCCCGCTCGTTCGCCGATGACGGCCGCGGCACGTGCATGTTCGCGCCGGTGACGGCAGTGTCGCTCGCCAACGACAGCTTCCTCGACGAGCTGGCCGATGCCTACCGCGACCGCGAGGCACTGGCCGCCGAGCTGGTGCTGACGTTCGCGCAGGCCGATATCCGCACGTTCGGCGGCTCCGAGTGGAGCGCGCTGACCGACATGCGCGATCTGGGCTTCCGCTTCGGCGTCGAGGACGTGACCGACTTCGATTACGAGTTTACGGCCCTGTGCGCGGCAGGCTTTGCGTTCGTGAAGCTCGACGCGTCGACGCTGCTTGGCGGGCTGGCGGCGCCCAACGGCACGATGGCTGCCGACGAGGTTTGCCGCAATCTGAGCGAGCTTGGGCTTACTCTGATTGTCGGCAATATCGACGACGAGGCGCTGCGCGGCCAGATGCTCGCCGCCGGCGTGCCCCTCGGCCAGGGGGCGCTGTTCGGGGCACCGGCACCGGTCCCCGGCGACGACTTTGCCGCAGCGGACCACGCAGCCGCTTGAGATTTGCGCGGGCGGCGGCTAGGCAGTCGCCATGCCGCCCGCGTCATCTCCCGATCCTGCCGCTATTCCGCTCATCCACTCGATCGCGCCGTTAGCCAGCGGCACGAGCGCGTGGCTGGTCGACGTGTGGGGCGTGATCCATAACGGCGTGAAGCCGTTCATGGACGCTTGCACCGCCTGCTCGCGCTATCGCGAGGAAGGCGGCATCGTCGTGCTCGTCTCCAACTCGCCGCGTCCGAACGCGGGCGTCGCCGCGCAACTCGATGGCATCGGCGTGCCGCGCACGAGCTGGGACGCAATCGTCACCTCCGGCGACGTGGCGCGCACACTGATCGAGCGCTATTCCGGACGCCCCATTCTGCACATCGGCCCCGAGCGCGATCTCGCCACACTCGCTGGGCTCGACTTGGAGCGCGTCGGTGTAGGCGACGCAGAAGCGATCGTATGCACGGGGCTGTTCGACGACGAGCACGAGACGCCCGACGACTACGCCGCGATGCTGCAGCAGTGCCTGGCGCGCGGACTGCCGATGATCTGTGCCAACCCGGATGTGATGGTCGAGCGCGGCGGGCGCATCATCTACTGCGCCGGTGCCATCGCGCGCGCCTACGAGGCGCTGGGGGGCAAGGTCGAATACGCCGGCAAGCCGTACCCGCCCATCTACACGCTGACGTTCTCGCTCCTGGAGCAGCTGAAGCTCGGCAGTGCGGACAAGGCGAAGCTGCTGGCCATCGGCGACGGCATCGGCACCGACATCGCCGGCGCCGGCGCGGCCGGCGTGCGCTCGGTGTTCGTCGCCAGCGGGGTGCATGTCAAAGGCGGGCTCGACGCCAAGGCCATCGAGGGGCTGTTTCCGCCGGGTTCACCACGGCCTGTTGCTGCCATGAGTAAGCTCGCCTGGTAGATCCTGGCGCCGCCGTTGCTTGACGCCGCGGGTCGGCAGGACGATTTATCTTCCATGCCCAACAAGGACACGCGCGAAGCCTCGCCGGAAATGCCGGCGCCAGAGGTCCTGCAACCGGTCGCGGACGCTAACGCCGGCGGCAGCGGGCCGGAGGTCATCGCGCGCTATCTGAAAGTCCTGCCGGCCTCGCCTGGCGTCTATCGCATGCTCGATGCCGACGGCAACGTCATCTACGTCGGCAAAGCGCGTAGTCTCAAAGCGCGCGTGTCGAACTACGCCCGGCTCGGCGGCCATACCAACCGTATCGCGCGCATGATCGCCTCGACCGCGGGGATGGAGTTCGTTTCGGTGCGCACCGAGGCGGAAGCGCTGCTGCTCGAAGCGAACCTCATCAAGCGCTTCCGGCCGCGCTTCAACGTGCTGATGCGCGACGACAAGTCGTTTCCCTACATCCTCATCGCGCGCGACAAGCCGGCACCGCAGATCATGAAGCATCGCGGCGCGCGCAATCGCAAAGGCGATTACTTCGGGCCGTTCGCCTCGGCCGGCGCCGTCAATCGCACGATCAACATGCTGGAGCGCGCGTTCCTTTTGCGCTCGTGCTCCGACAGCGTCTACGAGAGCCGCACGCGGCCATGCCTGCTGCACCAGATCAAACGCTGCTCGGCGCCGTGCACGGGCGAGATCGCGCTCGACGACTACGGGCGTCTCGTCGACGAGGCGGTGCGCTTCTTGCGCGGCGAGAGCCAGAACGTGCGCGTCATGTACCGCCAGCTGATGGAGGAGGCATCTTCGCGGCTCGAGTTCGAGCGGGCGGCGCGCTTCCGCGATCGCTTGTCGGCGCTGGCGCACGTCACGGCCGATCAGTCGATCAACCCGGAGGGCATCGAGGAGGCGGACGTCTTCGCCGCCGCGCAGGAGGGCGGCCAGACGTGCATCGAGGTGTTCTTCTTCCGCACCGGGCAGAACTGGGGCAACCGCGCATATTTTCCGAAGGCAGATCGCGCGCTGCCCGTCGAGGAGGTGCTCGATAGCTTCATCGCGCAGTTCTACGACGACAAACCGGTGCCGCGGCTGATTCTGCTGTCGCACGACGTGCCCAACCGCGAGCTGCTCGCCGAGGCGCTGTGCATCAAGGCGGATCGGAAGGTCGAGATCCGCGTTCCGCAGCGCGGCGCGAAATCGGGCATCGTCGAGCACGCATTGAACAACGCGCGCGAGGCGCTCGGCCGCAAGCTGGCCGAAGGGTCATCGCAGCGCCGGCTGCTCGAAGCCCTTGCCGAACGGTTCGGGCTGTCGACAGCGCCGCGCCGTATCGAGGTCTTCGACAACAGCCACATCCAGGGCTCGAATGCGGTCGGCGCGATGATCGTCGCGGGTCGCGACGGGTTCGTCAAAGGGCAGTACCGCAAGTTCAACATCAAGTCGGAGAACCTCACGCCGGGCGACGACTACGCGATGATGCGCGAGGTGCTGACGCGGCGCTTCAAGCGGCTGGTGATCGAGACGAACGAGCAGGAGAAGAAGGATGACGGCGTCGTCGGCGTCGGTCGAGGAGGCCGCCAGCAATTTGGCGGCGATGGTCGCCGCGGCGGTGGGCGCTTCACCCGAGGACGTCGAGGACGACGACGTCTTCCCCGATCGCCCCGACCTCGTGCTGATCGACGGCGGCGCCGGCCAGCTCGCCGTGGCGCGCGAGGTGATGGCCGACCTCGGGCTGCACGACATCTGCCTCATCGGTGTCGCCAAAGGTCCCGACCGCGATGCGGGACGCGAGCACTTCCATGTCGCCGGTGGCGACGCGGCCGATGATGCTCGAGCCGCGCGATCCGGTGCTCTACTTCGTGCAGCGGCTGCGCGATGAGGCGCACCGCTTTGCTATCGGCTCGCACCGCACGCGCCGCGCCATGGCGATGAGCGCCAGCCCGCTCGACGATATCGACGGTATCGGCCCGCGGCGGCGGCGCGCGCTGATGAATCACTTCGGCTCAGCGAAGGCCGTGTCGCGCGCTGGCGTCGAGGACCTGAAGGCGGTCGACGGCATCTCGGCCGAGATGGCGCAGCGCATCTACGATCACTTTCACGAGCGTCGCAGCTGAATTCAAGCGCGCACACGCGATCGCGACCGGGATGAAGTCCCGGCCACGTGCGCTGTACGTTCGTGTCGCGACTGCGATGCTTAGACGGGCGGCGTCGCAGCAGCCGGCGGCATCACCATGGCCGCCAGCCAGTAGATGCCACGCCACGTAGAACACGGCGAAGAACACCGCCGTCAGGATCGCTCCGATGAAGCGGCTGCCGAAGGCGATGATGTTGCCGACGATGGCAGCGAGGAAAGCAATACCCGCGTAAGATGCCGACGGTCTGCCAATCGACAGTCGCCAGGTCAAACGGCAATTGAGGCATACGAACAACTCCCCCTGAAGCCCTTTTTTGTGGGCCGATTAGATGTGCTCGTGCGCGAACAGTTTCCGCCAACGGGGCCCTAGTTGCAAGGCCACACAGGCAAGCCCTTGTGCGCAGTAGGAATGTCTAGACTTCTGTTATGACGGAACGATTGCGGTCCGCTCAGGTGACGCCGTGGGCGCGGAACCAGGCGAGCATGCGCGCCCACGCGTCCATCGCCGCTTCGGGACGGTAGCTCGGGCGGTAGTCGGCGTTGAAGGCGTGCGGAGTATCCGGGTAGACGACGATCTCGCAATGCTTGCCCGCGGCTTTGCACGCGGCGCGCATGCGATCGACCGTTTCGACCGGGATGCCTTGGTCGGCGGCGCCGTAGAGGCCAAGCACCGGCGCCTTGAGCTCGGCAGCGACATCGATCGGGTGGCGCGGCGTATTCGCGGTGCTGTCGCCGACGAGCTTGCCGTACCAGGCGACGCCGGCTTTGAGTTGGGCGCTGTGCGCCGCATAGAGCCAGGTGATGCGCCCGCCCCAGCAAAAGCCGGTGATGCCGAGCTTTGCGGTGTCGCCATGCCCGGATGCCTTGGCGTAGGCGACGGTCGCATCGAGGTCGGACATCACCTGTGCGTCCGGCACTTTCGAGACGACCTTGGCGATGATGTCCTTTACGTCGGTCATTTCGGCGACGCTGCCCTGGCGCACGTAGAGCTCGGGGGCGATGGCCATGTAGCCCTGCTTGGCGAGGCGGCGGCACACGTCGCGAATGTGCTCGTGCACGCCGAAGATCTCCTGCACGACCAGGATGACCGGGAATGTGCCGGACTTCGCCGGCATGGCGCGGTAAGCGGGAATCTCGCGGTCTCCGGCGGGGATGCTCACCTGACCCGCTTCGAGTCCTTCGCTGTCCGTGTGGATCACAGTCTGAGCCGCGACGGGCCGCACGGCGGCAGCGAACCCGGCGGCGAGGCTCGCCGTGAGCATTTCGCGGCGGTCGACGTTGAGCTTGGCACGCAGACTGCGCCGATCGCTCTCGAATCCGTCCATGCGTTTACTCCTCGAGAAACGTTGCCGGTGGGAGTGTGCAACCGCACCTTCATGTCGTAGGTGGTAGATTGCAATCCCATTTTCGCCGCGCTCATTGTCGAAGCTGCGGCAGGGGAACGCGCAAAGCTCTGGCTGTTATCGACCAGCAGGTGGGGATGGCGTCTATTGCGTCCGTCGACAAAACGCTAAGCCGGGTGTCGTCGTGGATGTCCTCCGTGGCGTTCGCGGGGGTGATGGCGCTGGCGTTTCTGCCGTCGCGTGTCGTGGTTCCGACGAAATTGCAGTCAGCTGCGCCTGCCGTGCCGCCGGCCGTCAACGCACCAGCCGCGAAAGCTGCGCAAGCCAGGCCGTCCGTGGTCCCGGCGCCATCAACGTCGACGGCCCTTCCGCCGCAGGCCCCCGTCGCCGCGCCGCCTTCGGTACCCGCGGCTACACCGCCTGTTGCTGGCGCGACAGCACCGGCAGCGACAACGCCCCCGCCCCGCCGCCTGACGTTTGGACGCCGGAAGAGCTCGCCGCCGGATTGCGCCAATGTGTACAGCTTTTGGCGCCGGCCTCGCTCGATGTCGTCATGGAAGACCCGATGAAGCACGGTCAGTGCGGTACGCCTGCACCGCTTGCGCTGCGCAGCGTCGGCGGCGCTAGCAAGGTCGCGTTCGAACCGGCGCCGACCATGAATTGCCGTCTCGCGGCAGCGCTGGGCGACTGGGTCGACAAGGTGTTGCAGCCGGCCGCCCAGGCAGTGCTGGGATCGCGCATCACGCGCATTGTCGGCGCATCGTCGTACTCGTGCCGCAACATCTACAACAATCCGAAGCTGTCGCTGAGCGAACACGCGACCGGCAACGCCATCGACATTGCCGGTTTCGTCACCGCCGACGGCCGCACCATCAGCGTGGCCAAGGCCTGGGGACCGACGGAGCGCGACATCGTCGCGGCAAAAAAGAAGGCCGCCGAGAAGAAGGCGATCGCCGACAAGAAGCCTGACAAGCCGAAGGCCGGCGAGACTTCGGCGGTCGCGCAAACCCCCTCCATTGAGGAGGCCGGCAAGAAGGTCGAGGCCAAGCAGAAAGGCCGCGTCCTGAAGACGGACTTCCAGCGGGACGACGAAAAGCCTGCCGCAGTCGCCACCGTCGATCTGAAGCCGGCCACCACCAAGGAAGCGACGTTCCTAAAGCGTCTGCACGGCGGCTCCTGCACGGTCTTTGCCACGGTGCTTGGTCCCGAGGCCAACGAAGCCCACCGCGACCACTTCCACCTCGACATGAAAGAACGCCGCAGTGGCAGTGGCGTGTGCCACTGAAGCCGCGCTTTCGGCCGCTAATTCGGCTAGCCGATGTGTGCCATTGACGACCCATCGGCCGGATGGTGTACCAAAGGCGGATGGAACACGCCGCCACTTCCCGCGCCATGCCCATGAGTCTGCCGAACGTGCTGACGTACGTTCGTATTGCAGCGGTGCCGGCGCTCGTTGCCTGCCTCTTCTTCCTGCAGGGTGACGTAGCGCGTTGGTCGGCCTTCGCGCTGTTCGTCTTTGCCGGCATCACCGACTGGCTGGACGGCTATCTCGCCCGGATGTGGGAGCAGCAGTCGACGCTCGGGCGCATGCTCGACCCAATCGCCGACAAGCTGCTGGTCGGCGCCGTGCTGATGATGCTCGTGCACGACAACACCATCACCGGGTGGTCGATCTGGGCGGCGATCATCATCCTCGTGCGCGAGATCCTCGTCTCCGGCCTGCGCGAGTTTCTGGCCGAGCTGAACGTGAAGATCCACGTCACGCAGCTCGCCAAGTGGAAGACGACGATGCAGATGATCGCGCTCGGCGGTGCTGCTCGCCGGCCCGGCGGCGGAGAAGATCGTCCCGGGCATCATGACCGGCGGCCTCGTCATCTTGTGGATCGCGGCACTGCTGACGCTGTGGACCGGCTACGACTATCTTAAGGCCGGCGTCGTGCATGCCATGGAGCGCTGAGCGCGCATGGGTGAAAACAGGGCACATCGGGTTCAGATTCGCTATTTCGCCTGGGTGCGCGAGAAGGTCGGCTGCGAGTCGGAGAACGTCGAGCTGCCCGCGAATATCGAAACCGTCGCCGATCTCGTCGGATGGCTAAAACAGCGCGGCCCGCAATACGGCGAGGCGTTTGCGCGCCCGCAAGTCGTCAGGGCCGCACTCGACAAGGTGCACGTGAAGCCGACGGCGGTTCTGGGCGCGGCGCGCGAGATCGCCTTTTTTCCGCCCGTTACCGGAGGCTGAGTCAGTGGCTGTGCGCGTGCAGCCGAGGATTTCGATGTCGCCGCCGAGACGGAGAGGCTCACCGCAGGCCGCGCCGACATCGGAGCCATCGTCACCTTCACCGGCCGTGTGCGCGGCAACGACGGCGACCGGCAGATCGCCGCGCTGACGCTCGAGCACTATCCCGACATGACGGAAGCGGAGCTTGCCCGCATCGAGGCGGAAGCGCAGTCGCGCTGGTCGCTGCAGGCCTCGCTCATCGTGCATCGGGTCGGCGAGTTGAAGGTCGGCGACAACATCGTGCTCGTCGTCACCGCGTCGGCGCATCGGCAGGACGCATTCGAGGCCGCCGGATTTCTCATGGACTACCTGAAGACGCGCGCGCCGTTCTGGAAAAAAGAAACGACGGCGTCGGGCGAAAGCGCGTGGGTCGAGGCCCGCGCCGAAGATGAGACCGCGGCAAAACGTTGGCGCTGATCATTCTTTCTGCAGCGCATTGCATGCTCAACTTTCTTCGTTAGCGAAGTCTTAAGGGTTGCGGATCGATAACCCTAACAATGCCTGAAGGCGGACTGCAAAACGCCATCATCCCAGGCAACCTTGACTGTCCCACCACTTGATTTGTACCGCGTAGACGGGGGTCAGACGTCATGGTTTACGGCACGCCGTGGCGCTTGCGCTTCGGGATCCTACTCGCGTTTACCTTGCTCTGCGCGCACACGCCGCTGCAGGCCCAAAACCTGTTTGACGGCGTTGATAGCCTTTTCGGCGGCTCGTCCGAGCCCGCAGCCAATGCTCAGGCGACGACAACCGGCGCGCTGCTCGACAATCAGCAACGCACCCGCTTCGTCATCGGTCTGCCGAAGACGACGAAATTCGAGGTCTTCTCGCTGAGCAACCCGAACCGGGTTGTCGTGCAGGTGACCGAGACGAAGCTGCGCTTGCCCGAGCAACCCAAGGCTTCGCCGGTCGGCCTCATCAAGTCGTTCCAGGCCGGGCTGGCCGGAACCGACCGTTCGCGCATCATCATCTACGTCACCGAGCCGGTGATCGTGTCCAGCGCGCGCATCGAGAAGGCCAAGGACGGCGGCCACCAGCAGCTCGTCGTCGAGATCGCCCCGTTCGTTCCTGATCACCGCCAGCATCGTCACCGCGCCGACGAAGCAGAAGGCGTCGATGGACGCCGCCGCCGTTCGCGCTGGGCGCTGCCGGGCTGCAGCCGCCGCTGCCGCGCCCGGCGGTGTCGCCGGACGTTCTGGCGGAGCGCGCCTTCAAGCCGATCATCGTCATCGACCCGGGCCACGGCGGCCATGACTTCGGCGCCGAGAAGAACGGCGCCGTGGAGAAGGACATCGTGCTGGCGTTCAGCAAGATCCTGGCCAAGAAGCTCAACGCCACCGGCCGCTTCAAGGTGCTGATGACGCGCGAAGAGGACGTGTTCATTCCGCTCGGCGATCGCGTCTCCTTCGGCGAAAAGAACAAGGCCAACCTGTTCATCGCCGTGCATTGCGACTACGCCGACACCGGGGAGTACCGCCAGCGGTGCCACCATCTACTCGCTGCGCGATAGCGTGGCCGACAGCCTGCGCCGCTCGACGCGCGGCGACGTCGCCAGCAACGTTCTCTCGAAGACCGAGGTCGAGAAGGTGAAGCAGGCGAGCGACGGCGAGGACGTCGGTCTCGTCAAGGGCATCCTCTCCGATCTCGCCGAGCGCGAGGTCGACGCCACCCACGACCGCACCAGCGTGTTCGCGCGCACCGTCATCGAGACCATGGGCGCCAGCACCACGATGCGCAACAAGCCCGATCAGCAGGCTTCCTTCCGCGTCTTGAAGACGGCGCAGTTCCCGTCGGTGCTGATCGAGCTCGCCTACGTCACCAACAAGCAGGATGCAGCGAACCTGCAGTCCGACGTCTGGCGCGACAAGGTCTCGAACTCGATCCTGACCGCCATCGACAACTACTTCTCCAACCAGGTGGCGCAGCTTCCGATGTGAAGCGGCGGACAGATGCTTTGAAAACATAAGAGGCCGGTCCCGCGGGACCGGCCTCTTTTTTTGTGGCCAGGTTGGGTCGCACACCGCCCCGGCTAAGCCCCCGTCAAGTCATACTCGGAGGACGCATCTGTTTTTGGCGCCAGAGCAGAATTCCGAGCCATTCCAATTCGAGCCGAAGCGAGTGAGCGACGCACGAACAAGAAGATACGGTGTGTGGGACCTTCGCTTGATGAAGGCGCTTCAGCATTTGCCACTCCATCTTCCAGTGTATGCCGCAACCTCAGTCTGTGTTCCGGTAGGTAACTGCCGACGGACGCCACGCGCCAGCTCACCGGCCGGGAAGGGCGCGGTGCGCTGAACGGCGGTCGTCGGGGATTGCAGGTGGTTGCGGTGGTCGCGGACAGGGTTCGGCAGAGGCCGACAGTCAAAACCGGCGGATGCTCCCTGGGGCGGCCCTATCCATGCCCGCCACGCATCCGACCGGCCAAAGGTGCCAGTCGTTTGACAGTTCTGGCTCAGAGACGTCAAGGGCGATCGGCCTCCTTCTCTGACGCGCACTCGTAGTCGGCTCCTGAGCAGGAGCCGCGAGAGGTCGGCCCCCTCGACGGCGAGAGTAAGCAATTCGTCCACAGATACGAGGGGTGCGGTGCAGCAAATTAATGTTGCATGCGCGGTGGTGTTGCGCTGACGGGTAAAACCGCGTCTTGAGAGCCATCCTTGGCCTTTTCTGCGGCATACTGCAGCTACATCGAATCGCCCGTCCTTCGAGGATCTGCATGCGACGCTCTCAGCTGATTGCTCTGGCCGTGCTGCTCGTGGCGTCGCCGGCCCTTGCTTGCAGCGGCGAGTCGGTGCAGATCTCCGGCGACTTCAAGACGGGCGAGAAGGGCTGGGGTGAAGCGGATGCGCAATTCCAGCCGAAGGGCGGCGAGGCGGTATTCACGCCGCAGGTCGGCACGCAGACGGCGCGCTGGAACGCCGGCGACGGCACTCGCAAATCTCGACGCCTGCGCGACGATCGCCATGCCGGAGACGACGGCCGATGCCTCGCGCAGCTACGCCGGCATGCTGTTCTGGGTCGTCGACAAGGATAACTTCTACGAGGCGGTGATCTCGCCCAACGGCATGTTCACCGTCGCGCGCAAGGTGGGCGGTCGCATCGTGGCGACGGCGCCGGTCAACTGGATGCAGACGAGCGCGCTGAAACTCGGCCCCAACGAAAAGAACACGCTGCGCGTCACACTCGAAGGGCAGAGCGTCATCGTGCGCATCAACGACCAGGAGGTCGCGCGCTTCCGCGGGCAGGCGCCCGATGCGCCGAGCCACGTCGGTCTCGTCGCCTCGTCGGCGCCGACGCGGTCGACACCTGGCGCATGACCGACCTCAAGGTGACGAACGTGGCGCCGGTTGCGCCGGCCGCCAACACGACAACTCCACCGGCGCAGTCGAACGAAGTGACCGGTGCGGTCAATGCTCCGCCGGCGGGGGGCTGTGGCACCGGCAAGGTTCTGTTCGAGGACGCATTCAATGATCACGATCCGATGTGGGGTCCTAAGAGTTCAGAGCTCACGATCTCGGGCGGGCAGGCCGTGTTCGATCCCGCGCCGGGCACGCCGACGCTGCGCTGGAACCGCGTGTTCGTCTTCGGCGATCTCGATGCCTGCGCCAGCGTGCGCATCGCCAAGGAGACGAGCGATCCGACCGCGAGCTACGCCGGGCTGATCTTCTGGGTGCAGGACAGCCGCAACTACTATCAGGCGGTGATTGCGCCGAACGGCTATTTCACCGTTGCACGCATCGTCGACGGCAAGGCCGTCGCCAAGCGGCCGGTCGAATGGAAGAAGATCGCCGCGTCAAGACCGGCGCCAAGGAGAAGAACGCTCTGCGCGTGACGGTGAAGGGCTCCGACGTGCAGATCGCCATCAACGGCCAGCGGGTGGCCAGCTTCACCGGCGAACCGCCGCACACGCCGAGCTACATCGGCATGCTTGCGGCATCGGCGCCGAGCAAGAAGGGCGACACCTGGTCGATCAGCGACTTCAAGGTAACGGCGCCGCAATAGAGCGGCGCCGGCCTATTGCGGCGGTGCCGCGTCAGCTTAGTGCAAGCGTCCGGCGTCGTCGGCTTGAGCGGCCGACTGCACGGCCTTCTGCACCTTTTCGAAGGCGCGCACCTCGATCTGCCGGATGCGCTCGCGCGACACGCCGAACTCGCTCGACAGATCCTCGAGCGTGGCCGGCCGATCGGTCAGCCGGCGCGCCTCGAAGATGCGCCGCTCGCGATCGTTGAGCGAGGCCAGCGCGCTCGACAGGTAGTTCTTGCGCTGGTCGAGCTCCTGCGTCTCGCCGAGCGTGTCCTCCTGCGTCGGCTGGTCGTCAACCAGCCAATCCTGCCACTCGCCGGCTTCCGTGTCGGCGCGCACCGGCGCGTTGAGCGAGGTGTCGCCGCCGAGCCGCCGGTTCATCGACACGACGTCGTTCTCGCTGACGCCGAACTTGCGTGCGATGGTCTGCACCTGGTCGGGACGCAGGTCGCCGTCGTCCAGCGCCTGCAGCTGGCTCTTGGCGCGCCGCAGATTGAAGAACAGCTTCTTCTGCGCCGCCGTGGTGCCCATCTTCACGAGGCTCCACGAGCGCAGGATGTATTCCTGGATCGAGGCGCGGATCCACCACATCGCGTAGGTCGCGAGGCGGAAGCCCTTGTCGGGATCGAAGCGCTTGACGGCCTGCATGAGGCCGACGTTGCCCTCGGAGATCACCTCGCCGATCGGCAGGCCGTAGCCGCGATAGCCCATGGCGATGCGCGCGACGAGACGCAGATGCGACGTCACGAGCTTCTCGGCCGCGTCCTGATCGGCGTGCTGCTGCCAGCGCTTGGCGAGCATGAACTCCTCGCCCGGCTCCAGCATCGGAAACTTGCGGATTTCCTCGAGATAGCGCGACAGGCCGAGTGAGCCCTGCGCCATAGTCGGAAGTTTTGTTGCCATGTCCTTACCAGCCACCCTAGTGCCGCGGGCGGTCCCTCACTGCAGTTTACGCGGCACCGCCGCGCGGGGCATTTCTACCTTTGGGTGCCCCTATCTCCTAACGGTCAAACCACCAAATTCCGTCGGTCGGCGGTTTGTGTCTCTCGGATGACTATACGCGAGCCGGCGATACAATGTTTCAGGTCACCTATGTCGCAGCCGCAACGCTGCGTTGTGGACAGTGAACGCCGCCTCTCGACCCTGATTTCCCATGGCGGCGCTCAATCTTCTAGCCGCGACGCAGCTAACGGGCTTTTCCGCAGAGCCTACAAATGCGCAATGGCGCTAACGGAAGCTTTGCGGCGGGGCGAGGATTTGCCGCTAATGGGCCTGCAAAGCCGCCAACAGCGCCTGCATGTCGGCCGGGAGCGGGCTTTCAAAGTGTAGTGATTTGCCCGTGATCGGATGCTCGAAGCCGAGCTCGGCGGCATGCAGCGCTTGCCGGTTGAGCGATGCGAGCGCCTCCCGCGCTGTCTCGCCGAGCTTGGCGGCCTTGGTCTTGAAGTCGCTGGCGTAGGTCGTGTCGCCCAGCACCGGATGACCGATGTGCGCGAGGTGCACGCGGATCTGGTGCGTGCGTCCGGTCTCGAGCACGAGCTTCAGCAGCGAGACGGGCCCGGCGTCCGTCCCGAAGGTGTCGAGCACCTCGTAGTGCGTAACGGCGTGGCGTCCGCTCTCGCCCCTGGCGACGCCGATCTTGGTGCGGTTCGACTGGCTGCGCGCAAGGCGCGCCTAGATCACGCCGCGCGGCCGCAGCGGCTTGCCCCACACCAGCGCCAGATAGGCGCGCTGCATGCGCCCGTCGCTGCCGTGCGCCGCGAACTGCTCGCTGAGGCCCTGGTGCGCTGCGTCGGTCTTGGCGACCACCAGCAGCCCCGAGGTTCCCTTGTCGAGGCGGTGCACGATGCCGGGACGCTTCACGCCGCCGATGCCGGATAGGCTGTCGCCGCAGTGTGCGATCAGCGCGTTGACGAGCGTTCCGCTCGCGTGTCCGGCGGCCGGATGCACGACGAGGTGCGCCGGCTTGTCGATGACGATCACGTCGCGATCCTCGTAGACGACGTTGAGAGCGATCGCCTCGGCGACGGGCTGCGCGGGTTCGGCCTCCGGCACGAGCACGCTGTACTTCTCGCCCGGTTTGACCCGGTAGGACCCGTCTCCTATGGTCGCGCCGTCGGGCCCGGCGACGCTGCCCGCGCGGATCAAGGCCTGGATGCGGGCGCGGCTCAGAGCTTCGACACGCTGGGCGAGCAGCTTGTCGAGGCGGACGCCGGCGTCGCTTCCGTCGACGTCAGCTCGATCCGCTGTGCGCTTTGTGAATCGATGCCCTGTGTCATGGCCTGCGAACCGGGCTCCGAACGGCCTCCGCTCATAAGGGGAGGATGGTGAATGCAGGCGGAAGCAATGACTGCAACGCAAGCCACAGAGCCGGCGACCGTGCTGTCCGGCTGCCGACGTGCGTCTGCAGCGCAATCTCAAGATCGTCGTCATCGCACTGGCGGTGCTGATCTTCGCCGGCCTCGCCGCCATCGTCGGGCGCGTCATCTATCTCGCGTCGGGCGCGCCAACGCAACCGGCGGCGCCGGGCCTCGGCAGTTAAGCCCTGAGCAGAGCTTCGGGCTGCCGGCCGGCGCGCAGGTGCGTTCGATGTCGCTCTCGGGCAACTGGCTAGCGGTACACTACGAGGCGGCCGGCGCCGAGGGCATCGCGGTTCTCGACCTGCAGACCGGGCAGACGATCACGTCGGTTGGCATCAAGCGCGCCCCGGCAAATTGAGGCGCGGGTGCTGGGTCGCAGGTCGCGCGCAAAGAAACGGCTTGATCGATGCGCCCCGGCTCCCATATAGGTTCGCTCCAGCGCTGTCCCGTTCGTCTAGTGGCCTAGGACACCAGCCTCTCACGTTGGGAACAGGGGTTCGAGTTCCCCTACGGGGCGCCACCCCACCTATAAAGCTCAGTAAAATCAATAACTTAGCAAAGGTGGGACACTCGGGTCGCCATCGTCTGCACCAGCGACTTGAGGTCGTCGCAGAAGTAACGTCTGCCCGTTTTGACAGTTCCTGTCATTACTCCTCACGAAGCGGCTGCTGCAGAAATGAACGTTGAGAACGGGCTCTTCTGTACGTCAACGAACAGTAATTGATCATGCCGTCTCTTCGCAAATCAGCTTTCTTGTCGGCGCTGCCCGTTCTCTCTTTTCGGGCGCTGCTCTGGCGTCGTCCGCCGACGGCGCCGACAGAGGCCCGGCACGCAGCCACGCTTGCCGGGTCTTTCTCGTCCAGCGTACACCGCCCACGCTTTAAGGGCCGCGTCGGATTGAATTCGAGTTAAAAAGGCCTCGCCTACTCGAGACTTTGCCCATCCCCTTTTTTAGACCGTCGGAACGCTTTGGGCCAGGGCAGCCTAAGCTCTTGTCTGAGAGGTTGGCACTGGAACGTTGGCGCGCTGCTCAAACCTTGGGACACCAAGAACGTTGTCCTCAACTCTTCAACTTGAACACGCGCACGCCCGATGCCCCCCGTTTGGGGGACTGACATTGCCATTGTGTTACGTCACTGTGAGCTTCCCCGGAGAAGGTTGGCGACGCGGGAACTTCATCCTCACCGGACAGTTCAGTCACATACAATTCTCTCGGCGGAGAAATCTTAGATGATCGCTAAAATCACGCTATTCGTCTGCGTGCACTTCGTGGCTTTATCTGCCGTGCTCCCGCTGATGCGCTGAAACAATTCTGAGACCTGAATAGCTGACGACCCAACGTGCTATAGAGTTACTCGCTCCGGTATCCGAGTTCTGTATCATGCGTTCACGATACGCCGAAGAGCGGCGCCTTGTCGTAATCCTTCCTATAGCCCTGCTGACCACGTTTTCGCAGATCGCCGATGCGCGCGCGAAGCCTCAGCGTTGGGATGACGTGGCTCGCGGCCGTGCTCCCGGCGAGCTTGTCCTAGGGGTCGTCGCGCTGGCCGAGCAAAGAATCACCCTCTACGACGCGAAGGGTCCCGTTCTGCGGGCTTCGATCTCCAGCGGTCGTAACGACTACGAGACGCCGGCAGGTGTATTCGGTGTCCTGCAGAAAGAGGCAGAGCACTATTCCAATCGCTACGACGACGCGGCGATGCCGTTCATGCAACGCATCACTTGGTCGGGCATTGCGCTGCATGCCGGACCGCTGCCAGGATATCCCGCCTCACACGGCTGCATTCGCCTGCCCTATAAGTTGCCGAACAGATATTCGGCATGACCAAACTCGGCCTCCGAGTGGTCATCGCGCGCGACGATGTGGCTCCGACCCGTTCTTCTCCTGCATCCGGTTCTTCTCGAATCTTGGCGCCCGCCTTTCCCTGATGCCGCCGCTCCGAAGGCTGCGGCGCAGCAGCCATCCAGCGATGGTGTGGCGATGAAGGTCGGCATGCTCGCCGCGCCGGACGACCCAATCTCGCGGCTGCAAGATATTGCTACGCACAAACGGGAGGCCGCCGAAGCTGCGACAAAGAAGGCTGATGAGGCCAGCGCGGTTGCACGCGCGCAGGCGCCTGCTGGAAAACGTGCGGCCAAGCTCCTCCTCGCGGCAGAAGATGCCAAGGCGCGCGCCGAAAGGCAGCTTGAGGCGGCGGGGCTGGATGTCGCGCAAGCGAAATCGCCGGCGGGTATCCGTACTGCGCAAAGAAAGAACAGCGAGGCCGCTCTAGCGCTCACTGATGCCGCAGCGCGCCTGGATGCAACGCGCCTTCAAGCGCAGCCAAAGATCGACGCTGCCGAGGACACGCGCAAAGCCGCCGAAGCTGCTGAAGCTGCCAAGTCGGCCGCTCAAGAACAGGCCCGCGCAGCGCGGCGCAAATTGTGGCCGGTCTCGATCTTTATCAGCCTGAAGACACGGCGCGTGTACGTACGCCAGGGGTTCGAGCCTGTGATGGAGTTCCCTGTTGCAATCCGCGACCCCGACAAGCCCCTCGGCACCCTGATCTTCACCGCAGCGGACATGGGCGATAGGCAGGTAAGGTGGAACGCGGTGGCGATTGACGGGGCTCGGGTCGCGACGAAGCGTGATCGCAACACCGAATCCGTAAGCACGAGCATGGAAACAGCTGTCGCGGCTCTTGACCGCATTACGCTCCCGCAGGAAGTCGCCGATCTGGTTTCGAAATCGGTTTGGGTTGGAACCTCGCTTATCCTCTCGGATGAGGGCCCTCATAAGGAAACTGGGCAGGCAACTGACTTTATCGTGGTCATGAGCGGCGAGCCGCAAGGTGGCCTGAAGATGCGTCGGGTCGAGCCCGAGGTGGCCGCCGTGCGCTACTACCGACCAACTGTCCGTCAAGAAAAACGCCCAGGCAGCGTTCGCTTCACTGGCGAGCGAAGCTTCCGCAACCCACTGGCGGCGGAGTTCATGCCCTGGTGAGTAAGCTGTCGCAAGGAATGTCAGCTTTGGGCCATTATCGGACATTGCCCGTTAAGCCGGGGCCAGCCGGAGCAACGAGGCTCCAACCGGCAGCACTGCTTGCTAGAAATTTGGCTGCTATGCGTTGCTGGACGATTTCACCAGCAGCCGCGGTTGCGATACAGGCAACCCCGCCCCAACGGCAACCGCGGTGGCCCCCGGTATAAGCCGACACGCCGGTAGCTTCAGTATCCGTAAAGCCGAGAGGCCGGTAACCCGATAAATGCTGACACGCCGGTAACGCCGGTCCAGACCGACACGGCAGTGGCGGCGGTAAAGGCCGATACGCCGATAACCGCGATATCCGCGATACCCGCCCGGTCTACGATCTGCCACACGTGCCGACAGGAGCAGCATCATGGCCGCTACTGACAAGCTGTTCGCGGGATCGATCCCGGAAATCTACGATCGCTTCCTGGTCCCACTTATTTTCGAGTCCTGATGCGGGCGACCTCGCCGAGCGGGTCGCCGAGCTCAAACCGCAGAGCGTACTGGAAACAGCTGCAGGAACTGGCGTTCTCACCCGAGCGCTAGCAGC
>CAVRVR010000004.1:0-10275 GCA_963724595.1 uncultured Alphaproteobacteria bacterium | reverse complement strand
ACCTGGAAGACGGCGACGTCCTGATAGCGGAAGGCCGCCTCGCAGCAGGCAAGGTAGTACTCCCACATGCGGCAGAAGCGCTCGTCGTACAGCGCGAACGCTTCCCGCGTCGCGCCATGAAGCGCTGGCGCCACTGGGAAAGGGTTTCGGCGTAATGCATGCGCAGGCACTCGACGTCGGTCACGATCAACCCGGCGCGTTCGATGGCGGGGACGATCTCCGACAGCGCCGGGAGCTGGCCGCCCGGGAAGATGTACTTGTCGAGCCAGGGGTTCGGGTACCAGGGGCCGTCCATGAGCCCGATGGTATGTAGCATCATGACGCCGTCGGGCTTGAGGAGCTGGCGGCACTTGTCGAAGTAGGCTTGATAAAAACGCGGCCCGACGTGCTCGAACATGCCGACCGAGACGATGCGGTCGAAGTTGCCTTCGACCTCGCGGTAATCGTTGAGGACGAAGCGCACGCTGTCCTCGAGCCCCGCCTTTCCCGCTCTCTCGGTCGCCACCTGCAGCTGCTCGCGGGACAGTGTGATGCCTTGCACCTGGCGGGCGCCGCCCATCTGCTTGATGTAGGAGCGCAAGGCCTCCCCGGCCGCAGCCTATGTCGAGCACGCGGCTGTCCGGATCGACGAGAAGCTTGGCGGTAATCAGCCGCTTCTTGGCGAGCTGTGCCTCCTCGAGCGTGCAATCCGGCCGCTCGAAGTAGGCGCAGCTGTATTGCGATCAACGTCGAGGAACAGCTCGTAGAGCCGATGGTCGAGATCGTAGTGATGCGCCACGTTGCGGCGCGCGCGCCAGGATTGTTGCGGCTGACGGCGCGACGGGTGAGGAAGCGAAGCCTTCCGAGCAGGCGCGCGGGCGGCGTCGTGACTTGGCGTCGCGCAGTAGAGCTCAAGGAAGTCGTAGATGGTGCCGCGTTCAACGATGAGGCGGCCGTCCATGAACAGTTCGCCAAGGCGTAGTTCGGGGTTGACGACGGTCGCGCGCTCGGCGCCGGCGTCCATGAAGCGGACGCGAATCTCTTCGCCAGTACCGTCGCCGAAGATCTACTCGCGACCGCGCGCCGTCACGATCGTCGCGCGCCCCGCTGGACCAGCCCCGCCAAGACTGAGGTCAGCACTCTTTCCATCCCGTTGACTACCGGCAACAAAGCCAGCGTAACCCCGCGCCGGCGGCAGCCGCAAGGCGCGGCTACCTGGGAGATGAATATCTAGGTCTTAGAAGTGATTAAACAATATGCGGGCGGGTGACAGGGTCGCGTTGGCGCGGCGCGCCTGTAATTTGTGCAATTTGAATGGCGCAGGCTCGTAACTTACGAAATGACTTCGCGCGCTGCGCTGGAGATCTGGCGTTCGGCCTCGCCAACCATGCGCTCGATGATGACGGCGACCGGCTCGACGGCGTGAATCAGGCCGGCGGCTTCGCCGATCAACGTGTTGCTCCCTGGGGTCGCCTCGGACCACGCTTTGCGGTACTTCGCAGCTTCCTCGTCCACCACGACCATGAGTTTCCGACTCGCGCCCATGCCAGCGCTCGATGTAGGCGTTGCGCAGCACGCGCGCGGTGTAACGCGCCGCCGTCAAGCTTGCGAGCAATCCATCGCCTGCGAGCGGACGGTGCGTCGCCAGAGGCAGCCAGCGCCGCCGCGTGCATGCGCGGTGAGACGTTGGCCTCGTTTGACGCCCAGAAGCCGGGAGCCGACGAGCACGCCGTCGGCACCGAGCATCAGCGCGGCGGCGAGCCCGCGACCCTCGGCGACGCCACCCGCCGCGCAAAGCAGCGTGCCCGGGACGCGGCGGCGATCCAGATCGGCAACTCCGGTACGAGTTTCAGCGTCGCGCAGCGCTCACCGTGACCGCCGGCTCCGAGCCCTGCGCAACGACGATGTCGGCACCGCAATCGATGGCGCGTTCGGCGTCGCGGCGCGTCGCACCTGACGGATCGAACTTCGCGCCGGAGACTTTGATCGTGCGGCGAAGGGCTGCGGGATCGCCGAACGAGAGGAAGACGGCGCGAGGGTTGCGTGCAAGTACGAGGTCGAGGAGCTGCGGCTACTTCTTCAGCGACCAAGTAATGAAGCCGCATCCAACCGCGCGTTGCCAGCCACGCGGAACTCGGCATCAAGCCAGCCCGCATCGCCGTAGCCACCCTCGATCAACCCAAGTCCTCCGGCCGACAGTCGCGGCGGCGGCGAGCCTTGCCGCCGCCGCGAAGGCCATGGGCGCCGGAGATCGATCGGATCAGCGATACCGAGTTGCTGCGTGAGCCGCGTGTTCAATCCCCCCTCGGCCCCTTACCGGTTTGCTTCCTCTAGGAATACAACATCGCGGACGTCAACGACACAGTGACGTAGAAGCTGGCGGCGAGTTTGCGGGCAGCACGCAAGTCAGCGACGAAGTCGCGGTAGCCGCTTCCTTCGCGGCCTTGTCGGGTACTGCGCAGCAGACGAGGGATCCGCACGGTGAGAGCCGCGAAACTCCTCCGACTCATGCGGACCACGCGCCTTAGTCACAGAAACCGGCTTGCCTGTAAGCGCCAGCGCAACTGTGCCACCCAAGGCGACGACTAGCTTTGGCTCAACGATCTCAAGTTCCTTCAGCAGCCACCAGCGGTAGTGCTTCACCTCTCCTGTGGTCGGCTTTTGATGGATGCGCCGTTTGCCGCGCTGTTCGTACTTGAAGTGCTTGACCGCGTTGGTGAGGTAAAGCCTTGCGCGATCGATGCCGGCCTCATCCATGGCCTGTGTCAGCAGTTGTCCGGCGCGGCCGACAAAAGGGTGACCCTCCATGTCCTCCTGATCACCCGGCTGCTCGCCGACGAAAGCGATGGCCGCATTTCAAGGGCCCCTCGCCAAGAACGGCGTGCTTCGCGCCGGGGACAAGCAAATCTGCGGCGGCGATGATCGCATTGAGCTCGTCGATGGTCGTGACGACGTGTGCAGCCCGCGCTATCTTTGGGGCTGACGCTGCGTCAGAATGGCTCCGCCTTTGCCGATCATATTATTCGTGCGGCCGTTAGTGGATCTGGCGCATGCTGTTGTCGAACACGACTGCGTCAGCGAGCTTGTCGGGATCGCGCTCGCCCATCATGTAAGCCTCGAAGAGGCGCACCGTAATATCGGTCAGCGTAAGGTTTATGCCGCGGTCGACGGCTTCGTCTAGCGCCATCTCGATGGCGCTCTGCAGCGCTTCGAGATCTTCGTTGGAGAGAATGGACACATACATGGCCGGTTCTCGCGGATGCGACACTCGAGGAGTGCAACTCGCATATCCTGCGCCGGTTCCCGCTTAATGCATAGGTGGTACGCGCCCAGCGCCTTTTTCTAAAGTTGTCATCTCCCCTAGAAGCCAAACGGTACTTTAGCCGTAGCGGTTCAACTGTCGCCCTTTACTGCGGCGACTTGACGTGAGTGAACAATGGGCAAACACGAGGTTCCTGGCGTTGGCGCATATGGCGGCCCTGCCGGTGGGTGGGGAGCGCTGCAGGCGGTGGCGCGAGCGCTGCGCGCACAGATGGCGCTCAACCGCGAAACGCGTGCTCTGCGTCGGGTGAACCAGCCGCAGGGTTTCGATTGCCCCGGATGCGCCTGGCCCGATCCGCGTCACGCCTCATCGTTCGAGTTCTGCGAGAACGGCGCCAAGGCGGTGGCGTGGGAGGCGACGCGCAAACGCGCCGACGCTCGATTTCTTTGCGGCGCATCCCGTCAGCGAGCTGTGGAACTGGACCGATTTCGCGCTCGAGGACGCCGGCCGTCTCACGCATCCGATGGCCTACGACGCGGGAACCGATCGCTACGTACCGATCTCCTGGGAGGATGCGTTCGCGCGCATCGGCGAGGAGCTGCGCAAGCTCGCCCGATCCGAACATGGCGGAGTTCTACACCTCGGGTCGCGCCTCGAACGAGGCGGCGTTCCTCTATCAGGTGTTCGTGCGCGAGTTCGGCACCAACAACTTCCCCGACTGCTCCAACATGTGTCACGAGGCGACGAGCGTCGGACTGCCGGATTCGATCGGCGTCGGCAAGGGCACGGTGACGCTCGAGGACTTCGACCACGCCGATCTCGTTTTCTGCATCGGGCACAATCCCGGCACCAATCATCCGCGCATGCTGTCGACGCTGCGCGACGTGTCAAAGCGCGGCGGCACCATCGTCGTGTTCAATCCGCTGCGGAGCGCGGGCTCGAGCGCTTCTTGTCGCCGCAGCATCCCGTCGAAATGCTGACGGGCCGCGCGACGAAGATTGCGTCGGTCTATCACCAGGTCGCGAGTCGGCGGCGACGCGGCGGTGCTGAAGGGCATGATGAAGGCGCTGCTGGCGCTCGACGGTAAGCACGGTCGGCAGGTGCATCGATCGCGCCTTCATTGCCGAGCACACGGTCGGCTTCGACGCGCTGGTCAGCGACATCGAGGCGACGACGTGGGAGGAGATCGAGCGGTGCTCAGGCCTGACACGCGCGCGAGATCGAGAGCACCGCCGAGATCTACGCCAACGCCAAGAACGTCATCATCTGCTACGGCATGGGCCTCACGCAGCACCGCCACGGCACGCAGATCGTGCAGCAGCTCGCCAATCTGATGCTGATGCGCGGCAATATCGGACGTGAGGGCGCCGGCATCTGCCCGTTGCGCGGTCATTCCAACGTGCAAGGCGACCGCACCGTCGGCATCACCGAGATTCCCAACGCCGAGCTTCTCGATCGGCTGGAAGCGACGTTCGGCTTCAAGCCGCCACGCGAGCATGGCCATGGCGCCGTCGAGGCCATCAAGGCCATGGCCGAGGGCCGTTCGAAAGCCCTCGTGTGCTTGGGCGGCAACTTGCCGGTCGCGATGTCCGACCCAGAGGTGTGCTTCAAGGCCATGCGCAAACTCGATCTTGCCGTGCACATCGCCACCAAGCTCAATCGTTCGCATCTGCTGTTAGCCAAGACGTCGATCATCCTACCGTGCCTGGGACGCACTGAGCTCGACGAGCAGGAGACGGGCCCGCAGTCGGTGACGGTCGAAGATTCGATGTCGATGGTGCACGCGTCGGCTGGGCGCCTGAAACCGGCTTCGCCCGATCTCAAATCCGAACCCGCCATCGTTGCCGGCATCGCCAAGGCAACGCTGCCGAACACGAAGGTCGACTGGGACGGTTTCGTCGCCGATTACAACACCATCCGCGACGCGATCGAGAAGGTCTTTCCGGCCTTCGCCGACTTCAACGAGCGCGTGCGGGTGCCGGGCGGCTTCCGCCTCCATATTGCCGCGTCCGACCGCCAGTGGCTGACGCCCAACGCCAAGGCCAATTTCATCGTCTTTTCGGGGCTCGATTGCGACACGCGCGCCAGCGCCTCCGAAGCCCTGATGCTCGCTACCATTCGCAGCCACGATCAGTACAATACGACGATCTACGGCTTCAACGATCGCTATCGCGGCATCACGGGACGGCGCGACGTCATCTTTATGCACAAGGACGACTTGCAAGCGCGCGGGCTGAACCACGGCGATCTGGTCGACGTCGAGGCGATTGCGGACGGGGAGGATGGCGGCAGCAGCACGCGCGTATTGCGCAACCTCACCGCGGTCGAGTTCGAGATCGCCAGGAATTCCGCAGCGGCCTACTACCCGGAAGCCAATCCGCTCGTCGCGATAGAGAGCTTCGACGCACGCAGCGGCACGCCGGCGTACAAGTCGATCCCCGTGCGTGTGCGGGCAGCGGCGACGAAAAAAGTCGAAGCCCGACGCGAGCGGGCGGACGCCGTGCTGTCCTGAAGTTCGCGCCAATACGACGTCAACACAAAAAACCCCGCCTCGGCCGAGGCGGGGTTTTGCTATGAGTTGATGGCAGTGATGACTAGCGGGCGTAGCGCCGCGACGCCCGATAGTAGCGGCGCGGTGCGTGAGCGGCCTGCCGCTCGCAGAATGCGCTGCGCGTGCCGCTCAGGCAGCCATACCGGTCCAACAGCTCCGCGTCCCGGGCGTTGGTCGGGCCACCGGCTCTCGCATTGGCGCGCGCCGCCTCGACCTCCCAGTAGGAATCTGCCCAAACCGCCGTGGGGGCTGCCACAGCCAAGGCGGCAAATCCAAGCGCCGCCAGTCTCGCCATGTTCATGGAATTACTCCTTTCACTGCCCAACGCGCCTGCACAAGCAGGGTTGCAGCGCACGGCGTGGACCTCGCCCGCGACAATATATGGATCGCCGGACGCGACGGTCCAAGGCGCCCGACGTCAATCGATCGTGAAGAAAGGAATTGATGCTCGTGAAGAAGGCGTTGGAGTTCACGGCTACGCGTAGTTAATGAAGGGTCTGCCGGTAGTTCGCGGCGGCCGGGAACGCTGCAAGACGGCGTTTCATTGGTGAGCCAAGCGCTCGCCGCCTTGTCAGGCGCGCCCGCGTGCCCAATCTCGCATCGGGCTTTTGTTCGATGAGGCTGACTTCGGTGTTTCCGACTTCGCCTATGACCTCAAACCAGCCGCGCCGTTCAGCGACTATTTTCTCGGCAACTATCACGATGACGGCGAGTAGAAACCCCAAGATGCTGCCCGGGACACCGCCCAGCGCCGCACCGAGGATGATCCCTGCGAAGATATTGACGATCGGCACCATCATCATCCCCAGGAGGATGATGCTGGCAATAGCATCTAGCAGCAGCATCATTCCCCCCGATGCGGCTCATGACCTTGATCTCAATAGTTGATCCGACTCGTTAGTCGATAGCGGGGCCAGCTTGTGGCCATCGCGTGGCACGGTCATTTGGCGTGCGCACGATCGGCAGCGACGGTTCCCTAAGGAACAGCGGCGCGTGCCGCGGCTGCGTACGAAAGGGCACCCGCACAGATCACAGGAGTGACGACCATGCTTGAAGCCCTCACCGCGCTGTTGGCGGACCCCGAAGCCCACCAGTTTTCCTGGCAGAACGGCGAACTGTACATCGCATCCGACGAGTGAGTTTGATCGGCACGCAAGTGCCGAGCGTTCAGCCTGTTTCAGATTACCGATTTCAGAGGGGTGGCGGAGACGGAGTCCGCTCATACCCAAACGACGTGTCGCTCCTGGCAGACGGCGTGCCAAGCGACAGCACCCCATACCTGCTTAGGCGCTTGGGTTTGCTTGCCCTTGTGACTCCGATGCTTGGCGCAAATGAAGAATAGCGCGACCTCGGAAGAGGGGCTTCGATCCGTTTTAGGGACGCTTCGTCCACCGGGTCGGAAGAGCATTTGCAGGCTAGGGATGAAGTTCATCGCGTTGGGCCCCACTGTTTTCGACCCAGAGCCCGCTTGGCGACGTCGCCGAGGTTAAAGATGTGCCCCTACCGCCGGCACAAGGACCTGCTCTAAGCAGCCGCTCGTCGAGCGCGCTGGAGCCTTCTCATGCCAACTCATCCACGTTGACGCCCAGGTCCGCCAACTGGGCCTCAACTTGCTCAAGCTCCCGGGCTTGGTGGTGAGGGCTGATGTCAATCCACGGATCTTTTATGAGCACGCGTAGAGCCATCAAGTCGGTAATTTCTCTGGCGATGAGCTGTTCGAGCCGGGTCAAGGGGGCGCCTCCTACCCGAACTACTTCGCCCTGATTCGACGCCGCGCGACAACAAAGTCGGCGGGGGATTTTCGGGGGATACCCTGTCGATCGAAGTAGGGCTGCGAGAGAATTTGCTGTCTCTATGCCCGGCGTCCTTCACCTCTCTATCCAAACCAGAATTCCAAGCCCGATCAGCGACGGTAAAGCGATCACCAGTAGAACCAATAGAACCATCACCTGACCCTCCGAATGATTGCCTAATCCCCTTGCGGTTGGTTTGGAACGAAAACGTCGCGTAGGGCGGGATGCCGCAACAACGATCAACTCTAAGCTGGGCAAGAAGTCGCGGGCCTTATTCACGGGAAGCGCCGAAAGGAGTTTCCGGTTAACTCGGTGGGCTATGAGTTTGGCCTGCTCGAAAGCCGCACGTCCTTCAATTGTGATAGCGAGTTGGTAGGTGCGCGCGTCATTCTCGGTCTTTCGACGCGCGACCAAACCCTTCTTTAAGAGCCGCTTGATCAATCCGCCCATTGTGGAACGATCGATCCCTGTACGCTCCACGAGGTCGGTATGACTCAGCCCTTCCTGCTCAGCAATTCTTTCAAGTACCGCGAACTGCCGAGGCGTGATGTCGAGGTCGCAAGCCTCAATATGGAAGAGCTCGTCCGCACACTGGCTCGCACGGTGAAAAATGTTGAGGGCCCACGGCTGTTGAGCACCGCTTCCGGTGAATTCGAAGGAACTCCACGGTGTTCGTGAAGTGCAGCAACTCAGAGGCAAGCGCGGCGTGGGCTTGGGAGGCGGCCATGGGTCGGCTCCGCGAGAGAAAAGGACGCTGATCCGGGGGGAGGATCAGCGTCCAACTGGCGCCACAGGACCCGGAGGGAAGGGGGGTCGCATTCCACGGGCACGAGGAATGGTGGCGCGCGACAGCCGTACGCTACGGGATGAACAATTCATAGGACAAAAACGAGGTAACCCTCCTTGGGCGACCCCTGAAATCTGTCTATCGGGCAAACCGGAACAGACGCATCATGACCCTGCGCGTGCCCCGTCCCTTCCCCCAATGAGAGCCGCGCACAACGGAGACGCAACAGGAGAAGCTATGAAAACGGGCCTCGTTATCGCGGCGCTCGCGGCGGCTTTGATCACTGGCTCCACTGTCAGCAGCCAAGCCATTCCTGCCGCCCCTCTCAGCAAGAGCATCCAGCAGAACAGTTCCTCTCTCGTCGAACACGTCGGCTATCGCGGTTACCGCGGTTATCGGCGTGTCGGCTCGCGCACCGCCGGTCGGCCTGTACCGCGGCTACCGCCGTGTCGGACCTGTACCGGGGTTACCGGCGTGTCGGCCTCTACCGGCCTCTCGGCTATTACGGATACAGAGGCTATCGGCGTGTCGGCATGTACCGGGGCTACCGCGGCTATCGCTGGGGCGGAGCTGCCCTGTATCGCAACCGCGGCTGCTGGTGAAATCCTCCACGCGTCGGCAACTGACGTAGAGATCGGCTACGGCTCGTGAGGGCTAGAGCTAGGTGCAGCAGCCGGGCGGAATTTGCGGGGAGGCGCCGCCCGGCTGAGGCTACCGTCGCCACCTTACTAGCTGCAAAGGCAATGACACGTTTCGACGCCGTGCATCGCATCAACGGGTTTTGGATAAGTCCGCTGCCAGCCACGACTGCCGCCTGCACAACAGGCCAGGCTCGCGCCTATGTCGCTGATGTCGTGCGATGCGGAGGCGCAAGTCCCTCGCGGGTTACCCTGAATGTCCAGTATCGGACATTCTGAAGTAGGAGTAGTGTGATCCTCGCGTGACCTCGTCCTTCCCCCAAGGAGATCTCCGCCAACGACTACCACACAACACGAGATCGCCTATGCAAACGAGCCCATCGCACCCGCGGCTGCTGGTGAAATTGTCTACGGACCCGCGTGACTTAAAAGCAAGATGACCCGGAGCTCGTCGCTCTCCGCGATGGCTGTTCCGGTTTTTGGAACTAGCCCTCCGCCAGCGGGATGCTCTGCTGGCGGAGAGGATCGGCTGTGGCTTTGAAAAAGTCACAAGAGGCCGGATATGAAACAGCTCAAGTGGATCATCGAGGACACGATCATCTTCGCGAATTTCCTGCTCATAGCTGCCGTCAGTTTATGGGCCGGGTCTATGCTGTTGTTTGTGGGTCTCGCCTCCTACGCGGCTCGTCTTCTACGTCTACGCTGCGACTCCAGAACAACCCTCAGACGCAGATGTCAGGCGGGGTCCGCACTAGCGGTCGCAAGGCCGCTTCGGACGCAACAGACGGTTCGCGTACCTCGATGCCTTCCATGCAAGAAAGAAGGACCCAACTATGTCAGATACCCAGCAGCGCGAATGGACCAAACCGGCGGCTATGGCCATTCCGAAGGGCGGAGTCTTCGAAGGCAAGGTGCAACAGGGTCGATACGGCCCGATCTTTCCCAAGACTCCCGCATGCTATGGCTTCACGATCATCGCGAAGATCATCCCCGGCAGGGAGAATGCCTTCCACGAGCACGCCAAGACCATTGAGAAGGCGGTGGCGGACCAGCCGGACGTCCTCGCCGTGCTCAAGCTGCATTACCTGCGCTGGGTGCTCTTCCCCATCCAGGGCGAGACCTACTTCATGTATCAGGGGATCTTCGACACCGATTTTGACAAGTACACCGAGGATGCCGTGACCCTCTTTGGCGCGTCCGGCATCAACACCGTCTTCGAAAACCTCGAGGGTTTCCCTGCCGACTGGAAGACGAATGCGACCGCG
>CAVRVR010000003.1:0-103542 GCA_963724595.1 uncultured Alphaproteobacteria bacterium | reverse complement strand
CGAGGTTCAGAGGGGCCGGGTCCGGCACGAAGCCCGGCGTCGCGACCACCTTCCACTCGCCGAGGTTGAACTGGGCCTCGGTGCCACCCCAGTCAGTATCGATGCGCAGTTGCGCGTACCGGGCGGGCACGGGGGCGTCCAGCACGAACGCCTGATCGCGCAACGCCGGTTGCAGCTCCCCGGAGAGCGCCGGTTCGTACGTCACGCCGTCCTGCGACAGGAGCAGCTCGAAGGCGCGCGGCCGGGCCGCGAACGTGCCGTCCACAGCAAGGGGGTCGAGGATGACGCCCGGCCACGGGGACCGGTTCGTCGCCGGCCAGGTCGACGCCCAGCGTGAACGGCCCGGACTGGAGCGACGAGGACATCCCCGAACCGGCGATGGACAACCCGTCGTGCAGGTACACCTCGTGGTTGTGGGCGTCCACGGGCACGGCTTCAAGGGCGGCCGAGGCCATGTCCAGCCCGCCCAGGAGCTCCGGTGGCAGGCTCCAGGCCATCTCCGGGTCGACCGGCGCGACGTCCCGCGCCGGGGTGATCTCGACGAAGGCTGTGCCCGAGGCGCCGTCGGCATCGCGGGCACGGACCGACACCCTGACCGGGACCCCGAGCCACGCGTCGGGCGGCACGTGGACGACGAGGGGGACATCCACCGACCCGCCTGCCGCGACAGCCACGGGTGACGCGGGCGACGCCACCGTCCAGGCGTGGTGGCTGGTGAGCGTGTCGAGCGCGAGCGCGAGGCCCGCACCTCCGGTGTTCTCGATGGTCAGCGTGGCGGGCACCCGCTGCCCGTCTCGCCAGTACGCGGCGACCTCCGAGGGGCTGGTCGTGAGCGAGAGCGTCACGGGCAGCCCAGGCGCGGCCGGGGTCGAGCCAGTGACGAAGGGATCGGCCCGTTCCAGGCGGACGGCATACTCACCGTCGCTCATCGCACCCGTGTGGAGCCGCAGCTCGTAGTCGCCCTCGGGCAGCGAGCCGTCGAAGACGGTCGGCCCGCCGGCCGGACCAGGCTCCACCTGCGCCAGGCTACTGCCGGCGGACGTGACCTCCAGGCCGATCGACCCGCCGGACGGGGGATCGACGGTGGCGATGATGTGCTCGGGCGCCGACAGCGAGAAACGGAAGACGTCGACGTCCTCCGCGACCGGCAGCCGACCGGTCCGCGAGCCCCCGAAGGCCAAGTGCCCGGCGTGGTCCGTGTCGTCGTTGGGCTCGTGCTCGGCGGCGGGGTCCGGCGGGCCCAGCGGGGTGAGCGCCAGGGTGTACTCGCCCTGCGCAGCCAGGGTCAGCAGATGGTCGCCGTTCACCAGGTAGAGGTCCTCGACCACGGCTGACGTGCCATCGTCCGACACTGCAGGCTCGCCCACGCGCGTCCCGTCAGGCTGGCGCCACCCCGGTCGACCGAGCCCGGTCCCGCGGACGTCAAGCCGCCAGACCTGCGGCACGCCGTCGACGTGGACCCGATACACGTCCACGTCCCCGTCGAGCGACGTCCCGTGCATCACGAGGGCCTGGTCCCAGGTCGTGGGTGCCGTGTCGACGTCGTTGGGCTCGGACTCGTGGTCCGGCGCCGGCGGGCGCCCCGCACCGACGTGCACGTCGTAGCGCGCATCCGGCGCGGCGTGGCCGCTGACCTGGAGCGAGTAGTGGCCGGCCGCCAGTCGCGAGGTCGGCGAGGGACGATGCCGTCGGCGCTCTCGCGACACTGGATGGCCTGCCCGAGGTCGTACGCCACGCAGAGCTGGTAGAGCGATGTCCGCCGTCGAGGTCAGGTCCGTCGGTGAGGGTGGCGGCCATGGCCTCGTCGATGTCGAACGAGTACGTGTCGACGTCCCTGCCGGTGGCGATGCGCCCCGCGCGCGCAGGGTCGCCGGATCGAGCGGGACGGCCAGTGCGACCGCGTCGTTCGGCTCCGGGTCGATGTCGGGCGCGGTCTCCTCGGCGCTCCGGAGCATGTAGCGCGGGGCGTTCGGCCCGCCGGCGAGAGCGAGGACCGTGTAGGTGCCGGCCGGCAGGCGCAGGTCCCAGACGCGCGCCGTGCCGTACTGGTCGGTCCGCATCGCGGACCAGTCCGGCTCCGTCGAGACGCACCAGGTCGACCGTGGCCGGGAGCCCCGGCGTCGCCGAGACGTCGAGCTGCCAGGTGCGTGCCGCGTCGGCGTCGGACAGCGTCCAGGCGAAGACGTCGGGACCCCCGGTCAGGTCACCGCTGACGGCGAACGCACCGGCGACGGGGCTCGCCGTGGTGGCGTCGTCGTTGGGCTCCACGTCCGCCAGCGGCGGCGGCGCGCCGCCTGAGGCGACGCGAAGCTCGTACGGATCGTCCAGGTCGCCGTAGCCGCTCACCTTCAGCAGGTAGCGGCCCACCGGCAGCAGCAGGCCCGCGAACGACGCAGCGGCGACGTCCTGCTGGCACCCGATGGGCGACCCGCTCTCGGTGGCGAGGCAGAGCGAGTGGTCGAGTCCACCGGACCAGGTCAGGCCGATGTCCACCAGGCCCGCGGACAGCGCTGCGTCGACATCGAACTGGTACATGTCGACGTCGTCGTTCGAGGTCAGGCGGCCGTGGCCGACCGGCGTCGCCGGGTCGAGCGAGATCGCCTTCTCCTGCATGTCGTTCGGCTCCGGGTCCGCGCCTGGCTCGGTGACCGGCTCCGCCCGCAGGACGTACGGCTGGGTCTGGTAGGCGCCCGGCGAGAGCGCGATGACGTAGTCGCCAGCCGCCAGCCCGGCGTCGTGGATGATCGCGACGCCATCGGTGCCGGCCTGCGCGGAGCCGATGGTCTCGCCGCCGCGTCGCGCAGGTCGAGCGTCAGCGGTGCGCCGATCGACGTACGCGCCTCGATGCGCCAGGGGGTCGCGGCATCGTCGGCGTGAGCTCCAGCGATAGTCGTCGATGGTCCGGGCCAGGTCGCCGCTGAGCTCGAAGGCGCCATGCACGGCGGTGGCGGTCGTCGGAGCGTCGTTGGGCTCGATGTCCCCGGACGGCGGCAGCGGCTCGCCGCGGACGATGCGCAGCTCCCAGTCGCGGTCGTCGGTGATGGTTTGGCCGAAGCCCGCCGGGCCGCGGCTGATGCCCAGGAGGTACCGGCCCGGCGCGAGCCGGACTTCGGCCTCGCCCGGTGGCGTGTCGAGGTGGGCGTCGGAGTCGACACGGGCGACCTCGCGCCCCACCTGCAGGGGCGTGGCGCCCTCGGCGGAGTCGATGACGAGGACGTGGACGCTGGTGATCGTCGTCGGGACGCCGCGCATCGTGAACGACCACGTCGTCAGCCCGTCCTCGGGCGCGACGGCCCAGGTGAACAGGTCCTGGTCGCTGGCCTCGACGAGCGTTCCCTGAAGGCAGAACTCGACGTCGAGGGGCCGCATGCCCTCGACTGCGTCGTTCGGCTCGACCTCGGCGACGCACGCCGGCCCGCCCGGCGGCGGGCTCTGGGCGGCGGCTCCGCCGGGCACGGTCACGATGACGAGCGCCAGGCCAAGGACCCCTATCGATCTGGCCGTGGATCTGGCGCTCACGTACCCCCCGCTCGGATTCGCCGGGATGCCCAGCGCGCGGCGGCAACGCTACCATCGTTTGGGCGGGCGGAAAGGCGCCAGCAGTGCGGTCGCGACGACCCGTCGGCCAGCGCAACGATCGCCAGCTTGGTCCAGGAGCAAGGTTCGGCGGGACACGAGGCGAGGCGGCGGGCGCGGGAGGGGGCACCGCGCCCGCCGGGAGGAGGAAAGGCCAAGCCCGGGTCCACCGGGCCAAGGGTTCGCCGGCCGCGGCGGTCGCGCTAGGCGGCGGCCGTCGCGAGCTCGCGCTCCTCGACGTCCGACTCGAGGTCGTCATCGTCGAGCTCGTCGCCCTGCATGGCCTGCTGCGCCAGCTCGTGGGGCTCGACCCCGAGCTGGGCCGCCTGCATGGCGAGGGCCTCCGCCGCCGACTCCGCGGCGTAGTCCTTCTTGCGTGCGGCCCGAGAGCATCTCGAGCTGGCTGGCCACGATCTCCGTCTTCCAGTGGCGCAGCTTGCGCTCATCCTCCCACTGACGAGTCTGGAGGCGGCCCTCGAGGGCCACCAACTGGCCCTTGCCCAGGTACTGGGCGCAGATCTCGGCCAGGCGGTCCCAGGTCACCACCGTGTGGAACTCGGCCTTCTCCTGGCCGCCTCGGTAGTCGTTGGTGGCCAGGCTGAACTGGGTGACCGTCTTCCCGTTGGCCAGCGATCGCATCTCGGGATCGCGGGTGAGACGGCCGGTGAGCAGGACGCGATTCATGCGTTCCTCCTTGGACCGCGCGCGGGGGCGCGACGGTCATGCGTCGACGGCGGACGGCGGGGCTGGACCGGCGGATCGTTCGGCGGGAGGAGTCGCCCGACCGGCAGCCGATGCGCCCCGTGAGAGGTGGCGACGGTCCGATCGGACGACGACGCAGACTCTAGCCAGCAGCTCTCATCACGCCCTTATCCGGTCATCCACAGCCACAAGGGCCCGATGCGGCGCGGCCAGCGCCGGCAGTGAGGCTCGCTATATGTGCTGCTCGAGCCTGATCAGCCCGAGGAGGAGGTAGGCGTTCTGGCGCGGGTACCAGGCCGTCTCGCCGGGACGCTGGGCGTAGCGGAAGGGACGCCCGGGCAGCGCGTACCGGGGCAGGCTGTCGGCCGCCACGCTCGCCGCCCTGACCCGGCCTGACCGCGCAAGGACGTCGATGGCCATCCCGACGCCCCAGAGTCGGGCATATCGCGTCGAGCCGACCTGCTCGGAGACACGGTCGCGCTGCACGTACAGCGCCAGGTACGCCAGCGCCGGCTCCAATGGGTAGCTGCTCGGGACGAAGCTGCGCGCCTCGAGGAAGCCATCGAGGATGAGCGCATGATGGACCGCGTCGTTCAGGTTCGGAGCACCCACCCGGTATGGCCAGTACACGCCGAGCTCGCTCGACTGGCGCCCGCTCCAGACACCGGCAAGGGCCAGGTCGGCCATGACCCCGTCCCTGGCGGAGTGAAGCTCCACCGCGCCCCAGGCGTATTCCGCGGCCAGCATGGCCGAGACGTTGAAGGCGTTGCAGTCGGCGTCAGCAGGCTGGTCGGAGTAGC
This sequence comes from uncultured Alphaproteobacteria bacterium, assembly GCA_963724595.1. Taxonomy (GTDB): domain Bacteria; phylum Pseudomonadota; class Alphaproteobacteria; order Rhizobiales; family Hyphomicrobiaceae; genus Hyphomicrobium_A. The sequence continues at coordinate 98,464 of CAVRVR010000003.1, read as the reverse complement.
TGAAGTACCCGGTGGCCTCGTCCTCCGACAGGTGGAACATCCCAGCGTAGTAGTCGAGGGCTCGCCTGGCGGTCCGCCGATATCCTTTCGTGCCCGTGAGGTCCCAGGCGGTGCGCAGCGCGCGCACCGCCCAGGCCACGGTGATGCCGTAGATGGTGCCGACCGGGTCGGCCGGGCCGGGCTCACAGGCATCCCAGGCGCAGGGCACGCCCCAGCCCCAGCGTCCGCCGCCGCGGTCCGACACCTCCACCAGGTGGTCGGCAGCTCGCCTCAGGAGGGCCAGCCGCCCCTTCCCCGCAGCGGCGATGGCGTACAGCGCCCAGGCCATGTCGTGGTCGTGGCGTCCGCTGCAGCCGATGTCCAGCCCGTAGCCAGGACGCTCGGGATCGAACGCGTCGAACACCTGACTTGACGCCGGGGCGCCGGCTCGCGCGGTGTCGACGGGGCCGACCACCAGGCCCGCGGCCAGGGACAGGGCGGCGAGACCCGCCCATCGCCGGCCGCGGGAGTGGCGCATGGTCAGCCGCCCGGCTCCCTGGCGCAGTGCGGCGCTCCGACCTCGTCGCCGGCCTCGCGGGGCGTGTCGGGACTGCCGGCCGCAGGCATGCCGCGACCGCCGGCTGCAGGCACGCCGCCGTGGGGCCCCACGATCGTCATCCCGCGGCTGCCTCGGCCGCGGCCGCCGCCACGCCGTCCTCGTGGATGAGCCGGGCGGCCCGGATGCCCGACTCGAGCGCGCCCTGGATCCAGGCGTGGTACAGCGAGCAGTGCTCACCCGCGAAGAGGATGCGGCCCTCCGGCCGCAACGATGTCCGCCTGGAGGTCGCGTCTGCTGCTCGGGCGCGAACATCGCGAACGCGCCGCGCGCCCAGCGGTCGCCGTACCAGGCGTGCGACGCGCCGACCTCGTAGACCTCGCGGATGCGCGGGATGGATGCGCGAGACGTCGTCGAGAGCCTCCTCGAGGCGCGTCTCGTCGTCCATGGCGCCCCACTGCAGGGCGTCCTGGCCCCAGGTGTAGGAGGCCAGGAGCACGCCGCGCGACGTGGTCGGGTCGGGCGTCGGGTAGTTCAGGCGCCGGACGGGCAGGTCGGTGACCGTGGCGCCGCCCAGGATGCCGTCGTCGGTCTCCCAGATCCGCTCGCGGACCTGGAACAGGATCTTGGTCGAGGCGTGGTAGTTGAGCTGCCGGATCGCGCGCCGCTTGGCGTGCGACAGGTCGGGCATGACCTCGATCGTGCGCAGCACCGGGAACGGGCAGCGTGCAGATGGCGTAGTCGGCGCGCACCCGGAACCGGTCGGCCTCGGTCTTGTAGTGGACCGTCACGCCGTCGGGGTCCTGCTCGATGGCGAACACCTCGGCGCCGAGGCGCACCTCGTCCTGGAGGGCGGCGTAGAAGGCGTTGGGCAGCCGGTCCATGCCGCCCTCGATCTCCTGCATGTCCACGTACGCCCGCCGATGTCCTCGCGCAGGATCTCGACGACCGCGTTGTGCATGTCCGCCTCCACGAAGTTCATGACCGCGTAGTACTCGATGGCGCCGTCCGACCAGCCCGCCGCGCGCAGGAACTCGTACAGGCTGTACTGGTCGTAGCGGCGGACGATCTCCGTCCCAGGCCGCCGTCGCCCTCCGCTTCCACCATCCGCCGCAGGTCGCCGATGGCCGCCTCCCACAGCTCGTCGGCGGTGCGGCCGCGCTCCGCCTCGGCGAGCGTCGAACGGCAGGCGCTGCGGGGTCGCGCCTGCGCCTCCTCCATGGTCAGGCGCATCGCCGCCGACGTGGACGAGGCCGCGGGGGTTGCCCATCACGAACGGCCGCATGCGGCAGCCCGAACAGCCGGCAGTACTCGAGCGTCAGGTCGTGCGCGCGCGGGATGCGCATCGCGCCGGCCTCCGCGTACAGGCCCGGGCGCGAACGTGCGCAGCGTGTAGACGCGCCCGCCGACCCGGTTCTGCGCCTCGAGCACGATCGGGTCGGTGGCCCTGCCGCTTGAGCTCGTACGCGGCCACCAGGCCGGCCAGGCCGCCGCCGATGACGACCACGTCCTGCCGCGGTCCCGGTCGTGGCTCGAGGCCGTGTGCGGCAGTGGCGAGCATCGGGCCGGGCAGGCGGCAGCGCGGCGGCCGGGTCGGGCTGGCCACTCGGCCCGAACGGGTCGGACACCGAGGGCGCCACCTCCGTGGCGATGGAGCCCGCGGCCGTGGTCATGAGCCTCACCTCCCGTGCGATCCTTCCGCCATCCGTGCGATCCTTCCGCCATCCGTGCGGACCTTCCGCGATCGTCCGATCCCTCCGCGATCCGTGCGGACCTTCCGCCATCGTCCGATCCTCTGCGATCGTCCGATCCCTCCGCGATCCTCCGATCCTTCCGCATCCCTCTGATCCTTCCACCCAGAGTCAGGCGAGCCCGCGATCTCGGAGAACCTGGAGAGCGTGTGCGTAGCCACGATACCGGGCTTCCACGGTCCGCACGACGTCGAGACCGACCCAGACCCGAGCCGATCCTGGCCCTCCGTCCAGCGGAGTCCAGGAGGACGAGGGCGCTCGTCGATCCTCGCGGGGTCGGCGCCGCCGGATCGCCCTCCCACCATGCCGCGAAGCCCTCGGGCGACTGAGGGCAGAGCGCTCGGAACGTCGCCTCCCGAAGCCGCAGGGTGGTGAGCACCTCCGCCGACCAGAGCGCAGCGACGATGTGCGTCTGCGACGAGAAGCCGCCGCCGAGCTGCCATCGATCGGCCAGCTCGGGCGCGAGGTAGGCGCGCTTGGCGTTGTAGCTGCCAGCGAACCCCTGGATGTCCGGGAAGCGCGTCCGGTTCTCGATGTGGAGCAGGGCCCGATGCTTGCGGTCGAAGGCTACGAGGTCGCCGCGACCGGCGTGCTGGTAGTGCTGGTAGGGCTCATCCAGGTGAACCTCGAATCCACGGTTTGACAGGCGCGCCGCCTCGATCTCTCCCAGGGCCGCGTGGACCGGATCGATGTCGACGGCCGGTTCCGTCGCGGCCGCCGAGCCCGCGGGCACCTGGACCCGCCTCTGGCTCCGGCAGGAGCGTGAAACGAGGCTGGAGGCTGAGCGCCGACGCGATTCGCGCGTAGCCGTCGAGCGTCGCCGCGCCTCCGACTTCGACACGATGGATCGTCGACGCCGAGACGCCGGCATTCGCGGCCAGCTCCCTCTGGGTCCACTCGCGGCGACGCCGTTCGAAACGAACTTCTCGGCCCAGGTCGGCGGCCAGCCCGGCGGTCGAGGTGGCGACGTCCTCCGTCGGCGAGAGCACGATCTTCCGGGGTGACATGGCATCCGACAGTCAAGCATCGCGCCCTTACCTGGGCCTCCACTGCGTCTCGACGGCGGCTCCAGGCCGGCCGGGCGCCCGTGGGCGCGTCGCGGGCCGCCGACCTTCGGCGAATTCGTCGCCGACCTTCGGCGACCGGCGGTGGGCGCGTCGCGGGCCGCCGACCTTCGGCGATCCGTGCCGACCTTCGGCGATCCGTGCCGACCTTCGGCGACCGGCGGTGGGCGCGTCGCGGGCCGCCGACCTTCGGCGATCCGTGCCGACCTTCGGCGATCCGTGCCGACCTTCGGCGACCGGCGGCGGGCGCGTCGCGGGCTGCCGACCTTCGGCGATCCGTCGATCTTCGGCGACCGGCGGCCGCCTGCGGCACAGCCGTCCCGGCGCAGCCGCCCACCCCGGCCCGGCGGACCTACCTGGCGGTCGCGGCCTCGTTGACCTCACGAGCGGCGCGGATGCCCGACTCCAGCGCTCCCTGGATCCAGGCGTGGTACAGCGAGGTGTGCTCCCCGGCGAAGTGGATGCGACCCTCGGGCGCGACGATGGCGGCCTGGAGCCGCGTCTGCTGCTCCGGCTCGAACAGGGCGAACGCGCCCCGCGCCCACGGGTCGTTGTACCAGGCGTGCGTGGCGCCGACCTCGAACTCGGTCAGCACGCTGGGATGGATCCTGGGCCACATCCTCGAGCGCCTGCTCGATCATCGACTCCGCGTCCAGCGCGCCCCAGCGCAGCGCGTCCTGGCCCCAGGTGTAGGACGCCAGCAGCACGCCGCGCTCCTCGGTCGGGTCGGAGAAGGACGGGTAGCAGATCCGCCGCACCGGCAGGTCGGTCGCCGTGGTGCCGCCCACGATCCCATCCTCCGCCTCCCAGAAGCGATGCCGCACCTGGAACAGGATCTTGGTCGACGCGTTGTAGCTCAGCTCGCGGATGGCCTTCTGCTTCTCGCGCGAGAAGCCGTCGCCCAGCACCTCGATCTCGCGCAGGACGCGGAACGGCAGCGTGCAGATCGCGAAGTCCCGCGGCCTCGGACGCCCGGCCCGGCCGGCCCCCGGTAGTGGACCGTCACGCCCTCGGGCGTCTGCTCGATGCGCTGACCTCGCGCCGCCGAACCGGACGTACGGCTTCAGCCGCTCGTAGAAGGCCACCGGCAGCCGGTCGAAGCCACCCACGATCTCCTGCATGTCCTCGAAGGAGCGGCCCACGATCTCGCGCAACTGCTCCACGACCGCGGCGTTCATGTTCGACTCGCGGAAGCTCATCACGCCGTACAGCTCGATGCGCGCCCTCCGAGAACCCGCGCGCGACCAGGAACTCCCGGATGGAGTACTGGTCGTAGTCGCGCAAGCAGCGCGTCCAGCGAGCCCTGGCCGCCGGCGGCGTACCGCTCCCGGAACTCGGCGTCGCCTCGTCCCAGAGCGCGCTCCAGGTCCGCCCGCGCTCGTGCGTCGGCAGCTCGAACGGCAGCAGCTCCGGCTGCGCATCGGCCTCGGCGACGGTCAAGCGTCCGCCCGCCATGGCAGACCAGCGTCCTGGGGTTGCCCATGACGAACGGCCGCAGCTCGCAGCCCGAACAGCTCGCAGTACGCGAGCGTCAGGTCGTGGACCCGCGGGATGCGCATGGCGCCGGCCTCGGCGTACAGGCCGGGCGCGAAGTCGCGGATCGTCTTCACGCGTCCGCCGACCCGGTGCTGCGCCTCCAGCACGATCGGGCTCGTGACCCTGGCGCACTCAGCTCGAACGCCGCAACCAGCCCCGCGATGCCGGCCCCCATGACGACGACCCGGCGGCGCACCCCCGGCATCGGCTCCAGGCCACCCTCCGGCACCAGGAGCACCTCGGCGGGAACGGGCGGCGCCCCCAGCGGAGCGGGCTGCCCGGACGACCCATCGGCGAGCGCCGCCGCCTGCGGAGAAGGCTCACTGGCCACGGTCCACGACCTCCGATGCGGGATGGTTGGACGACCCCGGACTGGCCCGATGGGGCCCCCGGGTGGCTCCCATGCGGCTCAGACCAGATAGAAGAAGCTCACGGCAAGGATGGCGTAGACGAATCCTTCCCGTAATGTTCAGCCAGAACGGCCTCTCCGGCTCGCAGTCCGGTCTGCGCGACACGACGGAAGCACTCTATTTTTCGCCAAGCCGACCATTCAATGGTTTCACCTTGGGAGCGGGGCCAATTATTCTACTGCCCACTGCAACCGATGAGCTGCTCGGCGCCGGGAAATGGGGCGCGGGTCCGACCGGGGTTGTTGTCTGGCAGGGCAGTGGCTGGACGGTGGGCATTCTCGCCTACCACAACTGGTCTTTCGCTGGCGACGCCGATCGTGCTGATGTCGACCAAACATTCCTGCAGCCCGTCCTCGCCTATACGACGTCGCAGGCGTGGACCTTTACGCTCCAGGGCGAAGATACCTACGACTGGGAGACCGGCGAATGGTTGGCGCCAGTCAACTTCCTAGTTTCCAAGATAGTTAAGGTAGGGGGGCAGCCGGTCAGCATCGTTGGCGGCGTGCGCTATTGGATGGACTCTCCCGACACTGGTCCCCATGGTTTCGGCGCCAGACTTGGGATGACTTTCCTGTTTCCGACGAAATGATCGACCGCAGGGCAGCTAGTCGGAGCCTATCTAGGTGGCCGGGTCGTGCGCGCCCTTGGGTACGGGGGCTCCAAGCCCTGCAGCTGCCGTTGCCCAATCGTTCATCTGATCGAGACGCTGGAGGCTGTGTTCAACCCTGAGACAGAGAACGAGAAAGGACGCTGATCCACGGTGAGAGAGGATCAGCGTCCCACTTTATTGGCGCCACAGAACCCAGAGGGAGGGGAGTCATTCCAGGGGGAGGAGGAATGGTGGCGCTGGCTGAAGGTACTCGTTCGACTGAATGTACCAACTTACCCTTTGGTAAGCTGATCTTCCCTGGGCCGCGCGCCGCCTCGGTGCGCGGCCAGTCACGGGTAGACACGAGGAATGCGGCCGGGAGGGAGGAGCGGCACACATACGGCCCATCCATCCCGGATGACCTTTATCGTACCGGAGGGGCAGCGGTCAGCCAGCGCCGCTGCTGAGAACTGAACGAGGCAAGTGAGCACGACCAGCAGACGACGCATGGCGATCACCCAGCGTTGCAACAGTCATCGCCGCCATCCCAGTGCGCCGATGACGGCCAGTAATCCTCGCACGGCGCACGCCGCGATCCAATGGAGGACACTGAAATCGCGATCCGGCCAGCAAAACACTGCAGCGGTTTGCTAAGCCGAAGTAACTTCCGCACGGCCAAGACGTAGAGAGCAGAGAGGAGGTCGGCAGCGATCCCCATCGAAAAGCCGACCTCCGCTGCTGGGGTCTGAAGTCAGCAGCACCAAGTTTCTCGGCCTCCTTCTTCGGCAGGACAAGGAAATTCTCAAAGCGAGCGATATTCAATTCGACCAGAATCTACGCCGCTGATATCGGCTCAGACATTAGGCTGGCAATGGTTACGGCCTTGAAGGGGCTCACAAAACCACCAGGACCAAAATCCGCCGCACCCAATGCGCGCTATGCGGATTGGTCCTGGCGACTTGCCGGCTCGAGAACGCCAGGCAAGACCGCGCAGGTTTTCGCGAAGCTCGATACTTGCCCATGCCCACTCTTGTGAGACCTACGGGATCGAGGTGGAAGCGGGTAACGCATCGCCATGCGGTGTTCGCCGTGGGCTAGCGTGGCGATCGTGTAAGAATCGCCGGTCAGCCGACACTGGGGCGGGCCCCCCGTTGGTCAATCGGGGGATATTAGCTGCGCCCCTTGATCTTCTTCGCCACTGCGTCGCGCGCACCAACAACGATGTACTCCGACTTGTTCTTGCAGACGATCTTGCATGCCTCGTCGTTCTCTGGGAGGTCCTCAATCACAGCGACGATGTCGGGATCCAATGAAATCTTTAGCTCGGTCTTAGCGTCGGTATAAAGTTCGAGTTCCACCAACTTCGCCATCTTGCTCGCCCTCGGTTGGGCCACCCCCCGTTCGGCGGGGTTACTCTACACCATCGAATGAAAGCCCAATGATTCTCTCAAAGCTCGCACGGATCTAGGTCGCGGCTGTCGATGCGTTACCAACTTGAAAACGGACGAACGGCGAGGTTCGCGTTGGAATAGCAATTCTGAGAGGTGATCTCCTGACCGAGCCATGCCGGCAACTCCAGCGGCTGCTTCTCGTCCCGAAGTTCTACCTCTGCGATGATCAGACCTGCGTTCTGTCCCTCGAAGACATCGATCTCCCACGTTAAATGACGGCGACGCAAAAGGTAGCGCACTTTTTCAATGATTGAGCCGAGGCAGAGCGGGAGGAGGGCCACCGCATCTTCGCAGGGGATTGCATATTCGAACTCCAAACGCCGGGCCGTCGAAGTCCTCGACTTAACTGTCAATGTCGCTTTGGACTTGCCCCTGATGCGAACCCGAACCGACGCCAAATCGCCGATTGCAATGTAGCCCTGCTGGATGCGCGCGCCTTCACCGGCTCGCTTGCGCCAACCTTCGTTCGTGACGAGAAACCGCCTCTCGATCTCGAGTGGCATGTGACTGTTGTCGCTCGGAGCAATCTCGACATCAAACTGTCGCACCTAGTGCAGGCTTTGTCACGACGGAACGCTGCGGGAACGTAGCGCGGCGAGCAGTAGAGCCCCGAACTTTTGACGCTCTGCCTAAACGGTAGCCGCGAGGCGCGCTTTTCATCTCCTCGCGCGCAGCGGCCTCAACGATCGGCCGACGCATAACGCGGCGTTCAACCGAGTGCAGCGTGTAAAAGATCATGAGCGCCGCGGCGTCCATAGCGGCACGCTCCCTGCACAGTAAGGCCGAGCCGTGACGGAGAGCCCTGACGAGACCCAGTACAAGAAAGGACGCTGATCCAGGACTGGAGGATCAGCGTCCCATTCTTATTGGCGCCACACAACCCAGAGGGCAGTCGGATCATTCCACTGGGAGGGTGGAACGGTGACGCGGCGCGAAAATACCTAATTGCCTGAACGCACCAAGTGACCCTTCGGGGTAACCCTGCGACAGTGCGATAAGCGCCCCATCCCTCCACTGGGGGAGGTCGTCATGAACTTCCTGCGATGGTAAGGGCGGCGCGCGGTTGTGGAGCGATCAACATCAACGTCACCGTAGCGACCGACGCCGCAATCAGGTTTACGTATCCACTGACGCGCATAGGAAGCCTCCGATAGAGTTGGAGCTTGGCTCTGACGCGCCCTTGCGAATCTGGTGCATACGAGGTTCGTATGTCATATTCTACTGACTGAGCGCTCGCGCCTTGCTGGCTGAAAAGTCCGCCGGGCGAACTGCCCAGAACCGGCACGTTGGTCTTTGAGGTCATCAGTGAAACGGTCTGGTGGAGGCATGGCTTGCCTCCAGTCTAGAGATCCAATCAGGCTATAGACGGGTTGCACCCGGTCGCCGCTCTCATCTGTGGAGTTGACGCATGTCGAAAAAAGATAAAGCCAAGGCAAAGAAAACTCAGGCGAAGAAAACCAAGGCCAAGAAAACCCGGAAGGCAAAGGCTGTTCCCGCCGGCTTCCACACGGCGACCCCTTACTTGTTCGTGCAGGGCGCCGCCAACGCCATCGAGTTCTACAAGTCTGCCTTTAAGGCCAAGGAGATCATGCGCATGCCAGGGTCCGGCGGCAGGGTGGGACACGCGCAAATCAAGATCGGAGACTCGCACATCATGATCTCCGATGAGTCTCCCGACATGGGTGCCGTTGGCCCAAAAGGTCTCGGCGGCTCACCAGTGATGCTCTACCTCTACGTGAAGGACGTGGACGCAGTGGTGGCCCAGGCCGTTGCCGCGGGCGCCAAGCTCGTACACCCCGTGAAAGATCAGTTTTACGGCGATCGATCGGGCGCCCTTGAGGATCCTTTTGGTCACCTCTGGCATGTCGCCACGCATAAGGAAGATGTGCCGCTCAAGGAGTTGCGGAAGCGAGCTGAAACGGCGATGGGCAGTCAGGGTCAAAAATAAACATCGGCCAGGAAGCCCAGGATGTTCCGACCGCGCTACCGCCGGGCGCCTCATCGACTGTGAGGGGTGGGAATGCTGTGGTGTTCCCCAAAATCACTCCAGCGCCGCATAGTGCGTCGCGATGACAGGAAGATGACAAGACTGCCTGACAGACACTTGCCTAGCTTATACTCGTAAGTATCACTAATTGCAGTGTTTTTGTGTGTCGGCGCGCATCATGATCGACGACCTCGGACACGACCAGGATCGAAGCTTGCTTGTTGCCAACCGCATCGTCAGATAGTCGGACGATGATTGGATGGGCATATTTGAAGAGCTGCGCCGAGAGAGACGTCTGTTGATCACGGTACACAATTGAACCTACTGCTCGACCAGGCGGCGCACCGCGAGGTCGCGCGGTCCGCGCTGAAGCGCATGGGCCTTGAGTACGCCGGGTAGTCGTTCACGAGCTCGGCGAGCAGACTAACGTCTGAATGGGGAAGGTCCTCAAAGATACCATGGCACTCAGCGCCTGATTGCGCGTTGGCATCACGACGTCAGGGTACAAACGGAGTAGAAGGGGCCGAAGATGGGCTGAGTAAGAGCATGGCCGCGGTAGACGGCGGAGAGCTCGCCCGTCGTCCAATCGTCGATCACGTGCAAGCCCACGTCTGCTGCAAGGGCTTTGACGTTGTCAAAGCCGCTAAGCCATGGCGCGCCAATCTCGGCAAAATTATCGACCATGCGAGTCAAGCCACCTTCGCCCGTGGTCTTCGTGATCACTGACGGTGCGAAGTAGTCGAACGAGAGACGAAAATCCCGCAGATTGGTGGTGAGTTGCGACATGACGGCCCTATCGCTTTCGATGGGTAGGTACATGGTATTGCCTTCCCACAGCACGTAAGTTGGTTGTTCGGGATCGAAGCCGGCATCGCGGAGCATCGAGACCAACCCATTGCGCACATAATTGCCCGCGATAAATCTGACGTTGGCTTGAATACCCTGGCCTGCAATCCGGGTTTCCTTCAGCGCGAGGGTGGCGCCGTCATCGATCTCGAAATATGTTACCGCAGGCATAGATTTTCTGACCGCGCGGGTATCGAGGCCGGCACCTAGGATGACGACCTGACGGCAGCCCGATGCGAGCTCGCGATCTAATACATCGTCGAAATACTTGGTTCGGATCTTCACCATCTCCTTCACGTGCGGAAATCCCGCTGCGACCTTCGCGGCCGCACGCCGGCTGTCATCGCTGAGAAAGAGATTGACGACTAAGTCCCGGTACAGGGGCTGATCCGCGAAGTTCTCTTCGGCGCGGAACTCAGCCACCACAAAGGCTGTCCCCGTCACATCTCTCATCTGTTGCATTGTGATTCTCCGGCGCTAGTCTCGTGCGGGGTCGAGGCCGGGGATTTGAAGGGCAAGCGAACGAAGAGCTGTTCCCTAGGGAACAATCCGAAGACGCTGCGACATCGCGTCGACCGGTCGTTTCATCTCGAGCGACATCGAGGTCCGTCACTACTGCATTCCTCTGACGGCAGCGCACGCCAGTCGCGGCAGGCGCTGGCTGATCGGCGAGGCGCATTCGCGCGTCCCAGAAGCCTAGATCAATCGCCAGTTTTTTCCTCAACGGTGCCAAGCAGCGCGTCGAACTGCGTGCGTCGGACTGTGTGATTATTCCCGAGTTATCTCGTGCACCATCGCGGCGAGGCGGCGCACGTCCTTGACCACTAAGGCATTGCCTTTGCGCTCGATGAGACCAAGCCGCGCCAGGCGATTGAGTTCGCGCGTGACTGCCTCGCGGTGCGTGCTGATGCGGCTGGCAATCTCGGAATGGGTCGGTGCCGACGCAACGCGGGCGCTATTTCCTTCTTGCGGCGCCAGATTGGCAAGACGCAGGAGTTCGGCCTGGATGCGATTGCTGACGGCAAGCGCGCTGAACTCATAGACACGCGTTGTGAGAGTTCTGATTTTCGAGACGAACTTGTTCAGCAGTGTCAGCATGACGGCCGGCTCCTGATGCAACAGTTCGCGAAAGGCCGTGGCCGACATCGACGCCACATGACAGGCGGTGCGCGCCTCGATGGTGGCGGAGCGCCTAGCGCCGTCGATCGCGGCGTATTCGCCGAACATGTCGCCGGCACCAAGGTCAGTAAATGTGACCGCCTTGCCGGCGACGGAATAGATGCTAACTCGCGCCTCGCCGGAGGTGATGAAGAACACGTCGTTGGAGGCATCCAGGTAGTCGACGATAGGCTCCCCTGGCTCATAGTGGCGCCAGCTGCAACGCTTCTGTATGCGCGCCAGTGTATCGGCGGGGAGCCCCGCGAACACGGCGACTTTGTCGAGTGACTGTGCGCTCTGCGTGGGATTGGACCGGGTCATGAGTGCCGTCCGAAGATGAATTGGTTGGAACAATAGCGGTCGGTGCGCCAATACGCACTAATCCGCTCTTGGGATCGCAAGCGCCTGCGAAGAACCGGATCCTCGCAGGCGCTTGTCGATGCTCAAGTCCCCGACGGATAGGTCTGGGGCCGGCTGCCCGTTTCGACGGTCAGTTCGCCTGCTTCTTACCGACCGATCTTATTAAGCAGGAACCGGTGCCCCCCGCTGGACGCCCCAGGGCCCGACATCGGCTTCAGGGCGACGATGGGCGCAGTGTCTTCGGCACCTAGAGCTATGGTGTCAGCGAAAGCGGATACGGAGAGAAATGCTGCGATGACAGCAAGTATGTCGATATGTTTCATGGCAAATCCCTTTTCAATTATCGCTGTGGTGTTTGCCACAAGAATGCGAAATATTATTCCTCGATTGTTTTTATGCGAAACAATTGAATCAAAAAGTCGCCCCCGCCGAAAACTAGCGGTTGGCGCCAATCGCAAAACAATTCTGTTCAATCAATCAAGAATTGCAGATATTCGAACGTATAATCGGCCGCGGGGTTCAGTGCCAACGGCCTACGCTCTCGCTGCGGGCCAGAGCAGCCCGCCGCGTGGCTTGTGATCGCGCAACCGATGGCCGAAGACGTTTGTTTCCCAGTCCCCCAGGATGACCGCCCGTTTTTCGGCTTGCGCGATTCTGAGTAGGAGCACCCTCCACATGGACGGCACTGCCTCAACCGTTAGAGAACAGCTTTCAGGCATGGCGTAAAATCCTCTACCTGATCGTGGAAACGCTGACACCCAGGGAGCGTTCCCGTGCTTGCAAGCTAGCCGGGACTGCCGAGCGCCAATCTAGGCGCAGTTCAGAACAAGGAAGGGAGCCATGTCGGCAACGGAATGCGCGGCTTAACCGTTCCGTTAACGCTGACAATCGGGCGGCGCTCGTCAGACGCCGCGGCAGCGCAAAACGTGCGTCCTGGCGTGAACCAAAGTGTCTCGGTGAGAGTTTTTTGGTCTCAAGGAGGAGGTAAGCCATGGGATTTTTCGCCTGGATCTTCGTCGGCCTTATTGCCGGATGGATCGCCGAGCAAATCGCCGGCCGTGACCACGGCCTTGTCACCAATCTGGTCGTCGGCGTCATCGGCGCCCTGATCGGCGGCCTCGTGTTCGGATCGCTGCTCGGATTCCACTACAACGAGGGCTTCAACCTCGCGACGATCGCGTCGGCGACAGGTGGCGCAGTCATTCTGCTGTGGGTGGTCGGCGCCGTGCGTGCCCGCCGCACGACCCCTTAACCGCGCAGGCGAGAAGTCCTGCGCCTAGAATGAGGTAGCTGCGCTCACTTGCTATCGGCGTAAGGCTTCTCGCCTTCGACATACGGGCGTACCAGGCGCCACAGGCGGTGATAGTCGTTGGCGAACTGGCGCTGCTCGTCGACGTCATCGGCAAGGCGCGAGGCTTCGCGCAGCCGCTCCATCTCGATCAGGGCTGTCTTGACCTGCTCTTTCGTCATGCGAGCCTCCCGTGCGCCTTAAAGCCATGAAGCCAGCGACGCCCAACTGCCGATAGATACATGCGTCGCCCCAATTGGGTAAACAGCCCATCGCCCGCCGCCCGGCGTCGATTGCAACCCTGGTGCGCCTTCGGTGCAATTCACCGTCGCGTCGCGCTGCGCCGGAACCGCACCCGCCAGCGCGTGTTTTGATGAACGAGCCAGGCCCGATTCCGTTCGCGGCCCCCGTCAGCATATATCGAGAGATGGTCTCATGCGCAGAGCAGCAACGGTCGCCGGCGCCGCGTTAGTCGCCATGACCTGCTTCGCCTACGCAGGAACTCCCGGGTGTCGGCCCCAATCCGAAGCTCCCGCAGCCGCAAAGCTCCCTGGTCCCAACGGTCAACATCGCGCCGGCCAAAAGCTGGCCCGAGGGCGGCAAGCCGATAGCGGCCAGGGGCCTGAACGTGACGGCATTTGCGACCGGGCTCGATCATCCGCGCTGGCTCTATGCGCTCCCCAACGGCGATATCCTCGTCGCCGAAACGAACTCACCTCCCAAGCCGGAGGAGACGGGCATCAAGGCGTGGTTCATGAAGCTAGCCATGCGCCGGGCGACGGGACCTGCCAAGAGCGCCAACCAGATCCGCCTCCTGCGTGACGCGGACGGCGACGGTGTGGCCGAGGTCAACAAGGTCTTCCTGAAAGATCTCAACTCGCCCTTCGGCATGGAGTTGGTTCGCGACAATTTCTATGTGGCGAACACCGATGCGGTGATGCGATTTCCCTACAAGGATGGCGAGATCACCGGCGCTGGCTTCAAGCTCGCCGATTTGCCGGGTGGTCCGCTCAATCACCACTGGACGAAGAACATCCTCGCCAGCAAGGACGGCCAACGGCTCTACGCCACGGTCGGCTCCAACAGCAACGTCGGCGAGAACGGACTCGATAAGGAAACGGACCGCGCGGCTATCCACGAGATTGATCTGCCGAGCGGCAAGTCGCGCGTGTTCGCCTCCGGCCTGCGCAATCCCAACGGGCTCGCGTGGGAGCCCACGACAGGCGTGCTGTGGACTGTCGTCAACGAGCGCGACGAGCTCGGCAACGACCTTGTGCCGGATTTCTTGACGAGCGTGAAGTACGGCGGCTTCTACGGCTGGCCGTTCAGCTATTGGGGCCGGCGTGTCGACACGCGCATCAAGGACCAGACACCCGAACTCGTCGCCAAGGCGGTCGCCCCCGACTACGAACTCGGCGCCCACGTCGCTGCGCTGGGTCTTACGTTCTACGACGGCACGCTGCTTCCCGAGCAGTATCGCGGCGGCGCATTCATCGGCCTGCACGGCTCGTGGAATCGCGAGCCGCGCAGCGGCTACAAGGTTATTTATGTGCCGTTTTCCGGCGGCAAGCCTTCCGGGCAGCCGAGGGACGTGCTGACGGGTTTCGTCAACGCGGACGGTGATGCGCAAGGGCGCCCCGTTGGCGTCGCCGTCGACAAGGTTGGCGCACTGCTGGTCGCCGACGACGTTGGCAACACAGTATGGCGCATAACCCCGGCGGCGATGGGGGTAGAACCACCCGCATCGCCTCCGGCGGCGTCGCAGTAATTTGGATTCACCAGCGTTCCATCTGGGTGTTACGCACGAGACCGCGCAGACACCGCAAGCGTGGAAAGATCATCCATCGAAGCCAAGATGGAGAACGAAGATGCCGCTTTTCCTTTTGCCCTACTTCTATATGAAGTTCGCCATGACGAGTGGCGCCAGCCTATGGACGGTGGAGGTCAGCCCGGAGTACAGCCCTTCACTGCCGTCGCCCGAGAAGATCGCCGCGGTCCTGCGCTGACCTTGGACTGATCCGAAGGGAAGGGTTGTTTGCGCCTCGGCGGCGGCCTACACAGGGCGGCTCCTGAAAACCGCTCGGTGATCCGCGATGCCGTTGCTTTACTTCAATGTCGTCGAAGGGCACACCGACGCTGAGCTGAAAAGCATGCTTGATGCCGCACACCGCGCCATGCTCGCGGCATTCAAGGTGCCCGAACGCGACCGCTACCAGATCGTCAACGAGTACAAACCCTCGCGCATGGTGATCGAGGATACCGGGCTCGGCATTCCGCGCACCGACAAGGTCGTCGTCGTGCAGGTGGTATCGCGGCCGCGCGGCAAGAAGGCGAAGCAGAAGTTCTATAAGCTGCTCGCCGAGGAGTTGCAGAAGAGTTGCGGCATCGCGCCGACGGACGTGATGGTTTCTATCGTCGAGAATGCCGACGAGGACTGGTCATTCGGGCTAGGGCGGGCGCAGTTCCTGGAAGGAGATCTTTAGGGCTTCGGCGTCTGCTTCGGTGCGTGCTTCGGTGCATGCTCGGCCAGCAGCGAGCGCAGCATGCGCACGACGCGCGAAGCGGGGCCGCTGGAGCAGCACTGGATGGAAATGCGCGCGCCTTCAAACAGCAGGAACAACTCGTCGGCGAGTTGATCGGGCTCGTCGTAGCCGGCTTCGCGGAACAGAGTCACCATGCGGTTACGCTTGCGGGTCTTGTAGTCGTCGATGATCTGCCGCGCCGGGTGGCCGAGCTCGCGCATCTCGACCGCGGCGTTGGCGATGGCGCAGCCGCGCTCGCCGCCGTCGGTGAGGACTTTCTCCACGTAACGTATCCAACCCTCGAGCTGGGCCGTGGGGTCGCCAGGAAAATCCCGCGCCAGGGCCTCCCAGACCTCGTCGCCTTCCTTGGCGAGCTGGGTGAGGTATGCCGAGATCAGCTCATCCTTGGAACCGTAATGGCGATAAAGCGTCATCTTGTTCGTGGCCGCTGCTTCCGCGATGGCCTCGACGCCCACGGCGCGGATACCATGGCGATAGAAAAGGTCGCGCGCGGCCGCGAGGATGCGTTCGCGGGGTGCCGGAAGGGCGTCTGTTGCGCGGTTAATGGTGCTTACCATGGCCTCTTGACATAGGGTGTGACCGGTCAGTATACCAGCGTGAGTTACCGGTAAGTAACATACACTGCAGGCGATGTCATGCGCCTCGTTTCGCACGGCAATAATCCCGCGAGCCACAACATGCAGCCAACCAGCACCGTGCAGTTCGACGCCATGCACAAGGACGGTTTTGTGCACGATGGCGCTTCGCGCAACATCCTTTGCTTAACGAGCAGCCCGCGCCATGACACATCATACTCCAGTTTGGTAGCGATGCGCGTGCTGCGGGAACTGCATCAGGTCTATCCCGACGCTACCGTCACGATTCGCGATCTCGCCCGCAACCCCCTTCCGCACATCGACGAGGACTTTGCCATCGCCACGCGTTCGATCGCCGGAGCGCGAACGGATCGCCAGCGCGAGCAGTTGGAGCAGTCGGACGCGCTAATTGAAGAGCTGTTCAGCGCCGAAACCATCGTCATCGCGGCGGCGATGATTAATTTCGGCGTCCCCTCGACGCTTAAGGCGTGGATCGACCACGTGGTGCGCCCGGGGCGCACGTTCCGATATACAAAGAACGGAGCGCAGGGACTGCTGCATGGTCGCCGTGCCATCCTCGTTCTGTCGCGCGGCGGCATCTATTCGGGTGGTCCTTTGCGCTCGTTCGAGCACGATGAAAGCTACCTGCGCTCGGTCCTCGACTTTGTCGGCATCACGGACGTTCAGTCGATCGTCGTCGAGGGAATGGCGCTGGGTCCGGAGTTCGCCGAGCGGGCGGTTGATGCCGCCATGCGACGCGCCGGTCCCGTCGCCGGTGTGCTTGCCGCCGCCTGACACGTTGAACGACACGGCCAGATTTCACTCCCGGAGCGCGATGAGCGCTCTTACAGCCATATCGAACGGGACCATATGACAACCTCCTCGATCGCCCGCCTCACCGTTCCCCTGTCGCTCATGGCCGCGTTACTCGCCGGCTGCGGTGAAGCCAAGACGCAGGCGCAGGGCTCGCCGCCCCCGCCACCGACGGTCAGCGTCGCCAAGCCGGTGAAGAAACTGGTCGCCGGACCGCGACGAGTACGTCGGCCGCTTCATCGCCTTCGACTACGTCGAGATGCGTGCGCGGGTATCTGGGTATCTCGAGAAGATCCTGTTCAAGGACGGCCAGCTGGTGAAGGCCGGCGAGCCGTCTGTTCATCATCGATCCGCGCCCGTTCCAAGCCGTCGCTGGACCAGTCGAAGGCGGCGGTCGAGCAGGCGAAGGCCAACCTCGCGTTCGCCGAGAGTGACCTGAAACGCGGCGAGAGCCTGCGCACAGGCACGACCATCACGCAGCAGGCACTCGATCAGCGCCTGCAGGCTTCGCGCGTTGCCGCGGCCTGCGGTGACGGCACAGGAGGCGGCTGTGCAGACAGGCCGAACTCGACCTGCAGCTTCACGGAGCTGAAGGCGCCGATCTCCGGCCGTATCGGCGACCGGCGCGTGTCGATCGGCAACCTCGTGTCCGGCGGCTCGACCGGCACGACTACGTTGCTCGCAACGATCGCCTCGATCGATCCGATCCGTTTCGAGTTCACCATGGATGAGGCTTCCTACCTCCGCTATTTGCGCCTCGTGAGCGGATCGGCTTCGAATGCCGCCAACCGCGGCATGACGCTGCCGGTGCGCCTCAAGCTGATCGATGAAGACGCCTTCACGCACGAGGGCAAGATCGACTTCGTCGACAATGCCATCGACCGCTCGTCTGGCACCATCCGTGGGCGCGCCGAGTTCGCCAACGCCGACGGACGCCTGACGCCTGGCATGTTCGGGCGCATTCAGATCGCCACCTCGGCGCCTGCGGAGGCACTGCTGGTGCCAGATTCGGCCGTCGGCACCGAGCAGGTGCGCAAGTTCGTCTACGTGCTCGATGGCGACAACGTAGCGACGCCGAAGTACGTGACGCTCGGCCAGTTGGTCGACAACCTGCGTGTCGTCCAGGGCCTCAAGGCCGACGACACGGTTGTCGTCAACGGTCTCATGCGCGTCCGTCCCGGCGCCAAGGTGACGCCGGAGCAGGCCGCAGCCGATGCCGGCAGCGTTCGCGACACCTCTTCCATTCGCACGAACTAAGAGCAGGGCGCGATGCGCATTTCGCATTTTTTCATCGATCGGCCGATCTTTGCCGGCGTGATCTCGATCGTTTTCGTGATCATTGGCGCGGTGGCGGTGGGCCGTCTGCCCATCGCCCAGTATCCCGACATCGCGCCGCCGGTCGTTAACGTCACGGGGCAATATCCGGGGGCCAGCGCGGAGGTGGTTGCGTCGACGGTCGTCGCGCCGCTCGAGCAGCAGATCAACGGCGTCGAGCGCATGCTCTACATCTCGTCGAACTCGACGGTCGACGGCCGTTTCTCGATCTCGGTGACGTTCGATCTCGGCACCGATCTCGATACGGCACAGGTGCAGGTGCAGAATCGCGTGGCGATCGCGCAACCGCGCTTGCCGACCGACGTGCGCAACATCGGCGTGACGGTCGCCAAGGCGTCACCCGACCTGATGATGGTCGTGCACTTGTTTTCGCCGGACCAATCGCGCGACACGCTGTTCATATCCAACTACGCCAGCGTCAACGTCGTCGACGTCCTGAGCCGCATCCAGGGCGTCGGCTCGATCACGGTGTTCGGCAGCCGCGACTATTCGATGCGCGTGTGGCTTGATCCCGACCGGCTACAGTCGCTGGGCTTGACCGCCAATGATGTTACGGCAGCGCTGCAGCGGCAGAACGTGCAGGTCGCCGCCGGCATCTTGAATCAGCCGCCGGTCGCGCAGCCGGGCGCCTTCCAGGTTTCGGTACAGACGCTTGGACGTCTCGCCGACCCGGCTCAGTTCGGTAGCATCGTCGTCAAGCAAAGCAACGATTCCGTCGTACGGCTCAAGGATGTGGCGCGCGTCGAGCTTGCAGCGCTCGACTACGGCGTGAATTCGTACCTCGACAAGAACCCGGCGACCGGCCTCGGCATCTTCCAGCTCCCCGGCTCGAACGCCATCGACACGGCGAAAAAGATCAAGGCGACGATGGCCGAGCTGTCGAAGACGTTTCCGGCCGGGCTCAAGTACGACATCATCTACAACCCGACCGACTTCATCCAGCAGTCGGTCGACGCCGTGGTCACCACCATCCTCGAGGCGGTGGTCCTCGTCGTGCTCGTCGTCATCTTGTTCCTGCAGACATGGCGCGCGGCGATCATTCCCATCGTCGCCATCCCAGTCTCGCTCATCGGCACGTTCTTCCTGCTGGCGGCCTTCGGCTTCTCCCTCAACAACCTGTCGCTGTTTGGCCTCGTGTTGGCGATCGGTATCGTCGTCGACGACGCCATAGTCGTCGTGGAGAACGTCGAGCGCAACATGGCAAAGGGCTTGAGCCCGCGGGAAGCAGCGTATCGCACCATGGAAGAGGTCGGCGCGGCGCTGATCGCTATCGCATTGGTGCTCACCGCGGTGTTCGTGCCGTCGGCCTTCATCACCGGCATCTCCGGCCAGTTCTACCGGCAGTTCGCGTTGACGATCGCGGGTGCGACGATCATCTCGCTCATCGTGTCGCTGACGCTGTCGCCGGCCCTGTGTGCCATGCTGCTGAAGCCGCATAGCGAAAGCCACGGCACGGCTTGGTACATGTGGCCGCTACACGCCTTCTTCCGCGTCTTTAACTGGAGCTTTGAGAAGCTCTCCAGCGGCTACGCCTGGGTGGTCGGCAGACTGGTGCGCATCGCCGTTGTCATGCTCGTCGTCTACGCCGGCATCATCGCCTTCGGCATGAACGAATTCCGTAAGACCCCTATCGGCTTTATTCCGGCGGTCGATGGCGGCTATCTGATCACCGTGACGCAGCTGCCGCCGGCTGCATCGCTCGATCGCACCGATGCCGTCAATCGGCGGGCAGTCGAGCTTGCCCTCGAGGTATCCGGCGTCGCCCACGCCGTGAACATCGTCGGCTTTTCGGGAGCGACACGCACCAATGCTCCCAATGCCGGCGCCGTGTTCGTGGTGCTGAAGCCGTTCGATGAGCGGGCCAAAGATCCCAATCAGTCGGCGCAGGCGATCCAAAGGGCGCTGTTTGCCAAGTTTTCGACCATCCAAGACGCCGCGATCTTCGTTGTCGCGCCGCCGCCGGTGCGCGGTATCGGCAGCGCCGGCGGTTTCCGCATGATGATCCAGGATCGGGGCGGAGCGGGCCCGGCGGCATTACAGCAGGTCGTTGGCGCCATGATGGCAAAGGCGAACCAGACACCCGGGTTGCAGCAGGTGTTCTCCATGTTCGAGAATTCCACGCCGCAGCTCTATCTCGACATCGACCGTGTCAAAGCGCAGATGCTCGGCATCAACGTGACCGACGTGTTCACGGCGCTGCAGACCTATCTCGGCTCGGCTTACGTCAACGATTTCAATTTGCTCGGGCGCACATTCCGTGTGACGGCACAAGCCGACAGCAGCTTCCGGGTAAACACCAAGGACGTCCTCAAACTCCGGGTGCGCAACTCCTCCGGCGATACGGTGCCGCTCGGATCATTCACGACGGTGCGCGACATTTCGGCTCCGTCGCGCGTTCCGCGCTACAACCTCTATCCGGCGGCCGAGCTCGACGGCTCTGCGGCGCCCGGCTATTCGCAGGGGCAGGCGATCGATCTGATGCAAAGGCTTGCGGCCGAAACGCTGCCGCAGGGCTTCAGCTACGAGTGGACGGAGCTTGCCTACCAGCAGATCATGGCCGGCAACACCGCGGCGTTCGCCTTCGCGCTCGGCGTCGTGTTCGTCTTCCTCGTGCTGGCCGCCCAGTTCGAAAGTTTGACGCTGCCGCTTGCCGTCATCCTCATCGTGCCGATGAGCCTCATCGCCTCGATCACCGGCGTCGTCATGCGCGGGATGGATAACAACATCCTCACGCAGGTCGGCTTTATCGTGCTCATAGGCTTGGCGGCAAAGAACGCCATTCTGATCGTCGAGTTCGCGGCGCAGCTGGAGGAAGGCGGGCGCAGCAAGTTCGAGGCGGCGACGGAAGCGGCACGTCTGCGCATGCGGCCTATTCTGATGACGTCATTGGCGTTCATCCTCGGTGTCGTGCCGCTCGTGTGGGCAGTGGGCGCCGGCGCCGAGCTGCGTCAGGCGCTGGGCACGGCGGTGTTTGCCGGCATGATCGGCGTCACCTTCTTCGGCCTCATCTTCACGCCGGTCTTCTACGTGACGACCCGCTGGCTCGGCGACCTCTTCAAGCGGCGCCGTGGTGAAGCCGAGCCGACGCATCCTGCCGCGGTGCAGGCGGCCGAATAGGGCGGACCATTAGGGAGAGCCAAATGACCCGTTCAGGATTGTCCGCGGCGAGTAGCCCGGGGCCAAGATTTTATCGGCGCGTGGGAGCCGGGCGCGCTTGGAACGTTCTCTCTGCAGCTAGACCGATTCCTCTGCTCCCAGCCAACTCAGTATAGCGAGGCGCCAGATGATCAAGTTGACCGTGAACGGAGCCGCGGTTCAGTTCGACGGGGACCCGTCGATGCCGCTTCTATGGTTTCTGCGTGACGTTCAGGGCCTGACAGGCACGAAGTTCGGCTGTGGCGTCGCCCAGTGCGGCGCCTGTACGGTGCACGTCAATGGCGAGCCGCGCCGCTCTTGTGTGGCGCCCATCGGCACGCTGGAAGGCGTCGAGGTCACAACCATCGAGGGCGCCAGCGGCAAGGAGACGGACGCCGTGCGCGCCGCCTGGGTGGCGCTCGACGTGCCCCAGTGCGGCTACTGCCAATCGGGGCAGATCATGTCGGCCGTGGGTCTGCTCAGCATGGTTTCTAAGCCGAGCGATAACGACATCGACTTTGCTATGACTGGCAACGTCTGCCGCTGCTGCACCTATCATCGCATCAGGGCCGCCATCCACGACGCCGCTGGACGGTTGGAGGGCTGAACATGAACATTCCGGTCAACACCAATCGGCGCCAGTTCCTGCAGGGCGCGGCTGCCCTTGGCCTCATCGTCGGCTTCCACATGCCGCTGGCGCGGGGTGCGCTCGCCGCCGAGCCGGCGGGCGAGTTTGTTCCCAACGCATTCATCCGCATCGCGCCCGACAACACCGTCACGGTGATCTCCAAGCACATCGAGTTCGGGCAGGGGCCGTACACGGGTATCGCCACCATCCTGGCGGACGAGCTCGATGCCGACTGGGGGCAGATGAAGGTCGAATCGGCGCCGGCCGACGCGCGCAAGTACAACAACTTCGCGTTCGGCGAGGCGCAGGGGACCGGCGGCTCGACCGCCATGGCCAACTCCTGGGATCAGCTGCGCACGGCTGGCGCAGAAGCGCGCGCGCGTCTTATCGCAGCGGCGGCGAAGGAATGGGGGGTCGATGCCGGCACGATCACGATCGACAAGGGTGTCGTGAAGGCCGCCTCCGGCAAGTCGGCGACGTTCGGCGAGCTCGCGGGCCTCGCGCAGCAGGTCGAGGTGGCCGGGCCGTTCAAACCGAAGGAGCCGGCCGCCTGGAAGTTGATCGGCACCAACAAGCTGCCGAAGGTCGACACGCTGCCAAAGACCAACGGCACGGCGATGTACACCATCGACGTGAAAATGGATAACATGCTGACGTGCCTCGTGGCGCGTCCGTCGCGCTTCCACGCAAAGGTGAAATCGTTTGATGCGGCACCGGCGCTCGCCGTGCCGGGCGTCAGGGAAGTGTTTGCAGTTTCGCAGGGCGTCGCTGTTCTCGCCGACGGCTACTGGGCGGCGAAGAAGGGCCGCGACGCGCTGAAGATCGTCTGGGACGAGAGTGGCACCGAGTCGCGCGGCAGCGATCAGATCGTCAAGGAATACGTCGCCCTTGCCAGCAAGCAGGGGGCGATTGCTCGCAATGATGGCGACACCGACACGGCCTTGGCGGGCGCCACGAAGGTGATCGAGGCGACATACGTGTTCCCGTATTTGGCACACGCGCCGATGGAGCCCAACAACTGCGTCATCCATCGCACCGACGACGGCGGCGTCGAGCTGAATTTCGGCTCGCAGATCCAGACCATTGATCAGGGCGTCGCCGCAACGGTGCTCGGCCTCAAGCCCGAGCAGGTGAAGATCAGTACGCTACTGGCCGGCGGCAGCTTCGGCCGCCGTGCGACGCCCACGGGCGAAATGGCGGCGGAGGCCGCGGAGGTCTTGAAGGGCGCGCAGCACAAAGGGCCGATCAAGGTGCTGTGGACACGCGAGGACGATATCAAGGGCGGCCGCTACCGGCCGATCTTCGTGCACCGCTTGCGCGGCGGCATCAACGCGCAAGGCAACATAGTGGGCTGGGACCAGGTGATCGTCGGCCAGTCGTTCATGAAGGGCTCGCCGTTCGAGTCCGCCATGGTGAAGAATGGCATCGACCAGACAATGGTCGAGGGCGCCAGCACGCTGCCGTATCAGATCCCCAACTTGCGCGTGTCGGCGCACACGACCGAGGTCGGCGTGCCGACGCTTTGGTGGCGCTCGGTCGGCTCGACGCACACGGCTTTCTCGACTGAAACTTTCCTCGATCAGCTGGCCGATGTGGCCGGCATCGATCCGTTTGCCATCCGGCGCAAGTTGTTGACCAAGCATCCGCGCCATCTCGCGGTGCTCGATCTGGCGGCCGAGAAGGCGGGCTGGGAGAAACCGCTCGCCAAAGGCCGCTCGCGCGGCCTTGCCGTGCACGAGTCCTTCCACTCGTTCGTCGCCCACGTCGTTGAGGTGTCGATGGGCGAGGACGGGCTGCCGAAGGTGGAACGCGTCGTGGTAGCGGCGGACTGCGGCATCCCGATCAATCCGGACGTGATCAGGGCGCAGCTCGAAGGCGGCATGGGCTTTGGCCTGTCGGCGGCGCTCTTCGCCTCGATCGATCTTGACGACGGGCGCGTTGTGCAATCGAACTTCCACGACTACCGCGTGCTGCGCATTAACGAAATGCCAGACGTCGAGGTGCACATAGTGGCCTCGAAGGAGAAGCCGACCGGCATCGGCGAGCCGGGCACGCCGCCCATCGCTCCGGCTATCGCCAACGCGTGGTCGAAGCTCACCGGACAGCGGGTGTTCACGCTGCCGTTCACGCACGCAGCTGCCAAGGCGTAAGGAGGTAATATGCGTTCGATCGCGATACTTCTGGCCGGTGCGACGGTGATCGTCGCCATCGGTATGGCGGTCTCTGCCGCGCAACCCGATCCAGCCAAGACCCTCAGATCCGTTCAGGCGTTCGCGTCGATCGCCGACGAAAAAGAGCGCTCGTTGGCACTGTTTCAGGAGGCCGGCAAGGTGATCACGCATGCGCGATGCGTGAACTGCCATCCGGCGGGCGATCACCCGGCGCAGGGTGACGACCGGCATCCGCACATGCCGCTGGTCGTGCGCGGTGTCGACAATTTCGGCGCCATCGGCATGCGCTGCACGACCTGCCACGGGCCAGAGAATTTCGATGCCGCCGGCATCCCAGGCCACCCCGAGTGGCACGTGGCGCCGATCGAGATGGCGTGGGTCGGCAAGTCGCTGGGCGAGATCTGCCAGCAGATAAAGGATCCCGAACGCAACGGTGGCAAGTCGATGGAGGAACTCGTGCATCATATGGCCGAAGATTCGCTCGTCGGCTGGGGATGGCATCCGGGGGTCGGCCGCGAGCCGGCGCCCGGCACGCAGCAGGAGTTCGGCGCCCTGTTCAAAGCCTGGGTGGATACGGGTGCCGTTTGCCCGGCCGCTTGAGGAGCGGCGAAGCCTAGCGAGGTACGCGCATGAACCTATTAGCACCCGAGCGGCGCCCACGTGCTGCACGTGATCCTTGGGAAGTGGTGCATGCCTGGCTCGAAGAGCATGGGCAGGTCGCAGTGGCCACGGTCGTGTCGACCTGGGGGTCGGCGCCGGTGCCGACGGGCGGGCAGCTCGTCGTGGCGCCCGGCGACCGCTTCGAAGGTTCGGTCTCGGGCGGCTGTGTCGAGGTCGACGTGCTCGTCCAAGCTGCCGACGTGATGACCAGCGGGACGCCGAAGCTGCTCGAATTCGGCGTCAGCGAGGAGACGGCATGGCGCGCCGGGCTACCGTGCGGCGGCAAGATCAAGGTGCTGGTCGAGCCCTTGACTCGCAACGACATCGCGCTCGTCGATGCGATTGTTGATGCGCGACGCGAACGCCAGACCGTTGTGGTTACGACACGCATCGGCGACGGCACGCGGCAGCTCTATGAGTCACACGACGAAATGCCAGCCGAGATCGCCGGCTGCCTAGCGGCGGGCACCATCGGTTTGATCAATGCCCCGGGCGGCGAAGTGTTCGTGCAGCCGCTGGTGCCTCCGCTGCGCATCGTCGTCTCTGGCGCGACCCACATCGGGCAGATATTCGCCGAGCTGGCGCGGCAGGTCGGCTATGAGGTCACCGTTGTCGACCCGCGCTCGGTGTTCGCCACCGAGGAACGTTTCGGCGCCGTGCCGGCCATGACCGAGTGGCCGCAAGCTTTGTTCGACAAGCTTGGCCTCGACGTGCGCACCGCGGTGGTCGCGCTAACGCACGCTTCGCACATCGACGATGAGGCACTGACTGCCGCCCTGCGCTCGCCCTGCCTGTACATCGGCGCGCTCGGCTCGCGCGCCACGCATGCCAAGCGCCTGGAGCGATTGGTGGCGGCAGGCTTCTCGCCGGAGGAGCTGCAGCGCATCCATGCCCCCATCGGCCTCGCCATCGGGGCCAAGGGCCCGGCCGAGATCGCCGTGTCGATCCTCGCCGAGATCATTAAAGTGGCGCGCGGTGCCGGCTGACGGGAGCATCGCTGCCGTCGTGCTCGCCGCCGGCGCCTCACGCCGCTTCGGCGTGGACAACAAGCTGCTGTCGCGCATCGGCGGCCGCACGCTGATCGAGCGTGTGGTCAACGCGCTCGCCATGGGCGGCGCCGCGGATATCGTCGTCGTGACAGGACACGATTACGCCGGGGTGGAGGCTGCGCTGCGCGGCCGGCCGGTGCGCTTCGTTCACAATGCGGATTGGGAGACGGGCATGGGCTCGTCGATCCAGACGGGAATCGCAGCGCTCGATGACAGCGCGGCGGGGGCCTTCGTCGTGCCGGGAGATATGCCGCTGCTGTCTTCACAATTGGTGGCCTCGCTCGTCGACGCGTTCGCCGGCACGGACAGCGCGCGCATCGTTTACCCAACCACCCGGTCAGGCGAGCAGCGCAACCCCGTGTTGTGGCCGCGCCGCCAATTCGGCGCGCTGCTGGCGCTGCCGCCGGGTACGGGTGCCAAGGCACTCTTGCAGTTGGTCGCGGCGGAGTGCTTGGCGGTTGGCGCAGAGGATGCAGCGCTCAGCGACGTCGACACGCCGGCCGATCTCGCCGCGTTGCGAGTCGAGGGTCAGAGTTGAGCGAAATGTCCCGCAACTTTTATTCGCCTCCCCGGCCCGGGATAAGTTTCCCTGCACCTGTAGATAAGACCTCTGCGTTGACAGGAAATAAAGGCAAGCGCAGGGTCCAAAGTTCCCGGCGAGGCCCGCCATGAGAGCCGCTTTCGAGCGGCCGTGTGCGCGCCCGGGCGGGACTGGAGGAAGCCATGAAACAAACGAAGGACGCTATGGTCCGTGCATGTATTGGTGCGGCAATCCTTTGCTGCGGCATGAGCGCGGCAAGCGCTCAGGAGATCGAGCAGAGTACGGCGAAAGCCGCTGCGAGCGCACCGACGCCGTCGGTCACGCAGGAGCAGTTGAGCGCGGCTGCGAACGACGCGAACAACTTCCTCCACACCAACGGCAACTACGACCAGACGCGCTACTTCCCCGGCAAGCAGATCGACACGTCTAACGTCGGCAAGCTGCATCCGGCTTGGATCTTCCAGACGGAGGTGAAGGAGTCGCTGGAGACGACTCCGATTGTCGTCAACGGCGTAATGTACGTCACCACGTCCTTCAATCACGTCTACGCGCTCAACGCCAAGACGGGCGAGCAGTACTGGCACTACAAGCACAAGATGGGGCCGATCACGACCTACTGCTGCGGTCCGAACAATCGCGGCGTCGCCATCAACGGCGACAAGGTCTTTATGGGAACGCTCGACGCAAAGCTGGTGGCGCTCGACGCGAAGACGGGCAGTCTCGTCTGGGAGACGCAGATCGCCGACCCGGAGCTCGGCTACAGCGAGACGATGGCGCCCACCGCCGTCAACGGCAAGATCCTCATCGGCACTAACGGCGGCGAATACGGCATCCGTGGCTTCGTGCGAGCCTACGATGCCGAGACCGGCAAGCAGGTGTGGAACTTCGATACCATCCCCGAGAAGTCGGCGGGCGTGTGGGCGACGCACGACGCGACGGGCCGCGACATGCATCGCGACATCGCGGCCGAAAAAGCGGCGTACGAGAAGCTGGGCGATCCTTACAAGACTTCTCGGCGGCGGCGTGTGGCAGAACCCGGCCGTCGATCTCAAGACCAACCGCATATTCTTCGTCGTCGGCAATCCGTCGCCCGATCTCGACGGCTCGCTACGTCCCGGCGACAACCTCTATACGGACTCACTCGTCGCCGTGGATTTGGAGACCGGCAAGTATGTTTGCCACTTCCAGTACATCGCGCATGACGTGTGGGACCTTGATGCGGTGAGCCCGCCGATCCTCGTCGACGTCAAGGACAAGGACGGCAAGACGGTTCCCGGCGTCATTCACGGTGGCAAGACCGGCCACGTCTATGTGCACAATCGCGACGACTGCAGCCTTATCCGCTTCTCGGATGCCATGGTCGCGCAGGAAAACATGTGGGTTCTGCCCACCAAGGAGGGCGCGCGCATGCTGCCTGGTGCCAACGGTGGTGTCGAGTGGTCGCCGATGGCGGTCAACCCCGAGCTGGCGCTCGCCTACGCCGTCAACCTGCATCAGCCGATGACGTACCACGTCGAGAGCTCACCCTATCCGGATGGCAAACTGTGGCTGGGCGGCGCCTTCAAAGTCATCCCGACCGAGGAGCAGGCCGGCAACATCACGGCGGTCGACTACAACACCGGCAAGATCAAGTGGCAGGTAAAGACGCCGCAGCCGATGATGGGTGGAGCCTTCACAACTGCGGGCGGCTTGATGTTCACCGGCGAAGCCAACGGCTGGTTCCGCGCCTATGACGCAGCCAGCGGTAAGGTGCTGTGGTCGTTCCAGGCAGGCGCGGGCGTCAATGCGCCGGCGTCGTCCTACAGCGTCGACGGCAAGCAGTACATCGTCGTCGGTGCGGGCGGCAATACGCAGATCGACTTCAAGCGCGGTAACAACATCATCGCGTTCACCGTCGATTGAGGCAGCGCCTCGCCCTCGCCGAGGGCGCTGCGCACCACTACATTTGGGGGGACGGGGCTATGCCCCGTCCCTTTTTTGATCGCCGTGGAGGAAGATGTCGATGTCGCCAAGCTCCGCTCGCGTTAGCAGCTTCTTCGCCGCGCTGACCTCCGCTCTTGTTTTCCTGTGCTCCCAAGCGGTCGCCCAAACCATCGAGGAGAAGGCGCAGGTCTGTTCGGCGTGCCACGGCGAGGCCGGCATCCCCCAAGAGAAGACGACGCCCGTCATCTGGGGGCAGAACGAGGGTTACCTCTATCTGCAGCTGCGCGACTTCAATAAGGGCTCGCGCAAGAACGACCAGATGTCGCCCATCGCCGCCGACCTGTCGAAGGACGACATGAAGGCGCTGGCTGCATACTTCACAAAGCTCGCGTGGCCCAATCTGCAGCAGCCGTCCGCCGCCAAGGACGTTTCCACCAAGGCTCTAACAGCGGTGGGATCCATCGGCTGTCCGAGCTGTCATCTCGATCAGCTGCAAGGTGACGGCACGACGGCGCGGCTGGCCGGCCAGCAGAGCGCTTATCTGAAGCAAACGATGCTGGCGTTTCGCGATGGGTCGCGTGGTAACAATCCGGGCATGTCGGACCTGATGAAGGCGATCTCCCCGGTGGATATCGACGCGATATCGCAATACGCCGCCGGCCTGCAGCTACTCGGCGGCAGCAACGGACGCTGACGTCGGCAAAGGCCTATTTTGCGGCGAGGCGTGCCCGCAGCGTGTCGTTCGCGGCAAGGTCGCTTGCAGATTTTCCGCTCTTGTCGCGTAAGCTGGCGTTTGCCCCGTGACTGAGCAATAGCTCGGCGGCGGCCGCGTGGCCGACGGCGGCGGCGATCATCAGCGCCGTGCGGCCGCGGTTGTCGGCATCGTCGATGTGCGCACCGCGGTCCATCAACAGCGTGATGATTTCGTCCATATCGCCGGTGCCGGCTTCCTCGGTATAACCCGCTGCCCACATCAACGCGGTGAGATCGTTACCGTAACGGGCATTGGGGTCGACGCCGCGAGCGAGCAACTGCCGCACGACGGCGGGAAAGCCGCGGCCGGCAGCATAGCAGATCGCCGTCTTGCCAGTGCCATCGGCGACATTCGGATCGGCGCCGCTGTCGAGCAGTAAGCGGACGAGTGTGTCGCTGCCCATGAATGCCGCGGCAGCAATCGGTGTGATGCCGCTGCGTCCCGGCAGATTGATGTCGGCACCGTGCCGCAAGAGCACCTCGACCGCCGTTCGGTTGCCCGCTTCGGCGGCGAGGTACAGCGCCGTCGAGCCGTCGAGGTCGCGCGCATTGATCGCCGCGCCATTCTGCAAGAACAGATCGACGATCTCGGCTTCTCCTGATTTGGCCGCGCGGCTGAGCGGCATGGCGCCGAGGCGGTCGCGCGCCTGCAGCGAGGCGCCGTCCGCGAGCAGCCGCTGGGCCAATGCGGTGCAACCCTTGTCGGCGGCGGAAAATAGTGAGGCGTTGACCTCGAGCGTTGTCGCGGCAGGTTTGATCTGCTCGTAAGCCTGTTCCTGGCTCTGGCAGACACGCACTTTCGCGGCGGCGGCAGGGTCACACGCCATGGCGCCGAGCAGCATGGCCACTGCGACCGTCATGAATCGGGGTTCGGAGTTGCCGAGCATGCGCTCATGCTTTCACCGAAGCGGCCAGCCGCGCAAGCCCTGCAAACGTCATCAAGGGTGCGTTTACTTTGTGGCGTTGAGGCGGTCGAAGCCCGCTTCGAGATCGGCGCGCAGATCGTCGACGTCCTCGAGGCCGATGTGGAAGCGCAGCGCCGGCCCCTCGGCCTCCCATTTGGTGGCCGTGCGGTAGGCCTTGGCATCGAAGGGAATGACCAAGCTTTCGTAGCCGCCCCACGAAAAGCCCATGCCGAACAGCTTAAGTCCGTCGAGCATGGCGGCGACGGCATGTTTGCTCGCCGGCTTGAGGACGACCGAGAAGAGACCACTGGCGCCGAGAAAGTCGCGCTTCCAGATGGCGTGTTGCGGGTGGCTCGGCAAGCCGGGGTGCAGCACGCGTGAGACCTCAGGGTGGCCTTCGAGCCATCGCGCGATCTCGAGCCCCGCGCGCTGATGCTGAGCGAGGCGCGTCGACAGCGTACGCAGGCCGCGCATGGCGAGATAGGTTTCCTCCGAGCCGGGGCAGACGCCGAGCAGCTCCTTGGCCGCTGCCACGTGCTTGGCGGCGCGCGCATTCGAGGTTATGGCGCCGAGCATCGCGTCGGCGTGCCCGACGATGTACTTGGTTGCCGCCTGGATCGACACATCGACCCCGTGCGCGAACGGCTGGAAGAAGAGGGGGCTCGCCCAGGTGTTGTCCATAAGCAGCCAGAGCTCGCGTTCGGCGGCGACGCGCGCGATGGCGGGGATGTCCTGTACCTCGAACGTCTGCGAGCCGGGGCTTTCGGTGAAGATGAGCTGGGTGTTGGGGCGCACCAGAGCGTCGATGCCGGCGCCGACGAGCGGATCGTAATACGTCGTCTCGACGCCGAGCTTTGACAGCATGTAGTCGCAGAACTTGCGCGTCGGCTGATAGACGCTGTCAACCATGAGAATGTGGTCGCCGGATTTGACGAAGGCGAGGATGGCCGTGCTGACGGCCTGGTATCCTGACGCCGTCACCGCCGTCGCGGCGCCGCCCTCGACCTCGGCGATGGCCTGCTCGAGCGCCTTGACCGTCGGTGTCGACGAGCGGCCGTAGGTGAACTCCTGGTCGCGGTTCCACAGTTTTTCGACTGTGGGGAAAAGCACGGTCGAGCCGCGATAAATGGGCGGGTTGACGAAGCCGTAGTTGTCATGCGGCTTGCGTCCCGAATGCACGACCTTCGTCGCGGGAGCGTGCGGGCGGGGTGGCTTCTTGCCGGAGGCGGACATCGGGCGGATCCTGGTCGCCGCGGTTGGCGGCCCGTGTGGCGCAAGTTTCGGGCTGGGTCAAGGTCTTGACCCCGTCTCAGTTCGGGTAGATTGAGCCACCCTTGCGGTGCTGCGGTCAGTTTACGCTCAAGATCAGCCCGCAGCATTGTGTCCCTTGCGCGCTGTCCGCTATCGCCCCACACTGATGCGACGCCAATGAAAATGCTCCTGCATCTCCGCTGCCTGTTGACTGCGGTTCTCGGACTAGGCGCGCTCCTCGCCCTTGGCCGTCCGGCCAATGCCGTCGAAACCACGACCCTCGATGCGATCAGGGCGCGCGGCTACCTTCTGTGCGGCATTGGCGAGGTGCAGGCCGGATTCTCCCGCGTCGGCCCCGGCGGCGAGCGCTCGGGCCTCGATGCGGAATTCTGCACGGCACTGGCCTCCGCCGTGTTTGGCAGCAAGGATGCCGTGAAATTCTGGCCGTTGAGCGCCAACGATCGCTTCAAGGCGCTGCAGGGGGGTGACGTCGACGTTTTGGCGCGCGGGGCGACGTGGACCTTGAGCCGCGACACCGAGCTTGGCGCGCGCTTTGCCGGGGTGCTGTTCTACGACGGCCAGGGCTTCCTCACCCGCCGCGGCAATGCGGTGGCGAGCGTGCTGGAGCTGTCGGGCGCCTCCATCTGCGCGCTGCCGGGGGCGATGGGGGAGCAGGCGGTCGCCGCCTATTTCACCGCACAGCGCATGCGCTACCAGATCGTGTCGCAGGACAACTGGGACGATCTCGTCAAGGCCTACGAGGCCGGGAGCTGCACGGTGCTGACGGGCGACGTCTCGCTGGTGGCGCAGGCGCGCAGCAAGCTGAAGGCGCCGGCCGAGCACATGATCTTGCCGGAGCTCATCACCAAGGAGCCGCTGGGGCCTGCTGTGCGCCAGGACGATGCGCAATGGTTCGCGGTGGTGCGCTGGACGCTGATGGCGCTGATCGAGGCCGAGGAGTTGGGCCTTACCAGTGCCAACGTCGACGCGCAGCGCGCCTCGAGCGACCCAGCCGTTCGCCGCTTTCTCGGCCTCGAGGCGAACCTTGGCCAGGCGCTCGGGCTGCCGCGTGACTGGGCTTATCAGCTGGTCAAGAACGTGGGCAACTACGGCGAGATTTTTGAGCGCACGCTCGGCACCAAATCGGATCTGAAGCTCGCCCGCGGCCTTAACAACCTGTGGACCAAGGGCGGCCTCATGTATTCGATGCCATTCCGGTGAGGCGTCGCGCATGACACTGCCTGGAGCTCAGCTTGACGAACTTGGTTTGGTGCTCGTCGGCGCCGCGATGGCGGCGCTGCTGATCACGTTCATTGCATTAGTGCTGCGCAGCCGGGGGTGCCGCCGCCAGAGAGGCGTCTCCGGTCCCCGGCGCGAAGAGCCCGCTGCCAAGCCTCCGGCACTGGACGGCGCGGCGCTGATGGCGGCAGTCGGCGAAGCGGAGGCCGATGGCCAGGTGAAGCGGCTGCCAGGGCTCTATCTGTCGCTGGCGCAGTGGCGCCTCGACAGCGGTGAGACCGCAGTAGCTGAGGATCTGTTGCGCAAGAGCATTCGCACTGCGACGACGGCGGGTCTTAACGATGCGCACGCCAAGGCACGGCTGGCACTGGGCGACATAGCGCACAGCAATGGCGACCTTGCTACTGCCTGCGAGCACTGGCAGATCGCCCGCTTGCTGTTCCGTGAGTTGCGCCAATCGCGCGAGCACGATGCCGTCGAGGGGCGCATGCAACGCAACGGCTGCCCGACGGATTGGGTGCTGACCGACTTCTAGCCGCGCGCCTCGGCGCTCACTGCATCAGAACCTCGACCTGCGCCACCTCGCCGTTGGCGAGCGTGAAGTCGCGCTTATAAGCGCCGGCACTGGACTTGGCGGTAACCGAATAGGTGCCTGGTGCGAGAATGTGCGTCGGCAACGCGCCGACGCTCTGCATGACGACCTGGCCGTCGGGCGTCTGCACGGTCCATTGCGTGTCGGGCAGCGCCTCGCCGCCGGTGCGCGTGACCAGCTTGAAGGTGACGCGGGCTGCCGAATGCGAGACGGTCGCCTCAGTGAGCTTGCCGGCTTCGACGGTGACGTCCGCCTCGACCTTGGCGTTGGCATCGCCGTAGCGGGAAACGATGCGGTAGATGCCGGCGTTGAGGCGATTAATGACGTTGGGCTTGGCGCCGCCGAGCACGCGCACGCGGTTGTCGAGCTGATCGCGCTCGCTCGACAGGATGTCATAGACGACCGTGTTGGCGGCCGGCTCGACGCCGTCGACCAGCACCTTGACCTTGAGGCCCCCGGCGTTGAGCACGAACTTCTCGCTCGTCGCTGCGCCTGCAGTGACGACGATCTTGCGTGTGATGTCGGCGCGCCCGAAGGCGGCGCTGACGATGTATTCGCCCGGCTCGAGGTCGACGGTCGGACTGGCTTCGC
Source organism: uncultured Alphaproteobacteria bacterium (assembly GCA_963724595.1). Classification (GTDB taxonomy): domain Bacteria; phylum Pseudomonadota; class Alphaproteobacteria; order Rhizobiales; family Hyphomicrobiaceae; genus Hyphomicrobium_A. The sequence goes on along the minus strand of CAVRVR010000003.1, from coordinate 64,785 downwards.
GCTTGGTCATCAGAAGTTTCGTCGCCGCCCGCGGATCGCGCGTCGAAGCGAAGATGCGCCAAACGAGGCCTTGGTCGATGCGTTGCCCGTCAACAGTGAGCAGCGCGACAAGGTTTACCCGCCCGCCTCTGGACGGGGTGGTGCCGTCGGCGGTGGGCGCGCGGGGCACCACCGTGGTGTTGGCGGGCAGCGTCGGTCCGGGCTTCGGCGCCGTCGGCGCGTCGCGGCCGGTGTCCGGCGGGAAGGCCCCGCGCAATTGCGGGGCAGGGGGTGGTTCGCTCTCCTGAGCACGCGCCCGGTCGTCGGGTACGACAAGGGAGGCCAGGGCGAGGAATGCAGCCCCGCCGGCAAACAAGCACAGATGCGTGAAATGCCTAGCCATCATTCCTGCGATGGTCCTGCGGCCGAGGTGCGATCATAGCAAGCACGCTGCACGAGCTTGGTCGAAATGTGGCCGCCGGCTTGCAGCGGTAGGCAACCGTTTACTGACCCGTGAAATCAAAGGTGCGGTGCTCGTTGGCTTTGACTTCGATGGCGCTGCGCAAGGGCTGCTCGGAAGTTTCGGCGGTGACGATGTAGCGTCCGGGGGCGAGCACGGCCGTCGCCTGCGGCTGGCTGGAGCGCAGCACGGTGCGCTGTTTTTCGTCCCGCACCTCCCAATATACGTCGCCTGTCGTCGCGCCCGCCTTATCGCGCCGCAAGGTGACCCCGCCGCCCTCGAGCGGCAGGGTGATCTTCTGCGCCTGCCCCGCGGCGAGGGCGATCTCCGTGGCGGCAATGACGTTGCTGGCTCCAAGCGTCGCTTCGAGACGGTAGCGGCCGGCGGAAAGATCGAACTCGGGCTCCGGCGCTATGGTGCGCGCGACCTCGCGCGGCGTTCCGTCAAGGCGCACGACGCGGTAGGTCACGGGCTTGTCCACGGTGGCCGCCTGCCCACCCAACGTGGCGGCGAGCTTGATGTGCGCCAGCGACAGCGGCATGGCGCGCTTGACGACATCGCCGGCGCCGATGGCGATCTGCTCGCGCACCTCGGCCGACGGCGTGCGCACCGTCACGTAGTAGGGGCCAGCGGGCAGCGTGAAGCTCGGCGCGGGCGCGGCCGAGCGCGCCACCTCGCGGCGGCCCTGCGGCGCATCCGGATCGTCCTGCGCGAGGATGAAGGTGACACCTTCGGTGACGGGTTCGCCCGGCACGGCGGCCGTGCCGCGTGTGGCGCTGAGCTCGAGCGAGCCGGACTCCAGAATCGAATTGAAGTTGGTGCCGGTAGCCGGCGCGATGGTGACCTTGCTTAGTTGGCGCGCCACGCCGTTCTGAGCAGTGACGGTGTAGTCGCCGGCGGGAAGGACGATTTCCGGATGCGCCTCGCGCCCTACCCACAACGGCGCGGACGGCGCAGCCGCATCGGCACTCGCTGGTGTCACGGTGAAGATGGGTGCAGTGAGCGCAGCGGCCGCGTTGGTCGCGCGCGCCTGCATGCGCAGGACGCCGCCGTTGAGGTCGATGCGCACCGGCGTTGCGCCGTCGGCGGCGACCTCGACCGTCTGGCGTGCGCTGGCGAGACCCAACCGCGCCTCGACCTCATAGGTCCCGGGCTCGAGCTTCTCGAACAGCGCCGACGCGCGGGTGTCGCGCACCAGCGCCCCGTCGGCGCCGGCCCTGGTGATGCGCCAGTGCACGGGACTGTCGAGCGCCGCACTGCTCGCCCCGAGCCCGGCCGAGAGATAGAGCCCTGGCGGCGCGCCGGCCGGCTTTTCGGCGGCGGCTTCGCCTGCCGCGGGCTCGGGCGTCGGCGCGCTCGGCGCGCTCTGCAAATTGGCGAGAGTGACCGCCTGGCTGAGTGCAGAAGCAAATCCGGCAGCGTCCTGCGCGTCCCACAGCTTGCCGCCGGTCTGTTGCGCGATGCAGCCGATCTGCTCCAGCTTCGGCTTGTCGAAGCCGAGGGCGATGGTGTGGATGACAAGGTTCGGGCTGCTGCCGAGAATCTGGCCGATGGCCGCGCAGATGTCCTGGCCACAGTTGTCGAGGTCGTCGGCGACCAGCACGATGCTTGCCGGCGTGGCGCCGGCGATGGCGTTGGCGGATTCGCGCAAGGCGAGGGTGATCGGCGCCTTGCCCTGCGCGTTCAACTTTTCGACCGGAACGGACATTCGCTCTGGTCCGCTCACGTCGGGTGGAACGATCACCTCGGCGTCGCCGCAGTTGCCGCGGCGGCGGTGCCCGAACGAGGCAAGGCCGATGCGCGCGTCGGTGCGCAGGCTGGGCAGCAGGCCGCGCAGCAACTCGCGCACCATCTCCAGCTTCGGTCGCTTGTCGGTGCCGAGGTTGCCCCACATGGAGCCCGAGCCGTCGACGACGATCACCGCCGTCGGCGGTGCCTCTTGGGCGCGCGATGCGGGCCCGCCCCAGCACAGCGCGACAGCGGCGGCGGTGAATGCGAACGTTTGCGAAAGGCGCGGCATGCGGCTCCCTATCGTGCTCGGTCCGGCGAGGGAGGTCCCTCGGATTCGGAGCCGAACATAGCCGATCCGTCGCCGCCGCGGTATCGGGCCGCGCCGCCACAATCGCGGCTGCCTAACATCCAAGGGTGCGACGAATTTGGCTTGGCAGCCGGGCGTCCGCAGGGCTAGGAGTGCGCGCCATGGAAAACCCAATCATTGCCTTCCTTTCCGCGCGCCGCTCCGTGAAGCCGGACCGGCTCGTCGCGCCCGGCCCGAACCCGCAAGAACTGGAGACGATCCTGACCATCGCCGCGCGGGTGCCCGACCACAAGAAGTTGGCGCCGTGGCGTTTCATCGTCCTCGAAGGCGAGGCGCGGGCGCAGCTCGGCGAGGTGGTGGCCGAGGCGTGCGTCGCCGCCGAGAAGGAGCCGCCCTCGCACGTCCGCCTCGACGCCGAGCGCGGCCGGCTGATGCGCGCGCCGCTGGTCATCGCCGTCGTCTCGCGCGTGACGGCGCATCGCAGCGCGCCCGAGTGGGAGCAGATCCTGTCGGCCGGTGCGGCATGTTTCAATCTGTGTCTTGCCGCCAACGCGCTCGGCTACGGTACGTCCTGGATCACCGAGTGGATTGCCTACAATAAGGCGGTGGGTGCCGCGCTGAACCTCGCCGAAAACGAGCGCATTGCCGGCTTCATCTACGTTGGGACGCCGGCGGAGCGCTCCGAGGAACGCGAGCGCCCGGCGCTGTCGGAAATCGTTACGCGATGGCCCAGGTAACTTTATTTTCGTACCTGTTTCACCGCGCGACACCCCTTAACGCGATCTTCACCTTTCCTTTCGTATCCTGACGTGTCGCCCCTGCGTGGGGCCGAGGCCCGTTTCGGCGTTGCCGTCGTTGCGGAGTGACCGCTTGAGTTCGTTATTCGACGTTCCCGCTCAGCTCGCCCTGGTGCTGTCGCTGGCGGCTTCATCTGCCGCTCCTGTCCCACCGGCCGCGGTGGCCGAGCTCGCCGCACCAGCGGCTGACCTCACCATTGTAGCGGAGCCGCTCGAGGGACCGCTGCGGTTCGGCGAGCGCGCCTGGATGCGCGCGCTGCACGAGAACGTCAAGGAAGCCGAGACGATCGGCGCCCGCGTTTTCGTGACCAGCGGCGGGCGCTACTACATGCCCTCACCGAACGACCGCGGCCGCATCCTGGCGGCGCGCAACGACAACGAGTTTGCCGCGCGCATCGCCCGCGCCGGCGCCGAGCGCAATGCCGCCCGGATGCGCGCAGCGCTGCATCGATCGCCGACGGCTGGCGATCTATACATCGCCCACGTGTTCGGAGCGGCGGCGGCGATCAGCCTTCTCAAGGCAGCAGTCGAGACGCCGGATGCGCCGCTGGCGAAGAACTTTCCCGAGCTGGTCGGCAGCGCCGCTGAGGTCGCCGAAAGCAACAAAGCGCCGGTCACGGTGGGACAGTTCTACCGCCGTCTCTCCGGCGCGCTGCATGAGCCGCCGCGTCTCGTTGCCCTCGGCCTGCGGCCGACAGTTGCCGACGCCCCACGCGGAGATCTTGCCGCCGCGCCGGACGACGGTGCAAAAACCGTTGCCTGGCAGGCGGAAGTCAGCGTCGCCAAGGCGGGGCGCCGCGCTCAGTAACGGAACTGCTCGGCCAGCACGCGCTCATCGAGGCTGTGGTCGGGATCGAACATCATGAATAGCTCGATGTTGCGGGCCTTTTCGACCTCCACACGGTTGACGCCGCGGGTCTCGTAGTGGTCGGCAACCGCGCTCACCGGGCGCTTCTCCAATTCCAGGACCTCGATGGAGATGTGCACCTTGTTGGGGAGCAGCGCGCCGCGCCAGCGGCGTGGGCGGAAGGGGCTGATCGGCGTCAGCGCCAGCAACGGGGCGTTGATAGGCAGGATCGGCCCGTGCGCCGAAAGGTTATAGGCGGTCGAGCCGGCGGGCGTTGAGACGAGCACGCCGTCGCAGACGAGCTCCTCCATGCGCACCGTGTCGTCGACAAGGATGCGCAGCTTGGCCGCCTGGTGACGTTCGCGGAACAGCGAGACTTCGTTGACGGCGAGCGCCTTGTGCGCCTTCCCCGCCTTGTCGTAGGCAATCATCGACAAGGGGTGGATGCGGCTGACGTCGGCGGCGGCGAGGCGCTGGTGCAAGTCTTCCTCGCTGTAGTCGTTCATGAGGAAGCCGACCGAGCCTCGGTTCATGCCATAGATCGGTACACCGTCGTTCATGAAGCGGTGCAGTGTCTGCAGCATGTGGCCGTCGCCACCGAGCGCCACGATGGCGTCGGCCTCGGCAGCGTCGCAGTCGCCGTAGCGATCCGCAAGGCGGCCACGGGCAGCTAGCGCCTCCGGCATCTCGCTGGCCACGAAGGCAATCTTGTCGAATTTCGTTTTTGGCTTTGGCATGGTTGTAATGAGCGGACGGCGCAAGGCGTGGGAGGCTCTCTCAAGTGCAGGGAAACGACAAGCCCGTTCTGATCTACACGACCTTCCCCTCGCCTGCGGCGGCCGAGGCGGTAGGGCGCGAGCTGGTCGAGGGGCGGCTGGCCGCCTGCGTCAATATCCTGCCCGGCATGACGTCAATTTATCGTTGGGAAGGGGCCATAGCGCTCGACAGCGAGGTAGTGATGATCATCAAGACGCGCGAAACCTTGGCGGGGACTGTGATCGAGGCAGTCAAGTCACGCCATACCTACACGAACCCGGCGCTGATCGTGCTGCCTATCCTTGATGGGTCGGCCGACTACCTACGCTGGCTCGGCGAGGAGACGGGTGAACCGGACAAAGACTGACGCCGCGAGACAATGGTGCTCAGTAAACGCCACCGAGACTGAGCATCAGATTATAGCGTGGCGTTCCCGGCCCGGGACGTCGCCATGACTCAGACTTCTTGGCTTGACGCGGCTTCGGCCCAGCGGACGGCGTGGAAACGGAAGCCGGTGGAGCGCCGCCCGGGTCGAGGGCCGCGGTGGCGACACCCGGCTGTCCTGGGGCGGTCCCTGGCGGGGTGCCAGGAATGAGTGGCGCCTGCACGGCCGGCGGCAAGTCCCGCGGGCCGCCGATGGCCATGCGGCCCGGCAGCGGCTCAGTCGAGACGACGCTGTTCGGCAGCGGCGTATAGAGGCGCGTTGCCGGCTGCGCGGCGCTGCCGGCCTTCCACGGCAGCACTTCCGGCGCTGGCGCCGTGGCGGCGACCTGCTCCTTCTTGCCACGCGGCTGTGCAACAACGGTCGTCTCCGGCGCGCCGCATGAGCGGCCACCGTGCGACTGCAGCAGCGACAGTAGCAGGTAGTCCGGCTTCTCAACCGGCAGGGCGGCGTTGGTGTGCATCGTGAACGAGCGCATCGCCTCACGCGTGTTGTTGTTCCAAGAGCCGTTGACGCGGCCCCAATAGCAGCCGACGCGCTTCAACTGCTGCTGAATGTCGACGACGAGCTTGTAGCGGCTCTCCGGATCGGTCGGATCGAGCGAGCCCTGCGGCCCACCAACTGTAGCGGCCGGCGACACGTTCGTCGTCCATGCCGGGATCGTCTCGACGGGAACGGCAGCGGCGATCACGGGTGCGGCGGGGACTGCCGGCGTGGCGGCCACACGTGATTTGCGTTGCGGGGCGGGGAGTGGCCTCGTCGGAGCGAAGCTGGCCACGCGTGATGGAGTGCTCTTGGTCGTCGGTGCGACTTGGGTCGTGCTGGGAGCGACTGTTGTGCTGGAAGCGACGCGGGTCGCCATCACGCGTTGCGCCTGCTCGAGCGAGGTGTCGCGATCGACCGGAGCCGGGAAATAGACGAAAAGGCCAACGCCTATGCCCGCTAACAACACGAAGCCGCCAAGGCCACGCATATCGGTCAACTCCCTGCGCTTCCCGGGCCAACGTCGGTGCCGGATCCAGAACGTGCGACAGCCTTAATCGGTTCTGTCGCAACACCCTATGAAGAAGCGATGACAATGAGCTTAAGACGCAGTGCCAAAAAGTTCCGGTTCTTAAAGGTCTTATACATCTTAAATAAAATAGAGCCGGGCTGGGGGTTATGCAACGGGGTGCGCTAACTTTATCTGTGCAGCACGGGGTCGAGGACGAGGCGCCGACGTGCGACCCCACCCCTGTGCAAATCCGGTGCCGGCTGGGGGTAAGCCACGTTCAACTCGTTGGCGCCCTGTGGACAGCCGACGTGGCCCTTAGCCGGCGGAATTGAGGCAGGATTTTGGGCTCCCGAGCTACACGGCTGATTCTCTTAACAAAAGATTTCGAATCGCGTAGCAAAGGCAACTGAGGGGGCAGTTCCGCGTGTGTAAACTTGTCGCCTTGGCTCGTGGGGATAGTTGCGCACAGGGGAGTTGAGCGGCGATTTCCGCTTGTGCCCGACCGCCCCAGGAGTTGAGGCTCCAGCTCTCGGTACATCGTCTGGGTGCGAGGTCACCGGTTTGCCGGATGCCATTGGGGATGGCGCCGGAGCTCAACGGGCCGGTAGAGCGACCACCGCAGAGCGAAGTGCCCTGTCTCTCGTTGGAGATGGAGAAGTTCTGTCCCGTTGCCCTCTGGACAGAGACAAGCCAAGCGCCGGCGCAAAGTGCAGCGTCGACAGCCGGCGGACATAATCCATGAGGGCAAACATGAGACATGCTCTAGGCGTGTTGGGGGTTCTCGCAGCCGGCGTCTTGCTCGCTGTATCGTGCGCGATGAACTGGCGATTTGGCTTCAGTCTCGGACGGACCGAGTTCGACGGCCAGATCTACGGCGCGGCCAGCGCGGCCGCTGACTGCATGAAGGCACTCGTGCCTTTCTTCTTCTTCGCCGCCTTACGCAACAGAATGTGGTCGCAGGCACTCGCCTCCGCCATCGTCTGGGTCGTGGTCACGTCCTACTCGTTGACCTCGGCGCTCGGCCATGCGGCGCTCAACCGGCTCGATACCGCCGGCCAGCGCACCGCCTCTGCCGATAACTACAAGGATCATCGCGCCGACCTGTCCCGGGCCCAGGAGCAATTGTCCTGGATCCCGCAGCACCGTCCTGCTCAGGCGGTTCAGGCCGATATCGATGCCTTGAAGGACGATCGCGCGTGGGCCTACACCGAGAGTTGCGGCAAGGTCAGCGGCAACAAGGGGCGAACCTTCTGTCAGAAGTATCACGCCCTGTCGGCTGAACTCGCTTCAGCACAACAGTCTATCGCGCTCGAAGCGCGCATCGCTGACATTCAAGGCAAGATGACCAATGTTACCGGTGCCGCGGTGATGACCGAAGCCGACCCGCAAGCTGCGGTTCTGGCCAAGCTCGCCGCGATCATCTCCCCGTCCATCAAAGTCGAGGACGTGCAGACCGCTCTCACGGTCTTCATCGCGCTTCTGCTCGAAGTTGGATCGGGCTTTGGTATGTACATCGCGTTTAGCCAGTGGCGCCTCTATGATCGCCACACGCCGACCGCACCTCGTATGGTTCGGGTTAGCACCGCTGCGGCAGCGGTGGCGGCCCCCACGGCCGTTGCGATAGCAAAGCCGCGTTCCGGCGCAAACGACAACAAGTCGGCGCCGGCCCAAAGACTGATTGCTCCCGAAAACGACGTGGAGCGCTTCTATAAGGAGAGAATCGAAACACAAGACGGATCGAGCTTGACTGCAACTTCGCTATACGAGGACTACTGTGCTTGGTGTGAAGAACAGCAGAAAGAGCCGCTCGCGCTGCCGACATTCGGTCGGGAGTTCGGTGAGCTCGGAGTCCAGAAAGCAAGGATAGCAGGCAGAGTGCGGTACATCGGCATTGCGCTGAAGTCCGCCGGCGAGCTCGAGGAGGATAAGAAGCCGCCGGTCTTCGGAGAGAAGGCCGCCTAGAGATAGGCTTCTACCGAAAGGCCGCGTAAGCGGCCTTTCTCTTTTTCAGCATCCGATCATCGAACGAGGGCGGCTCAGGCCGCCCTTTCTTTTTGTCCGGCCGGCGCTGCCTGGCCGGCGATCTTCAGCGCGAAGGCATAGTCGGCCGCCATCTCGCGCAGCTGCTCATAGCGCCCCGAGGCGCCGCCGTGGCCGGCCTCCATGTTGATCTTCATGAGGATCAGGTTGTCCGAGGTGTTCCGCTCACGCAGGCGGGCGACCCACTTTGCCGGCTCCCAGTAGGTGACGCGCGGATCGGTGAGCCCGCCATAGGCGAAGATGTGCGGATAGGCCTTGGCCTCGACGTTCTCATAGGGGCTGTAGGAGTGGATGTTCTCGAATTCGGACCGGTTGGTGATGGGGTTGCCCCACTCCGGCCACTCGGGCGGCGTCAGCGGCAGGTCCTTGTCGAGCATGGTATTGAGCACGTCGACAAACGGAACATCGGCAATGATGCCGAGGAACAGTTCGGGGGCCATGTTGGCGACGACGCCCATCAGCATGCCGCCCGCCGATCCGCCGTTGGCAACAATTCGTCCGCGCTGCGTCAGGCCCTGCGCGACGAGATAGTCACCGGCGGCGATAAAGTCGGTGAACGTGTTGACCTTATGGGCGAGCTTGCCGTCCGTGTACCAGTGGTACCCCTTGTCCTTGCCGCCGCGGATGTGCGCGATGGCGTAGATGAAGCCGCGGTCGACGAGCGACAGCCGCGTCGTCGAGAACGATGCAGGGATCGATATGCCGTAGGCGCCGTAGCCGTAGAGCAATGCGGGTGCCGAGCCGTCGAGCGGGGTGTCCTTGCGATAGAGAAGCGACACCGGCACCGTCTCGCCGTCGGGTGCTGGCGCGTATAGGCGGCGCGTGACGTAGTCGGACGCGTTGTGCCCGCTCGGCACCTGCTGGCGCTTGCGCAGCGTGCGGGCGCGCGTTGCCATATCGTAGTCGTAGGTCTCCGCCGGGGTCGTCATCGACGAGTAGATAAAGCGCGTCGTCGTGGTGTCGAACTCATGGCCGGCCGAGACGCCGAGCGCGTAGGCCTCTTCCGGGAAGGCGATGATGTGCTCGGCGCCATCGGCGAGTTGGCGCACGACGATGCGCGGCAATCCGTTCTCGCGCTCGAGGCGGACCATGTGGTCGCGGTAGAGGATGGTATCGAGGATGAGGCAGCCCGGTCGGTGGCCAATGATCTCGCGCCAGTTGCCCATGCCCGGCGCAGACACCGGCGCTTCGACGATGCGGAAGTCCTCGGCACCGGCGGAGTTGGTGGTGATGATCAGCCTATCGGCATGATGCTCGACAGAATACTCGTGGGCGATGGCGCGCGGCTCGACGACGCGCGGTAGGCTGAGTGGCGCGTCGGCGTCGATCAGGTGCGCTTCGCTCGTCTGATGGTCATGGGCGTCGATGAGCACGAACTTGGCCGACTGCGTCGCGGAGATGGCGACGTAAAAGCCGGTATCACTTTCGGCGTAGACGAGCACGTCGTCCTCAACCGGGGTGCCGACGACATGGCGATAGACCAGTAGTGGGCGGTGGTTTTCGTCGAGCCGCACATAGAAGAGGGTCTTGCTGTCGTTGGCCCAAACGACACCGCCGCGCGTGTCGGGGATGCTGTCGGGCAGATCGAGCCCCGTCGTCACGTCGCGCACGCGTATGGTGTAGAGTTCTGAGCCCTTGTCGTCGCTGGCGTAGGCGAGGAGGCGGTGATCGGGGCTGTGCTGGAAGCCGCCCAGGTCCCAATAGGGCTTGCCCTCGGCCTCGACGTTACCGTCGAGCAGGATCGCCTCGCCCTCGCCGGAACGCGACTGGCGGCAGACGAGCGGGTACTGACCCCCGGCGACAAAGCTGGTGTAGTAGGCGAACGGTCCGTCAGGCGCCGGCACCGAGCTGTCGTCCTCCTTGAGGCGGCCGCGCATCTCGCGGAACAGCTCCTCCTGCAGGGGGCGCGTCTCGGAGAGCTGCGCCTCGCAGTAGGCATTCTCGGCATCGAGATAGGCGCGGATCTCCGGGTCGAGGACGGTGGGTTCCCGCATCACTTCTTGCCAGTTGTCGGCCTTCAGCCAGGCATAGTCATCGACGAGCTCCACGCCGTGCCAGGTGGCGAGGTTGGGGCGGCGCGCGGCGCGCGGCGGCTTGACGAAGGCGTGACGATGGGCGGGGCCGTGCATCGATTTCTCCACGGGAACTGCGAGCAATAGGGGACCTGGGGCGCAGAGCGCCGGCTGTCTCGAGGGGACCTCACCCGTGCGAAATATGTTCGTCCTGGGAGCGGCCAACGATCAGACGGATAGCAAGCAGCGTTGTCAACTTTCGGGAGAGGGCAGGGCTACAACCTTTCCGCGAAGGAAAGTTTATTGAAGTAGACAGTCCGCGCTTATAAGGAACCCTGATCATCACCCAAAGCGAAACTTACCAACGGGTGCGACGCGGCCTGCAAACGACGGGGAATTACTTGTCGTGATGACGACTCAACACTTTGGATTGGCAGAACATAGTAAGCGCATACGTGAAATGGCGTGACCGAACACCGTTAAAAAACGCTCGAGCTCCTCGGACATGTCTTAAGATTAGGCATATCAAGTGTATGTCCGTGGGCTGTAGTTGACTTTACTTCCGTCCGATGCGAAACCAAGCCTATAGGTGGGATAAGCAGTAGGCTGTTATAGAGTTGGGCAAGTTCAATCGCACTAAGGTCTAGTTGGCTGAGGTATTTGCTCGATTGGGTGCCCCATTGCATTGCCGAGTTGAAATTTACCCGTGACGGCTGGAGGTCGGCTTGGAAGACGCAACTCAACCGGAACTCGTCGAGCTGACGGCCAAGATTGTTTCGGCCTATGTCAGCAACAACTCCGTTGTCGCCAGCGACCTACCGCACCTGATCAGTGAAACGCACGCCGCGCTCAGCCGCGCGAGCGGCGGCGTCATCGCCGTGGAGCGCGAGGAGCAGAAGCCCAAGGTGCCGGTTAAGAAGTCGGTGATGCCCGACTATCTTATCTGCCTGGAGGACGGGAAGAAGTTCAAGTCGCTGAAGCGGCACCTGCGTACCCACTACAACTTGTCACCGGAAGAGTACCGGGAGAAGTGGGGCCTGCCGCACGACTACCCGATGGTGGCGCCGAACTACGCGCGGGCGCGCTCCGATCTCGCCAAGAAGATGGGCCTCGGCACGCGCCGCGACGGGAAGTAACTCGTCAATCTTTTGGCATCCAGCGGGTTCGCCGCTCTCCGATCCTTTGCAGGTAGTCGGCTGTCTCGGCCCGATAGGCACGCAGCAACTGGGCGTGCCGCGCGAGGTCATACGCCCAATGTCCGGCGATGCCACGCTGGCGCTCGAGGCGCAACGCTCGGCGCATGCGGGCGAGCAGCCGCGCGTGCTCGCCCGCATTCAATACTTGGATCTCGTGCGGCCAAAGCGGCAGCTTGGCCAAGTCGCGGGCGCGTTGATACGCGTCCGGCGGGGCGGCACTGAGTAGTGCAGTCGCGGTGTGGATGGACAAGCGTGTTGGGCTCCGAAAGGAAGCCGCAACTTTCGCACCGCCGTTGCGCGCGAGGATTTCTTCGCGGACGCGCGACTTATCCTCTCCGTTCACCCGCCGGATAGTTTGCACACACGGGAGTAGCGCTTCGCACGTATCATCCACCGCACGACGAACCGGCATGAGAGTGAGGCAGATGTTGCAGCCGCCCCTACGCCAGCCTACGCAGTCCCACGTTCGCACCGCGGCCTCACGCATCGATCGCTGGCACCGCCGATTGTCCCGCGTGAGGCCATCGCAAGCAGTCATTCAGGTGTTCGGCATCGCCTACCGGGATCTGCGGCGGACTTCACGCGGAAGGGCAAAGGTGGCACTGGCGTGCCAGGTCGCCATGTGCCTTGCGCGTCGGCTGCGGATTGTCGCTCACCGAGACGGGATGGCTCTTCGAGCGCGATCGCACGACGGTCGCGCATGCCTGCGGCGTCATCGAGGGCCGCTGTGATGATCCCATTTTCGATCGCGCCCCCGATCTCCTCGAGTGGGCCGTGCCAGCGCTCACGACCCGCCCCTTCCCGCCGCTCCATCCAGCCAGTCGAGGCAGCATGCCCGCAGGAACAAAGCCGCGGGGCGTGAGGCCGTGCGCCAATATCAGCTTAACGCCGACGAAAGCCCGATCGCCGTGGCTGCGCCGGCGCAAAAACCGCAGCGGCGAGGCGATGATCTCGCAGTCGCAATTCGATGCGGGCGAACGGCTGCGCGCCGATTTTTGGTTTGCGCAGACGCCGCGCACCACCATCAACTGGTCTTCCTTGTCGCCCATGCAACGCGGGCGCCGCCACGGCGCGGCTCGCGCTTCGGGGGCCGACATGCTGGACAACGCGGCAGCCGCTGCCGAGCGGCGTGCGCCGCGCTCTGGCGGCGGTCGAACCCGAGCTATGCGGGGTGCTGATCGACGTTTGCTGCCACTTGAAGGGTCTTGAAGAGGCGGAGCGCCTGGCCGGCTGGCCGCAGCGCTCGGCCAAGATCGTGCTGCAGCTCGCGCTGACGAGCCTTGCCCGCCACTACGGCATCGAGCCCGCGGCGCCCGCGGACGGCAAGGCCTCCTTCTTGCGTCACTGGGGAAGCGAGGATTCTCGCCCCGCGTTCGAGGTGCCGGGGGGAGACGGTCTAGCGGGCGACAGCGCCTTGCGCGCTTGCTGCTGTGGCGTCGGAGCGGATGCGGGCCACCATCGAAGCGAGGCCGTTGGACCGCTGCGCGGTCAAGTGCTCCTTCAATCCCAGCCCTGTAAAGATGGGATCGGCATCGATCTCCAGCACTTCATCAATCTTACGGCCGTTGTACATGGCGAAGAGGATCGCGATGAGACCGCGCACGATGTGGGCGTCGCTGTCGGCGAGGAATGTGTATTCAGGAGAGCCGTGGCTGCGCCCGATGCTCGCCGCCAGCCACACCTGGCTGGCGCAACCGCGAACCTTGTTCTGTTCAGTCCGCAGCGCGTCGGGCAGCGGCGGCAGCGTGCGGCCGAGCTCGATCAGATAGCGGTAGCGATCCTCCCAATCATCGAGGAGGGCGAAATCGGCGCTGATTTCAGATAGTGTCGGCAAGCCGGTTCGACTTTCTTGGCTAGGCAGTACTGACATTCACATAGGTTGTCGAAAGGCAAATGCGCAAGGGCCGGCGTTTGGGGCGCCGGCCCGCGTAGTACGGTGGTGAAAGATGTCAGCTCAGATGCCGCCGCGCGAAGTGCCGCGCCAAACGGGCTCCAGATCTTCGGCCCGCAGCGTGCCGCGTGGCGTCATGTCGACCGTCGGCTCGATCAAGCTCCGGCTCTGATCCTTGCCGGTCTGCTTCATCACGAGTTCGTAAGCCATGGCGGCGCCAAACTGCGCCTTCTTGACGAAGCCGGACCACAGGACACCGGCCTGCTCGCAAGTGGGGCCGTTGCGATCGCAGAAGGTCGCCGACCAATGCACGGCCGAAGCCGCCCGGTCATACAGCGCGGCCTGCTGCTCGCGATCAGCCGGCAGCACGGCGACGACGACAGCGACAAGGATGCCAATCTTCAAAATGGACATGTTGGTCTCTCCAACCTGGTCCCCATTCCCAGCCTCTTGAATAGCAGACCGGTATCAACAAACTACCTCATGCAATCGGAAAAATTGCGATCAATTGGAGGCAATTTTTACAGATTTTGGGGCGCGGGCGCGGCACGCAGATCCGTGCTGCCGCAACGTTCCGTCAATGAGTGTTAAGCGATCGTTTACGTCCTCACCCGCATACTGCGCGGACATAGTAAGCGGCGCGTAGGGGTGTGGTCATGCTGCCGAACCGGGCGACGTTACAACTCCTGGCCTTCCTGATGTTGACCGGGGGCGTTGCTGCGAATGTCTTCTTCATGCAGTCGAGCGGGCGCGGCGCGATGAGCGCTCAGGTGAGTGTGCGCGACGCCTGGAACATCGCCGCCATCGAGGCCGCGGAGTTCGGCGATACGGGCTCCATCGGCCGTGCGACAGGCGAAGCCAAGAAAGAAAGCGACGGTCTCAACCTCTCGGCCCTCGGTGCACCGAGCGCGCCGGCGAAGTCCACCAGCCAAACCGAGGTGACGCGGGCGGTGCAGCGCGAGCTGCAGATCCGCGGCTATGAGACAGGCGCGCGCGACGGCGTTGCCGGCGTGATGACCCGTGGCGCCATACTTGCCTACGAACACGACCATGGCCTCCCGCTCACTGCGCGTCCGAGTGAGGAGCTGCTCAAGGCCATCATCCTCGGCGAGGGTGGCAAGCTCGGCGCTAAGAAGGGCACGAAGGTCGAGACGGCCGAAGCGCAGGACGTGATCCGCTCCGTGCAGCGCTCGCTGGCCAAACTCGGCTACAAGGTTGACGCCGCTAACGGCAGGCTGACGCCGGACACCGCGCGCGCCATCCGCGCTTTCGAGGGCGATCAGGCGCTGTATGAGACCGGCCGCGTGTCGGGACCGCTGATCTCGCGGCTCGCCCGCCTTACCAGTGACGACAGGGAAGCTGCGGCGCCGTGAGACGGTCGGCGCGCTTGCCAGCGCGTTTTCCGCTACTAGAGTGCGGGCCATGCGGCTGCGCGCGGAATTCTGGGTGAAGGGCTACATCCGCCGGTGTGCCGTCGAGGGCGCATCGGCGGTTGTGGTGCGTCATGGCGACGACGATGCCGGCGCCATTTTCATCAAGGTCGACCGCCTCGACGGAACCTGCCTCGTGTTCGGCCCGGCGCCGGCAGGCCTAGACGGCGCCGAGAGCGACCGGCGCTGGATTGCCCACCTCTCCCCAGAGAACAACGAGATCGCCAAGGCCGATGCATTTCTGTCGCGTGAAGCTAGCTTCGATGCCGATCTCTGGCTGATCGAGGTGGAGGACCGGAAGGGACGCCACTTCCTCGACGACAGTATTGTCACAGGGTCCAACTAACCGCAGCGCGCGCTTAAGGCTTCGGTAACGCCTGGCGGTTCCAACTTGTACACTGTGATTCTCACTGTTCGTGCCGACAACGCTTGACGGCACGGGCGAATCGAGGGCCGCCATGTCACGGGGGGAGCGCATGGCACAGATACTCAGCTTTCGTACCCCAGAGTTCCGATCGAGCGAGGGCAATGGCCGTCGCGCCGGAGTTTCCGCCGAAGTCATCCTGTTCCCGGGCGTGCGCTACGAGCGTTGGGAAGAGGCGCACGCCGCGACGCCCGCAGCGAGCGAGCAGCGCTTCACCAACCGCGACGTGCTCGAGCTGGCAGAGTAGTTACTGCGTATCGGATTGCATCAGAAGGAGCGCGCGGTGCAGTGCGCATCCTTGAGCACGGCTTCGACGTGGCGCTGATATGAGAAGCCCTTGTCGGGGCCGCGCACGACGACAATGCCGCGCGTGGCAGAGACAGGCGTCGGCGGTTGCACGTCACGCGCAATACCGCGCGCCTCCGGCGTAATGCCGAGGAAGGCTTCCTCCGAAGGCACGAGCACGATCGACACCGGGGTCGGCCGCGATGGCACCGAAGCGGTGGCGTAGATGTTGTCGCCTTGCGGCGTGACGACCGTGAGCGACCATCCGAGATCTGGTGGAAGCGTCGATGATACGGTGACTGGCCCGCCCGAGGTGTCGAAGCGGCACATGGCATAGCGCGCATCCGGCGACATGAAGGGCAGCGGCTCGGCCCCAGGGGCCGACGCGATCAAAAGCTGCATTCGGTTGATGGGCAGTCCGGGTGCGAGACGGCTGTAGGCTGACGCAGCGGTGAGATAAGGAGCGGCGAGCGTGGCGCAGATGTGCAGGATGCCGGCAGCGACGGGAGCGGCGAGAATGAGCTGCCAATTGGCGTGCCTCAGCGTGTCGGCGATGTTCATCGGCATTGCACCCGGCGGATCACAGGCAGCTGTTTGGGCTCCGCCTCCGTTTTGCCGAGCATCGTTGAGGAATCGAAGGTCGTGAACATGAGGGCGAGCCGGCCGGCGCCGCCGGTCGGCAGCCAGTTGCCGGGGCTTGCTTCGCGCGCCAGGGCAACGGCGAAGGTGCCATCCGGGCGCAAGGCGATCGAACTCGCTGGTGTAGGCATGACGCTGCGCGGCGTTGGCGATCAGGTCGCCGCGGTCGTTGAACACGGTGAGGCTCCACCAATGGTTGCCCGGCTCGCGACCCTCGACGAGGTAATCGCACGATGAGTGAAGGCGATTGCCGTCACTGTCGGTGTAGGCGAGGTAGGTGAGGGCGATCTCGGTCGTCAGCTGCAACGTGCCGAGCCGTCCAAAGTGCGCGCGCGTGTAGGGATCGGCGTCGGCGCGGCCCGCCGATGTCCAGCCGACCCACGGGCCGTGCTGTTCCGTCGTCAGCCGTGTGCCCACATCGATCATGTACCAGCTGGTGCCAAGCCCGAGGATCAGCACGGCGCCAATGAAGGCCGCCCAGTCGCCCAGAATCCCAATGAGGATCGCGACGCGTTTGCGCAACCGGTGCAGACCGACATGGACGGGGGTGAGGGCGCTAAGGGACTGCACGTGGCGGCGTTCCATCTTGCGGCAGCGGCGCGACGCCGAGCGTCGTGCGGCGCGGATCAGTCATGCTAGGTGTTGTTCCGTCGGCGCGCTTGTTCGGCGGTAAAGCCGGCGATGGCTTCGGTGGGTTGGTCCCTGTGTTGGTCGGCGATGTGGTCGGCGGCGGCTCGGCGATGCCGCCGGCTTTGCGCAACGCTTGCGCGACTTTGCGCAGCGCCTCGCGGGCCTGTTCGGACATCAGGCTGGATGTCGTGCGTTGGGCCTCCGGCGCCGATGCTGCACCCTCGGGGTGAATCGCGGCGATACGCTGCTGCTCGGCGACCTGTACCGGGTGCGGCTGCAAACCGGGGATGGTGGGGATGTTCATGTCGGTATGCACCACGGACATGAACGAGTGCCAGACCGGTGAAGCGAAGACACCGCCCGTCGTACCGCCCGACATGGGACGATTGTCGTCGTTACCGAGCCAAACCGCGCCTACGTATTTGCCGGTGAAGCCGACGAACCACACGTCCTTGGGACCGGTGCTGGTGCCGGTCTTGCCGGAAACGTTGGTAAAGTCGAGTTGCGCCCGTTGTCCCGTGCCGTCGGTGATGACCTTGTTCATCATCCAGTTAAGCCCCTCGGCGACCTTGCGCTCGACGACCTGCGGGGCCTCGGGCTCGTCGCGGTCACGGCTGTAGATGAGATCGCCCTTGGAGCTGACGAGATCGAGAATGGCGTAGGGCTTGGCGAGCTTGCCACCATTGGCGAAGGTGGCAATGCCGCCGGCATGCTCGAGCGGGCTGATCCCGTAATCGCCGAGCGCCATCGAGCAGGTCTTGCGGATGCCGCTGACGCCGACGCGGCGCGTCATCTCGATGACCTTGTCGCGGCCGACGGCAAAGGAAAGCTCGGCGGCCACCGTGTTCAGCGACTTGGCGAGCGCCATCCACAGTGGCATGCGGCCGCCGCCGCCGTGACTGCCGCCGTAATTCTGCGGATGCCAGCGGCCGCAACTGCGCGAGGCATCGCGCACCGACGTGGTCGGCGTGTAGCCGTTCTCGAGCGCGGCGGCATAGACGTAGACCTTGAACGAAGAGCCGGGCTGGCGCCTCGCGTGCGAGGCGCGATTGAACTGGCTTTCGCCGTAATCCGGGCCGCCTGTCAACGCGCGCACGGCGCCGTCCGTTTCCATCAGCACGATGGCGCCGCTGGTGATGCGGTTGCCGCGATACTGACGCAGGGCCGACGTCAGCGCCTCGTCCGTCGTCTTCTGCATGTTGAGGTCGACGGTGGTGCGTGCGGTCAGCACATACGAGCCGCGGCCGGCGGCGATGCGCTGCACCTCCTCGAAGGCCCAGTCGAGGAACCAGTCGGGGCTGTTGGGATTGCGGTTCTCGATGGTCTTGGCGGGATGTACGCGCGCCCAGTGCACTTGTCCGGCGGTATAGAAGCCGGCTTCTACGAGGTTGTTCAGCACCTCGTTGGTGCGGGCGCGCGAAGCCGGCAGGTTGACGTGCGGGGCATACTTCGTCGGCGCCTTGAACAGGCCGGCGAGCAGCGCCGCCTCGGCGAGATTTACTTGCCGCACCGACTTGCCGAAGTAGTACTGCGATGCCGCCTCGACCCCGAAAGCGCCGCCGCCCATGTAGGCACGATCGAAATACAGCTTGAGAATGTCGCGCTTAGAGAAGCGGCTCTCGAGCAGCAGCGCCAGAAACGCCTCCTTGATCTTGCGCTGGACGGAACGCTCGGACGACAGGAAGAGGTTCTTGGCCACCTGCTGCGTGATCGACGAGCCGCCCTGCACCACCTCGTTTGCCTGCAAGTTTGTGGCGAGCGCGCGGAACGTGCCGTAGACGTCGATTCCCCAGTGCTCGAAGAAGCGCCGGTCCTCGGTGGCGAGCGCCGCCTTGACCATCTGGTCGGGAATTTCGTCGAGCGGCACAGCGTCGTTGTGCAGGATGCCGCGCTTGCCGATCTCGTTGCCGTTTTGGTCGAGGAATTTGACGGCGAACTGCCCGGTGAGGAACTTGCCCTCGTTGAACTCGTGGAAGGCCGGAATGGCGAGCGCGAACATGACTATGAAGCCGCCGGCGCCGAGCGTCAGCCCTTCCGAGGCCGCCTCGTTGAGCAGGCGCTTCCAACCGGTGAGCTTGAAGCGGGCGAAAAAGCTCGTGCCGGCATTCCAGACATCGCGAAACCACGCCCATGTCTCGGCGAGGGTTGAATCGATCTTCGAGTCGAGACCGAGCCAATTGACGACCCGCTCGCGGCGCCCGCTCTTGAAAAGCCAGTCCTGCACGTCGTTTATGTTCCCGGCGTCATCCGCGTTTGCTGGCGCTCCGCGGGGCGGGGCGAGCGGTGGGACCAAGAGAAATCCCAAACGCTTGCCCCTTATACCTGTGCCGGCATGGAGATGTTAAGGCGCCGGCTGCGCATTTATGAACATGCTTGACCGGCGCCCGGGCCGTGAAAACGGGCTTCGCCGCTGTCAAATCAGCTGATCTGCACTGGCCGCGCGGGTCATTTGCGTCTGAGATGTTCGGGATAGCAGCATAGACGTAGAAGACGGCCGCGTAGGTGGCGAGACCTACAAACAACAGTATGGACCCGGCCCATAAGCAAACGGCAGCTATGAGAAGGAAATTCGCGAAGATGATCGTATCCTCGACGATCCACTTGAGCTGCTTCATATCCGGCCTCTTGTGAGCTGTCCAAAGCGCGGGGCTATCCCCAATTCGGGTGAGACTTGTCCTAGGGCCGCGTCGCCTGATGTCCGTTGTGGACACCCGATCGGGCGAAGTCAGCTCTGGATCACAAGCGGCCGTGGCTTGGTCTCGTCGGAACCATCATGACAATCTACGGACGCGCGCGTGCATCAAAGCCACTCGAGCAGCGCAACATGCAGTTGAAGCTGTGACGCGCGCATTCATGACGAGTTCAGGCGGCGCGACCTAAGAGAGGTGCGATGCCACTCGTTCTCCCCTCGACGCGCCGAATCGTTTCTCTCCTGCTGCTCGCCGCCGCTGCGCTCAATCCCGTCGGCGCGTCGGCGGACTGCACCGCCGATTGGTCGATCGCTGCGCCTATCGTGTACAAGGAAGGATTGACGACGGTCGAAACCCTGTCGCGCATCGCCGCAGCGGAAATGCCCGGCAATATCGTGAAGACGACGCTGTGCGAAGAGAACGGCGTGTTTGTCTATCGCATTCTCGTGCGCGATGCGCACGGAAAGCTGACCGGCCGCACTGTCGACGCGCGCGCTCCGTTCGCCCGCTGACAATCTTTGCCGCTCGGGTTCGCAAGTTCCTCTTCCTGTCCTACATTTGGGTCAAGGCCCATCTCAAGGACGCAAGCAAAAGGAGGTCCCCATGCCATATGTCGACGGATTCGTGGTCGCGGTGCCGAAGAAGAACCTCGCCGCCTACAAGAAGATGGCCCTGCAGGCCGGCAAAGTCTGGATGGAGCACGGCGCGCTGGAGTTTAAGGAGTGCGTCGCCAACGACGTGAAGGTCGGCAAGCTGACCTCGTTTCCCCAGGCGGTGAAGCTGAAACCGGGAGAGGTCGTCTTCTTCTCCTATATCGTCTACAAGAACCGCGCCGCGCGCGACAAGGTCAACAAAAAGGTCATGGAGGACCCGCGCCTGAAGGGGATGATGGAGGGTAAGGACATGCCCTTCGACGGCAAGCGCATGATCTATGGCGGCTTCGAGACGCTGGTCGAACTAAGCGCCTGATCGGAGCGCTAGGATCGGGCCGGCCGGCTCGTTATAGTCCCGCGCGAAGTCTTGGAGACAGCAGCGAGGGGCAAGGTGCGCGTCCTGGTCGTTGAGGATGACAAAGATCTGAACCGGCAGCTCGTCTCGGCGCTGGGCGATGCGGGCTACGCGGTCGATACCGCCATGGACGGCGAGGAAGGCTTTTTCCTTGGCGAGACGGAGCCGTACGACATCGTCATCCTCGACATCGGCCTTCCGAAGATGGACGGCATCTCCATCCTCGAGCAGTGGCGCCGCGCCGACCGCAAGATGCCGGTGATCATCCTTACCGCTCGCGACCGCTGGAGCGACAAGGTCGCCGGCATGGATGCCGGAGCCGACGACTATCTCGCCAAGCCGTTCCACATGGAGGAGCTGCTGGCCCGCGTGCGCGCACAGGTGCGCCGCGCCTCCGGCCATGCCAAGAGCGAGATCGAGTGCGGGCCCTTACGGCTCGACACCAAGACGGCGCGGGTGACCTGCAACGGCCAGCAGATCAAGCTCACCTCGCACGAATACCGCCTGCTCGCCTACCTCATGCACCACAACGGCCGCGTGGTGTCGCGCACCGAGCTCGTCGAGCATCTCTACGAGCAGGACTTCGACCGCGATTCGAACACCATCGAGGTGTTCATCGGCCGGCTGCGCAAGAAAATCCCCGTCGACCTCATCGAGACCGTGCGCGGACTCGGCTACCGTTTGAGCGAAACGCCTGGCCGGGCCTAACAGATGCGGTTCAATTCGCTCGCCTTTCGCTTGTTTGCCACCGCCGCAGCCTGGACGCTGCTGGTTCTGCCGATCGCCGGCTTCATCATTTACCGACTCTATCGCGACGACGTGCAGGCGAGCTTTGACGGGCAGCTGTTGAAGCTCGTCAATGCCATCACCGTCGACAGCATGGGCTCGTCCGGCGACGCGCAGCCGCTGCCACCGAGCAATCTCTACGAGCCGCTGTTCGAGGTGACGCACTCGGGCTGGTATTGGCAGATCACGCCTCTGTCGCCGGCCAGCGGGCGCAAGCTCGTCTCGCCCTCGCTCGCCACCTATTCGCTGCCCTCGCCTGCCGCCAAGTCGGTGAAGCCGGATGAGAGCGGCGCCCGCTGGCTCAACTTCAAGGGCCCCAAGGCTGAGCCGCTGCGCATGGTCGAGGTGATCGACACGCTCGGGCATGAGGCGGGCAAACCCACCTATTCCATCGTCGTCGCCGGTCCGCAGGATTGGCTCGACCATCTCGTCGCCAACTTCCGCTATCGGCTGACGACGGCGCTGGCCTTGGCCGGCCTCGGCCTCGTCGCCGTGACGCTGTTCCAGGTGCGCTTCGGCCTCCTGCCATTGCGCCAGATCGAGCGCGGCCTGGCCGGCATCCGCTCCGGTACGTCGAGCAACCTCGAGGGTGATCTTCCCGCCGAGATCGAGCCGCTGCAGTCGGAGCTCAACGCCCTGATCCGCTCCAACCAGGCGATCGTCGATAGGGCCCGCACGCAGGTCGGCAATCTGGCGCACGCTCTGAAGACGCCGCTTGCCGTCATCACCAACGAGGCGCGTGGCGACAAGACCGGGCTCGGCGACAAGGTGGCCGAGCAGGCCGAGATCATGAAGCAGTCGATGACACGCTATCTCGACCGGGCGCGTATGGCGGCACGCGTCGGGGTGATCGGGCGCGTGACCCCGGTGCCGCCGGTCATCGAGCCCTTAATGCGCACATTGCAGCGCATTCACCAGGAAAAGGGCGTCGCCATCAGCGTCGAATGCCCGGCGGATGCACGCTTCCAGGGTGAGCGGCACGATCTGGAGGAGATGCTCGGCAACCTGCTCGACAATGCCTGCAAGTGGGCGCGCCACGACGTGGCGCTGTCCGTCGAAGTGCCGCCGTCGACAGGCCGCGCGCGCAGTAGGCGCCTTGCCATCACCGTTGCCGACGACGGACCCGGCCTCAACGACGAGCAACGTGCGCGCATCGGCAAGCGCGGGTTGCGGCTAGACGAGACGAAGCCCGGATCGGGGCTGGGCTTGTCGATCGTCATGGAGCTTGCCCACTCCTACGGCGGCACGTGCGAACTTGCGCGTGCACAACAGGGTGGCCTGGCGGTGCATTTGGACCTCCCGGCGGGCTAAACTGCTGACAGCGCGATTCGCCGCAAAGCAGCCGGGTTTCGGTCACGGCCGGTGCACATTCGTTGGCTAGTCCGCTACACTGTGGTCCGAATACAAGGGGGCGCGCGGACCGGCCGTCCATGCGTAGCATGGCTTCGTGTCCATGCGGAGCATGGCTTCGCCATGACGACGGACCGTCTTCGGGGAGACAATCGTGATGCGCAAGGCAAGCATTCTGGCCATCGCACTCATTGCGCTGCTGCCCGGCTGCAGCGGTGACACCGCCAACCAGGACACCGGCCTCATAGTCGGCGGCGTCGCCGGCGGCATCATCGGCAATCAGGTCGGCAAGGGCACGGGGAACGTGCTGGCGACTGTGGCCGGCGCCATGATAGGCGGTATCGTCGGCAGCGAGATCGGCCGCTCCATGGACGAGCAGGACCGGCGGCTTGCCGAACAGGCGGAATTGGCCGCGCTCGAGGAGGGCGAATCCGATCGCCCGCGGCGCTGGCGCAACCCCGACAACGGCCGCTACGGCGACGTCGTCCCTGGGCGGCCGTACAAGCGCAGCAACATCGATTGCCGCGATTACAAGCACACCGTTTATATAGACGGCCGCCCGCGCACCATGCGCGGCACCGCCTGCCGCAACCCCGATGGCACGTGGAAAAACGTCGCCTAACGGCGACGAGGCGTAACTCCGCCGACAAGCGTCGCTGCCGAGCGGTCCTTTAACCCTCCCGCATCTTGCGCTGCGGCAGAAATCTTGCCGCGGCTTCCAAGGCTTGTCAGATTCGCGCGCGAGCCCTATTCCAGCCGCGCGGTGAGGTTTGGATAGCGGCATGGTGCTGTGGATCGGTTTTGCACTGTTGGCGGCTGCCGTCGTGTGGGCGGTGACGCGACCATTGCTTACGCCGCCCGCCGACGCCGCGGCGGCAGGTGACAGCGAGCTTGCCGTCTATCGCGATCAGCTCGCAGAAATCGAATCTGAGCGGGCGCAGGGGTTGCTCGGTGGCGCCGAGGCCGAAGGCGCGCGCGTCGAGCTCGCCCGTCGTCTCATCCAGCGCTCGGAAGAAAAGCAACGCGCCGGCGCGGCAGCGCAAGGCTCCATCGCCCGGGCGCGTGCGGCCGTGACCTACGCGGCAGCGGCGCTCCCCGTCATCGGCATCGGCGTCTATCTCGCCGTCGGCTCGCCGCAACTTTCGGGGCGGCCCTACGCGGGACGCCTCGATATGCCGATGCAGGAGGCGACGGCCGCCGATCTCGTCGCCCGCGTCGAAGCGCATCTGCGCGAGCACCCTGAGGACGGGCGCGGCTGGGATGTGCTCGCCCCCGTTTACATGCGCATGGGCGACTTCACACAGGCGGCGGATGCATTTCAAAAGGCGGCGCGGCTCCTGGGTGAATCGCCCAAGCGCATCGCCGGCTTCGCGCGTGCCATCATCATGGTGCAGAACGGCGTCATCAGCGAGCCGGCGCGCCAGGCGTACGAGAAGCTGCGCACGCTGGAGCCGCAGTCGATCGAACCACAGGTATGGCTCGCCATTGCGCGCGAGCAGGACGGCGACCTGAAGGGTGCCGAAGCCGAGTACCGCACGCTGCTGGTCGGTGCCGAGGATCCGTGGAAGGGTTTGCTCGAAGCGCGCCTGGGGGCGCTGACCGAAAAGGTCGGCGCCCCTGCCCCCGCGACGGGGGCACCCGCTGCGCAGCCGGAGGCGATGAGCGCCGCCGATCGTGACAAGTTCATCCTGCAGATGGTCGACGGCCTTGCCGCGCGCCTCAAGCAGAATGGCAACGACCTTGAAGGCTGGATGCGGCTCGTCCGCTCCTACATGGTGCTCGACCGGCGCGATGATGCGGCCACCGCGCTGGCCAGCGCGCGCCGCCAATTCTCGGGCGATGAGAAATCGCTGGCCGAGCTGAACGTATTGGCGGAAAGCTTGGGGCTCGGCTCGTGACCAAGCGCGCAAAGGAAGCGGCATGACGCGAAAGCAGCGGCGCGGTGTTCTGATCGGAGTTGGCATGGCGGTGCTAACCGTGGCGGTCGGGCTCGTGCTGTTTGCGCTGCGCGATTCCATCGTCTTCTTTCATACGCCGAGCGACCTTGCGGAGAAGCCGATCGCCGCCGGCGAGCGATTCCGCCTCGGTGGGCTCGTCGCCGCGGGAAGCGTGAGGCGCGGCCAGGGCACCAAAGTCGAATTCGTCGTTACAGATACCTTGAAGACAGTGCCCGTCGCTTACGAGGGCGTGCTGCCGGATTTGTTCCGGGAAGGGCAGGGTGTTGTCACCGAGGGCAAGCTGACGCCGGAAGGCACGTTCGTCGCTGACAGCGTGCTCGCCAAGCACGATGAGAACTACATGCCGCCGGAGGTAGCGAAGGCGCTCGAGGCAAAAGGCGTGAAGCTCGGCAAGGGCGCGTCCCACCCGGAGGGCGCGACGCCGTGATCGTCGAAATCGGACATTTCGCGCTGGTGCTGGCACTGCTGGTGGCCATCTTCCAGATGGTGGTGCCGGCTTACGGCGCGCATGTGCGCGATGCGCGACTCATGGCCGTGGCGGACCCGGCGGCGCTCTGTCAGTTCAGCCTGCTCGGCGTCTCCTTCCTCGCTTTGATGCACGCCTACGTGACCTCGGATTTCTCCGTCGCCAACGTTGCCTCCAACTCGCATTCGACGAAGCCGTTGCTCTATCGCATTTCGGGCGTGTGGGGGAATCACGAAGGCTCGATGGTGCTGTGGGTGCTGATCCTCGCGCTGTTCGGTGCTGCCGTCGCCGCCTTCGGGCGCAACCTGCCGCCGACGCTGAAGGCCAACGTGCTCAGCGTGCAAGCCTCGATCGCGGTGGCGTTCACGCTCTTCATCCTACTCACGTCCAACCCATTCCTGCGCATCGAGCCGCCGCCGGCCGACGGCGGCGGCCTCAATCCGGTCCTGCAGGACCCGGCGCTCGCCTTCCATCCGCCGTTTCTGTACACGGGCTACGTCGGCTTCTCGATCGCTTACTCGTTCGCCATGGCGGCGCTGATCGAAGGGCGCATCGATGCCGCCTGGGCGCGCTGGGTGCGGCCGTGGACGCTCGCCGCGTGGATGTGCCTGACACTCGGCGTCGCCATGGGCTCGTGGTGGGCGTATTACGAGCTCGGCTGGGGCGGCTGGTGGTTCTGGGACCCGGTCGAGAACGCCTCGTTCATGCCGTGGCTCGCCGGGACGGCGCTACTGCACTCCGCGCTCGTCATGGAAAAGCGCGATGCGCTGAAAGTGTGGACGGTGCTGCTCGCCATCCTCACCTTCTCGTTGTCGCTGATGGGCACGTTCCTCGTCCGCTCCGGCGTGCTCACCTCGGTACATGCGTTTGCCGTCGATCCGCAGCGCGGCGTGTTCATCCTTGCCATCATGACACTGTTCACCGG
Source organism: uncultured Alphaproteobacteria bacterium (assembly GCA_963724595.1). Lineage (GTDB taxonomy): Bacteria > Pseudomonadota > Alphaproteobacteria > Rhizobiales > Hyphomicrobiaceae > Hyphomicrobium_A. Next base: position 38,742 of record CAVRVR010000003.1, on the reverse strand, counting down.
CGGCGGGCTTGCGCTATTCGCCCTGCGTGCGCGTGATCTGCGCCAGGGCGGCATCTTCGCGCCCATTAGCCGCGAGGGCAGCCTCGTGCTCAACAACATCCTGCTGACAACGGCCTGCGCCACGGTGTTCGTCGGCACGCTCTATCCGCTGCTGCTGGAATCGCTGACCGGCGACAAGATTTCTGTCGGCCCGCCGTACTTCGACTGGACGTTCGGGCCGCTGATGGTGCCGCTGCTGCTGGCGTTGCCGTTCGGGCCGTTCCTCGCCTGGAAGCGCGGCGACGTTCTGGGCGCGGCGCAGCGGCTGATGTTCGCCGCCATGCTGGCCGTCGTCGTCATGGTGCTGGGAATGATAACGTTCCACCGCGGGCCGTGGCTGGCGCCGTTCGGTCTGGCGCTCGGCGTATTCGTCATGGCTGGTGCCGTCGCCGAACTCGCCTGGCGCATCCGCCTCGGCAGCGTGCCGCTGGGCGAGGCCTGGCGGCGTTTTGCCAATCTCCCGCGCTCGGCCATCGGCACGGCGCTGGCGCACTTCGGCGTCGGCATGCTGGTGGTCGGCGTCGTGGCGACGAGCGCCTATCGCGAGGAGCGCATCCTCGTCATGAAGCCGGGCGAGCAGGTCGCGCTTGCCGGTTACGACATGACGTTCCGTGGCGTCGCGCCGGGCACGGGCCCCAACTATCGGGAGGAGATCGCCGTGTTCGACGTGACACGCGGCGGCGCGGCCGTGACGCGGCTCGAGCCGGCGCGGCGCATCTACGACATGCCCCCGGAGCCAACGACCGAGGCCGGCATTCACGCGGCATGGCGTGGCGATCTCTACGTCGTTCTGGGCGACAAGCAGACCGCTGGTGGGTATGCGGTGCGCGTCTACTTCAATCCGCTGGTGCGCTTCATTTGGCTCGGCGCCGTTGCCATGTTCCTCGCCGGGGCCGTGTCGCTGTCGGATCGCCGCTTACGCGTCGGTGCCCCCGGGCGGGCGCGTCGCGTCGCCGCGGCACCCGCCGAATGACGCGCTGCGCGACATTTCTCGCGCTCGTTGCGGTCGTATTCGCCGGCGGCGCGGCGCTGGCGGTGGAGCCGGACGAGATCCTGTCCGACCCGATACTCGAAGCCCGCGCCCGAGAAATTTCCGCGGGCCTGCGCTGCCTCGTCTGTCAGAACCAGTCGATCGACGACAGCAACGCGCCGCTGGCGCGCGATCTGCGCCTTCTGGTACGCGAGCGGCTGACGGCGGGAGACAGCGACGCACAGGTGATGCGCTTTGTCGAGGACCGCTACGGCGAGTTCGTGCTGCTCAGGCCACCGCTCAGCTGGCGCACCATCGTGTTGTGGGTGTCGCCGATTCTGGCACTGCTCGTTGCCATATGGATGACGGCGCGGGCGTGGCGGCGGCGGCAGCTGCAGGCGGCAGATCCTACGGTCGCGCCGCTGTCGCCGGACGAGGAAAATCAGTTGCGCTCGATCCTCGCCGAGAACGAGGGCGAGCCGCCGGTGCGCGATTAGCGCCTGGCGGCGATCGGCGCGGAGCGGGTATCGATCTTCCCCGTCACCATCTGGCTTTGGCCGGACAGCGCCTGCAGCAGCGGTTGCGTCGCCAGCCCCGACACCGGCATGCGCGAAGCGCGTTCGAAGCCTTCGATGGCGACCTTCAATCCGGGCCCGTAACGGCCATCGCGTGGACCGGCATATAGCCCGCGCGCGGCAAGCCCTTCCTGCAGTTGGCGAATGTCGCGGCGGCTCGCCAGCGTGTCCGCCTTGAGGAAAGCATCGAGTGAGGACGCGAAGGCCAGCGCGTTGACGCCGGTATTGGCGATATCGTCCGACTTGAAGCGGTGCAGCACCTCGCCGTTGAGCATGATGACCTTCGACTGCACGTAGGTGCCGACATTGATGCCGACCACCTCCGGACCGCCGGGGCCGTCGATGAGCAGCGGCGAGCCGGATGAGGCGGCGCCGGTGTCGCACGTGTGCAGGAGGAGCTGGTCGGGGTCGGAGAAGTCGCGGCGCGTGACCTGCCAGTCGGCGTCGTTGAAATCGCGCTGCACCTTGCACCCCGTATTGAGCATGGGTTGCCATTTCGGCAAATCGCGGTGATAGGCGATGTTAAACACGTGGCCGTGTTCAGCGAGCTTCATCACCTCACCTACGGAATGGCGCGTCACCTTGAACACGCCGGCTTTGCACGCCGGCTGCGCGAGGCGAACGAGGGCCCAATCGCGGGTTGCGTCGATTGGTGGGCGCACGTTGAGCCGCGTCGAGCCGGAAACGACGTTCGCGTCGGACGCGCCGTCGCCGGCGCCGGCGATTTTCACGCTCTGAGTGGTGCCGTGCAGCTTGAAGGAGAGGTCCGAGAGGTGCAGGGGCTTCTCGTCGCGGGTGCGGTAGAGGCAGTGCGCGGCCGTCACAACGACATCCGGGGCGATGCAAAAAGCCGTGCATACCGAGTGCGATTTGGAGTCGAAGAAGACGCCCAGTTTGGCCCCCGCCTGCTGCAGGCTCTGGGGAAGCGGCACCCGCTGATCGGTGCCGAAAACGGACGCCTTGGCCGCCAACCCTGTGCCGAGGCAGGCCAAGAGCCCAAAAAGCGACACCGCGCGCCATGATTTCAGGGCCTTAGCGGGGGGACTTCCTACGCTCTGCATACGCTGCCTCGGTCCGCGGGCATGGTGAACAGCCCCTTTATTACCAACTGTTAAGGCAATCGAAAGGCTGCCGTAATCCCGGCTTCGCTAGGCCTCGTAATGAAGAGATTTCCTGCTTCGCAGAATGGAGGTTCGTGCGCATGCCAACCCAACCCAGCTCGCCCGAGGTCGTAGCAAAGAGCGGGCCAACCAAAACGATCGGCCGCGATTTGCGGCGCCTGGCCGCCGTAGCGGTCGTCGGAGCCGGCTTGGTAGGTATCGGGCTCGCCGAGTATTCGGCGCCGGCCGTGGCCCAGTTCAAGCCAGGCACCCCGGCCGAGACGCTGTCGTTCGCCGATATAGTCGATCGCGTGAAGCCGGCTGTCGTTTCCATCTCGACGACGAACGAGGTCAAGGTCGCCGATCGCGGTAGCAACCGCGGTCCGGGTGCCCCTGGTGCTCCCGGCGCTGGTCCGGGCGGACGTCCGTTTGAGGGCATCCCGGGTCTCCCCGACGATCACCCGCTGAACGAGTTCTTCAAAAACATGCCGAATGGCCAGGGCAACCCAATGCAGCAGCGGCCGCGTCAGGCGGCCGGCTCCGGCTTCGTCGTTTCGGCTGACGGCTACATCGTCACCAACAACCACGTCGTCGACGGCGCCACCAAGGTGAAGGTGAGCTTCGATGACCAGGAGGAGATTGACGCCAAGATCGTCGGCACCAACTCGCGCACCGATCTTGCACTCTTGAAGATCGAGCCGAAGAAGCCGCTGACGGTTCTGAAGTTCGCGGAGAAGACCCCGCGCGTCGGCGATTGGGTGCTGGCGGTCGGCAATCCGTTCGGCCTCGGCGGCACGGTCACGGCTGGTATCGTCTCGGCGCTCGCCCGTAACATCGGCGGCCCGTACGACTACATGCAGATCGACGCTGCCGTGAACCACGGCAACTCCGGCGGCCCGACCTTCAACCTCGAGGGCAACGTCGTCGGCGTCAACACGGCGATCTACAGCCCGACCGGCGGCAACGTCGGTATCGCCTTCGCGGTGCCTGCCGAAACCGTCAAGCGCGTCGTCGAGCAGCTCGAGAAGGGCGGCGCGGTGAGCCGCGGCTGGCTGGGTGTCAAGATCCAGAATATCGACAAGGATCTTGCCGGCAGCCTCGGTCTCAAGGAGCCGAAGGGCGCCATCATCAGTGAAGTGATGGCTGCAGGTCCGGCGGCCGATGCCGGGCTCAAGGTCGAGGATGCTATCCTGTCCATCGATTCCAAGTTGATCGAGGACAGCCGCGACCTCGCCCGTACCATTGCCGACCTGCCGGCCAAGTCGACGGTCGACGTAAAGGTGTGGCGGAACAAAACCGAGCAGACGGTGAAGGTGAAGCTCGGCACGTACCCGAACACGGCAGATGTGGCCGAAGGCAACACCGAGCCCGAGGAGCCCAAGGATCTCGGCGGCAACGTCGACCTGAAGCAGCTCGGTCTCAGCGTGAAGCCGGGCCCCGGCAAGGACGGCGTCGTCATCTCTGACGTCGACCCGAACTCGGACGCCGCGTTGAAAGGCCTCAAGGAGGGCGACATCGTCCTCAAGGCCGGCAACGAGGCGGTGAGCACACCGCAGGATGTCGCCAAGGCGGTCAAGAAGGCGCAGGACGACGGGCTTCCCGCTGTCATGTTCCACATTAAGCGCAGCGGCGATCAGACGGTGCTTGTGGCCATCCCGCTCAACAAGAGCTGAGCCGGATTGCAAGAATGAAGTCATGGCGGCCCGCACTCTCCCGACGAGGGTGCGGGCCGCCTCGACGTTGAGGGCAGCGCACGGCACAATGCGAATCGGGACACAAAGGCCCCGACAAACGGCTAAAGAGCGGTGACGAAATGCACGTGCTGGTGGTCGAAGACGACCGGGAAACCGCCCACTTCCTGCAAAAGGCGCTGAAGGAGAGCGGCCACGCCGCCGACCTCGCCGAGGATGGAGAAACGGGCCAGTCGCTGGCCGAGCAGGGCGTCTATGACGTGCTGATCGTCGACCGCATGCTACCGCGCCTCGACGGCCTGACGATGATCCGCGAATTGCGCAACAAAGGCGTGCGCACCCCGGTGCTCATTCTTTCCGCGCTGGGAGAGGTCGACGACCGCGTCAAAGGTCTGCGGGCCGGCGGAGACGACTACCTCACCAAGCCTTACGCCTATTCAGAGTTGTTGGCGCGCGTCGAAGCCTTGGCGCGCCGCGCCGTGCCGGAGGAACAGGAGACGCGTTACGTCGTCGACGGGCTAGTGCTCGACCGCCTGTCGCACCGCGTGACGCGCGACGGCGAAGCGATTCAACTGCAGCCGCGCGAGTACCGACTGCTCGAATATCTGATGAAGCACGCCGGCCAGGTGGTGACGCGCACCATGCTGCTCGAGCACGTGTGGGACTACCACTTCGATCCGCAGACCAACGTCATCGATGTGCACGTCTCGCGGCTGCGGGCCAAGATCGACAAAAACTTCGACAAGCCTCTGCTGCACACGGTGCGCGGAGCGGGATACACGATCCGCGATGGCCCTGCCTGATCGCCTCGCCCGCGCGGTCTCGACCACCGCCTTCCGCGTGGCCGCCGCCACTGTCGCCGCTTACCTCGCCTTTGCGGGATTGGTCGTCGGCGTGCTGCTGTGGCAGACCAACCGCGTGTTGACGCGCCAGGTGCTGTCGACCCTGCAGGCCGAGGCCGGGCTCCTCAAAGCTGAGGCGCAGTCGGGCGACCGGGCGGCGCTAGTGCGCGCGGTGGAAGCGCGCAGCCGGCCGGGTGGGCCGGGGCTCTACTATCTCGCCGATCAGTCCGGCACGAAGCTCGCCGGCAATCTGAGCCGTTTGCCCCCGGAAATCATGGGCAGCGCCGCGGGCGGCGTCTTCCGCTATGCGCCCGATGTGCAGAGCAATAGCGAGCACCTTGCCGTTGCGGTTCCCGTCGATATCGGCGGCGGCGACCGACTTATCGTCGGCCGGGACGTCGACGAGCAGCGCCGCTTCGCCAGCGAGATGGGCACAGTGTACTTTCTGGCGCTCGGCTTCCTGACGCTCGGTGGTCTCGTCGCCGGGTTTGCCGTTAGTCGCGTCGCCCTGAAGCGCATCGAGACGATCAATGTCACGGCGCGCTCGATCATGGCAGGCGACATGACGCGGCGCATCGCGGTGACGGGCAACGGCGATGAGTTCGACGTGCTGGCGACCAACCTCAATGCCATGCTCGAGCGCATTGAAGCCTTGATGAGCGGCCTGCGCGAGGTTTCCGACAACATTGCTCATGACCTCAAGACGCCGCTGTCGCGCTTGCGCAATTCGGCCGAGGCGGCGCTGCGCGAGACGGGGGCAGATGCCTATCGCGAGGGCCTCGAGCACACCATCGAGAAGGCCGACGAGCTGATCAAGACGTTCAACAGTCTGCTGCTGGTGGCGCGACTGGAGGCGGGTGCGCTGGAGGAGAACGCCGAGCGCTTCGACGTCGGCCGCGCCGTGCGCGACGTGGCCGAGCTGTACGAGCCGGTGGCCGACGAGCGTGGCATGGCGCTCGCCGTCAATGTCGAGGCCGGCCCGCAGCTCACCGGCAATCGCCAGCTCGTGGTGCAGGCGGTCGCCAACCTCATCGAGAACGCCATCAAGTATTCGGGCAAGCCGGCCAGAGCCGAGACCGGCGCGGCGATTTCCATCGACCTGCGCAATCGCGCCGATGCCATCGATATCGCCGTCGCCGATAATGGGCCCGGCATCGCGCCAGAGGACCGCGAGCGCGTCCTTAAACGTTTTGTGCGCCTGGAGAAAAGCCGCACCGAGCCCGGGACCGGGCTTGGGCTCAGTCTCGTGCAGGCGGTGGCACGGCTGCACGGCGGGTCGGTGCATCTGGAGGACAATCGCCCTGGCCTGCGCGTGGTGCTGACGCTTCCGAAGCGCTCCGATGACCGCTAAGAGGGAAGCGCTCTAGCACACCGCGGCCATGCCGCGGAAAATGGCGACGACAATGACAGCAAAGGACATGGCGGGCTTGCGGCCGTTTATTGAGCGCGTGAGCGAGGCGCCGACGGCGCGCAACGATGCGCGGACCCTCGGTGCCATGGCCGCGCTCACGGAGCGGGCGCGCGCCGACGCGGCGCTGGCACCGCTTTCCGACGCCTTGGGAAACCCGCGCGCCACCGAGCTGCTCGCCGGCATTTTCAGTGGCTCGCCGTTCCTGACTGGCCTCATAGAACGCGATCCCGCGCGGCTCGAGAAAATCTCGACGACGGCGCCGGAAGCACGGCTCGAGGAGCTGAAGGCCGAGCTTACGAGCCGGCTTGTCGCGGCGGCAACACGGGCCGACGCCATGCGCGCTTTGCGCGCGTTCAAAATCGAGGTGGCGCTGCTGACGGCGCTGGCCGATCTCGCCGGCGTGTGGCCGGTGCTCGTCGTCACGGGGGCGCTGACCGAGTGCGCCGACGCGGCACTGCGCGGAGCCGTCGACTTTCTGTTTCGCGAGGCGGTGACGCGCGGCCAATGGCTGCCCGAGGCCGACGGCAGCGGTAGACCGAGCGGCTACATCGTGCTTGCCATGGGCAAGTACGGCGCCGGCGAGCTCAACTATTCCAGCGACATCGATCTCATCGTCTTCTACGAGCGCGACCGCATCCGCACCGCTCCGGGAGTCGAGCCGCAGGCCTTCTTCGTGCGCCTGACACGCGATCTGGTGCAGCTGATGGCGGAGCGCACCGGCGACGGCTACGTGTTCCGCACCGATTTGCGGCTGCGCCCCGACCCCGGCGCCACGCAGATCGCCCTGTCGACCACGGCAGCGCTCATCTACTATGAAAGCTTCGGTCAAAACTGGGAGCGCGCGGCGCTGATCAAGGCGCGCGCCTGCGCCGGCGACCTCGATGCCGGCCACGAGCTGCTCGACGAGCTCTCGCCGTTCATCTGGCGCAAGTACCTCGATTACGCCGCGATCGCCGACGTGCATGCGATGAAACGCCAGATCTACGCCTATCGCGGTTTCGGCCACATCGCGGTGGCTGGCCACAACATCAAGCTCGGCCGCGGCGGCATCCGCGAGATCGAGTTCTTCGTGCAGACGCAGCAGCTCATCGCCGGCGGGCGACAGCCGGAGCTGCGCGCGCGGCAGACGCTTGAAGCAATGGAGAAGCTCGCCGAGCGCGGTTGGATCAAGCCGCGTGTCGCCCATGAGCTGAGCGAGGCCTACCTCTACCTGCGGCGTATCGAGCATCGCCTGCAGATGGTGGCCGACGAGCAGACGCACGAGATTCCCGACGATGCGGCGCGGCTCGAGAGCTTTGCGCTGTTCTGCGGCTATCGCGATACGGCGGGGTTTTCGCGCGAGCTGACGGCTCGGCTGGAGACCGTGCAGAAGCACTATGCGGCGCTGTTCGAGCATGCACCGCAGTTGAGCTCGGGCGGCGTCAACATGGTGTTCGCCGGGCAGCGCGACGATCCCGACACCGTGACGGCGCTGAAGGAAATGGGCTACCAGCGGCCGGCAGAGGTGCTGGCCATCATCCGCGGCTGGCATCATGGGCGCTACCCTTCGGTGCGCAGCCCGCGGGCGCGCGAGCGCCTGACCGAGGTGCAGCCACTGCTGGTGGCAGCGCTCGCCGATACCGCCGATCCCGATCGCGCCCTCGCCAGCTTCGACCGCTTCATCGCCGAGCTGCCGGCCGGTGTGCAGCTCTTTTCGCTGTTGCGCGCAAATCCGGGCCTGCTGCGCCTGCTCGCCGACATCATGGGCACAGCGCCGCGCCTGGCGCGCATACTTTCGCGACGACGGCGTCTGCTCGATGCGGTGCTCGATCCTCGCACGCTCGGGATGCTGCCGACCGCCGCGGAGCTCGACCGGCTGATCGATGCGGAAATGGGCGTCGGCGAGAATGACATGCAGCACGTGCTCGACCGTGCGCGCGTCATCGGCAGCGAGCAGCAGTTCCTGATCGGCATTCGCGTGCTGTCCGGCGCCATCAAGGCCAACCAGGCGGGCGGCGCCTATGCGCTGCTCGCCGAGCGGCTGATCGATGCGTTAAGGCGCGCCGTCGAACGCGAGCTGGTACGCACGCATGGCAAAGTTCCGGGTGGCGGGGCGGCGGTGCTTGCTATGGGCAAGCTGGGAGGGCGCGAGATGACCGCGACCTCCGACATCGATGTCATCCTCATCTACGATTACGACGATGCGGCGACCCAATCAGACGGGGTGCGCGCACTGGCCCCGACACAGTATTATGCGCGGCTGACGCAACGGCTGATCAGCGCGCTGGCCTCGGCAACGGCCGAGGGGTCGCTCTACGAAGTCGACATGCGGCTGCGCCCCTCCGGCCAGCAGGGTCCGGTCGCCACGCAGCTGAAGACGTTCGTCGACTATCAAACAAGCTCGGCCTGGACGTGGGAGCACATGGCGCTGACGCGCGCGCGTGTCATCTCCGGGCCCCAGCCGCTGCGCGCGCGCGTCGAGGCGGCGGTGCGCGCTTCGCTCGTGTGGCCGCGCGATCGGGCGAAAATCGCCGCCGACGTCCGCGACATGCGTGCGCGCATCGCCAAGGAGAAGGGGACCGAGGACATCTGGGACCTGAAGCAGGTGCGCGGCGGCCTGGTCGATGTGGAGTTCATCGCGCAGTACCTGCAACTTGTGCACGCCCAAGCGCATCCGGAGGTGCTCGATCAGAATACCGTCGAGGCCTACCGCAAGCTGCGTGATGCCGGTGTGCTGGCGCCTGCCCATGCCGACGTGCTGATCCCGGCGACGCGGCTCTTGCACGACCTGACGCAAATCCTGCGCCTGTGCATCGAGGGCCAATTCGACCCCGCGACGGCGCCTTCCGGCCTCAAGGAGCTGCTGGCGCGGGCCGGCGATGCGCCGAGCTTCCCCGAGCTTGAGGTACGGCTGCGCGAGAGCCTGGCCGATACCAGCCGCCTGTTTGACGAGATCATCGCCTGAAATCGGCGCTTTCCCATCTCCCCGGGTGCCGCGACGGATTTTGCTCATACTCGCCGTTCTTCCCACCAAAGGGCGCCTATGGGGCCAATTGGCCCGCCGGAAGGTCGCAAAAAAGCTCCGTCCGGCGCTAATGTGGAGCGGAAGTTTCGGTGGCCATGTCGAGGCTAGCGGTGGCGGCAAAAAGGATCGATCCCGGTCCGCACGGGACGCGCCCAGGTGGGCCCGACGCGGGGGAGGAGGCCACGCTGGTGGCTGCCGCCGGCCGCGGCGACGCCGCTGCGTTCCGCACCCTGGTCGATCGGCACCTGGCAGGTGTCCTTGTGGTTGCCCGCCGGATGCTGCGGGACGATGCGGAAGCCGAGGACGTGGCACAGGAAGCGATGCTGCGCATGTGGCGCTCGGCGGACGGCCTGGAAGTCGGAGAACTGGGTGTGCGCCCGTGGCTGCGCCGCGTCGTCTCCAACCTGTGCGTCGACCGGATGCGCTCTGGCAAGCGGCTAACGGTGACGGACGAAGTGCCCGAGCGTGCCGAGCCCGCAACGCAACACTCACAGCTCGAGGCGCAGGATACGAGCCAGCGCGTCGACGCGGCCCTGAAGGCGCTTCCGGACCGGCAGCGGACGGCAATAACCCTCTTCCACTACGAGGGTCTGAGCCAGATCGAGGTGGGACGGATCATGGGCATCTCGGACGAGGCAGTGGAATCACTCCTCGCCCGCGCCCGAAGAACTTTGAAAGCGGCGTTGCGCGAGGAGTTGCGCGAGCTGCTCTCCGACGACCAGTACGATTGAACCAGCAGCAGATCATTTTAGAGACGAGACGAAAGTGATGACGAAAATCGATAGACAGTCAGAGGATCGGGAGGCGCTTGAGCGGTTGCTCGATGTCTATGGCGCCGACCGTACGCGCTGGCCTGCCCGCGAGCGGTTGCGGTTTGCCAGCGTCCTCAGTGAGGACAAGGCTGCTGCAGGGATGTTGGCGGAAGCCGCCGCGCTCGACCAGCTGCTTGAACAGGCACCGCGCGCGAGCGCCGCCGACATCGAGGCGCTGAAGGAGCGCATCATGGCCGCGGCTCTTCGCTCGAGGGCGCCGCAACTTGCTGTCGTCGCCTCCGGCAAGCCAGCCGGTGGAAACGTTCTATCACTGCCGGCGCGGAGCCGGTCGATTGCCGCCAGGTTCGGGCGCGGCCAATGGCCGGCGGCAGCGCTGCTTGCCGCCTCGCTAGTGCTAGGCGTCATGCTCGGCTCGGCCGGAACTTTCGATGCGACGGTGCGGGAGATGGCGCAGGTGACCGGGTTGAGCAGCACCGCGTCCGACACGTCGCAGCTGGCGCTCGGCGAGGAGATTGAAGGGCAGCCGGACGAGGACCTGCTATGACCGATGCGACTTCCGCTCCGGCCTCCCCCTGCCGCAAGCTGCGGCTGGCGCTGATGGCGTCGCTGGCGCTCAACGTCCTGATCATCGGTCTCGTGGCGGGCACGTTATGCTTCTCGCGCCTCGGACCGGGTCATGACGGTCCGGGGCCGCGGGGCTCGGGTCTATTTGGCTTCGCGCATACCTTGCCGCGTGAGCGTTCCGATATGATCCGTCAAAAGCTCGCCAACTCGAAGCCGAATATGGAAACCCTGCGCCAGGGCATTCGCGACGCGCGCCTTGGCGTTCGCACGGCGCTCATCGCCGAACCCTTTGATCAGGCCAAGGTCAATGACGCGCTGGAAAGCGTCGTGCAGGCCGAAGCCAATGAGAAGCGCGCCAAGGTGGCCGTGTTTGCTGACACCGTCAGCCAACTGACGCCGGAAGAGCGCCGTCAGTTGCATGACTGGCTAGAGAAAAAGCGTCCCCTTCGCTGAGCGCTAGAGGGCCATCGCCGGCTGGCGCTCGTGCGCATAGCTCGAGGCGCGTCCGGCGAAGAAATCGGGCTGCACCGCGCGGTCGAGCACGGTGACGGCGCGCCAGCCAGCGGCCGTCTCGATCTCGAGCAACGACGTCCCCTGCATCTCCAGCAGCGTGCGGGCAAGGCAAATGGCCAGCGAGCCCGCCTTCGGCACGCGGCACGCCTGTTCGCCGCCGACCGACAGGACGATCTCTATGAGTTCGCCGTCGGCCACGGCCATAGCCGAGACGTGGGCGCCGGGCGCGGCGCGCCCGACCGCCTCGGACAGCATGTTGACGAAAATCTGGCGCAGGGCGCGCGGCTCGCTGAGAACTTCAACACACTCAGGAAGCGTCAAGTTGAGTTGGACGTCACGCGCGGCCGCCTTGCGTTCAACGAACGCCCAGGCATCGGCGATGGCGTGATCCAGCGAGCAGGCGGTGGCTGTCTCCGCGGGCCGGGCGTTAGTGAGGAGAGCGGTGAGGGCGAGCGTGTCCTCGGCCGATTTCAGAAGATCGCCGGCGCTGTCGCGGATGTAGCGCGCATACTCCTGGTAGCGCTCGCTGCCGAGCGGCCCGAACATCTCAATCACCATCACCTCGGAGAAGCCGATGACGGCGTTGAGGGGCGTGCGCAACTCATGATTGATCCGCGACATGAGGTCGGCCCAATCGTAGTTCGCGGGAGGATGGCGCCGGGTGCGAGGCGTCTGGGCGACATGAACAGGCTGAGGAGCCGGATCGAAGGCGATTTCCGAGGCGGCGAAAATTGCGGGGGCGTTGGCCCTATCGGCGGGCGCAGCTTCGTTACGCGACGTAGAGACGGCGCCAGCGAGGTTGGCTCCAGCGCCAAATACGGCAAGCGCGGTGCCAGTCATTAATAGGATGGCGGCGGTGAACCCCGTGGGCAACAGTGGGACGAGGATGCCGAGAGCGATGGCGGATAGGGCGAGGAAGATGCCGGGCTGCATGTGCAGCAGCGCGAGGTGGGCGGCAAAGCGGTATTTCGCCCGCTTCAGCACCGCCCATGCCAGCTCCGCGAAGGTCGGCCGCGCGCAAGCGTCGGCGGACGTTGTCCACGCCATCCTTTTCCTCCGGAATGTTCCTTGATTGACCTTGCGGATCCCTGCGAATCCGCCACCCGAATCACACGTATTTAGTTCACACCATCGCGAATCGGCTGTCGAGGACCAATAAGCCCTTAGGCTTCATAAATTTTCTGCGAATTAGCCTTCGAGTACGCGCGAGGCGATTTCCAGCACGTCCGGCGACAGTGGTTTGGCGCGCGCGATGCGCTGCAACGCCTTGCGCGCCTTGCCCCGCCGGCCGCTCTCGAGGGTGCGCCAGGAGCGTAGCGCGCCCAGCAGGCGGGCGGCGATCTGCGGGTTCATGCGGTCGAGCGCCAGCACCTGATCGGCCAAGAAGGCATAGCCGGCGCCGTCCGGCCGGTTGAACTGTACCGGGTTGGTCGAGGCGAAGGTGCCGATGAGGGCGCGCACCTTGTTCGGGGCCGTCAGCGAGAACAGCGGGTGTCGGGTCAGCGCCTTGACCCGCGAGAGCGTGCCGGCGAGCGGCGCCTGCGCCTGCGCGGCGAACCAGGTGTCGATAACGACGTTGTCCGCCTGCCAACTTTCGTAGAAATCGACCAGCGCTCGCTTGGCTTCCGCGCCCCCACGATAAGAGGTGAGGACGAACAGCGCGTGCGCGCGGTCGGTCATGTTGCTGGCATTGGCATAGTGCCGGGTGAGACGGGCGATGTCGGCGGGTGTGCCGCGCGTGGTCAGCAGCGTCAGGGCGGCGTTGCGCAAGGCGCGGCGCCCGGCGCTCTCCGCGTCGGGCGAGAACGGGCCGGTCTCGTCCATTTCTGCATAAAGGTCTTCGAGCTGGTCCCCGAGCGTCTTGCCGATCAGCTTCATGAGCGCGCGGTGGGCGCGGTGGACGAGGGCCGGGTCGACGTTCTTGCCAATGATGCGGGCGACGTCGGCCTGGGTCGGCAACTTCAACAGTTCGGCGCGGTAGGCTGGTTCGAGCCCGTCGCCGCCAAGCGCCGCGTCGAGCGCGCGCGCATAGCGCAGCCCGCGATCCGACTTCTTGCCGGAGGCAAGCGCGGAGACGGCCTCGACCAGCGCGCGCGACGCGTAGCTGTTGGCCGCCTGCCAACGGTTGAACAAATCGCTGTCGTTGGCCATCAGCAACTCGGCGTCGTCGTCGGGCAGGTCGAGGTGACGTTGACCGGGGCCGAGAAGCCGCGCAGCAGCGACGGCACGGGGCGCGAGGGCACGTCGATAAAGCGGAAGCTCTGCCGGCGTTTGGTCAGCGATACAACGCCATCCGGCAGCTCTTCCTCGCCGGCGAGCTTCAGCCCGAGATCGTGGCCGTTGGCGCCGAGCAAACCAAGGCGGATCGGGATGTGCATCGGCTTCTTGGTCGGCTGGCCCGGCGTTGCCGGCAGAATCTGCTCGACCTCGAGATCGGCGGTCTTCTTGTCCTTATCGTAGCGCAGGTTGGCGACCAGCTCTGGAGTCCCCGCCTGCGAGTACCACAGCCTGAACTGCGAGAGGTCGGTGCCGCTGGCGTCCTCAAAGCAGGTGACGAACTCATCGACCGTCGCGGCTTCGCCGTCGTGGCGCTCGAAGTAAAGGTCCATGCCCCGGCGGAAGCCGTCGCGTCCGAGAATGGTGGCAATCATCCGCACCACCTCGGCGCCCTTTTCGTAGACCGTCGAGGTGTAGAAGTTGTTGATCTCGATGTAGCTCTCGGGGCGCACCGGATGCGCCAAGGGGCCGGCGTCCTCGGCGAACTGATGCGTCTTCAAGGCGCGCACGTCGATGATGCGCTGCACCGTTGCCGAACGCTCGTCGGCGGAGAATTCCTGGTCGCGATAGACCGTCAGGCCTTCCTTCAGGCACAGCTGGAACCAGTCGCGGCAGGTGATGCGGTTGCCGGTCCAGTTGTGGAAGTACTCGTGGGCGACGACGCTCTCGATGGCCTCGAAGATGTTGTCGGTCGCCGTCTCGGGTGAGGCGAGGATGAGGCGGTCGTTGAAGATATTGAGGCCCTTGTTCTCCATCGCGCCCATGTTGAAGTCGGAGACGGCAACGATGTTGAACACGTCGAGGTCGTACTCGCGGCCGAAGCGGCGCTCGTCCCACCGCATGGAGCGCTTGAGCGAGTCCATGGCCCAGGCGGCGCGCTCTTCTTTGCCATGCTCGACATAGATGGCGAGATCGACGAGGCGCCCCGACATGGTGCGGAAGCTGGAGCTGATCGGGGCGAGGTCGCCGCCGACGAGGGCGAACAGGTAACAGGGCTTGGGATGGGTCGTGCCATACCGCATAATGCCGCTTACCGCCGTCCAGCGTGCCCCGCTCCTGCAGGTTACCGTTGGCGAGCAGGATTGGCGCCGCGTGCGGGTCGGCTTCGATGCGCACCGTGTAGGTGGCGAGTACGTCGGGACGGTCGAGGAAGTAGGTGATGCGGCGGAAGCCCTGCGCCTCGCACTGACTCGTATAGACGTTGTTGCTGCGGTAGATGCCCTGCAGCGCCTTGTTGGCATCCGGGTTGACGAAGGTGGTGATCTCGAGCGTGAAGGGCTCGGTCGGCGTCTTCGTCAGCGTCAACGAGGTGTCAGTGAGTTTGTAGTCTTTCTTGCCGAGCGGCCGGCCGTCGAGGACGATGTCGCCGAGCTCGAGTTGCTCGCCGTCGAGCTTTAGCTGTTCGCGGCGGCCTGTCGCCTTGGGGTTGGCACGGATAGTGAGCTTGGAGCGGACACGCGTGCGCGTCGGCTCGAGCGAGACGTCGAGGTTCACCCGGTCGATCAAATAGGCGGGGGGCCGATAGTCCTTCAAATGGACCGGCCGCGCTGCGTCGAACTTCATTGAATCACCGTACCGCCGCACCCGGGCGCTTTTGGGTGCAGAACCAAGCTGCGACGATGAGTATAATGAAGCGGACTTAGCGCGTCATGACCGGGCGGCTCGCAAGTCTAGGAAAAGCGCCACTAACGCTGGCTTGGCGGGTTGGCCGGTAAGAATTGGCGATCCACGGGCTTCGCGGCGGCTTTGATTGTCATGCAGAGGAGATCGTCAGAGATGGGCTTTGACAGCACCAATTGATGATCGCTACGGCGCACCAGCACGCGCGGGTAGCCGGTAAGCACGACGAACGGGATGTCGCGCGCCTCGAGTGCCGTCTGCAACTCTTCGCTGTTTTTATCGGCGAGGGCGTAGTCGAGCAGGGCGACGTCGACCGGCTCCTTGCCGACGACGTCTAGTGCTTCCGACACCGAGCCGAACGGCCCAACGATCTTCAGCGCCGGCTCCGGCGAGACGGTGCCGCAATAGTCGAGCGCCTCGAGCGGCTCGTCCTCGACGACCATCACCTTACAACCTTGCAACTCCGCCGTTGCCGGCATGGCGCACACTCCATCTCAACTCCGAACAGCCAACGGCGCCGGCGCATAATCGTTCCAACTCAAGCGGATGCGGCGCCCGGGTTGCGGCCAGACACGCCGCAGAGAAGCCTCGCCCCGAGGTTACTGGTCGGAACCTCGCCAATTGGCGGGCGTTCCGATTGCAACGATTTCCGCATAACCTTCTCAGAGTCGCATGCAAGGTAGCGCCGCGACGCGGCGTCGTGTGCGAGAGACATCCGGACAGAGAGGCGACGTGGCCGCAAAGGGAAGAGCCTTCCTCTACGTACGTGGCGCCATGATCTTCCTGGCGCTGCTGCTGCCGATGATGTCACTGCTGCCGCTGGGCTGGCTGTGGCTGTGGGAACGCGGCTACGCGCTGTATTGGCTGGCCGCGGCGTTCAGCTTGAGTGTCATCGCTTACACGGCGCAGGCGATCGCGCTGCGCAGGACGCTTAAGCGGGCGCCGGTTCCGGTGCCGGACGACACCGCCGACAAGGTGGTGGCCGACGCGTCGTGGACGGCGCGCGAGCAGGCGGCGTGGACGGCGGTAGAGGCCATAGCCTCCAACGTGCGGCCCGAGGAACTCATCGACCGCGACCGCGTGCTCAACCTTGGCATGCGCACCATCGAGGCCGTCGCGCGGCAGATCCATCCGCAGGACCGCAATCCCTTATGGAAGTTCACTATCCCCGAGGCGCTGGCGCTGGTCGAGCGCGTCAGCGCCGACTTGCGGCCGTTTGTCATCGACAACATTCCGCTCGGCGATCAACTCACAGTCGGCCAGGTGTTGAAGATCTACGGCTGGCGTTCGGCCATCGGCATGGCGGAGAAGGCTTACGACATCTGGCGCCTCATTCGTCTGGTCGACCCAGTGACGGCCGCCGCACAGGAAGCGCGCGAGCAGATCACCAAGCACCTTTATGCCAACGTACGCGATCAAATGGCGCGCCAACTGGCTGGCGCCTACGTGCGCGAGGTCGGCCGTGCGGCGATCGATGTTTACGGCGGCCGCTGCGCGAGTTCCGCAGGCGCAGCTCGCCGGGCACGTCAGCGCTTCGACGTTGCGCGACCGCGGGCAGGCGACGGGGGGGCGCGCCGGCGAGTTGGCCACCTCAGTGCCGGTCAGGCGGGGGCCGGCAAGTCTAGCCTCGTCAATGCCCTGTCGCGCGACGTGCGCGCGGTGGTCGATGCGCCCGGCGGCACGCGCAACTTCCAGGCCTATGATGTCGAGCTCGAAGGGCTCACCGGCGCTGGTCATCGACAGCCCACGCATCGGCGCCACGGCAAGAGCAGAAGGCGTTTGCGGCCAAGGCAAACGACAGCGATCTGATCGTCTGGGCGATCGCCGCCGACAAGGCCGACGGCGACATAGACCTGATCGCCATTTCCGGCATCCGCAAACGCTGCGCCGGGCGCCGGCGCGGCCGCCGATCCTCGTGGCGCTGACGCGCATCAACAAGTTGGTGCAGCGCATGCCGGGGCCGCACGGATGTGCTTGCTGCCGGCCCTCGCTCCCGTCGCCGCACCGGTGGAATCGCGCCCCAGCTCGGCCGTGAGCTGCGTACCGGCATCGAGACCATCGCGCAACACCCGGGCTGCGCCGCACGGTGGCCGCCGCCCTGGCGGGCGTCGGCACCATGGGAGCATGGCTTGCGCTGTTCGGCCCCCTGGCACGGGACCGCTGGCAAGCCGATGCGCGCTGGACCGGATTTCTGGTGTCGAGCCTGGGCGCGGGCGCGGTGTGCGGTGCCGCCGCCGCCGTGATGCTCGCGCGGCGCCACGGGGCGATGCGCTTGTTGCAGGCGTCGCTCTACGGTCTCGCCGCCGCGCTCGTGGCCGGCGCGCTGGCCGCGTCCCGGACCCAGGCGGTGGGCGCGAGCGTCGCTCATCGGCATGGTGCTGGGCGTGATCTTGGTGTGCGCGACGACGCTGCTGCAAACGCACACCCCACCCGCCGTCTTGGGCCGCGTGTCCAGCGTCGCGCTCGCAGCGGTGGGACTTGCCGAAGCGATGTGCGCCGTGGCGGCGGGCGGTGCCGCGCGCGTCGTGCCGGCGTCGAGTGTGGTGCTGGGGTCGGCGGCCCTGCTCTTCGTGCTCGCAGCTGGGGTTCTCGTTGCGAGCCGTTCACACGGTGGACACGGCGCAGCCGTGAGTCAACGCACCCGTGCGGCGCGGCGCGTGCCCGCAGCCGGCGCGCCTTGCACCGCGCGCGGCGCGCGCTGGGAGACGTGTGGATTGGGGTCGAGATAGAAGCGCCACGGGCGCTTGGCGTCGGCACCGGCGTAGTCGACGCCGATGCGCGGCCCGCGGCGGATGCGCTCTCCGGGGCGCGGCACGCCGGGCGCGATCCACAACGGCGGTGCGCACAAGTCGGCGCCGTTCAAGGCGCGCGTGATCCCGAGGGCACGGCACAGTTTCCCGGGACCGCTCGCGACATCCTCGTCCCGCCGCACCGCGCGCCGCGCACGCAGTGCCGCCCCGCCGTGCACCGGTTCGAGGGCTCGCAGCAGCACCGCTTCCGGCGCGCCGGCCACGTTGCAGACCACGTTCATCATGTCGTAGACACCGTAAATGAAATACACGTACGCGTGACCGGGCGGGCCGTACATCACGGCGTTGCGCGCCGTCTTGCCGGCGCGCGCATGGCAGGCGCGATCGGACTCCCCGACGTAGGCCTCGGTCTCGACGATGCGGCCGGCGAGCAACCGCGAACCCTCGGGGCCGGGCAGCCGGCGCACGAGCACGCACCCGAGCAGTTCGCGCGCCACGTCCAGCGCCGTGCGCGCGTAGAAGCGGCGCGGCAGCGGCGTCGCCCACGGGAATTCGGCGTCCGGTCCGGACGTTGGCGGCATGCGGTGTGCTCCTTGCGGGCGCCGGTGCGGCGTCCAAGCCCCATTTTCGCGTCCCCGGGGCCGCCCCACAGCCGGCATACGCCGCGCGGAGTCAGGGTTGGCGTTTTCCGGGGGCCGGTTGCTAGAATGCGCCCGGCATGGCGTGGCCCGGCACGCCGGAATCGGGCCTGCCGGCGGCCCCGGGGGAGTGGACGGGATGAGCGACGCAAACCGCGAAGTCCTCGAAGTCGACGTCCTGTTCGTGGGCGCGGGTCCCGCCTGCCTGGCCGGCGCGATCCATTTGGCCCAACGTCCAAACCCACGATGCGGCGATCGATTCCGGCGGCCTCCGGCACCGACTCGGCGAGATCAACATCGCGGTGATCGAGAAGGGCAGCGAGATCGGCATGCACTCGCTGTCGGGTGCGGTGCTCGACCCGCGCGCGCTGCGCGAATTGCTGCCGGACTTCGAATCGCGCGACTTCCCGGTCGAGAAGAAGGTCGAAGACGACGCGGTGTACTTCCTGAGCGGCAACGGCAAGCTCAAGTTCCCGGTGACGCCGCCGCCGCTGCAGAACCATGGCAACCTCATCGTGTCGCTGCACAGGTGACGCGGTGGATGGCGGCGCAGGCGGAAGCCCTCGGCATCAACATCTTCCCCGGCTTCGCGGGCGCGAGCGTGATCTACGACGATGCCGCACACGTGCAGGGCGTGCGCACCGGGGATCGCGGCGTCGACAAGCACGGGCCACCCAAGGGCAACTTCGAAGCCGGCATCGACATCCGCGCCAAGGTGACCGTGCTGGGCGAGGGCCCGCGCGGCAGTCTGAGCAAGCAACTCATTCCGACGCTCGGCCTCGATCGCGATTCGCTGCCGCAGCTCTACTCGACCGGCATCAAGGAACTCTGGCGCATGCCGGCCGGCTCCTTGCGCGGCGGGCGCGTCATCCACACCATGGGCTGGCCGTTGCCGCCGCACATCTATGGCGGCGGCTTCATCTACAACATGGACGCCGACATCCTTTCCGTGGGCTTCGTCGTCGGTCTCGACTACGCGCACCCGGACACCGACCCGCACAAACTCTTCCAGCAGTTCAAGACACATCCGCTACGTCGCATCGTTGCTGCAAGGCGGCGAGATGATCGCCTACGGCGCCAAGACCATCGCCGAAGGCGGCTACTAGTCCATGCCGCGTCTGTACGGCGACGGCGTCATGCTGGTGGGCGAATCCGCCGGCTTCTTGAACGCGATGCGTTTGAAGGGCATTCATCTTTCCATGAAGTCGGGGATGCTTGCGGCGGAGAGCATCCTCGAGGCGTTGCAGAAGAATGATTTCAGCGCCAAGACGCTGAAGGGCTACGCGGATCGTTTCGAGGCGAGCTGGGCGCGGGAGGAACTGCACAGGGTACGGAACTTCCGGCAGGGATTCGCCGGAGGTTTGGTACCAGGGCTCATGCACACCGGCTTCCAGATGGTGACCGGCGGGCGCGGCTTGTTCGATCGGCGCCGGGTCGCCCCCGACTACCAGCACATGCACAAGATGGCGCAATTGAACGGCACACCGCCGCCGGCGGAGATCAACTTCGACGAGAAGTTGACCTTCAAGAAATTGACCGACGTCTACAATTCGGGCACGGTGCACGAGGAAGACCAGCCGTGCCACTTGCAGGTCGCCGACTTCGACATCTGCAACAATCGCTGTACGCAGTCGAATACGGCAACCCGTGCCAGAACTTCTGTCCGGCCCAGGTGTACGAGATGGTGGAGGCTTCCGGCGGCGGCAAGAAACTGTTCGTCAACTTCACCAATTGCGTGCACTGCAAGACCTGCGACATCATGGATCCGTATCAGATCATCAACTGGGTGACGCCCGAGGGTGGCGGCGGGCCCAACTACATCAACATGTGAGAGCGTGCGGGCCCGCTCGCGCGCTCCGAGGTCGGAGTCGAGCGTGTCCTATCGCTTCTGCCCGCTGTGCGGTGCGACGCTCGGAATGCGCGTCGTCAAGCCGGGCGAGTCCGAGCGCCCGGCGTGCACCGCCTGCGACTTCGTGTGGTTCGTCGATCCCAAGATCGCGGCCGGCTGCATCGTCGAAACGCCGGACGGCATCGTGCTCGTGCGGCGCGGGATCGAACCGGCGTACGGCAAGTGGGTGTTCCCGGGCGGCTACGTCGATCACGGCGAACGCGTCGAGGATGCCGCGCGGCGCGAAACCCGCGAAGAATCCTGCCTCGAAGTGCGGATCACCCTCGCTCCTAATGTGTACTCGTACTCGGGCCGTCCGGTGATCGTCGTCGTCTTCACCGGCGGAAGTCGTCGCCGGCGAGTTGGCGGCGGCGGACGAAACGCTCGAAGCCGCGACCTTCGCGCCCGCCGAAATTCCCTGGCGCGAGCTCGCCTTCAGCAGCACGTTCGATGCGCTGCGCGAATACGTGCAGACCCGGCACGGCCTCGCCCCGCCCGCGGGCGTGAGCCCGCCGGAACCGGCGCCGTTGCGGCTATTTCCTCTGAATCAGCCGCCGAAGGGCAGCGCGGTCTGCAGGCTGGGCCACGCGGTGGCGATGGTTCCGAAGCAGCCGCTCGGTGGCTTGGTCGACGCTCTCGCCGCCGGCGCGCGGCGTGGACCAGCGCACGAAGGCCACGTCCTGCGGCTGGTGCAGAAGCGACGTGCGCATCAGGTTCCACTTCAAGCCGAAGTCGCCGGTCAAACGCCCGGTGCGGGTCTCGTACCAGTACACCACGACGTCCTCGCGGCTCGCCTTTGCGGGCGACCATGCGTTGGAACTGCGTCGGCCGGCCTTGCAGATCCCGCACCTGCAGCGCTTCGGCGCCCAGCACCTTCCAGCCGCCGCCCGGATAGCAATGCATCGGCGAGTGCACCTGGGCGCCTTCGCGCGGATTGACGTAGTAGGCCAGATACAGGCCGATGTCGAATCCGCGCATCCGACGCATAGTTGCGGAACAAGTAGGCGTCCGGCTTCACTTGCGCGAGGGTCTTGTCGTCGAGCGGCAAGTCTTCGCCCGCATAGCCGGCGAGTGCCAGCGGCACGGCCTGGACGTTCGCCGTGCCGGCCGGCACGGCCGCGTGCGCGCGCAGCACGGCACCGTAGGCGCCGGCGAGTACGAGCAGCGCCACCGCAATCCACGCCGGGCGCACGGCCGACGCCTGCCAGGTGCGCAGCCACGCGGCCACGTTGGTGTGGCGCCGGCGCGCGCCGGTCCGCAGCCGGCCGGCGCGTGCCGCGCTGCATCCGACGCACGAGCAACGCCAGAATGCCGAGCGAGACGGCGAATCCCACCACGCCCACGCCCTCGTGCAGCGCGCCCTCGGCGGCTTGCGGTCCCATGCCCAGCACCAAGAGCGCGGTGACCACGAGGCGTACGAGATTGCCCACCATGGCGGCCGGCAACGCCAAGAGCACCAGCAGCGCGCCGCGCGACGGGCGCAGACGCAGCCACACGGCGCCGGTGAGCGCCAGCGTCGTGAGCGCCATCATGGAGCGGATGCCGCTGCAAGCCCCGACGACCTCGAGCGCATGTCCGCCCACTTCGAACACGTTGCCGGAGCGCGTCACGTCCACACCCAGCAACGTCAACGTACCTGCGGCAAGGCGTGCCGACAGCAGCTGCAGCGGCACGGAAATGCGGTAGAAAATCACGTACGGCAACGGCACCGCGCACGCGAGCAAGGCCACCGCCGGTGCGTACCGGCGCCAGGCCAGCGTCCCGCCCAGGATCCCGAGCAACCCGGCGAGCACCAGCACGCCCGACGTACGTTGCATGAAAGCTTCGGAGGCGGCCGTGGCGAGAATGAACCCGCCGCAGCCGGCGAGCAGCACGAGCCAGGCCCAGCGCGCGTCGCGGCGGGCGGATTCGGAAGACGTCGCATGCACGTCGTGGTGGCGCTGCCAGGCGACGAGTGCCACGACGAGCGGGCACGAGCACACCATGCGAATAGTTGGGATCGTTCCAGTCGTCCACCAGCGTGGACCATGCCGCCGGCGCATAGATGGCGGCGAGTGCGAGCCCGGCGACGGCCAGCGGCAGCCGGCGGGCCCAGCCCGGGGTGGCGTCGTCGGTGTCGGTCCCGGGGGTGTCCGGCCACACCCCGGCGGCGCCTGCAACCTGCGATGCCGATGCGGCGCCGTGGGGCATCCGCCGTGTGGAAGCGAGCGGCGTGGGCATTCTGGCGTGGCTCCCGCGTTCCGTCAGTGGCGCGGCGCTCCTTGCCGCAGTCCAGGCGATCCATCCAGGGTCGCCGTTGCTGAATCCGGTGCGACCGCCGTGCCGAACCGCGGTGCGCGCGCGCCGGCCAAGGCGCGTGCGGTGCGAACCTGCACCGCGAAGTGCCAGGCGCCCGGTGGCAGCACCGGCGTGCGCCACGTCTGCACCGTGCCCGGAGGCGCGGGCGGCGGCTCCCCTTCGACGTTGTGCGCCGCCCAGACGTTCATCGCGCGCTCGGGATCGATGCGGAACGTGCGCCGCACCGGATCGAATCCCAGGCTCGGCACCGAGTGGTCTGGGGCCGTAGTGCACGATCACTTCTGCGCCGCCTCCGGCACCGTCCAGGACAACGTCCACCTGCCGTCGGCGTTGCGCCGTACCGGGGTTCGATCCAGCGACGCCCGGCCTGCTCCCGGTGCAGCCAGCGCCAGATGCGCACGTGCTTGCGAGCTCCGACGCGCGCAGCGGATGCTGATCCTCCGGCACCCGCCACGCGAGACGGCGCGCGCGGTCCACGAACCGGGCGTCGCCCGTTTGCTCGTAGCCGTGCGTGAGCAGGATTCCCGTCTGGTCGCCGCGCGTGCCGGGCGTGGGATTCGGGGCCGCGGAGAAGTAGTCGTACGGATAGCCGCGCGCTTCCGGGACGATCTGTGCCTCCTGCAGCGTGAACCACGCCAGCCCGCTCATGTAGTCGCGCAGCTCTTCGCTCAGCGGATCGTCGACCGGCAGCACGCGCATGGCCTCCTGCACGGCCGATCGAGTTCATCTCGGTGAGGAAGAACAGGTGGATGGGCCGCTGCGGATCGCCGGTTTGCCGAAGTAGAAGTAGCCGCGCTCCAGACTGCGGCCGCTGCTGCGGCCGTCCTCGATCGTGGTGGTGAGCGCGGCGGCCATGGTGCGGACGTGCTCGAGACACGCGGGTCGCCCGAGAACTCCCACAGCAGCGCCACGTCGCGGAAGCAACGCGACCACAGCCGCATGTGGTTCAAGGCGCCGCCGTAGAGGGCGCCATGCAGCGGATTGCCGGCGCGGTACCGGCGCCATTCGCCGTAGTCCACGATGGCCTCGCGCACCCGCTCGTCGCCGGTCAGGTGGTAGTACAGCAGCATGCACGTCCAATGCGGATGCTCGTCGTCGAAGGTGTTCCCGGCACCCTTGCCGTGGAAACTCGCGGGTCCGGCGCGCCGGATCTCGCGCGCTCCGAGCGCGTTCGTGGCGTAGTCGAAGTCGTCCGAGTGCAGGACCGCCTGGTCGGCCTTCCACGACACGCCGAGCCGCGCCTGCTGGAACAGCCCGGCTGACCGGAGCGCACGAAGTCGATCAGCTGGCATTCGTCCTGATCGAATTGGTTGCGGCCCGCCGGTGGTGCCGAAGCTGTACTGGCGGTGAGTTTCAAGTCCGCGACGGTGCGCCGCGGCAGTTGCCACGCTTTGCCCAGGGCGGCGAAGAACTGGTTCTCTTCCTCGACGTCACCAGGCGGCGCTCGCCCAGAAGGCGCCGGTGTCGCGATAGCGTTCGAACGCACCGGCCCAAAGGCGGCTACTGCAGGCGGCCGCGGAACGCCTCGCCGCTCGCGCCGGCGGGCGCGAAGCCGAACAGGATCTCGCGCGTCTCGTGCGCGCCCCAGCTGAAGACGAGGTCGGTCTTCGGGTTGTGGCGCGAGAACAGTTCGACCGCCAGACGGTCGCCCCTGAGATCGAAGCCGCTCGGGAACAGCGTCGCCAGGTCGCGCATTCCGGCGAGCACGGCGTGGCGGCCGTCGTCGACGCGCATCCAGCCGCGGGCGACGTCGCTGCGTGCTGCCCGGCGTGTTGAACGGCACGCCGTCGAAGGCGACCTCCAGGCCCACCGCCGGCGTCAGACTGGGCGGCGATGTCGCCGGTGCGGGAGCCGCGTTCGAAGACATTGTCGCCTTGGAACAAGTACGCGGTGCCTGCGGCCCCGAGGCGGCTCGAGTAGCCTTCCCCCGGAAAGCCGAAGCACACGTCGCGTTCGGGCGCGAGTGCCAACGGCACCTCGAGCCAGGCCGCGTGAAAATTGCGCGGCAGCGGCGTGGCGGCGTCGGCATTGCGCAGCGTCACGAAGGCGCGGCAGTCACGGCTCGCGCGGTCGAACTGCAGGCGCACCGTGTACCGGAGGAGCGCCTGACCGTCCGGCGCCAACAGGCTGCCGCGGGCGCGGAGGACGGCGCGCACCGGACCGTTCTCCTCCAATTCCACTTCCGACGCCGCATCGCGCGCCGATTCGTAACGCACCCCGCCGGACTCGGCGACCACGCCGCCGTCCGCGTGCGGCGGTACGAGTTCAGCGCCGTCCACGACGGCGCGATCGATGCAGTTGAACCCGCGCCGGCGGACCCAGAAGGACGCCGGCCCGGTGTCGATGCGAATGGAGTCCGCCGTCGCGTACGCGAGCGGCGCGCCGCCGAACGTTCCCGCGCCCGGCGACCACCGTAAAGGGTCCGCCGCTCTGCGACGAACGTCGCCAGCACCCAAGTGACGGCACCGGTCTGGGGTCGGTCTGCAGGACGCGGAACTGCGCCGCACTCGTGCCATACATGCCGAGCGAGTCGACGCCGCGCACATTGGCCTCCGGCGCGAACGGCATGCCGACGCGACGACGCCGTGCGCATGCCGGCGCGGGCGGCGCGCCGTCGGGTACCAGCGATTGCACGAGCACGGGAACGTGGACGGAGGACGTGCCGGGGAGCGGGCGGCGGCCCGGGATCCAGGCGAGCAGTGCGCCGCACGCCACCGCCGCAGGCGGGACGGCGCCGCGCATGCCTCGTCTACGCCGCACGGGCCCGCGCTCGCCGTGAAAGCACCTCGGCCACCAGCACGCAGGCGGCCGCGCATCGCCAAGCAGTCCAGGCCATCCCCGCAGCGACGCCATGCCGCCGCGCCGGGCCTCGGACACGTAGCTGCACACCAGGTGGCGCAAGCGGAAGAGCGCGAACATCTGCGGATCGACCGGCCGCCGTAGCCCGCCAGGAAGGCGCGTTCCAGCCGCCGCACGCGAGCGGGATCCACCCACGGGCCGACGAGGTGGGCGAGCGCCTCGACGAAGTACGCGACGTCGAAGTACGGATGCTGCGGTGTCGAGCTCGAAGTCGAGAACGTGCATCGTGTCGCCGTCGGCCAGCACGTTGTGCGGCGCCGAAGTCGGAGTGCGACCAGGTGACGGTGTCGGAGTGCGCGGCCGGCAAGGCGTGCAGGTCGCGGCGGCGTGCGCCAGAGGCGCGGTTGCGCAGCGCACCTTCGACGCGCGGATGCGACTTCGCCAGGATGCGCAGGCGCTCGTCGACGTACGCCACGAAGGCATCCGGGCTGGCAGATGCAGCCGAGCTGCGCCTGCGCATCCGGCTCGGCGCCCGCGGCTTGGAACTTGCCGGAGCCAGGTACCCGCCGTCGTGCACGGCGGCGGCGGCGCGCGCCAACGCCTCGGCATCGCCGGTGCGCAGCGTCGCGCGCCGACGAGTCCGCCGAGCGGCACGCCGGGCCCGTGCGTGATCACCGCGCCGTGTTCGCGCGTAGCAGGCGACCGGGCGGCGACGACGCGCGGCCTCGGCGCCAAGGCCGTCGCGCACGCCGCAAGATCGTCGAACTCGCGCTGGCGGCGGTCCGGCTGGGCGGCGTGATAGATCTTCAAGATCAACGCGTCGGTGCCGCGCGGGCCCGCGCCGCACAGGCCGCATGCGCCGGCGCCCGCAGCACGTCAGATGCTGGAGAAGCGCCGGTCTTCCAGGCGCTGCGCCGTCCAGCGCACGCCGGGCCCGAGTCCGAGCGGATCGTCGGCTTCGAGCCGGCGGAGGATTTCTTGCAAGCCGTGCGTGACGCATGCCGCGCGCGAATGCAGGAAGGGTGCCGCGCCGCTCGCCGCACGGACGCGCGCGGATCGATGCTGGCAAGCGCGCTGCGACGCCCGCATGCCGTGCGGCTCCAGGCGGCATTCCGCGCGGCCGCTCCGCGGCATGGATTCTGCTGCGACGGTTCGGATCGTTCGCAATGCCGCCGCTGCGTCCGGCTCGGAACTCGACCGGCGACCACGGGAGACCTTCGATGTGGCGCTTCCTCAAGGAAGTCACCAAGCACACCAGCATCTACGGCATGGGCGGCATGGCCACCAAGGTCATCGGCTTCTTCCTGCTGCCGCTGTACACGCACTATCTGACGCCGGCCGACTACGGCGTGCTGGGCCTGCTGTACATCACGATGCGCGTCCTCGACATCGTCGTCATCCAGGGCCTGACGACGTCGATCTTCCGCGCCTATTCCTTCGACTACAAGGGCGACCCGGCGAATCAGGCCGACGCCGTGTGCACCGCGTACTACTACTCGATCGGCTCCGCGCTGGTGTTCTTCGGTGTGTCTCGTCGGTGCTTCGCCGGGCCGCTGAACGACCTGGTCTTCAAGGACGCCAACTGGACGCACCTGTTCCGCATGATGTTCCTGGCCGGAATCTTCCGCGCCACCCAGAACATCCCGCGGCAGATCATGCGGGCCCACCGCAAGAGCGTCGCCTACAGCGCCATCCAGCTCGTGGACATGGTGGCGGCGGCGCTGCTCAACATCTGGTTCATCGTCGGTGATGAAGCAGGGCCTCGCCGGGATCGTCTACAGCGAGGTCATCCGCGAAGGCGTGCTGATGATCGTGTTCTTCTTCCCGGTGCGGCGCTATCTGGCGCAAGCGCTTCTCGCAAGGCGAAGCTGCACGACATGCTGGCGTTCGGGTTGCCGAAGATCCCGGGCGGGCTGTCGTTCCTGATGCTGTCGGCGAGCGATCGCTACTTCCTCGAGCACTACTCGACCCCGACCGAACTGGGGCTGTACTCGGTCGGCTATCGCCTGGCGACGCTGCTGTCGGACTTCGCGATCCAGCCGTTCATCCAGACCTGGCCGACGATGTACTTCCCGCTCGCGCAAGGATTCGCCAGGACGAGGGCAAGGCCGTCCTGGGGCGCTTCCTCACCTACTTCTGTCGTGCGGTCGGGTTCATGGGGCTCGCGATCTGCGTCTTCGTCAAGCCGCTCTTGCACATCATGGCGGACCCAAGTTCCAGCGGCGCGGACGGGTCGTGCCGCTGGTGGTCGCGGCGCTGGTCTTCTCCGGGCTGTACCGCGTCATCACGGTCGGCGTGAACATCAAGAAGAAGAACATACTGGATGCCGATCATGGTGGCGGGCGCGGCCGTCGATCAACATCATCTTCAATTTCCTGCTCATCCCGCGCTGGGGCATGATGGGGGCGGCCTGGGCGACGGTGATCGCCTACGTGTGCATGTGCACCGCGAGCTACATCGTGGACGAGTACTACTTCCCGATTCGCTACGAATGGGGCCGCATTCTGAGGATCGTGCGCCGCGCATGGGCGTCACCTACACGATCTCCGTCTGACGCGACCCCGGACGAACCTCATCGGCCAGATCGCCTGCGGCGTGGCGATGCTGCTGCTGTTCCCCGCGCTGCTGGGTGCCTTCGGGTTCTACAACGAGGCCGAACTGGCGACGCTGCGCCGGCTCGCCAACCTCGACCTGCGGTCGCTGCTTGCGCGGCAAGAACCCGCTTCGCGTCCGCTGGTGGCCGAAGCGCCGGCCGCCGCCCCGGCCGCGGTGCCGGTGCCGTGCCGCCGAGGCCGAGCCCGTGGGTGCCGGTGCCGGCCCGGGACCGCGAGCCGCCCGTAGCTCGAACCCGGCCCCTGCCCGGCCCGGCCCGGGCCCGCGTATCCCGCGGTGTAACCCTCCGTCTCAGACCCCGTACAGACCAGTGCCGCTCCCGAAACACGGTCCGGTCGCGCCACCGCTGCCCGAAGAAGGACTCTCCGGATGAGAGTGCCGCCGCCGTCGTGACTGCCGGGCTGGGACTCGCGCTCGCGGGACCGGCCGCCGCCCAGGATGCGGATTCCGTACGCCGCTCGTACACCACGCAACGCGCCGCCGACGCGCCCCGGATGGACGGGGTGCTGGACGACCCCTGCTGGCAGGCGGTCGAGTGGAGCAGCGAGTTCGTGCAGCGCGAGCCCACGGAGGGCGCGCCGCCCACGCGACCAGACCGCAGTTCAAGGTCCTCTACGACGACGACGCGCTCTACCTCGCCTTCCGCGCCTTCGACGAACCGGCGGAGATCGCCCGGCTACTGGCGCGCCGCGACCGCTTCCCCGGCGACTGGGTCGAGGTCAACATCGACAGCTACTCCGACCAGCGCACCGCGTTCTCGTTCACGCTCGAGCCTCTCCGGGCACGCGCGGCGACGAGTTCATCTCGCAAGACGGCAACAGCTGGGACGGCAACTGGGACCCGATCTGGCAGGCGCAACCGCACGTCGACGACGAGGGCTGGACCGCGGAGATGCGCATCCCGCTCAGTCCAGCTGCGCTTCAGCGGCGAGCCGGAGCAAGACCTGGGGCCTCCAGGTGCAGCGCCGGATCTTCCGCAAGGAAGAGCGCTCGATCTGGCAGCCGATCTCCGAAGGACGAGTACCGGCTGGGTGAGCCGGTTCGGCGAGCTGCGCGGGATCCAGGGCATCAAGCCCGCACCGGCGCCTGCGAGCTGCTGCCGTACAGTGGTGGCGCAAGGCGGAGCGCTTCGAGCAGGAGCCGGGCAATCCGTTCCGCGACGGCGCCGCGATCCGAGCTCACCGGTCGGGCTCGACGGCAAGCTGGGCGTCGCCAGCGACCTCACCGCTGGACTTCACCGTCAACCCCGACTTCGGGCAGGTCGAGGCCGATCCGTCCGAGGTCAACCTCACCGCGTTCGAGACGTTCTTCACCGGAGAAGCGGCCGTTCTTCGTCGAGGGCAACGACATCTTCGACGTTGCGGCTTGCGCCGGCGATCGCCGGCGGCCGCTTCACCAGCGACCGGCTCTTCTACTCGCGCCGCATCGGCGCGCGCGCCGCCGCACTCGCCCCGACCTCGGCGGCCGGCGAGTTCGCCGACGAGCCCGACGCACACGCTCGATCCTGGGCGCCGCCAAGCTCACCGGCAAGACCGCGGGCGGGCTGTCGGTCGGCGTGCTCGAGAGCGTGACCGCGGCACGAGCAGGCCGACGGTCGATCGAGCTCGGGCTAGCGCCGAGCCGCGAGACCGTCGAGCCGCTCACCAACTTCCTCGTGGGCCGCGCGCAGCAGGACCTCGCGCGGCGGCAACACGCAGCTCGGGCTGATGGTGACGGCTCGTGAACCGCGACATCGACGACCCGCGACCTCGAATTCCTGCACCGACCAGGCCTACGCCGGCGGCGTCGACTTCGCTGCACTACTTCGGCGACCGCAAGCTGGCTGTTCGAGGCCGAACCTGCTGCGCTGAGCCACCTGCGCGGCGAGCGCGACGCGCCATCGCTGACGCGCAGACCGCCTCCGCGCGCTACTTCCAGCGGCCCGACAACGACCACGCCAGCCTCGACTCCACCCGCACCTCGCTGGGCGGCCACGCCGGATCGGTGCGCCTGAGCGCGCACGGGCGGCAAGCACCAATCCGCTTCCAGGGCGGCGTCGCCTGGCGCTCGCCCGGCTTCGAGATCAACGACCTCGGCTTCATGCAGCCGCGCCGACGAGATCAACCAGTTCGCGCTGGGTCGGGTACGCGATCCGCAACCCGTTCTGCATCTTCCGGCGCTGGAGCGTGAACGTGAACCAGTGGCTGGACTGGGACTTCGGCGGCACGCTGCTGCGCCGAGCGCGCGAACATGAACGTCAACACGCAACTTCACGCAACAACTGGCAGATCGGCGGCGGCGTGACGCGGAGCGTGGGACCGCGTTTCGAACACCGCGCTGCGCGGCGGGCCGTCGTCGCGCTGCCCGGGGCGCTGACCACCTGGGCCTGGGTCGAACACGGATTACCGGCAGGCGCTCAATTTCGGCTTCGGTTTCAACGCTGACGACGGCGGCGACAACTCGAGCCGGTACCGGAACTTGTGGCTCGACGTGAACTACCGGCCGAGCAACGCGTTGCAAATGACGCTGTCGCCGTCGTACGACCGTTTCCGGGACCAGTTGCAGGCGTTCGGCAGCGCCGCGGAGCTGCGGCCGGAGCGTTACGTCCTGGGCGAAATCGAGCAGCGCACCCTCGCACTCACCCTGCGGCTGGATTTCACGGTGCGGCCCAACCTGACGGTGCAGTACTACGGGGCGCCGTTCGTGTCCGCCGGGGCGTACGACCATTTCCGGCGCGTCGTGGCGCCGCGTGCCGCCGAATACGACGACCGTTTCGTGGTCTACGGCGCCGACCAGGTGACGCGCGACGGGAACGGCGACTACGCGGTGGACGAAGACCGTAACGGCAGCGCCGATTTCACCTTCGTGAATCCGGATTTCAATTTCCGGGATTTCAACTCGAACCTGGTCGTGCGCTGGGAGTTCCGGCCCGGGTCGACGGCGTACGTCGTGTGGTCGCAAGCGCGTTCGAGCTTCGCGCCCGGCGGCGATTTCCAGCTGCGCAGCGACGTGGATGGGCTGTTCGGCGAGCATCCGCACGACGTGTTCTTGCTGAAGGTCAGCAAATGGATGTCGCTGTAGGTTGGCTAGGGCCGCGCCCCGGCGCGCAGCATCTTCAGTGCGGCGCGTGCCGCGCCCCGGCGCTGTGCTTTGTCCGCGCCGGCCACGATCACGACCCAAGAGCCTGCGAGCGCGTCACTTCGAACGCGGGCCGGCGCACCGCCGCGGCGAACTCGGCTGCATCGGCGCCGGTGTCCCACACGGTAGCCGAGCACGACGACGGCCGCGTCCTGCTTCTCGAACAGCCACCAGTGGTCGCCGCCCCAGCCCGGCCGCGGCCTTGTTGGTCCAGGCGCCGGCACCGCCTGCGGCCAGGTCCATGACCGGCGCCGGTTCGGGATCCGTCAAAAGCGCCATCAGCAACTCCCCCAGCACTCCCGAGCCCGACGTCCGCCAGCCGGATCCGAGCACCCGGGCGGGGTCCAAACGCGGCACCGCGCGCGGCTCGTCGGCCTGCGGCGTCGTCCCAGTACTTCTCCGGATGCAGGATCTGTTCGGTGGAGCGCGGCGGATTCCGGAACGCCCGGTTCAAATCGTCGGCGTTCAGCGCCATGAGCGCCGACGCATTCCCTTGCAGCACGAAATTCATGCCCAAGATGTAAGACCCCATCAGGCTGCGCTGGATCATGGGCGGCGCGGCGTCGAACAGGCCGGCTTTGCCGGCATCGGTTTCCGCGATGGCTTGCAGATCCGCGGGCGTCATGCGGTTCCCCGCCGAGTTGTTCGGCCACGAAGCGGCTCATCACCGCGGTTGCGGAGCCTTCGATCAGGCTGCCGAGCGCCGCCGTGTGGTCGTCGTCCGGCTGCCGCGGCCACAGAGCGAGTCGAGATCGAAGTGCTGATCGTCGAGGCCGTGCGTGAGTTCGTGCGCCACGATGGTGCGCGCCACCGCGCGCGGCATGTCGCCGAGTACGATGAACGCCTCGCGTTCCGGATCGTAGTAACCTGCCGCCTGCTCCTGCAATAAATCCAGGAGGTGCGTTCCAGGTCGTATCCGGGCGGCAGCAATGCCAGCAGCGCGGCGGCGCGGCCTTGCACGCGCAGGGTCTCGGGCGGCGTGTCGCGCGCGAGCTGCGCCGCGAAGTAAACGCGCGCCGCGGAATCGGACTCGACGTGCACCGGGATCGGGCGGAGGAACCGCAGGCCCCGCAACTCTTCGAGCCGCGGCAGGATCGCCGCCGTGATGGCGGTGACCGAATCGGCATGCACGAGCACCGGATCCGCGGCCGCCGGCCGCGCACCCCAAGCCATCCAGAAAACGATTGCCGCCAAGCCGGATCGACGCATCCGCGCAGCGTAGTGGGCTCCGCCGGGCCGCGTCAACTCGGGCACCCTTGAGGGGGCCCACGCACTTGGCGTATTCTCCCCGCACTCTTGCAGTGGGAGGTCCGCCATGCCGCGCTCGCATGCCCGCCGGGGCGTTCCGGTGCTGTGCTGCCTGCTTGCCGCCGGCTGCGGTGACGACAATCCGCAGTCCCCTGGACCGCCGCCCGCGGACACCACGCCGCCGTACGTCACCATCGTGCACCCGGCGCCGGAGGAAATCGTCGGCACGTTGCTGCAATGCGAGGTCAGCGCGGCGGATTCGGCCGGAGTGGACTCGGTCTTCGTGTCGCTGCAAGACAGCACCGGGCTCGAGGTGCGTGGGCAGGCCTTCGGCAGCACGCCGCCGTTCCGTTTCGACATCGCCGCCGACTTGCTGACGCTTGGGCGCTACTCCGTCTGCGGACGCGCGTTCGACCGCAAGGGCAACCGGTCGGAATGGACGTGTGCGGTGGCGCACGTGTACCCGCCGGTGACGCTGCGACGCGACGACGGCACCGCCGACTTCGGGTTGGAAGTGACCATTCCCTTCCAGACCGCGGCGGTCTTCGAAAACCCCTACGACGTGCCGGTCACGGTCGAGGCGGTGGATCTGTACATTTGGGTGGGAAGCGCCATCGATGCGCCGTTCCGTGTCGTGCTGTGGGGCGTGTCCGGCGACGCGCCCTTGGAAGAGGTCGAAGGCACGCCGCTCCGCCTGTTCCGCGGCCCGTTCGGCGACGTCAACCACTACGCCGGATTCCACACCGTCATTTCAGCCCACGGCAAGATCGCCGCCGGCTTGCAGCAGACCGACTTCTTGCCGTTGCGCCTCGGGTACGACAGCATGACCGTGCCGCCGCCCCGCACGTATTGGGTGGCCGCGCCGGCGGGGTCGAACGTTTGGGTGCCGATCGAGAACTCGCCGGCCGGCGGGCTGGACACGCCGTTCATTCGCGTCACGGTACGCGCCAACGGCCTGCCCGCCACGGTGCTCGCACCGCGTGCCGGTGCCGCGTGCGGCGCGCGGTTCCGGCGCAGCCGATGCGGGCCGCGCGACTGGCGCCGCGTGCACTGACAGGGCGGCGGCCGGTGCCGTGCCCGCCGGGAATCACGGCTCGGCTGCGTTCGAGCAGCGCCACGCACTCGATGTGATAGGTGTGCGGGAACATGTCCACCGGCTGGACGCGGCGCAGCGTGTAGAGGTCCGCCGGCGCACAGCAGCTGCAGATCGCGCGCCAGCGTCGCGGGATTGCACGACACATAGACGATGCGCGGCGGCGCGCAGCTCGCGCAGCGCCCGCACCACGTCCTGGTGCAGGCCGGCGCGCGGCGGATCCACCACCGACGACGTCGCGCGGCGCCGCCTCGCCCGGCGTGCTGCGCGAAGAACTCGCGCACTTCGCCTTGCACGAAGCGGCAGTTGTCGCATCCCGTTCAACGCCGCGTTCTTCTCCGCCATCGCCACCGAATCGGGCACCAGTTCGATGCCGGTCACGCGCCGCGCGCCGGCGCGCCAAGAAGAGCGAGATGGCGCCGGTGCCGGCGTAGAGATCCAGCACCTCCTCGTGCCGGCTGCAGTCCGGCCCAATCCGACCGCGAGCTCGAAGAGCCGCTCGGCCTGGCGCGTGTTGGTCTGGAAGAACGAGTTCGACGCGGATCCGGAAGCGCAAGCCGCCGATGCTGCTCTTCGATCTCCGGCGCGCCGTGCAGCAGTTCCTCGCGCTCGCCGACCGCGATCGTGGCGCGGCCGCGTGTTGACGTTGCGCACAGATGCTCGTGATCGCGGGGAACGTCGCGCGCCAGCGCCGCCACGAGCTCCGCGCGCCTCGGCAACGCGGCCCGTCGTCGGTCACCAGGTTGACCATCGTCTGGCCGGTGCGTCTTGGCCTCGCGGACGACCAAATAGCGCCAGAATCCCGTGTGACGCCGCGAGTGATACGCCGGTTGCCCCGGATGCGGCGCGCGAAGTCGCGCACGCGCGCCACGATCCGGTTCGACTCTTCCGACATCAGGTAGCAGGCGTCGAGATCGAAGACGCGATCGAACGTGCCCGGGATGTGCAGGCCGAGCACCACCTCCCCGTCGCGCCCGGCGAAGAACGAGAACTCCATCTTGTTGCGGTAGAAGAAACTGCTGCGGGCGATGGCAGCGCCCGCGGCACGTCGAGTCCGCGGAATCCGCCGAGACGCTCGCAAGCGACTCGCGCACCAGTTCGGTCTTGGCGTCGAGTTGCGCCTCGTAGTCGAGTTCCTGCCACGAACAGCCGCCGCAGACGTCCAAATGGCACGCAGCGGCCCGCGACCCGACGCGGCGAAGGGCGCAGGACTTCGGTGGCGCGCGCCGTCGACGAAGTTGCGCTTGGACGCGCGCACCTGCGCCCGCACGCGCTCCCCCGGCAGCGCGCGGTCCACGAAGACCACGAGCTCGTCGAAACGCCCGACGCCACGGCCCTTCCATGGCGGCGCGATCGACCTCGATCTCGATCTCCTGTCGCCGGACGCAGTTTCATCGTGGCCTCCCGGCAGCCGCGCAGCGTAGCACACTCGCCGCTGTGTCTGAAGTTGTAACAGGCGGCCGGACTCGTGGAACCCGATGCCTCGCCGGCGCGGGTTGTCATCGGCGATGCCGCGGCAGTCGGGCCTTGACCGACGGGCAGTCCGCGACGTACCGTTCGGCGTCCGGGTCGACACGGCCCCGACCGGTCGCCTTCGCCACCCTGAGTTCCTTGGAGATCAAGCTGAATGTTGCGCCGGACTCTCGCTGCGCCGCTCAGTGCGCTCGCCGCTCCCGGCGATGCGGCCGCGGCCGAGAAGCTACGTTCAAGTCGATCCGGTGCACTCGGAAGTGTCGCTTCACGCGTGCGCCACCTCGTCTCCAAGACGAGCCGGCCGCTTCAATCAATTCGAGCGGCGAGATCATGATGGATCCCAAGGACCCGTCGCACGCTCGCGATCGACGGCACCATCCAGACCGGCTCGATCGACACCAACAACGAGAAGCGCGACGGGCACCTGAAGAGCCCCGACTTCTTCGACGTCGAGAAGTATCCCGGAGATCACGTTCAAGTCCAAGAAGGTCACCAAGAGCGGCGACAAGTGGACGTGACCGGCGACTTGACGATGCAGGGCGTGACCAAGGAGGTGACGCTCGACCTGGCGATCCTGGGCGTTCCAGACGCCGGTGCCGGCGGCACCGTCGGCGCTGGAAGCCACCGGCAAGATCAACCGCAAGGACTTCGGCATGAACTGGAACAACGCGGTCGAAGGCGGCGGTACCATCTTGAGCGACGACGTCGAGCCTGACATCCGCACCGAGGCCGCAAGACATCGCCGCAGGCGGGCGCCACGCAGCGCCGAAGCGCGAGCACCGCGACGAGACACGAAGAGAAAGAGCGCGAGGCCACGCGAAGGGCCGGCGGACTGAGCGCGTGCTCTCTCGAAGGGCAACGGGCCGGCGATCGCTCCGCCGGCCCTATTTCGTGCGCCGGAATGCGCCGGGCGCTTACTCGGCGGCGCGGAGATCGGCTCCGGTCGCGCGGCGGCGCCGGCCGCTCCAGCCCGGCTGCCGCGAAGTGCGCGCCGGGCGTTGTCGAGCCAATAGTAACGGCGCTCTTCGATCGTACGGCGCGCACGCGTGCCCATGCGCGTGCACGCGCTCGGGGTCGCGACCAGGATCTCGATGGCGCGCCCCATGTCGGCGGCATCGCCCGGCGCGGAAGAGCAGGCGTCCTCGCCATGGGTGAGGATCTCGCGGATGTTCTCGAGATCCGGGCGCGACGACGCACTTGCCGAGCGCCAGGTACTCGAAGATCTTCATCGGCGAGGCGTACTCGGTGACGTGCGGCTGCAGCGCGACGTCGAACGCATCGATGTGATCGTAGATGCGGTCCCGCCCGACTGGGCCCGGTGAACGTGACGGCATCCTGCAGCGCCGTGCTCCCGCGCCACCTGCTCGCGCATGTGCCCGTCTCCGGACCGTCGCCCACCAGCAGCAGATGAATGCGCCCGCGCCAGTCCGGTCGTGACGCCGAGCAGCTCGATCACCGTGTCCAGCCGATGCCACGGCTTGAACCAGCCGACGAAGCCGAGCACGAGCTTGGCGCCGATGCCGTACGCGCGCGCACGTCGAACGCCCGAGCGACGACGCGATCTCGACCGTATTGACGCCGTTCGAGATCACCACCATGTGGTCGGCCGGCACGCCTTGCCGCACCAGGATCTCCTTCATGGGCGTCGACACGACGACGGTGCGTGTCGAGTGGCTGCAGATCCAGCGTTCGAGAGCGTAGGCCAGGCGGCGCAGCACCAGCTTCTCGTACGTTTCCTTCTCGTAGGCGAGCGGCGCATTGACCTCGAGCACCATCGGGATGCGGCACAGCCGCGACACCAGGACGCCACTGACATTGAAAAGCGAATAGCGCTCGTACAGCACGTCCGGACGGCGGCGGCGCGCGGCGCGCGCACAGCGCCCACACGCCCCAGATGTTGTAGGCCGAGTTCGGCGCATTCGTAGACGAACGCGCGAGGCGCTTCAGCCGGGCCGAGCCAGGTGTAGCGCTCGCCGGCGCGGCGGCCGCGGTTGGCGCTGCGGCGCCGGCGCCGGCGCGGGTCCGCGCCCTCAGGGGCCGCGGGCGATGCCGGCTTGCGCTTGCGATCGGCGAAGCTCACCAGCTCGGTCGTGTGTCCCAGCGAACGCGAAGGCGTGCAGGATCTCCTGCGATGTGAATCCCCTGCGCGTCCTGGCCGGTCGTGCGATGGTGATACAGAATGTGCATCGGCTCACTGCTCTCGTTTCGGCGTGCAACTGGGTCCGGCCGAGTTCGTCACTCACCGCGCGTAGTGGCCGGCCCACTTCTCCAGCGCGAACAGAATCCACAGCTTGTAGGCATTGTCGCGCGTGCCGCGCTGTTGGTCGTGCCACAGGCGCGCCATCGCGCGCGGTTCGAACAACCCGGCGCAGAAGACCGTTCGGGCGGAGCACGCTGTCCTCGAAGGCGGCGCGCAGCTGCCCGCTCCACCATTCGGCCAGCGGCACCGAGAAGCCCATCTTGCTGCCGGTACAGGACATCCGGCGGCAGGCGCTTCTCCAGCGCCTTCTTGAAGATGTACTTGCCCTCGCGGCCGTTGCAGCTTGAAGCGCGACGGCATGCGCGCCATGCGCTCCATGAACACGTGGTCGAGCAGCGGCACGCGCACTTCCAACGACACCGCCATGCTGGCGCGGTCCACCTTGGTCAGGATGTCGTCGACGAGATACGTCTTGACGTCGACGTACTGGATGCGCGACAGGGGATCGTCGGTATCGGCGCTCTCGAAGTGCCGCGCGAAGACGTCGAAGACCGAGAAGTCCGCCGACGCCGCGCCGCGATCGCGTCGTTGTAGAGCACGTCCTTGTCGGCGTCGGTGAACCAGGTCATGGTGTTGAAGTAGCCCTGCGACCGCCGTCAGCGACAGATTGTGCAGCAGCGTCTTCGCCCGCAGCGGCTGCGGCAGCGCAGTCCGCCTTCGGGTACACGGCCGCCAGCGCCCCGAACACCGGCCCGCGTGTCGCCTGCGGCAGGACGCCGCGCACGCGTGTTCTCCAGCCGATCGTAGAAGTAGCGCCGGTAGCCGGCGAAGTTCTCGTCGCCGCCGTCGCCCGACAGCGCCACCGTCACCATCTGGCGCGCCAGGCGCGACACGTGGATAGGTCGGCAGCGCGGAGGAATCGGCGAACGGCTCGTCGTAGTGCCAGAACAAGCGATCGAGCGCGTCCAGCGCGTCGCCTTCGACCGTGAACTCGCGGTGCGCCGTGCCGTACTGCTGGCTCACCATGCGCGCGTACTCGAGCTCGCTCCAGCGCTCGCTTGGCGAAGCCGATGGCGCAGGTCTTCACCGGCTCGCGCACGGCGCCCGCCATCGACGACACCACCGCGCTCGAGTCGACGCCACCGGACAGGAATGCGCCGAGCGGCACGTCCGACTCCAGATGGCGCCACCGACTCGTCGAGCGCATCCAGCACTTCCTGCTTCCAGTCGTCCTCGGACAGCGAACC
>CAVRVR010000002.1:0-25251 GCA_963724595.1 uncultured Alphaproteobacteria bacterium | reverse complement strand
GATTTCAGACTGTTAAGGTTGGTTAGTGTTCCGCAGATTCCGAATTGAGGAACGCTAGCGGAACATCTTTCTCGGGATCTGGTAAGCGACGAAGCGAACGCCCTCGCGTTTCACCTCGCGTTTTTTTGTGATGCAGCCGAGATGCCGGGCGATTGCCGTCCAGTGGCGAATTTTCCAAGCCTCGGCCGCGCATAGTTCTTGGTACGTCCGCTCCAGGTCAGTCTTGGGAATGTAAAAGCCTATGAAGTCCGGACATTCCTTTCCGATGAAATTGAGAAGCGCGCGCGCATGCCTGAATGTCTCCGACGGGTCGATCCGGATAGAGCCGAGCGATCTGCACGCGCTGTGAGCGACGCTTTGGTACGGTAGTTCGGGGTGCTGGTTCGTGCCGCTCATTGGGGTCAGCAAAAAGGCCGGCCGGCTGAACACAGGAAGTTGGCGGAGCTGACTGCGAAGGTGCTGCGGCCTTTGCTTCTATGGTCCTCAGTAGCCGCGCGAGCACGATCTTCCATCCCCAAGATCAAGGAAGCGAGACCAGCCCTTGCATGTTGTGTCTCGTCCCTAGCACAAGAGCGATGCTTGGTAAGTAAGAACATAAACAGGTTTGCTCGTGGACACTCCTGGCAAGTCGTGGACAATCCAGTGAGTGAGGGGATGCCGCCTGCTGCGCGACCTGAGCCCGCCGCAGCTGCAGTCATCCTCTATCGAGCTGCTAAAGGCTGGGCGGCTTTGTAAGTATCATGAGAAAACTACCTCCCGAACTGACGCCAGAACAGCAGCGGGCCTGCACGGCACCGCAAGGGCCCCCCTCGACGAATTTCCCCTCCACTGAGAGCTCAGTAATTGGCAGTGATCTCTCCATCGAGGGACAGGCCATCGTCATTCGCTGCAAAGGCACTTTGCGCGTCAACGGTCACATTCAGGCGGAATTGCAATGTGCTGAGTTACTTGTCGGCGAGCAGGCCACGATCGTTGGATCGATCGTCGCCGACAGGGTGGTGGTTTCTGGAAAGATCGAGGGCGCGATCTCCGGGGCCAGCATCATCCTTGCCCCCACCGCACGCGTTCATGGCGACATAACCAGCCGTTCCTTAGTGATCGAAGAGGGCGCGCTTTTTGATGGCCGGTCCGGCAGACTTACGGATGTCGCCGAAGCGGCCCCGCAATTTAAAAACGACGGGTTTCGCGCCTTGACCGTTCTCGCAGCGAGGCGATCCAGAAGTCGATGGCGCGCAGGAACCTTGGTCATCTGCGGTCGCGCTAGGCTGGCACGAGGGCAATTGGCACTGGAACGTTGGCGGCTGCTCGACGTGCCCATCGGACCTTGGGACATTGAGA
Organism: uncultured Alphaproteobacteria bacterium; assembly: GCA_963724595.1. Taxonomy (GTDB): domain Bacteria; phylum Pseudomonadota; class Alphaproteobacteria; order Rhizobiales; family Hyphomicrobiaceae; genus Hyphomicrobium_A. The sequence goes on along the minus strand of CAVRVR010000002.1, from coordinate 23,913 downwards.
AACGTTGTCCTCAATTCTCAATCAACATGAACCCACGCGCACGGCCGATCCCCCCGTTTGGGGGACTGACAGTGCCATGTTGTTGCGTCACTGTGAGGCTCGCCCGGGAACTTCATCCTCACCGGACGCTCAGTCATACAATTCTCTCGGCGGAGAAATCTCAGATGATCGCTAAAATCTCGCTATTCGTCGGTGTGCACTTCGTGGCTTTATCTGCCTTGCTCCCGCTCATGCGCTGAAACAATTTTGAGACCTGAATAGCTAACGACCCAACGTGCTATAGAGTTACTCGCTCCGGTATCCGAGTTCTGTATCATGCGTTCCCTATACGCCGAAGAGCGGCGCCTTGTCTTAGTCCTTCTTGTTGTCCTGCTGACCACGTTTTCGCAGATCGCTGATGCGCGTACCAAGCAGTCGCGTTGGGATGCCGTAGCTGATGGCCGTGCTCCCGGCGAGCTTGTCCTAGGGGTCGTCGCGCTGGCCGAGCAAAGAATCACTCTCTACGACGCGAAGGGTCCCGTTCTGCGGGCTTCGATCTCCAGCGGTCGTAACAACTACGAGACGCCGGCAGGTGTATTCGGCGTCCTGCAGAAAGAGGCAGAGCACTATTCCAATCGCTACGACGACGCGGCGATGCCGTTCATGCAACGCATTACTTGGTCGGGCATTGCGCTGCATGCCGGGCCGCTGCCAGGATATCCTGCCTCGCACGGCTGCATCCGCCTGCCCTACAAGTTTGCCGAACAGATATTCGGCATGACCAAGCTCGGTTTCCGAGTGGTGATCGCGCGCAAAGATGTGGCTCCGACCATCCTCTCCCATCCGCTGCTCTCGAGGCTGGTTCCGTCTTTCCCAGATGCCGCCGCCCCGCAAGCTGCGGCGCATCCGGCAACGCGGCTGCAAGATATCGCTACGGAGAAACGTGAGGCTTCCGAGGCGGCGGCAAAAAAGGCTGATGAGGCCACTGCGGTTGCACGCGCGCAGGCAGCCGCGGGCAAACGTGTGGCCAAGCTCCTCCTCGCGGCAGAAGATGCTAAGGGGCGCGCCGAAAGGCAGCTTGAGGCGGCGGGGCGGGATTTCGCCCAAGCAAAGTCGCCAGCGCGTATCCGTATGGCGCAAAGTAGAATGAGTGAAGCCGCCCAAGAGCTCTCTGACGCTACAGCGCGTTTAGAAGCTACGCGCTTACAGGCGCAGCCGAAGATCGACGCCGCCGAGGAAGCGCGCAAAGCCGCCGAAGCTGCCGAGGCTGCCAAGTCGGCCGCTCAAGAACAGGCCCGCGCAGCGCGGCGCAAGCTGTGGCCCGTCTCTATCTTCATCAGTTTGAAGACGCGGCGCCTGTATGTCCGCCAGGGCTTTGAACCCGTGATGGAGTTTCCCGTTGCGATCAGCGAGCCGGACAAGCCAGTGGGCACAATGATCTTAACTGCGGCGGACAATGGCGAGGGGAAAGTGGGGTGGAATGCGGTGGCGATCGACGGGACTCGGGTCGCGACGAAGCGTGATCGCAACAACGAATCCGTAAGCACGAGCTTGGGAACAGCTGTCGCGGCTCTGGACCGCATAACGCTCCCGCAGGAAGTCGCCGATCTGGTTTCGGAATCGGTTTGGGTTGGAACCTCGCTTATCCTCTCGGATGAGGGCCCTCATAAGGAAACTGGGCAGGCAACTGACTTTATCGTGGTCATGAGCGGCGAGCCGCAAGGTGGCCTGAAGATGCGTCGGGTCGAGCCCGAGGTGGCCGCTGTGCGCTACTACCGGCCAACTGTCCGTCAAGAAAAACGCCCAGGCAGCGTTCGCTTTACTGGCGAGCGAAGCTTCCGCAACCCACTTGGCGCGGAGTTCATGCCCTGGTGAGTAAGCTCGGGCTTTCGGCCGTGATGACTGCGAATGCGCCATAATCGGCTCGCGAGAATTGGCCGCCGATTTCTGGATTCTTGGCGGCGACCGACGTACAAGGGAGGAGTGCACATGGGTATCCTTGACGAGTTGCTCGGTGGTGGGCAACGCCAGAAGGACTACAGGGATTTTCTTAGCCGGTACGAACAAGGAAATCCATCAGAGGGCTACACAGATCAAGAGGTTCTGGAGCGGTATGGGGAAGTGTCGCACGCCGTGCCGCCCGACCAGTACGCTCAAGCGGCGCAAGAGGCGTTGAGCAAGTTGTCGCCAGAAGAACGAGCGGAGTTCGTGAAGATGCTGCAGGACCGAGCCGCGGCGCGCGGCGTGACGCTACCGCAAAAAGTGGCGACCGATCCGAAGAACCTCGGCCACGTGCTTACCGACTTGCATCAGAATCCGGGCCAGCTCCGGGATATCCTCGGCTCTCGCAGCGCCCAGCCTCAAGGGCAAGCGCCAGGATCGAGCGCGATTGCAAACATTCTATCCTCTCCGATGGCCAAGGCCGTGCTCGCGGGCATCGCGGCCAAGTTGGTCAAGCGCGTCATGGGCCCGTCCCGAACGCCTTAGAGAGACATTTCAGCCGCGGTAAGTGATGCCACGGCCCGACGCCCGCCGGGCTTGCGACAAACTCGAAGTTGGCCAATTCTCCATTGACCCTCGGTACCTTAGGGTACAGTCTTCACAACTAAGGGCAACGGCTAGAAGGAGCTTTGGGTGCTACGCGTTCCGGTGCGAGACTGGACATGCGTTGTATTTGTCCGCGTTGTGTTTTTGCGCTCTTGGGCCTAGCGGCGACAGCCGCCAACTCGCGAACCGCTCCGCACTGCAAATCCTCCACGCGCTCCAGTGCATCTAGCGTCCGGCAGGGCGCCGCTTTTTCTCATCGCGCACAGCAAGTCGACCGTGAACCGCACAGCAGAAGCTGAGCGGACCATAACGTGTGTTGAGCGGACGGCGGAGTGGCTTCGACCGCAGCCCTGCTCAGCCTGCACTAGAAATCGCCGGAGGCGCACCTCATGCATATTCTTTGGATCATAATCATCGGTTTTGTCGCGGGCGTTATCGCTAAGCTCGTGACACCAGGCGAGAACGAACCCCAGGGTTTCATACTCACAACACTGCTTGGGATTGTGGGTGCCTTTGTAGCGAGTTACGTCGGGCAGGCTCTCGGCTTGTATAGCCCCGGTCAGGGGGCCGGTTTCCTTGGAGCGATTGTGGGCGCGGTGCTCATTTTAGTTGTCTGGGGATTCATCGAGCGCAGACGCGCCTGATGCGCCGTGCGCAATTGAGTAGCTTGATCACTGCCAATCAGGGGAACGGAGGCTCTCATGAAAAAGATCGTCCGAACACGGCCCACGCGCGGCTGTATGCCCTACATCGTGAAGCGAAAACGACCGCTCAAGGTCGCCGTGAATTTGAAAGTCCTCTAACCGAGCCTCCATTGAAGCCGCGCCGTTCAAGGAGTTCCGCCATGGCACGCTCCACTAGTCTCGATAAAATGTCATATGCAGAGTTGCTCAAACTAGAACAGCGAGTGGAAGCTGCCATAGCCGAAAGGCGCGTTGCTGACGCGGCCGCGACCAAAGAGCAGCTGCGCGCGATGGCTGAAAAAGCTGGCTTCAGCCTCAATGATCTGTTCGGCAAGCGCGGGCGCAAAGGCTCGGGCGAAATCAAGTATCGCAACCCGACCAACTCTGCAGAAACGTGGACAGGCCGCGGGCGCAAACCCAACTGGCTCGTGGATGCGGTCAAGAAAGGCGCCAAGTTGGAGAGCCTCAGGGCTTAGCACCGCTAAAAACATCCCTCCGAAGGTAACGAATTGACATAATTAGTCACTGGACTGACTAAACCCTTTTTTCGCACATTGGCATGCGGCCCCGGAGCTTTGGACGGTGCCGCCACTGCACGGGGCGCCCAGCAATATTCCTACGCTGGCGCTCCTTTTTCATTCTGGCCGCCGATGGGCGTCGCGGCGATGTGGACGCGGAAAATATTCATCGGAGCGAAGCGTAGGTGGCCACCGCCTTTAGCTCCACGGCGCCGTTCATTCCGAGTTCGAAGAAAAGAAGCAACGAAAGCACTGTGATGGTTATGAGACCGCGCATGGCACTAAGCTCAAGGGCCGCGCATTGCTATCCGCTTCAATCGCTCGGGATCACGTTCGCCGCCAGCGGCGGCTGCAGTGATGCGCCTACCGACGGCTGACCGCTGGGTTGGCCGGCTGCTTCAGCCACCTTTGTCGTTGTGCATAACAAGCGCGCAGCTACCTGATCCAAGTTTTGCTCACGCAACCAAATGTGAGCCACCCCGACTCTGATATCGAAGGGTAGCGCTTGCCATGTCGCGCCAAGGACAAACTCCTCAAGACGCATAGACGGCGCGGTCCACTCTGACAGCGGAGTGAATTTGATCATGCCAAAAAAACCGCGGACACCAATTTGGCGTTCCCAGGAAAGGTTCCAGTTAGACTGAAATTCTTAGTACGGTTTCAGACAGTCGACCGAACTTACGGGCTCCCTGTCGTTAGAGTTCTGTGAGCCGTCCCTCGGCTCTAGCGGATACCCAACCGCTGGCCCCGGCGCTGTCCCCTCCCCCCAAAGCGTCGGGGCTTTCGATGAGCGCCCGGTCTATCCATCCGCAGGCCATAAGTCCCGCCATTTGCCGGGTGCGCATACTGCTGTGACTGCGGCCACGAACGTGCCCGGCCGCGCTGCCGCTGTCATGAAAAATGCCAGTGCCGTTGATCGGGACGCATATGAAGTGCTCTGTCTGCGGCTCGCACAAGATCAACGCCGAGCCTGAGCTGTATCCTGATGGCGTCGCGGCGCGTTAGGCGATGAGCTTCGCGACCGTCCTAACGGCCGCTCCCTGGTCGCACGCGAGCTATTCAGCGGCAACGCTAGAGAGTTCGGACCGGTCGGCGCGTTGCTAGGAACTCCCGCCGTTCGACTGAGTTCCTGCGACATGTATCAAGATACTTCTCGGCCCGGACACTTTGCGACGACCTTCACGAGAGGGTTGGTCGACTTCGTGGGCAAAGTCCTAAGCTCTTCTCTCGGGCGTCGGGGAGTATCAAGGAGGGAGCGTTCAATGCGTCTACTGGCTCAGGCGGAACGGGAAATCGACAGTATTCGACACGACCTTGACCTCCACTCTCTCAAACAATCGTCAAATCGGTCTGCGAAGGATGATCGGAATTTCATCAAATGACCAAAGGTTCCGAGCGCAAAGGTCACCGCTGCGCGGCGTGTCTAAAACCGGACAATTGCAACTGCTCAGGCAGCGCAGTGTCGAACATCACGGCACCGAATCGGTCGCCGCTGCATGATGTTTTATGCAAATCCTTCCAATGAAATAGGGAACAGGGCGCCGGGCGATTCGTTGAATGGCTAGGGGATGTTCTTCAGTCCTCAAACCTTCAGGAGATGTGACGATGAGAATAACAGCATTGGTAGCAACGCTGATGCTCGGCGGCATGAGCTGCGCCTATGCGCAGGGTGGACCGCCCGAGGACATGCGTGGCGGCAATGACCGCGGATCGCCGAGCACACAGGATAGCGGCCCCAGGTCCGAATCCGGTGGGCCCTCGAAAGGCGAGGAGAAGTCGACGCCGAGTGACCGCGGAGAAGGATCCTCCAAGGCACGTTCGGCCGAGAAATCTGAGAGCAGCAGGGGCAAATCACAAGAACGGGGTAGCAGGGCTCGCTCAGCCGAAGAGAAGTCCGACACCCAGCGCGCAACCAAGTCCGACGATAGCTCGACGAGCAGCAGCCGGCAGTCGCGTACGGATGACACTAAAAACGCTACGGATAAGCCCGACAACCCAACCGACAAGGCCGACACTTCCAAGAAGTCTGTTGGAGACACCCGCGCCGATCGCAAAGCTGCTGACACAGCGGTAACCAAGGAGACGCAGAAGACGGCAGGCGACAAGGCTTCGCCGGACAACGCCAAACGTGTCGACTTGTCGGGTGACAAACGCACGCGCGTCCAGACAGCGTTCAAGGGTGCTGGAGATGTCAAGCATCGCACCAACGTCAACATCAATATTGTTGTGGGCACCCGTTTGCCGCGTGACTGGGACTTCGTGCCAGTTCCAATCGCGGTGGTCGAGCTTGTTCCCGAGTACCGGGATTACGTCTTCGCCTATGTGGACGACCAGTATGTGATTTGCGACCCCGACACCTACGAAGTCGTGGCCGTTCTTCCGAATGAGCGCGGTTACGCAGGAAGATCAGGCGGCGGCAGCAAGTGCTCATCCCAGTTGTCACTCAACGCTGATGATCGCAAGCTCATTTTGCAATCGGTAAGCCGAGGGCGTGAAGTCGACATCGCTGACTTGAGCGTGGGTCGCAAGGTCCCTCGCGACGTTGAGTTGCTGAGCTTCCCGGATACCGTAATCACTGAGGCGAGCGAGCTCGGCTCCTGTCGCTACTTTGATGCCGGTGACCAAATCGCCATCGTCGATCCTGACGAGGACAAGATCGTCCTCATCATCGACAAGAGCTGAGCCGAAGGGGAGAGGACGAGGCCCTCTCCCCTCCCGCCTATTAGCGTTTATCCGGCTTCGTGTACTGCGGCGCCGCCTGCAGGCTTTCCTTGGTGGCGTTGGTCTTCACGACGAGCGGATCACTGTTGTCGGTAGCGAAGCTGAGCTGATCGAACGTCAGCGCGACGTCCTTCTCGCCCATGCCAAGGAAACCGCCGACGCCGACGATCACCGCGGCTACCTTGCCTTTGCTGTCGATGAGGACGTCGTTGATGTCGCCCACCTTCTCGTTGGCGTCGTTCACCACGTTCTCGTTAAGAAGGTCCGAAGCTGAAATCTGGCCGGAGTAATTCGTCGTGGCAGGGGCAGGATTGTTTTTTGGTGCTGTCATCTCCTGCGCGATGGCAGGCACCGTCAGTAAAGCTGCTAGAGACAGTGCTGTAGCGAACCTCTTCATTGCTTCCTCCGATGTGAGACGCGCCATCGTGAACGTGGCGCGTGATGCTCTGCGAGCAGCTGCTCTCACAATGGATTCGCGCTCGGTGCAGTTCCGCAGGCTACCGACGCGGTCGAGCCCGGTCAGACGGCTTCGCGGTGACCCGCCTTGTCGATGCGATGAGCTGGTTATGGGCGCAACGCGCCCTCAGACTGGCCCTACGGAACCGCGCTAGATCGTTATTCGTTGCGACAAGATCTAAGACGACCCACGACCTCAGGATCGTGCAGTGGATCTTCGGACTACCATACGCGAATTGGACGAACTGATTGGCAGGACAGAGTCAGTCATCAACCGTGACGCGGCCATACTGCGCGCCTTACCTCCCTCTGCCCTACGCCGCGAAAAGCAGAAGAGGGTGCGCTCCATGCGCGCCCAATTACGGCGGCTTCGCAACCAGCGAAGTTCAATGACCCGAAGCGTGCCACGGCAGAAGCTTGCTTAGTCCATTCTTACCCTTGGCGTTTGGTTGCCAGAGTCATTAGAGCTTCTGTCAATCTGGTAGCGAGCGGTTTTCTATAGCCCGCGCCTGCCTGGAACTCGACGGATGAAGCGAAACCGCTTTTCAGGAACTCCACCCGAGGCCCAACATTGCTCGATCGCGTATTAGGAGGTGGATCATGGCTGTATGCGAGACCTGCGGAAACGATTACGACAAATCGTTTCAGGTGACGAAGGCCGGCAAGACAATGACCTTTGACAGCTTCGAATGCGCCATCGCGGCGATGGCCCCTCAATGCGCCCATTGCGGGTGCCGCGTCATTGGCCATGGTGTCGAGGCGCCAGGTGACAAGATTTATTGCTGTGCCCACTGCGCCGAGCAGCACCACATCAAAGGATTGAAGGACCGCGTCTAACGGCGCGCATCCCCGTTGCCTCGTGCTCCGACTTCTTACATTCGCTCCGTGGTTCTCACAGCCTTTCGCGCCCGTGCTGCTACTTCGCGAACCGCCCATCGGCCCTGAGCGGCTGCATAGGTCAGCAATTGATCAGCTTGGCTTGAATGTGCGTCATGGCCTCCCGCGCACTCACCCATCTCAGTATTTTGGGATCGGCGTCCGCGAATTCGACGAATTGATCTGCTTTGCTCCGCTCGCTTCCGGCAATGCGCTGGCACCGCCGTCATCGCGCGGCCTCACTGTGCACTGATCATGTGCCGTCATTGGGGGAGGGATCAGGGCATGTATTAGAATGTATGGGCGATCCTTGTCGGTTGCGCTGTCATAGCCGCCAGCCCCGGCGCTCACGCGGAGGATCCGTGCGCGGAGGGGCTGCTGACTACAGCGGCGACTTACAAAGACACCCTCTACCTTCGCTGGAGCGGCGGCGTGCGCCCCGGGATGAGCGAGCGCATCAACGTCGCGTTCAACGAAACGAAGACCTTCACCAAGAACGTGGTGCTGATCATCTCGTCGTGCGGCGGGGAAACCGGTGAGATGCACCAGACGATTTCCGTCCTCCGCGACATCAAGCGTACCCATGTGTTGACCACTGCAGTTGTCCGCGGTGGCAACTGCAGTTCGGCCTGCGTCCCGATCTTTCTGCAGGGCTCCGCCCGTATGGCAGCGCTGGCAAGCGTTTGGCTGCTGCACCACGCCGTCGCTGAGGTGACCGACGTGGATACCATTACCCGCCGCACCGATGCGGCTGCAACCGAGCGCGTGATCAAGGACTACTTCGAGCCAGCCGGCGTGTCGAAACGCTGGTTGAAGAAAGTGCGCGCCAAAATCAAGTCCGGTGAACTACTGGCAAACCGGGCGCGACTTGTGGGAAAGCAAGAGCGGCGTGTTCACGGTGCAGCTTCAGAACCTCGAAAAGCGCGACGACAATATCAGTATCCAGCACTTCATGCCGACAGTGGTCTGCGGGGATTTTTGCAGAGGCTGACGCCATAAGGAGCCGTTAGTATTTTCCGTCCAATGATCATCGCATGTCGGACGGTGAGATTACTATCATTCCATTCCACCCCTTGCTCGTGGAGCGAAGGCGCGTTGCCACTGATTTGGCCAACGTGGAAGGGGCCATGAGAGATTTGCAGTTGCTGGTCGCGCGACACGGAAATACTCGCGATCGCGCCGAGCTTATCCGCGCCCAATGTGCCGACGAATTAGTCGAGCGCGGTCTGGTGCCGTGTCATCAACTTCGGGCGGATGTTAGTCGGAGTGCATTCCATGTCAGGTAGCAGTGCAGTGAAGATTTTGGCGTTTGCCTGGACGGTGATGGCTTTCGTTCAGCCTGCAACGGCCCAGGATGACGGACCCAAAATCGCAATTGAAGACTTGTTGAAGGCGAGCTGGCAAATTGCCGGGTACACTGGTGCAGACGACAGCCGGTCAACCTTCATCCTGCTGCGTCACCCAAACGAGACATATCTGATCCAGTGCCGCGGAGGTTATGACGTCACGCGGCAGCCGCGCGTGTTCACAAACTGCTATCCTCTGCGGTAGCTGGTCGTGTTGCCGCTATTCCACGCTTTCGGCGCCCGAAAATTGTCCACAGCACACCATTTGGCTGATTACGAGGCCAGCATCGTGCGGACACTCTTGGCGCTGTAAGGCTCGCCGCGCTCGTTGAGATGTCCTTGCGACGCCAGCTCCGCAGCAATCTTGCGCAGGCTGCGCCGCTCTCCCGTTTTCGGGCTGGCCCGTCGTAACCGCCTCGCTTCAGCTACGACGGCCTCAAGACGTGCAACCTCTTTCGTGTCACCGCTCCTCTGTGCCCGCTCGAGGCGGGTCAACCGGCCCTCGCACCGACCGACCTCTTCCCGCTTGCGGACGCGGGCGGCCCTCAGCTTAGCCACGAGCCGAGCTTTCTCGTACTCCGCGAAGGCGCCGGCGATCTGACGCATCATTTTCCGGCTGGGATCATCGCTCGCTGTGAGGTCGTCGCCAGAAGCCGTGACGAGGTTCACACCGCGCGAGATGAGAAGTGTGATGCCGAGTTCCTGCGCCATGAGCTCACGGGCGAAGCGGCTGGCGTCCTCTACGAGGACGGTCCGAACGCCATTGCCCTCGATGCGATCGAGCAGCGCTGCGAAGCCAGGTCGGTCCTGAATAGGATCGGCGCCACTGACGGCAGCGTCGTAGTAATCGCCTACAACCTTGTATCCGGCGCGTGTGGCGTAGCCGTTGATCGCGGCGCGCTGGCGCTTCTCGCTGTCCTTGTCGGCGCCAACATTGGTGGCCGAGCTGGTGCGCAAGTAAGCCAGAGCTGGCATACGGTTTGCGTTCGTTCTCGCCACAAAAAACCCCGCGAATATTAGCCGTTGGGTATATTATCGTTCCTCATTTCTGAGAATAGGTAACATGAAAGCGACGGGCCGTCATCCAATCGACGCCGGTTGCCGTGGCGATCAATGACGCCGGCCCGTACGGCGGCCGAACGAAACGGCGTAGTCCAGCGAGCGCATCGGCAAGATCTTGTCATTCTTCGAAGGCTCGACGCCGTCGGCGAGATTGTTCGGATCGAAGATAGCGACGTCGCACAATTCAGCCGGCTCTAGACCGGTGATGGAGATGGTGCCCATCTTCACGCTCTTGCGATCCGCCGGCCACTCCGACGTCGGGTCATCGTCCTGATCGCCTGGCTGGCCGATCACAGCGAACAGATTGTAGTCGACCGGTCCCTTGGCGAACCGATCATTGAGCTCGCCCGCGTAGAAGTCCTTGCCTTTGCCCTCGGCCTCCGTGTCGGACAGGCCGACGAAGCCGCCAACCGGCTCCGCCTTCCACTTGATCGGCTGGCGGTCGCCCTTGGCGTTGATCAGTGTGAACGTGTGCACGCCGAAATAGTCTGCGGTGGCGTAGCTCGCCGGCGTCGGTCGCGCATTCAGCCATGCACCCTGCTTGGCCGAATCCGGATTGGCCTTGAAGAAGGCGTCGATCTTTTCCTTGTCCTTCGTGGCAACGGTCTTCAATAGCTCGAGAAACTGCTCGGGCTTTTTAGCCACGAAGATCGGCACCGAGACCAGCAACAGGTCGGACGTGCCGCCGTTGGGCAACTGGAAGTGCATGGCAATGGCGCGCGCAATATCCTTTTGGCCGTCGGAGGCCATCGGGTTGCCGCTGCCGAGTGAGAAGCGGCCGACCAGCGGAACCGGGGCGGCAAATACCGGCGATTTGCTCAGCGCTGCGGCTTCAGCGGTCGGCGTGAAACTGCCTCTGACGCAAATGCCCTTGGCATGGACGGCGCGCATCTTGGCATGGGCGCCGAACACCCCATTCAAAGCGTTAACGAGATCCTCAGGCTGCGCCTCCTGCGCCGTCGAGGGCGCGCAGACCAGGCCGAGCGCAAGGGCACCGCATCCCAACAGTTTTAAAGAACGCATCAATGTCTCCCTGATCCCTGCCGACGACACCATGGACCCCGGGCGCTCCGGGAAGGAAGAAGTAAGCGCTCTGTCGTCGCGCTCAAGCATGACACTCATTCACTGCATCTGGTCGAGCATGGTCGAGAAGGACGCTTTCAGCGTCAGCGCTTTCTTGATTTCGTCGGAACTGACGTACGGATACTCACCGTATTCGAGGAAGCTCGGACACTGGTGTTCGCGAACGAACTTCACGAACGCGGGTGGATTCGTCTTCCAGTCGGCAGGGAAACCCTCGAGGTTTTCGAAGACGGTGGTGATGCCGGATTTGCCAAAGAGGGCCACAGCATCCTCGGTGTACTTGTCAAAATCGGTGTCGAAGATCCCCTGATACATAAAGTAGGTCTCGCCCTGTATCGGGAAGAGCACCCAACGCAGGTAATGCAGCTTGAGCACGGCGAGGACGTCCGGCTGGTCCGCCACCGCCTTCTCAAGGGTCTTGGCATGCTCGTGGAAGGCATTCTCCCTGCCGGGGATGATCTTCGCGATGATCGTGAAGCCATAGCAGGCGGGGGTCTTGGGAAAAATCGGGCCGTATCGACCCTGTTGCTCCTTACCTTCGAAGACCCCGCCCTTAGGGATGGCCATAGCCACCGGTTTGGTCCATTCGGCCTGCTTGGTAGCTGACATAGCACTAGCTCCCTGTGGCGGTTGTCGTCTGTTGGCGACGATCTCTCGACGAGTGCGAGAATTGTTCGGAAATCAATTTGCTCAGAGACTTTGTTCAGAAGTCGCCGTTGCCTCTAAACAACACAGCGCAAACGCAAAGAGCGTATGGTCGACAAGGGGCGATCTGATCGTAACCCATTGCTTCCAAAGGAGTTGGCCATGAGACAAGGACGCCTTCGCTGCGTGCCGTTGGCCACAGTGGGAACGGGGTGCCTAGAGGCCTTGTTGCGAGGCGCGGTGTTGACGGTTGCAACGCTGATGGCGGCGACCGCGGCTTTCGCCCAGAGTGGCGGTGATCTGCGCGAGGCGGCGCAAAACCCCATCGGCGATTTGATCAGCCTTCCCTTTCAGAACAACACAAACTTTGGCCTTGGCCACTCTGACCACACGCAGAACGTCCTCAACATTCAGCCGGTCTACCCGGCCCACCTCAATAAGGACTGGAACCTCATCATCCGCCCAATCTTGCCAGTGATCTATCAACCGCCCTTCTTCTCCGGAAGGGAGCTTACCGTAGCAGAGGAGATTTTCGGCCCTGGTATTGGCGACACAGAGTTCGGCCTCGGCGACCTCACTCCGGAGTTGTTCTTCTCACCGAAGAAGCCAATCCAATTGGATCCAAGAACGAGTTTGGTCTGGGGTATTGGGCCAGCCCTTCAGTTTCCAACCGCCACTGACGATAAGCTTGGGACCGGAAAGTGGTCCGCCGGACCGGGGTTTGTCGTCTTCCTGTCCGAGAAGGCGCTAAACATAACAACTGGCTTCTTGATCCTGAACTTCTGGTCTTATGCAGGTGATGAGGACCGAGCGAACGTGAATGCCATGACGCTGCAGCCGTTCCTCAACTACAACCTTCCCAAGGGTTGGTACTTGACCTCGAGCCCCCTCATCACGGCCGATTGGGAGGCCGATAACGATAATCGCTGGACGGTGCCAGTCGGCGGCGGCTTCGGGCGCATCTTCAAAATCGGTGACCAACCGATCAATGCCAATATAGCTGCCTACTACAATGTGATGACGCCCGACGACACGGGAGCTAATTGGCAACTGCGTGCGCAGTGGACATTCCTGTTTCCGACGGGGAAATAGATCACTTGAGTTTGGGATTCGTCTCTCACTTGTTCATGTTGCTCTTCATGTCTTGTGCAGCCTTGCTGTCCTCGGGCAGCATCTGCGGCGGTCCAAGCTTGATATCCACCTTGCTGATCGTGCCGGTAAAGGGGAAGGGCACCTGGTAGTCGGCGTCGTCCACCGGCGTGCGCGTGTCGGAGCCGATGTCGAAGGTCTCGTCGATCGTCAACAGGACCGGCGTGGTATGGGCGATGCTCTTGCTCGCGACGTCCTTGCCGTCCACGCTGAGCACGCCGGTGCCGCCCTTCGCCATACCGGGGCCGTCATACTTGAAGTCGAACTTCAGGGTGTGCTTGCCCGGTGCGAGTGTCTCCTGCCCCTCCCAGCGGGATTTCTCGACCGCGAGGAAATTATAGGTGAAGACCGGCTTGCCCTTGAGCACATAGAGCCCGTAACCGCCGAAGCGGCCACCGTCGGTGACGATCATCCCGTCTCCGCCATCGGCAGGCACCTCGACATCCGCCACGATGGTGTAGGACTTGGCGAGGATGTTCGGCGCATCGCCATTGGGTGTGCCGGTCAGTTTGCTTGAATAGCTGAAATCGGTTCGTCCGGCGGTGTAGCTTGGCTTGGGCGCGAGAACCCGCTCAAGGTGGCCATTGTCCAAGGGGAAGACCTGGTATTTCGCCGCTTCTACGACAAAGAGCTCCTGCAGCTGGCGCAGCTCGTCGGGCTTCGTAGCGGCGAGATTGTTAGCTTGCGAATAGTCGTCGGCGACGTTGTACAACTCCCACTGATAGCCGTTGACCACATCGGGCAACTTGGCCCCACCCAACAACCAGGGGGGTTGCGGCGGGGTCGTCGAAGCTATCCAGCCATCGTGGTAGAGAGCCCGATTGCCCAACATCTCAAAGTACTGCGTGGTGTGAGTGGACGGAGCGTTAGCGTTCGCCTGGTCAAAGGTATAGGCCATGCTCACGCCTTCGATGGGCTTCTGAGCGACCCCGTTCACTAACTTCGGCGCGGGGATGCCGGTGACCTCGAGGATCGTCGGCACGACGTCGATGAGGTGGTGGAACTGGGTACGAATGCCAGGCGCCGCTGCCTATATAGAACGACCAATGCTCGATATCGGGGTCGGTCTTCAGGATCGCCTCGAGGTCATCGACCACTTTGCGCGTCGCATTGATGGAAGACCCTTGTGGCAACGTGACATCGACGAGCAACTCGGGGCGGTCGGAGCTTGGGAAGAATTGCTGTTGCACGAGTTGCATGCCGAGAAGTGCCGCGACGAACAAGCCTGCCGTGCTAGCGATGACAGCGTACTTCATCCGCAGAACGCGATCGAGAACGGCATGGAAGGCACGCGCAAAGCGCGATGGCTCGTGGCCCTGGCCTTTCAGCTATTAAATTTGGTAAATCCCCGCCAGTTCCGCCGGACCCGGGACGATAGGACAATAGTGGGAATGACCCCTTGGCTGGTAATCCAGACGTTGACCCGGGGAGATTTCCATGGCGATGGACCGGCTAAACGATCACACCATCTTGCTCGTCGAAGACGAACCGTTCATCCAGATGGACATCCAGGAATGTCTTGAGGCCGCGGGTGCGCGCGTCGTTGCAGCATGCACGGTCCAGGAAGCGCTTGGGCTTCTTGATAGCCAACCCATCACGGCTTCCATCCTCGACTTCAAGCTGCAAGGCGGGACCGCCGACGACCTCTGCCACCAACTTAGCGAACGCAAGATCCCGTTCGTGATCTATAGCGGCTACACCAACGTCGAGGGCGAGTGCAGCAAGTGGGACATCGTCCGCAAGCCCGCCGACCCACGCGAGCTGGTGACCCGAGTACTAAGCGTCCTCGTCGCGAGTGCGCTTCCTGATCGGTGTTGAACCTAATTCGGCTTTGGGTCAGAAGCGGACATCGGGGCTAGCTGTGCTCGACGTCAGGGGCCAGAAGCTGTCATTCGCCGCGGATCGGACCTAACCGTGATCATTGGTCGAGAGCAAGTACGGCAATCAACGGAAGATGGTCGGACCCTGTCTTGGGTAGAACTCGCATATTGCAGACCGAGAAATGTTTGGTGTGGAAGACGTAATCCAGCGGATAACGAAGACCAGGTAGTCGCGCAGGGTATGTGTTGAAGAAACCTCGCCCCCGCCGCGGGTCACGTAGGTCTCCGGCACGCGCGAATTCGGCCGTCGTTGGTGACCAGGCAACGTCGTTGAGGTCTCCGATCGCCACGGATGGATGCCCGGTACTCTTAATTTCGACTCCCACCAGGACCAGCTCAACATCGCGCTCTAGTCGAGTCTTGTAGGGGTGCGGGCGGCTGAGGGTGCAAGCCGTACAAGTCGACGACCGCACCGGAACGCAACCGCAAGCCTGTCTTAATCGAAGGTATTGCATCATCGACCAGGAAGCGAATTGTCGGCTGTAAAAGCTCCAGGCGAGAAAACATGGCCATCCCGTATCCGTTGGAAAGCGGATAGGTCAGCCCGTACGGGTAACGGGTTCGAAGAGCTTCAGACAGCCGAGAGCACCACCACTCGTCGGTCTCCACGGCCAGTATCAAATCGGGGTCCGCGTCGCTGATAATTTGCAGCAAGGCGCTGGCGTCGCGACAGTCTTGAAACACGTTCGTCGTCAAAAGAGCGAAGCGACCCGGTGCACTGGGCCCGGCGTCGCTGCTTGGCACCTCCAGCGGGGCGCCGGGCAAATAGCGCCATATCCACGAAATTTGCCACAGTGCCGCGAGCGCGACGGCGACGAACAAAGCTAGCTCGCCTGCCGTGAGAGGCCCCAGCGTAAGCGGCATCAAAATCAGAACGGTCAGAGCTAGAATGGCTATTTGATAGCGCGGGAAGTCGCACAACCTCACCCACCAAAGGCTGGTCCGCCAGATCGGTAAGACCGTCGCGGCAACGATGACCCCCGCAACCAGGTAGAACACAGGCGCCAACGCTGTCATGCGTCCCTCAGTGCTGCATATGGATCCCTTAGCCGGGTCTAGCGGCGGGTCAGCAACAGTTTGACGGTGACGGCGGTTGCGCGCGTCCTTGGCAACCGGCTCCATTTCGGCTTTTCTAGGCTGCCCCGGGACTTGTCCTGACAAGGAACTCCTGTGCGGTGAGTTCAGAGCAGCCGCACTAAACTGCTAGGAAGCTAGATTTCCGAAGGCTGCCGCTTTGACGTCCAGGCACTACCGTGACGGCAACCGCGAGTGAGCAGCACTTTCTAATGAATGCGCCCCGAACCAGCCGAAATAGCTGCAAGTGATCCGCTTAACCCATAGCTGACGCCGTTGGGAGAGAATTCGATCTGGGGCGACGGGTCAAAGAACTCGGCCATCACTTGCTCGAGTACCACTCTGCCGAAACCTTTGCTCGTCGGCGGCAGCACGGGTGGCCCACCCCGCTCTTGCCAGCGGAAGGAGAACTGGCCATCTCCGTTCGTTTCGGACACGGACCAGCTAATGCGGACCTGCCCAGTCTGAGTGGACAGGGCGCCATACTTGGCGGCATTGGTGGCAAGTTCGTGCACCGCGAGCGCGAAGTTCTGCGCGGCCTGTGCGGTCAAAATCACTGTCGGCCCATCAATCGTCACGCGGTCCGTGTAAGGGCTCATTTCCGTGCGCACGACTTCGGCAATGTCGGCGCCGTGCCACGCTTTGTCGATGAGCAGGGCGTGGGTGTTGGCGAGAGATTGGAGACGATTCATCGCCGTGGTCTGTGCGTCCTTGACAGTCTGCTTGCCTGCAAAGCTTCTCAACACCACCGCTTGCACCACGGCGAACAAATTCTTGGTGCGATGATGCAGTTCGCGGGTCAACATGTCTTGACGGGCTTGCGCCTGCTTGCGCTCGGTGATGTCACGAGCGATCTTTGACGCGCCGATGATGTTGCCGTGACCATCCTTCACGGGTGACACGCTGAGCGAAATGTCGACCAGACTTCCGTCCTTACGCAGGCGAACGGTTTCGTAATGGTCGATGTGCTCGCCGCGTCGGATACGTCCGAGGATTTCAGGTTCCTCGTCGTGGCGCTCTGCGGGAATGAGCATCGTCACTGACTTGCCGACAATTTCATCGGCCGTATAACCGAACAGTCGTTCCGCGCCACGGTTCCAACTGGTGATGATACCGTCAAGGTTCTTGCTGAGGATGGCGTCGTCGGAGGACTCGACGATAGCGACGAGCCGCTGTCCGACCTCTTCGGCGCGCTTGCGGTCGGTGATGTCGACCAGCATGTTCACGGCGCCGATCAATTCCCCCGCGCGTCGAACAGGGGTGTCGGATAGGGGATGAAGGGGATGCGAGTGCCGTCCGGTCGCTCAGCTATCGCTTCCATGCCTCGGATGGGACGTTTTTCCTTCAACGCTATCGCCATCGGACATTCGTCGTGTCGTAATGGCGTGCCGTCAGCCCAATAGAGCTTCCACGAGCCGCAGAACTCACTCTTGCCAAGCTCGGGGCGGCAGCCCCACAGGTGGCGGCGGCTTCGTTGTAGAAGATGATCCGTCCGGCGGCGTCGGTGATGTAAACAGCGGCTGGCAGGGCGTTGACGAGATCGCGCCACACTCTCTCGTTCTCGCCGCTGGGCACCAAGCCCGCAAACGTCGTTGCAAATTCGTTGACACCCGAGGGTTCGAAACGGCTGGCCATCGAGCTTTACTCCACTTCACGAGTGCGAGGTTCCTCACACCCAAATTTACCGTGCGCGAATTCACGCACGAAGCAGGTACTGGCGCTGTAGCTTGATCACAGCGCCCCGGCATTCATCAGACTCGACGCCTGAAAAGTCACCCTGCACGTCGGCCCGCCAGCCGCACAGTTGCGTTTCTGAAGGAGTGACGCGGATCGATTTCAGCCGGTCGTAAAACTTTTTGCTGCGCATCTGGTCATGCAGCAAAATCTCAATCTCTTCGATATCGGCTTCAATTCTCTGCTCTTGCGGCTTTTTGACAATCATCGTGGGTGTACCGTCAGCGTCGAGTAGAGCTTCAGGGATGTCGTCACGTCCGTCATGGAGCATTGCAGCCGCAAGAGACTATTGCGAACATGTACTGGAAGGGGTGTCGCAACGGAGGTTTCAAGCACATCTGCAGACGCAATCGAGGCATCGCTCAGCGCCCCGAAAATTGCAGCTAGGGGGGGAGAGGAGTTCCCGTTCGCGCCGCCGCCACGATCGCAGTGTCGATCCGATTGAGTTCGGCCTCATGGCTCCCAAGTAGGAGCCATTGCTTGGCAAGTTCTTTGTGATCATCGACGACCATACGCATTATGCACCTTGCGGAGGACACGCGGTTGCCGCTGACGTTGAGCAACCTGCCGCTTCGTTTGTCTGGCTCGACGGGTAAGAGGGCACTGCAGGCGGCACAGCCGGACGAAAAGCCTGTACGGGTTCGGAGCGGAAAATCCGGATTGCGGTGGCCTTCATTTGGTCAGGACCCAACTGCCGCAGATGGGCTAGCCGCAATAAAATAGACGCTAGGATGACCCGTTGGTCCGCCCTGCCTTCGCCCAGCGTGGCGCCCACGGCAGCCCAGGCCTCATCAAACACCTGACCTAATTGAGCGAGCTCTTCTGGCTCGATGACTTCGTTGCCGTGGATGAACATGCGTACTCCTTAGCCACCCCACCCTGGAGCCACAGTAGGCGGGTCGGTTCCCAAGTAAATCCGCCGCTAACTGTCCCAAACCACTAGGCAGGGTAGGGGGTTAGTGGGCCGAACCCCAGGAATGAGTAACTAGCCCATTTGACGCATGGAACTCCTTAGCCTAACTTGGCGTTGTTGGCTCACTTTAACGCGATTGGGAGGGTATCCCGATGACTGGTCTATCTCGCGAAACACGCTTGCAGATCATGCTTGATGACGCAGAACTGGCCGCCATTGACGACTACCGCTTTCAGAACCGGATACCGAGCCGAGCCGCCGCAGTGAGGCAGCTTCTCAGGCTGGGTATGCAGGCCCTTGGCGTGGAGCCCAGCCATGGCAAGCGGTCGGCGGATTACGGTGTCCTTCAGAACAGCGAAGATTCTGACGATTAGTGCGGTCTTGCAGCCTGGTACGCGAAGCATCCCGCAGCGAGCACGGTTGGCGGCAACCTGTTTCCCAAAGACGCTGCCGCGGAGCATCTGCTGGCGCGCAGCTGACTAAAGCCGATCGTGAAACTCGACGAGAAGACGTCGTAATTTCGCGGGGTCGTAGTTAAGCGCACCCATCTGTGAGCGACGGCGAGCTGAGCCTGAACGGCGAGCCCGTGAATGCCGCCGCTTAGCTCAAAGTTATGGCCCTGCGCTTCGGCGCATTGGAGCGGTCTTTGGGGGAACAATTCCCAGGGCCTGATGTTCAGCCAAGTGTGTTGATCGCAACGGAGGCATAAATGCCCATACTGCTTTGGCTGATCGGGGTACCCATCACCGTAGTCGTACTACTGATGCTCTTTGGGGTCGTAAACTAGGTCGTGAACTCATAAACCGAGGCCAGGTCCGCTCTTCACTCGAAGCAGACGAGTGCGGCAGGCTGGTGTCATGTAACGGGCCGGGCCAGTAGGCGGACTTGCGGGCAAGCACTAGGACGCGTCAGCTGAGCATCCGTCAGCGGACGTCTTAGCGCGGCTCGGGGACGGCTGCTCAGGGCCAAAACCGCCGCTCCACCCTGTGGGTCACATGGCCTTCAGGTACTCGTGCACGAACTTCACCGCCATGGCGCCTTCGCCCACTGCTGAGGCGACGCGCTTGATCGAGTCCGCTCGCACGTCTCCAGCTGCGAACACGCCGGCGCGGCTCGTTTCCAACAGGAATGGCTCGCGCTTGGCGGTCCAATGGGGGGAGTGCACGAGTTCCGCCCCTGTGCGGACGAACTCTTTGGCGTCCTTCTCGATCTCCGGCGGCAGCCAGTTGGTGCGGGGCTCGGCCCCAATGAAGCTGAAAACCGCGGCCGTCGTCAGCGTTTGCGCCTCGCCGGTTTCGTTGTTCACGATCTCGATCTCGCGCAAGTGATTGTCACCCCGCATCGCGCGCACGGTGGTGTTCAACAGCACCTCGATGTTTGGCGTCTGCTCGATGCGCCGTGCGAGGTAGGCCGACATGTTGGCATAGAGATCATTGCCGCGAATGATGAGATAGACCTTGCGGGCAATGGTGGAGAGGAAGACCGCCGCCTGTCCAGCGGAGTTGCCGCCGCCGATGACCACGGCTTCCGCGTTGCGGCACAACGGCGCCTCGTTGAGCGTGGCCGCGTAGTAGACACCGCAGCCCTCGTAGCGTTCACAGCCTTCCGCCGGAAGCCGGCGATAGTCGGCGCCGCTGGCGATCAGCACGCACTTGGCGGTCAGTGTCTCGCCTCCGTCGATGTGCAGCGTCGGGTACTGGCCCTCTAACGTGAGGCGGATGACCGGCGACGGAACCGCGATGTGTGCCCCGAACTTGTTGGCCTGCACCGCCGCGCGCTCGGCAAGCTCGCTGCCGGTGATTCCCGTCGGGAAGCCGAGATAGTTCTCGATGCGCATGCTGCGGCCGGCTTGGCCGCCTGGGCCTGCACTCTCGAGCACGACGGTGGTCAATCCTTCCGAGGCAGCATAAACGGCCGCGCCGAGGCCGGCCGGCCCGGCGCCCACCACGATCAGATCATATGTCGTGTGCTCGAGCGGGCGGCGGATGCCGAGCGCCTCGGCGAGCTCTCTGTCCGAGGGGTTGCGCAAGATCAGCTTGCGCCCCCACGTCACCACGGGCGTGTCTGCCTCGCTCACTCCAAACTGCTTCAGGAGCTGTGTGACGTCGGGGTTGGCTTCGAGATCGAGCCACGTGAAGGGAAGCCGGTTCTTGGCTAGGAAGTCGCGTACGCGCGAGGTGTCGCTCGAGTAGCGCGAGCCTATGACGCGAATGCCGGCGAATTCGCCGAGACTCTCGCAGGAGCTGCCGCCGCGCGATGAACGCCTGCAGTATCGTGTCGCCAAGCGCCGGGTGCAGGTTGATCACCTCGCGCACCCCGCCAGGGGAAATCTCGTAGACCTCACAGTCCCCTCGCGCCACGGCGCTCACCAGGGCCGCTCCGCCGGTCAGATGTGCTACGTCGCCCGTGAAGTTTCCCGGGCCGTAAATCGTGACGGTCTTGGGCACATCCCCAGATTCATCGATGATCTCGACCTTGCCCGACTTGACGACGAAAAACCCGAAGTCGCGGTCACCCGCCTGAAACAGGCGTTCTCCGTCGCGAAAGCGCTTGAGCATCGCCGCGCTGCAACGTTCGAGGCCCGCCATCTGTTCGTCCGTCAGCTTTGGAAACGCGACGGCGTTGAGGTCATGCGCGATCATCGACAGATCCCCGGTCGGCGACTGGCCGGCGGTTTTGCTTGGTCTTGTTCTACGGAGCCGGCAGCATCAGCGGCTCTCTAAATTTCACAATATTTCGAACCCCGTCCGCATCGACGATCTCGAGAGCCGACACAAGCCCGCCCTGCTGCTGAAAGTGTAGTTCACGGGGCCGAGAGATGATGTGGTCGAGCCCCTCTAGGGCTACTTCGACGATGTCGTCTTTAGGATCGTACGCGATGCCTATGATGGGCACCCATTCCGCGGCGATCTGGTCACCGAGGCTAAGGGCTGCGATCTCGATCTCGGCCTGCTTGCCGCTCAGGCTCTTGGATAGCGTGTCCAGGGCCGCGCGCCATCCGCTCTTGTCGATTTTCTGAATTCATTACATTTTGACCTCAGCTGAAGGGTTCTCCCTATGCCTTTCGCAATCAAGCTGTCCTATGCACGGCAGCGAAGAGTTCACTTTGGTCAACGTAGGCAATTAGAGATAATGATGAGCAGTGGTCCCGGGTTCACGCCACCGTGAGATTATTTCAGCAGGCCGACCAATTGCCCGCGTGAGAGTGTCCGAACGAGGAATCCGCAATGATGATATTTGGCGAAACGCGGGCGAACTGGGCTGGGCTCAACCTCTATCAGCGCTTCGAGCAGGTCGTTGTCCTGCTGCTGGGCTTCCTCATCTCCGTCGTTATCGTCGCGGCTCTCATCAACGTGCTGCAAACCGTGTTTGCGTTGCTGCGTCTCGGCTTGCTTGATCCAGCCCGGCCAGAGGTGTTCCAGACCGTTTTCGGGATGATCATGATCGTGCTCATCTCGCTTGAGTTTAACCACACGATCGTCGGGCTCCTGGACCGTGGCCGCAGCATAGTCCAGGTTCGCGCGGTCGTGCTAATCGCCTTACTCGCTGTGCTGCGCAAGTTCATCGTCATTGAGATAGGAGAGACCGACGCGCTGGTCCTCCTGGCTTTGTCAGCGGCCACACTCGCTCTCGGCGGCGTTTATTGGGCCGTGCGCGACAGACAGAGCAATGCGAACAACCGACGACGACGAAGCAAGCTAGGCGCGTTGACTAGCGTCGCTCGCGCGCCGTTGACGGCGGTAGTCACGGGGGGTGAGCCCGTAGGTCCTCTTAAAGATGCGACTGAACAGCGTGGGGTCGGAGAATCCCCACCCGAGCGCGATCTCCGTTATTGTTCGGCGAGCCTGGCTCGGATCGCTGAACGCTCGTCGGCAACGTTCAAGCCGCGCCCTTTGAATGAACCGTTCGAGGGAGGTGTCATGATCCGCCAGTATGAAGTTCGCGTGACGGACGCTCAGTCCCGCTGCTTTGGCCAGGGCTGTGGGCGATAACGCGGGGTCCGTCAGGCGATCATCGAGTGCGCACCTCAGCTTGAGATAGGCCAGCGCCCGTGGTGATGAGACATTGGCACCGCTTGCCGCCATGACTATGGACAAAGTCATGGCCACAAGATCGAGCGCTTGGTCTTGCAAAAGTGTTGCTAAGCGAGCGTCGGCTTCACCGCTGCATTCGGGCAATGCGCCCAGATAACCCGACGCGAGGTGACCAGTGGACCCACAGTTGAGGGCACGAGCCGTCATAGCGGATGTGTTTCCGACCCGCGCTTCCATCGTCCTCCGCGGCACCTTCAGTACCAACAACCCTGACCCATTGCGGAACTGGCCGGTGTACGGGATCAGGGGATCGAGGAGACTAGAAATCGTCTTTCTCTAAGGCTACTTCTCGCCCGGATTGTTCCAATACAAGTCTCCCGGCGAGTTGCCGGCAGACGAAAAGTTCGTCGTTCTTGGCTCGAGTGATGTCTTGGCGCGTGCGGGTGACGTCCATCGACGAGTTGCGGAAGACAATGAGTTGGGTTTCAGCCAGCCGTGCCGCTTCGAGTTCAGCCTCGAATACGGGCCTGGAGAGTGGACGAGAAACTCATGTCCGACTATTATCTTGCACGCAATCCTCATGCCAGCAGTCGAAGCGGTCGCGAGCATGCAAGCCGGCTGTCGAGAAAATCCTATCCATGGTTCCGCTTTGGGTTCGAGCTGCCGCCACAGCCAAGTTCCTTGGCCTCCAGAGTTGAGCGGCAGCAATCTGGTCGGGAGATAGGTATGGATGAAGTGGTGAAAATGCGAGTGGTATTATGGCAGGGAAGAGACCTCTGCTTCGTGTGCAGTCGATCGATCGATCGAAGGTTTACAATCCTCTTGGCGTCTGCGTTGGCAAATTGGAGGGAATGCTGATTGGTCTGCCGGCTTGTCGATGTGCGGAGCATCTCGACACTCACCGGTTATCGCTTTGCGGTATCCGCGCTCAATGAAGGCCCGTAGACGGCGGGCTTGCATCGTTTTCCTCGATCATCGCGCCATCGAGAGTCGCTTGGCGTCGGCGTGCCCCCCTCGAGCCAGTGTGTCACCGCTCTGGCGCCGTTAAATTATGAGGCGTAGGGCGAAACGCCTCGGAAGTTACAAACCCGTCTCATCGACACAGCAAAGTATCAATCGCTGCGGGAGAGCAGCGGCGTAATACGGCGGACGGCAACGCGACGGTTTTCCCGCGAAGGGCCCTCCGTCGGCACCTTCAAATACTGCTCTCCGT
>CAVRVR010000001.1:0-71526 GCA_963724595.1 uncultured Alphaproteobacteria bacterium | reverse complement strand
ACGCGATGGCCACAAGCTGGCCCCGCTATCGACTAACGAGTCGGATCAACTATTGAGATCAAGGTCATGAGCCGCATCGGGGGGAATGATGCTGCTGCTAGATGCTATTGCCAGCATCATCCTCCTGGGGATGATGATGGTGCCGATCGTCAATATCTTCGCAGGGATCATCCTCGGTGCGGCGCTGGGCGGTGTCCGGGCAGCATCTTGGGGTTTCTACTCGCCGTCATCGTGATAGTTGCCGAGAAAATAGTCGCTGAACGGCGCGGCTGGTTTGAGGTCATAGGCGAAGTCGGAAACACCGAAGTCAGCCTCATCGAACAAAAGCCCGATGCGAGATTGGGCACGCGGGCGCGCCTGACAAGGCGGCGAGCGCTTGGCTCACCAATGAAACGCCGTCTTGCAGCGTTCCCGGCCGCAGCGAACTACCGGCAGACCCTTCATTAACTACGCGTAGCCGTGAACTCCAACGCCTTCTTCACGAGCATCAATTCCTTTCTTCACGATCGATTGACGTCGGGCGCCTTGGACCTTCGCGTCCGGCGATCCGTATCCTTGTCGCGGGCGAGGTCCACGCCGTGCGCTGCAACCCTGCTTGTGCAGGCGCGTTGGGCAGTGAAAGGAGTAATTCCATGAACATGGCGAGACTGGCCGCGTTGGGCTTTGCCGCCCTGGCCGTTGCAGCGCCGACGGCAGTGTGGGCGAGATTCCTATTGGGAGGTCGAGGCAGCGCGCGCCAATGCGCGGGCCGGTGGTCCAACCAATGCGCGTGATGCCGAGCTGCTCGAGCGCTATGGCTGCCTCAGCGGCACGCGCAGCGCGTTCTGCGAGCGACAGTCGGGCGAGCGAGCGCCGCGCCGCTACTATCGGGCACAGCGCCGCTACACGCGCTAGCATCACGCCGTCAACGTCGCAACGAAAACCCCGCCTGGACAGGCGGGGCTTTCTCGTTGGAGTCGATGCCGCGAAGCCTAGGCCGGCACGGCGTCCGCCAGCTCGCGTCGGCGCTTCGGCCTTTGTCGTCGCCGCTGCGCGCACGCGCACGGGGATCGACTTGTACGCCGGCGTGCCGCTGCGCGCGTCGAAGCTCTGCAACGCGACGAGCGGATTGGCTTCGGGATAATACGCCGCTGCCGAATTTCTGGCGATCTCGAACTCGACCGCGGTGAGGTTGCGCAGCACGCGCGCCTCTCCGGCGTCGCCCGCAGATGCGATCGCCTCGACGTCGACGAGATCGCCGTGGCTCAACCCGCGCGCCTCGCAGGTCGTCCTTGTGCATGAAGATGACGTCGCGCCGGCCCGTGATGCCGCGATAGCGATCGTTGAAGCCGTAGATGGTCGTATTGTACTGATCGTGGCTGCGAACGGTGGCGAGCATCAGCGCTTCGGGCTCGCCGGCGCGCGTATCGCAATCGAGCCCGTCGAAATACGATGAAGTTGGCCTTGCCGTTCGGCGTCAGCCATTGGCGCTCGGACGCGGCAATGTGAAGGCGGAAGCCGCCCGGCACCCGCACGCGCTCGTTGAAGTCGGCGAAGGCCGGGAACACCTTCTCGATCGCGTCGCGGATGGTGTTGTAGTCGGCGACAAACCCGTCCCAATCGACCTTGCTGTTGGGCAGCGTCGCCTTGGCGATGCCGGCGACGATGGCGGGCTCGGATTTGAGATCGGGCGAGGCCGGCTTCAGGCGCCCGGCCGACGCGTGCACCACCGACATCGAATCTTCGACCGTCACCGATTGCGGGCCGGTCTCCTGCTCGTCGAGCTCCGTGCGTCCCAGGCACGGCAGAATGATCGACGTCTTGGCGAGCAGCAGATGCGAGCGATTGAGCTTGGTGGCGATGTGCACGGCAAGATCCAGCTTGCGCATGGCGTCGAAGCACACCTCGGGGTCGGACATCGCCACCGGCAGATTGCCGCCCATGCAGACGAGCGCTTTCGAACGGCCCTCGGCCATGGCCTTGATGGCCTCGACGGCGCCGTGGCCGTGCTCGCGCGGTGGCTTGAAGCCGAACGTCGCCTCGAGCCGATCGAGAAGCTCGGCGTTGGGGATCTCGGTGATGCCGACGGTGCGGTCGCCCTGCACGTTGGAGTGGCCGCGCAACGGGCAGATGCCGGCGCCCTCGCGCCCGATCTGACCGCGCATCAGCATCAGATTGGCGAGCTGCTGCACGACCTGCGTGCCGTGCCGGTGCTGCGTCAGGCCCATGCCGTAGCAGAAGATGACGTTCTTGGCGTTGGCGTAGATCTCGGCCGTGCTCTCGATCTCGCGGCGCGTCAGGCCGGAGCAGCGCTCGATGTCCTTCCACTTCGTCGCCTTGAGATCCTGAACCAGCGCGTCGTAGCCGGCCGTGTGCTCGGCGATGAAGGCGCGGTCGATGACCTGGCGACCGTTCTTGCCCTCGAGCGCCAGCAGCGCCTTCATCAGCCCCTTCATCACCGCCGCGTCGCCGCCGACGCGCACCTGGTGGTAGACGGAGGCGATCTTGGTCGCGCGTCCCGGTCAGCATCTCGACCGGATGCTGCGGCGACAGGAAGCGCTCCAGCCCGCGCTCCTTCAGCGGGTTGAACACCACGATGGTGCCGCCGCGCTTCGACACATCGCGCAGCGTCGACAGCATGCGCGGATGGTTGGTGCCGGGATTGTGGCCCATGCAGAAAACGAGGTCGGCGTGGTCGAAGTCTTCGAGCGTCACCGTGCCTTTGCCGACGCCGATGGAATCCGGCAGGCCGACGCTCGTCGCCTCGTGGCACATGTTGGAGCAGTCGGGGAAATTGTTGGTGCCGAACTCGCGCACGAACACCTGATACATGAACGCCGCTTCGTTCGATGTGCGGCCCGAGGTGTAGAACTCCGCCATGTTCGGATCGGGCAGCTTGCGCAGCTCGCGCGCCGATGCGCGCGAACGCGTCGTCCCAGGCGATGGGCACGAAGTGATCGCTCGCCGCGTCGTAGATCATCGGATGCGTCAGACGGCCGGCGTCCTCCGAGCGCGAAGTCGGTCCAGTTCCACAGCTCGCGACGCGGTATGCGAGGCGAAGAACTCGAGGTCGGCGCGCTTGCGCGTCGCTTCCCACGCCACCGCCTTGGCGCCGTTCTCGCAGAACTCGAACGATGAGGCGTGACGCGGATCGGGCCAGGCGCAGCCGGGACAATCGAAGCCCTGCGGCTGGTTTACGCGACGCAAAGCGCGCGTCTCGCGGTTGAGGGCCATCTGCGCACGCAGCGCGCGCGCCACGGCCTGCAATGCACCCCAGCCGCCGGCAGGACCGCCATAGGCGCCGACACCCGGGACCTTCTCGTGTTTGGTCATTCGTTCACTCGCGTCGATCGCAGTTACCGACGAAAGTCGAACCGCTCGGCTAAAGAACCGTTCCAGATGAGGCTTCTAAGGAGCCGACAAGTTTAGAAAAAGCCGCTGGGCGCGTACCACCTATGCATTAAGTGGGAACCCCCGCTCGCGAGGCGAGTTGCCCCTCGAGTCCGTCGCATCCGCGAGAACCGCCATGTATGTGTCCATCCTCTCCAACGAAGAGCTCGAGGCGCTGCAAACGCGCCATCGAGATGGCCCTAGATGAAGCGGTCGAGCGCGGCATGAACCTCTCGCTCAGCGACATCACGGTGCGGCTGTTCGAAGCTTATGTGATGGGCGAGCGCGATCCCGACAAGCTCGCCGACGCGGTCGTGTTCGACAGCGCAGCGCGCGGTCCACTAACGCCGCAGCGCCTGATTGTCGCGCACTTGCGGAGCCAATGGACACAGCGTCAGCCCCAACTAGCTGCGAGGCCGACGTCGTCACCTCCATCGACGAGCTCAATGCCATCATCGCCGCCGCAAACCCGCAGGTGCCCGGCGCCAAGCGCGCCGTGCTTGGCGAGGGGCCGTTGAAATGCGGCCATCGCCTTCGTCGGCGAGCAGCCGGGCGATCAGGAGGACATCGAGGGTCATCCTTTCGTCGGCCGCGCCGGACAACTGCTGACACACGCCATGGATGAGGCCGGCATCGACCGCGCGAAGTCTTACCTCACCAACGCGGTCAAGCACTTCAAGTACGAACAGCGCGGCAAACGGCGCATCCATCAGAAGCCGACCACAGGAGAGGTGAAGCACTACCGCTGGTGGCTGCTGAAGGAACTTGAGATCGTTGCAGCCAAAGCTAGTCGTCGCGCTTGGGTGGCACAGCTGCGCTGGCGCTTACAGGCAAGCCGGTTGTCGGTGACTAAGGCGCGTGGTCCGCATGAGCTTGGTGAGTTTCGCGGCTTCGTCACCGTGCATCCCTCGTACCTGCTGCGCATACCCGACAAGGCCGCGAAGGAAGCCGCCTACCGCGACTTCGTCGCCGACCTGCGTGCCGCCCGCAAACTCGCCGCCTAGTTCTCACGTCACTGTTGTCTACGTCGCGCGATGTTGCATGCCTGAGGCAAGCAACACGGGAGCCGAAGACGTGGCATTGAACACGCGGCTGACGCAGCAACTCGGCATCACGCATCCGATCATCTCCGCGCCGATGGCGTTCGCGGCGGGCGGCAGGCTCGCCGCCGCCGTGACTCGCGGCCGGCGGTCTCGGCCTGATCGGCGGCGGCTATGGCGACGCGGACTGGCTCGATGCCGAGTTCCGCGCGGCCGGCAACGCACCGGTCGGCTGCGGCTTCATCACTTGGTCGCTGAAGAAGCAGCCGCAGCTCCTCGACCTTGTGCTCGCACGCAACCCTCGCGCCATCTTCCTGTCGTTCGGCGATCCCGCAGCCGTTCGCCGCGCGCATCAAAGCCTCCGGCGCCAAGTTCATCTGTCAGGTGCAGACGCGCCGCGACGCCGAACACGCCATCGACTGCGGCGCCGACATCGTCGTTGCGCAAGGCTCGGAAGCCGGCGGTCACGGCGAGCGCCGCGCGACGATGACACTCGTGCCGGAAGTTGCCGATCTCATCGCCGCCAGCGTCCCCGGGCACGCTGCTGTGCGCGGCCGGTGGCATCGCCGACGGTCGCGGGCTCGCCGCCGCGCTGATGCTCGGTGCCGACGGCGTGCTGGTCGGCTCGCGGCTTTGGGCGTCGAACGAGGCCAACGTCTCGCCGCGCATGCACGCGGCCGCGCTGGCCGCCTACTGGCGACGACACCATCCGCTCGCAGGTGATGGATCTCGCGCGCAAGCTCGACTGGCCGGCGCGTTACACCGCGCGCGTGCTGCGCAACGCCTACATCGAGCGCTGGCACGGGCGCGAGGTGGAACTGCATGGTCGTCGCGGACGAGGAAGCCGCCAAGTACCGCCAGGCGTGGGCCGAAGGCGACCCCGAAGGCAGCAACACGTTCATCGGCGAAGCCGCCGGCCTCATTCACGCCGTCGAGCCGGTCGCCGTCATCATCGAGCGCATGGTTGGCGAGGCCGAACGCCAGATCTCCAGCGCAGCGCGCGAAGTCATTTCGTAAGTTACGAGCCTGCGCCATTCAAATTGCACAAATTACAGGCGCGCCGCGCCAACGCGACCCTGTCACCCGCCCGCATATTGTTTAATCACTTCTAAGACCTAAATATTCATCTCCCAGGTCGCCGCGCCTTGCGGCTGCCGCCGGCGCGGGGTTACGCTGGCTTTGTTGCCGGTAGTCAACTCATGGAAAGAGTGCTGACCTCAGTCTTGGCGGGGCTGGTCCAGCGGGGCGCGCTGACGATCGTGACGGCGCGCGGTCGCGAGTACACCTTCGGCGACGGTACTGGCGAAGAGATTCGCGTCCGCTTCATGGACGCCGGCGCCGAGCGCGCCACCGTCGTCAACCCCGAACTACGCCTTGGCGAACTGTTCATGGACGGCCGCCTCGTCGTTGAGCGCGGCACCATCTACGAGTTCCTCGAGCTCGTACTGCGCGACGCCAAGTCGACGCACGCTGCCCGCGCGCCTGCTCGGTAGGCTTCGCTTCCTCACGCGTCGCGCCGTCAGCCGCAACAATCCCTGGCGCGCGCGCCGCAACGTCGCGCATCACTATGATCTCGACCATCGGCTCTACGAGCTGTTCCTCGACGTCGATCAGCAATACAGCTGCGCCTACTTCGAGCGGCCGGATTGCACGCTCGAGGAGGCACAGCTTGCCAAGAAGCGGCTGATTACCGCCAAGCTTCTCGTCGATCCGGACAGCCGCGTGCTCGACATAGGCTGCGGCTGGGGCGGCCTTGCGCTCTACATCAAGCAGATGGGCGGCGCCCGCCAGGTGCAAGGCATCACACTGTCCCGCGAGCAGCTGCAGGTGGCGACCGAGAGAGCGCGGAAAGGCGGGGCTCGAGGACAGCGTGCGCTTCGTCCTCAACGATTACCGCGAGGTCGAAGGCAACTTCGACCGCATCGTCTCGGTCGGCATGTTCGAGCACGTCGGGCCGCGTTTTTATCAAGCCTACTTCGACAAGTGCCGCCAGCTCCTCAAGCCCGACGGCGTCATGATGCTACACACCATCGGGCTCATGGACGGCCCCTGGTACCCGAACCCCTGGCTCGACAAGTACATCTTCCCGGGCGGCCAGCTCCCGGCGCTGTCGGAGATCGTCCCCGCCATCGAGCGCGCCGGGTTGATCGTGACCGACGTCGAGTGCCTGCGCATGCATTACGCCGAAACCCTTTCCCAGTGGCGCCAGCGCTTCATGGCGCGACGCGAGGAAGCGTGCGCGCTGTATGACGAGCGCTTCTGCCGCATGTGGGAGTACTACCTTGCCTGCTGCGAGGCGGCCTTCCGCTATCAGGACGTCGCCGTCTTCCAGGTGCAGTGCGCACGTCGCATCGGCGCCGTACCGCTGACCCGCGACTATATCGCCGAACGCACGCAAATCCTGCGCCTGCGCGAGGCGGCAGCGAGCGCGCCGAAGCCTGCCGCAGCCGAGCCGGTCCAGCTACGCAAGCAGCGGCTCTGATTGCACTTTTTGTGGGCTAAGCCCGGCTACCTGGCTCGCCCCTGCGCTTGGAAAGGCGGCGGCCTTTGTCTATAGTCCGCCCGGTCCGGGGGGACAGGCCGGCGTCGCTTCGATGCACGGCCGGTGCATGCCGTGCGCGGCACAACGACGGTGGGACAGGGAATCTCGGCAGCGCTGCTGTACCTGCGCCGAATGCGGAGGCACGGTTCGCATGAGATGCCATCCGACACGGTGGCTTTGGGGGCTCATTCCTATTGCGATGCTGAGCTGGCTGGCCGTCCACGCCGAATCCGACCGTATCGAACGCGACCTCGAGCAGCGCAGCCGCGCCGCGCTCGCCGCCGCCGGTCACGATTGGGCGTCGGTCGCCTTCTCCGGTCGCGAAGGCTTGCTGGTCGGCCGTCCCGCTAGCGCGCGGCAGCGCGACGATGCGGCCGCCTTGGTTCGCGATGTTTGGGGCGTGCGCACGGTTGAAACCCGCGTTGCGCTGTCACCTGCCGCCGCCGGCTTGCCCGTCGCGTCCCTAGCCGCAGAGATCGCGCCGCGGAGCTTAAATGACGTTACCCCTGGTCCTGTAGTCACCGCTACCGCTGCCGAGCTGGCGTCGGCCCCCCCTAACACCGGCCATGCGGTCCCCGATCAAGCGCCCGCCACGACCGTGCATGCGCGCGACCAAGCGGAGCCGGCGCCGCCAGCGGCGCTGATGGCCCCCATCCCCGAGCAGAAGCCCGCTGCGGCCATCAATGCGCCTACGCACGTGGAGTCGTCACCACCTGCGGCCGCAGCCGATGGCCCCCGTCCCCGAGCAGAAGTCCGCCGTGGCCGTCAATGCGCCTGCGCACGTCGAGTCGTTGCCGCCGGCGGCGGCGATGGCCCCCGTCCCGGAGCGGAAGCCCGCCGTGGGCGTCAGTGCGCCCGCGCACGTCGAGACGTCACCGCCCGCGGCCGCGCCTGTCGTTCCGCCGCCGCCCGTTCAGAAACACGTGACGGCTGCCCAAACGCCTTCTCAGGCTGTACCGGAGAGCGTAGTCGTGGCCCCTGCGCCGCCGCTGCCGCAGCGGGCGCCGCGCTTTGAGACCGCCGCGTTACCTCAGGGCCACATGGGTCCTGAGACCGATTGCGTCGGACAAGTCCGCGGCGCCGGGCAGCGGGTGGAAGTGCACTTTGCACATGGCCGCGCGCAGCTCGACACAGCTGGAAAAGCACTGATTGATGGGCTCATTGGGGCGCTCAACGTCTGTCCCGGGACCACGCTTCACGTCACCGGGCACTCGGACGCCTCGGGACAAGCGCGCCGCAACCTCGCCCTGTCGAAGCGGCGCGCACGCACGGTGGCCAGCTATATGATCGATAAGGGCATTGACGCCGGGCGCCTCGTCGCCATTGGCTACGGCGACACAAGGCCCGTGGCGCCTAACGACACGCAGGAGAACCGGGCCAAAAACCGTCGCATCGAAGTTGCGATTACCGCGCGCGCGGCACCGTTGCCGCCGCTGCCGGTACGTAAGCAGGGGACCGACAATGGATTATCTCGTCGCTAATCTCGCCTGGTATGTTGCCGGGGCATTCGCCACCGGCTTCGTCGTGGCGTGGATCGCTTGTGCCAGGGTGGAAGGCTGACGCGTAGCTGAAGCGCGCGGTCATAGGTCGTTGGGGAGTTTGTGGTGATGACGGAGCTGCTTTGGCAGTCGACGCTACTGTTGGCGGTGGCGTTCTTTTTCGGTGCGGTTTTCAGCTGTGGCCTGAAGCGGCGCTACTACTACGGGCGGTCGACGAAACAGGCGCCCGTTGTCGCGGCGCATGGCGTCTCGCATGCGGCGGCGCCGGGCGAGCCGAAGATCGAGGTGGCGCTGCGCACGGCCCCTGAAGGGGAGCGTTTCAACCGTGCGATCAGCGGCCAATCTGCACCCGCGGCACCTCCCAAGCCGGCCGCTGCGCCCGCGGCGGCTCTGGCACCCACACGTGCGTCCGCTCCGGTCGCGGCTACGCCACCGCCACAGCCGATCTCGAAGATATCCGTGTCGACGGGTTCCGGCGCGCCGGTCAAACCCGAAGCTGGGGGCGCCGGTCCGAGCGACGACCTAACGCGCATTCGCGGCATCGACACGATGGTGCAGAAGCAGCTCAAGGACCGGGGCATCCGCCGATTCCAGGATCTCGCCGCCTTAACGGCCGCCGACGTCAAGGGCCTCAACGACACTCTCGGCGCCAAGGGCCGCGTCGAGCAGGAGAACTGGCTCGGCCAGGCGCAAATCCTGGCGACGGGCGGCGAAACTTATTATTCGCGCCGCGTCGACCGCGGCATGCCGGTTCCGGAGTTCACCGAGCCTGCTTCGCTCGCCCCCGCGGCTGCCGCACCTGTACCAAAGGCCGCCGAACCGAGCACGCTCCCGCGCCCCTCGACGGCAAAGGGGCCGAGCGACGACCTAACGCGGATCCGCGGCATCGATAGCGGCGTGCAAAAGCAATTGAACGAGCTCGGCGTCCGCCACTTCCAGGAGTTGGCGACGCTGAACGCTGCCGACATCAAGATCCTGGGCGATCGGCTCGGCGTCAAAGGCCGCATCGAGCAGGAGAATTGGCTCGGTCAGGCGCAAATCCTGGCGACTGGGGGCGAGACATATTATTCGCGCCGCGCTCGACCGCGGCACTCCGGTACCCGCGCCGGCCGAGTTCACGTCGACCGCTCCCATTGCTGCGGCCGCCTGCGTCACCCCAGTCGGCCGCACCCGCCGACATGGGTGCACTGCGCTCGGTACGCTCCGAGGCTCTGCTCGGCGCGGAGGCAGTGCGCGCGCCGCGCGGCTGGACCGAGGCCGACGACCTCAAACGCATCCGCGGCATCGGCGTCTTGATCGAAAAGAAACTCAACTCCCTGGGCGTCACGCACTACGAGCAGGTCGCCAACTGGACCGGGGCCGACATCGAGCGCATCAGTAACATCCTCGACTTCAAGGGGCGCATCGAGCGCGAGAACTGGATCGAGCAGGCGCGCATCCTGGCGACCGGCGGGCAGACCGAGTTCTCGCGACGCAACGAGGCGTAGGTCGGCCTGGTTGCGAGATCGGCAAACGTCCGCTTGTCCGCGACGCTCTGCGCGTGCGCCTAAACCGCCGCTAGCCTTCAGGTAGCCGCATGCCGGTCGACTCGGTGTTCAAATTTGCCGACGAGGAAGAGCGCGAGATTTGCGCCTTCCTCAGCGACCCCGCCACGTACGGCGGCGGCGATCAACGCGTCGACGTCGTCGAGACGCATATCGCGCGCGTGTTCCTCGTTGGTGAGGACGCCTACAAGCTGCGCAAGCGCGTGCACCTGCGCTTCGTCAACTTCTCGACCCTGCATGCCCGCCACGCCGCCGCCGTCCGCGAGATGGAGATCAACCGGCCGCATGCGCCCAACATCTATCTTGGGCTCGTCCCCGTCATGCGTCACGAGGGGCGGCTGCAACTCGGCGGCCGCGGCGAGGTCGTCGAGTGGGCCGTGCACATGCGCCGCTTCCCGCAAGAGGCCGTCCTCAGCCACCGCGAGGAGCAGGGGCCGCTGTCGGAAGACCTCGCCAAAGCGCTGGCCGACATGATCGCGCGCTACCACCAGGACAGCCCTATCGCCGAAGGCTGCGACGGCGCTCGTATCATCGCGCCTGTGGTCGACCAGCTGTCGTCCGCGCTGGCATTTGGTCACGCCGATGTCGCCGAGCGTCTCGTCGCCGCCCTGGTACGCGCCGCGCCGTTGCTCACCGAGCGCGGCAATGCCGGCTGCGTGCGCCGCTGCCATGGCGATCTCCACCTTGGCAACATCGTGCTCATCGACGACGTTCCCGTGCCTTTCGACGCGCTCGAGTTCAGTGAGGCGCTCGCCACCATCGATGTGCTCTACGACCTCGCCTTTCTGCTCATGGACCTCGACGCGCGCGGTGACCGCCAGGCGGCGAACGCCGTGCTCAACGCCTACGTCGCCTTCGAGCCCATCGGCGGCGAGATCGAGGGCCTGGCTTGCCTGCCGTTGTTCCTTGCCTGCCGCGCCGGAGTGCGCGCAGTCGTAGCGATGGCGCGCACCGAGCAACTCGCCGCTGAGGAGCAGGCCGAGCTGCGCACTACGATCCGGCGCAATGCAGCTCTCGCCGGCGCCTATCTCGCGCCGCCGCCGCCGATCCTGATCGCCATCGGCGGGCCTTTCGGGCACGGGTAAATCGACGCTCTGCCGCGTTGCTTGCCGCACTCATCGGCCCCGCTCCGGGCGCGCTGCTCGTGCGCAGCGACGTGGAGCGCAAACGATTATTCGGCGTGCCGGAGACGCAGCGGCTCGAACGCCAGCACTACCGCATCGGCACAGCGCAGCGGGTCTACAGCATCGTCGAAGACAAGGCGCGTCGCGGGCTGGCGGCGGGTCAGGCCATCATCGTCGATGCCGTATTTGCCAAGCAGGACGAGCGTGCGGCGGTCGAAGCCATCGCGCGTGAGGCGGGATGCGAGTTCGTCGGGCTGTGGCTGACGGCGCCGGCCGCAACGTTGATCGCGCGCGTCGAGCATCGGCGCGGCGATGCGTCTGACGCCGACCGGCGCGTCGTCAGGGAGCAGCTGGCCTACGACCTCGGCGAAATCGGCTGGCTACAGGTCGATGCCTCTGGCACGCCCGAGCACAGTCTTGCCGAAGCACGTCGCGCGCTCGCAGCCGAAGGCGTCACAGAGGCGGGATAAGCACTGCCGCCCCCGTCAGTTTGCCGGCGCGCAGACGCGCGATCGCGTCGTTGGCATCGGCAAGGTCGAACGTGGTCACGTGCGGACGGATCGGCACGCGCGGCGCGAGCTTGAGGAACTCGACAGCGTCCTGGCGCGTCAGGTTCGCGACCGAGCGGATGACGCGTTCGCCCCACAATAGCGCGTAAGGCATCGCCGGGATGTCTGTCATATGAATGCCGCCGAGCACCAACGTGCCACCCTTATCCAGCGCCGCCAACGCCAGCGGTACGAGGGGCCCGACCGGGGCAAAGATGATGGCGGCGTCGAGAGGCTGCGGCGGCTTTTCATCGGAAGCACCGGCCCACTTCGCGCCAAGCTCGCGCGCGAGCTTTTGCGCCGGCGCGTCGCCCGCGCGTGTGAAGGCGTAGACCTCTTGGCCGTGGAACACCGCGAGCTGGGCAACGATATGTGCCGCGGCGCCGAACCCGTAGATGCCGATACGGCGCGCCTCACGCACCAGCTTCCAGGCGCGATAGCCGATGAGCCCGGCGCACAACAGCGGCGCGGCTTCCGCGTCCGAGTACAGTTGCGGAATCTTGAAGGCGTAGGAAGCGTTGGCGGTGGTAAATTGAGCGTAGCCGCCGTCGATCGTGTAGCCGGTGAAGCCGGGCCGCTCGCACAGGTTCTCGCGCCCTGAACGGCAAAAGCGACAGCGCCCGCACGTTGCGCCGAGCCACGGGATGCCGACCCTGTCGCCGACTTTGAAGCTGTCTACGCCTGGGCCGACTGCCGTGACGCGACCGACGATCTCGTGGCCTGGAATGACCTGTGGCTTGGGGTCAGGCAGATCGCCGTCAATGACGTGCAGGTCCGTACGACAAACGCCACACGCAGCAACGCGCACCACGATTTGCCCACGCTTGGGCGGTTCGACGGTGCGCTCTACGAGCCGCAGCGGCGCCCCGATGCCGCCGAACGCCATGGCCGCCATACGCTCCTGTTGGCCGGCGCTTTGGCTATGCTTGCTCGTTGTTGTTCGCCGTTTCGCCACGTCATGCAATCCGGCAGCGTCGAACACGGCCGGGGCCCGGATCCCTACCACTGGCCGCCGACGGCGTTCGTGAGGCTGAATGGATTCTTGTCAGGCTTATGCCGCTTGCGGGCATGCTTCCTAGGCGCGCGCGAAGTCGGCTGCGTTACTCCGCTCACCGTCGCGTCAGGAGCGACAACCGGTGCATTCGCGGTCGCGTGCGTGCCGCCGACGTGCACGCGCTCGCGCGCTTCCGACTTGAGCTCGGTGACGGCGGGATCGCTCGTCGCTTCCAGCGTCGTCGTCTGGATTGCCGCATAGAACGGTACCAGCTTCGGCTTCTCGGCGGCGGCAGTGTCGCCCTTCTGGTTGCCGGACTTCTTGGCCTCGACGAGGGCGCGCTTGGCCTCCAGCTCGGCCGTCAGCGCCGGCAGCGGCTCGAACACCGCCTTGGAGCGCAGATGCACGACCTTGTAGCCGCGCTTCTTCAGCTCGGTGAGGATGGTCGGCAGCGCGTGCGCCGTCGAAGCCTTGATGTCGTGGAACAGCACGATGCCGCCGTTCTGGCGTTCGACCTGATCGATGGTGCGCGCTGCGAGCCGCGCCGGGCTGCCGATGTAGCTGTCGTTCGACACGACGTCGACGGTGAAGGCGGCGACGCCTCGCTGCTGCAGGTGCGCGAGCAGCGGGCCTGAATCGCTGAGGCCGGGAAAGCGGAAGAACGGCGCGATCGGCTGGCCGGCGGCGAGGGCGACGGCCGCAAAGCCGCGCTCGATCTGGTCGGTGGAGCGCTCCAGGGACAGTCCCCGCAGGTTGAGCGGATGCGACCAAGTGTGCGTGCCCATCGTGTGGCCGCGGCCCATGACCTCTTTGACCATATCGGGATAGGCGAGTGCCATCTGGCCGACGTAGAAGAACGTCGCCTTGGTGCAGAATTTGTCGAGCGCCTCGAGAATGGGCTTGGTGAACTTCGGCATCGGGCCGTCGTCGAAGGTCAGCACGACCTCCTTCGGCCCGAGGAAGCGCGGCTCCTTCTCGTACTTGGTGAAGCCGCCGTAGAGCGGACCCGTCTTGGCGTCGATCTCGACGATGCGCGAGACGCCGAGTGCGTCTTTCGGATTGGCGCAAGGCTCATCCGCCAGCGCAGGTGTGAGGCACGCGGAACTGGCGAGGGCTGCTAAAAGGACAACTGAAAAGCGGCGGATCACAATACACCTCGGCTGGTTCGGTATCCGTTACGCAACCTGAAACTTTTGCGACCGCTCATGGCATCAGCCATTTGTACCATGGCACGGCCGGCTCTTTGTTTGAAGCTTTGGTGGCACCCGTCGGCTGAGATTTAGCGCCGGGTGTGGCGGTGGTGGGTTGGGCCCACGGCAACACCTCGCCGTCAGACCCGGCGCCCGTCTGCGACCAGGTTAGAGCACGCGAAGCAAGCGGCTCCTTGGCGGCGGCAAGGCTGCGGTGCGCGATCAGCCGGTCGGCCTGCGCATCGTACTCGGGAAGTGTCGTCGCCGTCGTTTTCGGCACGAGGTGGACGACCTTGAAACCGCGCTGCTTGAGTTCCCCGAGGATGCCTTCCAGCGCCTGTGCCGTCGAAGGCTGGATATCGTGGAACAGCAATATGCCTTTGCGAGCCCCGGCAAGCTGGGCCAGCACCGTCCGCTTCACCGCATCGCCGTCGCGGGTGCGGAAATCGCGGGAATCGACGTCGATCGTAACGCTCGCGATATTGCGGTTCTTAAGATAGTCCATCGCTTCCGGGGTCGGCCGCAAATAAGGGAAGCGGAAGAACGGCGCGATCGGCCCCTGCAGTGCCCGCGCCACGGCGCTGAACCCCAGCTCGATCTCGTCCTTCGCCTTGTCGGGGGCGAGGCCCTGCAGTTTGGCGTGCGACCAGGTATGCGCGGCGACCGTATGCCCGTGGCTCGCCACCTCGCGCACCATCTCCGGATCGGCGACGGCCATGCGACCGACCATGAAGAACGTCGCCTTGGTGCACTGCCGGTCGAGTGCCTTTAGGACGGCGCGAGTATAGGGACGCAGCGGTCCGTCATCGAAGGTCAGCACGACCTCGCCGTCTTGGAGAAAGTCATAGCCGCCGCTGGCGACGCGGCCGAACTGCGGTCCGCCGGACGCATCGACCTCGACCATGCGCGACAGGCCGAGAACGTTGGCATGCGTGGCGCAGGCTGCGACCGGGGGTGGGGCCTGCGCTGCGCGCGCCAGAGGTCCGCCGCTGAGCAGCAGACACGCGCACACAACCGACAACGCCCCAAAACGCCGCATCCGCCAAAACCGTCCGCTTGGACTAACTGCAACGCGCGCGTGGCGCACCACCTCACAATGCTCTGACTAAGTAGGGTGGAAGAGCTAAAATTCTCTGTAAATTTCTTCCCTCTCGGGACATCTTCCCCGTGTTGTTGCATCCGCGCACCAGACTGCAAGAGGCGCCGCGGTGTGCTAAGCCCCGCGCATCACTAGCGTGATACGAAAAATTTCATGCCGGGCAGTGTTCTGCGCTGCCCGCCGCTGCCGGAGTCCGCCCGTAGATGACCGAGACTGAGGAGATCGCTGCGCACGGACGCGGAGGGGCGCCGACCGCCGAGCGCGTGCGCGCGGTTGCCGAAGCCTTGGAGGACAACGATCCGGCCAAGGTGCGTTCGCTGGTAGCGGACGTCGAGGGTCCGGATCTCGCCGATCTCCTCGAACTTCTCGATCCGGAACAGCGCGTCGGCCTCATCCAGGCGCTGGGGCCTGACTTCGACTTCGAGGTGCTGACCGAGGTCGACGAAAAGGTTCGCGACCAGATCTCGGAGGCGCTTCCCAACGACGTGCTGGCGAGAGGCGTCACGGACCTCGACAGCGACGACGCTGCCTATCTGATCGGCGGTCTCGAAGAGAGCGACCAGAAGGAGATCCTCGACCAGCTCCCGCAAGGCGATCGGGCGGCCGTGGAGCGCAATCTCCTCTATCCGGAGGAAACCGCCGGCCGCTTGATGCAGTCCGAGTTCGTGGCCGTCCCGCCGTTCTGGACGGTTGGGCAGGTCATCGACTTTGCGCGCGAGGCCCAGGATCTGCCCGAGACGTTCTCCGAAATCTTCGTGATCGATCCCGAGCTTTCATCTTTTGGGCAGCGTCGACATCAGCCGGCTGCTGCGCGCCAAGCGCGACCTCCCGATCGATAGGATCATGGACGCGGACCGGCATATCGTGCTGGCCACTGCCGACCAGGAAGCGGTGGCGCGCCAGTTCGAACGCTACGGCCTCATGGCCGCACCCGTCGTCGACAAGAACGAGCGCCTCGTCGGTGTCGTCACCGTCGACGACGTCGTGGAGGTCATCGAGCAGGAGGTCGAAGAGGACGCCAAGCTGCTCGCCGGCGTCGGCGACGAGCGCCTCAGCGACAGCGTGCGCGAGATTGCGCCGCCGCGCTTTTCCTGGCTGTTCGTCAATCTGTTCACCGCCGTTCTCGCCTCCGCGGTCATCAGCCTGTTCGACGCGACGATCGAAAGCATGGTGGCGCTCGCCGTGCTGATGCCGATCGTCGCCTCGATGGGCGGCAATGCCGGCACGCAGACGATGACGGTCGCCGTGCGCGCGCTCGCCACAAAAGAGCTCAATCCGGCGAACATCGTGCGCGTCGTCGTGCGCGAGACGGCGGTCGGTTTGATCAACGGATTCGCCTTTGCGCGTGATCATGGCGGCTGGTCGTCTTCGCCTGGTTCGGGACCGAGCAGCTCGGCCTCGTCATCGGCGCCGCGATGATCGTCAATCTGCTCGCCGCGGCGCTGGCCGGCATCTTCATCCCGCTGGCGCTCGATCGCATGGGCTTCGATCCCGCCGTCGCCTCGACGGTGTTCGTGACGACGGTGACCGACGTGGTAGGCTTTTTCTCGTTCCTCGGGCTCGCCACCCTGTGGCTCAGGTGAGGAGAGGCGGATGACCGAAAGCATTCACGTCCGCGCGCTGCAGGGCGCCGACCGCGCGGCGTGGGAAGCCCTGTTCCGGGGCTACATCAACTTCTATGAGGCGAAGGTGCCGGACGACGTCATCGAGGTCACCTGGCAACGCCTGCTCGCGCAGCAGGACGGTCTT
Organism: uncultured Alphaproteobacteria bacterium; assembly: GCA_963724595.1. Taxonomy (GTDB): domain Bacteria; phylum Pseudomonadota; class Alphaproteobacteria; order Rhizobiales; family Hyphomicrobiaceae; genus Hyphomicrobium_A. The sequence continues at coordinate 54,828 of CAVRVR010000001.1, read as the reverse complement.
CTCGGCCTCGTCGCCGTCGACGCGAGCGACCGCCCGATCGGCCTTGCGCACGCGCTGTTCCACCGCTCGACGTGGTCGCCGACGACGTACTGCTATCTGGAAGACCTCTACGTCGGATCGCAGCGCTCGCCATCATGGAACGGGGCGGGCGCTCATCGAGGCCGTGTATCATGAGGCCGACCGGCGCGGCGCGACGCGCACCTACTGGGCGACGAAAGAGGACAACCGGCAGGCGCGGCGCCTCTACGACCGGCTGGGCACGCTGAGCCCGTTCGTCCAGTACCGTCGCTAACCTCTCGTCCAGAGCGGAAATGCATCAGAACGAGCCAAAGACAGAACCGAGCCCGATTACGGCCACGAGCGCTAGGAGAGCGCTGACAATGCATGCCATCGCGATGTCGAAGTAGCTCTCGCGATGGTCGGGCTCGTTGGCTTATGAGCAACGTTCATGTCTGAGGGCGGTACGCGAAACGCTTGACACTCCGCCGCGCTGATCCAAAGTTGATGATGTGATGGTCGTCGCTTCCGGCCGAGCGCGGATCGGGAACAGAAGTCCGAGGTCGCCCACCCCCCGGCAGTACCGTTGGTTTCGAGGATGGCTATCGCAAGGATCAACGGCAAATGGAGGCTGAATGACTCCACCGGGTAGTCACGTTCGACCTCGCGCTGATGCGGGGTCGCGGCTTGGGTAGCGAGCTGCAGCACATTGGCCGCGCCTTCCGAGCCGAACACATCAAAATCTGACAGACTTCATGCGAGGGCGGGATCCGGGCCTGGATCACAGAGCCTCGCCTGATAAGCCCGGCTCCGCTGGGCAGGTCACTGATGACAAGAGCCCCGTTGGAGCGAGAAGCACCGCGGGGCTTAATCTTTGCGGTGAAGCGTTAGCGCGGCGGCTTCCACGTGCATCAGGTCGACGGCGCCCGAGTGCGAGAAGCGCAGCGCTAGGGAATTGGATTGTCGGAGACTGCGTCGGGTGAACCCTTCGCAACCCGGTGCCGGTAAAAACGAGCTGCACGGGGTGGCAGTTCGCGCCAGGCGCAGACGAGCCGTCCGGCATCACCGTGACGTCGACCCGGCCCTGGGCGCCGGCCCATTTCTCTTTGACGATACCGAAGTCGAGCGCCGTGCTGCTCTCCTTGGTGTATCCGGCCAGCCGCTGGATGATCTCCTGCCGCTTGCCGCAGCCCTGGCGCAGCGGAAGCGGAGGGGTGGCAGCCGCCACGGCGCTCGAGGCCATGACGGCGATGGCGGCAATAGCAATTGCACGGAGCATGGCGGGAGCCCTCCTGAACGCGGAGAGTCCCCCACGCATTTGCGGCGCGGGCGGGACGAGACCAAGGCCTGCGACAGGATGCCCGGACGAAGCTGGGCCGCGTTGCGGCCCACTTGACGGCCTGCGCCAACAAGTGGCCATCCTGTGGCTTCGCGGGCCCTCGATGATCAGCGAAATCGGCCGCGATCGCCGCGCGCATCCCCGCGGAAGGCCTCGCCGACGGTACGTTGCTCTCAGCCACGTTAACGCCCGCTCAGCGCCAGACCTACGGGCCAATAACGTCGACAGTCCCGCTGCATTACCTGCCTTAGGCGGCCATGAGCTTCGCTCGCGTCGCGAGCATCTTACGCAGGACGCCGACGCCGGCCCGCGGCATTGCCACGACGTGGCGGAGAGGTTGCCCTGCGCCCCCTGCTCCTACCGCTCAGCCCGCGCTATATCCTGCTGACGATCGCGCTCGCCGGCACCACCGCTTTTGCCGCCGCGGCCTGGCGCCCCCGTCGAGCCTTCCCTACTTCCTGCTGCCGCTCGCGTTCTTCGGCGCGTTCGCCATCCTTGGGATACGCGATCTCACGCAGCGCGAGCATGCGATCTTGCGCAACTATCCGATCGCGGCGCACCTGCGCTTCATTCTCGAGAACATCCGCCCGGAGATGCGCCAGTACTTCTTCGAGTCGGACAAGGAAGGCATGCCATTCCCGCGCGACAAGCGGGCGATCGTCTATCAGCGCGCCAAGCACGAGCTCGACAAGCGCCCCTTCGGCACGCAGTACGACGTCTATCACAACGAGTATCAGTGGATGCACCACTCGATGGCGCCGAAGTCGCCAGCAAAGGAGCCGTTCCGCATCCTCACGGCGGTCGCGACTTACGGCACCTTTACTCGGCCTCGGTGTTCAGCAAATCCGCCATCGAGTTTTGGATCGATTTCGGCCAACGCAATCCGCGCGCTCAACAAGGGCGCCAAGCTAGGCGGACTTTGCGCGCGATACGGGCGAGGGCGGGGTTCAGCCCTTACCATCGCGAGTACGGCGGCGACATCATCTGGGAGATCGGCACCGGCTACTTCGGCTGCCGCAACAAGGACGGATCGTTCGCACCCGTTTTGAGTGCCGCCGCTTGAGGAGGTTCTCGCTCAGCTCGACGGCGCGTCGAGGCGGCGCGTCAGGTTCTCGAACTCCTGCCGCAGCTCCTCGTTCTTGAAGATCTGATCGAAGGTCGGCGCCTCGAGCTTCTGGATCGCCTCGAACGAGGCCGCGCTGTCGCGCATCAGGTTCTTCAGCTGGAAGCTCGCCTCCACCGTCTCGTAGGTGTTGTCGGCGATGCGCAGATCGTGCACGGCGCGCGTGCGCGCCTTGGCGATCTGCTCGCGCTGCTGCTGCAGGTAGCGGCGATAGCCCTTGGCCGCGTCGGCCGCCACCTTCTGCGCGTCGCGGTTGGCTTCGAGCGCGCGCTTCTGGTCGGGCCGGTTCTCGCCCTGCAGCAGCTTCGCCGTCTTGGCCTGCGCCGACGGTGATGTCCTTCAGGATGGCATCGAGCTTCGGCATGTAGTTGGTGTCGATCTTCTCGATGGCCGAGCTCCTGCGCGTGCACCAGCATGGCGAACAGCGCCGCGTGCATGGCGAAATACTTGCGCGCCGAGTTCATGTTGTCGCCGGCCGCCGTCAGCAGCTTGCCGAGCTGCGTGTCGATGACCTTCGCCGCGTTGAACACGGCGACGAGGCGCACGAGATCGCCCGACAGCACGCTGTCGAGCAGCAGGTCGACCTGGTCCGGCGTCAGCTCGACGCCCGACTTCGCCAGCGCGCCGGCGATCTCCGTCTTGGTCTTGGCGATCTCGTCCTGGTTCTTGGTGATGCGCTGCTCGGCATCCTTGATGTTGCCGTCGAGGCTCGCCACCGTGTCGTTGAGCACGCCCGGCAGCATGGCGTCCTTCGGCGCCGTGATCTGCTTTTCCTTCAGCGTCGCGATATTGGCTTCGATGTCGCGGATGTTCTGGCGCAGCCCCTCGACCTTCTTCTGCATCTCGACGATGGGCACGTCGGTGACGATGCCGAGCGCCGAATCGAGCAGCGCGCGGATGCGCGCCTCGCGGTCCTCGCGCGTCTCCGTCCACAGCGGCGTCAGGATGAACTCATCGCGTCCGGGCAGCTTCTGGGCTTGCGAGCGCTGCTCGGCGGTGTCCTGCAGGATGGCGTCGACCGCGAGCATCAGCTGGCGCGCCTGCTCGTAGGCTTGCTCGCCCTCGCGCGGATCCTTCGGAACGACGGGCGCCGCTGCCGGCGGTGCGGCAGCGGGCGCGGGTGGGCCGACAACCGCAGGCTTCGTCGTGGGCGGTGTCGTCTCAGCAACCTTTTCGGCCTTTGCCTCGCCCGCCGACTTGGAGATCAGGTCGGCGATGCCGTCGCGGTGTGCGCTCTGCGCATTTACGGGAAAAGCTGAACCGAAAAGCGCGGCGAGTGCCAGCGCCACGGCAGGCCAACTAACGTCGGCAGACATGACAAAAGCCTCCAAATTCGGCTCGCACATGGGCGCAGAATTCGGGCTATTCGATGATTCGGGCTCAGCCGTTCGCCTTGGCGAGAGCGACGAGGTCCACGAAGCGCGGGTCGACCTGGCGTGCGTCCGTCAGCACAAGCATGTGGGAGAGCGTCTCGCCCTTGCCAAGACCGCCGCCCGCCTGTCCTTTTTTGACGACGTCGTCAAAGGGATGATCACCAAGCGCCAAGTGCAGGCGCAGCTCCTTGCGCCGAGATGCCGAGCGCAGCGAACACGCCCGGATCCGCCGATGGCGATCGAGCTTTCACGCGCCGTGAAAGCGGCGCCGGGGCGAACCGACTTGATCTTTGCCAGAACGAGCTGGGCGAGGGGTCGATACGCCTTGGCCTTGGCGAGGAGCGCGTCGAGATCGCCCGCAAGCGTTGGCGCCGAGATGGGCGCAACCGGCGGCGGCGGTGGAGGTGGAGGCACTGGGGACGCCGCAGCCGGTGAGGCCGCGGCCGGCACAACCTCGCGCCGGCGCGGAGGCCGTCGCGGCGCGGCTTCCTTGGGCACATCGGCATAGATCGGCTTGCCGCCGTTGTGGTGGATGCGTTCCAGCCACGACGCCTTCGAGAACATGAAGCCCTTGTGGCGTAGCCAGTCGATGATGTCGTTGCGATGCGGCAGTCCCGCCGCGGTGATCGCCTGCATCCACTCGCCAAGATCGCGCCCGGTGTTCTCCTTCAGCCCGTCGATGAAGGCGCGCTCTTTTTCGCCGAAGTCGGTCGCCATCGCGCTTCCTCAAACCCAGCGGCGCGACGTCGCTTTGTAGTCGAGATAGGCCTTGCCGAAGCGCCGCTCGAGATGGCGCTCCTCCGGCAAGATGGCGAGCCAGGTGACGAGCGCGGCGAACGCCGCCGCCGCGGCGACGAACCAAACGTTCTTCGTCAGCTCGGCGACCCCAAGGAGGATCATCGCGTCGGCGAGGTAGATCGGATTGCGGTAGCGCCAATAGGGGCCGTCGGTGACGAGCGTCGTGGCGCCGACGTCGGGCAGCACCGTCGTGCCGTGCCGGCGCAGCGTCATGATTGCCCAGGTAAGCAGCGCGACGCCGGCAGCACCAATCGTTAGCCCGATGGTGCGCGCTGCAAAATCGTCCATTCCCGGCCAGCCGAGCGGCGCCAGGTAGCCGAGCGCGATGGCGGCGATGATGCCGCCCGCCAATAGGATTGGTGGCCACGGAACGCGGCTCGGTCGATCGGTGGTTTCGGATTGTTCAGCCGGCATAGCGATTCCGATGATCGTCTAAACTCGACGTTTACACCAGAAGCGCGTCGCGCCGTAACCGTGGCGGCGTGGCTAGTTTGTTTTCGGCTTACCGCGCGGTTCCGGCGTCACGTCGTTCGCTGTCGAGGCCAGCTCGGCGTCGAGGTCGAAGGTCCTGCATTGCTTGACGCCGAGCTGCCGGTTGTAGGCCTGCAGCATGGCGAGGTCCTTGCGATACTGTCCGTCGGGGTCGACGCCCTCTTTGGTGCCGCCGAAGATCGGTGTCGCCAGCGACTGAATTCCGCGCGCCGCGGCTGTGGCCTTCTTGTTGGAGTCATAGCCGCGCACTTGCAGGATGCGGATCTGCATGAGGCCGGTGAGCTTCTTGCAGTCGAACTTCAGTTCTTCTTCGCTGAGCTGGTAGCCGGAGGTCTGCAAGGCTCCGGTGGTGACGCCGCTGTCCTGGGGCACCGGCATATCGCTAACGAGATTGGGCGGCGTATCGACCGGTTTTCCCGCGCAGCCGCACACCAAGGCGCTCATTAAAGCCGCAAGAATTTGAGCCCGGAATCGGACCATTGTCGCCCATCCAACTGCTACGGCTAACGAGCCCTCAATAGGGGCGGATTGAAGGCGCCGCGCGCGGCGCTGGGCCGCGGAAGGCGGGCTTGCGCGCGGTTGCGCGGGCTGGTCGCACGCGGTTCAATGGCGCTAAGCGCAAGGCGCGGCAAAAGCCGCTTGGGGAAGGTATATGCACATCAAAAAATTTGCCGTTCTGGGCTTGGCGCTCGCCGCGGTCGCGCCTGGCATCGTGCGCGCCGACGACGATCCGAAGGCCTATGCCTGCAGCTTCACGACCGGCACCGCCTGGACCTTCGAGAACGGCGCCTTCAAGAGCAAGGCGTCCGAGCCCATCACCTTTTCAATCGCCGACATCGATCTTGATGGACAGACGGCGCAGCTCGTTACCGAAGGCAGTCCGAAGCCGGCGTCGCTGAAGATCGTGCGGGCGATCAACGCCAACCATTTCCTCGAGGTCGTCAACGAGGGTTTCCTCAATCTGACGACCATCTACGACAAGGACGCGACCAGCGGCACCTATCCCGCGGTGCATTCGCGCCACTTCGGCGTGCTCGGCCAGCCGGTCGTTGCGCAGTATGCGGGCTCGTGCGCGGCGAAGTAGCGCCGGCAAGCTGTGGATGCCGCGTCGTTTGTGTTCGCCGCGAGCGGCGCCGGCGGTACACTTTGGTGCCCAAACCTCGTTGAGGGAGAAGCCCCATGACGCTGCACCTCATCAAACTCTGCGTCGGAGCCGCCTCCATCGAGGAGCTGGCTGACTGGCAGAAGGCGCGCGCCGCCGAGCGCAAGAAGGCCGGCAAGGGCTGCGCGCATCTTCCACACCACGTTCCAGACGCCGAAGCGTGACGCCGAGCTACTCGACGGCGGTTCGCTCTATTGGGTGATCAAAGGCACCGTGCAGGTGCGCCAGAAGCTCATCGGTTTCGAGCAGGGCAAGAAGGCGGACGGCTCGCCGGCCTGCCTTATCCTGCTCGACGCCGCACTGGTGCCGGTGCGCCCGGTGCCCCGCCGCGCTTTCCAGGGCTGGCGCTATCTCGACGCGGCCGATGCCCCGCCCGATCTCGGTCGCGGCGACAAGCAGCTCGCCGCGCTGCCGTCTAAGATGCGCCGCGAGCTCGCCGAGCTCGGCCTGATCTAGGTTACGGGTTCTTGAAGCTCAGTGCCCAGCCGTCTCCTTTGAGCCAGCATTGCGCCTCGTCTACGGGCTCATTCCAGACGAGGCTCCTGATCCTTCCCAGCCACCCTTTTCTAGGCTGCCTTGCAGGATGCGGACTTCCTCATCGGACCGGGTGTGCTCTTCGCCTTCGACAAAGACGAACGACACTTGGCCCAATACGCTTGCTGCAAATCCTTGGCTGTGACGCGTCACCATAGAGCGAGCGCATTTAGTCCGCGCCAGCCGCCGCCCGTCGGGCTTTCACGCGGGACGCCAAGTGGAAAGATCAACCGGCCGCCCACGGCAAGACTGTCGATCCACATATCGGCCGGCCGCGGCGTTGCAAAGTTCACGTAGATTACGTCGGCGGCCTGTTGTGGCCAGCGGCGCCCATCTGCAGCGATGACTTCGACGTTGGAGCTGTCCTTGAGATTGTCCGTAGCTCTTTGAGCACGCCCCGCGTCGTATTCGACTGCTGCCACGAGACCTTCGTTGCCGACGAGTTCGGCGAGGATCGCTGAATAATAGCCGACTCCAGCACCGACGTGCGCGATCCTCTCGCCTCGACGCGGCGAGAGGAGGTGCATCCAGCGGGCATGCAGGGACGGGCTGCCATTGTTGACGCCGCGCTCCGCGTCGAGGGCCACGACGACGTCTTGATAGATCAGCGCGGGATCGTGCTCGGGCACGGTTATACGGCGACCACGGCGTCATGATGCGCCACGGGCCCTCGCCGAGGAAGCTCTCGCGCGGGACGGCGGCGAATGCGTCCTCCAGCTGCGTGTCGGCCAACGCATTCGCCAGAGCGAGCATCTGCCGCGCGTAGACGCGCCGCAATTCTGCAAGGTCCAATTGCGCACTCTCTAAGTACCGCTGTTGACGTGGCGCCGCGCTCGGGCAGAGCCATAGCTTCAGGTCGATCCGATTAGCATCGTTGTCGAACACAATCATGTCCCGTCCGCGCTTCACCGCCCTCGTCGATAGCCTCCCGGCCTTCGTGCCCTTCGTCGGTCCGGAGGCGCAGGAGCGCGCGCGCGGGCGTCCGTTCCGCGCCCGCCTCGGCGCCAACGAGAGCCTGTTCGGACCTTCGCCCAAGGCGCTCGCCGCCATGCGGGCGGCGGCCGACGGCAACTGGATGTACGCCGACCCGGAGAGCCACGACCTGCGCGCCGCGCTGGCGGACTTCCACGGCGTCGACCTCGACAACGTCGTCATCGGCGAAGGCATCGACGGACTGCTCGGCCTGGCCGTGAAGCTCGCCGTCGAGCCGAATTCCGTCGTGGTTACGTCCGACGGCACCTATCCGACCTTCAACTTCCACGTTGCCGGCGGCGGCGGGCGCCTGGTGCGCGTTCCCTATCGCGACGATCGCCAGGATCTCGACGCGTTGCTCGCTGCCGCGCAGCGCGAGGACGCGCGCATCCTCTACGTATGCAATCCCGACAACCCGATGGGATCGTTCTGTGACGCCGATGCACTGCGCGAGCTTATCGCGCGCTCTGCCAGGCGGCGTGCTGCTCTGCCTCGACGAGGCCTATTGCGACACCGCGCCTGCCGACGAGCTGCTGCCCGTCGACGTCGGTAATCCGCAGGTGCTGCGCTTTCGCACCTTCTCCAAGGCCTACGGTCTCGCCGGCGCACGCATCGGCTACTGCCTCGGCGAGGCGGGCGTCATCGGCGCCTTCGAGAAGATCCGCAATCACTACGGCATCAACCGCGTCGGACAGATCGGCGCGCTCGCCGCGCTCGAGGATCAGGAATACCTCGCCGATGCCGTGGCACGCATCGCGCGGGCGCGCGGCATCATCGGCGCCATCGCGCGCGCCAACGGCCTCGAGCCCGCTGCCGTCGGCCGCCAACTTCGTCACCATCGATTGCGGCCGCGACGGCGCCTTCGCCAAGCGCGTGCTCGAAGGGCTGCTGGCGCATGACGTGTTCGCGCGCATGCCAAGCGTCCCGCCGCTCAACCGCTGCATTCGCGTCAGCTGCGGGCGTGACGAAGACCTCGCTGTCTTCGCCGATGTGCTCCCGCTCGCTCTTGCTTCTGCCGCGCTGAGCAGGATGTGGCGGCAACACGGGCGCTCTTCGTGGCGATTGGCAATCCATTAAGCCGGCGCCGCCAAGATGGCGGCCGCAATTTCACGCATCCCGAGGCGACTTCAATGTCCGACGCGCTGCTCGATTATTCGTCCTGGTCGTTTCAGCTGATCACCTTTCTCGCGGTGCTCTATCTGGTATTCGGCGTCATCAACCCCGCATGGGTGATGGGCCACGAAGCGGAGCACTATCGTCATCGTGTCGGCGATTGTCCTGCTCCTCGCCTCGACCGCCTTTCTACATCGCCGTGCGTCCGCTCGCCTGGCGCGCTCGACGGTCCCACCGCCATCGAGCGCCGAGCCGCCGCCGCGCGCCAGCGCAGCCCTAAGGCAGCGCTGGCCAAGCAAAAAGTGTTGACCATGCCGCCCGCGGCGTGCCTCAAAAGGGAAAACCGGGGCCGCCTCCGCGCGCGCCAAAACAGACCGGTGCTACCGCCGGCATCACAGGGAGAGACAAGGATGCGTGGATTTTTCGGAGTGCTCGTCGGCCTCGTGTCTGTTCGCCATCGGCTTGGCGGGGCTCGGCGTCGCCCTCGACGAGATGATGACGCACGCCGACCCGAACTCGTCGCGTGAGGGCGCTGGCCGGCCTCGGCACGTTTATGGTCGTCTGCCTCGTCTCGATGGTGATGATCCGCTACTGAGCGCGGCCGCGTCTGCCACTAGGGCCAGCGGCGCAGCGAACCGGCGGCAAACGTCCATTCGGGCGTGACGAGTTCGCCGTCGAACGCTGCCGGGTACCACGGAGAGCCATCACTCGGCCGCCGGGTTCTTGAGGACGTGCATCTCCTGCGCGGGCATGTAGCTCTGCACGAGCAGGAAGCGTTTCTCGCCCGTCTGCGCGTTCTCGGCCGTGTCGGCTACGAGCACGGCGTGCCCCGGGAAGCCGCCCTTGATGAACACGTCGCCGGTCTGCAGGGACGCTAGCGGCGCCGGCTTCAGCTCGCGTTCCAGCGAGTAGGTGCCGGCGTAAGCAAACACGTAGTCCATGTACTTGCGGAACGAGGCATAGCCGACTGTCGCGGCGCGCCGAGAAGCTCAGCCGCTTGCCCTCGGTGTCGTTGAAGTCGATGTCGCGCTTGCGGTCCGCGGCGAACAGCCACTCGGCGCGTAGGCGCATGATGGCGTCGGCGCACTGCTGCAGATCGCGCGTGCCCACGTCGATGTCGATGACGGCGGCGTGCACGTCCTGTCGCCACTTCGGCGCGCCCGGTGTAGATCAGCACCGGCGCGTTCGCGGGTTTCATCGGTAGTCCGCGCAGCCACGCTGCCCAGCTGCCGGCGGTAACGGCGGTGCGTGTGAAGCCGGGCGGTGGCGGAATGCGCTGCTCGAAGGTCTGATCGCCCGGCGTGAACGGCCAGGCATAACTGGGGCCGGCGTTCGCGATGGGCGGTGCGGCGACAAGCAATACGGCGGCAAGAATAGGCACAAGTTCGCGTCTCATGCGGCGAAACTGCCTGGCCTGTGTGTCGCGGCGATGGCGTCGGAGGGCAGGGTGACCCGGCTTACTGAGTGTAGACGAACGCTCTCGTCTGCCAGGGCGTCACGAACATCTGCTGCGCCCATTTCGGCGCACGCGCCACTCGCGTAACGTCCGGCTTGCTGGCTTTGGCTTGAACGGCTTGCGGCTTCGGCGTGCGATAGGCCCGCACCGGCGTGCGCTTGCGTACCGACCGCGATTTGGTCGCCGGCCCGTGCTCGGGCTCGCTGGCAGTGATGCGGCTCACGGGCGGCGTGGCCACCTCGACGGCGGCAGCGTCGGCGGCACGTCGCTATCCATGCTCTCGGCAGCGGCGAGCTTGACGGGCTCAGGCGTGGCGTCGGCGACCTGCTCGATCTCCACCGGCAGGCGGCCGGCGCTGGTTGCGGATGGATCGTCGCGCTACACGGTCGGCACGTCGCGCGACGGCTCCAACGCCGACGTCGTGATCGGCGACACGCCGGCCACGCTCTCTTGCGGCTCGACGAGCGTGGCGGTGGTCAGCGCCGGCAGCTCGGTGTCGTCGGAAGCAGACATCGCGTGCGGTCACCATGGTGGCGTTCTGCACATATCCCAGGCGCGCCATCGACGATTGCTCGGCGACCGCGAACGCGGTCGAGCAGGGGCAATTGGCCGGACCGGCAAGTACAGCGAGCCCGAGGCCGCCGACGAACAGCACGGAAAGAGATCCGGTCCAGCGGATGCGCGTGCGCGCCCGCGCGGCGACGGTAGGCGCCTGTGCGATGGCCCGGTGTGTCATGCGTTTCGGCGTGAGCACGCGATAGCCGCCCACTGCCGGAGCGGCGCTGGAATAGGTGCGCAGCGAGGCGAATTGATCGAGCACCCGCAGGAAGTTTTCCTCCGGGTTTCCAGTCTCAATGTCGGACTTCACGGCGCGCATGGCGCGGCTCCACTTGTGTCCTGCAATCTCGGACATGTCGGCTGACAAGTGTTCATGTCAGTGCTTCATGCCGCGATGCTCCGCCGTTGCGCTCGCCAACGTGGCACGCCGACTGAAGAGGCGGGCGCAGGGCTTTGAAAGATGGGCTAAATCGGCCCCGCTCACCCTCGAACGTGCCACGCATATGGTGAATTTTCTACAAATATTCCCGGGGGATGAAGGCGTGTGCTGCCACGGCTGTATATGCCTCCCAGAAGCGAGGAACCCGGAGCGGCAAGGCCGTCCGGGCTCCATTTTGGGCTCGTGTGTTTTCGAGCGGTGCGCCTATGGGCTGCAACCCTGCTCTATTACAAAGCCCTGCCCATCGCGTGGGCTAGAGGCGGATGTTGCAGCGGGCAGTTCCCAGCTCATCCCGAACAGGGGCTGGCGGCAACCCACTGAACATTCCGTCGATGTCATCAAATTTTTGGATCGGCCGCTCTCCACAAAGTCCATTAGGGCGTCGTGCACAGCGGCTTCGATCGGCCGGGCGGCCACATTTTCTTAGACCTCCTTGCCGCGAGAGGGTGATGCAACCCTGCGCCCGTATGGTGAACGTGTCAACCAACGGTGCTGCCAGTGAACGCGCGTTCGGCATGGTTAAGGGGTTATTGAAATCACGCATGTAGTTTGCGTGGACATTACCTTTCCTGGTGCGGTCATGCGGTCCGTTCTCAGCTTCTTCTCGATGCTCGCCCTCGGCCTGATGATCGCCGCCGTGTTCATGGTGGCGCCGTCGGGCAACGGCACCATCACCAACATCGGCGGCTTCGAGTTCGGCGGTCCGACGCTCGACTACCGTTCGGTGGTCGCTCGGCCTCGGCATCGGCCTCTTCATCGCGGTGCTCGGGCAGATCTCGTGGTCGAACGTTGCGCGCCGCTCGGGCGTCTGGATCGGCAGCCAGGCACGTCGCCTGTGGCTCGTCGGCTGGGCGATCGTCTTCGTCGCTGTGCTCTTCTACTTCTGATCCTGCTCTGAAATGCAAAGGCCCGGGATTGCTCCCGGGCCGCCGTATCGTCCGAGCCGGCCGCTTAGACCGAGTAGTACATTTCGTACTCGATCGGATGCGGGGCCATCTCGTAGCGCATGTTCTCCGCCATCTTCAGCTCGATGTAGGCGTCGATCATGTCGTCGTTCATGACGCCGCCCATCTTGAGGAAGCCGCGGTCCTTGTCGAGGCTGTCGAGCGCCTCGCGCAGGCTGCCGCAAACCGTCGGGATGCTCGCGAGCTCCGCCGGCGGCAGGTCGTACAGGTTCTTGTCGATCGGCTCGCCGGGATGCAGCTTGTTGGCGATGCCGTCGAGGCCGGCCATGAGCATCGCCGTGAACCCGAGATAAGGATTGGCGGCGGGATCCGGGAAGCGGACCTCGAAGCGCTTCGCCTTCGGGCTCGACACGTGCGGGATGCGGCACGCGGCGGAGCGGTTGCGCGCCGAGTAGGCGAGCAGCACGGGAGCCTCGTAGCCAGGAACCAGACGCTTGTAGGAGTTGGTGGTCGGGTTGGTGAAGGCGTTGATCGCCTTGGCGTGCTTGAGGACTCCGGCGATGTAGCTCAGCGCCGTCTCCGAAAGGTCGGCGTACTTGTTGCCGGCGAACACCGGGTTGCCGCCCTTCCAGATCGACTGGTGCACGTGCATGCCCGAGCCGTTGTCGCCGAAGATCGGCTTCGGCATGAAGCACGCCGTCTTGCCGTAGGCCTGGGCGACCATGTGAATGACGTACTTATAGATCTGCAGATGGTCGGCGATGTTGACCATCGGGGCGAATTTGATACCGAGCTCGTGCTGAGCGGCGGCCACTTCGTGGTGGTGCTTCTCGACGGCGACGCCCATCTCCGCCATCACCGAGATCATCTCGGAGCGGATGTCCTGGCAGCTGTCGATCGGCGGAACGGGGAAGTAGCCGCCCTTGGTGCGCGGGCGGTGACCGAGGTTGCCCATCTCGTACTCGGTGCCCGTATTCGTGGGCAGCTCGGTGGAGTCGACGCGGAAACCGGTGTTGTACGGATCGGCGGAGAAGCGCACGTCATCGAAAATGAAGAACTCGGCTTCCGGGCCCATAAAGATTGTGTCGCCCACGCCGGTCGACTTCATGTAGGCCTCGGCCTTCTTGGCGATGCCGCGCGGGTCGCGCTCGTAGAACTGGCCGGTGGTCGGCTCCAGGACGTCGCAGAACAGCGCAACGGTCGACTGGGCGAAGAACGGATCGAGGTGGGCCGTGGTGGCGTCCGGCATCAGCAGCATGTCGGAGGACTCGATGCCCTTCCAGCCGGCGATCGAGGAGCCGTCGAAGGCGTATCCTTCCTGGAACGTGTCTTCGCCGACCGTGCTCGCATGCGCGGTCACGTGCTGCATCTTGCCCTTGGTGTCGGTGAAGCGGAAATCGACGAACTTGACGTCCTTGTCCTTGACCATTTTCAGGACATCGCTAGCGCTCTTCATGAGACTCCCCATTGACTGTTTTAGCCTACGCGGCGTTTCCCCTGAAAAAGGGGCCGTCGCAGCCCCCCTCAGTTCTTCTTCTTAGATCGCGTCCGCGCCGGTCTCGCCGGTGCGAATACGGATCGCGTCATCGATGGCAGAAATGAATATCTTGCCGTCGCCGATGCGCCCGGTCTTGGCGGCCTTTTGGATCGCATCGACGGCTTTGTCGAGCATCTCGTCGGCGAGCACCACTTCGATTTTCACCTTCGGGAGGAAATCCACCACGTACTCGGCGCCCCGGTAGAGTTCGGTGTGGCCCTTCTGACGGCCGAAGCCCTTCGCCTCGAGTACGGTGATGCCTTGCAGGCCGATTTCCTGCAGGGCTTCTTTCACTTCGTCGAGCTTGAATGGCTTGATGATGGCTTCGATTTTCTTCATGACCCCTGGCCCCTCGGCGTTTATCTGGTTTCTATAAGGGCGGCTTGCGTGGACGGCCAGAAGTTAGCATGGCCCATGCCAACTTCCGGGCTCAAATAAGCGCCTGCAAATACAGTGCGTTATTTGCAGGCTCGCCCACCACCCGGCTGGTTTCGGCACTCCTAATGCTTAATAGTTGGGCAATTTGCACAGAAACACATCACACGCAATCGGCAGGCGACTCGATGGTCAACCCGTCCGCTAATTCTTTGGGCAGGCAAGGCGGCGGCTTGGAGCTTCTGACCGCGGTTGAAATGGGACGCGCCGACCGCCTGGCTGAGGCAGCGGGCGTCCCCAGCCTTGCTCTCATGGAAAATGCCGGTCGCGCGGTGGCACACGCGGCGCTGCGAATAGCTGGGGCCGGAGCGCGCGTTGCCGTCCTCTGTGGTCCTGGCAACAACGGTGGCGATGGCTTCGTTGCCGCGCGCCATCTGCGCGACGCCGGGCTTGATGCGCGGCTGGCGCTGCTGGGCACGCCCGATGGTCTCAAGGGCGATGCCGCCGCCATGGCGCAGAGCTGGGGACAACCGATCGCCCCGTTGACGCGGCGGGGCATCGACGACGCGCAGCTCGTCATCGACGCGCTGTTCGGCGCGGGCATAGCGCGGCCGATCTCGGGCGTAGCGGCCGAAGTGATCGCCGCGCTCAACGCCTCGGATGTGCCGGTGGTCGCCGTCGATGTGCCAAGCGGCCTCGACGGAACGACGGGACAGGCGCAAGGTCCTGTGATCGTCGCCACGCGCACCGTCACGTTCTTTCGGCGCAAGCCTGGGCACCTACTCATGCCCGGACGGTCGCTATGCGGGGAGGTCACCGTGGCCGATATCGGGATACCGTCAAGCGTGCTCGCCGAAATCGGCTCTAGAGCGTGGGCCAACGGTCCCGATCTCTGGCGTGCGCACTTTCCCTGGCCGAAGCTCGACGGACACAAGTACGGGCGCGGACACGCCGTCGCGGTGTCGGGGCCGGCGGCGCACACGGGCGCCGCGCGCATGGGCGCGCGCGGGGCCCTGCGTATCGGCGCCGGACTCGTCACCGTGGCCAGTCCGCCCGATGCGCTCAAGGTCAACGCGGCGCATCTCACCGCCATCATGCTGTTGGAATTCGACGGACCGGACGGCCTGGCGCGCATCCTCGCTGACCGACGCAAGAACGCCATCCTGCTCGGCCCGGCGCTCGGCGTCGGCGATCCGACGCGGCGGCTCGTGCACACCGCGCTTGCCTCGGGCGCCGCGACGGTGCTCGACGCCGACGCTATCACGTCGTTTGCCGACGACGCTGCGAGCCTGTTCGAAGCAATCAAGTCGAGTGCGGCGCGCCCCGTAGTGCTGACGCCCCACGAGGGCGAGTTTCAGCGGCTGTTTCCCGGACCGTGCGAGGGATCGAAGCTCGAGCGCGCCCGCGCGGCGGCGCAGCGCTCGGGTGCGATCGTGGTGTTGAAGGGCGCCGACACGGTGATCGCCGCTCCCGACGGGCGTGCGGCGATCAATGACAACGCGCCACCCTGGCTGGCGACTGCCGGAGCCGGCGACGTCCTCGGCGGGTTCATTAGCGGCTTGCTGGCCCAGGGAATGCCCGCATTCGAGGCCGGCTGCGCCGGCGTCTGGATGCACGGCGCCGCGGCGGCGGCATTCGGCCCAGGGCTGATTGCGGAGGATATCCCTGAACAGCTTCCCGCCGTCCTGAACGGCCTCGTTGCGCTTGGGCCATAACGATTGGGCGCCACAATCGGCGGCTAATGGCCTATGCTGGATTCGAGGTGCCACCGCGCGTGGCCGCCAGTGTCAATGCAATGCACGAGACGCGAATGCTTCGACGGGCTGCCCTAGCCATCGCCTTGATTTCGCTGCCCACCGCCGGCGCCTTTGCGGCTGCGGCGGATGCGGCCTTGAAGGCGCAGGACGCCGCTACCGCGCTGGTACGGGGCGACGCCAACCAGGCCGTTGCCGGCTACACCGAGGCGCTGAAGGATCCAGCGCTGCCCAACGATCGTCGCGCTACCATCCTCACTGACCGCGCCGTTGCCTACGCGCGTCTCGGTCAGACCAAACTCGCCATCGATGACTTCAATCGCGCCGCGCAGCTCTTCCCCGAGTACGCCGCGATCTACAACAACCGCGGCAACCTGCTGCTCGCCCTCGGGTACCCTGAGGAGGCGATCAAGGACTTCAATCGCGCCATCACGCTGGCGCCCGGCTACGCCGCCGCGCTGTCGAACCGCGCCGGCGCCTACGCCAAGGTCGGACATAACGACCAGGCGATCCGCGACTACACCGCCGCCGTGCGTCTGATGCCGCAATCGGCCGCTCCCCTTGCCGGGCGTGGCCGCGTCCACCTCGCGGCTGGCCGCCCGCATGCTGCTATTCGCGATTTCACCCGCGCGGTCACCGCCGATCCGCGTTTTGCTGCCGCCTATCGCAATCGCGCCGAGGCGAAGTTCGACATCATCCGCCTGCCGGAGGCCATAGAAGATCTCTCGCGTGCCATCGCCTTCGATGCCGACAATCCCGAACTCTATCTGTTGCGCGGGCAGGCCTACCTCGCTTCCGACAACGTCGCGGCCGCGATGAAGGATTTCACGCACGTGACGACGCTCGATCCGCGCTCAGCGCGCGGCTTCGCAGCGCGCGGTCTCGCCAACGGCATCTCGCAGACCTACGAGGAGGCGTTCGCCGATCTCAACCGGGCTATCGAGCTCGACCCGCGCTCCGGCGTCGCCTTCGCCTACCGCGCCGTCGTCTACAAGTTGAGCGGGCAGACCGATGTCGGCGTCAAAGACGCCGAGACAGCCGAGAAGCTCGATCCCGACGGTCCCGAGGTGCTTTGGGCCAAGGGTGAAATCGAGGAAGCGCAGGGGCGCACCGAGCAGGCCATCGCCGACTACAAGAAGGCCGTCGCTTTGCAGCCGCGCCTGAAGTTGGCAGCCGACGGCCTGCAGCGGCTCGCCGCCGATACCGCCAACGCCGAGGATCGCGAAATTCCCGGAGCCGGCATCGACTTCTGGCGCGTCGTGCAGCAGGGCGGCAGCTTCTACGCCGTCAGCGATCAGTACCGCCGCCTGCGTATTCCGTTGGAGATGGCCGGCGAGGGCCAACCGCGGCTGCTGGAGTGGGAAGCAAAGAAACCCCCGCTCGGTGGCATTGCAACCTTGCGGTTCACCGGCGGCGTCGCGCCGGGCGCCATGGGCCCGGAGGAAGTGGAGCAGGTCGCCATCCTCGACCTCAACAACAACTCGGTGATCGGCATTGAGCCGCATCGGGAAGGCAAGAAGGTCGCCACCTGGACCTGGCAGGACGACCGGGTGGTGGTGGCAAGCGTCGATGGCGCGACCGACGAGTTCATCCTTCGCGCCGGCCGGCCGCGGGATGCGGGCCAGCCCCGCTATTCGAGCACCGATTCGGGAGGCGGCTGGATGCCCTGGAGTCAGCTCGATTCTTCGGCTCAGGACGATCGGCGCCAGCGCCGGCGAAGGCCCAAGACGATCTTCCAGCTGCTCTTTAACTAACCGGGCGGTGCTGCCGCCGAGCTACACGCAGGGCGAGAAACGCGCCCCGGCGTCGGCTTGGCTATGTTCGCGGTTGCGTGCCTCGGTGGTGCAATGGGAAGCTTCCCAGACTTGCGACGGCGTCCTCACGCGCGTTGCTAAAATAGTACTGCCGTTAAGCTTTCCGCATTATTCACCATATAATGTGGAGGCTTAGACCTGCGTCGTCAGGGGGAGACTTAACAGCGATGCGTTCCGTTGGGGTGTTGTGTGCGGCCTTCGCCGCAGTGGTCCTCGTCTCGTCAGCGTCCGCAGAAACGCCGACGGTGCTCGCCGCCGCCGACCCGGCCGCGGAAGCTCCGTTGGTCTCGGGCCCGCAGGCGTCCGACGCCGCCTTGCCGCCGGCCGCCGTTGCCGCCCCGGCCGAAGCCGAGAAAGTCGCGCCGATCGAGCCGCCGGAGCCGACGCTCTTTGCAGTCATCGATCTCAGCACGCAGACGATGACCGTCTCCGACAAGAACGGTGAGATCGCCAGCTGGAAGATCTCCTCGGCACGTGGCGGTTACCGCACACCGACAGGCATCTACACGCCGCATTATACGTCGCGCATGCACTACTCGAAGCAGTACCACTTCTCGCCGATGCCCTATTCGGTGTTCTTCAGCGAGGGCGTGGCGGTGCACGGGACGCGTGACATCGGCAATCTTGGCCGCCCCGCTTCGCACGGTTGTGTGCGCTCGCATCCGAAGAACGCAAAGATCTTTTACGACCTGGTGCAGAAGCACGGCATGCAGATGACCCGCGTTACCGTGCGCGGCAAGCCGCCGTACTCGCCCGTCGTCGCTGAGGGACGCCGTCGCCGCTATGCGCAGCAGCCGACCGCCCAGCAGTGGGGCGGGTTCTTCGGCTACAACCAGTCCGCGTATCAGCCGAAGGTCAAGAAAGCCAAGAAGAAGCAGTACGGCGGCGGCTACAACACCTGGTAGCGCACGTCGCCGTGTTGGGCTCCGTCAGAATGGGTTCCACGTCGCGCGGGGCGTGAAGCGGATATAACCGATGTTGGCGCCGAGGCGGAGGCCGAGACCGGTGCGGATCGGGGCCATCATCACCTGACCGCCCTTGAGGAAGGTGATGCCAACGCCGCCGATGAAGTAGGCCGAGCCGTCGACGCCGGTGAACTGCCGGTAGAGCTCCTCGGGCTGGTGCAGCCGGTAAATCAGAAACATCGTGCGCGAACCCGAGGCACCAAAGTCGGTGCCGATCGATGGCCCATGCCAGTAGATATTTCCGCTGCCGCCAGCGCGCATGTAGTACGTGCCGCTGCCGTAGCGTAGGCCGGCCAGAAAGGCGCCGCCGCCTTCGGTGCCGAGCACGTAGCCGTCGGGGCGTCCGGCGCTCGAGAAGGCGTATTCGATGACGCTGCCGAGCTCGGTGGAGATGGTGCCGAAGAAGCCGCGCGAGATCTCGCGGATCTCGTCGATGGTGTAGCCGGCTTCGTCGGGCGGCAACGGCTCGAGTATGGCGACGTGTGGTCCGGGCTCCAGCGTCGTCACCTCATCGCGCACCCCCGGCTGCGGTTTCGTCTGCGTCGTCCAATTTTCCGCGGTCGACTTGGCCACCGGCTTCGGCGGCGGCGTCGCCTCGGGCGTTGCAGCAGGTTTGGCCGCGGGCTTTGCATCTTTCGCTGGCGGCTTGGCGCCGCTGCTCGCGACCTCCTTGCCGCCGCCGGCGAGTTCGGCATCGAGCTTCGACAGCGTGTAGGTCGACTTCGCCTTCATCGCTGCCAGCAGCTCGAGCCCGGCTGCCTCGAGCTCGGCGAGTTTGCTGCAGTCGGGCGGCCCCTTTTCCGGCGGCCTCCCCAGCGTGTCGATCTTGAGGATCAGATCCTCGGCCTCGGCGTCGAGCTTAGTGGTGCGGTCGTCGCGCACATTGCCAAGCGCCTTCTCCTCGTCCCAGCCCCTCTTGTCTTTGAGCTGCTTCAGCTTGTCCTGCAGCTTCGGCAGCGCTTCGGCGTTGAAAGCGCGCAGCGCCGCCCCCGACTTGTCGACGGCGGCGGCAAAGTCGTCTGCCGTGCAGGTCGCGGCTTGCGCGGCGCCCTGCATGAGCAAGAAGGCCAGTGCGGCCAACAGACTTGACGATATCGATCGACGCATGAGCACGCTTTAGCCCTATCGCGGATTACGCATCCAATTCCCGGAAGCCCGAGCGCGAAGGATCAAAGCGATGCGGCGAATTATTGACCGCTGATCGTTTTGACGACGGAGTTCAACGGACGGTCGGACAATGCCGTGGGCATGCCCTGCATATCCTTGTTAATGAGCTCGTCGTACTCGGGCAGCGTCTGAATAGGCGCTTTCGCCGTCATCTGCACCACTTTGTAGCCGCCAGCCTTAAGCTGCTTCAAAAGCTCGGGCATGGCAGCGGCCGTGTGCGGCTGGATGTCGTGCATCAGGATGATGCCTTTGCCGCGCTTCTCCAGCAGCGTCATGATGTGCTTCACGAGCTTGTCGGGCTTACCCCCCTTGAAGTCGAAGCTGTCGATGTCGGTCGAGAAGACCGCCACGTTGCGGCTGGCGAGATACTTCAGCGTCTCAGGCGAGTCGCGCAGGAACGGGAAGCGGAAGAACGGCGCCGTGGGTCCGCCGACCGCGCGATGCACGACGCTGAACGATTTCTCGATTTCGTCCTTGGCCTGATCGAATGGCATCTTGGACAGGTCTTTGTGCAGCATCGTGTGAGCCGCGACGGTATTTCCCGACTTGGCTACGTCGTGCAGGATCTCCGGATAGCCGGCAGCCACCTTGCCGACGGAGAAGAAGATCGCCCGCGTGCACTCGGCATTCAGCGCGGCAAGGATCGCCGTCGTGCGATTGGGCAGCGGCCCGTCGTCGAACGTCAGCACGACTTCCTTCGGATTGAGAAAGTCATACGACTTGTAGTGCTGGAAGCCGAAGCCGGGGCCGCCCGTGGTGTCGATCTCGACGACCCGCGCTACGCCGAGCGGATTGGGATTGCCGGGGCACTCCGTCAACTTGGCGGCCGGTGAAGCCGGTCCCATCGACGCTGGCCCTGTCGACGCCGGCCCGGTCGACGCGGGCCCCGTCGGCGCGGGCACCGCCGGCTTGGCGTCTTCTGCGCTCGCCGCGGCGCTGAATGCCAACAAACTGCACAGCGCGGCACCGGCGATGAGGGTCGTCTTGAGATTTGCGCGCATGGTTACCTCCCCGAGGCTGCATCGCAGGCTTATTGCTTGATTCCCCGTCATTGTGCGGAGATTTGCCGGCCCCGTGCAAGGGGTTTGCCCGCAATACAGCCGATTTCGCGGCAAGTGTGGTGGGACGGGCGTATTGCTCAGTCGTGCAGCTTGGCTGCCACTTTCGCGCGGAAACGCGCGCTGTCGACGACAACGCGCGTATGCCGTCCACGGCCGATGAGTTCGCGTGCGTCACGCGCCTCGACATTGAACACCAGTTTGCGCCCCGAGACTTCAATCAGCCGCGCCGTCGCCGTCACCGAAAGTCCAACCGGCGTCGCCGCGATATGCTCGACGTCGAGATGAATGCCGAGCGTCTCCTGCCCGTCGGCAAGCTGGTCCTCGACGCAAGCGACGGCCGCCGCCTCGATGAGCGCGATCATGGCCGGGCTGCCGAGCACCGGCGCGCGCCCGCTGCCGAGCCGCGGCGCGGTATGCTCCTCGGCGACGATCAGGGTGACGGTGCCGACGCGCTCCGGCTGCAGACCGCCGCCGTTATCGTTCATTGAAGTGGGCATGGAAAAACGCGTCGTCCGTCGAGGCCGATGGCGTCGACTATAGCGCGTGGGTGCAGATCAGTCGCCCGCGTCTGCGAGCCGCTCCAGCTCGTCGAGATTCTTCAGCCGCAGGCCCCTCGCCGAGGGCTCGACAAGATCGCGCGCTTTCATCTCCGTCAGCCAATGAGCGAGATCGTCGAGGCTCATGTTGAGGTAGCCGGCGACGACGCCGCAGCTCAGCGTATCCGTGATGATGCTGGGGTCGCGACCCTCGTAGGCGTTGCAGCGGGCAAGTGTCACAAATAGGGCTGCGACGCGCTCGAGGGGCTCCGACCGTCCGGAGCGAGCCTGCGTCTCCTTGAGGAAGGCAACCTCGCGCTCAATCGCGGCGGTAAGGCGCGAGGTGATTGCCGGGCTCTTTTCCAGCGCCGCATCATGCGCAGTACGTGGCAGGCAGTGCAGCGATGTCTCCATCGTCGCCTGCGCGCTGGAAACGTGATTGTCGAGATAGCCGAGGCCGACGAGATCGCCCGGAAACGCGAATTCGATCACGTCCTGCGAGCCGTCGGCGCGCTCCTTGAAGAGGCAGATCGAGCCCTTCTCGACGCGATAAACGTGGCTGCGCGCCTCGCCCTCGCGGAACAGAACCTCACCAGCGGCGAGCGTTCGGTATGCATTGTCCGCAATCGGCTTGGCGTCGGCGGAGCTGATGCGCGCGGTGTCTAAACTCGGGGGGTCTGAAAGAGTGAGCATGGCGGCGGCGGTGCTCTATCACTTATGCAATGCCTCACGATATGTGTCCACATTGCAACAATCAAGAGGTTTTTTGTTGGCAAAGTGAATTAGCACTAGACACGGCGCGGCCATGCGATTCGCAGCGCCTTTGCCACTGCAACGTCGGAACAACGGTTATCGGCGCTGCGTTGGCGCCGTCACCCGCACCTGCAGTGGTGATGAAAGGTCAGCACATGTTTGGCCAAGCAAGGCGCGCCGGCTTCGCATTCTGCGCGGTTGCATCGTTCGCGCCCGCGTGCGCGGCGGCATGCTCCGAGCACACGTTCGATCCGTGCCCGGAGCCGCAATCGGCATACGACATCGAGGTCGATCAGAAGACCGGGCGCACCTGGCTCAAACAAGCGCGGGGCGCCACTACGGACACGAGCACGCTCGGGCGATTGTCAGCGGCCGCCAGGAAGCTTCCCGCCGGCTCGCTAAACAAGGCCGCCGCCGAACTGCAAGGCGGCGGCTGGCAGACGCAGGTCAAGCCGCAGCCGCAACCCCGCGGCCGCAGAAATAGCCTAGTGAGGTAGCTTGCAGGCGTAGGACGTCGCGGCGCACTCAACACCGAAAATGCCGGTTGAAGTGCAGGACTGCAGCTTGGCATCGCCGACAATGGAGAAGCCCCGGTTCTCGGCCAGATTGATGGCGCCCTGTGTCGCCATCAGCGAGGCGATGCTCTCCGTTAGACCGCTACCAACGGCGCGGAATCCGCGGCAGTCCTTGGCGCCGGGCGGTACCGCAGGTGCGGCCGTGGCTACGACCGGCAAAAGTGCGAACAGGCCCGCGGCGACCGCCAGGACGCATGATCTCAACTTGGACATTTACCCCTCCTGAGGCACTCAGCGATTGCGAGGCTAAGCTGCCTCTGCGACAGGTCATTCTCAAGGCGTCGGGGTCGACGACTCTGTGGATTGTCGGGCCGGTGTGTCCGCGCAGTCGCCATCAGGAAGGGGGGTCCGCCGCATTTACCTCGTGCGCTTTTCGCACTCGGCACTGTCACCAAGCTGGCTTAATCCTGGCCCACCAGTATTAGTGGTATTCCTTGAGCATAGGTCAGGTCAGTGGAAGATACGTCTCGCGTCCTCATCATCAGAGAAGACACCTTCCTCAAGGGCGAAATCCGCAACGGCGGCCGCATCGAGGTATTCGGCTACGTCGAAGGCGATATCGCCGGCGACTTGCTCGTCGTGCAGCCCGGCGGCCGCTGCTTCGGCAAGGTGAAGGTCGATAGCGCCGATGTGCGCGGCCAGCTTCAGGGCGAGATCCTCGTTCGCCAGCTGATCAGCATCCGCGGCACAGGCGAGGTCAACGGCAACGTCAAGTACGGCCGCCTCGCCATGGAGATGGGCGGCACCCTCACCGCCGAGATGCGCAACATTCCGCCGTCAATCTCCGGAGACCTCGATCTGTCGGTCGACAAGGGCAGGGCCGTGCGCATCACGCTGCAGGATCTCTCCGCGCTCGATCCGGACGATTCCGCCGAGCACCTCACCTTCACCGTCTCGCAGGTGAGGAACGGCTTCGTCACGCTGGCGACAGATCCGGCGCGCCCGGTCGATGCGTTTACGCAGGCGGACCTCGAGCAGGGTACCGTGCTCTTCCGGCATGACGGCACGGACGAGCCGCGCGCGAGCTTCGCCGTCGTCGTCGCCGATCGTGCGGGCGCGACGTCGGGCGCCGCGCAGACCGTCAACGTCGCCGTCCGCTAGTGGCCACAAGCAGGAAGTGGAAATAGCGCCGTTAGCTGGCGCTTTTGCCGAAGCGCTTGCGCAATGCCGTCTTGGCCTGTTCGAGCGCCGAGCGGTCGCTGTCGGAAAGGTTCTTGCCGGCGCGGTTGATATAGAAGTCCAGCATGGACATCGCCGTTCGGTAGGCGTCGTCTGAACCGCGCTTTGGGTCTTCCGCCGAATGTTGAAGGGCGGCCGCGATCACGTCCGGGTCCGCCGACTTGAAGATGCCCGGCGGGAGCGCAAAAGGATGGTCGTGCTCCGTGACCTCTTTCGACCACTTCTCTGACTTCTGCGGCATGGCGAACCTCGGCTACTGACGCGGGCTCAGCCAAACACAGGAAAGAAAAAGGGCCGTAAGCCGGCTTATGCGCATTTAGCGCAAATGCGGCATGCGCTACGATTGGCGCCGGGCAGATTAGCAATCCGGATGGTGAGCCGATGCGAGCGTTTCGCGCCTTGATGGCGGTTTTGTTGTTCCTTTGTCTGCTTCCGATGATGAGCATGGCGGTGGCTGAATTCATCGCCCAGATCTACGGCTGCAAGCTCGATCTCGCCTCGGTGCATCCATGCATCGTCGGTGGCAGGGACATCGGCCACGATCTGCTGACGCTCGGCATGATGGGCTATTTCCTGTTCGCCACCATGCCTGGGGTGGCCGCCATCGTCGTCGTGTGGGTCGTCGTCGAGCTGATCCGTTGGGTGCGCGTGCGCAGCACCGCCGCCGGTTAGCGCGTCATCTACTTGCAGCGCAGAAAATCGCGCGCCCCGCCACTGTCGGTGAAGGTCAACGTGTCGCCGGATACCGTCAGCGTGAAGTCATACGGCATGGCACTGCCTTCGACCGTACAGTCGGAGGTGATCTTCCAGTCGCTGTCCTTGCCTTCGACCGACTTGAAGGTGCAGTGGCTCTCGTGCTGGTCGTAGCGGTCCTTGGCGATAACCAGCGGCGCGTTCTGATCTTCCTGTCCAGTGCTGCAATAGTTCGGATCGAGCGACCACTTGCCCACGAACGGCGGATCATCCGCACGCGCCGCGCCGGCGCCAAGCAGCGATGCGATAAGAAGTGCCGCGGCGCTATCGAGCAAAGTGCGCATGAGATGCCGTCCCCCGTTTGTTGAACGCCTCACGCAAGCGGTTCCGGGCGGAGGTGTCAAGCGGGCCCGGGTCCGCTCTACGGCTCGAGCCGCTTGCCCAGGCTGCCGGCAAGATGCTGGGTGAACTGCCAGGCGACACGGCCCGAGCGCGCGCCGCGCGTGACACTCCATTCGAGTGCCTGGCGAACGAGATCGTCGTCGGCGAGCTTCAGCCTGTGGTGGGTCGCGTAGCCGCGCACCATGTCGAGGTATTGGTCCTGGCTGCAGTTGTGAAAGCCGAGCCACAGTCCGAAGCGGTCGGACAGCGAGACCTTCTCCTCCACCGCCTCGGAAGGATTGATCGCGGTCGAACGCTCGTTCTCCACCATCTCCCGCGGCATCAAGTGGCGGCGGTTGGATGTGGCATAGAAAATGACGTTCTCGGGCCGTCCCTCGATGCCGCCTTCGAGGACGGCCTTGAGCGATTTGTAGCTCGTGTCGTCCTTGTCGAAGGAAAGGTCATCGCAAAAGACGATGAAACGGTGCGGACTGTTGCGCATCGCCGCCAGGCAGCGCGGCAGCGAGGCAATGTCTTCGCGATGGATCTCGACGAGCTTCAGGTCGGCGCCGGCGGCGCGCAGCTCCTTGCCGAGGCGGCCGCGCACATCGGCGTGCACGGCCTTGACCAGCGACGACTTGCCCATGCCCCGGGCGCCCCATAAGAGGGCGTTGTTGGCGGGCAGGCGCCGGGCGAAGCGCTCCGTGTTCTCGGCGAGCTGCGGGGCCACGTGCTCGATGCCCTTCAGCAGCTTCAGGGGCACCCGGTTGACCTGGGCGACCGGCTCGAAGCGTTCCTCGTCGGCGTGCCATACGAACGCCTCGGCCGCGCTCGAAGTCAGCCGGCACTGGAGCCGGCCGCGCCAGCCGTTCAAGGGCAGCGGCAAGGCGCTCCAGGCGCTGCATGAGGACGGCTTCGTCGTTCATCATCAGATCTCGTATTTTCGGGCTGCCCGAGCGCTTTTTACTTGCAGTGGCAGGGCGGCAGCTTCTATAGCGCCGCCAAGCGCGAAGTCACCCTAAATGTGTGGCGCCGCACCATTGGCTTGGTCTGTTGCAAAGACGCCGCCGAACACTATAGTCGCGGCACTTTTCAAGCAGAGCAGAAGCGGTAGCCTGCGCTTGCGCAGACTTGGCGCGCTGTTGCCCAATATCCGCAAGGGGACGGAAGCATGTTCATTACTCCAGCATATGCCCAGATGCCGGGCGGCGGCAGCGACCCGTTCACGGGGCTGCTGATCCCGATGCTGGCGATGATCCTCATCTTCTATTTCCTCGTCATCCGGCCGCAGCAGCAGCGCACCAAGGCCCATCGCGAGCTCGTCAACCAAGTGCGACGCGGCGACACCGTCATTACTTCGGGCGGATTCATCGGCAAGGTGACGAAGGCCTCCGACACCTCCGACGAGGTCGAGGTCGAGTTGTCCGACGCCCTGCGCGTTCGCGTCTTGAAGTCGACGCTGATCGACGTGCGCGGCAAGGACGTGGCGAAAGAGACAACGTGAGACGCTGAACGCGCCTCGGGGAAATCGCAAACAAGATCGGTCGACAGATGCTGCACTTCGAACGCTGGAAGATCATCGCCATTGTCCTGACCTGTCTGGCGGGCGTGCTCTTCACGTTGCCGAACTTCTTCTCCAAGGAGACGGTTGACAGCTGGCCTCGCTGGTTGCCGCACAAGCAGCTGCCGCTCGGCCTCGACTTGCGTGGCGGCGCGCATCTGCTGCTCGCCATGGACACCAAGGAGCTGGAGAAGGACTGGCTCAACACGCTGCGCGACGACACGCGCAAGACTCTGCGTGAAGCCAAGGTCGGGTTCACCGGACTTGGCGTCGTCGGCAACTCGGTGCAGGTGAAGGTCACCAAGCCCGAGGATATGGACAAGGCGCTGACCGCGCTGAAGAAGCTGATTTTGCCGATCGGCAATGCCATCCTCAGCTCGGGCGGCAATGACATCACGGTCGAAAAGTCTGCCCCCGACACCATCACCCTCGCGCCGACCGTGCAGGGCATGCAGCACCGTGTGTCGAGTGCCTCAACCGCGGCTATCGAAACCGTCAACCGCCGCGTCAACGCCATGGGCACGGCGGAATCGACGGTCGTGCGCCAGGGCTCCGACCGCATTCTGGTGCAGTTCCCCGGTCTGCAGGACACCAAGCAGCTCAAGGATCTCATCGGTCAGACGGCGAAGCTGAGCTTCCACGCCGTGCACCCGGACATCTCGGCGGAAGAGGCCAAGCAGACGCGCGTCCCGGCCGGCTTCAAGATCTATCCGGCCGCCGAGGGCGAAGGTGAGCGCAGCTACGTGCTGCAGGAATCTCCCATCGTGTCGGGCGAGGACCTCGTCGACGCGCAGCCGGGCTTTGACTCGCGCACCAACGAGCCCATCATCTCTTTCCGTTTCAATCAGTCGGGTGCCCGCAAGTTCGGGAGCTACACGAAGGACAACGTCGGTAGGCCGTTTGCCATCGTGCTCGACAACAAGGTTCTGTCGGCGCCTGCGATCCGCGAGCCTATCCTCGGCGGCTCGGGACAGATCTCCGGCAGCTTCACCGTGGAGTCGGCCAACACGCTCGCCGTGCAGCTTCGCTCCGGCTCGCTGCCCACCAAGCTGACCATCGTCGAGGAGCGCACCGTCGGTCCCTCGCTCGGCGCCGACTTGATCGAAGCCGGTAAGCTCGCCGGTCTCGTCGGCTGTCTCGCTACGGCCATCTTGACCATCGTCGCGTACGGCACGTTCGGCGTCTTCGCCGTGATCGGCCTCTTGGTGCACGGCTTTCTCATCATCGCGCTGATGACCGTTATCGGAACGACCCTGACGCTGCCCGGCATAGCCGGCTTCGTGCTGACGATCGGCATGGCGGTCGACGCGAACGTGCTCATCTATGAGCGCATCCGCGAGGAGCTGCGCAGCGGCAAGTCGCCGATCGCAGCCATCGACCAGGGCTTCCAGCGCGCCTTCATCACCATCCTCGACAGCCAGCTCACGACGCTCGCTGCCGCGGTCATCATGTTCTGGCTCGGCTCCGGTCCGATCCGCGGCTTCGCCGTGACGCTCACCATCGGCATTCTGACGTCGGTGTTCGCTGCCGTGACAGTGACGCGTCTGTTGGTCTCGCTGTGGCTGAAGAGCGCCAAGAGCAAAGGCCGCATCATCGAAGTCCCCGTTTAGAGAGAGAAGCGATGTTCTTCCCCATTCCCGACTTCAAGGGCTTCGACTTCTTCCCGCACAACACGCGGCTGCCCTTCATGCGCTACAAGGGCATCTGCTTCGCCCTGTCGCTCATCTTCATGGCGGCTTCGCTGGGCCTGTATTTCACGCGTGGCCTCAACTACGGCGTCGACTTCAAGGGCGGCTCGCTCATCGAAGTTCAGCATAAGGGCGGCCCGGCGGACCTCGCCGAGATGCGCGGAAAGCTCAACGCGCTCGGCCTCGGTGGGGTGCAGATCCAGAGTTTCGGCGCGGACACCGACGTGCTGATCCGCGTCGAGCAACAGGCCGGCGGAGACGCCGAGCAGCAAGCGGCGATGAAGAAGGTGGTCGATACGCTCGGCCCCGAGTACACGCAGCGGCGCATCGAGGTGGTGGGTCCTGCCGTATCCAGCGAGCTGAGGCGCACCGGCCTCATCGCGGTGTTCGCTTCGATGATCGCCATCATCATTTACGTCTGGTTCCGCTTCGAATGGCAGTTTGCGCTCGGCACCGTGGTGGCGCTGCTGCACGACGTGCTGGTGACGGTCGGTCTGTTCTCACTGCTGCAGCTCGAGTTCGATCTGTCGATCGTCGCCGCACTGCTGACCATTCTCGGCTACTCGGTGAACGATAGCGTCGTCGTGTCGGACCGCATCCGTGAGAACTTGCGCAAGTTCAAACGCATGGATCTGAACGAGCTGCTCAACATCTCGATCAACGAGACGCTGTCGCGCACCATCCTTACCGGTATGACGGCCATTGCCGGCATTCTGGCGCTGCTCGTTTTCGGCGGCGAGGTGATCCGCTACTTCTCGTTCGCCATGCTATTCGGCATTCTCATCGGAACTTATTCCTCGATCTTTATCGCCGCGCCGCTGCTCGGTTATCTCGGCATCAAGCGCGACACGGTCGGCGCGTCGCCGAAGCCGAAGGAGCCGACGCCGGTTATCGCTCCCGCCACCACCGCCGGTGCAGACCGCGCCAAGGCCGCCGCGCGCCGCAGGTAGCCGCGGCGCGCCCGGCGCGAGGAGCACGTGCCATGCCTTCGGCTCCCGCTCCCTATGCCGGCTTTTATCCCGGACGCGCGCCGATCGACGCCTATGGCAATGGCGGCTTCCGCTTCGCCGACATGAGCCACCGCGGATCGCTGCTGATCGTGCCGAGCGGCATCTACGCTTGGGACGTCGCCGACTTCGCCGACCTCACCCCCGAGCGCTGTGCGCCGTTCTTGGCCGAGCTCAAGCGCCCGGCGTTCGTGCTGCTCGGCACGGGGCCGGAGCACCGCATGCCTCCCGAACCCGTTCGCAAACAATTCGCCGGCGCCGGTATCGGGATCGAGCCGATGAGCACCGGCGCAGCCGCGCGTACGTATAATGTGCTGCTGG
The DNA here is from genome assembly GCA_963724595.1 of uncultured Alphaproteobacteria bacterium. Taxonomy (GTDB): domain Bacteria; phylum Pseudomonadota; class Alphaproteobacteria; order Rhizobiales; family Hyphomicrobiaceae; genus Hyphomicrobium_A. The sequence goes on along the minus strand of CAVRVR010000001.1, from coordinate 25,200 downwards.
CGGAGGGCCGCGATTTCGGCGCCGGGCTGATCGCCGTCGATTGAACGCGTCTTGTTCGCGAGAGGGCGCCGATGGTCACGCAGGAAACGAAGCGGCGAGACAGCGCGGATGCGGTGCGCGCAGCGGCGCGCGAATTTGATCGCGACCGCTATCTCGCGGCGCTGTTGGCGCCGCAACGCGCGCGCGACGGCCTCATGGCGGTGGCAGCGTTTCACGGCGAGATCGCGCGCGTTCCGCTTACCGTGACCGAGCCGGCGATCGGCGACATCCGTCTACAATGGTGGCGCGACGCACTGCTAACACCGGCCGCCACGGAGACCGGCAATCCCGTCGCCGACGCCGTGCGGGCAACGATGCGCGAGCACGCGCTCTCCGGCGAAATGCTCATCGCGATAGTCGACGCTTACGCGCACATGCTCGAGCCCGGCACTCTGAAGAGCACAGCGGCGATCGACGCCCATGCCCAGGCAGTGCAAGGCACCGTGTTCCGTGCCGCCGCGCAAATATTGGCCGGCTGCACGGCTGCGCCTGTCGCGGATTTGCTCGCCGCTGCCGGGCAATCCTATGGCCGCGTGCAATTGCTGCGCGCGTTGCCGCACTTGGTTAGCAAAGGGCGCAATCCATTCGGCAATGGCGACGTGGGCGCGTTCGCGCCGCCGTTGCTGAAGCAAGCCAAAGCCGAGCTCTCCAGAGCGCGCCAACTCGCCACAGCCGCACCGGCAACCATCCTGCCTGCAATCCTCCCCCTCGCCCTCGTGGAGCCCTATTTGGCGGCTTTGGAGGGGGTTGGCTCTCACGTCGCCGATCAACGGGCGGACATCTCGCCCATCACTCGCGTTTGGCGGTTGTTGAAGGCCAGCACGCTCGCGCGGGTCTAGTCCCGCGAGATTGGGTGACGAGCGGAGGATGGCAATGTCGCGAACGGCAGCCCTTCTTATGGCGCTGCTCGTAGTGTCCGGCGCGCTGGGCTCGTCCAGCCTCGCGCAGGTCGCGCCGTTGCCTGTGCCCAAGATCACCTGGCGCGTCGACAACTCTTTCCGCTTCTTCAGCGACGCCGCCGACACCGAGGTGCACCGCGCGACATTCCTCGCGCTGCCTCCCGAAGATCAGCTGCAGCACCCGATCCTCGCCGCCGAGCAGGCGCTCAGCGCGCGCCACGAGGACGGCTGGGCGGAGACCATGTTCCGCGGTACCTGCTGGGACGCGCGCAACAACCGCTTCGCCTGCAAGGACGGCAGCAATTACATCAATCCGAAAGCGCACCGCGTCGTCCTCAAGATAAACAACGTCGACGAGGCGGCGGGCTTGAGCTGCACGTGGCTGACCGCGCCGCTTGGCGGCAGCTTGCGCGGCGAGGTCGTGACGCAGCCGTGCAGCGAGCCCGCGCACTTCGAGATCCCTTATCCCGCCGGCGCCACGGTGAATGTCGAGATCGGCGGTCGCGAGGTGGCGAGCGAGAAAGTCGTCGTGCACGATCTCCTTATCGTTGGCATGGGCGACAGCTTCGCGTCCGGGGAAGGCAACCCCGACGTGCCGGTACGCTTTTCGCGCGACCGCACGGCCGACTACGGCAAGCGCTCTAGCGACGTCGATCTCACCGGCTACCCGGCGCGCATCGGACCGTGGAAGCAGATCGGCGACAAGGCCTTCATCCAGGAGAACGCGCGTTGGACCGACCAGGGCTGCCACCGTTCGCTCTATTCGCATCAGTTGCGCGCGGCGCTGCAGCTCGGCCTCGAGGATGACCACCGCGCCGTTACCTATGTCGGTGTCGCCTGCTCGGGCTCGGAAGTGACGTTCGGGCTGTTCCTACAATATGCAGGCAACGAATGGGTGCCCAATCCAAGCGACATGTCGCAGATCTCCGCCATCGCCTCCGCGCAGTGTGACGATCACGAGGCGCCGTTCCAGGATCTGCCCGAGGCCTACCACATGGACGGCACGATCCCGGAGCTGAAGGGTGGCCTCGTTTTACGCAAGTGCGACTCAATCAACGCACGCAAGATCGACCTGATGCTCGTCTCGGTCGGCGGCAACGACGTCGGTTTCTCGCGGCTGCTCGCCAACTCGGTGCTGTCCGATGAATCGACGCTGCGCAAGCTTGGCGGCTGGTTCGGCCAGGTGCACAATCTCGACGACGCCAACATCGGTCTCGAGGCGCTGATCCTCCGCTACAAGTCCCTCAATCGCGCCATCCATTACCTGCTGCACGTTCCCTGGGAGCAGTCCGACCGCGTGCTGCTCACGGCCTATCCGGGGCTTGCGCTGCAGGGCGACGGTACCAGCATCTGTCCCAGCGGGCGCGCCGGCATGGACGTGCTGCCCGACTTCGCCTTGAGCGAGTCGAAGGCGCGTGTCGGCACGTGGATCGCCGACAAGCTGAACACCGCCATGAGCGAAGCCGCCGCCCACTATGAGTGGACGTTCGTCGATAGCCACCGGCGCGACTTTGTCGGTCGCGGCCTGTGCGCGGGCACGACGTACGACGGCGCCACCATCGCCGACGACCTGCGTCTGCCGCGCAAGGGCGCCGACGGTTGGCGGCCTTACAACCCGGCCGACTTCAAAGCCTATGCCTCGCGCCAGCGCTGGTTCCGCACGCCCAATGACGCTTTCATGACCGGCAACTTCCACGTCGCCGCCTCACTGTTGCAGAAGGTCTTGAAGCTCGACGCCTTCTCGTGGTTCCAGCTCGTTCTTGCGGCGACATACTCCGGCGCCTTCCATCCCACCGCCGAGGGGCAGGCGGCCATTGCCGACGCGGTCGTGCACAAGGCGCGTGGCGTGCTGGCAAAGTATGGGCAGGGGCCCGAGCAGGCACAGCCGGCCGCCGGCATCGCCGCGCCGACGAGCTCCATCGGATTGCAATAGGCGCACGCTTCGTTCGGGATTACGTCGCCGGCGATCCTCGGCTCAGAGGCAACAGCATCTTCGATGCTTGAGGCGTAGCGTACCATCGGCTTGCGAAGCCCAGCCGAGAGCGCGCCGGCGGACGTTTTGCTCGCCGATGTGAAGTACACCTCAGTGCCGCCGTTGCGAAGCTTGTGAACGAATCCCTCGAGCGCTTTGGCGGCTGTGCTGTCGACGAGCGGCACCTCGGCGAAGTCTCGGATGAAGGTCTTCGGGTGCGCGCCGATGCGGTCGAGCACGCTGCTCACGGCGGCTGCCGCCCCAAAGAAGAATGCGCCCGAGATGCGATCAGATCGCGACATCACCGTTGAAGGCATTCGGACGATAGGCCGTGCGATCCTCGCTGCTACCGTCGGCAGCATCTTCGGCAACTAGCGATCCGCCACCTTCAACCTCCACTGTCTCGGCCATTCGATGCAGGAACAGGAAGGCGCCCAGCGTCACACCGACGCCGATGGCGGTCGTGAGATCGGCGAAGATCGTCAGCAGGAAGGTCGCCATCGAGCACCGTTGCATCGCCACGAGGCGCGTAGCAAGCTCGCAAACTCCGCCTTCTCGGCCATGTTCCAGGCAACCACCGCAAGGACGCCGCCCAAACTCGCGAGCGGAATGTAGGCGGCCAGCGGCGCCGCCACGAGCATGAATAGGAGGATGCAGGCTGAGTGCAGCATGCCGGAGACCGGGCTGCGTGCACCAGCCCTGACGTTGGTCGCGGTGCGCGCGATCGTCCCGGTGACGCACATCCCGCTGAAGATGACCGTAGCGATATTGGCTGCACCCTGCGCCACCAGTTCGCAGTTGGAGCGATGCCTGCGCCCGCTCATGCCGTCGGCGACGACGGCCGACAGCAGGCTTTCGATGGCGCCGAGCAGCGCGATCGCTACGGCGTCGGGGAACACAGCACGCATCGTGGTCGAGGTCGAAGGACGGAAGCGCCGGAGCCGGCAACGTTCGTGGCACCTCACCGAACTTCGATCCGATGGTCATGACGTCGAGTTGAAAAATCCATGCAAGCGCCGCCGTTGCCGCGACGGCGACTAGCAAACCTGGCCACTTGGGGCGTAGGCGGCGGACGCCGACGATGATCGCGATCGCGAGAACTGACAAAGCGACGGTTGCCGGTCTGGCGGTGCCGAGGCTCGCCCAAATGGCCTGCAGCTTGGGCAGCAGCGCCGTCGGGTTCGCGGGTGATATCGAGACCGAGCAAGTCCTTCAGTTGGCTGGCGAGGATGATGACGGCGATGCCGGCTGTGAAGCCAACCGTAACTGGGAATGGAATGTACTTGATGTAAGTGCCAAGGCGCAGAAACCCTGCGGCCATCATCATCAGGCCGGCCGTCAGCGTCGCGAGCACGAGGCCGTCGTATCCCCGGCGCTCGACGATCGAGGCGATAAGAACGATGAACGCGCCAGCCGGTCCGCCGATTTGGAATCGACTGCCGCCAAGCGCGGAAATGAGAAATCCGCCGACGACCGCGGTGAACAAGCCCTTGTCGGGAGATAGGCCGGATCCAATGGCAATCGCCATCGACAGCGGAAGCGCTACGATGGCAACGGTCAGGCCGGCGATAGCGTCCGCCCTGAAATCGCTTGCGCTGTAGCCATCACGCAGGACGGTGACGAGCTTTGGGGTGAACAGCTCGGCGAACGTGGGCTCGGGTCGTCTAAGCGGACTCTGTGCAGCCGCCTTCATATATCCGTCTCCTTGATTCAAGGAGCGGCGGGATCGTCGGCACTTCAGTCGGCGGTCGCCGTCGCAGAAGTCGTTTCATTCGGGCTGGGGGAGGCGCCCTTTCTTGCGGCCGGAGGGCGAAGGGCGCCCGGTGGACTTGGCGGTGCGGCTGGATTTGAAGCGGACGCCACGGCCATGACCGATGCTCGGCGCAGCCTCGGCGATGAGCTCGACCCCTGCGCGATCGAAGGCGGCGACGACTTTGGTCAAAGTTCGACCACGCCTCGCACGTTCCCCTCGCTCGCCTCCATGCGCTGGATCGTCGGCAGAGATACATCCGCCAGATCGGCCAGTGCCTGCTCGTCAATCCCCAACAGCGCTCGCCCGGCCCGCATTTGCGCCGCAGTGATCATGGCGAACCAAGTATCATGTAAACTATGTAATGTATGATGGAAAAAACATCAATACCAATGTCTGGAACATGATCCGATGGCTTTGCCGGGCTTATTCGGCTGCGGCCTGGGTCGCACTTGCTGCGAGCCAGCGGTCTATATCGGCGAGGGCGCGCACGGACATTACGCGCTTTTTCGCGCGGCCCCTGTCCTTGCCCTTGAGACGCCGTCCCTCGGCGTCCTGCCCCGGCGCCTCGATCTCCGGCAACAGCCCGTAGTTGATGTTCATCGGCTGGAATGACGGTGCGCGTGCGCTGTCGCTCGCCTCATCGTCGGCAGAGAGATGGCCGCCGGTGATGTGCCCGATGAGCGCGCCGAGCGCCGTCGTCGGCGGCGGCGCGATGGCGGCACGGCCGAGCCGCTCGGCGGCCGCGAAGCGTCCCGCCAGCAAACCGATGGCGGCGCTCTCGACGTAGCCTTCGACACCGGTGATCTGTCCTGCAAAGCGCAGGCGCGGCATCGCCTTGAGGCGCAGCGATCGATCGAGCAGCTTCGGACTGTTGAGGAACGTGTTGCGGTGTAGACCACCAAGCCGTGCGAAATCCGCCTCGCCGAGGCCCGGGATCATGCGGAAGATGCGCACTTGCTCAGCGTGCTTCAGCTTGGTTTGGAAGCCAACCATGTTCCACAGCGAGCCGAGCGCATTGTCCTGGCGCAGCTGCACCACCGCGTAAGGCCGCGCGCCGCCACGGTGCGGATCGGCGAGGCCGACCGGCTTCATTGGGCCGAAGCGCAGCGTGTCGCGCCCGCGCTCGGCCATCACCTCTATGGGCAGGCACCCGTCGAAGTAGGGCGTCGAGGCTTCCCACTCCTTGAAGCTCGTCTTGTCGCCGGCGAGCAGCGCATCGATAAAGGCGTCGTACTCGTCGCGTGTCATCGCGCAGTTGAGATAGTCGGCGCCGGTGCCGGCCGGACCCGCCTTGTCGTAGCGCGACTGGAACCAGGCGACGGACGTGTCGATCGTCTCGCGATGGATCACCGGCGCGATGGCGTCGAAGAAAGCGAGATCGCGCTCGCCGGTGATCGCGCGAATGGCGTCGCTCAGCTGTGGCGAGGTGAGGGGGCCGGTAGCGACGATGACGCTGTCCCATTCCGCCGGCGGTAGGCCGTCGACTTCGGTGCGCTCGATGGTGACGAGGGGATGCGTCTCGAGCCGCTCCGTCACCTCCTGGGAAAAGTTATCGCGGTCGACGGCCAGGGCCCCGCCGGCGGGAAGCTTGTGTCGGTCGCCGGCCGCCAGGATGAGCGAGCCCGCGCGCCGCATTTCCTCGTGCAGAAGCCCGACGGCGTTCGTCTCCCAGTCATCGGAGCGGAACGAATTGGAGCACACCAGCTCGGCGAGCCGATCGCCCTTATGGGCGTCGGTCATCCGAACGGGGCGCATCTCGTGCACCACGACGGGGACGCCGGCGTCGGCGATCTGCCAGGCAGCCTCGGAGCCGGCAAGTCCACCGCCAACAACGTGAATTGGCTTCGTTTCTTTCATGATGGCGCACGCTAGAGGAAAGCACCGCTCGGCTCAACGCGGGCAACCATAATGGCGGTGGGGTTCGCACAGACCAAATCCCGACATTGTTTTGACCTCCGGGCCCAGATATCGTCCGTTCCGCCCTAAGCCGCCGGGATCAATGCATGTCACGCTACGCCAAGCGTCTCGACCGCGACCTCGTACGCTGGCGTGAAGCCGGCTGGATCAATGCCGACGGCGAATCCGCCATTCGCCGCGACATCGCAGGGCATTCGAGCAAACTCGACCTCGCCTCGGCGCTGGGCATCCTCGGCGCCGTGCTCATCGGCTTCGGCGCCATGAGCTTCGTCGCCGCGCACTGGAGCGAGATGCCGCGGCTGCTCCGCTTGGCGATGATCTTCGGCGGCCTGTTCGCCTCCTACGGCATCGCCGGCGTCCTTTTCGAACGCAAGCATCCGACCTTTGCGCACGCCGCCGTCCTCGCGGGCGTGACCATATTCGGCGCCGGCATCATGCTCATTGCGCAGATGTTCCACATCGAGGGTCATGCGCCAGACGCCGTGCTGACCTGGGCGCTGGGCGCGCTGGCTGCCGGCGTCATCCTGCAATCCAATCCGGCACTGGCGCTGGCGATGCTACTCGTCTGCTTGTGGAGCGGCTGGGAGACGTCCGACACCTGGGAAGTTCACTGGCCGTTTCTTCTGGGGTGGGGCGCGGTCACTGCCGCCATTGTTTGGCAGCGTTGGCATGCCGGCCTGCACCTCGCCGCTGTAGCCATGGCGATTTGGATCGTCAGCCTCGGCTATCTTCTGTTCGACGGACACGCCCATGGCCTCGTCGTCGGCATCGGCCTGCTGATCGCGGCGATAGGCGTCGCCGCGCCAATTGCCGATGAGCGCCTCGAAAGTTGGTCGACGCCGGCCATTGCCTACGGCATGACCATCGCCTTTGCGGGACTCTTCGCCCTGCAGTTCATCGAGACCATGCCGCTCGACTACTTCATCCTCCTAGCGCTGCTCACGCTGGCGCTCGTGCTCGGCGGCGTCGGCCTCGGCCTCAAGATGGGAAGCCCGGCGCTCCTCTGGCTCGGCTACGCCGGCTTCTCGATCGAGGTGCTGGCGCTCTACTTCAAGACCGTTGGCACGCTGCTCGGCTCCTCGCTGTTCTTCCTGTCGGCCGGCGTGCTCGTCATCTTGCTATCGGTCGTCGCCTATCGCCTGCACGCGCGCGTGCAGCCCGGCATGGAGGCCGCGCCATGATCACCACGCGACGCAACCTATGGCTCGCCGTTGCCGCCGTCGCCGTCGGACAGGCGATTGTGCTCGGCTGGATGATCTGGGATCGCACGTCCCTTTTGTCCAACGGTCGTGAGGTCGTGCTGGAAGTCATCCCCGTCGATCCGCGCAGTCTCTTTCGCGGCGACTACGTGATCCTCGGCTATGACATTTCGCGTTTCAAATTGCCGCCCGGCGCCACGCCACCGAAGAAGAACGCGCCATTCTACATCACGCTGCAGAAGTCGCAGGGCGACAATTGGCAGGTGGTGGGTGGCGCCAACGAGCCGCCCGCCGAGGCGAAGCCCGACGAGGTCGTCGTCAAAGGACGCGTCGAGTATGTCAGCCGGCCGTCGCCGGAGCAGGCGCAGGAACCGGTCGTTGTCGGCTTGCAATACGGCATCGAGAGCTTCTTCGTCCCAGAAGGTACCGGACGCGAGTTGGAAAAGATGGTCGGCGAGAAGAAGATTTCCGCGCTCATCGCCGTCGACGACAGCGGCAACGCCGCCATCAAGGGCCTGATGTCGGACGGCAAGCGCATCTACGAAGAGCCGCTGCTCTGATCGAGATCCGCGTCAGGCGGTTGTAGCGGTCGTTTCCATGCTCTGTGACCTGTTTGCCGCTGCGGGTGGCGATTTTTCTACACGCAACCCTCGCAGCTATCGAGGGTGCAAACGGAATCTGGCAGTGTCCCCACAAACGACGTGGCAAGATTTTATATCCGGGGGGTGGAGATGTTGCCCAAAACTATGTTGGCGCTGGTGCTTGGCGCGTTTGCGGTAACGTCAGTAGCCGATCCCGGCAAGCGATGCCGAGAGCGGTCTGGCCGCTATGCACGCCATGCGCCGCGAGGGCGGGCGCCTGTGCATGTCCGACCATTGGCACTACGGCAGCAGCGGATCGCACGCCGACGAAGGCCGGAGCGCAGCGCGCCGCCATTGCCTCGTGGCAGGACTTCACCGATCTCGAATATGGCCGCGCCTGGGCGCGCTTCAGCCGTGCGGCCTCCCGCAAGATGGGCTGCTCGCACAACTCCGCCGGCTGGAGCTGCGACGCCGAAGCCCGGCCCTGCCGCTAGACTAGGCTGCTCAATCGTTATCGCGACGACGGCTGCGCAGCGCTCGCAGCCGTTCTTGCGTTTGCAGGCCGGCGGTCCTTAGCGCGTCGGTCCCCCACTTCTGCACGCGTGCAAACCATGGCGCGTGGCGGGCGCGCACGCCGAGTCCCTCGGCCATGACCCGGCGCGTCGCGCCGAGCGGATCGGGCTTGCCCGGCTTTTCACCCTGGCGGATGCGCTCGGCGAACTCGAGATACATCGCCTCTCTCGCCGGGTTGGCTCCGACGGCCGTTCCGACGGCCGTCCCGGCGAAGAAGCCGCTGCTGCCACGCCCGATCGGAAATTGCGGAGCTGGAGCGCTGGGTTCGGCCGGCGGGACATCCGGTGCATCGCCATTGCTCATCAGCACCGCAAGGCCGGCGCGGGTCTTCGCCGCCAACGCGCCCATGAACATCGCCGCGACGACCGGCAGAAGATACTCGGCGATCATTTCGCTGATGCCCGAGGCGGTCGCGGCGCGGCTGGCGATGCGGCTGCTTTCCTCGCGCCCGGCGAGCGCCGTGAGAGCGTCGTTGCCGATCACCTGCGTCGACGTCGCGCCCATCAGCGCCGGCGTTTCCAAAACCTGCTCGTAGTCGTTCTTGCCCAGCAGCTCGATGAGGCGCGCGAGCGTCCCGCGCGACAGTGTCTGCTCGTCGAAGTGCTTCGTTAGGGCGCTGAGCATGCTCAAGATTGCCGTCTTGGCCTTCGGCCGCGGCACGTGAAAGGCGCGCGCCAGATGGTTGATGGCCTGGCCGCCCTGCGCGCGCGTGAACTCGCCCCAAAGCGGGCCGCGCCAGCGGGGATCGGCGCCCATCATCGAGCGGTAACTTCGAGTTGAACCAGAACGGTCGACACGGCGTTGACCCCCCGGTGGTAAGGTGACGAGCCCGTGCGTCAATCGCGGGCAAGTCCAAGTCAAAGAAGTGCCTAGCACCGATACTCGGGAGACGCTCATGAGAATCGTTCTTGCAAGCATTGCCGCGACGTTATTGCTGATTGCCGCTCAGGTGCCTGCTTCTGCGGCACCCGCCGGTCAAGCGCTGGTGCAAAAGCCGTCCTACGGTCAGGCCAACGCTGCAGTCGAGAAGGTCGGCTGGTGGCACCGCCGCTGGCATCGCAATCGCTACTATCGCGGACCTCGCTGGGGCTGGCGCCGTCACCATCGCTGGTGGTGGTAGGACCATCGGGTGAGACCAGGGGCGTCCGTTCGCGGCGCCCCTTTTCATGCCTTTTTCTGCCGTTGCGTCCAACCGGCGCGGCTTTGGCGGCTGTGTTGCAAGTGGCGCACACTTTTGGCATGGTCCGCCCGCGAATCGCCGTTAGAGCGAGCCGCTGGCGCCACGCCCGTGTCGCCGGGTCTATGTCGCGTTCAAGGTGTCTAGGGCGCCAAAGGGGATCACGAAATGACGGAAGTGCTGTGGGGGATCGTCGCTTGCGGCGTGTTGGCGCTCGCCTATTCGGCGTACACGATCCGATCGGTGATGGCTGCTGACGCCGGCACGGCGCGCATGCAGGAGATCGCCGGCGCCATTCGCGAAGGCGCCCAGGCCTATCTCAACCGCCAGTACACGACCATTGCCATGGTCGGTGCCGTCATCTTCGTCCTCGCATGGATCCTGCTCGGCTACCTCGTAGCGATCGGCTTTGCCATCGGCGCCCTGCTGTCGGGCCTCGCCGGCTACGTCGGCATGAACGTGTCGGTGCGCGCCAACGTGCGCACGGCGCAAGCCGCAACGCATTCGCTGGCCCGCGGCCTCGACATCGCCTTCAAGTCTGGCGCCGTGACCGGCATGCTGGTCGCCGGCATGGCGCTGCTCGGCGTCGCCGGGTATTTCCTCTTCCTCACCAGTGGCCTCGGCTTTGCCGTCAATGACCGCACGGTCACCGATGCGCTCATCGCGCTGGGCTTCGGCGCCTCGCTCATCTCCATCTTCGCGCGTCTCGGCGGCGGCATCTTTACGAAGGGCGCCGACGTCGGCGGCGATCTCGTCGGCAAGATCGAAGCCGGCATCCCCGAGGACGATCCGCGCAATCCCGCGACCATCGCCGACAACGTCGGCGACAACGTCGGCGATTGCGCCGGCATGGCCGCCGACCTGTTCGAGACTTATGCCGTGACCGTCGTCGCGACCATGGTCCTCGGCTCCATTTTCTTCGCCGGCCAGCCCAATCTCGTGGCGCTGATGGTCTACCCGCTCGCCATCTGCGGCGCCTGCATCGTCACCTCGATCATCGGCACCTTCTTCGTCAAGCTCGGCACCAACAACTCGATCATGGGCGCCCTCTATCGGGGCTTCCTCGCCAGCGCCGTCCTGTCGATCGGCGGCCTGTGGGCGGCAACGCACTACGTCCTCGGCGGCTTCGGCGAAGTCGGCACCGCCGCCGGAATGTCGATCACCGGCCTCAACCTGTTTCTGTGTGGCCTCGTCGGCCTCGCGGTGACTGGGCTCATCATCTGGATCACCGAGTACTACACCGGCATCGGCTACAGGCCGGTGCGCTCGATCTCCCAGGCCTCCGTCACCGGCCACGGCACCAACGTGATCCAAGGCCTCGCCGTGTCACTGGAGGCGACCGCGCTGCCGGCGCTGGTGATCGTCGCTGGCATCCTTAGCACCTATTCGCTCGCCGGCCTGTTCGGCACGGCGATCGCCACCACTACGATGCTCGGCCTCGCCGGTGTCGTTGTCGCCCTCGACGCCTTTGGCCCGGTGACCGACAACGCGGGTGGCATCGCCGAAATGGCGGGGCTACCCAAGGAGGTTCGCCGCTCCACCGACGCGCTCGACGCCGTTGGAAACACCACCAAGGCCGTCACCAAGGGCTACGCTATCGGCTCTGCCGGGCTTGGCGCGCTGGTGCTGTTCGCGGCATACAGCTACGACCTGCAGCACTTCATCGACGAAGCCAACAAGGCAGGCTCGACGGCCTACTCCTACTTCAAGGGTGTCAGTCCCAACTTCTCGCTGTCGAATCCTTATGTCGTCGTTGGCCTCTTGCTCGGCGGCCTCATCCCCTACCTCTTCGGCGGCATCGCCATGACGGCCGTCGGGCGCGCCGGCGGCGCCATCGTTGAGGAGGTTCGCCGCCAGTTCAAAGCCAAGCCCGGCATCATGCAGGGCAAGGACCGGCCCGACTACGCGGCGGCCGTCGACCTGCTCACCCGCGCAGCGATCAAGGAGATGATCATCCCGTCGCTGCTGCCGGTGCTGTCGCCGATCGTCCTCTACTTCGCCATCTACCTGATCGCGGGCGGCGGCGAAGCGGGCAAGAGCGCGGCGTTCTCCGCGGTCGGTGCCATGCTGCTCGGCGTCATCGTCAACGGCCTGTTCGTCGCCATCTCCATGACCTCGGGCGGCGGCGCCTGGGACAATGCCAAGAAGGCGATCGAGGACGGCTTCATCGACAAGAACGGCGTCAAGCACGTCAAGGGTTCGGAGGCGCACAAGGCAGCCGTCACCGGCGATACGGTCGGCGATCCCTACAAGGATACGGCTGGTCCGGCGGTGAACCCGGCGATCAAGATCACCAATATCGTCGCGCTGTTGTTGCTGGCGGTTCTCGCCGGCGCACTAAGCAGCTCGACGCAGCAAGCGAAGCAGGGGCGCGTGCATCGCGCTCCCGCTTTCATTTTGGGCTAGTCGCCGAAGATCTGCTTGGTGCCGAGGTTGCGGAACAGCTGCTGCACGATGCCGACATCCTTGCCGCCCGGGGCCGGCGTGGTCTTGGAGACGTAGTCGAACACGCGGCCGTCCTTCAAACCGTAGTTGGCGACGCGCTCGACCGTGCCCCCCGGCGCGAAGTAGACGGCAACGACCTGCCGGTCCTGCTCGGTTGGAAGCATGAAGGCGGTCTGCGTCGCGGTGCTGGAGATGTAGTAGTAGGCCTGATTGGTGCCGACGACGGCGGTGGTCGACGGCGTGCCGAGGTTCATGCGCACCTGCTCCTCGCTCATCCCCGGCTGGACTTGCTGCAGGTCGCCTTCGTGGAACTGGACACCGTGCTTGATGACGTTTGCGTCGCAGGCACCGAAGGCGAGCGATGCGGCAAGCACGGCTATGAGGCTCCAGCTCCGGGTGCCCGGGGCCGAGCGCGGCGTGTTGCTCGTCGACACGCGCGTGCGGCGCTGGCGGGCATTCGTCTCTCGGCGCATTATGTTATGTCTTCCCGAGACTGGATCGAAGGAGGGCTACCCCGAGGTCCTGCCGAATGCAACGGGCGCCGGCGCAACACAGGTGGCGTCTCCCCGGATTTGTTCCCACCCGCAACTTCAGACCCGGTGCTGCTGATGCTGGATTTTCTCAACGCCCGCACCGACATGCGCCGTAAAGCAGGCGAGATTTATGGCGCGATCGTGACGCAGGCGCGCCGGCCGTTTTTTTACGCCGAGCTGGGTGTCCCCGATACGCCAGCGGGGCGCTATGAGATGGTGGTCGTTCACCTTTTTCTCGTCCTCGAACGCCTACGCGGGAGTGGCGATGCGGCCTCCCCGCTGCCTCGCCTACTGGTCGAAGCCTTCATCGCGGACATGGACGATTCGCTACGCGAGCTCGGCACCGGCGATCTCGCCGTGCCCAAGAAGGTGCGCCGCGCCGCGACCGGGCTCTACGAGCGCAGCATGGCCTACAAGGCGCCCCTGGACGCAGGCGACGACGCGGCGCTGGCGCACGCCCTCGCCGAACATGTTTACCTTACGGCCGAGGCCCGCCGGGCTCGCGCACTTGTCGGGTACGTGCGGGCGGCGAACGCCGCGTTGGCTGCAACTGACGCGGAGCAGGTTCTCGACGGCAAATTCGGTTTCCCGGCAGTGCCGGTTGCAACCGCGGAGACACGATGAGCGAACCGCTGACCTGGTCCTATCGCACCACCGAAATTCCCCAGGCGGGCCTGCGCGAAGATCGCACGGCGACTGAGGCGGAAAACTCCAAGGTCGCAGCTGAGCTCGAGATCGTCTCGTGCGAGCGCCTGACGTCCGACTTTGCCATTCGAGCCGTCGGTCATGGGCGCTATCGCCTCTCCGGCAAAGTCACCGCGCAGCTCACGCAAAGCTGCGTCGTCACTCTCGATCCCATCGCGCAAAGCGTCGAAGGGTCTTTCGACGTCGAGTTCTGGCCGACGGGCAAGCTGCCCGAGAGCGGCGAGGAAGAGGTGGAGGCGCTGAGCGCCGCCGAGATCGAGCCCATCGAGCACGGTCTGATCGACGCCGGCAGAATCATCTTCGAGACGCTGTCGGCGTCGGTCGATCCTTACCCGCGCAAGCCCGGCGCGGAATTCAAGGCTGAGGAGCTGGGCGATGGCGCCGCTGCGACCGAGACCGGACCGTTCGCGGCTTTGAAGAAGCTCAAGGATCGCAGTTGAGGCGCGCGCCGGGCACGGTCACACAACGCCGCAGCCAAACGCGGCGAAAATCCAGTTGTTTCGCACTTGCAAAAGAGTATGGTCCGCTCGTTTAGGGGTGGGCAGGCGCCGTCGTTCGCCGCCATTCTGGGGATAATTTGCGAGGCCAAACCGCGACATGTCTCAGCCGCGGACCATAGCGCTCGACGCCATGGGCGGCGACCACGGCCCTTCTGTCGTGGTTCCTGGAGCCGCTCTCTCGCTGGAGCGATATCCGACGCTCAGCTTCATTTTCTATGGCGACGAGCCGCGCATAAGGGCCGAGCTCGACAAGCTGCCTGCGCTCGCCGCCAAGTCGCGCATTGTTCACACCGACATGGTCGTCAACATGAGCGACAAGCCGAGCCAGGCCCTGCGCCGCGGCAAGGGCACCAGCCTGTGGCTCGCCATCGAGGCCGTGCACAAGGGCGATGCCGACGTCGCCGTTTCGGCCGGCAACACCGGCGCCTTCATGGCCATGTCGAAGCTGATCCTACGGCCCATGTCGGGCATCGAGCGCCCTGCCATCGCCGCTCTGTGGCCGACCGTCAAAGCCGAATGCATCGTGCTCGACGTCGGCGCCAACATCGGCGCCTCGGCGCGCGAACTTGGCGATTTTGCGCTGATGGGCGCCGCTATGGCGCGCGCCCTGTTCCACATCGAGCGCCCCACTGTCGGTCTGCTCAACGTCGGTGTCGAGGAGATCAAGGGCGTCGAGGAAGTGCGCCAGGCACACGCTTGGTTAAAGAGCACCGAGCTGCCGCTCGATTATCGCGGCTTCATCGAGGGCGACCAGATCGGCCAAGGTGTTGTCGATGTGGTCGTCGTCGAAGGCTTTGCCGGCAACATCGCTCTGAAGACGGCGGAAGGCACCGCCAAGCAGATCAGCGAGTACCTGCGTGCGGCCATGCAACGCTCCTGGGTGTCGAAGCTCGGGCGCTTTGCTCGCCTCCGGCGGCTTCCGCGTGCTCAAAGAAAAGATGGACCCCCGGCGGGCCAACGGCGGCACGTTTCTTGGCCTCAACGGCATCGCGGTCAAGAGTTCACGGGGGCACGGATGCCCTGGGCTTTGCCAGCGCCGTCGATCTCGCGTACGAGATGGCCCAGAGCCGGCTCATTCCGCGGCTTGCCGCCGACCTGGCGGCGTTCCACCACAAGCTCGAGGCGATCGCCGAGGGCTGAGGCTGCGGGTCGGCACTCCAAGCCCGGCCAGCCGCCGTTGGGCGGATCCTCGAAAGCCCGATCCCCGTTGAAACTGGGTCAACCATAAGAAGCAAGGCAGCTCAGTGGCAGTTCTTCGTTCAGTGATCCGCGGTGTCGGCGCCCACCTGCCCAAGCGCGTCATGACCAATGCCGACTTGGCGAAGATCGTCGATACCAGCGACGAGTGGATCGTCGAGCGCACCGGCATTCGTCAGCGGCACATCGCCGGCGACGACGAACTCACGTCCGATCTTGGCATCGCCGCCGCCAAGCAGGCGCTCGTACGCGCCGCTATCGATCCTGTCGACATCGATCTCGTCATCTGCGCGACGGCAACGCCCGACCGCACCTTTCCGGCGACGGCGGTGAAGATCCAGCAGGGCCTCGGCGTCACCAAGGGTGCGGCCTTCGACGTGCAGGCCGTGTGCTCGGGCTTCGTCTACGCACTCACTATTGCCGATAATTTCATCAAGGCCGGGCAGTTCAAGCGCGCCGTCGTCATCGGTGCGGAAACGTTCTCGCGCATCCTCGACTGGGAGGATCGCTCCACCTGCGTGCTGTTCGGCGATGGCGCCGGCGCTGTGGTACTCGAGTCGCAGCCGCAGCATGGTACGCGTGAAGACCGCGGCATCCTAGCAACGCGTATCCGCTCCGACGGGCGCTATCGAGGATCTGCTCTACGTCGATGGCGGCCCCGGCTCGACAAAGACCGTCGGCTATTTGCGCATGAACGGGCGCGAAGTTTTCCGTCACGCCGTGCAGAAGATCACTGGCGTGATCGAGGAGACGCTGGTGATGACGGGTTACGCACCCGACGAGATCGACCTCTACGTGCCGCATCAGGCCAACCAGCGCATTCTCGACGGCGTGTTGAAGAAGCTCGGCGTGCCGGCCGAGAAAATCGTCGTCACGCTCGACAAGCACGGCAACACGTCGGCCGCTTCCATCCCGCTGGCGCTTAACCATGCCTTCGAACAGCATCGCGTTAAGGAAGGTTCGCTTGTGCTCATGGAGGCGATGGGAGGTGGCTTCACCTGGGGTGCGGTGCTCGCGCGCTGGTGACGTATACGGTGCATTTTCCGCAACGCGGCATGTTTCTTTCTTTGATTTCAGCTAGTTGAAATGCGGTCTCGATTGACGATCGCCTTTGCCCCCAGTAGCATCCCGAAAAAGGTGAGAAGAGCGGGAGGCAAAATGCCATGGGAGGCAAGACGTTAACGCGTGCAGACCTTGCCGAAGCGGTGGTTCGGAAGGTTGGATTGCCGCGCAATGAGAGCCAGGATTTGGTCGAACTAGTGCTCGGGGAGATCTCGGCAAGCTTGGCGCGAGGGGATTCGGTAAAGCTGTCTTCGTTCGGCTCGTTTGGCATCCGCCAGAAGGGCGAGCGCATGGGCCGCAATCCCAAAACCGGGGACGAAGTACCGATCACGCCGCGCCGGGTCTTGGTCTTTCGCCCGAGCAACATTATGAAGGAACGCATTAACCAAGGTCTCATCCGCCGCAAGGCCGCCGAGTAGGCGCCGCCCGGCGGCGGTTCGGGCCGCAGCCGGCGGAGGCGTAATTGACCAAGACCGCAGAGGCCTTTCGCACCATCAGCGAAGTCGCCGAAGAGCTCGAGGTCCCCAAGCACGTGCTGCGCTTCTGGGAGGGCCGGTTTCCGCAAATCCGGCCGATGAAGCGTGGCGGCGGCCGCCGTTACTACCGGCCTGAGGACATGGCGCTGTTGCGCGGCATCTGCCACCTGCTGCACGCCGAAGGCTACACCATCAAGGGCGTGCAGAAGATCTTGCGCGAGCAGGGCGTCGACACGGTGAAGCGCTACGGGTCGGATGCCGCCGAGCCTGCCGCGCCGGTTGCAGCCGCGCCGCTGCTGCCGGCCGGTAAGCGTTCTGGACGTGCCGAGAAGAAACCGGCGCCTGCCGCGCGCGGCGTGCCGACCAAGGCCGAAGTGCGCGAGCGCCTGCTCGCCGCCATTGCCGAGCTCGAAGCCTGTCGCGGCATCCTGCTCGGCAAGCCCCCAGAGACAACTCCGCGCCGTTCCCCGCCAAAGGCGCGGCGATCCGCGCGCGCGTGAGCGGTATTCAAACCTCCGAGATTTGGGGCGTCGACCTCGCCGCGGCCACCGCCCCGCTGCAGACGATCGAGCAGCGCACGCCGCGACTTTGTTCCGCCGATCGCGCGCGTGCCGCGGGCTTCTCCGATGCGAGCGTGCGCGACGAGTGGCTGGCGACGCACACCGCACTGCGCCTTCTGATCGAGCGTGCCGCGGGCGTGCGGTGGCGCGGCGCCACGTTCTACCGAGCGGAACGTGGCAAGCCGCATCTTAATGGTGCACCACTCGCGTTCAGCCTGTCGCACGCGCCCGGGGTGGCGCTGATTGGGCTCGCTCCTTTAGGTAGCATCGGCGTCGACGTCGAACTCACGCGGCGCGTGCGCCTCGGTGAAGCGCGGCGTGCGCGCATTGAGGAGGCCGGCGCTGCGTTGAGTGCAGCGCCGCTGCCTGACGAAGGCGAAGCGCGCTTCCTGCAAGCGTGGGTGCGGCTCGAAGCCTTCGCCAAGGCGGAAGGCTGCGGTATCGGCCGGCTGCTGACGCGCCTCGGCATTCTCGGCGCGAGCGCAGCTGATCGTGGCGCCCAACAAAGCGCGCGCGCTCTCGCCGACGCGATGTTGGGCGCGAGCCCGGCGCCGACTGTTCGCGACCTGCAACTCGGTGAGGGCGTTTACGCCGCCGCCGTGTTCGCCGGAGCGCCGCCAACGTCCAACGTCGCCTGGCTGCCGACGAGCGTCGAGGGCCTGGAAAAGCTGACCGGCTGACGCGGCTGCGGCTTTACCGTTGACCCGCATGATCGCGCGGGGCAAAAGGGGCGCTTCGGAGCGTAGCGCAGCCTGGTTAGCGCACCAGTCTGGGGGACTGGGGGTCGGAGGTTCAAATCCTCTCGCTCCGACCAATCATTTCAGACTTAGCTCTTTCTCGCGTTCCGCAGCTCGCCGCCGCGGAACGCTGGCGGTCATTGTAGGCTGTGGCCGGTGGGCGGAGCGGGATCTGCTGTCGCCTAGCCATTCGAACTCAGATGCCATCCGCCGATTGTTTCACGGATGACATCTCGACGTCCTGCTAACGCCGGTGGACACCCTGCTTTCTGAACCGCCCGGAAACGGGCGGAAGGAATGCGCATTCCCGGTAATTATGTCCATCACTAAACTACCTTTGGCAGCATCGATGCTGCACACGCATCATGCCCTCTAGTGCTTCGCATTACGAGAGGGCGGACATGACCAATCTGGTGCTCGCTTCGAATTACCCGATCGCAACGGACCGCGTGGTCTCGCTGCCGGAAGCCAGCGCTATCACCGGCGTTAGTGTCGATACCCTGAAACGCTGCGGCGCGCGCAGAGAGTTGAAGATACTGAAGCTATCTCCGCGCCGGATCGGTATACGACTTTCCGACTTGCAGTCGTTCATCGACGGTCGAAGACAGGCCAAGGGGGACGTATGCTAGCCCACCTCGCCGATAGGTTTCTGACGCATTTGAAGACTGGATCGGAGTTCGATGCAAACCTGTGGGCCGTCCCTACCCATCGGTTCGGAGTCAGTTCAGCGCCGATGTCAGGACTGGCTTGAGCACCATTCGCCGGCGGACCACGCCGACCTGCTGGTCAACTGGATCCGTGCAAATATCGATACCAGCAGAGTGACGCTATTCCGCGAGGGCATGCAGGAGTTCTATGCAGAGGCGATTAACGACGCGGGCTGGGCTGCTCGGCCATGGAACCCAGTTGCCAGACACCTGGATCTCATCTGCACAGGTGGCCGCAAGCCGTACGTGTGGGTGATGACACCCACTGGCCGGATGCGGCGTCGTCGGTGCTACCCAATTCCAAAAAGCGCAGAACTCAAACGCGTCGCCTAGAGCAAAAAAATTCGCCGCTTGGATTCACGGTCCAACGGCGAAATCCATTCAATGATGATGGGGCTCGTATAGCGTGTTGGTCGGCCTTCTTCAAGGCCGACGCCGCCATCAACGACCAATAGGATGATGGCACATATGTTGAACGCTCCTTGCCGTGACGTTCGTACGAACCGACGGCGTCACCTCTCGGAGTCGCTACGGCGCGCATTGAGCATCCGTGTGGACGCGCTTGAAGAAGAACAGGCCGCGGACATGCGCGAATTTGACCTGCTCTATGGGCGCAGTGACCAACTGTTGCTGCTCATTCTCGAACGCCAACAACGCTTGCGCCGGTTTCGTGAACTACTCGCGAGGGGGACGGCATGACGCAAATCGACAAGCCATGCACGCAGACGCCGGCTTGGCCATCCTCATTGCTGAAATGATGGATCACGAACTCCGCGACGACGAGGTGCGCGCCGAGATGGGGGGCCTCATGCCAGAGACAATCGATGACGAAATTGCGCGCGCGCGTAAACGGCTCGAGGGCGAAGCATGGCGCATGCGAGCGCACGCAAAGCTGGTAGAGCGACAGCCGCCCGCAACCGTTCAGACGGACGCCGCCGCGCTGTTGGAAGAGATTTACGTCTTTCTCGGACGCTTCGTGGCTTACCCATCGGAGCACGCCAGGGTCGCTCACGTTCTCTGGATTGCGCACACACATGCGATCGATGCTTTCGAGAGTACACCCCGCCTAGCATTCCTGTCGCCCGAGCCGGCTTCCGGAAAGACGCGCGCGCTCGAAGTCACGGAGCCGCTGGTGCCGAGACCTGTTGAAGCCGTCAACGTGACACCGGCCTACCTATTTCGAAAAGTAGCGGACGAGGACGGCTGTCCAACGATCTTGTTCGACGAGATCGACACCGTGTTCGGCCCCAAGGCCAAAGATAACGAGGAAATCAGGGGCCTGTTAAATGCCGGCCACCGTAAGGGAGCGGTCGCCGGACGCTGCGTCGTGAAGGGCAACACGGTCACGACAGAAGAAATACCAGCCTATTGCGCTGTGGCATTGGCCGGGCTTGGCGGCCTACCTGACACCATCCTCTCACGCTCGGTGACCGTCAGAATGCGTCGACGCGCGCCGGACGAAAAGGTCGAAGTCCTGGCGACGCCGGATCCATGCGCCAGAAGCCGAAGGCCTGCGCGATCGACTAGCCGTATGGGCTGAGGAAGCGCTGGGCGCAGTCATCGATAGTTGGCCCGTTATGCCACCGGAGTAAACGATCGCGACGCAGACGTCTGGGAGGCTTTTCTTGCCGTTGCCGACATCGCGGGAGGAGCTTGGCCTACGCGAGCGCGCGACGCGGCAGTAGCGTTTGTAACAGAAGGAAAGGCGGGCAGCCCGAGCCTCGGTGTGCGGCTGCTGTCCGACGTTCGCACTGCGTTTGGTGATGCGGTCAAGATGTGGACCGAGGACATCCTAACTGAACTGCATGCTCTCGATGATGCACCGTGGGGGGATCTCCGAGGCAAGCCGCTCACAAACCTTGTGCTCTCAGAACTCCTCCACCCTTACGGCATCAAGCCCAAGCTCTTGCGCATCGGCGGTGACGTGGTCCGAGGCTACGTACGCGAGGATTTCGGCGATGCATGGAGGCGCTACCTTCCGCCTGCCATCAAAACCGTTACATCCGTTACAGACGTTGCGAGAGACGAACGATGAGGCAGTCTCCGTGCAAGGCCGGCAATCCGTTACCGACCGTCGATACCGCGCAAAAACAGGAAATGTCAGCGGTTGTAACGTGTGTAACGGGTTTGCAGGGGAACTGAGTGTGGGCGTTGACGGCCCGGTCAAACCCAGCCCCGCGTACAATTTCGATCCGCTAGAAATCGTTGAGTTTCAAGTAGGCGCCTACGCGTTAGCCAAATGATTTCGGAAAAAATATTGGAGGGCGTACGTGGGTGGGTTTGGTTCTGGACGGCCGGGCAGTAGAGCGAAGACCGAACAGATGAAGCGGTTCGACCTGGTTCATCTTCGTCGCAAGGGCTACTTGAGCCGGATTTCCTGCAAGGATCAGCTGGTCCTACGGCAACGAGCCGCTCGGCGGTACCGCCCTGCAAACCCGCGCCGACGGTCTCCAGCTTTTCTACCGCACCCACAATGGCGATGGGGAGTGGTACGACGTCGACGAGCTGGTGGCGTAATGTGGACGCCACCCAATTCGGCGTCGGCGCCGATGGTTCTGTGGCCTCAAGTGCGCCAGTGCATGCCGTATCCTCTATGGCGACAGCCGGTTTCGGTGCCGGCGCTGCTATCGCCTCGGCTATAGTTCCCAAGCCGAAACGCGTGCCGATCGCGCCACCCGCGCCATTTCAAGATCGTTCGGCGCCTTGATCCCGAGCAGGACGTCAATGACCTGCCGCCCAAGCCTAAGGGCATGCACTGGCGCACCTACAATCGCCTCGTCGACCACTATGAGAAGAACGACCAGCAGTGGTCGGTGGAGGCTATGCGGCGGTTTGGGATGTGGCTGTAAGTCAAGGCGACGCCCCCGGCGAGCCTACTGGTGAAGCGTACGGCCTCACCTCTCCAGCGACGCCTAAATCCCAAGCCCGATCAGAGACGGGCCAACGATGACCAACAAGAGCATCCAAAAGGTCATCACGCCCTCTTTAGCAGAGGAGTGATCCATGCAACTCAGTACAATCAGATTTCGGCAAAATCTGGCTGGAGGTGAGGGCGCCTCGATCCGACCCGAGGCTCAAAATTGTTGCCCATAGCAATCAAAGGCGGCGCGGCGGCCGCCTTTGAGCATACCTCAAGGTCTAGGCGACGACTGACGCGCTCGGCACGCACCAGCTTGATCACGAAAGCGCTCTGCGCGCTTGAAGTGGGTAGCGCACATCAGCGCTGCTCGACCGGGAAACCAAGACGTCCGAGCGCGGTTGATGCCAGTCGTCGATCATCGCCGCCCTGCGCCAACATGCGGTCGAGCAGGCGCACGATGCGGCCAAGCTGCCGCCGCTTCATCTTGGTATAGAACATGCGTGAAACGTCTTTGGGGAGACAGAGCCAGTATCTCCGCGGCCAGGACGCGTCCTTCATCCAGCTTTTGTCCGAGGCCATGCGCATACCTCATGTGACCACAGCCGAATAAGCTTCCTAGCGGACGATTACTTTTGACCCTGACCGCCCATCGCCACTTCAGCCCGTTTTCGCAGCTCCCTAGGCGGCACGTCCTCCTTATGTGTGGCGACATGCCAAAGGTGACCGAAAGGATCTACAAGGCCGCCCGATCGATCGCCATAAAACTGATCTTTCACCGGGTGTAAGAGCTTCGCGCCTGCGGCAACGGCTTGAGCCACCACCGCGTCCACGTCCTTCACATAAAGGTAGAGCATCACGGGCGAGCCGCCGAGACTTTTTGGTCCAACCGCGCCCATGTCGGGAGACTTGATCCGGAGATCATGATGTGGGAGTCTCCGATCTTGATTTGCGCGTGTCCCACCCTGCCGCCGGGCGCCGTCATGCGCATGATCTCCTTGGCTTTAAAGGCGGACTTGTAGAATTCGATGGCGTCGGCAGCGCCTTGGACGAACAAGTAAGGCGTCGCCGTGTGGAAGCCGGCCGGAACGGCCTTCGCCTTTGGTCTTTTCTTGGTCTTGGTTTTCTCGACCTTAGTTTTCTTTGCCTTGGTTTTATCTTTTTTCGCCATGCGTCGACTCCCAGATGAGATCTGCGACGATGTTCGATATGTCAAACGTCACTTGGATGTGCCGATCTATAGTAGGATGATGGCGATGTTCCAGGCCGCCGTAATGGCCCATCATTCAAATTGCGGAAACTGATTGACTGGAACAATCTCTAAATCAAACACTTCAAGCCTTTCCGCACCGCGCTCAGCCTCATTGGAATTCCGAGAAACGGAACTTCTCCAAGCCAGCAGAAGTGCGATCAAGACTATCAATGGTAGGAACGGTTCAAGCATGCGCGACGCTTACACGTCCCGCTGTCACAAGCAATTTCCGGAACGACGTTTCTTGATCTCGAGCCGGAACATTGACGGCTACTTCAGGTCCTCAGCTAGCGTTCGGCGCGCGCGCCCGACGTCCGTGTCAGGCGAGAGACTGGGACCGGCGCATACGAGATGTGCGCCCTAGCTTGATGCCACTGTTCGTACATGGCCTGCTCGCCGACGAGTAACTTGTAACTCCGCCAGAATGTGACCGTTGACGCACAACACCAGGAGGTCAATTCCTTCCCAGAATATTCTCTGGGCTGACCAATCCGCGAAATGCCTATTTCGTGTTAAACTCAGCGCAAAAGCACGGGGGTGCTGCGGTGAGTAAGGGGTGGGAGTTCTATTGGGAGAACTGTCGCTACTTCGTGGGCGCCCCGGATCCTGCCACAGCGCGGACGTATCTCAGACGGTACCATCTCCGCGTCGCGCAGCACGCGCGCTGTCCCACTGAGCTGGCGGCGTATGTCGTCGAGGGGCTTCAATTGCAAGACGGAACCGTCAGAACCAGTAAAGCCGACAACGACAAACCACGGGCGCGAAAGTCGGCCCGTGACGCCGTGTGATTTGGCCTTATTGGCACCGGCGTCATGCCCTTCCGTGAAGTGAGGCAGGGGGAATTCTCTCACCAACGACAGCACTCACCGGCAGCGAGCTGAAGTCGTTCGCGTCAGCGCGTTGAACGTCGCGTGCGTCGGATCTGTCTCAGGATATCGGCTGCTCCTTCGGCGTCGCATGACGCCTGCACAATTTCACTCTCCAGCGACCTGGTTATCGGTGAAGATCTGCTGACATGGCGCTGTACCATCTTCAGTCGATTGAGCGTTGCAAGTTGATACGCGAGGCGGTCCGCGCGTCTGGCATGGCGCGCCTCGGCTGCGATCAATGCGACCCTGTTGTTGTCACCGTGCGACGGGTGATGCTCCTCAGCCTGGTGGGCAAGGAACGCCTCGAACTCGCGGCCCGTAGCCTGGACAATGATCCGCAGCGAAATCATGCCCCCTCCCGCACCAAGGAGCGCCCAACAGTAACGAGACGCCACGCACTGGCTCGGATCTGGGTAAAAGGCGGTCAACAGTCGTGGGTCCGGTTGCTCAACGCGTTCTCCATCGACGAATGCAAATCCATCCATCGTCGACTGAGCATGCCGGTGAAGCACGTGTGATGCTTGTCGGGGCCTCGCCGCATATTGCTGCAAGCGCGCCGAACGAGGGGCTACGTCCTCGAGTTCTGTTTCGAGCCGACGTAAAGCTTCAGAAAGTCGAGCGTAGCTTCGCTCCGACGCCACCATTTCGCTGATCTTCTCAGCGTCCGCGCCCGGCCATAAAGGCAGATTTGGCATGGAAAATGACGCGCGACCTGAGCGACGCGTCGCAATATGCGTGGGTCAAGTATAAGGCAGGAACGTAGGCCGCCAACGTGAAGCTTTTATGTCTGATAACCTCAGCCCGCCAAGCACCTCTGCTTTGGGTCAACAGCTGACCTCAGAGCCGCAAATTCCGAGGTCAGCTCAGCACCTGTTAGCCGACGACAGCTTGGGGCCAGAAGCGGAAATGCCGGGAACGATTGCCTCACCAATGTGTGCGGTCTGCCCGTGTCGACGAACTCATGTCCTCACTTAGGGGCGTCGCCGGTACAATGGCGGCAAACGGCTCAGGGCTTTAGATGGCGACGGTGCGCAATCTCAATTGTCGGGTGCTGGCGCCGCCGATAGCGATACTGCTTTTGGCCGCTCAACGCGTCAGACGCGTGTCATTTAAAGTTCATATTGCGTAAGCCCCGACGTGCTTCCGTCATAAATATTGTGACGCCAACCGTCGTTGGTGACATTGGAACT